>NZ_JBKIYH010000002.1:0-1097676 GCF_047085025.1 Halobacteriovorax sp. RT-2-6
ACTTCAATGATTCAGTTACGTCAGATCTTTCAAAAACCGTTTAAAACTTATTTTGGATTTCTTCTCATCTTGTTTGCCACCTAAGTAGCAAATCTTTATTACTTTATTTGAATGTCTAAAGAGCTGTCCGAGACTATATGTTCATGTTCAACATGTAAAGTCTTTTTTAACAATTAAAGAAAAAAATTCAATGTCGTTATTTGCAACGTTGTTTTTGTTTCGTTTGTTGTTTGGAACGAGGGGCATATTATGAAACCCGAATAACTTCGTCAATACTTTTTTTACTTTTTATTAACTTTTTTTTCATAAATTTTAATAACAATATTAAATACTTATAGATTATTAATCATACTTAATTTTAGCAGTAGGTTAAACTTCTACTAAAAACGTAACCCTCTGAAATCTCGAAAGTTAATGAAAATAAAAAAGGCCACTCTCTGAGTGGCCTTCTATCATCGGTTACTATGTAAAAAATTTAACCTATTTTTTTAGAGGAAATCCGTTTTTTTCTAACGTCTCTATTACTTTATTAGAAGCTTCAGTAATGAACTCTCCTGATAAAGTACTATTAGGATCTAAGAATTCACTTCTTACTGTTACAGACTTCTTATTATCTTGAACAAAGATATCTGCAATAGAAGTAGAAACAAGTTCTTTAATCTTAAGTTTTGAAAGACTATTTAAAATAGTACCTACTGCAACGTTAGTATCTACTTCTACAGTACAATCGAATGTTGAACCAGGAAACTTCGCTAATGGTTGATACTTAGTTTTGTCTTTCTGCTCACGTGATTCAAACGCGCTCATATTAATAAGTGCAATTGAAACATTGCCTTTAATCTTAAATTGCTTAAGAACTAGAGGATGAACAGAGAAGATTACACCATCCATCTTTCCTTGAATTCTAAAGTTATAAAATTCAAATGGATGAATACCTGCCCACTCTTCATCAATAGCATTACTCTTAAACTTAGGATTACGTTCATTTAACTGATAGTTAACATTACAGCAATCAAGTAAGCGAGTAGTATCGTTTAAAAGATCCATGAATGGAGTTGCTTCTTTATCAAAGTAAAGCGCACCAAATACACTCTCCTCTTTTACAAAGTCTTTATCATTTGCGTGATATGTACGACCTAGTTCAAAGAATTTAAATGCAGATGAATTCTTTGCGTTTTGAGAAGCGGCCTCAAGAAAAGAAGGTGCTAATGATTCGCGCATAAGAGACGCATCTTTTGAAAGAGCGTTAATTAACTCTAATCCACCCTTGTGTTCATATAGAGACTTCTTAAGAAGAGATGGCCCAATCATAGGGTATGTCATTACTTCAAATGCATTAGCATGATTCACCATAAAGTTTTTCATACGGCGGTGTAGCTTCTGAGCAGGACTTAACTTAACTGGAGCAATATCAAGCTTTGGTGAAACAGGAGCAATATTATCGAAACCAATAACACGTCCAATTTCTTCAACAAGACAAGATCCTGTTTCAATATCTTTAGTTGCACGATAACTTGGAATATGAGCAACAAAACTTTCAGCTGTTCCCTCAATATTAAAATCAAGACTATTGAAGATTCTCTTCATTTCATCAAAAGAAACTTCTTTACCAAGGGCCTTATTAATTTTAGCAGCACTTGATGGAATCGAAATGGGCTTAATCTCTAAAAGATTTGGCCCATCGTATTGCATATCACCTACGACTTTAGCTTCAGGGTTTTCTTTTAATACATACTCAAGAGTTCTTAATAGAGTTCTCTCAAGCATTAGAGAATCAAGAGTTTTTTCATATCGAGAAGAAGAGTCAGTTCTTAAACCTAGGCGAGTTGAAGTTTTTCTAACCTCTGCGGCCTTCCAGTTTGCAACTTCAATGAAAATTTTCGTTGTGTTTTCATCAACACCACTATTTAAACCACCCATAATCCCCGCAAGAACAAGAGGCTTTTCAGAGTCACCAATTACAGTATCGCCTGCAACTAATTTTCTGTTTTCTTCATCAAGAGTTGTGAACTCTGAATCTGACTTAAGAGCACTAATCACAACAGTGTCACCTTTGATCTTTTCGCGATCAAAGATATGCAGAGGAATACCAAGTTCAAGCATTACGTAATTTGAAATATCAACGATATTATTAATTGGACGAAGACCTACTGCTTGCAGTCGTCTTTTCATCCACGCAGGAGACTCTCCTACTTTAACATTATCTACGCTAAGGCCAAAGTAACCAAGACAACTTGTGCCTTCTTCTACTTTAATTTTGATAGGAGCTGCATCAGTTGAAAACTTTGCTTTTAAATTAGCTGCCCAATCGACACAGAATGGTTTTTGTAATTCATTATCAAAAATTGTCGCAAACTCGCGAGCAATTCCATAGTGACCCCAAAGATCTGGTCTATGAGTAAGAGACTTATTATCAACGTCTAATAAGATATCTTTTGTTTGATTGAAAAGAGTTAGCATATTTGTGCCAAGCTCTGGGTTATCAAACATTTTATCGAGCTCAATAATTCCGGCAGAATCTTCAGCGAAACCAAGCTCTTCTTCAGAACAAAGCATTCCTTCAGAGAGAACACCACGAATTTTTTTAGGCTCAAGTGTTAGGCCATTTGGTAGAGTGATTCCAAGTGGAGCATAAGCTGTGCGCATTCCAATTCTAACGTTTGCAGCTCCACAAACTACTTGAAACTTATCCTTTCCGTTTGTGAAAGTAACAAGATTTAACTTATCAGCTTCAGGGTGCTTTTCTTTTTCTAGAACTTCAACAACAGTGATTGCTTCGAGGTGATCACCAACAGAAAGAACGTCTTCTACTTCAGCAGTTGCTAGAGTAAATTTTGATCCAATTTCATTTGCATCTAAGTCTGGAACTTTTACGAAGTCTTTAATCCAATCGATACTAATTAACATATATTATCCTTAAAACTTTTCTAATATTCTTTAAATTGTGAGTTAAAACGTAGATCACCTGACTGAAGGTGGCGGATATCATCGATTCCGTACTTCATCATAACAAGACGATCTAAACCAAGCCCAAATGCAAAACCATTATATTCTTCAGGATCAATTCCACCTGCTCTAAGAACATTTGGATGAACCATCCCACATGGAAGAAGCTCTACCCAACCAACTTGTTTACAAACAGAACACCCTTTTCCGCTACAAACTTGGCATTTGATATCTAGTTCAAAACCTGGCTCAACGAATGGGAAGTAACCAGGACGAAGCCTTACTTCGACATCTTTCTTAAAGATCTCAGTTAGAATTTCTTTCATGAAGTAAATTAGGTTTGATACAGAAATATCTTTTCCAACCATCATCCCTTCTAATTGTTGAAATACCATCTCGTGAGAAGCATCAGTTCTTTCACAACGAAATACTGTTCCAGGAGCAATGAAGCGGAATGGTGGCTTACGAGACATCATCCCACGTACTTGAATAGTTGAAGTGTGTGTACGTAAAAGATGTTTATTGCCTTCCGGAGATTTCTCATCTCTAAACCAGAAAGTATCTTGCATATCACGAGCTGGGTGATCACCAGGAATATTTAGGGCCTCAAAATTATAAAACTCTGTTTCAACATGTGGGCCATCTAAAACCTCAAATCCCATTGATAAGAAAATATCTTCAACCTCTTGTTGCACAAGAGTTCTTGGGTGAAGTCCGCCGTGATTATTATTCTTAGACTTAACTGCGTCAGTAAAAGTAATATCGATTTTATTCTTACTTAGCTTTTCATTAATTTCAGCAAGCTCAATCTCAGATAGCTTCTTTGCAACAAGCCCTTCAATATTTTGCTTAATCTCATTGGCAACTGGCCCAATTTCTTTTCTCTGCTCAGGAGTAGCATCCTTAAGCGACTTTAAAATTTCAGATACAGCGCCCTTCTTCCCTAAGTAACTAGACTTAAGTGAAAGTACATCTGGCTGTGCACTTAGTGTTTCAAGTTCTGTTTGAAACTTCCCATAAGCTTCATTTAGCTTATCAATCATAATCCCACCTATTTTCGACGATTTGTATACGTTCAATAATAACCTTGGGAGTTTTTCATGCGGTGTGCGAAAAAGCAAGACGTGGGGTGTTTAAAGTACCAATAAAAATGAGCGAAACCAATTGAACTTTGAAATGATCTCTTGGTGCTGATAGTCGGGGTATGTCCAAGAAAGACTTTGGTAAGTTTTACCTTGAAATTGATAGGTCAATTCAGCAAAAACTCCTTCTCCTAAATAGATACGATGAGAGTAAGGCTTGCCACTCGAAAGAAGGACCTGATCCAAGCAGATGAGCCCTGGATCAATATTAAAAGTCCTAGCGCTATCCAAGAGATATTGCTTTTCAAGTGCATCACAATATTTTTTGAGTTCAACTAATTTAGTTCTCTCAATAAGCTCAGGATAGAAGAAAAAGCATCTTTTGAGATTCTGCCCCATTTCTTTGCTGTAATAGTCTTTCATTGGAAAAAAATCGTGTGTGAATAGTATTGGATCAGAGTACTGTGGCCCAAGTAAATTAATGATTTCACTTGGACCAATCTTGTCCTCTTGATAAAGAACACTGAAGAAAGCGAGGGCACGAGTGGCCGGTTTTAAATCGCTCACTCTACTTCATTTTCTCTTTTAAAACATTGTAGTAATTGCTTAACTCTTCAAGATTAACTGTAGCTGTACCAACTTTTCCGACAACCACACCCGCTCCACAGTTAGCAATCCAAGCGGCTTCCTCAAGACTTGCTCCTGCTTCAAGACAGGCAACAAGAAGAGAAATTGTTGTATCCCCTGCTCCAGAAACATCATAGACTTCGTTGGCAACAGTTGGGATCATGTGCAATTTACCATCACCAAGAGTGTCCAGCATGGCCATTCCACGAGCACCAAGAGTAATAATAATTTTTTCTAACTCCAGTTTATCAACTAGAATTTCAGCAATATCTTCAACCTGAAGCTCCCCAGCATATCCTAGTAGATTTGCCATAAGCTTTGCTTCAAGATGGTTTGGTTTAAGAAGTGAGACACCCTTATAATATAGCGGCGGAGTTGTGCGACTAGGGTCAACAGCAATTAAGCTCTTTGACTCTTTAAACTCACTAACTAAACGTGAAATTAAAGATTCAGTAAGCACTCCTTTAGAATAATCTTCAAGTATTAAAGCACCATGATTTTCTTTGAGTTCGTTAATACGACTTACTAACCTTTTTTCAACATCAGCATTAATAGGCTTCTTTGACTCATAATCAATACGACAAATTTGTTGATGATCTGTTACAATTCTTTCCTTGAAAACAGTTGGTCTTTCATCACAGCGAACAACTCCCCAAGTTGAAAGCCCCGCTTCTTCAAGAAGATCTTCTAAAACATTTGCATTAGCATCATCACCCATAACCCCACATAAAGTTGAGTTAACACCAAGAGTTTTTAAATTCTCCGAAACGTTTGCTGAAAGCCCTAGTTTTTGCCATTCTTTTTGAACTTCAAGAAGTGGAACAGGTGCTTCAGGTGAGATACGATTGACGACACCAGATGTGTATTTATCGATTCCCACGTCTCCCACAACGAGAATTGGTTTAATCGTGTTAAGATTTGTAATGATTGCATTAAAGCGTTCAGGTGAAATTAATTTTGTCATAATATTTCCGTTATTTATTTAAAATTGATTTTGCAATTTCAATTACTCTGTCTTCTTCGATCTTTGCCATACAGTCATAGTATGGACAATCCATTCCGGCACACTTGTCAGACTCCCCACAAACTACGTTTGGAGTGACCGTCTTGATCTGCGCATCCCCTTTAGGTTTCCACCTAAGTGATGATTGGCTTTTAATAGGTGAAAAAATTCCAACTAAATCAACACCAAGAACAGCGGCCATATGTGTGGCCCCAGAGTTAGGTCCTATAAAAAGTGTAGCGTGTTTTAGAATATTTAGAAAGTTAACAATGCCACGTCTTTTGCCATTAAAGTAATAGATATTCTGATCATCATAATCTCTAAGCTCTTCCCTAACAGGATTTACGTAGCGTAGATCTGAAGGAATATGAGAAATGATAAAATTAAAACGATTAGGATAAATACCATTTATACGCTTTATGAAAGTAGCAATATTCTTGGCCGGCCATGACAAATTATCATTAGAAACTCCAGGATGAACAAAGACCATTTCTTTTTCTGGATCAAGACCTTCTCCCTTAATTAACTCTTTAAATGAATTAAAATCATTCTCATTAACAGTAAAGTTGAACTCAGGGATGAATTCTCGATGTTCTATATTAGTAAAATTATCAAGATCACGAAGTAGCTCTATATTATAGAAAGTTTCATGCCCTTCCACTTCAGAGCGAATTTGTCGAACTCCACGATTTAAAGTGAAATTGGCCTGCCACTTGGCAAGGTGTCCGCCACGAAAAGGAACTTTCTTTAGCCAGGCCACAAAGTTTGGTGTTTGTGATCCACCTGCATAGAGATAGACATCTGGCTTAAACTCATTAAAAACCTGAAGTGCTTTTTTTACTTTAAATGGGTATGACCTCTTCTTATCAAGAACGTAAACTTTGTCGATATAAGGGTGGTCTTTATAGAGAATGACAGAAGTTGGAGATGTGATTATAGCAACAGTCGCATTCGGATCCATTTCTTTTATGGCCTGGGCCATTGGCATCGTTAAGATATTTTGACCAATGGCATCTGTGCGACTGATTAAATATTTCACAACGCTATACCAACCTCTTTAGCGCGAATTTGTACGTTTTCTTTTAGAGTCGAAATAACCTTATCAATGGCCATCTCACTAGTATCAACAAGAGTAGCATCATCCGCTTTTACAAGTGGAGCAACTTCTCTACCCATGTCTTTATCATCACGCTTTTTCACATCACGCTTTAGTTGTTCAAGATCAATATCGTGCTGACCTTTCTCAATTAATTGGTCAAATCTTCTTTGAGCACGAATATCGATTGAAGCAGTAACAAAGAACTTAATGAATGCATTTGGAAAAACAACTGATCCAATATCACGCCCTTCCATAACACATACTTTTTCATCTGCAATATAGCGTTGAAAATCTAAAAGCATTGTCCTTACAACAGGAATTTGAGAAATGATTGAAGCAAGTTTTGAAACATGGTGCTCTCTAATTTTTTGAGATAAATCAACACCATCCACTTTTACAAGTGCATCAGCTTGTCCGTATTCAAGTTTAATATCTTTTAAGAATGATTCTACCGCACCATGATTATGAAGATCGACTCCCTTCTCATTTGCAGCAAAGGCTAAAGCGCGAAACATAGCTCCAGTGTCGATATATAGAATACCTAACTCCTTGGCCAACAACTTAGCTACTGTTGATTTTCCGCTCCCACTTGGGCCATCAATTGCAATAACTGATGAATATGTCATACAACTTCCTTATTCATGTAATTTATAAGGAACGAATATAGCAATTTTTAATAGCTATTTGAAGTTGAAAAGATGACTCAATGAATTACGAGTTTTTCGCTAAGCGTGATTTAGAAATTTCTTTCTTAGCAATTTTTTCATCAGAACTAGGAACAAGATCCATCCCTAAGTAGTAATCAAGATCGAATTGGTGGTTATTCTTATGAAGAATTGACTCAACGCCAAGTGAACGTGAACGTTTATTTAAAGTCTCAACAGCGGCCAGAAGTTTTTTATAATTCTTCTTCACCTTGTCATAATAAACATTCTTTGTTCCAACTGGACGATTAAAACGCAGACGCTGCCTCACAAAGCCTGGCCCCATATTATAAGCAACCGTCGCATAGCGATAAAGACCAAATCTCTTATAAAGACGACTAAGATAATAGACACCTAATTCCATATTTACGTGAGGAACACGAAGAATCTCAATAATATCTTCTTGATTGAGGGATCTCTTTAAAAGCTTATGCAGAAAAACCCCTGTTTTAGGCATGATCTGCATTAGGCCTTGGGCCTTCACATAACTTTGTGCAGTTGGATTGAAATGACTTTCAGTCCAAGCAATAGAGATAACCCATAATGGATCAAGTTGTCTTTGTTCAGCAAAATGTAGAAGTGAAGAAATATACTTCTCTGCTCTTACGTTTATTGGATGCTCCATATGAGCAATCAAAGTATCCTCAAGCGTCTTTTTATCAATTGATGAAAGAAAGCCTAGATGCAAGCTTTTAAAGAATGGATTCGTTTCTTTAAAGTTATAACTATTATAAGGAGTGAAATTTTGATTTTTTGAATTAATTGATGAAAGGATACCAAGATCGCGGAAGTTTGTGCTTGTCGGTGTCCATAAAAAGTCGAAAGAAAGCACGACTGCAAAGGCACAAAGTCCTAGCGTGAACCATGATTTTGTATTCGTACAAAAAGTACTAAAATGTTCAAGATGCGAGCTATATCGCTCACTCGGTGCTTTCATATGAAGGTCTTTTACCGCTATTGAACCTACTCGTCTAGTTAAAATAAAATTATAATGCAGAGCGCAAGAAATAATTTCAAAAACATTCATTTAATTACAGGATTTTGGGAGGTTATCCTTTAATTTTTAAATATTTCACGCATAATAGATATATAAATTTGAGGAGTAAGAATGACAGATATTGGATTTAACCGATTAAAAGATGAATCATCAACATACCTAAAACAACACAAAGACAATCCAGTTCACTGGTTCCCATGGGGTCCGGAGGCTCTTGCACGTGCAACTGAAGAAAATAAACCGATCTTTCTATCAATTGGATACAGCTCTTGTCACTGGTGTCACGTAATGGCCGAAGAATCATTTTGTGATGAAGAAACAGCAAAGTATCTCAATGAAAACTTTATCAATATCAAAGTTGATAGAGAGGAGCACCCAGATATTGATAATTACTATCAGCAAGCCTGCCAATTATTCACTAATGGTGGTGGCTGGCCTCTTAGTGCCTTCCTACTTCCAAACCTAAGGCCATTTTTTGTTGGAACGTATTTTCCAAAAGAGGCCAAAGCTAAAGCAACTCCATTTATGGAAGTTTTAACTGAACTAGTGAGAGCATATAAAGAAGATAATGCTACCGTTACTGAAAATGCGAACAAAGCATTTGATGCAATTGAGAAAGGCTTTATCTCACCAGAAAATGTTGACTTCCAGGGACACTTTCCACATCCAAACTCAGTTCTTGATGTTCTAGACAAATTCAAAGATCAGGAAAACGGTGGCTTTGGTGAAGCACCTAAGTTTCCACAATTAGCTTTCTATGAGTGGGCCATCGAACAAATGCTTGAAGGTGTTGTAAAAAAAGAACATGGTGAACACATTATTAAGTCAATTGAAAGAATGTTAATGGGTGGTGTTTACGATCAAGTACGTGGTGGACTACACCGTTACAGTACAGATAATAAGTGGACTGTGCCACACTTTGAGAAAATGCTTTATGATCAAGCTGGTCTCCTAAAGCTTCTTGCAAAGACAAGTATGCTCTACCCATCACCTTTAGTATTTGATGGAATTTTTAATACACTTGAATACCTAAAAACAGAAATGCTTAATGAAGAAGAAAACTTTTTCTTCTCTGCTCAAGATGCAGATAGTGAAGGTGTTGAAGGTCTATACTTCACATATACTGAGCAAGAGTTTGAAGATGCTCTAGGGCGCTTTGATACTGAAGATGAGTCATTAACAAAGAATCTAGACAAGCTAAAAGAATGGTTTGGAGTTACACAAAAAGGTAATTTTGATTCTGGGCTTAATGTTCTTACGATTAATCATGATAAGGCGAAAGATATTTTCACAACTGAGTCTTGGGAGCTCATTAGAAATGCTAAAAAAGCACTTCTTAATGAAAGAAAGCTTCGTATTCCACCAATGACTGATAATAAAGGGATAGCAAGTTGGAATTTCCACATGATCACTGCCCTATCAGATGTTATGCAATACACTCAGGTTCCAGCAATTAGAAATGCAGCTAGTATGTTATTTAACCGTGTTGTCGAAGGAACATATAAGAAGTTTCTAGAGACGACTCCAAATGGAATGCGTCTTCGTCACACAACAACTCGTCCAGTTGGTGCATCTCTTCTTGAAGACTATGTTCTTTTTGCAGAAGCACAACTTAGAATATACGAGCTAAGTGGAAACCCTGTCTTTAAAGCAAACCTAAAAGACACGTTAGGCTTTATCTTAAAAGAATTCTTAGTGGACGGCCGTCTTAAAACACGTGCTCTAAGAGACAACGATGCGGAACTTTATCCAAATCAAAACTACACAAGCTTTGACCAGTCATTCAAGTCACCTGTTTCAACTCTTATTAAATTAGTAAGACGTGCAAGTGTTTTATTTGGTGACATTGATATGCTTGAAGAAATCAAGCCTCTAATGGAAAACACGACTCAAGATGTTCTAAAAAATCCTGCGGGATCTGGTGAAGGTCTAAGAGCACTCAGCTATCCAGCAAATGCTTACAAAGTGATCAAGTGCCCAAAAGAGTGGCTTCAAAACCAAGAGTTCGCTGGCTTTATTTGCTACTTCCTTCCAAGGTTTGTTTTTGACTTCCAAGAAGACAAGGGACAAAGATGGGAAATCTGTGGTGCAAATGAATGCGAAATGACTGGAGAAGGTTTAGATAATTTCATTGAGACTTTAAAACCAAATCACGTACAGGGCGAAGTTAATGAGTAACACTCAAGGAAAGCCACTTGCCGGAAAAACAATTATAGATTTTTCACATCGACTACCAGGGCCTTTAGCAGGAAAACTTCTTGCGGGCCTTGGTGCAAATGTCATTAAAATTGAAGATTCAAAGTTTAAAGACCCATTCATATATGGACTATTCGCTGAAATGGATAACTCATTTCCAAAATGGTACGAAGAATTAAATGAGTGTAAAACAGTCAAACGCTTCGATTTTAAAAGTGAAGAAGATATTAAAGAGATTCAAAAGTTAGTATTTGAAGCAGATGGAATTATTATGGGAATTCCTGGCAAGATTCAAGATAAGCTTGGAATTTCGATTAAAACAATCGAAAATACTGTTAAGAACTCTTATGGAATTGTTATCCCAAAGGCATCAAAAGAGCATATGAATCATATGCACGATTTAAATGCTCTAGCAATGACGGGACTTCTAAGTCTACACCTAAGAAATATCAATTCAATTGAAGATGTGGCCCCTCCATTCTTGCCACTAGCAGGTATTAATTTTGGTCAGAAAATGGCCTTTGATCTACTAGGAGCAATGTTTAAGGCACAAGAGACTAAAGATGTTCAAATCATTGAGTCTTATCTATATGAATCAACTCAAGAAGTTTTTGATGCTTTCTGGCCAAAATCAATTCGAGAAACTGATCATAAGTTCTTACACAACGGACTTTACCCTTGTTACAATATCTATCAAACAAGTGACCGTGAATTTGTCGTCATGGCATGTGTTGAAGAAAAATTTTGGCAATCTTTTAAAGAAGCATTTAAGTTTGATTCAACAGATGATGAAAGATTTGAAACAAGTGGAGAAATCCATAAGAGGCTAAAAGATCTCTTCTATTCAATGACTGCCCAGGATGTTCGCAACACCCTAGGCGATCTTGATATTTGTATTAACGTAATAAAATAATACTGATACCGATTAAAGCAATAAGAATAACGCTGGTACCGAAAAAACGATAAAATGAAGTACCAGCACTTTTTGTAAGTCCAATAAAGTGAGATACTCTTGAGATAATAAGTGCTGAAAGAAGTACATGAATTCCTGTCATAGAGATCATCTGTTTTTCGATAGCAAAATAAGTTAATAAAAGAATAAAAGGAATATACTCCGAGAAGTTTCCATGAATTCTGATGGCCTTGTTCATATCAGACACCTTTCCATGTCCTAGACCTACACGATGTTTCCAGCGATTACGTATTACATTTAGTGTAACACCGACATAAAGCAATCCTAGAACACCACAATAGCGAAAAAAGATTTCCATTTCCATATCAACTCCTTATCTTTGGCAGAATTAGTCTAAATTATGACTCAGAAAGCAGTTGATCGGCAAGCTCCTCTTCTCTTAATGCCTCATAAAATCTCTTTGTAATATCTGTAACAAAAGCCTTCTCATAAACTGTTTCAAGCACGTAGGCCTTAACCGTGGCCTTCACTCCAATACCGTGCTCAAATTTTTCCGTCGACACTATAACTTTTAAAGGCTTCTTTAAATAAGCGTAACGAGAAGTTGATGTAACTTCTTCCAGTAGTGATATCATACGTGAAATATCGCAATTATTTTTAAAATAAAAATAGCTACAAACCAGCATATCTCGTTGTCCCGAATTAGCTGAAGCGACATTTTCACTAAGAAATAAATTATTGGGAATTGTTACTGTCGAATCATCAAGAGTTTGAATACGTACAGAACGTAGTCCGATTTGGATGATATCACCATAGTTATCGCGAAATTGGATTCGATCCCCTACCTGAAATGGCTTATCAAAAATTAAAATAATACCGGCAATAATAGAAGAAATAAGGTCTTTGAGTGAAAAGCCAATAGCCACTGCACCTGACCCAATAAATGCATAAATCATTTCTTGGCTTGGGTTTAGGGTTACGTAAAGTAACCAAAAAGTACCAAAGATATAAATCATGTGAGTGATGATTGTATTTAATTGAAGTATTGATAAGCGATAAAACGGAATCTTAATTGCTAAATACTGTAGGGACCAAGAGACGATTCTTACAATAATGAAAAGAGTTAGAAAACCCATGACAAGACTTAGAATCATTTCAGGATTAACAGAATCAAAAATACTGGCCATTTTTTGCGTTTTAGCAATTGTATCAGTTACTGTTTCATTCATAGATAAAATTCCTCTTGCGTAAGATTGTTTTGATGTCCACTAACCAATCTTTTCTAATGTGAAAGTAATCCCCATCCTTACTTAGGATTCCCTTCCCAAAGCCTGTTTTGAGAGCATAGGTAACAACTTTTTCACTAAGGTCTGTTGTCGCCACAATCTCAGAAAAGCTAAGGTGCTCATGAGATAGGATGCTTGAAAAAACAAATAGTGATTCATCAGTCAAGATTTCAACTTCATGAATTGGACGACGTTGTGGGAGGTGCAGCTCAATTGTTTTGTCATTTACGTGAGAAATCGACTTAAGCCACGTGTTAACTGCTGCCTGAGGATTTCCACCAGTTTGTTTTGCTAAGATTCTAAAGTAAATATCCTGAGCATTTTCAATTGATCTTTCTGCTCCAAAGTGCGACATAATTTCAAAAAGCTCTTCGTTAAATCTGATCTCAAGACCTGTTGGTTCATGTCTTTTTAAAATCAACTGCATAAGCTCTTCTTTACTCCATGGCCTTATATGGATGGTATCTGAAGACAATTCATACTTATTATAAATATGCTTAATTAAATTTAGTGAATTACTATTCCACACAGTAAACCAAAAGACATTTTTAGAAGAACTATTAATGACTTTAAAAAAGGCGTCAAATGCCTTAAAACCATTAAATTTCGATAAAAAGAGATTATGTGCATTTTTAATGATAACGAACTTTTTTTCTTCTTCATCACCATTACCAACAAAGTTTTCAAGTCTTTTTAAAAGAACAGATTCTTCAACAATTTTTTCATTAATATCCAATTTGAAAGATGTTACTGAAGAATATCGTTTTAAGATTTTATCCAAGACATGATTCTTTCCACTTCCCGACTCTCCAGAAAATGCCAAATGATATGAACTACTTGTTCCATTAAGCCAACTATCAATACGCTCATAGGCCATCACAGCAGGATCTGGCTTTCTGACAATTTCGGTATCACTTTCTCTTTTAAATATATCAAGATAGGTGTCAGGTACTTCATACTCTGTGAAGACCTCATCTCTTAGACTTTCTAGATGCTGTTCTAAAATGCCTGAAAGTAAGTTCTTTGACCACTCCTTGTCGTTATTTGCCAAGAAGAACATTAAGTAAAATGAATATAGAAGTGTGTAGATGTATAAGAAAACTGGCAAGATATATCTAATGACAAGATTAGAAATATGCTTTTGAGTGAGTAACATTGAAGGCGGTACAATTTTAGGTAGAATCAATTGCGCATAGTTCTCATAGCGAAGTAGGATCGCTGTATAAATAACAAAGAATAGAATCGTGATAATATTGTGACCAAGAAAGCCGGAAAATAAATTATATAAGAGAATATAGAAGAAAGTTGTTATTGTAATAATATAGCGAAGTTTCTTGCTGTCCTTAACAAAATCCTTATTTACTCTCTTAAAATAAACTTGAAAATTAAAACGTAAGAAACTGTGAAAGTAACCGATATTAATATAGAGTACGTAGAGAACAAGTATATTTCTGAAGACGTGTAAAAAAAGTTGAAAGTCCTCTCGTTGAAACTTCAAAAGATAAAGATTAAAAACATCAAGAGCGCTAAAGGCGAATAGATAGTAAAGATTAAAGTCAAAGAAACGAAAGACAAACTTTCTGGCCTGTATCTGATTCTCACTTCTCTTTAACAGATATGTTCTTGCTAAAAAGAACATAACTCGAGCGATTATTATTATCGCTAGAAAGATAAAAAAAGAGCGCATTGGCCACGCTAATATGAACTCATCAATATGAGCAATAAGCTTAGAAAACTCTTGATTTAGAAAATGGAAGAAATCGGCCACGGCCTTTTGGATTTTTATTATACTAAACTTCATATATCTATTATAAAGATAACGTAACTATTTCCCATAATTATTGTTGTCACAATAGTAAAAAAAACTAAATTCTAAAGTTTAATACTCAATTAATAAGCTTATATTTCTTTATTGTGACAAAATTTCATTTATTTGGTATAAATTCCCTCTATGATTGTAAAAAGAATCCATTTGAAAGATACATATAAAATTCGACGCTCAGTTCTAGGTATAGATGGCAATGAATCTAGTTATAAATTTGTTGCTGATGACGAGTCCGATACTTTTCACTTAGGTGCTTTCGTCGAAAATAATCTCGTATCTGTGGCATCTTTTTATTTTAATCCAAACCCAAAGTTTAATATTGATAATCAATATCAATTACAAGGTATGGCAACACTTGAAAGTTATCGAAAACAAGGATTTTCAAGAGAGCTACTTAATGTCGCCTTCCCAATTATTAAGCAAAACTTTTGTAACCTTATTTGGTGCAATGCTCGTATCGAAGCAAGAGCTTTCTACGAAAAGCTAGGTTTTGAAAGCTTTGAAGACGAATTTGAAATTGAGGGAATCGGACGACATATCCTAATGTATCGTGAGATTAATTAATTTTTACAATAAGAATCAATACGCGACTTAAGCATAAGCTCAGACTGAATCTTGAAGCATTCCCTTTGGCCTTTAGTCTTTTGTATAAACATACATTTCATATCTTTACGACGCTCACAATTTTGCATGGAAAGATCATTCACACAGGCGTAGTGCCTACGATCCTTACCACAAAGATAGATAAGATTTGAACCTTTAAAAAGTCCATCACCAATACTGGACTCCGTATTGTATTTACGAAAGTCTTCTGCTTCTTTTCGCTCTTTTAGCTGCTTTTTTTGAAATTCTTCAATTGGAGTCATACCATCGTCGGCAATAGTGTCTCCAATTGGCGCTACTACGATTAACACTGAGCTAAATATAATCATTAGAAGTCTAGTAGAAATGAACATATGAAATTACTTTTCCTAAACAATTAGTAAATTATTTATTATAATATGATGATAACATACTTATACTAAACTGCAGCGCAGCAAATTACGGTGATTAATTAATGGAAACGAATACAATTTTAACAAAGCTTACTGATATCCTTGAAAATGCATTCTCGACTGCTTACCCAGATGCACAGTTTGAAAGAGCAGATATTTATGCCTCAATTGGACAGGCGCCAAATATTGAGATGGCCCACTACGCTTTTCCAGTATTTCGTTTCGCCAAAGCTCTTAAGCAAGGGCCACCACAAATCGCTGCTGCAATCTTAGAACAAATTGATCTTGAAGCAAACGCTTCGATTATAAAAGACCTTAAAGCACAAGGCCCATACCTAAACTTTACACTTACAGCTGATGCATACTTTGCAAATCTAGTCAGTGAAATTCGCTCAGGTGAGTTCTTCAAAAAAGAGCTAACTAAAGGCGAAGGTAAAACAATGATTGAGTACTCGCAGCCAAATACTCACAAAGAGCTTCACGTTGGTCATATGAGAAATCTATGTCTTGGAAATGCTCTTGTAAGAATTAAACAGTATTGTAGCGTTGATGTTCATCCAGTGACTTATCCTGGAGACTCTGGAACTCACGTTGCAAAATGTCTATGGTACTTAAAATATCATAACCAAGACACAATTCCTGAAACGAATAAGGGAGAATGGCTTGGCCGTATTTACACTCTAGCAAATACAAAGCTAGAAGATGAGCTTGGCTCAGATAAAGAAGACGATAACCGCGCAAAGCTTACAGAAATCCTAAAACAACTTCATGCTGAAGAAGGTGAATTCTTCGATCTTTGGAAAGAGACTCGTCAGTGGTCGATTGATCTAATGAAGAAGACATATGCTTGGGCAGATGTTGAGTTTGATCGCTGGTTCTTTGAATCTGAAATGGACGCTCCATCACTAAAGATCTGTAACGAATACTATGAGAAAGGTCTATTCGTAAAAGATGATGGTGCTATTGGAATGGATCTAAGTGAAGATAAGCTAGGTTTTTGTATTCTAATCAAGTCTGATGGAACAGGACTTTATTCAACAAAAGACGTGGCCCTTGCAATTAAGAAATTTGAAGAATACGGTGTAAAAAATAATATCTACATCGTTGACTCTCGCCAAGCCTTTCACTTCAAACAAGTATTTAAAGTTCTTGAGCATATAGGATTTGAACAGGCAAAAGACTGCTATCACCTTCCATATGAAATGGTGGAGCTAACAGATGGTGCCATGAGTTCTCGTAAAGGAAATATTGTTGCCCTTACTGATCTAATAAACAATATGGAAGCTAAGATCAAAGAAGATTACTTAAATAAGTATGCTGGAGAATGGAGCCAATCAGAGATTGATGAAACAGCGACTAAGATTGCAAACGGTGCGATCAAGTACGGAATGATCAAAATTGATAACAATCGTAAAATCGTTTTTGATATGAATGAGTGGTTAAAGCTTGATGGTGATACTGGCCCATATCTTCAATACGTTTATGCTCGAATTAACTCACTTCTATCAAAGCAAGGATTCGAAAAGGCACAAGCGCTTGAACTTTCAAATGCATCTTCAATTGTTGAAACGAAGGAATTTGAACTTTTACAAAAACTTTCACTATTTAATGATGTTGCTACAAAAGCACATGAGCAGAATAAGACAAGTTTACTTACGACTTACCTATTTGAGCTTGGAAAGTTATTTAATAGCTTCTACGCAGCTTGCCCAATTGCTTCGAGCGAAGAGTCTCTTAAAAAAGCAAGACTTGAGCTGGCGTATGCAACAAGTGAAATTATTAAAACGGGCCTTGGTATCCTAGGAATCCAAGTACCAGAGAGAATGTAATCTTATTACTTCGTAAAAACTAGTAACTGATTATTAGCTGGCATTGCAATATCTTCTTTTAGGAAGACACCTTTCTTTAAGAAGTTATTGCAAACATCTTCAAAATTTCTAATTCCACTCTGAGAATCTCTCTCTTTTAAGTAAGTATCAAATTGTTCATTTGAAGGACTAGTGAAATTTCCATGGTACTTAAATGGGCCGTAAATAAACAAAGTACTATTCTCATCCATTGCTTGGGCCAAATCCTTAATAAAGGTCTTTGCGGCCTTCCAAGGCATAATATGTAAAGTATTTGCTGTGTAATAGAATTTCTTACCTGCTTCAAGTTTATTAAAACCGGCTTCATAAGTCAGAGGACCTTTGAGATTCTTTAAGTTCTTACTGTAATGCTCTAGGCACTTTTTAAGGACATTCTGGTTTTCTCTAATTTCTGATGTAATAAAATCAATTTGAGAAAAGCTCTTTGCAAAGTGAGCGCTATGCTGACAAGTTAGAGAGCCAATTTCTAGGAATTCTCCACTTTCACAACTCTCTAGATAAGGTTTAATCACCTCTAGAATGGGGCCTTTATTTCTTTCACATGCTTCAGAATTTGGTAAATCGTTCATGTTAAACATGATACAATACTTTCAGTGAAAAAAAGAATTAAAATTCGTCTATCGGCCAATGATATCATCTTCGAGGATGGTAATTATATTGCCTTATTTAAAAAGGCCGGCTGGCCTGTGCATAAAACTCTCGATCGTTTTAGAGACAATTGTACAGATGCATTAGCAAGTTTTTTGAAGAATCGAGCAGATGGAAAAGACCAGTATCTCGTTTTGGCCCACAGACTTGATGTGGAAACGTCGGGAATTCTTTTATTTGCAAAGAATAAAGAAGCGAATAAGTATCTACAAGAACTCTTTAGTTCACACGATCCAAATAAGATAACGAAGAGCTACCTAGCAATATGTAGCGGAGAACTTTCTGAGCAAGAAGGAAGAATTGAGAACTTCTTAAAAGCTAATCGTGTCGGACATATTGAAAAGATGGCCGTGGTAAATTCAGGTGGAAAAAAGGCCATTACTGACTACAAGGTAATCGATACAAATAAGCAGTATTCACTTTTAGAATTTACAATTCTAACAGGTCGAAAGCACCAAATTCGCGCTCATGCAAAACATATGGGCCATCCGATTTATGGTGATCCAATTTATTCAAATTCAAAAGACCAAAGTGGACAAAGACTATGTGCCTATAAGCTTCGATTTTTTGATAAATTTTCAAATGAAGAAATTAACTTAAAAGTAGAAGCTCCATTTTCACTTGAGAATTTTAAAGAGCTTTCTAGTAATGGAGACAACCAGTATATCATCTTCAATAAGCCCTACGATGTTCTTTGCCAATTTGGAAAAGATCATCGAGATCAGTTAAGCCTTATCGATTATAAACTACCTAAGGAAGTCTATCCTGTCGGACGACTTGATAAAGATAGTGAAGGTCTACTTATTCTAACAAATGATGGAAAGTATAAGAACCAAATGGCAAATGCTGATAGCAAGGTTGAAAAAACCTATATTGTTCAAGTCGATGGCGATATTACGACAGAGGCAATTGAAAAGCTTAAACGTGGTGTTGTTATTAAAGGAAATTACAAGACAAAGCCTGCCAAAGTAAAAAAACTTGCGGATTTTAAAATTGAAGAGCGAGTACCTCCAGTGCGAGTAAGAAAGTCGATTCCAACATCTTGGATTGAAGTACGCATCTCAGAGGGACGTAACCGACAAATTCGCAGAATGTGTGCGGCCGTAGACTTTCCTACGCTTAGACTTATTCGAGTTGCTATTGGTGACGTAAAGCTTGGAAAACTTAAGGTTGGGGAATTCTCTTATTTCGATCCATCAAAGCAAAAATAACACCTAAAATTGCACCACTTACCAGTCCACCACCATGGGCCCAGTTGGCCATCTTAAAATTAAAGACATCAAAGAAGCCTAAGAAAAGCCATCCTACCATAAGTACAATATCTGAAGTTGGAAGCTTAAACTTGAAATTTGGATTCAGTCTTGAGTAAGGCCATAAAAATCCCAATAGGCCGTAAACTACACCAGAGAGCCCGCCGAACATCCCCGGCGACATTATTGCTTGTAAAATATTTGAAGTAATTGCGGTAAATAGTAATAGTAAGACAAGAAAGACACTTCCCTTAGTTACTTCGATAAGCTTACCAAGCTCTTTCCACCAAAGCATATTAAAGAAGATGTGGATATAGCCAAAATGAATAAAGGCCGGAGAAAGTAGACGCCAATATTCTCCACGATTGATATCTGCAAAAGCATCAACCTTTGAAGTTGAAAAGAGAAAGAGATAGTAAAGGTTTTCATTTTTAAAGATCCAACCAAAAATAAAAACAATTACACATAAGGCCAATATAATAATTGTCGCAGGCCCCATACTTAAAGACTGAACGTACTGCCAATTCTCGTCGACTTTAGACGGCTTTGCCCCACCAATGTAGACACGATAAACGTCACGGGCCTGTTGCAATTGATTAATATCCACAACAAATAAGTGATAGAAATCGTTCTCGTATTCTTTTGTGATATGAATCCCCTCACGCAGAAGTTGTGCTTCAATCAGAGATGTGATCGACTCATCACGTAAAGAGCCAATATATTTAAGTCGTTTTAAGTTAATTTCAGTATCATGTTCACTCATGAAATCATTTTCCTACAAAGCTTGATAAAAGTCGATCTTACATAAATATTATGGATTAGAGGTGTGATTCCACCTATATATTTGATAAGATGGACTTAAATAAGTTGTTTTTTGACTTATTTTACGTTATTTAAATGGCATAACGTAAATTATTAATAAAAGGCGATACCTAAGGTATTTAACTCGTCACAATATAGGTGTGAAACGCATGTTTAAGGTTAGTAAAAAAACAGAATATGCCCTAAAAGCTCTAAAGCATATGCAAGAGCACGGACACACTTGTGCTGAAAACTTAACTTCGGCCAGAGAAATATGTGACATCTACAAAATGCCTTTTGACCCCGTATCAAAAGTTATGCAAAAGCTAAATGGATACGGCGTCCTCTCATCAATTAAGGGAATTAAAGGTGGCTACTTCCTAAGCCGTCCCCTGTCTGAAATTAATCTTTTTGAAGTCAGTAATTCAATCGAAGGAAAGATTTCAAATTCAGACTGTGATGCCCTAAAAGGTAAATGTACTAAATACTTAAATTGCGAATTAATTTCACCAATAGAAAAGCTTAACTCTCACGTTAATCACCAGCTGATTAACTTGTCGCTTGAAGAGTTATTAATGAATAAGGCAGGATTCACACATGAGTGATACACAATTAACAAAGTCAGAATATAAGTACGGCTTCTTTACAGACATTGAAACTCAAGAGTTTCCTAAAGGTTTAAATGAAGACATCGTAAGAATGATTTCAGCAAAAAAGAATGAGCCTGAATGGTTACTTGAATATCGTCTAAAGGCGTTCCGTCTTTGGAAGCAAATGCCAATGCCAAATTGGGCAAAACTTGAGATTCCAGAAATTGATTTTGAAGATCTGTATTACTATGCAGCACCAAAATCAACAGAAAGTGCGCCAAAAAGTCTTGATGATTTAGACCCAGAACTTTTAGCGACTTTTGAGAAGTTAGGAATTCCATTATCTGAACAGAAAAGAATTTCAGGTGTTGCAGTTGATGCAGTATTTGACTCAGTTTCAGTTGGGACAACATATAAAGAAGAGCTTGAAGCAGTTGGTGTTATTTTCTGCTCTATCTCGGAAGCAGTACAAGAGCATCCTGAGCTAGTAAAAAAATATCTTGGTACAGTTGTGCCACCAGCAGATAACTTCTATGCAGCACTAAACGCAGCAGTATTCTCGGATGGATCATTTGTTTACATCCCAGAGGGTGTAACTTGCCCGATGGATCTTTCAACTTACTTTAGAATCAATGCAAAAGAGACAGGACAGTTTGAGAGAACACTTGTTGTTGCAGATAAGGGAAGCTACGTAAATTACCTTGAAGGTTGTACAGCTCCACAAAGAGATGAAAACCAACTTCACGCGGCCATCGTTGAACTTATTGCTCTTGATGATGCAGAAATTAAGTACTCAACTGTTCAAAACTGGTATGCCGGTGATGAAAAAGGAAAAGGTGGTATTTATAACTTCGTAACAAAGCGTGGGAACTGCCTTGGAAAGAATTCAAAAATTTCTTGGACTCAAGTTGAAGCAGGTTCTGCAATCACTTGGAAGTACCCGTCATGTAACTTAATTGGTGAAAACTCTCAAGGAGCTTTCTACTCTGTTGCACTAACAAATAATAAAATGCAGGCCGATACTGGAACAAAAATGGTTCACATCGGTAAGAACACAAAGTCGACAATTATTTCAAAAGGTATCTCAGCAGAGGAATCTGAAAATAACTATCGAGGGCTTGTTAAAGTTATGCCTTCGGCAATTGGTGCAAAGAACTATTCTCAATGTGACTCAATGCTTGTTGGTTCAAAGTGTTCAGCAAACACATTCCCATATATTGACGTGAAAAATAATACGGCAACTGTAGAGCACGAGGCCTCAACTTCAAAGATTTCTGAAGATCAGCTTTTCTACCTACAGCAACGTGGGATGGATATGGAAAAATGTATCTCAATGATCGTAAATGGTTTCTGTAGTGAAGTATTTAAAGAACTTCCACTAGAGTTCTCTGTTGAAGCCGTTAAGTTAATTGAGATGAAATTAGAAAATTCAATTGGATAAAATTTAGATTTATATAAAGGGAAAAAAATGAGCTTACTTACAGTTAAAGATGTTCACGCAAGAGTAGAAGAAAAAGAAATTCTTAAAGGGATTTCTATTGAAGTTAAACCAGGTGAAGTTCACGCAATTATGGGACCAAACGGTTCAGGAAAGAGTACTCTTTCTAAAGTTATCGCTGGTCACCCTTCATTTGAAGTAACAAGTGGATCTATTGATTACAATATCAATGGAAAGCAAACAGACCTACTAGAACTTGAGCCAGATGAAAGAGCAAAGAATGGAATCTTTCTAGGCTTCCAATACCCTATTGAAGTTCCAGGTGTATCAAATATTGACTTCCTTCTTGAGTCATTTAATGAAGTATCTAAATCTCAAGGTGCTGCAGAAATGAAAAAAGAAGAATTCAGAGAATTCCTAAGACCAAAATTAGAACTACTAGAGATGAGAGAAGAATTCTTAGACCGTCCAGTTAACACAGGTTTTTCTGGTGGTGAAAAGAAGAAAAATGAAATCCTTCAAATGGCCGTTCTTAACCCAAAGATTGCACTACTTGATGAAACAGACTCAGGTCTTGATATCGACGCTCTTAAGATCGTTGCAAAAGGTGTTAATGCGATCAAGTCTAAGTACAATGGTATCGTTCTAGTAACACACTACCAAAGACTTCTAGACTATATCGTTCCTGATTATGTTCACGTACTAAGTGGCGGTAAAATTATTAAGTCAGGTGGAAAAGAGCTAGCTCTTGAGCTTGAAGAGAAAGGTTACGACTGGTTAACAAAATAAGGACTAGGATTAATAATGAATATCCAAGAATTAACAGACCAATACTTAAATGATCTAGCAACTTATGCTAAATCAAATTCAAATAAGGAAGCCTTGAATAATTTTAAGGCCCGTGGACTTCCACACACAAAGATGGAAGACTGGATTTATACGAAACTTACAGATGTATTACCTGAAAAGTTTACGGTTACAACTGAGAAAGCGATGCTTAAAAATGTTAAGGTTGCAGGAAAGTATCAAGTTGTTCTTTTAAATGGTCAGTACTCTAAAGCAGACTCATTCTTTCCAGAAGAAATCACCGTTGAGCACAAGGCACTCGTAGCAAATGAGGCCAATTGTGACCAAACAGATATCTTTGCCATGCTTAATGCTTCTGCTGTCGAAAATATTATTGAAATCAATGTACCAAAAAATGTAAGTGTTGATGATATTATCTCAATTGTTCATATTTCAGACTTTGATGGAGAATTTGCTCTTCCTCGTATTCACGTTAACGTTGAGCAATTTTCAAAGGTTAGTTTTGTAGAGATTTTCACGGGAAGTGACAAGGCATATAATATAAACGCTGTCTCAAATTTCAAAATTGCAGATGGAGCAAATGTTAGCCACGTAAAAGTTCAAACTGATGGTGTAAATGCATTTCACGTAAGCAGTGTGAATGCTGACATTGCAAAAGATGCACACTTTAAATCGTTCACTTTCACAACAGGTGCAAAGAAGTCTCGTAATGAAATGAGAGTGCGTCTTAATGGGACAGGTGCAACTGCAAGTGTTGATGGACTATACGCTCTTAGAGGTGATCAACATACAGACAACTTCTCACTAATTTCGCATATCAAAGAAAGAACAGATAGTTCTCAGCTTTTCAAAGGAGTTCTTGATAACAAGGCCCGTGGAGTTTTCACTGGGAAAGTTCTTGTTTGTCGAGACGCTCAACTTGTAAATTCTGAGCAATTAAATAAGAACCTACTTTTATCTAAGGGTGCTCACGTTGATACTCGTCCACAACTAGAAGTTTATGCTGACGATGTTAAATGTGCCCACGGTGCAACAGTAGGACAAATGAGTGATGAAGAAGCTTTCTATCTACAGTCTCGTGGTTTATCAAAAGAGCGCGTGCAAAAACTACTTATCCACGCATTCTGTTCAGATGCAATTACAAAAATTGAAGATGAGAAAATTGAAAACTTCTTAAGTGAAATTCTATTTGAATCATTTGAAAAAAACACATTTGATGAAATGGAAAAGGAATCTTAATGGCCTTCGAAATTAATGCTATTAGAGCACAATTTCCACAACTAGAAAGAAAAGTACATGATAAGCCACTTATCTACTTAGATAATGCTGCATCTACTCTTAAACATATTAATGTAATCAATACTGTTAATGAGCATTACTCACATAATGTTGCCAATATTCACAGAGGAGTTCACTACCTAAGTGAGTTTGGAACTATTAAGTATGAAGAAACACGTGATGCGATTCAATCACTGATCAATGCTAATTCAAGAGTTGAAATTATTTTTACGAAAGGAACAACTGATAGCTTAAACTTAGTTGCGAACTCTTTTATTCCTTACTACTTGAAAAAAGATGATGTCATTCTAATCTCAACTATGGAGCACCATTCAAATATTGTACCTTGGCAGATCCAAGCAGAAAAGATTGGGGCTAAAGTTAGAGAGATTCCAATTACTGATGAAGGAGACATCAATGAAGAAGCTTATGTGAAGCTTCTTTCTGAAGGTAATGTAAAACTAGTTTCAATGGCCCATATTTCAAATAGCCTTGGAACAGTTAACAATATCAAAAAATACATTAAGCTTGCACATGATAATGGTGCCTACTTTTGCGTTGATGCTGCTCAGTCGATTGCGCATGAAAAGATTGACGTTCAAGACTTAAATTGCGACTTCCTCGCCTTCTCATCTCACAAGATGTTTGGACCAACTGGAATTGGCGCACTATATGGTAAAGAGAAACTTCTTGAATCTATGCCTCCTTACCAAGGTGGTGGTGATATGATCGATGTTGTGACAATTGAGAAAACAACTTATAACGATCTTCCACATAAATTTGAAGCTGGTACACCTCATATTGCTGGTGGTATCGGGCTTAAACCAGCAGTTGATTTCATCGTTAATTGTGACCTCGATGTTATTAAGAGTTATGAAAAAGAGCTTCTTGATTATGCAACAAAACAAATTCTTGAGGTTGAAAAGGTTCGCTTAATTGGGACAGCAAAAGAGAAGGCCTCTGTTCTATCATTTGTCGTTGAAGGCGCTCACCCACACGATCTAGGAACACTTTTAGATCGCCAAGGTGTTGCAATTAGAACTGGTCACCACTGTACGCAACCATTAATGAAAAGGTTCGGAATCGGTGCTACTGCAAGGGCCTCGTTCTCGTTGTATAATACAAAAGAAGAAATTGATAATTTTATAAAAGCACTACATAAGGCCATCAACTTCCTATAAGAAGTTAAGGTAACAAAGGTAAAGTATATGAGTGAAGTAACAATCGACATTCAACCAACACCAAACCCAAATGCACTTAAGTTCATTTTAAATCAAAATGTAAAAGCATCTGGTTCTTCAACTTTTAGAACACCAATGGAGTGTGGAGAGGTTAACCTAGGAGTTAATCTTTTTACAATTCGTGGAATTGACCAATTACACTTTTTTGAAAATGTTATCACAGTGACAAAATTCAATTATGAAGATTGGGATGATATTGAGCCAAAGATCCTTGAAACAATCAAGCACGATCTACCAAATCACAATCCAGAATACGAAGAATTTGATCCAGAAAAAGAGCGTCGTGAAAACCTACCTCAAGAGCTAAAAGATATTGAGGCCGTACTTGATCGTACAGTTAGACAATACCTACAAGCTGACGGTGGAGATATTCAGACTGTTTCTTATGAAGACAATATTCTACTTGTTCGTTATCAAGGTGCATGTGGGACTTGCCCATCATCGACAACTGGAACTCTTGAGGCAATTAAGTCAACTCTAAGAGCAGAGTATAATCCAGCGATTGATGTTTACATTGCCCCTGATTGGTAACGCCCGCGTCATTGACTGGCATAGGCCAGTCAATGGGACGCTGCGCGCGCGCCCCTAATCTTTAGCTTGCCAATAAATACGAGAGCGAGGGTTCAGTCTGCTTCGGCTCCTGCCTCCCGCAGACATACAGGTCATCGTGACCATAACGCCCGAGCGGTTCGTCACAGGCGCCAATGGCACAAACTATTTCAAAAATCACCTACCCAACAATCGAATAGATAATCATAAAGTGCAACGTCGCGGCCACACAAACGAATAGATGAAATAATTCATGATAACCAAACCACTTGGCATACCTACCAGGCTTCTTTAATCCGTAAAAAATAGCACCTATTGTATAGAGAACTCCACCAGAAATTAAGAGCGAGATATTTGTCATCCCTAATTTTGGGATAAGCTCAGATAAATATGGAAGAACCATGTAGCCAGGTATCAGATAAATAATTGCACTTACCTTCTCAGGTAAATTTGGAAAGAAGATTGATTTTAAGATACCAATTGCAGCAACAGTCCAAATACTAATAAGCAAAGTCGAACCGGACTCTCCATTTAAAACAAGAAGAGTTATAGGCGTACAAGTTCCTGCAATCATCACGTAAATAGCACTATGATCTAGCCTGCCAAGAAGGTCTCGTGCTTTAGGCTCCCAATGAATTCGGTGATAGAAGGCACTCACTCCAAGCATCATTAGAAGGCCTAGAGAATAGATGATAGTCGAAATATACTGAGTGGTATTTACACTTTTAGCTATGAGAAGTGAACAGGCTCCAAGGGAGATAAAGAACATGGCCTGATGAGACCAACCTCTGAGAATGGGCTTTTGCTTGGCTTTTTGCATATAAGGAGCATACCCTCGATAAGCGTTCAACTAAAGCCAAGGCCCAAGATTTTACATTTATATTACATTGTTACAACAGCTGTTGTAGAGCATGTTCTATAAATCAGAAAATTTCATTTTGATTAATTCTTTTTTTACAACACCAAGAAGCTCGCGACACTCGCCTTCTTCAAGGCCATATAATTTATGAGAAGTTTGTAGCTCTTTTGGTTCTTTGAAATCATTTTTAAAACTTTGCAATCTGTTATTAAGATTATTTCTAAGCGTTCTCATTTGCTTTGGCGTGTATTCTTTAATTTCTTCTAATAATTCTTGTAGTCTTTTAGACATTTTCTACCTCTTACTAATCTTGCAATGCATCCGAATTAGGATTCAGGCACCTTACATAAATTCCTAAACTGTGTAAAATTAAAATAAATTGTATTGATCAAATCAATTAAAACTATGACCATTAAGTATTTTCTTATAGACACCGATAGTTTGATGTGCCAAACTTATATTTAACAACTCTAACAAAGGGGTAATTTATGATGATTAACAACTGCTACCGTCTACTTTGTGAAATCACGAAACTAGAGAAAAAACTTGAAGAGATTCAAGCTGTGGCCCAGTCCCATGGAGTTGAAATTGATGCCAATGAGATCTTAGAAGACCTCATTAAGGCACAGGCCAGCTAAAAGCTAGGCCCAGTCCTTTGGATAGTAATACTCCATCATCTTCTTATGCTCTGGCTTTGTTGGCTCGTAACGATAAGTAAACTTCACTCTCTTTGGTAGTGAAATTAAAATTGAATCTGTACGGCCATTAGATTTAAGACCAAAGTGAGTTCCTCTATCATGAAGAAGATTAAACTCAACGTAGCGGCCACGACGATGTAATTGGAAATCCACATCTTCATCATCGAAGGCTTCATTCATTCTCTTCTCAACAAGTGGGAAGTAAGACTTGATAAAGTTTGAAGAAATCTCTTTAAACATGGCCAGGTCTTTAACAGGGTCACCTGAAAAGAAATGGTCGTAGAAGAATCCACCGACTCCACGCATTTCGTCTTCTCTGTGCTTATTTACAAAATACTTATCACAACGATTCTTCCAATCATCCCAGTATCCATATGGTTCACAGGCGTCCTTCCAAACCTTGTGAAAGTACTCAAAGTCTTCTTCGTGTGGAAAGTAAGGAGTTAGGTCTGCTCCACCACCAAACCAAATTTTTGAACCGGCCTGAATCATACGAAAATTTGCATGAGTTGTTGGAACTTTTGGATTTGTCGGGTGAATGATGAGAGAAATTCCCGTTGCCCACATTTGATTATTATCACCACCAATATTAGCAGCAAATTTAGGATCAACTTCACCAGAAACAAGAGATGTATTTACACCAGCGTTCTCAAAGATCTCTCCTTCAAAAGCGCGAGTGATTCCACCACCGCCAGGATTTCCAGCGTAGTCTTTTCTCTCCCAAATATCTTCATTTAAGTTAATTTTTCTATCGATTCTCTTAAGTTCGTCACTAATCTGATTCTGTAAAGTTTTAACATGTTCGGCAAATTCTGATTTGATATTTTCAATATCGTAAGACATGGCTAAAATCCTAGTTAGTTATTTTTTAAAAACCCAATATATCAGAAAAGAACTGATATGATAATTATCAGGAGTAGAATTAATGCTTTATTATCACAATCCAAGATGCTCTAAGAGTCGCCAAGGTCTAGAATATTTAGAACATAAAGGCATCCAAGAAGGTGTTGGCTTTAGGGTTAAAGAATATCTGAAAGATGGGGTTGAGGAAAAAGAGTTTATCGACTTAGTGAAATACACAGGTCTAGCTCCACTAGAA
The DNA here is from genome assembly GCF_047085025.1 of Halobacteriovorax sp. RT-2-6. NCBI lineage: Bacteria > Pseudomonadati > Bdellovibrionota > Bacteriovoracia > Bacteriovoracales > Halobacteriovoraceae > Halobacteriovorax > Halobacteriovorax sp. RT-2-6. The sequence goes on from NZ_JBKIYH010000002.1 coordinate 28,800, forward strand.
GGTCTAATTCGTACAAAAGAAGCGCTATTTAAGGACCTAGGTCTTGCAGGTAAAGAGTTATCGAATATTGAATGGGCCAAAATCGTTCACGAAAACCCAAAGCTTCTTGAGCGTCCAATCCTTGTTAATGATAACAAGAAAGCGGTAATCGGTAGACCGACAGAGAATTTCGATACAATTATCTAAGTACTCTAAATTACGTATTGTGGCAGTTCACTCTGCCACAAGTTCTTGTCATATCAGAAAGTTAGCCCAATCCAAACTCCCTTTATTTTTAGCCATTTACACAAGTTTCAGCTTAAGAAATTAGTTTGATCTACGATAAGTATAAATGAGATTGATTTTGTGGGGACTCATTATGAAGGTACTAAGACTTGTAATTTTATCTGTAGCAATTTTAGCGAATATTTCTGTCTTGAATGCAAATTCGGAAAAGGGTGTCGCCAAAGTTATGAAAGTAAGAGGAAATGTCTTTTACTCCCAAACTAAAAAGCCACTAGCGAAGGGAGATTGGGTACCAGAGGGTGCTAAGATTACGACCAAGGCCCGAAGCTTTGTAAAGCTACTCTTTATCGACAAATCAAATCTTACTCTCGGTGCGAATTCTGAAGTTGAAGTGGAGCAATTCCCAAAAAAGAAAGCAGGAATTATCAATCTTATTAATGGTCAACTTCGTTCAAAAGTATCTAAGAATTACCTAGAGATCGATAAAAAGAAATCAAAACTTTTCATTAAAACTAAAACTGCGGCCATGGGTGTACGTGGTACTGATTTCCAAGTTAACTTTAACCCTACCAATAATAATACGACACTTATTACATTTGAAGGTGCCGTTGCGATGGGTTCACTTACTAACTTTAAGAAGAGCCGCTTCCTACAAGACAGACTTGAGAAGGTTGTTTCATCACCTACTTCAGTTATGGTTCGCCAAGGACAGCTTTCGGGGGTTATGCCAAAGGTTGATTCAAAACCAATGGCACCGGTAAAAATTAATAAACAACAGCTAAAGGCCCTTGAGGCAAATGATGGATCTAAAACATCATCAAATGACGATCAAAAGAAATCAGAGAAAAAACAGATGAGTCGAAATATCATTCCTCCAGGAATGGATAGCTCAAAGTTTAGTGGAGCAGGTGGATCTGAGATCATGGGACAAATGGCCAAGGCCGACGCTAGTATCAAAGTTCCTAGTGCACAAGCTGCTACAACGATAGCTTCATCAAGAGTGCAGACAAAAGGAACAATGACCGAAGGTGGTTATGTCGATACGAATAATGTTCTCTATATTCCACCACCAAAAAATGCTCCAGTAGACCCAATGACTAATGAAGTTATTGTTCCTATTCAGATGGGTAGTTTCGATAAGGACACTGGTGAGTATAAGAACGATTTCTATGCAGTAGATGAAGAAGGACGTATGAAACTTTTAGACAATACTCCACAATGGCCAACGAGAGCACCAGCAGATGATACAAAGCCTCTCGCACCGTCAGAACCAATTACTCTGTACGATACTCCAGAGCAACCAGCTCTTACAGATGAGCCTGATGATTTTATTCCACCACAACTTCAAGATCCAACAAAAATGACAATGGATGATCGTGACCAAATGCTTGATCAAACAAATACGACTTCAACAAATCGAGCACGTGTTAAAGTCATTCTTGATCGCCAATAAATAACCGAGTTCTAAATTCAGATATGGCCACAGCTAATTAGCTCTGTGGCCAAATTCCCTCTATTCAATTGTCCTATTTATCAGTAAAATTATTTATAAATACCTAGATTTTAATAAAAAGTTAAAGGACTGACTTTGAAAAAAATTTTTATCGCACTGGCCTTAGCTAGTATCACATCAGTGGGACTTGCCCAGAGCATGACTCCTGTTTACCGTGCATTTGAAAACTCAGATTACGAGAAAGTTATCGAGTTACTTAACTCTCCAAATTATAAGAATTTTAAAAGTGCGAAGTCACCTGGTGTACGAGACTACCTGCTGGGGATTTCTTACTCTCGTATTCAAGAATATAACAAGGCGATTGAAGCATTTAATTCTGCGCTAAAAAAAGGAAACAAGGCCAGTGAGCTCTACTATGAATTAGGACAGGCCAACTTTGCGATTAACAATTTAGATAGTGCCATTGAAAACTTTAAAAAGTCAGAGAAGGCCAAGTATAAAGTCGAACAATCAAATTACTATATCGCCTATATCTATCAGCTTAAAGAAGAACCAAAGAATGCCAAAATCTACTTTAGACGACTTTTAAAAGACAAAAAAACTTCTAAAGAGATGAAGCAGATTTCATACTTTCAGATAGCAAATATGAATTTAGAAATCGCCAGAGAGACAAGTCGAACCAGAGAAATAGTCGAAAAGTATATCCTGCCAGATTATTACAAGGCCATCGATCTTGACCCAAATAGTTCCACTGCTGATGATATTGATAATCGTATAAAAGAAATAAAAAAAGAATTCTTCTTAGAAGAAGATAAGCTTGTAAACGGAGATCCTCTACCAAGTGAAAGACTAAGCCTAAGTGTAGAAGAGAAAATTACATATGATAATAATGTGACCCTATCAGATGACCTTCCAAGTTCAACAGGCACGAATAAAGACTCTTTCATTTCTCAAACTCGTTTTAATATTGATAAGGCTTTTAACTTTAAAAGAAGATATACAATTACACCTTCTTTAGAGATTAAGAATACAATCTATACAGATCGCGTTGATTCAGAAATTTATTCAAATGATAGTTATAATATCACTCCTGAAGTTGATATTGATTTCGCTTATCGCTACAATAAAAAGCCTGCTCGTTTTTTTACAAATCTCATTTATGACTATCAAGCAAAAGATATTAATGCTCAAAAAAGTAAAGAGTTCAACTATCGCTCTCAGCAAATAGAGCTTGGTAGTGAGATGCCTTTTTTCGAAACGGGTAATACAACTCTAACTTTTAAGTATCAAACATATTCATACTATGTAGATAGTCTAGAGCGTAGCTCAATGATTCTTTCCGCTGATCAAATTATCAAAAAGACCTACGGAATCTTTGTCTTATTATATCAATTTGATAGTAGTGATTACACAAACTCTCCAAACTTGAATACGACTTCTCACCTATTTCGTGTTGATTATATTGTGCCAGGCCTTTTTCCAAATACTAGTTTCAATGCCGGACTTTCGACAAACTTCATTAGTTATGAAGATGCTGCAACTGATGCAAGTCGAGGGCTTGAGATGACGACTTCATTAAATGCAAAACTTACACGTGTTATTAACAGAAATTTTGCATTTGGTTTCGAGTATATCTACACAAATAATAGCTCGGATGAAGACACAAGTAATTATACTGCCCATCAAACGGGTATTGACTTCTCTTATTATTACTAAGCATTAAGAAATACGGATTGCTATGAAAAATATAATTAAATACACGGGACTGTTTTTTATCATTTTATTTTCGTGCGTCAGTGTCTTCTTCTCTCTTTACTCTAGAACATATGATATAGGTTTTAGAAATCTCACTTCATATGCATCATTTTTTGAAAATCGATTCTACGATTTTAGAATGATGCAAACGATGGATCAGAATACACCAAATCCAAAACTAATTCTTGCCGATATTGATGATGATTCAATTAAAAGACTCGGTTCTTGGCCAATTACTCGCTCTCATTGGGGAACAATGGTAAGAAAACTACGCGGCTACGGGGCAAAAGTCATTGCCTTTGATGTCTTCTTTTCAGAAGCATCTCAAACATGCAACGATGTTAATCCAGATGATGAATTAATTTCGGCCATTGAGTACTTTCATGAAATTCCAAATAATCGAGTCATTATGCCTTATAACCTCGAAGTATATGGGACTGACCACTATCCTGCTTTACCAGAAGACCTATATCTTTTTGCCCTAAACACAAAGGCCGGTGGAGTAAATTATGATATGGAACCAACGATTATTTCAAACTCCGTATACCCTCTACAAGGACTCATCGATGCAGAAGCATCTCTAGGCTTCATTGAGGCCAGCGCAGACAATGATGGCGTAATCAGACACTATAAAGCACTTGCATTTCCTTACAGAGAAATTCATGTACCTTCATATGGGCTTTCATCATATATGCATTGGATTGGTGAATTTGATGAGAACGAAGAAGGTGAAAATAAGAATGTTTTTAAAACAGAACTTGATCTCAGTACTCAAGGTGGAGTGCCGATTCTAAAAACCAAAATGGGAGATGTAGAGTTAAACCTTAGAGGTGAAACTAAAGTACGCTGGATCGGAGGGGCCGATGCATATACTAGAATTCCAATTTATCAAATCATCGAAAAAGACCCTAATGATCCTGAACTAAAAAAATTATTTGAAGGCTCTCTTGTCTTTGTAGGTGCAACTGCATACGGTGCACACGACTTAAGAAATACGCCAATCGACTCAATGCTACCAGGAGTTCTGTTCCACATGAACTTCGTCCAGATGCTAATAGATGGCCACTTCTTTAAAAAATTTATCGACTCGGCCAAACTATCTTGGGCCCTACTTGTCATATCTGTACTACTACTCCTCCTAGTACAATTTAAAGAAAACCCTATCTTTGATCTATTTACACTCGTGGTCTTGATCTCAGGTCTTTACTACTCTGATACTTTCTACTTTATTCCACAAGGGTATGAAACAAAGCTATTTTGGTGCTTCTTTGCCCTAGTCTTATGCTATTCATGGAATACAATTGTTAACTTCTATATGGCCAATCAAGATAAGGCCTTCCTTATTAATGCTTTTGGAAACTATATCTCTCCAGAGCTCATTGATGAAATGTATGAATCTGGACACGCTCCGACTCTTGGAGGTACTTCTGACATTAGAACGGCCTACTTTACTGACATTCAAGGATTTTCAAGTTTTTCTGAGAAGTTGTCAGCATCACAACTAGTCGAGCTTTTAAATGAATACTTAACGGCCATGACCGATATTCTCCTAGAGGAAAAAGGGACACTTGATAAGTATGAGGGAGATGCTATTATCGCTTTCTTCGGTGCACCAATGGAGCTTCCTGATCATGCTAAACGTGCCTGTATGGTTGCTCATCGTATGCAAGAAGCACTACTAAAGCTAAGAAAAAAATGGGTTTCAGAGGGAGACAAGTGGCCAAAGATTGTTCACGATATGAGAATGAGAATAGGAATTAACTCAGGGGATATCGTAACAGGAAATATGGGTTCTGCTTCTCGTATGAACTATACAATGATGGGCGATTCTGTAAACCTTGCTGCCCGTCTTGAAGAGTCAGCAAAACAATATGGTATTTTCACACAAGTTGCAAAAGACACGGTTGAGCTTGCAGGAGATGAATTTCTATGGCGAGAGCTTGATACGATTCGCGTTGTTGGTAAATCAATTCCGGTAACAAGTTATGACCTACTTGGACTTAAAGCAACTGCTCCAGACTATTTAAAAGAGCTTGCTGATAAATTTTCAAAAGCTATCTTACTTTATAAGGCGCAAAAATGGGATGAGGCCATTGAGTTATTTAAACACACACTTGAGCTAGAATATATGCGCTTTCCTGATCTGAAAGGTGTAAAAACAAATCCATCTGAGATTTATATTAAACGCTGTGAAGATTATAAGGTTATCCCACCTCCACCAGAATGGGATGGTGTTTATACATTAACAAGCAAATAAAAAAAGCCTGCATAATGCAGGCTTTTTCTTAATTTGCTTTCATATAATCATAATCAATAGTAAATTTCACCGATTCTATCTTTGTATCAGTTTTAGGAATCGAGGTATTTATGAATCTAACACGATACTCTCCTAAAACAGAAGGTCGGGCATAAAACGGTACAACCTCGTCATTTGTAAGGTTTTTACCTAGAAGTGCTTCAAGGAATTTAAAATTAAGCTTTGAAGGCTCCTTAGGAAAATGCTCTCCAGATTTAGTGTTAACTGTTACTCCCCAGCTATACTCTTTCTCTTGTGCGAGCTTATATAGAACACCATTCTTTTCGATAATGTGATCAGCACCATGTTCAACAACTAAATCAAAAGTAGGAACTTTTTGACCGTTATCATAACTAGTATATTCTGTTTCGATTTTAAGGTTTCTAAATTTTAAGTTCTCTTTACCAGCAAAAAGTGATTTTATCTCAAAGAAGTTAATATAAATATCCTTTCCTTCATTTAAAGCTTCAATTTCTTTTTCCTTCAAATAATATGGAAAGCTACTATTTATAATTTCATCTTGAGCTAGAGAATCAACAGATTTACGAAAAACTTGCGATAATATTCTTTGATTCATTCTAAAGTAGTCTTCTAAGTCAGCTTTACTACCAACCTCACTTTCCTTAATATCATCTTCCATTTTCTTTATAATTGTATCTAAAGAATCGTAAAAACCTATCTTTTCACCACTCATTAATCGGTATTGATAAGAATTATAAAGGTCATAATTATAAGAAAGGAGTCTATATTTTGCATCCTCTATAATATTCTTGAAATCTTGGCTTAAAATATATTTACTTTCATTTAGTAACAAATACTTTTCATCTGAAATTTTCGAAATTTTATTAAAACCTTCATTAATTCCAATAATGATATCTGAAATCTGAGAGTTGATGAATCTAACTTTTTCTGAAACAAGTTTTCTTTTTTCAATAAGCTCTCTTACAATTCGAGTAACCTCATTAAACATAGGGTCAGTTTTTTGAATCTTTTGAATCTCCTTCTCTACTTCATCCTTCGGGAAAGTAATTTTCTTATAATCTTCAATCTCTTCCATCGTTTGTTTGACAATAGGTTTAGCGAAGTCAGTAACATCTTTAAGATATTTTGCTAGAACTTTTTTACGCTCTTCTCTTTTTCCTTCTACTTTAGAAGCCTTATCTAACTCAGCTTTAAGTGTACTATACTTAATCTTTTTAAAACCCTCATTCCAGTTATTCTTTGATTTAACCATGTCTTCATTTACTTCTTTTACAGATTTATAAAGACTATAAGAATTTTTTAAAGACTCTGTAATTGATGTTGCGTTAACTCCTTTATCAATAAATGTAGCAAGTGCACCTGTTGCAATACCGAGAGCTGGTTGCCCAATCGGGATAACCGAAGCAACAGCAGCAACAGATTTAACCGCCTTTAGAAATTTGATTTTACTTCTTCTATCATCGACATTTCTTCTCGCTCGCTCTTCGATCATATTTTGGAGACGATCGATCTCCTTCTTAAAGGTTTCTTCATATCCACGTAACTGTGAAACCTCTTTATTCAATGCAGGTATTTGTTTTACAAGATCAGGAATAAGGTTATTACTACTTTCCAAGTCGTTATAAATACTATCTTGAAGTTGACTTAAAAGTTTTAATCTTTCTTCAGTGCTAACTTTTTTATTCTTATCAAGTGTCGCATAGTAAATAATTTCTAGAGAGTTTAATAATTCCTGTTTATAAACTTCAGTTGAAACCTCAAGACCAATAATTGGTACCGTATTGATTTGTTTATTAAAGTAGTTATGACCAATTTTAAGTTTTTGTAGATTTGTAAATATTGATAAACATAGATTCGTACGCTCAACATCGTCTTCGTCGATCTCTTGGCAGTATATAGCAAGTTCAGAAAAATACTCATATGCTTCATCAAAATAGTTACCTAAGTACAGATCTTTTCCATACTTGATTGCTCTTTCTAAATAACTATTTGTAATCCAACCATATTTATTAATGCTATCTTCGATAAATTCAACATTTCCGATATTTCCAAAATGAATTGTTGCCTTAGGTGACTTAACAGGTTGACCATCTATAAACTCTTTCTTAGTCGTTTTGTTAACCTTATCATTATGCCACCAAATATGATAAGCAGGGTTTGGCTTTCCAGCAGAACCACCAATATAGTCTGGAGCATCCTTACCTGTTGCTCCACCATTATTTATAATTAATTCTTTAGCAAGCGATACTGTACTTATAAAATTTCCACCGTTTCCACCGACACCAGCACTTCCACCAGGAATTGCATCTTCACCATCTGAAGGCCATACTTTATGCCCTATCTCTTTTTCTAGTTTAAAGTAACCATTACTCTTTACAAGTGTTGAAGGTCCACCTCTTTGACCTGGCCTAGGCCCAATTACAACATACTTATATAACTCCTTGTAAAGAACTCCTCCTCCTTGATCAATATTAGAATGATCTTCTCCATCATCACCATCCTTACCTAATCCAGCATCTTGTCCTTTTCCCCCGACAAGATTGAAGACAGCTCTTTTTGGTCCTTGAATCTCTAACTTTGCAATATTTAGATGAATATTACCGGCATTAGCTCCGGCCTTGCCATCTGTATAGTCTTTAGCTCCATCAGAAATGAATGATGGTGTTGTTGAAATTTGTCCAGTAGGACCAATAATGAGTTTCTCAGCATTGATTGTAATATTAGTCGAAGGTAGCCAAATTTTAGAATTAATTACAATTTCTTTTGCATCAATAATCAACTCTTTCAAATCGTATTGATTACTTAAATAATCATCAAACTTATTTCCATCATCGATAATTAATTTAATGCCGCTTAAGCGAGCAAATTTTAAACCTTCCTTAAATTGAGTGTGGTTTAGCTCATTTTCACTAGTTATTCTTTGATAAGAAAAATCTGAATACCGTTCATCAGTGATATTTCGATCATCAAATCTTTTGTTAATAAATGGAGCCGCATTAATCGCATGAATCATTGGTTGTAGCTGTACATCTCCACGAGAAGTGGAAGAAGTAGGATCTGAAGTAACATCGCCAATTTCGCTGTTTTCGATATTATTAGTGATATGCTGAATATTTTTATCACCACAAGAAATGAATAGTAGTATAACCACGATAAAAACCGGTCTCACGTATGCTCCTTAATAATTAATTTGTGAAAATGTACAACACCAAGAGATGTACATCCAACAAATTCTACCCAACTAAAAAATTTACATTTATAAAGTGAAATAAAACAACGTGATTTTAAGTGGTTATATAAAAAGCCGGACTTTAATCCGGCTTTTATATTTCGAAAAGTATATAGAATTTTAGTAGTTTAATACTTTAAGAGCAGCTTCTACAACACGGTCTGTGTTTGGAAGAACTGCTTTTTCAAGGATTCTGTTGAAACCAACTGGAGTGAAAGTCGAACCAACACGTTGAACTGGAGCATCTAGAAGCTCAAACCCTTTGTCGTTGATCATGGCAGCAACTTCACCACCAAATCCACCAAATACTTTATCTTCGTGAACAACTAGTGCTCTATTTGTTTTCTTGATTGAAGCAAGAACACCTTCTTCATCTAGAGGAGCAATTGATCTAAGGTCAACAACTTCTACGCTATAACCTTGAGCTGCAAGTTTCTCTGCTGCTTCAAGTGAGTGGTGTACTGTGTTTCCGTAAGTAATAATTGAAAGATCAGTTCCTTCACGTCTTACACGACACTTACCAAATGGAACTTCAAAGTCTTCTGGTACAACAGTCATTGCTTGTTTTGCGTTATATAGAGATTTTGGCTCTAGGTATAGAGTTGGCCCTTCACTTCTCATTGCAGTTCTTAGAAGACCAGCAGCATCGTCAGCGAAAGCTGGGCATACGATACGTACACCAGGAATACCTGCTAAGTTACCTTCAAGGTTTTGTGAGTGGTAAAGTCCACCACCGATATATCCACCAGAAGCAAGTCTGATTAGGATATTAGGTGCAAATGCTCCGTTTGATCTCCAGTAATCGTGAGAACACTCTACGTATTGCTCCATTGCTGGCCAGAAGTAGTCAGCGAATTCAGCACCTTCAACAACAACTCTGATGTCTTTGTTGAAACGTGAGAAACCATTTGCCGTTCCTAGGATATAGTCTTCAGCGATTGGACCGTTAAATACTCTGTCCTTACCAAATTCTTGTTGCATACCTTTTGAAACGTTAAAGATACCACCTTTATCTTTGTTGGCCATATCTTGTCCCCAAATGAAAGTATCTGGGTTATGTCTAAATTCTTTCTTAAGTTGACCATTGATTGCATCGATGAACTTCACCTCTTCACCAGACTCATTGTGAGTACCGTCAACATACTTCGTTGGAACGTGTGGCTCTGGAAGTACGAAGTCATAGATTGACTCAGGAGTTGGGTTTGGAGCTTTCATTGCTTTCTTGTGAGCTTCAAGTAGCTCAACTTTTGCAGCTGCATCGATTTCATCTAGCTCTGCTTCAGTGAAGATCTTGTTAGCAACAAGTTCTTTTCTAAATGCTACTAATGGATCTTGAGCTGCCGCTTCTGCTCTTTCTTCTTCTGAACGATAAAGCTCGTGCTTATCAGAGTTAGAGTGAGAGTGAATACGTACACAACGAGCGTGAACAATTACAGGCTCTTGTTGAGTTGCTGCAATTTCTCTTGCAGTTGCCATCGCGTTCATTGAATCAAAGATATCTTTTCCATCACAGTGAATGATGTGAAGGTTTAGGAAACCTGTAAAGTTATCAGCAACGTACTCGTTTGCTGTTTGATCACATTTTGGAACAGAAATACCGTATCCATTATCTTGGAATACAAATACAACTGGAAGCTTCTCGCGAGATGCACCGTTGATCGCTTCATAACAGTAACCTTCAGAAACTGAAGACTCACCTTGTGAAGAGTAAACAACACCATCATGCTTATAACGGTTGAATGCTCTTGCAGTACCTACAGCGTGTAGCGTGTGGTTACCTGTACAAGAAGATACGTTATGAATATTCCACTCTGGCTTTGCAAAGTGGTTAGACATGTGACGTCCACCAGAAGCAAGGTCAGTGGCTTTTGAAATACCATTTAAAAGAATTTCTTCTGCAGTTAAACCTGCCGAGAATGCAGTTAGCATGTCACGGTAGTATGGGAATAAGTGGTCTTTTCCTAATTCGAAAGTTTGACCAATTGCTAGTTGGATTCCATCGTGTCCTGCATATGGAGCGTGGTAAGACCAACCAATCGCTTGCTTAAGATAGTTTGGCGCACGATCATCTAACATACGTCCAAGACTTAGTAGCTCATACCACTGCTTAAGTGTTGCTTTATCTGTGTTTTTCCAAGTGTACTTTTTCTTAGGCTTAAGAACAGTTGCCATTATCAACCTCGTATTTTCATCTAGTTATAAATCTTAAGTGAAACGGAATTTAACCATAATTTAACGGAATTGGAAAGAAATAGTGGCGCTGTCGTAACTAAAGACAATACTTTTTATGACCACTCGCACAAGCGTATTCTTGGTATTTTTTTGAAAGTGCAGGAGAATCAGATTCAATCAATTCTCCAAGCTTTCCACAGGCCAGCATACTACCACCGCGACCTTGCCGGCAGGCCTTATTTAAAAGGCTTTTGTAATCATCTTTAGGCAATAATTTTTTCTTGATCTGGCTTAACTCATAGCAAGATGACGCATCATTAATCTCACAAAGTCGTTCAATATATTTCAATTCTAGCTGTTTTTTATTGTCTAACTTTGCCAGTTTTCTACCATCGAGACAGGCCTGAAGTTGACGACTTTGAGAAAAATCGTCACGGAAACATACCGTATGAGCATCACCTCTTAGTTTATCTTGTTCAACTTGAGTAACCCTCTTTTGTAAAAGCCCCATGATTGGATCAAGAAATAAGGCAATCACACCCACAGTGATTGTAAGAAATAGCCACCCAGGAATTGCTTCAATTAACTGACTAAGCTTCTTCACATTTTAAATCAATGAATTCAAATTTTGTCACATCAACTAATCCCATGTCTGTTATTTTAAGAGTTGGAATAACAGGCAGAGCTAAGAAGGCCATTTGAATAAAAGGCTCACTTACCGCAACTTCAATTTCTTTACATGCGGCCTTAAGTCTTATGATCCCCTCATTGATTGTTTCAGCAGACTCTAAACTAAGAAGACCTGCAATTGGAAGCGCAAGAGATGCAGTGACTCTCCCCTTATCCACAACACAGAAGCCACCAGCATTCTCAATAACTTCATTAGCAGCTGTTGCAATATCTTGAGGCGTCTTTCCAATGACGACAATATTGTGAGAGTCGTGAGCAACACTTGAAGCAATCGCTCCACGAGTTAGCCCCATACCTTTTACAAGGCCCAAACTAGGCTTGCGATTTTGTCCGTATCTTTCAATAACTGTTATAAATGAAATATCATCTTGCTCAAATTCTTCACCATCAAATTTTACTTTTAGGTGATTTGTGATGATTTCATCTTTTACAATTTCCATTACGTTATATGTTCCTGGTGTCAGGTCATAATTAAAATCAGTAGGTGCTAAGAAATTTCTCTTAATGGTATTTTCTTTTGGCGGCTGAGACTTTTCTAATTTCTCATTAACCTTTGCAGGTAAATCAAGCTCACTTACAAGCTTACCTTTTTTAAATACTTCCTTCACATCAACGTCTTCAAGTTTTCCAACAAGAACGATATCAGCTTGTTTACCAGGAGCAATCAGACCTAGTTTCTTTAAACCAAAGTGTTTGGCGGCCGAGAAGCTTGATAGCCTATAAGCAATGTGTGCAGGTGTTCCAAGCTCATTAATCATTTTCTTGATCATATAGTTAATATGACCTTCATTAAAAATTTCATATGGGTTTCTATCATCAGTACATAGTAGACACTGACAAGAGTTAAACTCGTTAACAACTGGGGCCAGAGTTTTTAAGTTCTTGGCAACAGATCCCTCACGAATAATAAGTCCCATACCTTTTTGAAGTTTTTCTTTTGCTTCATCTGCAAAGATTGTCTCGTGACAATTTTGAATTCCTGCTGCGATATAAGCATTAAGCTGTTTCCCACGAAGCATTGGCGAGTGCCCGTCAAGATTAAGCTCTGCAAACTCTTCAACTTTTTCAAGTACACCTTCCACACCATTGATGACACCTGGAAAATTCATCATTTCAGCAAGGCCAAGAACACGAGGATGCTCCTTATATTTTTTCATATCAATGATATCAAATTGACCACCGTTTGTTTCAAAGCCAGGAAGAGCAGGAATACACGAACTCACCTGAACAAAGAGGTTTTGATCCATCAGTTCACTACATCTTAGAAACCAAGAAAACCCACGATCTCCCATTACATTAGTAATTTCATGTGGATCACAAATGGCAGTAGTTGTTCCAAGAGGAAGAGTGAGCCTTTCAAATTCAAACGGGTGCATCATTGAAGATTCAACATGAAGGTGGCCGTCAATAAAGCCAGGAACCGCTGTCGCTCCACCAGCGTCATAAATACGCTTAGCAGGCTGATCGTCGTATTCCTTACCAATTCCTGCAATAGTTTTTCCAGAGATGGCAATTGAGCTCTCAACCACTTCCCCATTAACAAGATCTAAAATCTTTACATTTTTAATAAGCAAATCAATCTCACCATCGCCGCGAGCAGTCTTCAAAACCTCTCTTAATTCTTGTGGTGATAATTTTTGTGTTTCCTTATTTGCAAGTGACATCTTTGACCTCTATAATGTTGTGGAATCTTAATCCTACTATAACTAAAAGGAGCACTGGATGCCAATAGCTACTTATGAACAATACTGCGATATGTTAGATAGCGCTAAAAAAGGCGGATACGCATATCCGGCCATTAACGTAACATCTACTTCAACAGCAAATGCTGCCATCAAGGCCTTCGCTGACATGAAATCAGATGGAATTATCCAAGTTTCAACTGGAGGTGGTTCATTTGCTTCAGGCCAGGCCCTGAAAGATGAAGTCCTAGGTGCAATCTCTCTAGCTCAACACGTTCACCTTGTTGCTGCAAAGTACGATGTACTTATTGCTCTACATACTGACCACTGTCACCCAGAAAAAGTTGATAGCTTTTTAATTCCTCTTATTGAAGAAACAGAAAAAAGAAGAGCTCAAGGTCAACCAAACCTTTTCCACTCACATATGTTTGATGGTTCAGTTCTACCAACTGCTGAAAATATTGAAATGAGTAAGAAGCTTTTAGAGAGATGTGCTAAGAGTGAAATTATTCTTGAAATTGAAACAGGTGTTGTTGGTGGTGAAGAAGATGGTGTTAATAATGAAGATGCACCAGCAGATAAATTATACACAACACCAGAGGAGATGGTTGAAGTAACAAAAGCACTTCGCCCTCTTGGTAAGTTTATGTATGCGGCTACTTTTGGTAACGTTCACGGCGTCTATAAGCCAGGTAACGTAAAGCTTCGTCCACAAGTTTTAAAAGACGGACAAGCTGCTGTTACGGCTGAGCTTGGAGCAGATGCAGAAAACTGGCTAGTTTTCCACGGTGGTTCAGGAAGTGAGCTATCTGAAATTCACGAAACACTAAACTATGGTGTTGTAAAAATGAATATCGACACTGACACTCAATATGCTTACTCTCGTCCAGTGGTTGATCACATGTTCAAGCACTACGATGAGATGCTAAAGATCGAAGGTGAAGTTGGAAACAAGAAACAATACGATCCTAGAACTTGGATGAAAAAAGCTGAAAACGCAATGACTGAACGTATTGCACAAGCTTGTCGTGACTTAAAGTCAGATGGAAAGTCGATCAACCTTTAATTAAAAAATTCTAAAGAGTGGGTATTACGAAAATCGTGGTACCCACTCATACTTCATTAATAAATTCTTCACAATTCATCCATATACTAAAAATATGAAAGTATTAATTAGTGGTGGTTCAGGTTTTATTGGCACAAATTTAACACAATCTTTGCTTGAACACGGCCACGAGGAAGTGCGCATACTCACACGCGATATTTCAAATAAACAAAGCAATGAGCAAGTAAAGTATTACAAGTGGGATGTGGAAAAAGGCGAAATGGATATGGCGGCCCTTATGGGGGTAGATGCTGTTATTAACCTTGCTGGTGAAAATATCGCAGACTCCCGTTGGAGCGAAGAAAAGAAAGACAAGATCTATAACTCACGTATCAACGCGACAAACTTACTTCACGACAAATTAAAACAGCTTGGAACAAGAGGACTCCCCCTGCCTAAAAAATTTGTTAGTACTTCGGCAATTGGTATTTACGGCGACCGCTCCGATGAAGAGCTCACAAGTGACAGCAGTATCAGCGGTGATTTTTTGGCCGAAGTCTGTCAGCACTGGGAGTCCAGCGCACTAAGAATTCAAAACCTAGATATTGATGTCAAAATTATCAGAGTTGGAATTGTTCTTTCAAGTGAAGGAGGTGCACTTGCAAAAATGCTCCCCGCATTTAACCTAGGTCTTGCAGGACGTATTGGCGACGGTCATCAGTACATGAGCTGGATTCACATTAGAGACCTTTGTGACCTTTACTGCTTCTTAATCGAACATGACACCGAAAAACAAGTCATAAACGGAGTAGCACCTAACCCAATTGAAAATATTGATTTCACACAAACACTGGGAAGAGTTCTTCACCGTCCTACTTTTATTCCGCTGCCAGAATTTGCAGCTAAAACAATTTTTGGTGAAATGTCTCAGATTATGCTCGCAAGTCAAAAAGTTTCATGTGAGGAGAATAAGGCCTGTGGCTTTGAGTACTCATTTAATTTTCTTGAGGCTGCTCTAAGAGATACCCTAAAGAATCATAGCGAATAATTTTCATCCTCTACTATCTTTCTATTTCAAAAAGAGAGATAATCTCCGAATGGAAGATTTCACATTAGTTCAAGCTCTCATTATTTTTACTCTCATTACTTTCGCAGGATTTATCGACTCCATGGCCGGAGGTGGTGGCCTAATAACAATCCCTACTTATATTGCAACAGGTGTCCCTGCTCACCTTCTGCTTGGTACGAATAAATGTGTTTCATGTATTTCAAAATCACTTTCAATCATTCGCTATGTGAAGCGTGGCAAGATTGACTTTAAATTTATTCTACCTCCAACAATTGCAACTTTTAGTGCTTCTTTAATTGGTGCCCAACTTAGCACTATCCTTGAGTCAAAGCACATGGTCTATATTTTAATCTTAATCATTCCAATCATCTTCTTTATGAACCATCTAAAGAAGAAAAGAGAATTAATGGATCACTCTCCACTTGAAAAGATGCAGGTTCTTTTTCGCTCAGTTCTTATTGGACTAGTCATTGGTGGTTATGATGGCTTCTTCGGCCCAGGAACCGGAACATTTCTTATCATCTCAATGATGTTCTTTCTTCATTTCGACATACTTGATGCCTCACCTCATGCGGCATTTATGAACTACGTAAGTAATATTGCGGCCTTTATTACGTTCTTAATCAAGGGTGCTATTATGTGGAAGATTGTTGCAATCGCCCTGCCGGCAGGACTTCTTGGGAATTACCTCGGCTCAAGCCAAGTTATTAATGGCAATAAGGCCACAGTCACAACAGCATTTAATGTTGTTCTTGTGGGCCTTTTATTTAAGTCTATTTACGATATTAGTACGATGTAGGACAAGAAACTTTTCTAAGTTTAAAAGTGAAAGCGCGATCGATATTGCGAGCTTGAGATTTTAGTTCAACACTTCCCTCAAAGAAAGCTCCAACTTTATTAATTGAAAGCTTTAGGCGGTGATCAACTTTCTCATACATCTCTTTTTGCGAACGATACATATAAATATCCTCATCAACCTCATAGCTTAGCGAATTCTCACTCCAAGAATATTCACCTAGGTCTTGGAAGAGAATAATTGGTGAATACGAGTAATACACATCATCTCTTACACCAGTAAAGAAATTGAAAACATTGATTGGCTCAATACGATTAGTCTCAACATTTTTATAAGTTCGAGAAAAGCTATAATCTTCATAAGTGGTAAGATTTCTCTCATAATCAGGTCCATGTGGAACAGACTGCTGATTATGTTCAATTGTTTCAAAACATCCGTATAGCTCTTGAGGAGTGATTGCAAATAGGTTTACTGTAACAAGTAAGCTTAATAAGTATTTCATGTGAAAATCCTTTTCATTTTTATAACTTAGCTACCATTTTAGGTGACAATTAAATTATGAGCAAATAAGCAAAACTTACATCAATAAGAAAATTTAAAGATGTAACAAATCACAAGAACTTTACAAGGCGCTGACTTCGTTCAACTTAGGGACAGATAGAATGAGAATGTACTAAGGATGTGTATATGAAATATTTTTCAATTCTTACTCTTTGCCTATTATTGACGAATCCTAATAATGATTTGAGAGGACAAGGGGGAAATTCAATTAAGAATAAAAGCAAACAGGCCAACTTTATTTCTCGTATTCGACTGAATACAAGAAGAAGCCTTCTTTATTATCCATTCATTCCACGCTACATGATCGCATAGTGCTTAATGCTTAATGATGAAATCATCTTTTGGAAATCTAAACTGTGGGCCATAGACGCCTTTACTAGAACGCTTTCCTACTCCAAGTACCATTGTGACATGATCCTTGCATCCAAGACCTAATAGCTTCTTTACGCGTTTAGCATCAAAGCCTTCCATTGGAAGCGTGTCATAACCTTGAGCGCGAATTGATAGCATGATATTTTCACAGGCAAGTGCCGTTGTCTTATGTGCCCAAGTTCTAAGCTCAGATGGAAACATTGGCTCACGAAAGATCACTTGGAATAGGCCAATTGTATTATAGAACGCCCATTTAAGAGGTGAAAAAATACCAAAAGGTCCCATATATCCATAGGCCATTGGGGCGATCTTTGAATAGTACGCTTTTACGGCCTTAGGAACTTCAATGCCATCTTTCTTTGAGGCGGCTTCAAGAGAAGCAAGCATGCGCTCACAATTCCTCTTCCAAGTACCAGTCTTTGCCACACAGACAATTAGATGCTTTGCTGTTTTGGCACCATTTTGACCAAAACAAAGTTTTGCAAGTTCTGATCTCTTATCCTCAGATTTAACCCAGTGAAACTCCCAAGGTTGAAGATTAGAAGAATTTGGTGCAAGCAGACCGTGCTCAATTGCCTTTTGAACAACCTCATCCGGAACTTCTTCATCACCAAAGACACGAACAGAGCGGCGTGAAGAGACAACTTTTTCGAATTCTTTAAAATCAATTTCCGGAGCAACTTCCGTATAATTTAATTCAAGTTCTTCAGTAAAAATATTATCACTCACGCCAGTCTCCCTTCGTTAACTATGAATTTAAAGTTTTAGATAGTTTTTCAAAAACATTCTTCGAAGTCTTTTCGTCATTAACGATTGCTTCAAGCTCAAGACGTGCAATCTCTTTAAGATCAGCTGGCATCTTACGGTAATCATTAAATGCACCAGCAAGTCGAGAACCTGATTGAGGGTTAATTGCATCAACCTTTCTAATCATTTCAGCAATGAACTTAAGTCCACGTCCACTTTCGTGATTGAATTGAACTTTGTTACGAGCAAATGTTCCAATTAGTGACGATACTAAGTTTGGTACATTCATATCAAAGACTTCATCTTTCATTAACTCTTGTACGCGATCAAAAGTTGAGTCATCACTTGAACTTGCCTGAACACTTAGCCACTTTTGCATAACAAGAGTTTGATCTTTAAAACGTGTATAGAACTCTTGTAAAGACTCAGCAGCACCAGGAAGCTTTTCGTGGACGATAACAGCTAGAGAGTTCATCATATCAGTCATATTTGTCGCAGTTTCAAAACACTTACGAGCAAGAGCTTGGTGTCCATCAATTTTAGCAAGACAACTAAGAGTAAAGCCTCTTAACCTTCTCTCACCCATTGCCTTAGCATCTACCTTGAATTCTCTTTCCGTACTAAGATCATTGTAAATAGCAACTAGATCTTGTTCATAAGTACTCGCAAGTAGCGTATATAACTTTTCTCTTGCTTCATCGATAGCGCGATAATCTGGGATAGTAATTGTTGAAGCAATATCAGTCATTGATGGAAGCCCAAGACATACGGCCTTAAACTCTTCATCAATATTTTGATCCTTAAGGATTGCCCCCCATGCTTGAATAAATTTCTCATCAACTTGGTAATTTGAATCACTAAGAAGTGCATGGATATTTTTAAGAGCAAGTGCTTGTCCCGCTTCATAACGATTGAAATCGTCATTATCATTTGCCATTAAGAAAATGAAGTCTCCATCTGTTAGATCCGATCGCAGAACAACAGGTGCACTGAAGTTTCTATTTAGAGATGCTACTGGTCTTTCTGTGATATTTTCAAATACGAATACTTCTGAATCTTTTTTAATATGAAGAAGTCCTCTTCCAAGATCAGCTTGATCGTCTCTATTTTTCAGAGCAAGCTTCATATCAACACCTTTGCTATCAAGAAGTCCGATAACAAATGGCATATGGAATGGCTCTTTTGTTGGCTGCCCTGGAGTTGCAGGCGTTGATTGATTTACAGTTAGAGTAAATTCATTTGCCGCTTCATCGTAACTAGACGTTACATCAAGAACAGGTGTTCCCGCTTGATCATACCATCTTCTAAATTGAGAGAAATCGTAATTATCATTGGCGACACTCATTGCATTTGTGAAATCTGCTGTCGTTACCGCTTGACCATCATATAGCTCAAAATACTTATCCATACCACGTTGGAAACCTTCTTCTCCAAGTAGTGTGTGATACATACGAATGACTTCTGAACCTTTTTCATAAATAGTCATGGTATAGAAGTTATTCATTTCAATATATGACTTTGGCTGAATTGGGTGTGACTGCGGGCCAGCATCTTCAGGGAACTGAGCTGCTCTAAGATTAATAACGTCGTTAATACGACAAACTGATCTTGAGTTTAGATCTGCAGAGAACTCTTGGTCTCTAAATACAGTAAGACCTTCTTTAAGAGTTAGCTGGAACCAATCACGACAAGTTACACGATTTCCTGTCCAGTTGTGGAAGTACTCATGTCCAACTACTGATTCAATACCAAAGAAGTTATGATCTTCTGCTGTCTCTTTTGAAGCAAGAACGTAAGCAGAGTTAAAGATATTTAAACCTTTGTTCTCCATTGCACCCATATTGAATGAGTCAACGGCAACAATCATATAGATATCAAGATCGTACTCAAGTCTAAATCTATCTTCATCCCACTTCATTGACTTCTTAAGTGATTCCATTGCATGGTGAGACTTGTCTTCATTTCCTTTATCAACAAAAACCTGAAGCTTAACTTCACGGCCTGACTTTGTTGTAAATGTATCTTCAATTAGAGCAAGATCTCCAGCGACAAGAGCATAAAGGTATGCAGGCTTTGCAAAAGGATCATTCCACACAGCAAAGTGCTTCCCACCTTCTAGATCGCCTTGTTCAATTAGGTTTCCGTTAGATAGTAGAAATGGGTATGCTGCTTTGTCTGCAACGATCTTAGTTGTAAAAATGCTTAAATTATCTGGACGGTCGATAAAGTAAGTAATTCTTCTAAATCCTTCAGGCTCATTTTGCGTACAAAACATTCCACCTGATTTATATAAACCATCAAGAGCAGTGTTGGCTTTAGGGTTAATTTCATTGTGAATCTCAAGAGTGAACTTTTCTGTTGGAAGTGCACTAAGAGTTAAGATCTCTTTTTCTTCGTTGTAGTTTTTAAATTCTTCGCCGTTAACTTTTACAGATTTTAGAATTAATTCTTCACCATTAAGTTCAAGAGTCTGACCGCTTAATGGGACAATTTCCATCGTTGAATATACTTGAGTTTTTGTATCATCTAAATGGAATTCAAGATTAACTGTCTCGATTTTGTGAGTTGGCGCTTGATAATCCGCCAAATACTTGACCACAGGAGTTTCGCTTTTCATATATACCTCGTTATTTCCTATAATTTTGAGTATTTATTTGTAGAATTTGCCACAATTTGAACTGAATGAAAACTTTGATTAGAATATATTTAATATTAAACACTTAAATTAATTTAGAGATTATTAAAGTGAGAACTTGATGGATGCGAATAAGAAATTTTATTTCTCAGAAATTCCCTTTGAAGAGAAGATAAGTTTTTTAAAAAGGGCCCTAAGCGATGGATTAATCATTGAAATCTGGCGCAAAGGACAAGAAAAAGACAAAGTCGAAAGCTTCAAAATTAAATCTTTTGATGAAAGTGAACTCGAATTCACTCTAGACTTTGACGCAAGCCTAATTGCGAAATTGGCAGGTTCAAAAAACAAGGACAATGAAGTTCTTCTAAAAATTAAGTTTAAATCAGTTATTTTATTTTCGAGTTCATACCTAAGCTTCATTGCGGCAGAAGAAGTTTATAAGCTTAAAGTTGATCGTCCCGTCTATAAGAGTCAGCAACGATCTAACTACCGCTTGCATGCAAATGCTTACATCCCTATTCAGATTAAAATCGAAGAAGATGTCTTTGATTGCAACGATATCTCGGCCGGTGGAATTAGCTTTAACTGCCCAAAAGACTTCGCTGATAAATTCAAGAAAGAATCAATTTTTGATAATGCGACAGTAAGACTTGCGTCGAAACGTTTTGAAATTCCACAAGTAAAAATTGCAGCGACTTGGCCAATTGAAAATAATGAAGAAACACCAATGGGTATTGGTATCGCCTTTATGAATATGGACAAAGAAGTCGAAGAAGATCTTGTGCTTTCAATTAATTCAGAGGCCCGCGGAGAAGAGCTTAGGAAGCAGGCGGCAATGAAGAAAGGCACTTAGAGCTTTTATTTTCTTTTAAATTCAATTCTTTGAAATAAGTATCTAACTCAACTTGTTTGAGAATATCTTTTAATACCCTCTCATTACCTTTAGAAAAGTAATCCTTGAAAGCAAGAATTGTTTCAAGCTTAGGGCACCCGATTGGCATACTAAGAATGAAGGCATTAATATCTTCTTGCTTAATGCCCTCAGTGAGAAAGCGCTTATAATTTCTATCGTGCCAGGCCTCGAGGTAGCGGGCCAGATAAACAGATATTCCAGTTTTATGTGAATCAATTTTAAAGAAGTTTTTTGCAACAAAATCCTTGAGATCTTCATGATTCGGAATGGCACTTATCAAGGCACCAAGATCTTTGTAAGCAATGCTGCCTTGATCTTTTTCAAGTAAGTGGATAAACATTCTCAAGTCTCCCGATTTCTCAAACCAAGGCCTAGGAAGCTTGATGGCCATGAGATAGAAAGACTTTTTGGCCTTGTCAGAATTTGTAGCATTAACTAATTTTAAAAATTTTCCTCTAAGATTTTGGAAATAATCATAGCACTTATAGTGATGGCAATTGGCCATTGCCGCTAAGTACATTTCGACTTGAACAGTGCTCATCTCCCCTTCTTCAAGTGAAAGATGAGAGCAGCCGCCAACAGAAATAAGCTTGCCACAAATATAGTAGATATCATCTCCATAATGAACGTGATACCTTTTGAACTCTTTCTTTGAACGATTTAAAATACTTACAAGTGAACTTCGGTATTCAATAGGCCCATTTAGAGAGCTAAGGATTTCTTTTCGATCACAAAAAGTATTTAAATCACAAGGAGGTTTCCAATCAGAAACTTCAATTTGTGTTTTTTCATCTTGAATATTCTGCTGCTGACACGAAGCAAAAACAGTTAAGATAATAAACATGATGCATGTTTTAAAAGTGAATAATTTAAGTACCATAGGCGCTGTCACTGTGCGTATAATTTGTTGACTTGTCAACTCAATCTAGCTAAATTCAAGCTTACCTCTATTATTAATACAATTCGAATGAGATGTGAAATATGGCACTAAAATTTTCTAGCGCAGCTGACCGCTTGATGGACATGGCAGCAATGCTAAAATCTAAAGATCTTTATCCTTTTTTCCGCCAAATTGGTGACTCAGAAGGAACGATAGTAAAGATTGATGGAAAAGATCAAATCATGATCGGTTCAAATAACTACCTAGGCCTAACACATCACCCTCACGTAAAAGAAGCGGCCATTAAGGCCATTGAAAAATATGGAACTGGTTGTACAGGATCTCGTTTCTTAAACGGTAACCTAACAATTCACGAAGAACTTGAAGAAAAGCTAGCGCGCTACCTAGGACACGAAAAAGCTCTTATCTTCTCAACTGGTATGCAAACAAATCTTGGTGCTCTTTCTGCTATCTGTGGCCCAAGAGACTGTATGCTCTTTGATTCAGAAAATCATGCTTCAATTATCGATGCCTCTCGCCTAGCAATGGGAACGACATTTAAGTATCGCCACAACGATATGGAGTCTTTAGAAGAGCAACTTGAAGCAAATATTGATCGCTTCCAAAAAGTAATCATCGTTGCAGACGGTGTTTTCTCAATGACTGGTGATATTGCAAACCTACCAGAGATGGTTAGACTTGCTGAAAAGTATGGTGCTTATATTTACGTCGACGATGCTCACGGTATCGGTGTTATGGGAGAAAAAGGCGCTGGGACAATGAACCACTTTGGTGTAACTGATAAGGTTCACTTAAACATGGGAACATTCTCAAAGTCATTTGCTTCAATTGGTGGAGTTCTTTCAGGTGATGCTGAAACAATCAACTATGTAAAACACCTAGCAAGATCTTTCATGTTCTCTGCTTCAATGGCACCATCTGCTGTAGCAACTGTTTCGGCATGTATTGACGTTATTAACTCTGACGATACAATTCACGATCGCCTATGGGACAATGTTAAATTCATGAGAAATGGTTTCCAGGAAATCGGTTTCTATACTTACAACTCTCAAACTCCTATTATTCCAATCTTTATTGGTGATGATGTTAAATCAATGCTTGTAACTAAATTTCTAGGTGAAAATGGAGTCTTTGCAACTCCAGTTGTTCCACCGGCAGTTCCTAAGGGAGAAGCATTAATCAGAACAAGTTACATGGCCACTCACAACAAGAGTGAGCTAACAAAAGTTCTAGAAGTTTTTGCAAGAGCAAAGAAAGAGTTTGATATCCCTTCGACAATGGGACACTAATTATATTTTTAAGGAGATAAGTCTATGGCCATTTATATCGAAAAAGTTGATATCTTAAACGATAAAAAGGCCCGTAAAAGATTTATTGACGTCCAATTTAATATTTATAAAGAAGACAAGTATTGGGTTCCACAACTACGCATGGAACTCAATAAACTCTTTAATCAAAAACATCCTTTTTATCAAACAGCGCAAAGTGCCTTTTACATTGCAATTAAAGATGGAAAAGATGTAGGCCGAATCATGGCCATCAACAATCACAACTATAACCAGTTCCATAGCACACAAGAAGCTCACTGGGGATTCTTTGAGGCCATCGATGATATCGAAGTCTTTAAATCTCTTTTCAATTGTGCAATGGAATGGGGAAAATCACTTGGCCTTGAGCGATTTATTGGGCCATTTAATCCATCAACAAATTATGAATGTGGAACACTGATTAAAGGTCATAATGAAATTCCAGTTCTCATGATGATGTACAATTATGAATACTATCATCAATACTTAAATGAGCTTGGTTTTACTAAAGCAAAAGATCTCCTGGCCTACCATATGAAGGCCGATTTCGAGATGCCGGAAGTAATCAGAAAGATTGCCTTAAGAGCCGAAGACAAGGCCAATATTACTTATCGTACAGTTTCTAAGAAAAATTGGGCGAAAGAAATTGATCTTATGTATAGTATCTACAATGATGCTTGGGAGCAGAACTGGGGCTTTGTTCCAATGACAAAGGATGAGTTCTACGCCATGGCAGCAGACCTTAAAACTGTTGCTGACGAAAAACTAATTCTCTTTGCCATGGTTAATGGTGAAGAAGCCGGCTTCATCGTGGCCCTTCCAGACTTCAATCAAGTCCTACACAAAATTCCAGATGGAAAGCTATTTCCAAAAGGTATTTTTCAAGTTCTTCGTGCACCAAAGCTTATAGATGGTGTTCGAGTTATTACGATGGGTGTGAAAAAGAAGTATCGTCTGTATGGACTTGAATCAATTCTTTATTACAGATGCCATGAGAATATTAAACAGTATAAAAAATATAAGAATGTAGAGATGAGCTGGATTCTAGAAGATAATATCAATATGAATAAACCACTCATTCGCATGAATGCTGTTCCTTACCGAACATATCGAATTTTTCAAAAAGAGTTATAATGAAAGTCTTAGTTACTGGTGCAACAGGTTTTGTCGGCTCACATCTTTGTGACAAATTAAATCAACAAGGACATGAGGTTTTCGCTCTTGTGAGAAATCCTCAAAAGGCGCAGTCTTTAAACTTACCTGGCGAATATATCCAAGGTAGCCTTGAAGAGGCCTCAATCAAATCATGGGTAAGCGACCTACCAAAAGACTTAGATTGCGTTATCCATACTGCGGGAATTGTTTCAGCAAAACACTCTCTTACTTTTGCAAAGACAAATCACATTGCCACAGAGAATTTAATAAATCGCTTAAAAGTAAAATTTGAAAATATTCATTTTATGCTAATTTCTTCACAAGCTGCGGCCGGTCCTTCATCGCAATTAGTTGATGAAAGCATCGAATGCTTACCTGTTTCGGCCTATGGCCACTCAAAGCTTGCTGCAGAGATTGCAGTCAGAGAACTTTCTCCAGAGAGTTGGAATACCACAATAATCCGACCTCCAATGGTGATAGGCCCACGTGACAGTGCCGTTTTAGATGTTTTCAAAATGGTTAAGGGCCGTATTGTTACAGGCCCAGGACTTAACTTTAGAACGAAGAAATATAGTGTCGTTAATGTTTTTGACCTAGTCGATGCAATCATTCTTTGTGCATCTCAAGAGCAAACAAAACAAGAAACTTATTTTGTAACTTCCGTAGATGAAGTAACTTTTGAAGAATTAATCAATGAAATTTCGAACGCTCTAGGAGTTCAAAAGGTTATGTTTATGGCATTACCAATTTGGCTACTAAGAATAGTTGCGGGAATTATCTACACTCTTCCAATTCACCTACCTCTTACTGGAGATAAGATCAATGAATTGGAGCAAGATGCTTGGCTTTGCAGTAACTCAAAGATTAAGGCACTTGGCTTTGTCCCTAATTATAATTTAAAGGACACAATTGAGATGACAGCGAAGGACTACAAAGAGCGTAAATGGCTCTAACTTAGTCTTCCTTAGGTCCTGTCACAGTTCTAAAAACATAATCCCATAATGGTGAGCTTACACCGTACTTAGCTTTCTCATGTCTAAAGTGATGCTGAAGATGAAATTTCTTTAAGTAGCGCCCCACCTTGCCACTCATTTTAAAGTGATGAGTTGCATAGTGAATATAGTCATAGCAAAGATAGCCTATTGTGAAGAAGGCCATAAAACCTGGCATATAAAAAGCTGGAATAAAAAGTGAAAAGAATAGCCAAATCAGCCCCATGATCAAGATCGCTGGCACAGGCGGCATAACAAGCCTTGTCGGATCATTAGGGTCATCATGATGTAGCCCATGAAACAAGAACACAAATCGCTCTGAAAGTGGCCCAATAGGCTTTAAATGGAAAACAAAACGATGAAGTAGATATTCTGTAAGAGTCCAAATAATTAAACCACTAACTGCACATAGAATCATTTGTAGATGAGTGTAACCAAGTTCAAAATATGAACGATAAATTAGAAAACCAATAAATGGCGCCCAAAGCACTAGTGGCACAATTGGATGAACATGGGTAAATGACTCAAGAATTGGATTTTTAAATATTCTAATTGATTCGTACTTTTTCACAACTTCTACCTGATTAAATATCCTCTATTTCTACCAAAAAAACTCGCTCAAGTCAGCTTTTAGCGACCTAAAATGTCCAGCTTTAACCCATATGAACGTGAATTCAAAAGTAATAAATTTTTGTGATGTCAGAAAGTAGAAAAACATATTTTATAGAGTGTGTAAATACCCTACTACAAGGGAGATAGAATAATGGACTAAGTTAATTTTTGCTGCGAGCTACTGTAAGAAAAAATCTCTTGTGGTTTCTGTAAAATCGAATAAACTTATTAATAAGCAGAGACAAAAAATTAAAGACACTTCGGCGTTTCGGGAAAGGACTTTTTAGGAACGTCGTTTTTTTTCAAAATCATCTCAATCAATCTTAATAATCATTTAACTCGTTCTAATTTCTTCAATATATGGTTTCCATTGGCCCATCCACTGATTCATGGACGCATTAACTAGTGAATTACTCTCTGGATGTACATTTACACTACAATAAGTAAGACTTAGCGTATCTTGGTGCTTTCCAGCATCAATCGATGGGATATTATTCCAAGTTCCAGTGTTGAAATAATAACGACCTTCTGGGAATCGCCTCCACTCTTGTAAATGGGTATGCCCCATAACAACAGTATGAATCGAGCTATCGCGATCAAGAATCCTTCTGGCCATGCGCTCATAGCGTGGATAAATTGTGATCTGTTGAAGAATTTTTAAGTTTGTTTTGAAATTCGAGTTCTGTCGTGTGTAATAATTTGAGTGAGTCTTAATGACATAGTTAATACACGTGATAAATAGGCGCCAAAAGAATCTTGTATCATTAAAAAGACACCATTTAACATATGAAGACATAGGCCTTACTTTATCAATATAAGGACGCTCTTTTTTAAGCTTTGGTAGAACGTTAATGCAAAAAAGAGAACCCCACGGAAAGTTCAATATATCCTTACCACCAGGTCCGCGAATAAATTGTTTTGCCTTTGGTACAGTGTTTACAGCTTCAAATCGATGCCCATGTTCAACGTGTAGGCCATTTTCTAAAAAAGTTTCAGTAAAGATAATATTATCACCACAGATTTTTGAAAACTTCTCTTGTGCACCTTTAAAAAGCATACCAACATCGTGATTTCCTACAACATAGACAACACGCTTATGTGGCGCTCTTAAAAACTTTTTAAGACCTGCAAAAAAACGAGGGTGTCCTTTAGCGATATCCTCAATCTGTTTAATAGTCATTGCCTCATCGACGACATGAGTGAAAACACCATCTGAATCGATTTGAATGAGATTTAAGATATCTCCATTCATGATGATTGTTACAGGTTTCGAATAATATTCATTCGTTGAAAAGTAGTCGCAAAATTCATAGAAGCGATTGTCTTCAAAGAAATCTTCTAAGATATTAAATTCACCGTTTTGCAGGTAACTACCTTTGCCTAAATGGAGATCAGATAAGATTAGATACTTCATATTTATGAGTCTGCAACACAGACCTTGCCACGTCCAGACTTTTTTGCTTCATACATCATTCTATCGGCCATTCCGATAATTTCATTACGTCCTGAAGCGTTAGTTGGGTAATTGGCAACACCAATTGAGACACTCAATTGGACATCTTCATCCTCATGAGTATTGATTTCAAGCTCTGCCTCTATTTTATAAACAGTAGACTTAACTCGACTAAGAATTCTTTGTCCGATCATCTTAGCATCTTCTAACGAAGAGTATGGAGCAAGAACGACAAACTCATCTCCCCCATAACGATAACAAAGATCATCCTCTCTTACAGTAGAACGAATTGTTTCTGCGACCTGCTGAAGTAAGCTTGTTCCAATCAAATGGCCATGGCCATCGTTGATACTTTTAAAGTAATCAATATCGATGAAGATAAGAGAGAATGAACGTTCTAGTGCATCATATTCTCTAATAGCAGCATCAATATCACTTTTAAATTTTCTTTGATTATAAAGACCTGTTACATCATCAACGTGAGCAAGGGCCTGTAGTCTTTGAAGTTCTTTTACTTGTAAGAGACTTCTAAACTTCGATTGAATATAGTTTTCTAATTGTCTAAAGATATCTGAAGGAAACTCTCCATTCAATACAAGATATAGACTTTGACTTCCATTGAAGCCGACCTCGACAAAGCGATACTTATCACCTTCTATTTCAAGATGAAGCTTTTGTGTCTTTAATGCACCCATTAGTTCTTGATAGACCTTACTTGGATACTCTTCAATAACTTTATTATTATAGAAATCTCTAATGATTGGATTTGAGGATTCATTATCTAACGTCGCAAAAACGAGTGGCGTTTTTGAATCAAACTCTGTCTTAATGAAATCGCGAAAAGACTTCAATACGATATTGAAATTATGCTCTTCAACATTTTGACAAATAAATTCTAAAAGTGCTTTATACTGTTTTTCCAACATACTAATTTTTAATCATCCAGTTCTAGTTCATCATCTAATTCTAATGTATCAGCAACTACATTCAAAGATCCTCTTAGATTACTAATAAGGCGTTCAAGTTTTTGCTCAGCTAAAACTCTTTCCTTCTTTGCTTGCCTCTCATTAATTGCAACGTTTTCCATATTAAATTCAAGAGTATCAATTTTTCGCTTAAGCTCTAAAATCTTCTCATCTCTTGCTTTTATTTTATTATCACTATCGATGGCCATAAGTTCTAATTGACTCTCTAGCTCTTGTTCACGTGCTCTAACACTTGTATGATCGATTTTTAAGCGTGTCCCAATTTCGGCCATCTCTTCTCTCATGGCCTTATTCTTAGCTTCACTAAGCTCTAGCCCATGCTTGTATTTATCAAGAAGTGATTTCGTTTCCTCAACTTCAATTGCATGTCGCTTTTTAGCAATCGAAAGCTCAATATTTTTTTCATCAACTTCTGTTCTTAAGCTTAACGAATCTCTCTTAAGAAGCTCAATCATTGTTTTTAATTCATTTAGTTCAGTTAAAAGTTTAATACGATCTTCTTTTAACTCTGTAACAGTTACTCTTAAATCAAGTAACTGCTCTTCACTTAGGGAGCTTAAAATGTGCCCAGGGTGAAAGTTAATATTTGCACTAACGTGATTCGATGCTGGAGCGGCCGGTGCCGATGCAACGAAATCATGGTGCTCAGAAGCAGCAGGAGTTTCAACCGAATCAAATCCCCCAAGATCAATATTGCCAGTTTCTTCAGTTGGTGAAACTGCCGTTACAGTTAAGGTCTCATCTGGAGAATTATACTGCTGGTGATTTGCATCAACCATTCCATCAAGTTGGGCCATTGTATCTTCTTGGCCAACAGAAGGAAGTTCCACTTCATTAGTTGTTTCATCATCAAATTGATCAAGATCATCGTCTAGCGACATATCAATATCGGCGTCGAGATCATCAAGCTCGGAATCGAGATCTGCATCAAGACTATCAAAGTCATCTAGATCTCCCATATCATCGAGTTCACCTAAATTATCAAGGTTACCAAGTGAATCTAATTCATCATCTAAATCTTCACCTAGTGACATCTCAAGATCATCAAGGTCCTCATCTAAAATATCACCTGAATCTTCTTCAAGGTTTACTGAAAAGTCATCAGCTGTTTCTATTTCAGATTCAGCACTGGCCTCTACGGCATCATCTTCTTCATCAATTTCTTCATCGACTTGTTCTAGCTTATCTTCAACAATAATCGGATTATTATCCAGATCCAAGTCATCTTCACGAGCTGCATCTAGAGAAGCATTTGGAATAGTATCCCCTTCTTGAGTAAGGTTGATGGTAATACTAGATGAAAAATCCATATCAAGATCAGTTGGAGAATCTGCATTTACTGGAGCATTTTCTACGATATCATCATCACCACAAAGATCGATGGCACTGACATCATCAAAATCTAGCTCAATACCTTCATCCAGTGGGGAGCTGTCTTCATTATTTAGCTGAGAGAAGTCAATATTAGTATCAACAAGAGTTAGAGAAGTCTTCTCTTGTGCGTCACTGCTACTATCAGTATCGCTTCCAAGAACTTCATCAACCGCATTTTGAATTTTCTCACTTTCAGCGAGTAATTCTTCCTGTTGCTTCTTTTCTGCTGACATAATTTTCCCCATCGCGGCCATGCAAAACGTATGAAATTTATTTAAATATGGCCTTTTCTTAAATCCTTACCCTCTACTTTTCGCCTTTTTTCGAAAAAAGTTGAGTACTTACAACGCATAAAGTTATTTTATCGAAAGTTATTTTACTTTTTGAGGCATAAAGACTTGAGAAGTGATTAAAAAATGTTCTACAATATTAGGTAGTTATCAAATATAAAGGCTTTTCATGATTAAAAAACTATTATTTTTATCGACTATTTTTACATCTACTTTTTTTTCAGTAAGTAGCTTTGCTCAAGAATTTTTTCCATCGAGTCTACTTTTATTAAATGATTACTTCGCTCATCATGTGATCGTTGCAGAAAAGTCGACTCATACAATCTACCTATATGAAAATAATAATGGCCTGCCACGTTTAATTAAAACATATCAAATGGCCACAGGTCAGAAAGTTGGAAATAAATCATTTCAAGGTGATCGTAGAACACCAGAAGGTGTTTATCATTTTGAGCAATTCATTGAACATAAAGATTTAATTAGAAAGCATGGTGAGCTTGGAGCTCAATATGGGGTTGGAGCGTTTGTTCTTAACTACCCTAACCCAATTGATAAAGCGCTAGGAAAAACAGGTGGCGGAATTTGGCTACACTCAACAGACAACGAGCCAAGAATTGACAAAGGCCTAGACTCAAAAGGTTGCCTTGTTGCTCACAATGTAAACCTAATTGATATTTCAAAATTTATTGAAATTAATAAGACAAATATTGTCGTTGTTCACAACTTAAAATTCTTTAACAAGGAAACTTGGGAAAAAGAAAAGAATGAAGTCCTTGATACTGTAAATGGTTGGCTAACAGCTTGGTCAACAGAGAATATCAATGACTACTTAAGCTTCTACTCACGCACAGATTTTATCGATCCAACTCGTGGACGTTACAATTCATTTGCTCAGTATAAGAAGGCCGTATTTGCAAACCCAGGGACTCCTTCAATTCAGTTAAAAGATTTAACTGTATTAAAAGCTGATGACTATGTTGTCGTAACGTTCAAGCAAGACTACACTAGTAATACAATTAACGATATTGGAAAGAAAACGCTCTATTTAAAGCGTGACCCTTATTATAAGTGGAAGATTGTCGCGGAGAGATGGCAGCGTATTCCAATGGATATTACAAACGAGAGGGAGCACTTAAGTTTTGAACCTTCACAGAGGTTCTTTACTTCGCAAGACCCAAAACAAATTTTCACACTGAATCTCACTTTAACGAGACCGTATAGCGAAAATTAAAAGGGAACGGGATGTCCACACCATCAAGTAGTTCAAAGGCAAAGAATAATTTGTCTTTCATTCTTTATGAAAATAATAAAGTACCAAGATACTTACAGCTTTCTCCTCGCGAGTATAAAGCAATCATTTATGTACCAGTTGTTCTTACTGTATTTTCTATATTTGCCTTAGCTGGCTCATACTTCTACACGAAGAATATTGAAAAGCTTATCAAGGCCAAAGAGCCATTAATTATAAAAAATCTAAGAGATGAGAACTCGACTCTGGCACAAAAGAATACTGAGTTAACAACTCTGAACCTTGACCTAACAAATCGACTTGCCAATGAAACGATTAGTGCAGTTAGTGCAAGTTCACTTAATATTATTGCTCCAGTAAAAGGTCAAAAAGACCTAACGAGTCCGGCCAGCATTAATATCGAAGACTTAAAAGTAACTAAGAAAGATGATAAAGCGGAACTTAACTTTAATATTATCAATATCACAAAAGATAATAATAGGGTTTCTGGTTATATCCATATTTTCTTATTCGATGGGAATAACTACTTCCACTACCCTGAGGGCGGTGACTCAATTAGAAATTTCTCACTTAACTACACAAAGGGTGAATCATTTGCAACATCACGCTTTCGTCCTGTAACAGCTAAGTTTGATATGCCTAAGAATAAAACAGTTATGTTTAAGATTTTTATTTTCAACCGTCTTGGCGATATTGTTCATCAGCAATTATTTAGAGAAGAAATTAAGTAGGGCCTTACTATGGATTTAAGAGATCAAAATTTTACATTCGTTGGAATTGGCTCAGTTATTAAGGGTGATATTGTATTAAATGGCCCTTCTCATATTTGCTCGACTATCGAAGGCGATATTCAAATTGATGAAAAACATCAACTAACAATTGAGCCACAAGGAAATGTCCAAGGGCGTATTCGCTGTGGGGACTTGAATATCTATGGTGTAGTAAATGGAGACATAACTGCACAAGGTAAAGTTAAGGTCTTTCCTACAGGAACTGTTAAGGGACAGATTGTCGCTAAGAATATTAATATTGCTCCAGGAGCAAAGGTTAATATGCAAGGGCATACTTTAGAATCATAGAAGTGATTTTACTAGTTAGCGTATAAGCCGATCGATAATTCCACGTTCAAATTTAAAAACAAGACCTAATGAAATTAGATTTTCATGCCCATTACCATTTTCTTGGTAAACATAGCTTGTATGAAAATTAATTTTTCTGGTTATACGAAAAAAATCATAACCAATACCAATTCTTAATCCACCTAGTGTTGTATCTCTTCTAAGGCCATAAGTATTGGCCGCTCCAGCAAAGATATTTCCATCAGAATTTCCTTCAATAAAATCATTAAATGAAACAAGGGCATACCCTAATTTTACAGCAAGTCTCTGAATTGGATAAAAATGAAATTCAAGTCCATAGATGGCAAGCGATTGAACTGCCACCCTATCAACACCACCATGTTTAATGTCGCCGCTTAGATCAATTCTTGTATAGAATGCCTCGATTCCAGTAACACGATTTCTTACCCCATAGGACAAATTATAGCCAATACCTGTAGTTGCCGTATCATATTGGTCCATTTTATCATTTGTCCCAATTCCAAAAACACCATCAAACCTTAAATAAGATATATCGGCCTTTACTTGAAGACAGAGAAATAATAAAGTGAATAGTTTTAAATATTTAGCTAAGCTCAATTAACCACCTCTAAGCTATTGTAACAAAAAGAAAATAAATTTTCCTGAATCAAGATAAGTGGAAGTTTTTTCTCAATTTTATCTATTTAATCACCCAATTAACTTTATTTTAACTATGGCCCGATTCTTTAGGCATGAAAAAGACAAAGCTAAATACATGTATCTTATCCTTAACACTTTTTATGAGCTTACTCTTTGGTACGGCCTCATGTAAGGAAGTAGAATCTGTTATCAAGGCGGAACCCTTACCTGCACCAAGTGGCAATTATCTTGAACCTGGAGATATCATTGTCATGAATTATACTTCTGACTCTATCGTTCAACTTGATAGTAATGGGGTTTTTAAAAGAACGATCTATCAAGCAACTGGCAACAGTGTTCTTTTGATGGCCCTTGGTTGGTCGAGTGAGACAAATCAACTTCTTTTTACTACTGATGGCAATGACCGCGTACTTGGTATAAATGCCTACACAGGCAAGGTTTCTGATGTCATTGTGCACACGGGACTAAATGGTGCATTAAGAGGTGTAACAGAGCTAGCAAATGGAAATATCGCAGTTCTTGAATCCAACGCCCTCGAGTTATTTACTCCACTTGGAGATGGACATCAAAGAGAGACTTCAGGCTTTCCTATTGCAAATATCATCAATACAGGACAAGGCATGGCATCACTAAGTGATGGTGGCTTCATTATTAGCTCACGTGGCTCTGATCAAATAAGAACTTATGATGAAGATGGTGTTCAACAAAATAGTGTCGCAGGGCCAGCAGGTGCAACTGATGGCTACTTTGCTATAGAGCTTGATAATGGTGATATTGTGGGTATTTGGAGTGGTGCAACTGATCAAGTGATTGAATATGATAGCTCTTTAACAGCAACTGGAGCAAGTTATAGCAATACGACTTACCTTACAAATCCTAGAGGTGTTGCCCAACTACAAAGTGGTAATATTAT
This sequence comes from Halobacteriovorax sp. RT-2-6, assembly GCF_047085025.1. Lineage (NCBI taxonomy): Bacteria > Pseudomonadati > Bdellovibrionota > Bacteriovoracia > Bacteriovoracales > Halobacteriovoraceae > Halobacteriovorax > Halobacteriovorax sp. RT-2-6. The sequence continues at coordinate 63,393 of NZ_JBKIYH010000002.1, forward strand.
TGTTTCAGATTATTCATTTAATCACTTAGTGGAAATTGATATTAGTGATTATTCTCTTGTAAGGATAATTGGGCAAGGCCTCTCAGGCCCTACCCATATTCTGGTTGTTCCAGATTATTAATTATAAAAAGTTTTTGTAAGAATAAACTTTGATCTTTGCAATCTTCTTTAGAGCATTCATCATCTTCTTATCACCAAGAACAACTATTTGAACCTTGTCATAAGGGAATGCTGAGTAAATAGTCTTTGCAACATCCTCTTGCGTGATTTTATCAACTGAGTTCGTGTACTCTAGAAAACGCTTAATATCCACTTGAGAATTATCAAGGCTTACTAACTGTCTCATAAAGCTTGATGGCTTTTGAAATTGAAAAGCAAATCCACCTTTTACGGCCTTTCTTACCTTTTCAATTTCTTCCATCGAAATATTCTCTGCCTGAGAATTGTCCTTTAGAATTTTGATTACTTCTTGAACCATCTGATTAACAGTTTCTTCTTTTGTAAAAGTTGAAAGAATAGAGCGGCCATAGTCTTTTTGCATACCAGCTGTTGCCCATGCAGAATAAGTTAATCCTCTTTTTGTTCTAAGTTCCTTTACAAGAATTGAAGTGAAACCACCACCTAAGTATTGAGACATAAACTCTAAATTCTCAAAGCCAGGATCTTCTTTCTTGGCCATGTAAATTCCAGCTCTAACTTGTGCTTGGTTCGCTTTTGGAACTTCAACAAAGTGAATAAGTGGCTTTTCTGGATTGAACTTCTTGATCTCTTTTACTTCAGTATCTAAATTTCTAACAAAGCTTGCTTTAGAATCAAAACCACATTCATTAGTAACAATATTTTTAATCTTTAGGATTGAGCGTGGACCAGTGATATAAACTTTCTTTTTAACATCATCTCTAAAATATTTCAGACGACTTTGAAGATAGCTTCTTTTAATTCTCTTAATATCTGCGAGTCTTCCCCTTACATCTGATACGTATGGAGTCCCCTTTAAGCTTATAGTACGAAATGCTGTAGAAGCTAATTCACCATGATCTGAAACAAGATTCTGTCTTTGGGCAGTAAGAGATTTCTTAGCTTTAGATAGTTCTTGAGCAGGATAAACTGCATCTCTAAAGATATGACAAATTTTCTTTGTAGTAGGAATAATGTCTTTAGCAAGTCCATTATATGAATAACTTGAGAATTCGTGAGTTACATTTGAAGAAGTTGAAACCCCATAGAATTCTAGGTTATCTGCAATTTCATTAAGGCTAAAACGATTTGTTCCACTCTCAAGTAGATCAAACATCATCTTAGTTACACCTTTAGTGCGGCCATCTTTAATTGCACCATCAGCAAAGAATATCGTTACATTATAAGTAGGGAATTTATCATCTTGAATATAAGTGACATCGATATTTTCCCATTTAAATTTTTCAATTTTATCGACTAGTTCATTGGCACTAACACTCATGAAAGTCGATGCAATGATTATTGATTTTAAAATTTTATTCATAGCTACTAATCCCTTCATCCTAGTTACGATCCCAAATTGATAAGAAAACATAATCGTTACCAGAAATATAGCGACGACAAACATCACGAACTTGATCAACATTCATCTCACTATAACTCTTAAGCTGTTTCTTATATTCTCTATAGTCTCCATTAAAGAATTCAGAAGAACCTAGGAAACTAGCTAGGCCATCATTAGTCGAAATTGCTTCATAGTATTGTTTAAGAAGCATATTCTTAGTCTTTTGAACTGCTCTTGGGGTAATGGCCTTTTCACATGAATCCTTTAAAGACTTTAGAAGTTTACGACGAGTGTCCTTAATACCTTTCTTCGGAAGTAACTCTCCTCCAATAACGAAAATACCACCATTTTTTAGGTTATAGTTGTATGAGTAAACCTTAGAGAGTCTTGGGTTTTTCGAAACAACATAGTTCTTTACTAAGTAAGAGCTTGTACCTGTTCCCAGAATATCTGAAAGAAAATCGAGAGCGTAAGTGTCTTCGTGAGTAACTGAAACAGAAGGGAATGCAAGTCTAAACATTGGGTTTTTCGACTGTCCTTTTAGACTTCTTACATATGGAAGCTTACCTTCTCTTTTATATCTACCAGCATCATCAAGCTTTGCCTTCTTTGTATCAAGAGTCTTATTCATTGGAATTTTACCAATAGTATCTTGAACCTTTGAAAGAATTGCCGAAGGATTAATATCACCAACAATCACCATAATGGCGTTATTTGGAGCATAAAAGTCATGATAGAACTCAAGCATTTGTTTGCGATCTAACTCTTTAACATCCTTTGCGTCCCCTATGACAGACCCTCCATAAGGAGTTCCATTAAACATGGCCTTCATCATAGCGAGGTGAATCTTACCACTTGGTCTATTCTCATAACGCATCTTTCTTTCTTCAAGAACAACTTGTCTTTCCTTTTCAAAAGGAACTTCTTCAAGCATGAGATTTGCCATTCTCTCCGCTTCAAGTTCAATCATTTTCTCAACTGTCTGAGCTGCGATATTCTCGTAGTAAACAGTATTATCAAATGTTGTATAAGCGTTAGAATTACCCCCATAAGTTTCGATATAGTCAGAGAAGTATTCTGCTGGATAGTTCTTCGTTTTCTTAAACATCATGTGCTCTAGAAAGTGTGTCGCTCCAGTTGTCCCCTTTCTCTCATAGCGTCCACCTACATCATAAAAAGTATAGATCGAGGCAATCGGTAATTTCGAATCACGAACAAGTAGTAAGCGTAGGCCATTTTCTAAAGTGTGTTTCTGAACATCAATATTTAGTTCTAATGAACCTAGGCTTAGGTCCTTATTAGAATGTTGATTTTCATTTGTAGATGAACACGATGAATTTAGAATAAGAGCTGCGGCTGTAAAGACAAATAAATTAATTGCTTTAAACATCAAATCTCCAATAAAAGTTAATATAAATAGCTTAAAAACTTATGATTTTCTTGGCAATATAAAGTTATGAATTTATTAGTTACGTTCCTAGGAACCGGAACAAGTACAGGTATTCCAATGTTAGGCTGCAGCTGTCCAGTTTGCACAAGCTCTAATAAACACAATAAACGATTGCGTACTTCATTTTTAATCCAACAAAATGATACCACAATTCTCTTTGATACGGGGCCAGATCTTCGCACGCAATTATTGCGTGAAGGCGTAAAGGATATCAGTGCAGTTATTATTTCACATGCCCATGCTGATCACTTGAACGGCATTGATGATATAAGGCCATTCACCTTTAAACACCCTATTAACCTCTATACAGACCAAAATAGCGCAAATATTATGAATATAAGATTTAGCTATATCTTTGGAAATAACCCTGGTCACATCGGATCAAGTCCGAGGCTTTTGCTCAACGAAATACGGCCAAATACCATAAGTAAGATTTGCGACTTAGATTGCGAGTTCATAAGTCTGCCACATGGCAATGGGACAAGCTTAGGTCTTATTATTGGAAAGCTTGCCATCATTTCAGATTGCCATGAGATCCCGCAAGATGAAATAGAAAAGCTACGCTCTTACAAATTAGATTCTCTCATTATTGACTGTGTGCGACACAAGCCTCACCCAGCTCACCTTTATGTCGAAAGAAGCTTTGATTACATTAGACAAATAGGGGCCAATCATAATTACCTAACCCACATGGGCCACGAACTTGATCACGACTTATTGCAACAAGAGTGCGATGCTCACTTTCCAGATGGAAGTGTCAAAGTTGCTTATGACGGGCTAAAATTCGAGGTTTAATTTATTGTAATAGCATTTGAAAACAATTATATTTGCCTCATATATTTTATGAGTATTTTAACGCCTTCAATTCAATGGAGTTTTTATGATTATTGGTGTTCCTAAGGAAATTAAAAATAACGAAAATCGCGTAGGTCTAGTTCCAGGTGGTGTAAGACAACTTATCCACGATGGTCACGAAGTATACGTAGAAACAAATGCAGGAGTTGGAATTGGTATTTCTGACGAAGCATATATTCAAGCTGGAGCAAAGATTCTTCCATCACTTGAAGAAGTATTTGAAAAGTCGACAATGATCATTAAGGTTAAAGAGCCTCAACCAAGAGAAATTGCTCTTTTAAAACCACACCATATTCTTTACACATACCTTCACCTTGCGGCAGATGAGCCACAAACAAAAGGTCTTATGGAGTCTGGATCGACATGTATTGCATACGAGACAATCCAACCTGCAGACGGATCTCTTCCACTTCTAACTCCAATGTCTGAAGTAGCAGGAAGAATGGCAACTCAAATTGGTGCCGCTTACCTTCAACTTGATCATGGTGGTAAAGGTATTCTACTTGGTGGTGTACCAGGTACAAGAAGAGCAAAGGTAACTGTTATTGGTTGTGGTGTTGCGGGAACAAACGCAATTAAAATGGCAATGGGTATGGGTGCAGACGTAACTGCAATCGATCTATCAACTAAGCGTCTTGCTGAGCTTGATGACCTATTTGATAACAGAATTACAACTTTATTCTCAAATATCGACAATATTGAAAAATCAGTTCAAGAGTCGGACCTTGTAATTGGTGCAGTACTTGTTCCAGGTGCAAAAGCTCCAAAGCTTGTAACGAGAGAAATGATCTCTAAAATGGAAAAAGGTTCAGTAGTTGTTGATATCGCTGTTGACCAAGGTGGTTGTATTGAAACATGTAAGCCAACAACTCACCAAAACCCTACTTTCCTAGTAGATGGTGTTGTTCACTACTGTGTTGCAAATATGCCAGGTGCAGTTGCTCAAACTTCAACTTATGCACTTACAAACGTAACTCTTAAGTACGCTCGTATGATCGCAAAGTACGGTGTTGAAGAGTCAGCGATGATGGATGAAGCATTTAAGAAAGGGATCAATATCTACAAAGGTAAACTTGTGTACAAGCAAGTTGCTGAAGATCTAAATCTTGAATACACTCCACTAAATCTAAATTAAGATTTGAAATATTGGCCCCTACCTGGGGCCATTTTCTTACCAAAAATCATTTACCATCTAAATTACCTTACTAAATCAGTGTTATTTTTCTCAAAATATCTTACATTTTGAGGTTAATTTAAAATTTACCGACGTATTTTTTTCAATTTCACCTAAAACTCGATAGAAATTATCAACTGTTATATTTTAAGGGGGAGAAATGTCAAAAATTCTAATCGGGCTAATGCTCGCATGTTACACTCTCGCTGCGAATGCAAGCGATCATCAATTAAACTTCTCATTCAATGGTGGAGATAATGATGTACAAGTACTAGCTAAGGAAGTTGAAGTTACTAAGTACAAAGAAGAGCCATACGAAGGGACATGTTACCGCCAAATACCATATCAAGAAAATGAGTGTGGTTATGAAACAGATTATAGAAGAGAATGTCGTTGGGAACCAGGCCGTCAGGTTTGTGAAACTGAATATGATTACCAATGCCGTTATGAAACGAGATATCGTCGTGAGTGTACAAGAGGTCCTTCGAGACAAGAATGTCGTACAGTTCCGGGACAAAGAATTTGTCGTACAGTGAATGGAAGACAAGAATGTCGTCAACGTGATAGCCGTCGTGTTTGCGAGACAGTCCCAGGGCGCGAAACTTGTCGTTCAATCCCATATCAAGATCGTGTATGTGGAAATGTACCAGTAAGAAGATGTCACACTCGTCCAGGACGTAATGTATGTGACAATGTTCCTTACCAAAAATATGTTTGTCGTGATGTAACAAAGTACCGCTCAGAACCATACTCATGTACAAAGACTCGTACAGTTGCATACAAAGAAATGGAAAATGTAACTCACAAAGTAAAGGTACAATACCTTGGTGCAGTTGATAAAGCTGATGCAAATTTCACGCTTGAGTTTAGCAACGAACTTAAGAGCTTTGATACACTTGTACAAAACTTAAATAAAGAAGCAACTCAAATTAACTTCCAAGTTTCAGACTTTACAAAAGTTTCTGATTACAATTATGAGTCAACTCTTAAAGTAGAATTCTTTGACCTAGATGAGGCGAAAGCTCCTATTCTAGTAAATCCTGAAAACGTAAAAGTTGGAGTTAAAGGTCAATTCGAACTGGAGCTTTCAAATTTTACGGAAGGCATGCAAGAGCTAAGTGCAGAAATTGTTATCTATGACAAAGAAAAGAAGAAGATTCATTTTAAGAAAACAATCAATCTTCTAACTTTTAATAAAACTCTTCTTGATAATGGAAATATTCTATTTACAGAAGAATTGAAAAAGCACGGATTTGAAAAGATTAAGAAATTTGCTCTTGGGCCATTTGAAAAGGCACGTGAGTTAAAGGTTACACTTACATTCTTTCCTCTAGTATCAAAAGTACCAGGACAAGAACTTAAGTCAGTGACACACACACTAAATACAAAAGCTAAGTTTTAATAAATTGGCCCTTATTTAATATAAGGGCCTTCTTCAATATTAGGGAATTGATGAAGGCCACTTATAATAAAGAAACCCTCTACTGAGCGTAGGGGGTTTTTCTATTATTTTCTCCTCACAATAATCTAGTTAAAAGAAGTTATATTTAGTCAAAATGTCGCTAGGCATTGTTTACGGAGCGCTAAATGCTACGTATCATTTTAACTAAATAAAAATTAATACATTTTAAGTAAAGGGAGAGAATAATGCTTAAAAGTTTAATGGCCACATTAATCATGGCCGCACTTGTCGTATCGTGCTCGGGAAAGAGCAGCGCAAATAAATCAACCTTTGTTTATTGTTCAGAAGGCTCACCTTCTGGGTTTAACCCACAATTCTTAACAGATGGCCCATCACATAATGCGGCCGTTTATCCTCTATATAACCGACTTGTAAAATTTGAGACAGGCTCGACAAATATCATTCCATCAATTGCTGAAAGCTGGACAATTTCTGAAGACCAACTAACTTATACTTTCAATATCAGAAAAGATATTAAGTTCCATACAACAAAAGATTTCAAACCGACTCGTAATCTCGATGCAAGTGATATTGTGTGGTCTTTTAATCGTATGTTCGATAAGAATCATCCTTACCACAAAGTTAGTGGCGGTATTTATGAGTACTGGGATGGTATGGGAATGAGTAATATCATCAAAGGTATCAACCAGACAGATAAGTACCAATTACAAATTACTCTTCATCACCCTGAAGCACCCCTACTTGCAAACTTTGCAATGGCATTCACAAGTATTCTCTCTCGTGAGTATGGTGAAAAAATGCTAGCGGCCAAAACTCCTGAAGTTCTTGATCGCAATCCAGTTGGAACGGGACCATTTATCTTTAAGTCTTATCAGAAAGATACAATGATTCGCTATGAGGCCAATAAAGAATACTTTAATGGCGTACCTAAAATTAAACGAATGGTTTTCTCAATCACTCCAGACCCATCAGTTAGAACTCAAAAGCTAGTGGCCGGAGAATGTCACTTAGCGACTCAACCTGCACCAACAGATATCGCAGCACTTGATGCGAACAAAGATATCACTGTTCTTTCAGGGCCAGGCTTAAATGTTGGTTATCTTGCTCTTAACACTCAAAAGAGGCCATTTGATAATATTCACGTAAGACGCGCGATTAATTATGCATTAAATAGAAAGACATATGTTGAGCCAATTTATCTTGGGTATGCAACAGTTGCTAAAAACCCAATGCCACCAACAATCTGGGGATATAACAACGATATCAAAGACTATGACTACAATGTAGAGATGGCAAAAGAAGAACTAAAGAAAGCAGGGTTACCAGATGGCTTTAGCACGACTCTTTGGACTCTTCCAGTTTCACGTCCTTACAACCCAAATGGAAAGAAGATGGGTGAACTAATGCAAGAAGATCTTGCAAAAGTTGGAATTAAAGTTGAGCTCGTTACTTATGACTGGCCGACTTACTTGAAAAAGGCCCACGCTGGTGAACACGCAATGCTACAGATGGGATGGACGGGAGATAATGGAGATCCTGACAACTTTCTCTATATGCTACTAAGCTGTGAAGGAGCAAAGGCAGGATCAAATTATGCTAATTGGTGTAATAAAGAATACGATAGTGAAGTTATTGCGGCCAAGCGCTTAAGTGACAAAAAAGAAAGAGCTGTTCACTACATGAAAGCTCAAGAAGTATTCAAAAAAGAAGTTCCTTGGATCACACTATTTCACTCAACAGTACACCGTGCAATGAGAAGTAATGTGAAAGGATTTAAGATTCACCCATTAGGAAATGATATCTTCGATAAAGTTTCATTAGAATAATATATGAAAAATTTTTTACAAAAACGCTTTCTACAGCTAATCCCAACACTTATTGGGATTAGCTTATTTTCTTTTATCGTTGTCCGTTTAGTTCCTGGTGATCCTGTCCTACTTCTCTTAGGAGAGCGTGGTGCAGATCCCAAAGTCTATGCGGCCATGCAAAAAACACTTGGCCTTGATCGCCCCATCTTAGAGCAATACTTCATTTATATGAAGAATATTTTCTCAGGTGATTTTGGCGTTTCCATTGTGACCAAGCAAACTGTCATTAATGAGTTCTTTTCGCGTTTTCCAGCGACTTTAGAGTTGGGAATTTGTGCTATGATCTTTGCAATCTTGATTGGAATACCAGCAGGAGTTTATGCGGCATTAAAGCGCAATTCTTTTATGGACTATTTCTTAATGGGTACTTCACTTGTTGGCTACTCAATGCCAATATTTTGGTGGGGTTTAATTCTTATCATTATCTTCTCAGTTAACATGGGAATTACTCCAGTATCAGGCAGAATGGATGTTCTCTTTGATGTTCCAAGAGTTACAGGTCTAATGCTAATTGATACATTAAACCCAGAGGTCATTTCACTTGATGGTTTTGCACCTTTTACTTCTGTACTAAAGCACCTCATTCTTCCAACAATTGCCATGGGAACAATTCCCCTCGCCGTTATATCAAGAATGACAAGATCAAGTGTACTTGAAGTACTCAAAGCTCCATATATCCAAACAGCAAAGGCCAAAGGTCAAAGCTATCAAAAGATTGTTTGGAAACACGCTGTACGAAATGCACTGATTCCTATTGTCACAGTAATCGGTCTTCTTTTTGGAAGTATTATTACTGGGGCAATTCTTACTGAAACAATTTTTTCTTGGCCAGGTATTGGACGCTGGCTAGTTGCAAGTATTCACGCAAGAGATTATCCAGTTATCCAAGGAGGAATTCTCTTTATTGCTCTGATGGTAATTTTCATCAATATGTGTGTGGATATTATCTACTCAATTGTTAATCCAAAAATTTCAGGTTCAAAATAATGGAAGTACAAAATTCAAATGTAACAACAATGGAAGTCTTTAAGGAATTTATTGATCACTTTAGTGACAACAAAGGGGCGCTCTTCGGTCTAGCTCTTGTCTTAGGCTTTATCATCATTGCTCTACTGGCACCTTTAATTGCACCACATGGAGCAAGCGAGATTTTCCCAGGACAACTTCGTATACCTCCATTTTGGGCAGCGGATGGCTCTATGCAATTTATCTTAGGTACAGATGATCTGGGTCGAGATGTTCTAAGCCGACTTATCTATGGAGCTCAAATTTCTCTCTTTGTTGGTATCTCAATTGTTTTGATCTCAACTGTAGTAGGAACAATGCTTGGCCTTCTTGCTGGATACTTTGGAGGCAAAACAGATGCAGTGATCATGAGATTCATCGATATTCTTATGGCCTACCCAAGTATCTTACTTGCTATTATCGTTGTTTCTGTAATTGGCCCAGGCCTAATGAATGCGGTTTTTGCTGTTGCCTTAGTAAGTGTACCTTCGTTTACACGACTTATTCGTGCAAATGTATTAGAAATAAAAAATCTTCAATACATTCAGGCAGCAAAAACATTTGGTGCCTCACCTATGCGAATTATGCTTAAAGAAATTCTACCAAATTGTATGGCAACACTCATTGTTCAAGTAACACTAGGCCTTTCAGAAGGGATTCTTTCAACGGCCGCACTTGGCTTTCTAGGCCTAGGTGTCCAGGCACCTACTCCAGAATGGGGAATTATGCTAAGTGATGCCAGACCTTACATTCAAAGTGCCCCATGGCTTGTGACACTTCCAGGTCTTTGTATCTTGGCCGTTGTTTTGGGACTGAATCTTTTTGGAGATGGCCTAAGAGATGCACTTGATCCGAAGCTTAAACGATAGAAGAGAAATATATGAGTTTATTAAAAGTTAAGAATTTAAATATACACTTTAAAACAAAGAAAGGACTTATTCACGCCGTTCGAAATGTTTCGTTTGAAGTTAAAGCGAGTGAAACACTTGGAATCGTTGGTGAGTCAGGTTGTGGAAAAAGTATCACGAATATGGCAATAATGGGCCTGCTTGATGATAATGCTGTCGTTGAAGCAGAAGAATTAAGTTTCAACGGAGTGGATCTGCAAAAACTTAATGAGAAATCGTGGCAACAGATTCGCGGAGGTGATATCAGTATGATCTTCCAAGATGCCATGAGTAGCCTAAACCCATGTTATACAGTTGAAAATCAGATTGAGGAAGTTCTTCTCATTCACGAACCAAACTTATCAAAACAAGAACGTAAGGATCGTGTTGAAAGGCTATTAATTCAAGTTGGAATTCCTGCGCCTAAAGAGCGCATGAAAGCTTACCCACACGAGCTATCTGGTGGAATGGCCCAACGAGTGATGATTGCGATGGCCATTGCTTCAAGCCCAAAGCTTTTAATTGCAGATGAGCCAACAACGGCCCTTGATGTTACTGTTCAACAGCAAATTCTAGAGCTCCTAGATGAGATTCAAAAAGAAACAGGCATGGCCGTTATCTTTATCTCCCACGATCTTGCTGTCGTTAAAGACTTCACGCAAACTCTTCAAGTTATGTATGCTGGCGAAGTCATTGAAAAAGGACCAACAATGGCCGTCATCAATTCTCCTCGCCACCCCTATACATCAGGACTATTGAAGTCAATTCCTTCATTTACAAATGATATTAACGCTCCCCTTTACTCAATAAAAGGGATGGTTCCAGACTTAGGTGATCGCCCTACAGGATGTCAGTTTAGAAAGCGATGTGAATATGCGACTGAACAATGTGAATTACTCCCTAAACTTGTCATTCATGATGATCGCTCTCTTCGTTGTATTCACCCATTAAATTAAGAATTAGGTATAGATATGATTGATACAATTAAAGTAAATGATTTAAAAAAGTACTATCCTGTCGCAGACAAGTTTGTAAAGGCCATCGATGGCCTAAGCTTCACTCTTCAAGAAAAAACAACTCTTGGAATAGTTGGGGAATCTGGTTGTGGAAAGTCGACTCTTGCAAAATGTCTTATGGCACTTGAGCAAATAACAGATGGAAGTATCACAATCGGTGGTAAAGACTTCTCAACTCTTTCTTCAAAAGAACTATACAAGTCCATTCAAATGGTTTTCCAAAATCCACTCGAGTCACTTAACCCAAGAAAAAAAGCATGGGAAATAATCGCTGATCCCCTTCTTATCAATGAGAAAGTAACAAAGAAAGAAGCTTTTGAGCGTGCATGTGAACTTATGGAAACAGTAGGCCTTCGTCGTGCTCATGCTCACAAGTACCCACATATGTTTAGTGGTGGCCAACGTCAAAGAATAGGAATTGCCAGAGCTCTTATTTTAAAACCAAAAGTTTTAATTCTTGATGAGCCAGTATCTGCTCTTGATGTTTCAGTTCAAGCGCAAGTTTTAAATCTTTTAAAAGACCTTCAAGAAGAATTTAATCTCACTTATATCTTCATCTCTCATGATCTCTCTGTCGTTCGCTATATAGCGGACAAGGTACTTGTCATGTATCTTGGAAAGGTTTGTGAATACGGAAAAAGTGATGTCATCTTTACGACTCCACTGCATCCTTATACGAAAACACTTCTAAAGTCGGCCCACGCGGTAGAAAACGAAGTGATCAAGGCCTTCCCACCACTTAAGAATGTGGAGCTTCCATCACCTCTTAATCCACCTGCTGGATGTAACTTTCATACTCGCTGCCCACTTGCAGTTGAGCATTGTAAAAGCAAAGCACCAGAGTGTCGTCATATCGACAGCAGAGATGTTTTTTGTCACGAAGTTATTGAAAATTAATCATGATAAAGGCTTCCGTCAGGAAGCCTATTGTAATTATTTCAACTAAACACTATTTATATCCTAAATTTGCTATAAATCCTCAAACAATAAATTTGAAGGATAAACATATGAAACTAATCGTTACTCTAGTACTAACATCATCTGTATTTGCTGGCTTTTGCGCTGACGAGGCGCTATTTGATCCAAGCTGGCCAGGGAATAAAATTTCTAATGTCATAAAATGTAATCGCGTGAAAGCAAAGTCTTATGTCCTCGAAAAGAACTTACTTCTTGGCGATAGGGCTTGTTTTGGAATTATTAAAGAGCAATTCTCGGAATACAAGAACACAACGTATAAAGTGTCTTTTTGGGATACTGAAAAGGGTTATGAAGGACTGAGTATTATCCCAACAATTCTTGAAAATGGTAAAATGTTTGAAAAAGCTAAAATCGAAGTTAGTGACAATGGCGACACACACCTCTCATACAGAGACCCTAGTCGTGGTTATACAACTGAAGTTGATTTTAATCTTGATGACCCATCTATGATGAAGGCCCATGTTTTTAATAAAAGGCTCTTTTCGAAGAAGTCTGTGGAAACAGCTGAATACGAATGTGAATTTGAACTCTAGTTCATAAAAAAAGCCTCGCAATGCGAGGCTTTTTTTATATGTAAATTTGAAAAATCAAATTACTTAATTTCTTTGTGAAGTGTGTGCTTTCTTAAGAAAGGATTGTACTTCTTAACTTCAAGTCTCTCTGGATGAGTCTTTTTGTTTTTAGTAGTTGTGTAACGAGATGGAGTTTGTCCATTCTTTCTCGCTTCTGTACACTCAAGTGTAATAATAACTCTTGGCCCCTTTGCCATAACTGCCTCCTAAAATATATAAAACTTTAAAATTGTTTTCTCTAATTTATACAAATTACAATTCGTAGGTTAGAAACTTACTAGAAATACATTGTCATGGCAAGGGCCAACTGCTAAAAATACAGCATGGAAACACAAAATCTTGTAAATCTCAAAAATTGGAACTTCGCCCACTACAATAGTGAGCACTTTAAATCATTCATTGGAATGACTGGAGATATCCAAGAAGTTGATGGCCAAATAAAAGAGCTAATCCTCTATTCTGTTACAGTTGTGGACGGTGAAGATCTTGAGGTTTTTCAACGAGATTTCAGCTCTTTAAAGAGCGCCATTGATTTTATCAATGAAAAATATGGACATTGGCAATTTAACGACCCGACAGATAAGTCTGGAGGTGGCTGCAGCTCTTGTAGCGCACATTAAAAATGCCCATCTCAGCTATGGAAGCACTACATTAGATCTTGACAAATGGTCCTATATGGGCGAAATTGCTCAAATCTCTAATTAATACTAAATCAGCATTGTACCAAGCAATGCAAAAGATAACGAGGTTTAAAATGAAAAAAGGTATTCACCCAGAGTACAGAGACGTTCTTTTCCATGACATCTCTGCAGACACAAAATTTGTAGTTAAATCAACAATCAAAGCTGATTCAGAAGAAGAGTTTGATGGGAAAACTTACCCATACGTAAAACTTGATATCTCAAGTCTTTCTCACCCATTCTATACAGGAAAAACTAAAGTTCTTGATACTGAAGGTCGTATCGATAAATTCAGAAAGAAATTTGGTACTTCTTACGCTTCACTTGGGAAGAAAAAGTAATTATCGAATCAAAATTTTCGAATATAAAAGAAGCCTCGCATTGCGAGGCTTTTTTATTTATAATTTAAGATATGAAATTTCTAATCACTATCTTTATTGCACAGCTAAGTTTTGCCAACCTCGATAACAAGATCAATTATATCGCCGACATTCTGTTAAAAGAGCAATACCTAATTAATGACTCAAAAGAACGTGCAGACTTTGTTAAAAGACAGCTGATAGAAAAGTCTGCAAAAAGCTTAGACAATAAAAAGCTTGAAAAAATCATTGATGACAATACAAGCTTCGTTGATATCAAAGAAGAAATAAAAAAACGTATTAAGGCCAATTATACAGAAAATGAAGTGAATCGACTGATGGCCATTCTTGAAACAAAGGAAATGAGAAAACTTGCCAAGGATGTCCTTTCAAAAATCTTAACAATGCCCCACTTCAAGATGGATAAAGAAAAAATTATCTACGAAGTCAAAGAGCTGAAGTCTAAATAATCTTAAAAATAAATTATTTATTTTATCAGTAAATTACATTTCATTATTTTCATAAGTTAGCTCTCTTAACCAAAGACAGCCTAAAGAAATCCCTTTATTTACAGATACTTACGCACTCTCCCGACTAAAGAAATAAAGTATATTTACCGAATAAAGTGAAACTGAACATGTATCACTTAAGGGGGAATAGTGAGTAAATTATTAAAAAGAGTATTTCTACTTCTATCTGTTTTATCACTTCTAGCAAGTTGTTCTTCTATCAACTCATATCAAGCAAGAGAGTATGCTGAGTGGAAAGCAAAAGGACTTGAAGTGAAAGAAAAAGATGAAACATTGGCCGCAGTTTTAAATATCCTGCCAGGTGTAGGAGATTTCTATAATGGCGATGTACCTAATGGTGTTATAAACCTGCTCTTTTGGCCACTGTCAGTTGCTTGGGCACCTGCAGGTGGAGCACAAGGAGCAAAGGTAAGAAATTATCATGCAACGAAAGCACACGTCGACTCACTTGAAAAAAATAAAAAAGCGCTTCTAAGTGAACTTGATACCGCCTTTATGACTAATATGATTTCAAAGAAGGCCTATATTATTGGAAAGCAAAAAATCACAAGTATGGATTTAATCGAGTTTAGATCAGGCGTAAGACTTCAGGACGTCCTGACAGCACCACTTAATCGTCTACCAGCTAGTAAAAAGTAAATATCTAAGGGAGCCTTATGCTCCCTTATTCAACACCTTCAACTTCAATAGTCTTTACACGAACAGTAGAATTTTCAAGTTCCTTATCAATTGTATAGCGAACACAAATACCAGAGGAAATCTCTTCTAATTGCTTAACAACTTTCTTCTTAAAGAGTTTCTTAGGAACTTCTAAAGTCACAGACTTATTATTTTCATCACAGACATCCCAAAGGAATGCGTGCTTAACATTTTTCTTTAAACGAATAATTCTTGCTTTACCGCTCTTATCTTCAATTTGGTTTAATGCATAGAAGTGAATTGTTGCAGGCATGACCTTACGATCTAATTTTGCAACTTGCGAAAGAGACTCGAGCTCGAAGTCCAATGAAGTTTTAATTGATTGGTGACACCAGTCATCGATCCCTTCAAGAGGACAAGTCCCCTGTCCCATACATGGATATTGAATTTTGTAATCGATTAAGAGAAGCTTCTTTCTTAAAGCAAGAAGGTCTTTAAATACATCTTTTGTTCCAGGTTCAATACAAATGATAAATTTAGGATTGTAGCGCTTAATAATCTTAAAGGCCGCAGGCATTCCCATTTCATTGATCGAATTACCAAAAATAAGAGTTCTTGGAGCATCGTCAACATTTGGTAGAGTTTGAGAAAAACCAATTTTAGGATTTTGAAAATACTCATTATTAAGCTTATTGGCCTGTTCAATCATAAGCTTAGATTCATCAACTCCTGTGAAAGAAAGAGCATCCGAAAAAAGCTCACTTGCCGCAAAAACATAAGTTCCAGGCCCTGTTCCAATATCTAAGATGTGAGTTTTAGAAATTTCGGCCTTCATCTGCTCGCTTAAATGCTCAGTTAAAAACTCAAGCTTAAGAGCATTTGTTGGAAAGTAGAATGATGTATAGGCACTGATTAAATCCTCATCAGAGTAGTTATTCTTAAGCTTAGTACGCTCACTAGTAAATTGTGTCGACTGAGTCCCAATAAGTTTTGCAAGTTGCTGCTTATTAAGATTTGGATTTAAGAGACTCTTTAAAATTTTATCGTATTCAAACATTTCTACTTCCTAAAAAAAAGGCCCAAGAAATCCTTGGGCCCGAATTCAATATTCTTTTTAAAAGATTATACTATCTTTTTTCTGGTGCTACGTAATCTCTCTCATTTTCACCAATATAAACTTGGCGAGGACGAGAAATACGTGCTCCATCTTCTCTCAGTTCTTTCCACTGAGATAGCCAACCTGGTAAACGACCTAATACGAACATTGCTGTAAACATATTAGTTGGGATTCCAAGTGCTTTGTAGATGATTCCTGAGTAGAAGTCTACGTTTGGATATAGGTTACGCTTAACGAAGTACTCATCTTTAAGAGCAACTTCTTCAAGACCTTTTGCGATATCAAGAAGTGGATCTTCGATTTTAAGCTTAGTAAGAATTGTGTCACATGCTTTCTTGATGATTTTTGCACGTGGATCAAAGTTCTTATAAACACGGTGACCAAATCCCATAAGACGGAATGGATCGTCCTTATCTTTCGCTTTTTCGATGAACTTTTGGTAATCACCACCATCTTTCTTAATCTCTTCAAGCATTTCAAGTACAGCTTGGTTTGCACCACCGTGTAATTGTCCCCAAAGAGCTGTAACACCAGCTGCAATTGAAGCAAATACGTTAGCATGTGAAGAACCTACAACTCTTACAGTTGAAGCTGAACAGTTTTGCTCGTGATCAGCATGAAGGATTAGAAGTGTATCAAGAGCGTCTGCTACGTCTTGGTCTACTTCACCATCAAACATTAGATTTAGGAAATCTGCTGAGTAATCTAGCTTAGCATTTGAAGTTAGTGGGCTTTTTCCCATCGTCTTGCGATAGAATTGCGCCATCATAACTTTCACTTGTCCCATTAATTGAACAATAGCCTTGTTCTTAATTTCTTCAGTTGCTTCTGGATCTAAGAACTCTGGGTAGAAACCACTTAGAGATGAGATCGCAGCAGCTAGTACACCCATTGGGTGAGCTGAACCAGGAAATTGGTCGATGATTTTTTCAACGCCACCTGGAAGCTTGCTGTTAGCTGAAATTTCTCTGTTGAAAGTATCTAGCTCCTTAACAGTTGGAAGCTTTCCATTGTAAAGAAGGTAAGAAACTTCAGCAAAGTTTGAAGATTCAGCAAGTTGTTCGATTGGGTAACCACGGTATCTTAAAATACCTTTCTCTCCGTCTAAGAAAGTAATCTTCGACGTACATGATCCTGTGTTAACAAAACCAATATCTAAAGTAATAGCACCTGTTTCTGCTCTTAGCTTTGAGATGTCTAAAGCGACTTCGTTTTCAGTTCCTACGATCACAGGAACTTCAATAGTTTGACCATTGATTTCAATTTTTGCACTATCGGCCATTTTATTCCTCCAAAATTTAAGTTGGATATAACTTAAATACGTTAAAAAACACGAATTAAATTAAGTAGATACATATCTTTTTTTGCTAAATCTGTCGACACGTCTTGCGTCTAAAATGCACAGCGTTGCATTAATTTTCCCAATTATCTGGGTCTTGCTGCCATTTCATAAGAAGCTCATGGCCTCTTTCATCGATCAATTTTTGCGACAAACAAATATCGGCTAATTGATTAAGATTTATTAAAGAAAAAATCTCAATACCTAAATCTTTAGCAACCCTTTTAGCATTGGGAGTTTGATAGTCGACCAAACACAGCACTGAGTCTACCATATGGCCCTGATCGCGAATGAGTCCAATGACTTTTTCGATACTTGAGCCTTGGTTAACCAGGTCTTCAACTAAAAGTAATTTACTATTTTCGCCAACTTTTCCTTCCACTATCTTACCCGTGCCATGGGCCTTAGGCTTTGAGCGTACATAATTCATTGGCTCGCTACGATAAAATGCTAATGCCGCAGCGTGAGAGATTCCAGCAGTTGCAACACCTGTAATGAAGTCATATGAAAAGTTATTCTCTTCAATGAGTTCACTCATGAGCTCAATTGCAAGCTTCCACATTTTTGGATCAGAAGACATAAGGCGATTGTCACAGTAAATAGGCCCAGTCTTACCAGAAGCGTATTTAAATGGATTTTGTGGAGAAATTTTAATTAAGCCAAATTTTATCATCTCTTTTACAAGAGAGATTGTCTTTTCTGTCATGCTAACCCCTTTAAAATAGTTTAAACAAATTTATCCATCTTAAAAAGTCGAATTCTTGTATAATTATCAATTGATTATTAATTTTTTCTCCTAACTAAATTTTATTATTTCAATAACTTACCGATGCGGGAGATATATGAAAAGAAATTAATGATTAGTTGATTAAAGGAGTACGTTTTTGAAAGCATTATATATTTGTGATGAAAAAGATGAATGGGGATACATTAGAGATTCTTTCTCAAATTGTTATCCAGATATCCAACTTCATTGCGCAATGAGTGGTGATGATGCAATTGACCTTTTAAGCTTTGAAGGTCCTTTTGCCGTGATCATTATTGAAGTAGCTCTTAAAAATGAAGATCCGTCTCAGCTAGCGGGAAAAATTCTTTCGATTACAGGTCAAAGGCCATTTATCTTTATCGGTATGGAGGCCATGATCAAACAAAAAATTCCAGATGCACTCTATGCACGAAGTGAATCGAGCTCGGCACTTTTTCGCCCAATTGAAGAAGAAGATTTTATGGGCGCAGTTAACAAGGCCCTTGCCTGGGTTAAAAGTGAAGACTTCGGCTCTAGCATTGAGGAATTTGAAGAAGACGATTTATTGCCAATGAAGATTCGTGGCTTTTATTTATTTGATACACTCGCCTACGATGTCTATTTAGAACTAACTCAAACAAAGTATACAAAGATCATATCGGCAAATAAGAAATACTCTCACGCAACAATTCATTCTTATGCGAGAAAGAATATAAAAGTCCTTTATCTAAAAAAGAATGACTACTTAAAATTCTTAGAAGAAGGAATAGAAAACCTCCTTAAAACTTTTGAAAGCAAGAAAAGGCTTAAAGACTCAGAAGTTATTGAAAATCAAATTAAGGCCGTTCTTTTGATTCATCAATATGTTAAAACTGTTGGCGTATCAGAGAATGTAATTAAACTTTGTGATGAAGTCATTCTTTGTAGTCGTGAAATCATTCTTGAAAATAAGAAGTATCGTAATGTCCTTTCGCTATTTCCAAAAGGGCCATTTGATATTGCCACTCAATCAATTATGACACTTTATTTATCACACTTCATTTTACAAGCTCTTGGCTGGGCCTCTGAGACATCAAAGAAGAAACTTGGACTGGCCTCACTTTTATATGATTCAATGCTTGAAAATGAAGACCTTGCTTCAATTCAATCATTAGAAGACCCACAGCTTAAAATGTTCAAAGAAAGTGAGCAAGAAAGCTACCGTCTCCATCCTCTTAAAGCAGCTGAGATTGCACAGTACTTTACAGGTTACCCTGAAGCAGACTTTGTCGTGGCCCAGCACCATGAAAAACCAAAGGGAGATGGCTTCCCTAATAAGTTAAGTACAAATAAATTAACGGCCCACTCGTGTGCATTTATCCTAGCAAATAACTACATTTTAAAACTTTGTACAAGTACAGGCGGCAAAAAAAACTTACTTAATATCTTTAGAGAAATTAAAGAAGTTTACAACCAAGGTAACTTCAAAGACCCACTTAATGCTCTACAAAGGACGATACTGTAAATTAAATTTTTCTTAAAAAGCGGAGTCCTTTGCTCAAACAAAAACGAGGGATTTTTAATTTACATTTTTCTTAGTTAAGTTAAACTCTTTGTATTGTTTTACAAACATCACAATATTAAGGAGTTTATTGATGAAAAAACTATTATGTGCAGCACTTTTTACAGTTGTTACTTCTTCAGCATTTGCAGCTCACGGACCAGCAGGTTGTGGTCTTGGTTCGGTAATTTTCGAAGGTAAGTCAGGACTAGCTCTTAACGTTCTTGCAGCTACAACAAACGGTATCCTAGGTAACCAGACATTTGCAATGTCAACTGGTACTCTTGGTTGTGAAGATGCAAAAACAGCACGTGTATCAGCTGTATCATTTGTTGAAAACAACATGATCGCACTTTCAAGCGATATTGCTCGTGGCGAAGGTGAAAGTCTAGATGCATACCTTGCTCTAGTTAATGCTCCAGCAGCAAACAAAACAAACCTAAAGCAAAACTTTGATAAGATTTTTGCTGAAAATGCTGACGCACAAACAATCCACAATAACATCCAAACTGTACTAGCGATGTAATACTTTGGCCTACAACTTCGGTTGTAGGCCATTTTTCCAATACGCCAAAAATTGATTTTAGAATGAAAAAATATTTAACTGCAACATTTCTCTTCTTTGCTCTAGGGCATTCTTCTTGGGCATCAACAGAGCTCGAAACTTTTTCTAAGTCACAAAGGTGGCTAAAGCTCATACGATATGAAAAGAATCTTTTCGGTTACGAGTCCCTAGTAAAAGCGAAGGAATATTTTCTTTCTGAAAATGGTATGACATCACCACTAGAGGAATTGAAACAAACAATTTCAGGTGTTGAATCCCCTCTTGTTAAAGACATGAATAATCATCCGAAGTGTCTTTTCCCTGCAAGATTCATGCTCTTAAAAGAACATAGGCTAATTGAGCAATCATTAAATTTGTATGATTGTCCTGCTTATCAAGACTATATAAAGAAAATCGATATCTATTCAGTCTCTATTATTTTTTCTTCTTACTTTATAGAAAAGCCCGCTTCAACTTTTGGTCACACATTCTTTCGTGTTCGTTCAAAGTCATCTAAAAGCCAAGATAATGATCTCTTAGATTACGGCGTGGACTTCAGTGCGAAAGTCGATACTAGTAATCCCCTCGTTTATGGCTACAAAGGTATTTTTGGTGGCTTTAAAGGCATGTTTGCTATGATGCCATATTATGTAAAAGTTAAAGAATATAATAATATGGAATCGAGAGATCTTTGGGATTATGAATTAAACTTAGATAGAAAAGATCTTATTTATTTTCAGGCGCACCTCTTTGAAATGAATCGAGCTTATTTCGACTATCTCTACTTCACTAAGAATTGCTCTTACCACATTCTAGCGTTTGTCGATGCCATTAGAACAGACTGGAAGCTAATTGATAATATCGATACTACAGTTCCTCCAGTTGATACAATCTACGCTTTATTCGAACAAGACAATATCGTAAAGAATATTAAAGTTAGACCCGCTTCGTATACAAAATTAAAAGCGAGGTATGATGAGATGAATCCAAAGCAAGGAGCACTTTTCAAAAAGCTTATCAAGGATTCTAAGAATATCAGCGACATCAAAGATAATGTTGATGAACTATTTGTCTTAGATACTTATAATCTTTATATCGACTTTAAGAATGCTGATGTTGATGCAACGAAGTCTTTAAAAGATAAAGAGAAGAAAGAATACCGTACACAAAAATTTCGTATTAATAGCAAACGAGCAAAATTAGCTTCAAAATCACAAGATATTAACTATGATTTTTTAATGCCTAAATCTCCGGATAAAGGCCACTCTACAAATCGTTTTAGCCTAGGTCCAAGCTTTGATAGTAATGGAGAATATCTAAATATTGAGTTTCGTGGAGCACTCCACGACCTACTCGATAGACAAAGTGGTTATCTTCCCATGTCCACAACAGAGCTAGTTAATATAAAGTTAGATTATAATCGCTATCAAGAAGATCGACTGAGGTTAGTCGATATACAGCTTGCTCGTATCGATGCCTTAAGACCTGTAACAGTTTTTGCAAAGAAGCTTAGTTGGCAATTTAACTTTGGTTTTGCTGAGAGCTTTACATATCAAAGCCGAACATTAAATCCCTACTTAGATTTTGATCTTGGTTACACTCTTGGTAACGAAGTATTCGCACTGGCAGCATTTATAGCAACACAAAACTCTTATATCTATGAGTCAGACTATGACTATGCTCTTACTTATGGGCCAAAAATAAGGCTTATCTACTCGAGTAAATACTTTTCGTGGCAAGGTAGTTATCAATATTCATTTAGAAATAACACTCGCTTAAATAAGCAACATGAATGGAATAGCGAAGCAAAGTTTCACTTTACCAAGGATGTTAGCTTAAGACTTGCCTACCAATACTATGATGAAGTTTACCAAAGAGCGATGGCAGGACTAAATTTCTTTTACTAATCGAAAGTAAACAAAAAAACATGACATTTGCCACACACAAGTAAGATCGCTATAGTTTTAAAATGAAAAAAGTAAGTATTGAATTTGAACAACAGGCCTTAGCACAACTAGCGAATACTCCCATTGAAGTTCAAGATGAAATTAGTTGTTGGATAAATCTTCTTTCAGATCTAGGTATCGATAAGGCACGTGAATTCAAGATTAAATACGATGGGCCTCTCAATATTGAAATTGATGAAATCAATAATATCAGAAAGATTCAATTAAAGGATAGCTGGCACGCAATCTATACCCTCGAACAAGATAGTGTCACAATAAAAAAATTAGTAGATATTGCTTAAATCTTAATCGTCGCAAGTGTTTCGATGATCTTCTTATACGTGTGCTTAGTAAAGCGCTCACGTAGCTTAGTTATTACATCTTCAACATTTATTTTTTGGCGATCTTCAATTCTTTGGTAGATTTCTTCTGTAAATGCTTCAGCAATAATAAGAACCTTAGCAAGTGGAGAGATATCATCTTTAAAACTTGTCGCAAAACCTAGTCCATTTGATGTTCCATGGTGTTGCATGATAATAACATCGGCGCCAAGTGGACATGCAGGATAGCGCCTAATTGCATCTGCTGCTTCAGCAGCATGATTGATAATGATTTCCTTATCTTCTTCAGAGACTTGAGGATCAAAAATGATCTTATCCTCGTACATTAGATCAGGATATTTTTTATAGACTTGCACTAAGTACATATCGTGGAAATAAAGAACAAATTTTAATTTCTCTTTATGAGCAGGGCCACCCCATTCAACGTTGTCGAGAATATGGGACGAAACGTAACCTGCAATAATTGAGTGACTATAGAGAAAGCCAGATTTTAGCGCTGCTAAATCCTTTAGGATAGATTTTAGATCTGGAACATTATCAATAACTTCTTCCATCGTATCCATACACATTTGAGAAAGCTGGACAACTTCTTTCGTTACCCCTTCATCTTCAAATAGCTGTTCAGCAATTGCATCAATACTTTGCTCCACAAAATCAAGAGATTCTTGTTGAGGAGTTTCAGGAGTCACCTTTTCCATACTTTCAATTAAAAGCTCAGTTACCCTCTTAGTGAAAGCGAAACGCTCTCTTGCAGGTATCAAAAGATGTGAAACATTTTGGTCTAAGAATTCTCTTACCTTTGGCCATACATCACTTTCAGTGTCATATATTTTAGTTGGGACTTTCTCGCCATTATTTTCTAGCATATAGTAGGTATCGCAAAATGCTTTATTAAACGGAAAGAAGAGACGAATTGGCATTTCATATAACTCTTCTGTCACAACGGCCAAAACTTCTTTTGGTGTAATTTTTAAGCATTCAAAAATATTTTGTAGAATGCCAGGGATATCAAATTGATTTTTAACAACATAGTTCTCATCTGGAACGAGATCCCCTTCTCCAATAACAATCGAAGGAATATCGCGATCATTTTCAATAAGATTATGAAAGGCCAAAAGGGCCGTATCTTCATCCCCGATTGAGGCCATTGTTACGAGTAGATCAATAGGAACTTCTGTGTCCTCAATATGAATGAGCGCCTCATCAAGTGATGACGTAAAAATCAGATTCAACTCAGTGTATGTCTTAAGATTTACACTGTAGATTGAATTTAAAACTTCATTGTCACAAATTACTAAAGCAGTTTTCACAAATTCCTCTTAAAATGATATCGTATTTGTCATTGTAACATATAATTACAGATGCTTAGCAACATGCACACAAGGAAAAATATGCAATTTAAAGAAAATGAATTGGTTTTAGGGACAATTATTGAACGCTACAAACGATTTTTATTAGATTTTAAATTAGATAATGCCTTTAAAGAGTATAGTTGTGAACAAACTCTAACGGCCCACCTTGCAAATACAGGAAGCATGAAAACATGTTGGGAGCCAGATTGGAAAGTTCTAATGACCCACTCTGATGATCCAAAGAGAAAGCTTAAATTCTCTGCTCAGATGATTTCGAATGGGGATTCTTGGATTATGGTAAATACAGGCCTTACAAATAAGATTGTTCAGGAAGGTCTAGAACTTGGAAAATTCGAAGAACTTAGAGGGTATGATTTTTTTAAGAGTGAAGTAAAAATTGGTAAAAGTAGAATTGATTTTCTCTTAAGCAATAAAGAGATCGATAAGAAAGATTTAAAACTTGAGGATCCTAGTTTTAAGTACAATTTTGTTGAAGTAAAAAATGTTACTTTAAAAGTTGGCGACCAGGCCCAATTCCCGGATGCCGTCTCAACCAGAGGCCAAAAGCATCTTGAAGAACTTATGGCAATTAAGGAGCAAGGTCATGAGGCCACAATGCTCTATATTATTTCTCGTGAAGATGTTAAGAGCTTTAATGTGAGTGATATTGATACAGAATATAAAAGACTTCTTATCAAGGCCAAAGAAGCTGGAGTACAGATTCTTGCCTACCAACTAAATATGAATGAGAAAGAAATCACTGTCGCAAAAAAACTTAAGATTGTTTTATAGGCTTGTCGATTCGAACTTCTCGATATGATTTGCAAGCTGTGAATACACTCGACTCTCGTTAGGAATCTTTGTTAAAAGATGATTAAACTTTTGAAGATTATCTTTATTGATGAAACGATATAGCTCTCTTGTAATAAGTGAGTTTTCATTGCTAGCGTTTGAAGCTAGTGTTGTCACTATTTGATCGCTTACCTTATCTTTAAAATCATCTGACTTTGCATATTTTTCAAGCTCTAAAATAATAAGAGAATGAAGATCCTTACCGTAAACACCTTGTGAAAGTTTAACTAAGGCATTTAATGATCTTAGATCACTCTTTTGCGTACTTAAAAGTAAAACTAAGTTCTTCTTTAATTCTTCATTTGAAAGATCGATAAAATCTAGTGCTGTCGTAATAATTGAGTGAGAACGAAAGCCTCTTTTTGACGTAAAGTTATATAGCTGATTAATATTTTGATTAATCTTCGCTGTAATATAATCCCCATACCTATCATAATTTTCAGAAACTTCATCACTTGTGAAGTATTCCTGACAGATACTTCTCATACAACCCTTAAGTTTTGATAACGACTCCTCGTAAGACTTGTAGATATGCATATCCTCAACTCTTCTCTTTTTTAGTTCACGGGCCGTAACATCATCAGATAAAGATGCAATTGAACGTTTAACAAAGTCAGGTGAACGATTAACATGCTTGTATGGATTTGCACCACTACCAAGCTCTTGTTTAAGAGTACTCTCAATATCACTACTAGTGAAAAAGACAAATGCGCCTAATGATGCAATTACGACAGTATGAACTAAGCCTTTAATCATTTCTTTCCTTAAATGTTTAACCAACCTTTTTACTCGTTTCGGTTAATATTAGGAAAAGATTAAGTTTTAGTTTTTATTTATACATAATTTTAATAGGTTATATTTGAGATTTTTTTTGATAATGATCAATTAGTTGTTCAACACAATTAAATCCCTTTAGAGACATATCATTTATTATTGATCGATTAATATCTTGGAGAAGCTTAGGCCCCTGGAAAATAAAGGCCGAATAGATCTGCAAACACCTTCCACCATCACGCCAATAATCAACAATATCTTCATACGAAGAAAAACCTCCAACCCCGATGAACTCTAAATGAGGAAAATCCTTCATCTTATCAAGACATGCCTTACGGACCCTACGTGCTTTGGCCAGAAGCAGTTTTCCAGAAACACCTCCTACCCCACGCTCTTGCATTATAGTCGTATTTGTTGCAATGATACCAGTTAGTCTATAGTCACTTGCGACTTTGATAATACTTTCAATTTCATCTTCTTCAATATCTGGTGAAATTTTTAAATAGAGATCGGCCTCACCGTCTTTACGCTCTAAAGCAGCAAAGATCTTCTCTAAGGATTCACGAGTTTGATGCGAACGAAGTCCCGGAGTATTTGGCGAGGAAACATTTATAACGATATAATCAGCAAGATCTTTAAAATCTTGATAAAGGCTCGCATAGTCTTCATATGCTAGATTATCAGGTGTATCCTTATTCTTTCCAATATTCACACCTAATGGAATTGAACGCTTTGCTAAGCGTACTTGATTCTTAAGAAACTCTCCACCTTCATTATTAAAGCCCATGCAGTTACGAATAGACTCTTCTTCAATATAACGAAATAGTCTTGGCCTAGGATTTCCACCCTGGGGCCTTGGTGTTACAGTTCCAACCTCAATTGCACCAAAACCAAGATTAGAAAGAAATTCGTATCCACGACAATTTTTATCAAGTCCAGCAGCAAGCCCAACAGGTGTTGCCCACGTTAACTTACCAATTCTTAATTTTAAACTATCAGAGCGATAACTCGGATAGACCTCAGAAAGGACAGGGAATCTCTCCATGAAATCGATTGTAAGATCATGAGCATCTTCGGCGTCTAACTTGAATAAGAAGTTACGGGCAAGAGAATAAATCATTAGTACAACTTAACAAAGTCACCTTCGTGAACAGAGCCTCCGGAGTGTAAGATACCGATTGAAGCATCTGCTCCAATAAAGTCGATAATCTCAATAGTCCCTTTGACTTCTCCCTTGGAAACACCAATAAGGGCCCCAGTTTCAGGATCATAGATATCAACACCTTCAGTTACAACTTTTAAAACATCACCGATATTAAGTCCTGAGTCACGGCCAGCATTGATATAGATATTATTTCCAATAATTTTTGCAACACGTCCGATCCACTCTAGCTTTTGAGCTGTATCAAGAATTCTTGGAATTGATTTTCTAACAGAAACTTTTGTTACATAGCGAAGAAGATCTTGACGGTACTTTGTTTGTGAATCGCGATCAGACTTAAAGAAGCGGTAGCTGCTATCGTCTGCATAACCATCAAGAGTATCAGTATAGATTTCTTTATTAGAGTTAACGTCATAGATTCTAATCTCGACTTTTGCTTCACTATAGCTTTTTGTGCTTCTAACAAAACCTACTTCATCAGACTTTTCTCTAACTCTTGCTTCGATAATTCGACCAAAAATAACAAAGTTTACACCTTCTCCTTTTGCCTTTCTTGTCATCTGAACAAGCTTTGACCCACCTTGAGAGTAGACCTGCTTCGAAGAACCAAATAATCTAGCTGACATTGGGTCCACAATGAATTGTCCCGTCTTTTGAAGCTCACGGCGAAGCTCTTCTGTTGCGATAACACCTAAATCTTGGCCACCAAATGGAGATTCATTAAAGAAAGTTAGAAGTGCAACCTTCTTTTTAACGCCTGTAAAATGTTGACGCTGAGACGTTCTCTCTTTTCTTCCGTGATAATCTCTTTTTTGTGGTGGTACTAAAAGAGAACACGATGTTGTAACTAAAACTAAAATTGGTAATAAAAACTTAATCATAGACTTTTTGCCTTAGCTGCTTCCTTATCTTCCTTAATAACTTTTCCACTCTCACCAGCATGAATAATATTAAAAACAAATGGAAGGTTTTCATCTCTTTTAATCGAAGCTTGCTCTGATAATTTTGTATTAGAAAACTTCTTCAAGACATCCATTGCCTTATCTTTATCACCAGAGAAAGTGATACTAATATTGACTACATTTTGAAGAGTCGAAGTAATTTGTGGATCAAAGAAGTAAACAACACCTTCTTCTTTTAACATTCCAGCAAAATCAAATGCCTCATTAATATTATGAGTATTTCTTAATACGATATCAAAAGAGTTCTTTACAGATACTTTCTCCTTAATCGTTCTCTTTAATCCCTTCATTTCTGAGATTGGCAGCTGATAAACAAAGCTTGCAATATCAGAGCTCTGCTTGTGTGGATCAACTGTCGAATACTGTTGTCCTTTGGCCTCAAAATCTTTGAAGTTTACAATCGTACCATCTCTTAAATCAGTAAGAACTAATCCACCAAATGTCTGTATATTAATTTGCTTTTGCTTTTCGTCTTTAAACTCTTTTTCAAGTGCGATATCAAGAGTTAGCATAAGTGAATTTCTAAGCTCTTCCTGACGAGTACCAAGAATCTCTCCTTCATTTGAACGAAGGACAACAAGAGGCTTCTTTAGGTGTTCGAAAATTTCTTGTCTTGTTGATGGATTAACAACTTCAATCCCTTCAAGAAAGACACCACCAACACTCTCTCCTAACTCTTTAAGCCAGTGATCTTCGACAACATCTGTAAATTTCGACTGAGAACTTACACCAACTTCTTCCCAAGTTAGATCCTTAAGCTTGTAATTGATATTTAGATAAAGTTTTGTAAAGTTACGTGTTTTACCTTGTCCAATATAGCGATAGTAAATTTCAGAAACTAACTTACGATTAACTTTTGCATCGATATTATAATAGTGTGTATCTGCTCGTGATAAAGACTTCGACATCTTCTTTACTGTGTATGAAGAAATAATAGAGTTAAATCCACCAAAAGAAGCGCGTGCCTTTAGTCTCTTGCTACGAATTCCCCTTTGGTATCTTTCAAGAGCACTCCCCGTTAGAGTTACAGGGTTGCCTTCAGCATCAACTGCACCAGTTTCACGATCGTAATTTTCTTTAATTGGCGCAAAGTATTCATCAAATTGTGTTTCGTAATTTTGCCAAAAAGTCTTTGTATCAAGACCTAGCTTTTCAAGCTCAGAATCAAGAACGTTGCGAACCGTGTTGGCATAGAGTTGCTCTTTAATAAAAGATAAAGAGTCACCAGGTTTTGAGGTGAACTGTCCCCTTGCACTTACTGATGCTGCAAGAGTATTGGTCGCTAATAATAGCAATAATATTAGTTTCTTCATTATCCATCCCTAGATTAAAAAATATCTTTAAGTATTTTACCCTACATCGCTGATTTTTCCATCAATAATAAACTTCACCGCATCAGCATCAAAAATCTCATTAATTTTTGCTGCCATTTGTGGTGTTGGGTTTACCAGATAGTCATTTCCAAGTGGCATTCTTGCTCTACCTGAATCATGTTCAAAAATAATATGTAGTGGAACTGTTCCTCTGTGACCTAAAATCGTCTGCTTAAGACGGTTTAGACGTCCCTCATTTAGAGATGTCATTGGAACATTCAAACGAACAGAAGATACCCTTTCCTCCGCCTGCTCCTTGAGCTTTTGAATCTTTGAAGGGAAGAATTTTCGCGGTTCCTCGGCCAAATTTACCTGTCCAGTCATAATGATTGGGTCATCAGTAGCAAGGATCTCTTCGTATTGAACGAATGTTTTTGGAAAAATGATACATTCAATCTTACCTGACAAATCTTCTAGGGTAGCAAAACACATGCGATCCCCTTTCTTCGTCATGATATTTTTTCTCTCAACGATCATCCCCGCAAGAACCATATCTCTCTTTGAAGTTCCATCGATATCTTGGATTTGTCCAATTGGCATCGAGGCCATTTGTTCAATAACACCTTGGTAACGATCTAGCGGGTGACCTGAAACATAAACCCCAATTAGCTCTGCTTCATATAAAAGTTTTTCACGGTCATCCCAGTCAGCAACAAATTGAATATCAAGCTGATTAGCACCAGTATCTTCTGTTGCCTCGGCCATATCAAAGAGATTCGTTTGTCCCATCTCTTTTTCTCTTTGGCGCTTTTGCGCGTAGGCCACAACCATTTCCATATTCTCAAGCATTGTTCGACGATTAAGATTTGTTTCACAACCATCAAAAGCACCTACGCGAATAAGTGATTCAATAACTCGCTTGTTAACATTCTTAAGATTTACTCTTTCACAGAAGTCGATGAAGCCAACGAATGGGCCATTCTCCGTTCTTTCACGGATCATCTCTTCAACACCACCTTCACCAACACCTTTAATGGCACCCATACCAAAGCGTAGGTTTCCATCAACAACGTTAAATAGCCAAAGCGACTCATTCACACAAGGAGCAAGAACTTGAATATCATGATTTCTTGCATCGTTAATGATTGTTGTGATCTTATCTGTATTTGAAAGTTCCGTACTCAGGAGTCCTGCATAGAACTCTGGCGGATAATAAGTTTTTAAGTATGCTGTTTGATACGCAATATATGAGTAGGCAACGGCGTGAGACTTGTTGAAACCATATTCCGCAAATTTCGCCATCTGATCATAGAGAGTCTCAGCAATTTTTAAATCGTAATTTCTCTCTTTTGCACCATCGAGGAAGATCTGCTTGTGTCTTTCCATCTCCGAAATTTTCTTTTTCCCCATCGCCTTACGAAGCATATCCGCTTGACCAAGAGAATATCCAGCAATAATACGGGCGATGTTCATAACCTGCTCTTGGTAGATAATGATTCCGTATGTATCGTTTAGGATTGGCTTAAGAGATTCGAATGGATAACTTTCTTCTTTGCGCCCGTGCTTGATTTCAACGAATTCATCGTGCATTCCCGATCCCATAGGACCTGGACGATAAAGAGCGTTGATGGCCGTAATATCATCGAGAGTATCCGGTGAAATACGACGACAAAGATCCTGCATCCCAGAAGATTCCAGCTGGAAAACACCAATTGTATCCCCTTCAGAAACCAGGTCATATACTTTCTTATCTTCGTAATCGATTGCTTCAATATCAAAATTTGGATCGTAGTCACGCTTAATAAAATCAGAAGCGTAATCAATTACCGTTAGAGTTTTAAGTCCAAGGAAGTCGAATTTTACAAGTCCAATTAGCTCAGAGAAGTCCTTATCAAATTGAACAACCTTTTCACCTTTTGCCCCTTTAAAAAGTGGACAATAGTTTACAAGCGGTTCAGAGGTAATGATTACTCCGGCCGCGTGAATACCAGCGTGGCGATAAAGTCCTTCAAGCCTTTTTGAAATAGTGAAGATTTGGCGAATCTTAGGATCAGTTTCAATAAGCTCCTGAAGCTTCGGCTCCATTTCAATTGCTTTATCTAATGTGATTCCAATTTCATCAGGAATCAGTTTTGATATCATATTGGCTTCAGCAAATGTTAAGTCATAAACACGAGCAACGTCTTTTACAACGGCCTTGGCCTGAAGCTTACCAAAAGTGATAATCTGCCCTACCTTATCTTCACCGTACTTTTGCGTTACGTACTCAATAACTCGCTGACGTCCCGCCTGGCAGAAGTCGACGTCAAAGTCTGGCATCGAGATACGCTCAGGGTTAATGAAACGCTCAAAAAGTAGGTTGTATGGTAGAGGGTTAATATTGGTAATTGTTAAAGCATAAGCAACAAGAGAACCAGCTCCAGAACCACGTCCAGGACCTACCGGAATCCCATTATCTTTTGACCACTGAATGAAGTCAGCAACGATAAGGAAGTATCCAACGAATCCCATCTGCTTAATAAGATCCATCTCATATTGAAGACGCTCGTAATACTTTGGTTTCTGCTCTTCCCAATCCGGTTGGTTAACAATATTTCTAAATTGCGGTCCATCAAAACGTGCTTGAAGACCTTCTTTTGTTACACGATCAAAGTATTCTTCAAGAGTTTCATCTGTATCAATTTCATAGTCTGGAAGATGATAAATTTGATTTCCTTTTTCATCAGTCCACGAAAGTTCAACATTACACTTATCTGCAATTTCAAGAGTGTTATCACAAGCTTCAGGTGCATAGTGAAATGCAGCTCTCATCTCTTCAGGTGACTTGTAATAAAATTCTTGCGACGTCATACGCATTCTATTTTCGTCAGCGTATGTCTTTCCTGTTTGAATACAAAGAAGGACTTCCTGAGCTGTCGCATCCTCAGGTGTCATATAGTGCGAATCATTTGTTGCAACTAGTTTGATATCGTTCTTCTTTGCAAAGTCGATAACTTTCTCGTTTACAATTCTCTGTTCAGGAATTCCATTTTCTTGAATCTCAAGATAGAAGTCATCAGGACCAAAGATATCTCTTAGTTTTTCAATTGCACGAATGGCACGCTCATCTTGTCCAGTAAAGAAGTTATAACCAACCTCACCTTTAAGACATGCTGTCGTACAAATTAGCCCTTCGCTATATTCGCGAAGAAGTTCCACGTCTGCACGTGGCTTATAGTAAAAACCTTCAAGATAAGCTTTTGAAAGGAGCTTACATAAGTTTTGGTAACCAGTATTATTCTTTGCAAGAAGAATCAAATGGTGAATTTGTCTTGAAGACTCTTCAGCATCCTGTGAACTAACACTAGCAGACTTCTTGGCCGCACGACGATCAAAGCGTGACCCAGGTGTGAAGTAAATTTCTGAACCTAGTATTGGTTTTATCCCTGCAGCTTTACAGCGAGTGTAAAAATCAATAGCACCAAACATATTCCCATGGTCAGTTTGTGCAATTGCCGGAACACCTAATTCCTTTGCCTGTGGAATTAAATCCTTTAAACGAATCGCTCCATCCAGTAGTGAATACTGTGTATGTAAGTGAAGGTGTACAAAGCTATCTGGGTGAGTTTCTTTTAGTGATTTCGTTTCGCTAGATTCGACGTTACTATCTTGTTCCATGGAGTCCTCAAAATGTCTTATTTAATCAGTGTGTCGTGCTATTTAAGTATCCCATTTTCAAGGCGTTTTGTCATATTCTTAGAACTTATTTGCTAACCAAATTACAAAGACATAACGCAACGCTTTACCGATATACATCGATAAGAAAACATACGCAGGGCGACAACGAAAGTAGCCGAGTGCTACGGCCAAGGGATCACCAACGATGGGAAGCCATGTCAAAAAAGCAAGGGCCGGCCCAAAGCGCTGAATAAGATTTTGCCAACGTACGATCTGCTCTTTACTAATCTTTAAGTATTTTTCACACCAGCTTATCTTGCCCAAGTGACCAAGATAAAAGCAGCTTACCCCTCCAAGAAAATTGCCAAGGCTTGCGGCCCAGAAAATATCAATTCTTGAAAGTCCTGCTTTTACAGCACCAAATAAGAATGCTTCAGAGCTGAATGGGAGAATAGTTGCGGCGGCAAAGCTTATAAAGAAAAGCCCTACGATGCCATAGTCTTGAATGAATTCCATTATTAATTATTATGATGATTTCTCTACATTTAATCAAAATCTTTTCAACTTTTAACAATACAATTTGAGATAGGTTTAAACAAAAAAGGGATGCATAATGGTTAACTACACTCCACCTATCGAACGCGATAAGGCCCCAAGACAAAGAGAAAAAGAAGAACACTTTACATCAAGCTATAATATTATAAATCGAGTTATCAAAGCTTTCGTTCCACTTCACACAAGTATGGATATGCAAGAAGCTGGCGAATACTTCATAAAACACAATATTACAGGTCTTCCTGTCGTTAATGAGTTTGAAAATATTGTTGGTTTTCTCTCGCAAAAAGACTGCCTCAAATATAGCCTCGATGCAAAATACTACAACCACCCTTCTTCACTCGTTGAACACTATATGAGCGAGAATGTTGTAACCATTCCTTCAAAGTCCAACCTCACCTTCATCGTTGAACTCTTTCTCCACTATCCTTTCCATGCATTTCCTGTTGTAGAGAACGAGAAAGTAGTTGGAATCATTGAAAGAACGACTGTTTTTGAAGTGATTCACAATATGAAAGGAACCAACTGGTAGTCCTGACTACATAAATCTTACTGACATTCAAATGAGCTGTTTACATTTTTGATACAGTTTGTGTACAAATGCGTTCAACTTTGACTTTTAAATCGATACAACACCTCCATTGGAAACGATCTGGGAGGATTCGATGAGAAAGTTATTAGTTTTTATTTGTACATTTTTGGCACTGACAACTAACGCTGAAGTTAGCAAGTGGTGTAAAGATACGAGTTTTATTTTAGAGAACGCAATTGTATCAGGTTTTGAAAGCGTGACTTATGAAGAGGAATTAGAAATCCTTTTAGATGCCTCACACTTTGTTCTAGATAGCACTCCAAAAAAGAACTTCTTCTATTTTTACACAACTCTTGCAAGTGCAATTAATGGCACTGAAGTTTACGATTCACCTGAACATAAGGTTCTCTTCCTAAGAAGACACTTAAGAGATGCAATTGGTGATCTTAATAAATTTCACGACAGACTTACTAGAAGACTTTGTCTTTGGTGTTATGGAAATCACAGAGAGTATGTTCAAGACATTCTTTCAAGAGGTCTTACAGAGGGCGAAAGATCAAAGAATGATGAAACAGAAATTGCAGTGCTAAATCGTGTAGCAGGACTTGCTATTGAGTTAATCGAAGAAAGTACATTCTCTAGAAATTATGAGTGTGCAAAGAAGAGTTTAACATTTGTTCTTCAAACGAATGATGTATCAAGCAAGAGAAGAAATGTTTTAAGCGCTTATAGAATGATGAGAAATAATGGTTGTAACTAATAAGTTAGAACTAGGGAGAGAGAAATGAAAAGAGTATTAATCGCAGTATTTAGTACTGTCATCTTAAGTACAAATACTTATGCACTTTTTGGTGGTAAAGATAATGGCATCACGGGAATGTATAAAGGTAAAGAGAGTATTTCCTTAAACTACGATGGTGTTAGATTCCTTAACAAATGCTCATTCGATGGAAGGCTTGGCTACAATGCACTTTCACTAGGTGCCGCTGGAGCAGCGTGGTCACTTGGTCCAATTGGGATCATCGGAACATTTATCTTGGTTCAAAGTTACAAGCAATCAGTATGCTTCAACAATAGCTATGTTCGCGAAAATATTTTCAAAGTAAAACTTGAAGCAAAGGTTGTTGAGACAAGTTCAGAAAGAATTACTCTTATGATTTCTTCACAAGACAAGAAAAAGTGTGCAGGTTTCTCAATCAAACTAATCGGTGAGCCCGATGGTTTTGGAGGATATGATCTATTCAAAAACAAAGAATCATACTTAAAAAATGAGGTCTTTGGTACAGCAACTTATGCGCAAAAAGAATTAGATATTGCAATTTCACAAGAGATATCAATGCTAACAAAAGGTCGCAATGGACACAACTGCATATGGGATCTTAAGCACGGATTAAACGTAAACCTAAAGAAATAATATTATAAGGATAAAAAATGAAAAGATTAATCACAGCAATTACCCTACTAACACTCTCTTTAAGTACTCAGGCACTTGGAAAGAAATCAATTGAAGGTGAATATAGTGGAAAGAAAAAGATCTCTTTAACTTACACGGGTTATTTTCAGGCTGATTGTAGCAAGTTTCTTTGTTTTGATTACGAAGACTACTATGGAAAAAGTAAGACTCTAAATATTAAGTTAGATGTTCAGATTACAAAATCAAGTACAGGTAGAATCACTGTTTTACTAAAGTCACAAGACAGAAAGAAATGTGCAGGTTTTGCAATGAGCTTCATCGGTGAAGAAGATGGTTTTGGTGGCTACGATTTATATCGTAACAAGAACGACTATTTACAAAACCTTAATATCGGAACTCTGACTTACCAAAAAGGTAAAGTGAATATTTCAATCCCAGAGAATATGACTCAAAAAACAAAAGGGACAAATAATTACACTTGTATTTGGAACTTAGATTACGGACTTGATTTAAAAGTAAAATAATTGGATATACAAACAAATCACCCATATTTATCAGATAAGCATTGCGTGGATATTTACAACTACGTAAATGCTTCTCTGTACTTAAGAGATACTTGGCTTAAGAAGAAAGAGCTTAACCCAAACTTCTCAATTAGGTCTTGGGCACAAAAACTTGGAATAACTTCCCATTCTCAGCTACACCAAGTTCTAAACGGAAAACGCAATCTTCCTAGTAAGTATATAATGACTATTGCGAGAGATTTAAAACTTGAGGCAGAGGAAGCAGACTATTTTGAAAAACTAGTAAAACTTCAAGCCGCAAAGTCAGAAGAAGAAAAATTATTCTATTTAAACTCAATACAGAGAAATAATGAAACTCTTGAAGTTTATGAAGTAGATAATTACGAGCTGATACGAAATCCTCTTAACTTCTTCATTCTTGAATTATTTTGCTTAATAGATGCTGATCTTACACCAATCAAGATTCAAAAATTACTAATTCATAACTACCCTCTTACAGAAATCAGAAAAAGTGTTGAGCTACTAACAAAGCTTGAAATGTTAATTTTAAAAGATGGTAGTTATCGCAAGGCCCACGAGACAGTCTTCACAGCAAATGATATCCCAAATATTGCCAAGCAAGAATATCACAAGAACATTGCTGAACTCGCAAAAGAAGCAGTTGAAAAACAAGATGTGAAGGACAGAGAGTTCTCTGGCTTTACATTTGGGATTCGCGTCGAAAATCTTCCACAAGCGAAGGAAGAGTTAAGAAAATTCAGAGAGGAATTTTCTCAAAAATTTATCGAAAAGGACTTTGAAGGAAATCAATTATATCACTTAGCAATTAACTTCTTTGCTATTTCAAATAAGGTTGACCAATGAAAGTACTTTTAATTCTAGCACTATCTTTATTAACTTTGACCTCAGCAGCTAAAGAACGTCCTGTTTTACGAGAAGGAGGCTCAGGAGTTGGCAATGGTGGTGATACAATAAGGCTTCGCTTTATAAACACAGGAAATGGTATCATCGATTATTATAAAGATGGTTTTAAGTCTATTAGTGAAGTTCTTGTATCTCCTCTTCTACTTAAGGCCCATCTAAATATCAATACGATTAGTACTTCCAATGATATTTTAATCGACAATCTTGGAAATCCAGTTAGCGCGATTGGGGTTCCGGGAAAGATAACTTTATATGTGGGAGATGCCATTCCAGAGCTTCACTGGAATAATATTTTTAAAAACTCTCGCCTTACAAACATTATGGTTCTTCACGAGCTTCTTAGAGCTCAAGGAATTAATGATGATAATTATGTCTACTCGACAAAAGTATTAATAAAGCAAGATATCTTGAGCTTTGGTGACTTTAAAATGAAATGGGCCAAGCAGTCTTTTGACATCGTTGAAAACACTCAGTTGCGTTCATTTAATTCACGCTCGATAAAAGAAGAGCTTGCATATTTCAAGCAAGGAAATTTATCACTTGAGAAATATAATACAATTGCACTTGCACCTTTAATTAATTTAAATCTAAATTTATCGAACGAACTTTATGCGGATTCGAAAGAACTTAATCGCCTAAAAACCTTAAGGGCAGATTATAAAATGTTAAGAGATATCATCCCAATGATTGATAAACTCTCTTATGATCAAATTCGAGGTAATCCAAATTATGTATTACTTAATAAACTAACATTAATACTACTACGTGACTTCTTCTTTAAAATTAGAATGACGAATTTTGAACTAACAGAGGAGAATAGCTATATCATTTCAGATTACACGAGTAATCTTTTAAGTGCGATCAGTTTTGCCTCTGAAGACTGGATGATTTGTACAGGTATTGAACAAAGCCTTGCAACTCTATCAAATAGCTCACTAGTATTTGATAGTAATGACCTTAAAATGATGATTTCAGCTACAATTACCCTGCTAAACGATAGTAAATGCTATTAGTTTTCAATAACTTAGTATCTGTAAATATTGCAGATACTAAGCTCTTTTCTTGAACGCGACCACAACTTCTGCGAATATACGCCATAAAAAGTATTTTCGTTAGAAATAGAAAAGAGAAACCATGGTTTTTAATCGTAAGAAAAAATCACCTAAAAACAAGGAACAGCTCGAGTTTAACTTTGAGCTTCCGCGTGAAAACGATCGCAATTTCCACCTTGGTGGAAAGTCTTTCTATTTCTTCGATTTCGACGACAATGTCGTTTTCCTTTCAACTCCAATTATTATCTTTCACAATGAGACAGGCGAAGAGAAGCTTCTTTCTTCTCACGAATTTGCTGCTCATAATAAGATCATTGGAAAAGAAGGACCTTACGCAAATTATCACATGGATTTCGATGATGAGACGGGAACTTTTAGAAATTTCCGCGATTCAGATCTTTCGCTTACTCAACGACTAACCGGAAGAAAGCAATCACTTATCACAGATATCCAGGATGCACTTGAAAGAAGTGATTCAACTTGGAAAGCTCCGAGCTGGAATCACTTCTATCATGCAACTTATAATCAAAGACCAGTTTCAATTATTACAGCTCGTGGTCACAGAGAAGATACAATTAAGCAAGGGATCGAAGTTATCTATAACGAAGGTCACCTACCAAATATGCCAAACTTTCACACT
This sequence comes from Halobacteriovorax sp. RT-2-6, assembly GCF_047085025.1. NCBI lineage: Bacteria > Pseudomonadati > Bdellovibrionota > Bacteriovoracia > Bacteriovoracales > Halobacteriovoraceae > Halobacteriovorax > Halobacteriovorax sp. RT-2-6. Next base: position 101,636 of record NZ_JBKIYH010000002.1, read on the forward strand.
GTCTATGCTGTTTCAAATCCAGAAACTCGTGTACGACTTGGTGGACGTGATGAGGATTATAATGTGCCTGAACTTAAGTACAAGGCCATTATCGAATCAGTTGAACTTGCTATTCAAAAATACGGATACTCAGATTATCACCGCTTTGGAATGAGTGATGATGATGCTGGAAATATCGATCTCATTACAGATGCGATGAAAGAGCTAAAAGCAAAATTTCCACGTATGTCTTTCTTCGTTATTCAAACTTATGACAATGGCTTTGAAAAACGCGAAGTTCATGAGCACTCTGTTGAGACAATTTTCTCTAAGCATGAATCACGCCTTGATCAGCTTAACCTTTTTGCACAGTAATAAAAATAAAGCTGAACACTACCTAGGCAATTATTAAAAAAGTATTTTCAAATATTAAAATCCAGTAAGATTTCGATATGGAAAAGAAATTCATCAAACAAGTCTTTGCAACATTCTTTATCTTCTTATTCTCGGCCCTCATGTCTAATGCATTCAGTAAGGACCTTTTAAAGTTAATTCAGTAACTTAAGTCGACAAAAATCTAACACTTTCTAACTATTGAGCACAATATTTTGCGTTGATAGCATTTCTTCACTAGAATTTCCTATTAATTAACTTAGGGGTAAGGAGTTCAAATGAAAAAGATCGCAAAAATCACGTTAGCATTACTTTTGGCATCTTCTGCCCTGTCAATGGATTGTATCGGTTCAAAAAGATATTTGGACGACAGAGGACAGTCTCAACTTAAAGAAATCAAACTAGAAAATGCATTTGAGTATACTGATGCAAAAATTCACGCGGATATCGACGAAGCCTACTTCGTTTTCACAAAGTACGATAAGGAACAATTTGTCGCTAAGATTACATTTGGTCCTGATTACACGAAAGGAATTGTTTCAACAGCAACCTTTGATCAAAATAATCGTTTTGAGCTAGCAAGCGTAAATGGGGCAACTGTTTATAAGCTTGTTTGTACTCAGTAAGGTACGCGCCACCTTTTCGAGATTCAACATAGTTATCTAGTTTTTCTGCTCTAAATATCTATGTTGAAGCTCAAATTTCAATCCCATATTAAATATGCTAATACCTTAATCCGTTTGAAATTAGTTATTCTTAAAGAATCTTGATTTTGAAATAGATTGATGATGAATTCGAAAGAAATAATAATCTAAACCATTTAAATCTCGAAAAGGTGGCGCGTACCATAGCCGCTAAGGCTTTCCCATTGCGCCTGAGGCAACAAGGCCGACATAAACGTCGGCCTGTTGAAGTATTGATTCATTCCAAATGGTGGGGCGCTATAGCCGCGTCAAATCTTGGCTTTGCCAAGATGACCGCGGCTATTCCCATTCAATAGTGCCAGGAGGTTTAGACGTGATGTCATAAACCACACGAGTGATACCCTTAACCTCATTAGTGATGCGATTTGAAACACGAGATAAGAAAGCGTGTGGCATATCTGTCCACGTCGCAGTCATCCCATCACTTGAGTTAACCATGCGAAGACAAATAACTTCTTCGTAGGCACGGCCATCACCTTTTACTCCAACTGTTTTTACAGGAAGTAAAACAGTCAGTGCCTGCCAAGTTGATTCATAGAGATTGTGCTTATGTAATTCTTCAAAAAGGATTTGGTCACTTTGTTGTACCTGAGCAATACGAGTTTCAGTTAATTCACCAAGAACGCGAATTCCGATTCCTGGCCCAGGGAATGGATGACGGTGAACCCAACTATGTTCAAGACCAAGCTCTTCTCCCATCTTTCTCACTTCGTCTTTAAATAGGTAACGAAGAGGCTCAAGAAGTTTTAAATTCATTCTCTCAGGAAGTCCTCCAACATTGTGGTGAGACTTAATCGTTACTGACTTTCCATCTTCTTCATGGGGAGAGATTGATTCAATGACATCTGGATATAAAGTACCTTGTAGAAGGTATTCAAAATTAATGCCGTGATTTTCTTGATATTCTTTTACTTTCATTTCAAAGATATCAATGAAAGTTTTTCCAATAGCCTTACGCTTATCTTCAGGATCAGACTTACCTTCTAAGTTTGCCATAAACTCTGCCTTAACGTCGATCACTTCAATATTAAGCTGAGTTTTCTCTTTTAATGTTTCAATATGCTGGTAATCTTGAGGACGTAGAAGTCCGTGGTCAACAAAGAAGCAGTATAGATTATCACCGATTACTTCGTGTGAAAGTTGAGCTGCAACAAGTGAGTCTACACCACCAGAGAAAGCACATAGAACTTTTGATTTTTCAATTCCACGCACAAGCTCTTTGGCCTCTTCAAGCATTTCAGTCGCATCCCAATCTTTTTCAAGCTTTGCGATATCTTTAAAGAAATGATTTAAAATATCCTTTCCATGTTCACTATGTTCAACTTCAGGGTGAAATTGTAATCCCATCATTGGACGTGTTGTATGCTCAATTGCAGAAACAAGACCGTTTCCTGATTCCATGACAAGATTAAAATTTTCAGGAAGTTTTGAGATATGATCAGAGTGGGACATCCAAACGTTTACTTCTTCAGGAACTCCATCCATTTTGAATCCATTAATTAAATGAATCTTAGCATTACCGTATTCACCGATTGTTCCCTTCTCAACAACACCACCAAAGTACTTCCCCATTAGCTGCATTCCGTAGCACACACCTAGGATAGGAAGTTTCTCATTTTCAAAAACAAAGTCATAATTTGTTTCATCTTCAAATACTGATTGAGGTCCACCAGAAAGAACAAGAGCATTTGGCTTCTTTCCTTCGCTAAAAAGTTCGCGGGCCTTCTTTACTGTAATGATCTCACTTGAGTAACCGAGCTCACGTGATTTTCTTGTAATTAATTGTGTGTACTGTGAACCAAAGTCCACGATCCATATTTGTCTTGCACTCATATTTTATTATTCCTATTTTTTATTTTTCAATTTGATAGTTTGGCGCTTCTTTCGTAATCATGATGTCATGTGGATGACTCTCTTTAAGTGAAGCTGCCGTAATCTTTACGAATTGGGCCTTCTCTTGCATTTCTACAATTGTTGAAGCACCGATATAGCCCATACCACTTCTAATACCACCATTTAATTGGTAGATATTTGAAGCAAGGCTTCCTCTATATGGAACTTGCCCTTCAATGCCTTCTGGAACTAATTTTTGATCATCTACATCACCTTGTCCGTAGCGATCTTTTGAACCAAGCTTCATTGCTCCAAGTGAGCCCATACCACGGTAAACTTTATAAGTACGACCTTGATATAAAACCATCTCTCCAGGTGTTTCATCACACCCTGCAAACATTGAACCAAGCATGACACAACTGGCCCCTGCAGCAAGTGCTTTAACGATATCACCAGAGTATTTAATTCCACCGTCTGCAATAAATGGGATCCCTGCCTTAAAACAAACATCAGCACAATCCATAACTGCAGAAAGTTGAGGAACTCCAATTCCTGCAACAACACGAGTTGTACAAATTGATCCTGGACCAATTCCTACTTTTACACCATCAACACCAGCATCGATTAGAGCGAGACATGCTTCAGGTGTTGCAATATTTCCTGCGATAATATCAACACTTTGATCTTTAGAAATAAGCCCTCTTACTGTTTTAACCATACCGATGACACCTTTTGAGTGACCATGTGCTGTATCAATAATGATACAATCAACACCAGCAGCAATAAGATGCTTTGCACGCTCAACCTCTTTATCACCTACGCCAATAGCAGCGGCAACTCTAAGACGTCCTAATGCATCCTTGTTCGAGTTAGGAAAGTTGATACGCTTTAAAATATCTTTGATTGTAATTAGACCTTTAAGCTTTCCATCCTTACAAATAATTGGAAGCTTCTCAATTCTATTCTTATGAAGAATTTTCTGGGCCTCATCGAGATCAATCCCCTCCAGAGCTGCAACAAGCTTATCTTTTGGAGTCATGATATCTTTAACTTTTTGATTCAGATTATGTTCGAAACGAATATCACGACTAGTAAGAATTCCTACGAGATAGTTTTCAGAATCAACAACTAAAACCCCTGTAATCTTATTTTTACTCGTCAGCCTTATGACTTCTTCTAAATGCATTTCAGGATTAACTGTAATTGGATTTAGAACAACACCTGACTCGAACTTCTTTACCTTCTCAACTTCCCACGCTTGATCTTCAGGAGACATATTCTTGTGAATAACACCAATACCACCCTGTTGGGCCATAACAATTGCAGTCTTAGACTCTGTTACAGTGTCCATGGCCGCCGAAACGATTGGAATATTTAAAGCAATATTACGAGAAAACTTTGTTTTTAAAGAAACATCTCCAGGCAATACTTCTGAATATCCTGGTTTAATTAAGACATCATCATAAGTAAGGGCCTGAGGAATTTGTGCAATAGACATAAGACTGATCCCATCTAAATAGTTAAAATATAAGCAAATAGTTGCTTATATTTTAACTGAGATCATTTTTTTATAATACCGGGAATTTTTCTTAGTAGGCTTCTTTGTAATCCTGACTATAACTCTCAAGATCATTAATTAGACTGCTTACAGCATCGCTATGCTTTTGTTGACCTAAATACTCTTTTCTCAAAGATGTCTCAAATACATCATTTTTAAATTCTTCATCAACAGGTGAAGGTACAGATGCAGGATTTCTTAAAGACTGAGGCTTCTCTGGCCTAAACTTACGCTCTGGACGTACTCCTTCTTGTGGAGCTTCCCTCTCATACTCACGCTCTTTTTTCATTTGAGTAGGAGCCTTTTCTTCAGAAGCAGGAACCCTAGTATTTGGCCCGTATACATTAACTTCTACATCAGATTTAGTTGTGTAGTCTGGCTTAAACTTCTTAAAAGCTTTCTTCTTAGGTGACTCTTTTGCCATTTCCTTAAGTTTTTCTTCATAGAATTGCTCAAGTCGAGTTGCTCTTGCCCCACCTTCGACTCCAACAGAAGCAATCTCTCGACGAGACTTAACTGTTTGAGATTGTCTTACAACAATTTCACCAGGCTTATTAGAAACCCTCATATCTTCTCTAAGAGTAACAGAAGCTGTCGATCTTTTAGGAGTCTTTGTATATAGCTCTTGCGAAATCTTATTGTCTTTATGCCTTGGTGCTCTAGCAACAAGAGTGCGTTCATTCATCGGTTTAACTGCAGGAAATAAAGAAGTCACAGCTTCATAAGCGCTAGAAGAAATAGGTGTCGGAACTCTTGGAGCACCATTTTCATAATCTTCTTTCACAAAAGAAAAGCGGCCAGGGCCAACCTGTTCTTTCATAAACTCATAAACATTATTATTGATTGTATGAGTACCTGTAATACTTAAAATTTGAGTCTTTCCATTTTCTGGATCATAAGAAGCAATATACTCTCCACTATCGTACGAAATTGTCGCATTAACAGTTTGAAGTTGAAACTTATCATCAGTATTTTCAATAGACTTTACCCAGATATATCCAGACTTAAGCTCAACGATTTTATTAAGCATTGAGACATAACTTGAACCTGAAACATGATACTCGTGATCAAAGTAATCTCTAAAAACAAGTTCAGCGCCTACTTCAGTAAAAATATCGTCAAAGTCATAGATGTAGCTTCCTGCATCTAACTTCTTTGTTTGTTGATTACTAGTTACAAAAACATTCCCCTGCACTCTTGCAACAACGGCCCTTGGAGATTTTGCCGTTTCGGCACCAAGAGCAACTGTAAAAAAAGTCGAGATGAATGCTAAGATTAGCAGACTAGTTCTTTTTATATTTCTGTACGATTTTCTCATAGTGCCCACTTAGGATATTCCATTCAGGAGTGTTTCTATATTTCTTTCTAAATTCTTCAACGACTGCAAAGAATTCGTCTTTACGATTTTGTTTTAAATAACTCATACCTAGCCATAATTTTGCACCTAGGTAGTATTTTGATGTTGGATACTTCTTAGTAAGATAAGTGAAATATTTCTCACTCCAATCATAGTGTTTTCCTGACTCATAACTTGCTACACCTGCTTGAAATAAGAAGTCAGCATCAAGCTCTTTTGAGTTTGGAAAGTTCTTTGTGTATGCATTAAAAAACTGCGCACTCTTTTCGTAATTCTTAGAATCAAATTCTTTTTGTGCAATTGAGACCATCTCTTTTGCATCCCACTTATACACATCGTACTTAACGAGGTCGTTACTATCGACGCGTGCAACACTTGCAATTGTTCTCTTTGTATAACTCTCCTTTTTAGGAGCTTTATCTTTTAATTGTGTTTCGAGATAATAATTCTTACTTTCAAGAGTTTTGATTTTGTAATTAGCTTGCATAAGCTTATTGTTCATCTCTTGATTTTCTTTTGATAAAACTAGAATCTTGTCCTCTAACTCGTTAATGGCCTGGGCGCGTTTTTCAAAATGCTCCACATAGCTACACGATGTTAGCGACATCAATGCAAGTCCAAAGAATAAAGAATTAACGGTTTTCACTTTTTTTTCCTCGTTATTAGTACCTCTTCGCTCTTCTTTTCGGATAATGGACTAAAATATTTAGCAAAATTTGCGACTACGTATTTTTAAGGAGTTACAAGGCGAAATGTTAATATTCATTCACAATGTTAAGAGAGAAGCTTTTATCGTCAAATCTTTGTCAATTCCTAGATTTAGCGTCATGCTTTAGCGTATAATACCGCTAAGGTATGAAATTAATTAAGATATTTTAAGGAAAAAATAATGTACAAAATCCTACTGGCCCTGGCCATCACCCTCTTTGCCTACGCCGATAAAAAAGATTACTCAGACCTAGTGAAGGCCCAGGTAACAACGTTTGCTAAGAACAACAATAAGTACTTGGCCATTAACTTGAGAAATAAAGATGGTTGGCATACATACTGGCAAAACCCAGGGGATTCAGGTTTAGCGACAGAAGTTGAGTTTAAACAAGATGGCGATAAAATTGTACTGGATCTAGTGGAATGGCCAATACCACATAAGTTTATTGAGAAGGGTGATATTCAGACATTCGGTCACAAAGATGATTACTCGTATTTCTACTACCTAGGAAATTCATTTGATAATGCGAAGAATTTTGAAGTTCATTTAAAATACTTAATTTGTCATGACATTTGTATTCCACAGGAAAAGATAATTAAGGGTGACTTTGATGGTGGTGTTTTCAAATCTAAAGATAATCAAATCCAAGTAGCAAATTCTGAAATTGAAAAAAGATTTAATAACCTTCCTACTCTTAGAGAAACTCCAACATACCTAAATCTTCAATTAACAAAGTATGAAGGCGGACTTGCTCTTGTCTATAATATTACTGGTGAAAACCAAAAGCTTACGGCGGGACAAAATGTCCTGACACCTTATACAACGAGTCCAATCAGTTTTAAAAGAGAAGCACTCTATAAAGACACAAAAGGAAATCACTACGGACTCTACCAGTTAGATTGGGATGGAGAATACTTAGAGCCAGAATACCCTCTTCCGACAGATGGGCGTTTTGTTGAACCACTTGCATTTAAGTTTGTTTTTAATGACCCAGTTATCGGTGAAACATATCGAGTTGATTTTGACATTAATTCATTTGGAACAAATGAAGAGTCATTTAAAACATTCTACGCGAGACTAACAAAAGTTGATAATGATAGGCCTGTTCAAGATAAGAATATTGTAAGCAATGAGGAAGGCTCTTCTTCCCTACCTTACTTTCTTTTTATGGCCTTTATTGGTGGATTAATTCTAAATATCATGCCATGTGTTCTACCTGTTATCTCTCTTAAGCTATTTGGGCTAATTAAGCATTCGAATGAGAGTCGTTCAAAAGTATTAAAACATAATATGTTCTACTCACTAGGTGTCCTTGCTACATTTGCGGCACTTGCCTTTACTATTGTTGGCCTTAAAGCATCTGGTGAACAAATTGGTTGGGGTTTTCAGCTTCAATCACCAATGTTTGTAGCGATCATGGTCTTTGTCATCTTCACGATGGCGCTAAACCTCTTTGGTCTCTTTGAATTTAAAACTCCTGGTGGAACAAAACTTGGAAATGTTGAAGTTAGAAATACCTTCTACGGTGACTTTATTAGTGGTGTTTTAGCGACAGTACTTTCAACTCCATGCTCGGCTCCATTTCTTGGAACAGCTCTTACTTTTGCATTTTCAGAATCAAGTACAAATATTGTCATGATCTTTCTAGCAATTGGACTTGGTTTAAGTGCACCTTTTATTCTAACAGGAATTTTCCCTGCACTAATTCGCTTCCTTCCTAAGCCAGGTATGTGGATGGATCACGTGAAGAAACTTTTAGGATTAACTTTAATTCTAACAGTTGTCTGGTTACTTGATGTCTACTCAGCCCTTGTGGGATCACCTGTTGCGATGATGTATATCAATTCGGCCCTTGTCTTCACATTCTTCCTTTTCTATATGAGAAAGAATATGACAAAGAAAGCTCTAGCAACCTTAATCATTGTTCTTCCAGTCTTCTACTTAGGCTATTCTGCAATAACAACTCCACTTAATACTGGTGGTAACGGAAACTCTCTTATCGAAGACAAAAAAAGAGAAGGCCTTAACTGGACTAAATGGACACAAGAAGAAATGAATAAGCGCATTGATGAGAAGAAGCTTACATTTATTGATTTCACTGCTCGCTGGTGTATCACTTGTAAGGTAAATGAAAAGCTTGTTATCAATACTGACTCATTCAAAGATATGGTTGCTGAAAATAAGATCGATCTACTTCTTGGAGACTGGACTCGTAAAGATGAGGCCATCGGAAAATGGCTAGAGTCTCAGGGAATGGTTGGTGTTCCTGCTTACTTTGTGATCAATGAGAATGGTGAGTTAATTAAGCTAGGTGAAACAATCACTCTTGGTAAAGTTAAGAAAGCTCTTGGAGTAAACTAACCAAGAAGCTTTGCAATTGCTCCTGGCGCAGTATTAGCTTGCGCTAGGAATGCTGTTGCAGACTCCATCTTAATCGAATCGAGGGCCTTTGCTGCCGTCGCTTTTGCAATATCTGTATCTTCTATTTTTGATCTAGCCGCTTCAGAGTTTTCATAATTATGCTGAAGATTAGCACTAGTACTTTCTACTCTTTTCATCGTTGAACCAACCTTGGCCCTAGAATGTGAGATCTTATCAATTAAAGCATCTGCAGCTCCCATTGCAGATCTCGCCCCTTCTTTTGTCAGAACGTTTTGATTAAGAAGCTTACGATTTGAAGTCATTACATCACTGATATTGTACTTGATACGATCATTCTTCTCTGAGTTACGAATACCAATTTGCATTTCAAGATCACGGCCACCATTTAAAAGTTTAGTGCCATTATATTCAGCATTTTCTTGAATACGTATGATTTCACGTGCAAGCTGCTTGAATTCACGGTTTGTATTGGCGCGATCACTATCGTTATAAGTATCAGTTGCCATTTGGATAGAGAGCTCTTTTAAGCGAATTGCAATATCTTGCATACTCCCCATTGTTGCATCAGCAACCTCGAGCATTGAAAAACTATCGTTTGAGTTTCGTTGGGCCTGAAGATTAGAGCGATTCTGTGCAGACATCTTTAGGGATATAGCTGCGCCGGCCGGATCAATTGCGGCCTGATAAATGCGCTTTGCACCTGCTAGTTTGCGAACCTCACTCGTCTGGTGATCGTTCACTTCACCTAGCATTCTTTGCGCCAGCTGTGATGTGACATTAGTCCCTACTCTCATCCCTGAAGACTACCCTTTAAATTTTCGGCCCTTTCCACCATGAAAGGGTCTACTACTTAAAATTTATCGGAAAAAAATGCCCAAAGTTTATACGTGTAAGTAAAAAACTTTGGGCACTTGTCTAGTTAGAATTGAGAGCCGTAAGCCGACTGTTTTGGTATCTTATTTTAATTAGCTAGCAATCTTCTGATCGCGATACCAGCTTTTAAAAGCAACTAAGACACCAGCAGCTGCTTGATAAACATTATCTCCTTTGGCTTTTTTGTGGAACTGATGTTTGTGACCGTTCACATTGGCCGAGAATACATATTCTGGACCTTTCTTATCGGCCACGAACTGAATATGACCCACATTTCTAAAGTCGTTTGAAATTCCTTTCAACTTTTTAGCTACGTAATCCTCAAAAGCTGGTGAGTGATCAACGTTGTGAAAGCTTAATTCATAGTTCATAGGACCTCCAATTTTTTCCTGTGTTCCTCTATGAATATATAATATCAGGCCAGCACAATTAATTATCTGAGCTATGTTAGATTTTTGTAAATTTCTCTAAAAGTAATAAATTGTTTGATTTGAGCATATCTGATCAAAATATTTTAGTGTTCTCATGGCCCCATTTTTATAATAAAATTAAAATGTTTTATAATAAAGGAGACGCAATGCGCTTATATGAATACATCCAACAGGGTGGCTTAATTATGTATATTCTACTATTTATCAATGTAGTAGGATGGGCAATCATGTTATCAAAAGCTTATTTTCTTTCAGTTGAAATGAAAATGACTTCTCAAACTTCAAGCGATATTCAAAAGAGGATAAAAGATAATGGTGAGCACATGGACACCTCATCAACTATTGAAATTGCAAAGCAGTACCTTGCTGGCCACATCATGAATGTTGAAAAGGGTCTAAACACTGTAAAAATTATTGCAACGATCTCACCTCTTCTAGGTCTTCTTGGTACAGTAGTTGGTGTACTTACGGCCTTCCACGTAATGTCAGAAACAGGTCTTTCAAATCCGGCTTCATTTGCACAAGGGATTTCAATGGCACTTATCACGACAGTTGGTGGAATGATCGTAGCGATTCCACACTTTGTTGGTCACAACTACCTACTTGGTTCAGTTGATAAACTAGAGACAAAACTAGAAAAAGAAATCATGGAAAAAGTTCTATGAGTTCACGCACAAAAAGAACAAGACAAGAAGCAAATGCTGACATCACTCCATTGATTGATGTTGTCTTTTTACTTTTGATCTTCTTCATGACTTCAACTGTATTTAAGAAGTCTGAGCTTGCGCTACTTTTAAATCTTCCAAAGACAGAGTCTGGTGAAAAGGCCTCTGCAGATTCTAAAGTTTTAACAATTGAATTATCAAAAGAAGAAGTTGCAATTGCTGGTAAGAAATACACTATCGATGAATTAGATACTGAGTTAGCATCTATTCAAGATAAGAATAAACCAATTGATCTAAGAGTTGATCAAGAAGTTCAGTACTCGAGGCTAGTGCGTATTTTAGATGTGTTAAAAAAATACAGCCTAACTAACCTCTCACTAATCACTGAAAAGTAATTACATACTCGAATACAAATCAATTAAATTCTGGGCCGTCTTACGACGATGAAATTTTTCAACGAAGTTACGGCCCGCTTCTACCATCTCAAAGGCAAGATCAGGATTCGTAAGTACGTTGACAATTTGCTCACTCATTTCGTGTTTATTACTTGGATCAATATAAATCGTATTAGGGCCACCCGCTTCAGGAAATACGGATCCTTTAGAAGTAATCACAGGTGTCTTCGAAAATAACGCCTCAATAATTGGAATACCAAATCCTTCAAAGAATGATGGAAAAACAAATAAATCACTTCGTTGGTAAAAAGCTGGAAGGTCATCATTAGTCACATTTGAAAGAATCATGATACGATCTTCAAGTCCTTTAGAGTGAATATAACTTTCAACCTCTTTCTTGAAACTTCCACCATTTCCGATAATAACAAGCTTATGATTAATCGACTTCTTAATATCTGCATAGGCCTTAACAAGAGTTAGAACGTTCTTATTAGGCTCAATTGCACCAACATAAAGAATAAACTTCTCGTTCACACCATAGCGTTCAACTGTAGAAACCTGTTTCTCAATAGGAATTGGAGAATAGAAACGAGGATTACAAGTTTGATATACAACCTTGATCTTATTTGGATCACAGCCAAGATAATGAATTAAATCACTCTTCGTTTGCTCACATATTGCTAAAATAACATCTGCAACTTCTGTCGCGTACTTTATTTTTCTAAGATAAACTTGTCGATCGATCCATTTGAAGTTTTCAGGAAAACGTAAGAATAAGAGATCGTGAATTGTTACAACTGACTTGATTCCCGTCTTCTCAATACCGTGAGGTAGTTCATGAGATAAACCATGAAAAATATCAATCTCTAGCCTCTTTGCTTCATCTGCAACTTTAAAAGATCGCCATGCTGCTGGAAATTTTTTAGACCAAAAGTCAGAAGGTTTAACTACATTCAAATTATCATATTGATCTAGCCAGTGAATGGCCCTTGGGTCATCAAATTCTGGTGTAAAAAGATAATATGAGTTCTGTGAGTGATAGCGACTTAAACTTGCAATGAGGTCCCTAGAATAATTCCCTAGACCTCTGAAGTTATGAAATGCTCTCTTTGCATCAAATCCAATTTTCATTTGATTAGTATAAGGGAAAGGCCACTATTTGCCTATCCCTCACTTGGAACTTTTATCACTTGTCCTGCATATAAAGCAGAACCTGAAATATCATTTACTTTCTTGATTGTTCCAATCGATGTATTAAACTTACGTGCAATGGCAGTTAAGTTATCACCACGACGTACGCGGTATTTCTTATATGCAACACTTGATGGAACTCTTGTTGTAGAAACCTTTAGTCTCTGTCCAATGAAGATTCTGTTTCCTTTAAGATTATTCAATGTCTTAATATTTGAAACTGTTACACCGTACTTACGTGCAATATCAATTAAGTTATCACCTCTAGCAACTTTATGAGTAACGATATCGCCTTTAGTCTGATACTTAAGCCTTTGTCCAACAAGAATCTTAGAACCTCTAATTCCATTAATTCTCTTTAGATCAGTTACTCTAACACCTAGACGATTTGCAATAATTGAAAGGTTATCTCCACGTCTTACTTTATAAAATCCAGAAGATTTTTTATCAGAAGAGTTGGAAGCAATATTGATATACTTACGTGTTTCATACTCTGCTAATGAATCATAATCAGTAAACTCACTTGAAGGTAGGAAGATGCTTTGAGTATGTCTTCTTTGTACCTTTACCCACTTTCTTTTTAAATCTGGATTTAAAACTTTAAGTGTTTTTAAATCAACACCCTGAGCGCGTGCTAATTTGTAAAGATCAAATGAACCTTTTACGTTGAGTTGCTTTACTTTCTCAAAAGGACTATCTTTTGATTCTGTAATCTTCATTCCGTATTTACCTGGATTATTATAGATCTCACGTACAGCAGCGACCTTTGGCACGTAATAGATTGTTTCTGTAGGAATTAACTTACGTGAAACAAGTTTCATATAATCACGTGTCTTACCTTTTCTAATCGCTCTAATGATACCGTACTCACCTTTATTATAGGCAACAAGAGCAAGCTCCCATGAACCAAAGATATTATAAAGATCTTTAAAATACTGAGCAGCTGCTTCAGTTGATTTAATGATATGAGTTCTCTCATCAACGTAGCTATCAACTCTTAACTTATATCTAATACCTGTTGCCTTAATGAACTGCCAAGGACCTACTGCAGCGGCCTTTGATTTGATAAAAGTATTGTAACCAGACTCGATTAAGCCTACGAAAAATAAATCTTCCGGTATACCGTGTGAGCGCATAATCTTTTCGATTACATTACGATAGCGTGCACCATTATTAACATATCTAAGAAATAAATCTCTTTCTTTTTCTGTAAAATACTTAACCCAAAAATCGAAATGTTTCTGGTGATAGTGAAGTTCAAGTTTATCCATATTGTTGATGGTGTAAGCCTTTACACTACCTACATCTTTAGATTTATACTTTACGACTTCCTTTACAATTACTTTTGGATTTTGTGCCGGTGTTTCACTAACATATGTTGGCTGAACGTTTGCACATGATACAAGAATAAATAAAGGTAATAAGATATTGATTTTTTTCATTGGGCTCCCAAAAAGCTTCAATACAGGTTTTTCTGTAATTTTACCAATTTACATATCTTACTATTTTAAATGAACACCACAATTTTTCGAGGGGGGGAATTTAATTCATATTAGACAAAATCACTTTTCCTTTTTCCCAAATAACATGAGGCCCTGAATCGTCTTTCAATTTTGTAAAACCATCAAAATCAAAATAATCAAAACCATAAGCAATATTGAAAAGTGACGCAATTCCCACTGTTGATTCAACCATGCAGCCAAGCATTGTCTTAAGTCCTAGCTTCTTTGCTTGTTGAAGTTGTGAGAAAGTCTTCATCAGGCCATTTGCCTTTGAAGTTTTAAGAACAACGCCATGACAAAGGTCTTTAAAAGGATCAAGAAATCGATGATCTTCAATGCCTTCATCAAGAAAAACATCGATTGGTGACTTTTCTTTTAATTCTTTATAAAGGTCGAACTCATTTCGATAAAGCGGTTGTTCGATAAAAAGTACATTCTCATCTTCTATCATAGCTAAATGCTCAAGTAATAATTCGAGATTACTCCCATATGACTCGTTAGCATCTAAAACGAATACACGCTTTGATTCATTTATAAGTTGTACCTGAACAGGAAATGTTTCATGTGTAATCTTTAATTTGATAACCCCATTAGTATCTGCATCATCAAGCAGCTTTCTTCCTTCTTCTATTGTTTCAAAAACTGGAAATGAATCTAATGAGTCTACGCTTTTAACTGTATTAGTACCTAAAATTTTCCATGGACTAAGTTCAGTGGCCTTCACAAGATAATCTAAGAAAGCTGTTTCCACCCCTAGTCTTAGACGAGGAATATAAAAATCATATTGGTCTAGATATTGTGTTAACTCATTATATTGAACAATACCTGCATTTTCATAATCTGATGCAAAACGCTCAAGTTCTTGTTTTAAATCTTCGACGCAGATATTCTCTTTTGAACCATAGCTAATTTCCCCAACTCCCTTGTATTCACCATTTTTAAGAGTCACGTAGATAATCTCTTTGGCCAAAACCTCGGCCCCTGAAATCTTCCATGGTTTATTTAAGTTAACTAGTCGTGTATCTATTGCCCATTCCATATTATGCCTTAAAGCGTTAAAATAATTATTAAAAAGACTAAAATATGTTACCAAAAATAATTTCAAATATCACACTAGCATTTATTGCCATCGTTTTGGCCTACATGCTTGCGCCTCTGTTTAAAGAGTTCTTTGATGGAATCTTTAATCCTCATAAGAAATCAAACAAGTCTCATTCAAAAGAAGAGTTTGATGAGATGGTTCGAAGAAAGATTGAAAGAATGTCTGCTACAGGTAATTCAAACTCAACTCAAGCAACGGGGGCCAAAACAACGAAAGGATCTCAAAGAACCTTTCTCTCTTATTTTGAAGAAAAGAAAATGTTTGCAAGTAATGAAGATTTAAATTTCTTTATAGGTCTTCAGTCGTCTCTTCAGTGGGGAGATTTTAAAGAAGGTGAAGAGATATTAAATCTATTACGTAAAGATTTTAAATTTGATAAAGAAGAGCTATCTCCCCTAATAAATCCTTTTATAAAAAGTTTCTTTTGTAAGGAAGAGCTATTGAAAGTAGCAAAGCTAAACAAATCAAGTCTTTCAAAAGAATCCTTTCTGTCAGCTGCAACAACGGCATTTTTCTTTCAAAACATAGAAAGAATTGAACACAAGCGCTTTAATAAACTAACACTTAAGCTACTTATAGCTTTATCCACAATAAAAAGTGATAGAGTAGCAATTCTTGAAGGCTTTATAAGAAGCGAAGAAATATCCTTACCGATTAAGAAAGACTCTTTATTTACTTCGCTGACAAAGAAGATGAACTCTTCATATGATGAGATTTTTGCACTTTTTCCAATTGATGAAAATAAATTAAGTGATGAATTTAGTTCACTAAAAGAAGAAAGTGACCGAAAAAAGAAATATAAGAAATTAGTGCAAACCTATCATCCAGATAAGTGGCAGGCAGAATTAAAATCAAAGATCATTGATGATCGTTTAAATGAAAACTTTAATAAGATTCAAAATATTTATAATAAAAATAAGTAATTGATATAGAGAGAAGTAAAAGATGCAAAAGAGAAAAGAACAAATTATCAATAATATTGAATGTGAGCTAATTAAGATTGTAAGCGAAACAAATGGTATCTCTTTAAATGATACCCTAGAGCTACTTGTGCACTCACCTAGTATTCGCGACAATCAATTATTAGAGAAGCCAGTTCTTGAATTTATGAAGCTACTCTCATCTTTTCAAATTGATGAAGTTGATATTGAAACTCTTCTCAATCACCCTGTATCAGATGCAGTTTTTAACTTTTTTCAAAAATTTCCAATTCCATACTACGAAGAACATATCCACCTAACAGGATCTTTAAATGCAGAATTTATCTATCCACGTTTAAAGAAACTTCTAAGTGGTAAGAATAAAAAAGTTTACGAAAAGAGAATTGCAGAAGTTTATGGAGATGATGCTCTCCCAATTAATAGTATAGAAGATGTCGATAACCTTATTCGACTTAAAGAAGGCGAACAATTTGCAACTTACCTTCGAATACTCTTTTTAGCAAAGCTTATCCTTACATCTAAAAAGGCCCATCAAGATGCTGCCTATCATATGGCAAAAGAATTGTACGAAAATTATAACGTCGGAAGTATTCGTCTAAAGTTTACATTATCTCGTGCTTCAAATATGGATGCAGAACAAATCCCTGGTATCGGAGAAGTTACTGAAGAAGATGTTGTTCTAGGACTTTATGAAGGTTTCAAGAAATTTCAAAAAGAAGTACCAAGTTTCAAATTTATTCTATCTCCGTCTTTTAGAAAAGAATTGAACTTCTTTGATGACATTAACTTTGAGACTAAGAAAGAACACTTTGAGCATCAAGTGGATGCCCTACTCGATATCTTGGAAAAGTATCCGTACTTAAAAGAGAACCTAGTAGAAGTTGACACAGTTGGAGATGAGAAGGCCCTTTATCGTAAGGCGCACTTTAAAGAGCTTAAAAGTGGACTACGTAAGCTTCAGTACCGTGGATTAAAGATTCGCTCTCACCACGGAGAGACTTGGTTGACTTTAAAAAAAGGAATTCAATCTGTCGATAATGCTATGAATATTTGGCATATTGATACACTTGAACATGGGCTAAGCCTTGGGATTAATCCTAACTATTACTACCACCGTCTCTTTCAAAGAATAGTTGAAGCAAATGCAAAACATCAACCGATTGATAAGAAATCAACAGAAGGACATGAGCTCGAAGAGATGGAGTGGGAATCTTATTCTATTGGAGTAAAAAAGAAACTCTTTAAAGGTGAGCCACTTGAAGCAGATGAAGTGACTTTACTATTAAAGACTAAATTTCATAATGCACGTGAAGTTGAACACTATCAACACGATATTCTAAACCGTATTATTCAAAAGAGTGTTTCACTTGTTGCGCTTCCATCATCAAACCTTAAGCTCACAGGAGTTTTCCCAGACTTTAAAGACCATCCATTTTCATGGTGGGAAAAGAAAGGCGTTAAGCTTGGGGTTGGAACAGATAATTACATTACCCTTTCGACAAATTTCATTCGAGAGATGCTGATTCTACTCTACTCAGACCCAAAGAACCTTAAGATCACAAAGCTTCTAATGCTTACGACTAAGGAGTCGAGAAGGCCTTATATTAGTAATCTTCTATGGGAAATGCGAAAGAAATACGCGAAGTAAGATATTAATATTACATAATACTAAACTTTTTTGCGCGGTCTTCCGACAAGTCTCTATCTATCTATGATTTATAGAAGCTATACGATGAAGGACGTAATTAATGACATTTGAGTACTCTCATTTCAAGTCACTAATCAATGTCGCTATTGACAACAATGCGAGTGACATACATATAAGGGCAGACGAAACCCCTTGCTTTAGAATAAGTGGTGACATGGTCGCCGTTAAATCAAATAAATTACTAACCCAAGAAAGCATCTACGATATCCTTCGCCTACTCGTTGGAGATAAGGAACAGCAAGAGCTTGAGGCAATCAAGGATCTCGATGGCTCTTTTGACTTTGAAGATAAGTGTCGTCTAAGATTTAATTACTTTAAATTCAACAATAAGAATGGCCTTGTTTTTCGTGTCATTAAAAAAGAAATTCCAAGCTATAAGGCCTTAGGCTTAAGTGATTCACTAAAACAAATTATCCGTGCTAAACGTGGACTAATTCTTGTTACAGGAGCGACAGGCTCTGGTAAGTCGACGACTCTTGCAAGTATGATCAACTATATTAATGAGCGTCGTGCAAAACATATTATTACAATCGAAGATCCAATTGAATATATCCATGAACAAAAAAAATCACGTGTCACCCAAAGAGAAATTGGAGTGGATACCGATAATTTTGAAGATGCTCTAAAATATGCTCTAAGACAGGACCCAGATATTATCTTACTTGGAGAGCTCAGGGATCAAAAATCAATCGAAATTGCTCTAAAGGCATCTGAAACTGGTCATTTGGTACTAGCAACGATTCATACGACAGATGCGATATCGACAATTAGTCGAATCATTTCAATGTTTCCAGGTGAAGAACAGGCCGATGCACGAAAACGTTTGGCCGACTCCCTTTATGCCACAATCTCACAACGAATGATACGTTCAAAAAAATCTGCTAATGGTGTACGAGTTGCCCAAGAAATTATGGTCACTGGCCCAGGTGTTAAAGAATGTATTCGTGGAGATGAGCCTCTTGATCGCATCATTCCAATTATTGAAAATGGTGGAACAAATTCAGCAGACATCCCTTGCCAGAGTTTTGATCAGGCAATCCTTAATCTTCTTGAAGGTAATTATATTAGTGAGGAAGATGCTGCTAAGGAAGTGCGAAGCGCAAGTGACTTCATGAGAAAACTGATGCTGACAAAGTAGTAAACAAGAACGCTACCTCAAGAATAGAAAAGGCCCTGGTGGGGGCCAGGGCCAATCCGTCTAACGCGAATTAGACTAACTTGATGTGAGGATAGTAAGAAAAGACTTACATGGTATTTATTATTCGCCATTTTTCCCTTTTTATTAAGAGGAAGAAATTTCAGCAAATAAAAAGTAAAAGGCCAAGTACTTATGACTTGGCCTTTGTTAATTTAAAATATAAAAATAATCTAAAACTTTTACTCTTTTTTACCTTAAAAAATTATTTTTGATGTGAAAGAATCTCTTTTACGACTTTATCAACCAGCTTTTTTGCATCATCACATTGAGTCTTCCAATGTGCATGATCTAAACTAGGATCGTGATTCATTAACAACTCTCCTAAGGCCTTAGTGCTATCATTAAATTTTCTAAGTAGCTCAACTGATAATTGCTCATCATCCATTTCCTCAAGAACTGCCATCACATGATCAATATCTGAATTATCAATTAATTTATTAAAATCCATTTCTTATCCTTATTATTTCTTTGCTTCTTGAGCAATCATATCACGCATAATATAGATTGCTTCCTCAAGCCCTGCATCCTTACGTAGAGATGATACCCATTCTTCCTTACGTTGTTTAAAGTCTTCTTTCCACTGCTTTTCATCACCTTCTTTTACAGTCTCATGTGACTTTAGTGATTCTTCGAAGTGAGTAACAACTAAATCTTTATTTTCTAGATCTAGTTTTAGACTTTCTAGCTTCTTCTTATTTGCCTCTTCTTCTTTCATCCAAGAGTCAATATTAAGCTTAAGCTCAGTCTCTTTACGTCTCTTCTTAAGGTAAGCAACGCTCTCTTCAATCTTTTGCATGCGCTCATCTTTTTGAACACGTTTTTGAGACTCACTAATAAGCTTTTTCATATCATAAGACATACCTGCCCACTTCTGATATTTCTTTGGCTTAATTTCATCCCACTTAAGTGAGTAAGTTAAATCCTTTTCACGGTTTTCAGCATATGACATTGGATCTGGAATTACAATATCAGGTGTTACACCTTTATACTGTGTTGATACTCCATTTATTCTGTAGAATTTTTGGATCGTAAGTTTTAATGCTCCAAACTCTTCACCAATCATTTTATTTAGACCTTGATCAAGGCTATAGACAACCTGAACAGTCCCTTTACCGTGAGTAACTGCACCACCAACAATTACAGCTCTCTTATAGTCTTGCATTGCTGCCGCTAGAATCTCTGATGCAGAAGCTGAATAACGGTTAACCATAACAATTAGTGGGCCACCATATTCAATACTTGGATCTTCATCTGCAAGAGTTTCAACTTGATTCATATAGTTTCTAGTTTGAACAATTGGCCCTTCCTTAATAAATAGACCTGACATAAGTTGTGCATCTGTCAGGGCCCCACCACCATTATTTCTAAGGTCAAGGATGACACCATTAACTTTTTGTTTCTTTAATCTTTTTAGTTCAGCTCTTACATCATCAGTACAATTAATCGTTCCATTAAATTCACGGTAGAATTTCGGAACATTAATATATCCAAACTTACCTTTCACACCTTTAAGTTCAAGAACTGAAGACTTAGCAAAAGAGGCCCCCATCTTAACAACATCTCTTGTGATACCAATTGACTTACGTGAGCCATCGGCCTTCTTAACATGAAGCTTAACAACTGTTCCTTTCTTACCACGAATGTATCTAACGGCATCATCAACTCTCATCCCAACAAGATCAACCGGCTCCTTCTCTGAGTCACCTTCGCTTACAGCAAGAATTAAATCATCAACTTCAAGTTCCTTTTGTCTCCATGCAGCTCCACCTGGAACGATTTCAACAACTTTGATATAACCTTCATCTTCAGATAAGACAGCACCGATACCTTCAAGTTGCCCTGACATATCGATATCAAAATCTTCTTTTCTCTTTGGAGCAAGGTACGCTGTGTGCGGATCAAATACAGCACCAACAGAGTTATAGAAAAGCTCCATATAGTCATCTCTTGTGTCTTTTAAAAGTCTTTCGAAATAAAGGCGATATTTCTTGTCGATAGCTTCGTGGGCCTTAGCTACGATTTCTTTTTCAGTTAGAATTTTTTCAGACTCAAGCTTCTTCTTTCCATTCTTTTTATTCTTAGCAGTCTTTTTAGCATTCTTCTTAGGATTCTTGAGGTCTTCTTGGTCTTCTTTAATCGAGATATAACGGGCCATTACTGATTGCTTATAAGTAAGGCGCCAGTTCTTTTCAAACTCACTCTTATCTTTTGCAAAATGTCTTTTTTCTGGGTCTAGCTCAACAACTTCATTTCCATGAAAGTTAAACTTACCTTTAAACATTTTCTTTCTTAAAGCATCTGCTTCTTCAATTCTTTGCTTTTTAATTTTCATGGCATCAAGAACAAGCTTGTAGTTTCCTGATCTCATCTCATCATCCATTAAAGACTCATACTTCTTAAGTTCTTTAACATCCGAATCATATAGAAATTGCTTTGAGTAATCGACTTTTTGAACAAATTCTTTGAAAGCATTTTTAGAAAGATCATCATTAACTTTTAATTTTTTATAATGAAGTTTTTCGAGAACATCGATTAATAAGTTCCCTAAAACTTGATCTTTATTAATACTAAATAAACCATTTTCCGCTCTTAAAACAAATGGCGTTGATAAAAGAATGAGACCTAAAAATAGTCCCAACGACTTTCGAAATTTCTTGTGCATTGAAGCTCCAATTCTAATAATATTAGGTAGTTCCTAAATTATATTTTAAAGCCTCTTCAGTATTAATCAAAGATTAATTATTCAGGAAGAAATTACTTGCAACGCACAATAAAATCTCATTCCGCTCATTTTTTTTCAAAGTTACCTTGAATATCATACTGATATACTTCAGCATTATTAACGCATTCTTTAATTAACTCTGATAAATCATGCTCTTCGCAAAACTCCATAAAGTACTTTATTTCTGCCTTAATTACTGGATGTTTCGGTGCAAACATTGAACAAGCGTCATCATGTGGAATAATAGATGTTTCAAATGTATCAATCTTTTTGGCCTCTGTAATGATGTCCAGCTTATTCATCCCAATAAGTGGCCTCATCACAAGCATCGGACAAGAACGATCAAGTACACTCATATTCTGAAGTGTCTGACTTGAAACTTGTGAAAGGGCATCTCCCATAATTAGGGCACTCGCCTTTGTTCTTCTTGCAAGATACGCAGAAGTATCCATCATATATTTTCTAAAAAATAATGTTCTGTAATCTTCCTTACAATTTTTTGCAATATAGTTTTGAATATCTCCATAAGGAAGAACATATAATTTAAAGCTATCCTGAAATTTAGAAAGAATTTTTCCAAGCTCTAAAATCTTATCTTTTACTTCCTCTCCAACATATGGATAGGCATAGAAGAAAGCAAAAGATTGTCTCACGCCTCTTCTTGCCATTAAATAACTAGCAACAGGTGAATCAATCCCACCAGATAAAAGAGTAATAGCATGTCCGCTTGTCCCTACAGGGAGACCACCAATACATGGAATCTTTTCCCAAGATAGATAGATCTCTTCATTCATGACTTTTACATCAACCATGAGATCAGGATTTTTTACATCAACTTTAAGTTCCGTATTTTTTAAGATTGCAGTTGCAATATAGCGGTTAATTTCATCACTATTTTTTGGAAATTGTTTAAGAGCTCTTTTTGTTTGAACTTTAAAAGTCTTAATATTTGATAATTGACTTAATTCTTTTACGGCAAGATCACAAACATAATCAAGATCTAATGGACACGCTCGCATCGGAGTAACAGAGCTTAGGCCAGCAACAGAAGTTAATCTATGGATTAGTTCTTCACTAAACTCTTCTTCACTTTCGGCCACTAGTCGCTGTTGATTATTTTTTAGCTTCCAAGATGTGTGATGATACTTACTAAATATTCGACTTAGATTTGTCTGAAGTTTCTTATAGTAGCTCTTTCTGTTCTTACCCTTAAGCCATAATTCATCAACTGTTAAAATTAAACTTTTATACATCTTTATTATTCCTATTTAATTAAAAAACCAATTTCTTCAATAACTTCGCCAAAACCTTTTAAAAGGCCTTCCACCTCTTCTTGTGTTGTTGACTTACCAATCGATATCCTAAGAATATTTTTATGAAACTTCTCTTCAATCCCAAGTCCTGCAAAGAGAGGGTTTAATCCCTTAATCTTTGATGAACAAGCTGTAGATGAAGAGATCATGATTCCCTTGGTTTCAAGGTGTCTCATGATGATATCACTAGCAATTCCCTCAAAGAGAACACATAGAATAAATGGTGAAGTATTTCGATCCTCAAATGGATAACTTATATTTTTATGTAGAGCACTTAGCCCTTTTTTAATTACTTCTTTAAGAACTTCTGCTTTTTCAAATGAACTCTCTAAATCCTTAAAGGCCAATTCACATGCTCTCTCAAGAGCTACAACAAGAGAAGTAGGAGGTGTCGATGCTCTTAGGCCTTTTTCATGTGCACCACCTCTTAGGTAGCGTTTAAGAAATTGAACCTTACTTTCTTTAAAAATAAGACCGCCAATTCCTCTTGGACCTCCCATTTTATGAGCACCAAAAGTGACATAATCAATTTCAGAGTCTTTGAGTGTGAAAGGAACCTTACCAAAGCCTTGTGTCGCATCCACATGAACGAGACACTTTCTATTCTTGGCCTTCACAGCTTGCGCTATTTTTTCAACTTCAAAGTATTGTCCAGATTGCGAGTTAACAAGGCTGATACATACAAGTTGTGTTTCACTTGTTACGCCATCGACAATTTCATCGATGCTTTTATAACCTTGTCCATTATCAATGACTTTAGTGACAGAAGGATGATCTCCACTTAAAAAAATAATCCCCTCCTCAATCGAGCGAATCACCTGATTATTTGCTTCAGTTGCAGAAGAAGTGAAGATTAGGCCATAGTTTTTTGCCAGAATAAGTTTTAAGATATTACTTCTAGCATCCTCAATTTTCTTAGCACATTCCTTTCCTGCTAAATGCTTAGCAGCAGGATTTGGATAGTCCAGTTCGAAGCTTTGCGATAAAACTTCAATAACTTCAGGATAGAGCTTAGTTGAGGCAGCGTGATCAAAATAGTACATAATTTGCCTTATACCATGTTTTAAACAGTAAGTACCTTAAATAACGATATTTTTAGACACTGTCCATATACTAAACACTCCAAGTTACTGAAAGCTCGTATAAAACTGCCCTATTTCTTGGCACTTTTCTTGCTCTATAAAATACATATGAAACTAAGATACTTTATCTTTATATTAATCGGAGTCTACTGGCTTTCAAATACGGTTCATGCAGTTGGACCTAAGGCCAATGACTACCTCTTTCGCTCTCAAGTGAAAATTGAAGAGTTTAATAACTTTTCAAAGAAAGGACTGGGCCATCTTGCGGCCAGAAGTCTTAACGAATCAAAAGATTATCTAGAAAGATTAGCACAGATTAAGCACGAACTCTCCCAAGAACAATTAAATCTCTTAAATGAACTACACGAAGAAGTGACTCAAAAAGAAAAAATTGAAGCCGAAACAATCAGCACTTGTGATTATCGAAATATTGAGCACTATAAAGAGATTGAAAAGCTAAAAGAGCTAAAAGTGAATGGTAGTATTCTCACATTCAGATCTCATAAGAATCTCTACTTATTAAAGGCCAAAGAAGTCCAAAAATGCCAACAATTCAGTACTTGGATGGAAAACTTTAACGAAATCTCTGTATAATGTTCATACTAACGCGATACATGGTGAAATTAGTGAATTCATTCAATATGATTTCTTCATGAAAACAAGAAAGATGAAATCAGTAATCCTAGTATTAATGTTAAACCTCTTAGCTTCGGCAACACTAGCTTTTACTAAAGATAGTGGGAAGACGATTCTAATTTCAGATATCGACGACACAATTAAAGTTGGCCATATCAGATCAAAAGTCGATGCCGTTTCAAACGCCTACCGCACAAATAATATTTTCCTTGGCATGGCCGACCTTTATCACATCATAAAGAATCGCCTTGATGCAGATGTTTTTTATCTAACAAATGCGCCAGAGGAAGTGATGGCATGGTCGCACAATGAACTCCTTAAAAACGGAAACTTCCCAGAGGGAAGCTTGGAAATTAGACCTTTTAAAGTATCGAGCAAGGTATTTAAAGCGCAAAGACTTCAAGAGCTAATCGCTGAGAATAGACCTGATACAGTTATCCTAGTTGGTGATAACGGAGAACACGATAACTCTTTCTATAATGGTATCAAACAGACTTATCCAGGAATTAAGTTTCATACTTTTATACGTGCTGCCTACAACTTTGATGAATCAAATGAACTATACAAAGGTCAAGCAAGTTTTGTTACACCATTTGAAATCGCAGATACTCTTTATCAGAGAAAAGTTTTAGAAAGATCTGATTCGAAAGAGCTCTTAGATAAGCATCTTCAAAATTATATGGAAGAGTACCTTTTAAGAGATAAAGGACAACTTTATACTCCTCACTGGCAAAGATGTTATGGACACGAAGTAAATAGCGGATCAAGCCTATTTTCAACACTACCTAAAGAACTGACAAAGAAGATCTCAATTCTTTGTCGAAATTACGATAACTAGTATAAGAGTTTAGATATCAATCCAGCACAATCTACTTGTGCTGGATACTTTCTCTTATGGCATTTCGGTCAACTCGAGAAAAATGCCTTGAATCAACAGGAACTCGGCCAAATTCAACAAGCGCTTCACCAAGATTCCAATCATTTAAGATTTCACTAATATGTTCTTTTATCTTAACTTCACCCTCAATGAGACACAATATCGTATCATTGACTTGAACTAGAGCTGCTCTTTGAACACCATCAATACGGGCCAATTCATTCTCATAGTGAAATGTTGGAACGAGCTTGCCATTAACCTTTAAACAATCTTTGAGTCGCCCAAGAAGATAAATCTGTCCCCCACTCACATATCCGACATCACCAGTGAGGTGCCAAAGTCTTCCCTGTTCATCCCATCTCTTAGTCGTTTTATTGGCAGGATGATTATCAATATACTCTTTAATAACATGAGGTCCACTTAGACAGATTTCTCCCCAAACGACTCCTTCCTGAAAATCAAAACCATTAGCGACCTTATCAATCTTAGTATCTAAAACTTCAATGATATGCCCCAACTTAAGTCCAACTTTCTTATTTGAAATATACTCTTCAATTTGAACAAAACTAATGGGCTCAACTTCAGTAGAGCCATAGATAATATGAATCTCAACCAACGAACAGGCCCTATCGAATTGTTCCTTCACAAAACTTGCATGCTTTGTCGATATTTCAGCACCACCAATGATAATACTTCTTAACGATGGAATTTTGATATCATTTGATGCAAGGTAATCAGCAAGTCTTTTGATAATCATTGGATTAGCACTAAATCGTGTGACACCATATTGATTCATTTGCGCAATAACCCTTGAAGCATCAAACTCAGCTAATTTACGATAGTCGATATCTGGGAAAATTGTGGTGATTCCAAGGCCCAAATTTTGTAAAACAAGAGTTGGGAAAAATGGCATATCAACTTCATCTTCTTTATGTAGCCAAAAATATTCTGAGACAATCTTTTGTGATAAAAAGATATCAAGACTTCGATTTGCGGCCTTAGGTCTTCCAGTAGAGCCAGTTGTAAAAGAAATAAGTGTCTGAGCATCTTGCTCAATTGGTGTTTGCGAGAAATTAAGATTATCTTGCGCTCTAATACTTGTTAAAGTTTTAGTAAAAAGACAATTTTGATCAAACGTAAAGCGCTTCATTTTCCACAGAGCAGGAATTAAAGGCGTCCATTTTAAAAGCTCTTTAACTGAGATGATCCCTTGAGCATTTGCATCTTCAATGGCCTGCTTAAGTTTATCCTTTGGCATAGTAGAATCAATTGAGACGACAACTGATCCCATATAGAACAATGCCACCATTATCTGATAAAGCTCTAGTCGCAATGGAATGAGTACGATAACTCGATCCCCTTTCTTTATTCCAGCATCAGATAATGTCTTTATCCATGCCCCAACCTGAGACATAAACTCGCCATAGTTCTGATCTTTATTTTGATAGATCAAGCATCGCTTTTCTAAATTATTTCGAAAGTGAGAATCCAGGTAGTGACATCCATTTATCGGTATACCTTCGTAACCCAGTTCTTGCCTTATATCTTCAATTTTTTTCATATGATAATATTAAATGAAAATAATATAATTTGTAATGTTAGGTAGTAAATGTATCTATTAAGTAAATTTGATTCTCTTCTTACAACAAAAACACAAGTTGGTGGTAAGGCCTATAACCTTGCTAAGCTTGAAAAGTGTCGTGTTAATACACCAGATTGGTTTTGTATCACTAGTGATTACTTTCAAACATTAGTTGACCAAAATGAGGTATTAAAGCAACTCATTGTAAGCTACACACAACTTCAATTTATTGATGATTTAAAAGAACTAATCGCAAAAATTCATGCTGAAATTGATAAGTGTGAAATTTCCATTATTGATGAAGTTATGGAGAGAATTAATCCTAATATTCACTATGCTATTAGAAGCTCAGCTGCTGATGAGGATGGTAGTCACTTCTCTTTCGCTGGACAATTAGAGTCTTTTCTCTATGTTCAAGGAAAAGATAAAATAGAAGATGCCATTAGAAATTGTTTTAAAAGCAACTTCTCTCTAACGGCCCTTACATATCGCTTTAAAAATCAAATCCATCAATCGACACCTAAAATGGCCGTCATCATTCAAGAAATGATTGATCCTGAGAAGTCAGGTGTTCTCTTTACGGCAAATCCAATTAATGGATACAGAGACGAGATGCTTATTTCAGCAAACTACGGTCAAGGAGAAGGTGTTGTAAGTGGTGAATGCAATACTGATGAATACACAATCAATGACCTTGGTATCATTAGAGATGAAATTAGAGAAAAAGACTTTAAGATAATTGCTGACTACGAAAACAAAACAACAAAGAAAGTTGAAGTTACAGGAAATGATATCAATTCAAGTGTCTTAACTCACGCAGAAATCATTGAGTTAAATAAGCTTGCCCTAAATATTCTTGCATTAAAGAAGAAGCCTCAAGATATAGAATTTTGTTTTCAAAATGGAAATATCTATATTGTCCAGACACGAGATATCACATCTCTTCCAATGGATAAGCGTGAAGACTTCGCCAATGTTTTTGATAACTCAAATATCCAAGAGTCATTCAATGGAGTTACAACGCCCCTAACTTTCTCTTATGCCTCAAAGATGTACTACAAGGTCTATCATCAACTACTAGGCTTAACTGGGCTAAGTGAAGAAGAGTTAAAAAAGCACGAAAAAAGACATAAGAATATGATCGCTCTTATTGAAGGTCGAGTATTCTACAATATTCAATCTTGGTATAAGGGGCTCCTTTTGCTTCCGTCCTTTAAACAATCTAAAGGAGATATGGAGAAAATGATGGGGATTACAGACCCTGTCGACTTTATTGAAGATAAAGACCTACCTTTATGTGAGAGATTAAGAATGTTACCAGGTCTGATAAAAACCTTTGGTAGTCTTCTTTGGTATTTCTCAAAAATAGATAAAGTTGTTGCCGACTTTATGTCTGACTTTTATAAAGTTTATAATGACATTGATTTCACCAAACTCAATAGACTTAATCTTACTCAACTCTATGATCTAACTGAAGAGCTCGATCAGAAAATCACGAGTAAATGGCACGCTCCACTTATAAATGACTTCTACGTTATGATGATGAATGGAAAGATGTATCGCTGGATGGATAAGCTTGGTGTTGAAAATGCAGATATCACTCTTGGAAATTTATTATCAGGAGAACATGATATTGCCAGTACTCAACCGACTAAAGAACTTTTAAAAATAAGTGATGAAATTAAGAAATGCGATCAAAATCTTAAGGATCAATTCCTAAAACTAGAAAATTCAAAAGTTATGGACTTCTTCTACATCAACAATAAGGCCATTTTTGATTTATGCCAAGATTATATCGAAAACTATGGTGATCGCACAATTGGTGAGCTTAAGCTTGAAAGCTTATCACTGAGAGAAAGCCCAGACTTTCTCATCAATATTCTAAAAAATTACGTGATTAAAGAAAGCCTAAGTTATGAAAGCTTCATTGCAAATGAGCTTGAACTTAGAGAGTCTGAAGAAGAAAAGATTGAGCCAATAGTTAAGAAAAAGCTTTCAATTTTTGGAAGAAAACGTTTTTATAAAGATCTGGCAAAACTTAGAAAGGCCATTCGTTATCGTGAAAACACAAGACTTCTTAGAACAAAATCTTTTGGTATCTCACGTCAAATTTACCGTGAAATGGGAAATCAATTAGCAAACTTCAATCTAATCAGTACACCAGATGATATTTTCTTTTTAACTCTTAGTGAAATTGAAGAACTAAAAGATGGGCGTATTGTTCAGACAAATCTAAAAGAACTAATAAGCTTAAGAAAGTCTGAGTACGATTCATATGAAGATGAGGAACCTGGTCATCACTTTAAGACATTTGGCTTCGTTCACGCAGGAAATAAATTTATCTATGAAGGCAATACAAATCTTGATCATGATGGTGCATTAAAAGGTATAGGATGTTACCCAGGTCACATCACAGGAGAGGTTGCCCTACTCTTTAAGCCGGATGATGGAATTGATGTTAATGACAAGATTCTATGTACAGTAAGAACTGATCCAGGATGGGCACCATTATTTCCGTCAATCAAAGGACTACTTGTAGAAAAGGGATCGACACTTTCTCACTCAGCAGTTATTGCTAGAGAACTTAAGATTCCTACAATCGTCGGAGTTCCAGGAATTACAAAAATTGTAGAAAATGGACAAGAGATTGAAATGGACTGTGAAAAAGGTCTAATCAACTTATTACAAGAAAACCAAGAATAATAAAGGCCTCATTAGAGGCCTTTTCTTTATGAAACTCTTTTATAAAATCTTATGTCGTAAACTCCGACCTTTTCTTTCTTTATAAGATCTTTAAATTCAGCTGTGATATCTTCAAAGCCTTCTAGTTCCGGCGTATGGACACGTAGATAATAACGGACACAAATAACTCCACCAATAGCAATTGATGGCCTTGCCTTCTTAATAAAATCCTTACCTAGTTTATCATCAAAGTAACTAGGAACATCTGAGTAAGAAAAGTAATCAAATTGATACTTACCACTTTCAAGCTCCGCAACCACATCACCAATATGATAATTAACTTGCGTTGTCTCTATGCACTCTTTAAGCTCAGAATAATTTCGACAACGAAGGGGTGTATTTGTCAAAGTAACTTCACCAAAAAAGCACAGGCTTAAGAAAAAATTATCTTTAATCAGATTATTTTTAAATAAACGAGCAAATCGGTTTCGATAAAATTTCACATAACTTTCTGGGATATTCTTTCTAATGAAGTCACCTCGATACAAGAGAGAGTTCATTAAGGCCTTGTTTCCAACAATTGATAAAACAACTGTCCACTTAACCTTAAAGCTTACTGTATCCATTATATTTAATTGCTCTTGAATTGTTTTACAATTTCTAAGGGCCTCAATAATACGATGTCCTAAAATTTTACGACAAAGCTTTGAAAAGGTAATAAATGTTTTTTCCCATGATCCGGCAAGTGCCGCAATTTCATTGGCCTCAAAATAATCATTAAGTCCAACATTAGCACCAACTGTTTTTAAAATCGCGGAATCATCATGGTATGCTCTTAAATAATCCACTTCTTCAAGTGCAAGAATCGCCTTCTCATACGCTCTTGCCCATTCAATCTGAAGGCCCGATACATCAAAGAGATCTAACTTTGAGTCAGTATTTGTAATAAGGTATAACCCTCTTGGTCCTGCACCACAAATAGAGCCAATTTTTTTAGGAGAAAGTTTTTCACAAACTTTTGACTCCATCTCAATATCTTCATTTGCTAGTGAGTAATTTAATTTGTCAGTAAAATATTTTGCCATGTCACAATTATAGTTGTTTTCATTATATAATGGTACAAAGAAAATAAATTCAGATGAGGATGTATGAGCAAAGATATAAGTCATATTACAATAGAAGATTCATTTATTAAGAGATATTTAGCTTGGTCAAACGAGCGCTTCCCAATGGCCAATGTCATCTCCGGTCTAATAACTTTCTTTGTCATGAGTCGCCTTGCTCTATTCTTACAAGATAAAGCATTAGATTTTACACCATTAGATATCCTAGGGGCAGTTGCTGTAGTCGGACACTACTTTGTCTTAAGAGTATTTGATGAACATAAAGATTTCAAAGTTGACTGTATTAATCACCCAGAGCGTGCGCTTCAAAGAGGCCTCATTAAACTTTGGCACCTAGATATTATTGCTGCAGTTTTTACTATTATTGGATTAATTTATTCTGCTTTAATTTCAAATAATTATTTAACGCTTATTTGCTACGGCGCTGTTTATCTGTGGTCCATACTTATGGCCAAGGAGTTCTTTATTGGTACATGGCTAGAAAAGCGCTTAACGCTTTATTCAATTAGCCACATGCTCGTTTCTCCTCTTATTATTATTTGGATTATGTCGGCAAAATGGCAAGTTCCTACATTTGAATTCTATGTTTATCTTATTCTTGCCATGTCTTTTGCATCAGGTTTCTCATATGAATTTACAAGAAAGACTCGTGGCCCTGAAGAAGAGACTGAAACACTTGACTCATATACAAAGATTTATGGCACAGGTGGAAGCGTTCTCATTATCACATTAATGAATATGATAACTCTTGGATGTTTTCTTTATCTCATCCCACTAATGCCGAATCTACGATCAATTCTAGCAGCAATGGGTATCGCAGGTTTTGCAGCTGCTCAATCGACACTTTTTAAATATTTAAAAAAACCAAGTCTTGAAGGACGTAAGAAGAATGAAAAGTCATTCGGACTCTTCGCTCTCCTACTTTATATCGCTCTTATTGTAGGTGTTTATGCAAATTAATTTAGACCGACTTACCCAAGAGCAAAAACAAGAGTTCCTTCTTTTTAAAGATAACGAAGCAATCTCAAGTATTGAACAATTTGTTGATGGCGATGCTTCAGCAATTTTCTTTCTTATTGGTAAGCAAGCGTACTTTGGTTTTTGTAATGGGAAGCTATCACAAAGCTTTATTGAGGCCGCCAAAGATTATCGTCAAAAGTATGGAAGCGAAAAGATGGTTGGGTCATTAAATCTTTCTACATATAATAGCTACCGCTTAAAACAGAATGAAGATCTACCTCATCACTTAATGGAGCCCTCTTACGACAAAGAGTTGTACGAATTATTGAAGTCTCATGGTGAGATCTTTGAGAGTTATGTAACTTATGAAATTAATGATTTTGATAAGCTCTTAAAATGGTCTGAGCAATTTGATGAAATTGATGATTCACCAATGACTGAAAATTATGACCTAAAAGTAATTGATGGACAATTTTGGCTTGATAACCTTGAACGATTTTACCAAAGTGCTGATCAAGTTTTTGGAGAGAATATCGCCTACTCACCAATTTCATTTGAAACATTCAAACTTAAGTATGGCCAACAAGCGGCTGGCCTTATTTGTCCTCATACCTCACGTGCTCTAATTTCAAAAGCAGACAATTCAATTATTGGGATCATCCTAAATTTTGTGGATCCCACAGCAACAAATATAAAGAGGCTCTTAATTAAGACTATGGGAGTCCATCCAGATCATCGTTACATGGGGCTAAGCTTCATTTACCTACTTAAGGAAATTATCCCCCAAGTAAGATCTCATTATGAGCAAGCTTATCTATGCTTGATGCGAGACGGGAACCTTCCCTCACTATTTGCGAAAGATATTTCGCAGAAAACTCGCTACTATCACCTATTCACTATCTAAACTATTGATTTTACTAATATAAAACTGCCGTCTACTGTGTAGACGGCCATAGTACAATTTTCAATCAAACGTTCTCGTTCATCTTTATAAGCTATATTTGAACTATGAAGATCAATGAAATTAGCACAAATTCAGCTTCTGAGCAGGAAGCAAAAGTCGTAAAGCAGAAGCTTTCGGCCCCATCTCGTTTTGACTACTCTGAAGCGGCAAGGCTAAATCGTATTGCGATTTTAGAGGCTCAGTGTGGGGAAAATCTCGACTCAATTCAAATAACAGACCTAGATGGATTAAACCTCAAAGGTAATATCGAGTCTTATGCTGGAAGTATTTCAATTCCAATGGGAATTTGTGGGCCATTAAAAATTAATGAGAAAGGTGAAAAGGAAGATTTATATATTCCAATTGCAACCTCAGAGGGCGCTCTAGTTTCTTCGATCACTCGTGGTGCACTTGCCGTTTCTTTAAGTGGTGGCTTCAAGGCCAAGGTTTTAAGAAAGCGTATGTACCGTGCTCCAGTTTTCACATTTGATGATATTGACCATGCTGATGAATTTATCTCATGGCTAGAAGATAACTTCGATACGATTAAAAGTATTACTAAAAAGTATTCAAACTTTGCAGATCTAAAAAAGATCAAGCCAGTTCTTATCGGTCGCAATGTTCACGCGAAATTTATCTATGAGTGTGCCGACGCTTCCGGACAAAACATGACAACTGTTTGTACGTGGCAATCATGTCTTTGGATCAAAGAAGAGCTTTTAACTTCAAAAATTAAACTTGTTGAATTCTTCTTAGAAGGAAATGGTTCAAGTGATAAGAAAGTTTCTGTTGGTTCTGCAATGCAGACTCGTGGAACATATGTAACTGCAGAATGTGTAGTACCAGAAAAAGTATTAAAGCGTATTCTGAAAACATCAAGTACTGATCTCATCAATCTCTACTTAAGATCACTACCTATTACTCGCCTTGAAGGAATGACAGGATATAACGTAAACGTTGCCAACGCTGTTGCAGCCATTTTTGCTTCAACAGGACAAGACCTTGCTTGTATTCATGAGTCATCAACAGCTGTTCTAAATTTTGAAAAACACGAAAAAGGTTTATACGTAAGCTTAACTCTACCTTCACTAGTTATTGGAACTGTTGGAGGTGGAACAGGACTTGGTCACTATAAAGACTGCTTAAAGTCGATCGGTTGTGCAGGAGCAGGAAAGGTCGAAAGGTTTGCAAAAATTATAGCTGGTGCGGCGCTATCTCTTGAGCTTTCAACAATGTCGGCCATCTGTGGTGGACAGTTTGCTTATGCACACGACAAGCTTGGTAGAAATAATCCGAAAGATCAGCTTAAAACGAAAGATATCACAAAAGAATTTATCAATGAAAACTTCACTGATCAGTCAACTTTAGTGAAAGAAAGTGAGTCAATTGAACACGACCACAAGATTAATATTGAAAATGGAATTATCACTGAAGCTACTTCAAGAGTGGTAAACAAATCTCTTGGTTTTACATCACTAGAGATCAACAAAGAAGATAAAATAATTCTGAAGTCAAAACCCCTTGATACTGACGTAATTGCAGGTTTTGCGGCCATTGCAGGTTTTGCGGATAGTGATATCAGAAGAAAATTCATTAAAACAATTCACAATAATGAATTTACGAAATGTCATATTAGAGAAATTGAGGCATACCGTATGGTTTCAAAGGACTTCTCTCGCTATATGCCAGAGCTTCATGGAACATATATAAATGCTCAGAAAGAAGCATACCTTCTTCTTTTAGAAAATTTAAACTTTTCTCAAATTGAGTTAATGAACACTCAAGGATGTTTAGAATTATGGATAAGCTCAACTCGTGAATTAATTTTTGATGCTATATCTAAGATTCATCAGAACTTTGCAAATTCACAAGAAGTTTCTGAGTCGTCTCTTAACCTTGGAAAAGTAAATATTGATAAAGACTTAACGAAATCAATTATCACTTATATTCGTGCACAAAACTACATCAGTGCAAAGACAGAGGAAAAGTTAGAAGAAGTTCTAAATACTTTTGAACAATGGTCAAAGATCATCAACGAAGGTCCAAAGACACTTACTCACAACGACTTTAATCCAAGAAATATTTGTTTTAAAAATGGTCGCCCATGCTTCTATGACTGGGAACTATCTCGCTACAACTCTCCATATAGAGACCTTGTGGAATTCATGAGCTTTACAACACCAAGTGGTGAAATTGCGAATGATATAGATTATTACTTCTCAAAAGATGGGCTTGAACTATCTAAGCAAGAAAAACTAGAAAATATGTTATCTTGTGCAAATGAATATCTACTTAACCGAGTTCTATTCTACTATGTAGGCCACAGTGTAAATGAATATGAGTTCATGCCACATATCTTCAATAAAACACTTGAGATCATCTCATACCTAGAAGGTCAGCTGAATGCGTAATCTCATCGACAAGCTACTTTCAAATAAAGATCAAGAAAAGAAGGTTCTCTTCTTTTACAAGAACTTTAAGCTTGCTAGCTCACTTTCTATAAATGAGCTTATGGAGAAGGCCCGTGTCATTGCTTCTAAAATTAAGGCAAATGATATTACTAAAAAAAATATAATTCTTTCATTTGAAAATGAAGAAAACTTTGTGACTTACTTCTTTGGTATCATCCTATCAGGTAACGTACCTGTACCAATGGCATCAAGTGCCTTAATGTTAAAAGATGATTACCAAGAATTACTATTCCAATTCGCATCTGCGGCACAAACAAAGTATATCGCAGCAAAGAACTCTCCAGAGGGCTTTACAAATATAGCAAAATTTAATGACGCTGAGATGGCAACACAATTTGCAAATCCTGAAAGCAGTGAAACTTGTTTTATTCAATTTTCTTCAGGATCAACTTCTGCACCAAAAGGAGTTGTGATAAGCCATAGCAATCTACTTGCAAATAATGATCAAATTAATCAAGGGATCAAATTGAGTGATTCTGACTCTATTTGTACATGGCTACCTCTTCACCATGATATGGGGCTGATAGGAAGTCTTCTCACTGCTCTTTTAAAGAATCTTGAATGTCATATTATTCGTACTCAAGACTATGTCATTGCGCCTCATAAATGGCTTCACCTTGTTTCAGAAACAAAGTGTAGTGCACTTTGTATCCCAAATTCAGCATATTATGTTTGTGCAACTAAAATCCCAGAAAAGAAGTTAGAAGGTCTTGATCTTTCTCATATACGCTTTGCTCAATGTGGAGCTGAGCCAATTAAGGCCAATGTTTTAAAGGCCTTTAGCAATCGTTTTGAAAAATATGGCTTCAATACTAATGCCATTATGCCAGTTTATGGACTAGCAGAAGCGACTCTTGCAGTAACTTTTCATGAGGTTGGTACACAGTTTGAGACAGTCACGATTAAAGATGAAGAGTTTATTTCTTGTGGAAAAGTTCTAGCACCGACTCAGCTTGAGATTAGAAATCAACACCAAGGTGTTGGTGAAATCTATATAAAAGGGCCATCAGTATCGACTAACTATTACGGTAGAGAAACTCATCTCGAAGATGGATGGCTAAACACAGGAGACCTAGGCTTCTTAGATGAAGAAGGTAGGCTCTACGTAACAGGACGAAGTAAAGATCTCTTAATCTGCAATGGTGTTAATATCTTTGCAAATGACATCGAGTTTATGGCCGCAAAGGTACCTGCGGTAAAGCTTGGGCGTATGGTTGCTTTTTCAATTCAAACAGATAAGAGCGAGAAACCTCACCTCATCATTGAGCTAAATGAGAAGTCAAAAGAGGCCCGTAAAAAAGTCAAAGAAGACGTGGCAAATGCTCTAAAATCAAAATTAGCACTCA
Source organism: Halobacteriovorax sp. RT-2-6 (assembly GCF_047085025.1). NCBI lineage: Bacteria > Pseudomonadati > Bdellovibrionota > Bacteriovoracia > Bacteriovoracales > Halobacteriovoraceae > Halobacteriovorax > Halobacteriovorax sp. RT-2-6. Next base: position 138,295 of record NZ_JBKIYH010000002.1, read on the forward strand.
CAGAAGACAATATTTCAATAGTGCCAGAGCTAACTCTTAAAAAGACAACTAGTGGGAAAGTAAAACGCCAAAATGCCCAAAAAAGATACATGGCCGGAGAAATTACAAAAATCGAGAAAAATTATCGATTTAATCTTATAGTATCTCGCTACATAAAAAATAAATTTAAGTTTAATTTCTTAATTAAAGAGAAATTGGGATAAATAGATGAAAGAGCAAATTTTAAAATATTTGAATGAAGCAATTGCTGAAGTTAGTGATGAAAAAGAGATCACACTGACTTTAGAGACTAGCTTTATCACTCTTGGGCTTGATTCTTATGATGCCATGTCATTTATTGGGCGTCTTAAGGAAGATTTTGAAGAACTACCTGTAACAATTTTTTTACAGTGTCAAACAACTCAAGACCTAATTAATTACTTAGAAAAAAATCATAACGAAGAACTGAGACAAGTACTTTCATAATTGGAGCTAAGATGGAAACAAGACTTATTAGCAAATTAGAAAAACTTAATAAGCAATCTGTAGAGCGTGCTTTCACTGTTGATGCACTTGATTGGTCTAAACCAATCGATAAGAATCTCAAGTGGACACCAGAAGAAATGGTCACTATCTCTTACTTACCTAGTTATGATCTGCTTACTGAAGCACAAAAACTTAGATTCAATCAATTAATTGGACTCTCTATTTGTGAGCAATTTATTTGGTTTGAAAATGTTCTTCTAAATCCGGCACTTAAAAGCTGTAAAAGAATCTATAAGCTTAATCCTCAAATGACTGAGGCCATTGATCACTTTATGGAAGAAGAAGATAAGCACGGTGAAATCTTTCTTAGAATGCTCATGAAGGCAGAGCCAGAAAACTATTCGAAAGAGAGACCTCTTCGTATTTTTAAACTTGGCCCAGTTCAAAACTTTATCATGAAGGTTGTTACGACATTTCCAAATATCTTTCTATGGTGGATTTGGATTGCTCTATTCTTTGAAGAGAGAACATTAGATATTTCTAAAAAATACAATAAGGCCCTTAAGGCCGGTGAAGTGGACTGGAACTTTTGGCAATGCCACTACTATCATATGCTTGATGAAGTAAGACATCAGCAAATTGATGAGTGTTTCCTTGCAGCTTTTTATGACAAAGCAAATCCTATTCTTAGAAAGATTAATGCCAGCGTTTTTGTGAAATTCATTTCGTCATACTTTGGTCCAAAGAGACTTGCAGGAAGAATTCTAGAGCTAATGCAAGAAGAGTTCAGCGATCTTTCACAAGAGACAGTAAATCAGTTAAAGGGTGAATTTGAGTCACTTCGTACAAATGTAGAATTTCAACGAAGTGCCTTTTCGAGACAGGGGCTTGGCCGTACTTATGAGCTACTGGCCAAATATAATGAGATGGATGGTTTTTGGGATCTACTGCTTGAAGAAAGCAAAGAAGATCACATCGGAAAAAATCGATACGTACGTGGTACGCATTCGACAATTCTAAACTAGCCAAATAAAAAAGGGACCGCAAATGGTCCCTTTTTTTATTGTAAATCTCTTTTTAAGCTTGTTAGTAATTCATCTAAATCAAAAGGCTTATAAAAGAAACGAGTCACCCCTTCCTTCATAGCTTCTTTCAAAGAAATATCAGCTTGACCTGAAACAAAGTAGAAAACTTTTTCTTTTTGGCTATCATTGCTATTTGTGCAATCAAGGACAACCTTTCCATTACCATCTGGCATTTTATAGTCAGAAATAATGGCATCAAATGTTTTTCCACTATTGATAAGCTTTACAGCGCTATTTCCAGAGTTGGCGCACTCTGTCTCATAACCTTCAAACTCAAGCTCTTCGGCCAATAGTTCTAGAATATCTGGTTCGTCATCGACGATTAAAACTTTGTACGGCATATGTTAATTCTCTTCTAAACGTTAACAACGTAATTATAGTCATGCATCCTATTATAAACAGGATATTTTGTAAAATAAAATACATTGAGAAACTATATCTCTTAACCATCGAGGCCAAGGCCTTGTTATTTAAGATCGTTTCAACAAAAAATGGCGCACTGCTATAGTAAAAATCAACAAATGCTGCCCCTAGCGTCGTCTTCATCAAGTACTCATCGCGAATGACACGAAAGTAATTCAAGACATAATGATCTCTTTGAAAGCCTGCAGTCACGAGATAGCACTGATTTTGCGACAAAAGCTTTTCAATTGGCTTCGGTTGATAATTTCCAGTTTGCGTGGCCAAATCAGCATTACTCACACTCCCTGGACCGACATAGCCAAAATGATCAAGATATGAAATTGCCGAACTGTAGGTAGTATTATTAGTAAGGTTAGTTACCTTTACATTACCTTCATTTGATTGATCTTCAACAATTCTAATATCATTAATATTTCTCGTTACAACTCCACCGCCACTTTGCACGTAAAGGGCCATTCGAGAAATATAGGCACCATTACCACCATGATCACCGGTGTACTCAATAACAGCAGTCTGATCCCCTGCATATGTACCAATAATGTTAAGTGTTGCACGAGTTCTAATATCAGTAGCTGCTGCACTAATAACAAGCTTAAAGTAGATTGCTCTACCAACAGCATCCGGAATCTCTACTTCTTCATTTGAACTGTAATCAGTATCATTAGGCATAAAGAATAACACTAATTCAACACTGTCTTTAATAGAAGCGATAGAGTCTGTAATACCAGCACAATTTAGCTCACTCGTTGAACAGATATCTGCAAAGCTTACAAAAGGAGCTTCAACTTGAGAGCTTGGTATTTGAGTAACAATTCGAAAAGCAGGATTTGAATTGTCGTTATCTTTTAATGCAACGTAAAGCTCTTCATTAGTGTAAGCAAGTGAGTCAACATCTTGTAAGTAGAGACCACCTAACTCAGATGTTTCATCTGCCAAGTTTGGGCTTAGCCCCCCAGAGTCTGCAGTATAATAAGCAAAATCTTGAGTTCCCGTCCCAAGGCTTAGGGGAACATAAAGAGTAATCGCGGCTTCAGGAGTGGAACCATCCCCACCCAAATTATAAAAAAGCTCATTTAAGTTCTCACCTGTAGAATTTCTCAAGTAGAAGATTGGCTCAGTTTTGTCATCCAGACTCAGAGACGCACCGTAAGCACTAGTGATTGTAAGGTAAAGAAAAATGAAGATTTTAAATAATTTCTGCATAGTAAAATTATGGGTTAAGTTTTATTCATGGTCAAATAATTAAAGATTTGGCATGATAATCAAAATAGTTAAGTTGTTTAAATGACAAAGGTTTGGATCAAATTATGAAATATATTATTCTCTCAATACTTCTGCTAACTTCTTGTATCGGAACTGATGGAATCAAGGATCAGAGAAAAGTTATTGGCAGTATGGCAACCGCCCTTTCTAAGAAGTACCCAAGCGTTGAAAATATCGACTGTGACTACCTAAAAAGACGCTTACGTTTAAAAGATAATCGCCTCGTAATTGTAGATGCACGAGATATTTATCAATTTGAAGTTTCTCACATTGAACGCGCAATTCCTTTATCGAAGCTTCATGAAGTCTATCCTCAACTTCAAGGCAAAGAAGTTGTCGTCTACTCTACAATTGGAACTCGTTCAACGAAGGCAATACTCGAGCTCTCTAAAACTAATCCTAATACAAAGTTTACAAATTTATTTGGTGGAATCCTCGAGTGGCTACAATGTGGCCAGAAGATTTATCTAATGGGTAAGGAAACAAAAGAAATTCGCTTCGAGAATGACGCCTGGAATATCATCCCAGAAGGATACAAAGCAATTCTCCCATGAAAGTAATAAGTATCAATGGCCAAATTCTAGAGCGAGAAGAAGATGCAAAAATATCTGTACTTGATCGCGGCTTCCTCTACGGTGACTCTGTCTACGAAGTAACGGAAGTTAGAAATGGTAAAATTGGTTTTCTAAAAGAGCACCTTGAACGCTTACAAAACTCTGCTTTAAAGATGCACATGCATCTTCAACTCAACTTTACTGAGTATGAAAAGCGCATTGTAGACGTTGCAAAGAAGCTGCACGAAGCTGGTCATGACAGGTGCTATATACGATTAATTGTCACACGAGGAGAGGGAGAAATTACTCTTGACCCGCAAGCGGCCAGTAATCAAAATGTCATTATCATCGGTAAAGAGCTTCCTGAAAATCCTAGCACTTGGTATGAAGACGGCGTTGAGGTAATTATCGCTTCAACTCTTAGAAATCCAGTCAAGTCGATGGACCCAAATATCAAATCTGGAAACTATCTTAATAATATCCTTGCATATAACGAGGCCAAAGAAGCAGGCTACTTTGATGCCATCATGCTTAACCAAGATGGCAATGTCACAGAATGTACAACGAGTAATATCTGGATTGTAAAAGATGGTATTTTTAAAACGCCCCCTATTGCAGCTGGACTTCTTAAAGGTATTACCAGAGAAAATGTTATCCGCATTCTTGGCGAACAAGGCATCCCATTTGAAGAGGTAAACTTCACGGGAAGTGAGCTAAAAGAAGCTGACGAATGCTTTCTTACATCATCAACAAAATACCTTGTTCCAATTGTAAAAGTTGACGATACAACGATCGGAAATGGAAAACCTGGAAGTAAAACTATACAAGTGCTTGATATCTTTAAGTCTGAACTCTGAAACTTATATAATATCTAATATTTACATCCTTTCCCATTGACAATAGTGGCCATTGTTCGCTATAAAGCTTCAGTTACATCCGAAAATATTAAGTAAGATTGATGGGCCTAAGGCGTTAGCCTTTGAGATGTGATGTAACTTTTCCTTGTCCCTAAAGTCTTTTTTATTCAAAAGGAGCCAACAATGGCAAAGAGTACTACAGCGAGATCACGCTTTAAAATCCAAAGAGCACTAGGTGTTGAACTTCCAGGTCTTGGTAAAGCTGGTGCATTAGCACGTCGTCCATACGGACCAGGTGTACACGGTAACAAAAGAAAGAAAATTTCTGACTACGCCGTTCGTCTAAAAGAAAAACAAAAACTAGTATTCCACTACGGTCTAAGAGAAAAGCAACTTGTTACTTACGTTAAGCAAGCTAAGAAGAACACTGCTGGTAAGCCATGGATGGAAGTACTTCTATCTAACCTTGAGTCAAGACTGAACAACGTAGTTTTCAGACTTGGATTTGCACCATCAATGATGGCAGCTTCTCAAATGGTTTCTCACGGACAAATCCTAGTTAACGGAAAGAAAGTTGACCGTTCATCTTTCATCGTTGGCCAAGGTGATGTTATCTCTCTAACTGAGAAAGGTTATAACAACCAACTTTACAAGCAAACTCAAGAAACTCCACGTTTCGCAGCAGTTCCAGCTTGTTACAATGTTGAAGGTACAGATAAGAAGAAAGCAACTATGGTTGCTGCTCCTCTTGAATCAGATGTACCATTTGAATTCAACTCTCAGCTAGTTATTGAGTACTACTGGAAAGTTAAGTAATAGAAATAAAAGAAGGCTCCTTACGGAGCCTTTTTTTATGTCCAGGATGGACGGTATGTCGACGAGAGGCAGGAGCCGAAGTCGACACGAACTGCATAAAGACTACTTATTCCGAATCGCTGTCGAACTTAGCTCTTGATACTCATGAGGCTTAAGATAGATCACCTCAAGCTTTGAATTAAACACTTTTATCTTAGCTTCGACTTCCCTATACTCATCCATTTTCTCATCACGAGGCACAACATAGATTTTTGAAAGCAGCTGACATACTTTTTCAACTTCATACCATTTTAAAAATGAGCCAAATGTATCATCACCCATCAACCAATTAATATTTGGGTATTTAACCTCTTGCAGCCACTCATATGTGGGTCTTCTAAGCTTCTGGGCCCAAAAGCCCGTATAGATAGGAAATCTAGCTCCTGTGGCATCTTTGATCTTTAGATACTCTCCATACGGATCCTCTTGTTCATTGGACTTCCAAGGGCTGTAGTCTAAGACAATGATAATATTGTCTTCAAACTCACTACATTGATTTAGACACTCAAGATGCCCTTGATGAAATGGATGAAAACTTCCTCCAAACAATGTAACTGTCGACTTGGTCTCAGAAGAATAAAGCTCTACACTATTGGCTATTTCATCTAATTTGGACATTACTTAAAAATCTTTTTCTTGAAGTGTCTTTCTTCCGCTTTGCTTTGCACGCTCGGCCGCAGAATCGCATTTTACTCTAATGATATCAGACAAGATTTCCATGACATTTGCAGAAGTATTTAGGCCATGCTTATCCTTAATATATTTCTTAAGTTTTGAGGCCACAATTAAGATATCTTTATCAGCAAGGTTAAGAGTTTTTTTATCACTTGAAACTAGAATGCGACGAGGCTCTTTCCTGTCTTTCGACTTATTTTCTTCGCTCACGTTATCTCCATTTGAGTTCATTAAATAATCAACTTTCACATATATCTCCAAGTCTAGTATAATATTAGTGTAACTTAAATTTAAATCTAATAAACCAACGAGCAAAATATGAAGTTCTCTTGCGAATTTAACGATATTGAGTATTTTTTCACTACTGAAATCGGCCCAGACACAAATGATAAATACCATTTATTTCTATCTGGTACAAAGCTTACGAAGTACCAAAATAATGAAATGAAATTTCATACATTAACGATAAATGCTAAGTATGAAGGTCAAGAGCTTAACTACTTTATCACTGGTATCCCCCTGTCTCTTGATGAAGAAGAGCAAATGGAAGAGCTAGAGGATTTCTTTGAGGCCAAGGAAATTTTTGAAAAAATAGAAGATGCCTTTGAGCTTCTTTTAAGTGAGCGCAAAGCACCTCCATGGGGTCTAAAGGAGTATAAATAATGAATCAACAACAAGGAATTCTCCCTAATAACTCTCACAGTAAAGTCATGGGATATCTATTGTGGCTTTTTGGATTTATGGGAGCTCATCGCTTCTACTATGGTAAGCCTATCTCAGGAACGATCTGGATGCTAACACTAGGCCTTTTAGGGCTTGGCTGGCTAGTAGATATCTTTCTAATTCCTTCTATGGATGAAGAATGTGATAATCGCTATTATGAGGGCGTCCTTGATTATAATATCGCTTGGATTCTTCTAACATTTCTAGGTGTCTTTGGATTTCATAAGTTTTATCAAGGAAAGATTCTTATGGGGATACTCTATCTTCTAACGGGTGGCTTCTTCCTCTTTGGTGTTCTTTATGACTTTTGGACACTTAATGAGCAAATCGACGATATCAACAAAGGTATAGCATAAAAAAGGCCCTCACACAGAGGGCCTTTTCATTTAGTTAATTTTGATTTAATTAAAAACCACAACGTCCTTGATAAAGGTAAACACGGTCGTAGTCTCTAGAAGTTGCATCAAAAGTCGAGTAAGTTTGACCAGCATCTGCAACATCAATTCTAAATACTTTAGAAATAATGTCATCACGGTACTCAACAAAACGACGACCTGGGTAGCGACGATATACTGTCGTACACTGTCTTCTTCTACTGCTACAAACAACTTCAGGAATAGTAATTTCACAGAATTCATCACGGTGGCGAATTGGCCCACGCTCGATATCAGTTGTGATCGTTCCATGAAGATCATAATTTAGAGTTGTGTCGGCCTTATCAAGTGTAAACTCTCCATTACTTGGAAGCTTAAACTTCTCATCGAATTTAACAGTTAGCTTTTCACCAGCAACTTGAATCTTAAGCTTTCTCTTACCGATAAACTTCAGCTTAGCTTTGTACTCACCTTGAGCAAGTGAAATACTATCATCTTTAGACTTAAGCTCTACAGCAGAGTCAACTGCTAGAGTACCTTTAAATTCAGTCTTACAACCAACTAATAGCCCTAGTAATAAGGCAAATGTAAAAAATCTCATATCCCCTCCATATGATGAAAATAAAAATAAATTGTATTTAAAATACAAAAAATGGATTGTCCATACTTGCATAAGTGCCATGAAATTTATACTTATTTCGAATCTAAACAAAAAACTGATAAAGAACATGTTTTCTATTTCATATTTGTAGTAAGTTAATACTGGACAATTTTCTTAAATTGTTTAATATTGACGCAATATCGACTACTTAAACGGAGACCCCATGGAAAACACTAAAGTTTACGAGACGTCTATTGTTCCTAAAGGTGAAATGCTAGAGCCAGTTAGAGATACAGCATATATTGCATCTTCTCTGACGATTGAAGTTCTTCACGTTATGACTTTCTTTGTGATCTTTGCCTTCATCTTTGCTGGAATTTGGAAAACAGCAGTTAGAATGGAGAAAAGAGAAAAAGAAGGATCTAAATCTAAAGTTACTGCTTAATTAAAATTCAATATGAAAAGTTACTGGCCCGTCGTTATGTATTTCGACGGCCATGCTTTCTCCAAAGACTCCCTTCTCTACAGGGACAGTGCTTTTTAGTATCTCAACAAACTCATCAAATAATTTATTTGCAACTTCAGGCTTGGCGCTTCCATCAAAGCTTGGTCGATTACCTTTCTTACCATTCCAAGAAAGAGTGAATTGTGAAACCGCAAGAATACTTCCTTCAATATCCACAACAGAACGATTCATTCTTCCTTGCTCGTCTGCAAATATTCTTAAAGCAAGGATCTTCTCACAAGCCTTTTGGATTGTTTGTCGGTTGTCGTCATGTTCAATACAGACTAGTAAGTGAAGGCCCTTAGATATCTGGGCCACAACTTTATTATTTACTTTTACATTAGAACTAGAGACTCGTTGAATAACTACTTTCATTAAACTTGCTTATACTCTTCAATTTGTTTTAATTCATATTGTTTTTTAAGGTTCTTAATCTTCTCTTCGTAACTTGAAACAAGTTGATCTCTAAGTCTTTGCGAGTCGCTCATTTGTCTCTCTAGCTTTTTCTGAGCAAGATTAAGTTTTCTTCTCATATCTGTATTGTGATCTGCTGTCATCTTCTGTTTTTCAAGATTATGATTATGGGTCATACGAGATGTTTTTACTTCATTTTCTCTTTTTACCATTTTAAGGCGAGTGTTAAAGTCGTCACGAAGCGCTTGGAATTGTTTCTCATACTGATCCTTAATATGATCCAAATTTTCCTTCATTTCGCTTCTTTGCATACGAGACTGTTCTTGAAAGAATTCACTTTCAGACTGCTGCTTTCTCTTTGAAGTTGTTCTCAGCATATATAGCTTTTCTTCAGCATCAGCAATTGACTTCTTTAAGTGCTCTTCTTGAACTTGAAATTTACTTTCATATGATGCCTGAATATCAGAGATTTTCTTATCCATTTCTTGGCGATGAGATTTTAGTGTATCTGCATACATCTCGTGATTACGAGCATTGATCTCTTCTTTTTCTTCTCTAAATGAATCTTGCAAAGACTTAACTGTTTCGAGATTTTTCTCTTCTGTACGAATAAGATTATTTCGAAAGTGATTTCTCTGGCCATCCATCAACTCACGAAATTGATTTTCTTTTTGAACAATATTGTCTTCAGCAACCTTTTTTTCATAAGAAATATTTCTATTATATTGGGCCTTTTTAATTTCATGCTGTCTTTGAGAGCGAGCTTGTATCTCATCAGCATTCGCTCTGGTCTCACTTTGGAAATCGGCCATACGGGCCTGTTGCTCACGAGACTGATCCTTAACTCTTTTTGTTACCGCATTGTCTTTTTCAACTAACTTATCCTCAAAATCTTTAATGACTTGAGAGTTAAGCTCTTTTAAGCGATCTATCTTTTGTTGAAATTTATCTTCAACACCTTTTTGCTCCATTTGGCTCATCGACTGAGAATTTTTGAAACGAGCAATATCGAGATCATGATCACCTTTGATATCTTCTCTTTTACTAACCTGATCTCTGATTAACTCAGAGACCTCTTTTTCGTGACTGAGTCTTTGGTCTTGTAGAGACTTTTGCGTTTTCATATGAAGATCGCGAGCAATTTGATCAACACCTGCTTGCTTTTCATTAATTTGACGAAGATAAGATTGGTTTGCTTCTTCCAATGCATTTTTCTTAGAAGCAACTAAGAAGTCTTCACGTCTCTTGCCTTCATCGACAACTTTTCTAAGATTTTTGTCAGCGGCACTTTTAAGGTCACGATTCTCTAGAGAAAATTGTGACTTAAGCTCATTTAATTGGTCACGATTTCTTCTTACTTGTGCTTTTTCACGGGCAGCGAAGTCAGCATTAAGCTTTTGATTTGATTCACTCGTGTGCTCATTTAATTGCTTAATCGTATCTTGGAAACGGTCTTGATTAAGTGCAATTCGCTCTTGTGATCTTTTATTTTGTGACTCTAAACTACTTTCGTATGTAGTATCTCTTTGTTCAATAGTATCTGCATAAGCTTGTTTTAAGGTAGCAAGCTTTTCGTCGAATTTAGACTTTTGATCAGTGGAAGTCTTATGAAAGTCTTCTCTAATTTGCTCATTTCTTTCGCGAAAGAATTCTTTTGACTTGGCCATAGCAAGCTTGGCCTTCTTTGCAGCTTCATCAAGTTTTTGCTGATTATCCTCAATAAGGGCCTGCTGCTTCTTTGCGTGCTCATGCTTAATATTATCGATTTTATGAGAATTCTTATCTTGAATATTTTGAAGATTGGACTGATAGCCTTCACGAATATGATTGAGCTGCTTTCGCTGCTCCTGATTCATTTGAGTAATTTTCTTAGAGTAATCTTCGACTTTCATAAATTTACACTACCGCCCGTCCTAAAAATTATACCTTCTTTATAGTCTCGCGTTCACTAGGCAAAGAGTGTCATGCCTAAATAGCTGATTTTTCATTTGTGCTAAGATATTTCAATGAATAGTTTAAGTGATGATAAGAAGTACGATAGTTTCCTAAATATGTGGAGAACACTAGTTTCTCTGACTCATCTCGATAATATTGTTTCAGAACAAGAAAAAACTCTAATTCAAGACTTTATCAACAATGCCAAGCTTGAAGATAAAGATAGACTTCAGCTAAAAGAAGACCTGATTCAAAGACATCGCCCAGATGAATTCATTCATAAAGTAAACTACCCTGCTCACTTAAGCCAACTCCATCACCTGGCAAATATTGTCTTTCGCTCTGATGAGCTCGACCCAAAAGAAGAAGCATTTCTAAAGAAAATCCTCGATGATATTGAGGCGAAGATTGGTATTCTTAACGCTACTACCCATAGCGCTCATGCTATAAGTGAGCTCAATAAAAACAATCTAAAGAATACAGTAAATGGACCAAAAAGTGCATTTGCAGAGATCATTCGCTTCTTTTCGAAGTAGCGACGAATCCCTTTTTATTGGGCCTGATAAAACTTCCTAGACTATCCTCTTTGTGCTAAGTTAATGCCAAAATATTCACAAAAAGGATTAATAATGACTAACTCAGAGCTAAATGATTTCTTAGAGAAATATGGAAAAATGTTTAGGCCAAATCCATGGCATGGTATCAAGACTTGGGACAATGAAGATAAGAAAGTTCTTAATGCTTATATCGAAATTACTCCTAATGACCGCGTGAAATATGAAGTTCATAAAGAAAGTGGATACCTAATGGTAGATCGTCCACAGAAGTTCTCAAATATTATTCCACAATTATATGGATTAATCCCACGCACTTACTCTGACTCAAAATCAGCAAGCTTTGCTGAAGCAGAAACAGGACGCACAGGAATTGTTGGAGATCATGATCCAATCGATATTTGTGTACTTGCGGAAAAGAATATTGTTCAAGGTGATATCCTAGTTAACTGTATTCCTGTTGGTGGTTTTAGAATGCTAGATGGTGGTGAAATTGATGATAAAATCATCGCTGTACTAAAAGACGATGCAATGTTTGGTCACATCACTGATATCGATCAAGTTCCTGCTGCTGTACTTGCAGAACTTAAGCACTACTTCCTAACTTACAAGGAAATCCCTGTAAAAGATGGTGAAGCTAAAGTAGAAATTACAGAAACATACAATGCTGAAACAGCAATGAAAGTTATCAACCTCGGCGTAGAAGACTATAATGAAAAATTTGTTAAATAATTACAAAGGGTGCCTTATTGGGCACCTTTTTTTTGCCCTACTAATTTCCCTTAATACTCTTGCATCTTCTTATATTGTTAATAAAGAACATTCAAAATTAAAGTTCAGTGTTAAGTACATGGCCTTGACTGATGTTGAAGGTCAATTTGACGATTACACAATTTACTTTAAGAAAGACGATAATACGATCTCTGATCTTCAAGGTGAGATCATAGTTAAGAGTATCAATACTTTTGATAAGAAAAGAGATCAGCACTTAAAGAAAAATGAATTCTTCAATGCTGAGAATTTTCCAATTATCAAATTTAAAAGTGCTCAGGCCATTGTTTTAAAAGACAAAAAGGCCGATGCAAAGCTAGCGATAACAGTAAAAGAAAAAACGAAGACTGTTCCTGTTAGCTTAAAATATCTTGGTAAGCGTACTGATCCTTGGACTAATAAAGAAGGGATCTACTTTGAAGGAAGCTTTAAGATCAATCGTTTTGACTTTGGTATCAACTGGAGTAAAAACTTTGACGGCGGACTTGTTGTTGGTGAAGAAGTTATCATCAACTTTACGATCGAAGCCTATCAATCAAATGATAAGCCGGCCTTTTCTCGCTTTTACCTTCCAACAGAATCAGTAAAACGTGAAGTCTCTCTGGATGCTCAGACATCCGGAGGGCCTCTCATCCTTCCAAGTGGAAAAATCACAAAGAACACGACAGCAAATGTCGCTCCTGATAGTGACTATACTGAAATTTCAAATATCCTCCTGACACTTGTTTCAACAGGTATTCTATTTATTGTAACCATCGTTTTTGGTATCTGGGGACAGGCCAAGCTAGTTAATTATTTAGAAGAGAAAGGAATGTCAGAAAATGTTACACTCCTACTATCAACAATAATCGTAACATCTTTTATTGTTGCATGTATCTACATCACTAGTGAATACACGGGTGTAGGAACTCACCCTCTTTTTAAGCGTTAACGAACCTTAAGATAACCTTAAGAAACGGGGCTTTAGAGCATTTCTTAAGAAAATCTTTACTTGTTCACCTTTAATCACTTGTCTTAAAATTTCTTCATGAAGAAGGAGATAGAGTTTATGACAATTGAAGCGGTTGAATACAGAGTAGTAGATGGAATTATTTTCACAAAGGATATAGATGGATTATTTCGTCAAGAATACGATATCCCTCTAGACCATATTCGTACATTGAAGTTCAGGTTCTCTGACATCGATTATGACGATTATAACTGTTATTAATTCCTAATATACAAGAATACGGTTAATCCCTTACAATCTAAGTAAATATTGATTTACAAGGGATTAACCAATGAAGAAGTTACTAGCTCCGTTAGCAATAATAAGCTTATTCTCGTATAGCTCATGTACGAAGAACGACTCCACTTACAAGAATAGTTATCATATTGAGAGATCAAGCCAGAATGTGGCCTCTGAAGAAGAATTACAAAATATAAACCCTGTACTTCTTATTTCTCTTGATGGTTATCGATACGATTATACAAAGAACTATAAACCAAAGTTTTTAACAAAATTTTCAAATGAAGGAACTCAATTAAAAAGTCTCATTCCTTCTTATCCGACGAAAACATTTCCAAATCATCTCTCGATTGCAACAGGTAGCTACCCGATGAATCATGGAATTGTGGCAAATCATTTCTATGCTCCAGATCTAAAGTTAAACTACTCTCTAAAAGATCGAAAAGCGGTAAGAAATAAGAACTTCTATCTTTCACCTACGATTTGGACAGCTGCAGAAGAGCAAGGACTAAAGACTGCTACTCTATTTTGGCCAGGATCTGAAGCTGATATTTCAGGAATAAGACCTTCGTATTGGTATGACTATATTCATAAAATGCCACATGAAAATCGCATCAAACAGATCCTAGAATGGCTAAAACTACCGACTAAAGAAAGGCCATACTTCATGACTCTCTACTTCCCAGATGTGGACTCTGCCGGCCACCATTACGGAACAAAATCAAAAGAAGTAAAAGAGGCCATTGAGAATGTAGACACCTCTCTTGAGAAATTAATCACAGCAGCAACAAAACTTGTTCCAAATCTAAATATCATAATTGTTTCAGATCATGGAATGGAAGATATTGATCAGAACAAGAAGGAAATTATCTTAAAAGATGAAACGCTAGCTCTGTTAAAAGATGATTATCGAATTTTTGGAGAGGGACCAATTGTTCAATTCTATAAAAAAGAAACAGAACAAAAGATCGTCTTAGATATTCAAGCAACACTTAAACAAATAAACGCAAAAGCAAAGAACTTTAAGTGCTATGATAAAGATTCAATTCCATCACGATACAATTTCAAAAATAATGTTCGTATTGGAACATTTGCCTGTATTGCTAATGCTGGTTGGTGGATTGCCGCAACAGACTTTGATACACCGGCGGGCTCACATGGCTGGGATCAGTTTACAAATCAGCAGATGCATGGAATTTTCTACGCTCAAGGGCCAGATTTTAAAAAGAATTACATTGCAGACTCAAAAGAGAATATTCACATCTTCCCTCTTGTCTTAAGACTTCTAGGCCTTGATAACCATTATCAAATTGATGGTAAAATTGAAGCGATCCAAGAAGTCATCAATCAATAGAAATAAAAAAGGCAGGTTTAAAACCTGCCTTTCTTTTTATATATAATTTAAAATTTAATTACATATTTTTTGGCTTATACCAACATAGTGGTCTAATACCTGTTTCGTAGTTATCTACTCTGTTACAAGTACCAGCAAGAGCATCTGTTTTAGATACGTCATCATTTAGGTCTTTGTCACAAAGAGCACCTTGGAAGTAAGTATCTAGACGACACTGACCAGCTGGGTGCTTGTCATCAGTTTTTCTAACAACAGACATATCTGGTGTTGTGAAAGATACTGAACGACCAGAGTTCAGAAGAGTCGCTAGACCTTTTGAAGCTTGTGCCATTCTCTTACATAGAGCATTTTCATTTGAATCAGACCAAACAGCATTACACTTTGACTCAACTTCTGGATCGATATCCATTTTTGATACGATACGAGCATTGTCATCATCTTGGAAGATTCTTCTGAAACACTTAAGTGAAGCCCAGTAATCAGACTGACCTTCGTTTGATGCCCATGAAGAAACCCAAAATCTTTTGATTTTTGGAGCACCAGCTAGGTGGTGACCTAGTTCGTGACATACTACAAGAGCAAATCCATCTGGAGATACTAGCTCGTGACGAGCAAGACCACCAAACATGTGAACATTCCATACTCCGCCACCTTGGTTAGCGTAAGCATTTACTGTTCCATCTTCCCATTTACGGTGAAACTTTAGAGTTGCACCTTCAGTTTCAACAACTGGAGCGTAAACTTCGTTTGCACGATCAATGATGATATTGAATAACTCTTCAGTCATTCCATTACCTGTTAGTGCGTCAACACCACGGTATAGATCGTTCTCTGGCATGATTCCTGTTTTTCCATGAATATCACATGAATAAGATTGAATTGAAAAGATTGCAGCAAAAAGAGCAATCAATAGCGTTGATTTTCTCATCTCTTTCCTCCCTGAAAGCACATAAATAAATATAAACAAGTTATTATAGAAATTAAAAAAACAGTCTGTGAAGAAAAAAATTTAACTTGCCAGATTTAATTAGAAAGTATTTTGGTCAACTATCTAAACTTCTTAACGATTTGAGATGTGTAAATTGTCTTCTTACCCGAGACAAATTGTCCTACGGCCATCGCAACAAAGAGATATGGCAATAATTCATAACCAAAGATCTCAGCTCCCATAGCAATACAAGCAAGAGGTGTATTTGAAGCACTTCCAAAAACAACACAGAAACCAAGAGCAGCGAGAAAGTTTGGATTGATCGCAACAATCGATGACATCCAAGAGCCCATTGTCGTTCCAATATAAACAAGAGGTGTAAACTCTCCTCCTTTAATTCCTGAAACAAGAGAAATTGCCGTGAGTATGAATTTTAAAATAAAATCTTTTATTGAAACAACTTCTATTAATGCCTGCTGAATAACTTCGATACCTAGTCCAGTGTAGCGCTGCTTGTAGAAGTCATTAAGTACAAAGTAGAAAAGTAATAAAACAACACTTCCCGTAAATGTAATTAGCAAAGGTTTTCCCAAAGTTTTAATTTTCAATTTTGATTTCTCAACAGTTAAAACAAATATCCTTGCAACTAGACCAAAGGCAGCTCCAGCAATAAGTGCATAGAAGATTAGATTCCATGAAAAACCTAAAAATTTGAATCGAATATAATTTGAGTGTGGCGCATATAATAGATGTGTTGTGTAAAAGCCAATATAAGAAGCAATTAAGCACTCAAGAAAAGTCGATAACTTAATTCTTGCATTTAAGTAAATGGCCTCAATGCCAAAGATTGCTCCAGCAAAGGGAGCACCAATAGCAGAGCCAAACCCGGCCCCACATCCGGCCATAAGAAGAACCGCCCTCTTTCTTTTTGAATGATTGAATAATTTAGCCAGATAATTGCCAATTGCTCCCCCCATCTGAACAGCACTTCCCTCTCGGCCAACACTTGCACCAAATAAATGAGAGAGTAGCGTCGAAAATAAAATCAGGGGAATCATGATAAGGGGAATATCCCTTTTTGGATTGTGAATTTCATCAATAATAAGATTATTTCCCTTCTCACTTATTGGAGAAAATTTCTTATAACAGAAATTTACAGCAACCATTGCAATTGGAAGAAAATAAATAAGGTAGCTATAACGAAACCTTAAAGATGTAACGATTTTTAAAAGGTGTAAAAAGACAGACGAAGCAATTCCAGTCAGGACGCCAAGAGCGATAAAAGAAAAGTAGTATTTTATATTTCGGGTATCATTACCAATGTCTGCTGCCATATTTCTATTCTAGGTTAGAAACACAGCAGCGTCCATTAATATGAATTTTACCAAGATCCGATATTCTCCATATCTTTCCATGGTGCAGATGGGGCCAATGGCTCACCTTTTTGAAGTAACTCTATTGAGATATCATCTGGCGATTTTAAGAATGCCATATATCCATCTCTAGGTGGACGATTAATTGTCACCCCTTGATCCATTAGTTTCTGACAAGTTTCATAAATGTCATCAACACGAAACGCTAAATGGCCCCAATTTCGACTACTCGTAGGTAGCTTTTCAGTATTACCATTTTCATCAGGCCAATTATAAGTAAGCTCGATTAGTGGAGCTTGTTCCTTTAATGCTTTTTCTTCATCTTCAGGTGCACTTAAATAGACAAGTGAAAATCGACCCGCTTCACTCTCGATACGGTGAACCTCTTTAAGTCCAAGTTTATTACAATAGAAGTCCATACTTTCGTCTAGGCTAGTTACTCTAACCATTGTGTGGAGAAACTTCATTTTAACCTCCAAAATTAGTTGTCAAATATTGGTCTACTTTACCAAGACTTATCTATATAAAGTACTAAAATTTCGTTAGTTTTTGGTCAAATCTGTTTCTCATTTATAATCTCTGCATGAATTTGGTATATGAATAGAGAGAGACAAATATGAATTATTTAAGGCCATTGATACTTATTTTATCACTTAAACTATCGACATTTGTCTATGCTCAGCAAATAGATCGCAATGCAACAGTCTCAATGATTGACCAAATGGTTGCCAGAGGAATCATTGGTAAAGATGAAGCTGAGCAAGCAAAGTCAAAACTGGTAGCAATGCCAGATCAAGAATGGAACCAACTAAGTGAATTAGGAAGAAAGCTTGCCTCACAGCAAACGACAAATATAAACACAGAGCTAACAGTAGATAGTGCTGCCCAAAATATTGATTTTAACTCCAAGCAATTTAAGAATATCCAATCTCAGGTAAAAGATATTATGGGGAATCCGTAATTTATAACAAGATTAGATTAATTTTTTCATATATACTCAATGCTAATTGACCTATCAAAACAAAATTCATATAAGCTCTTTAAATCAATATGAGGAGCCCTTATGAAATCATTTATTCAACTAGTACTTGTTTCTATTATTGCATTATCAAGCACATACGCTTCATGTCGCTTAGAAGCTGAACTTCAGTCAATGGATATCCTAGCTCAAGAGCTAGCAGTTTCTTACGACGAAGTTTATAACGAATATCAAACTAATATCTCTTTTGACGGACTAAACGAAGAAGGACTAGATCTTTATTCGGCTTACTTCAATACTTACTCAGGTGCATATAAGCTTGAGACGGTAATTGACGAGAGATGCGATGTCGTAAGCTTTGAACTATCACTACTATAATAAAAAAGGCTACTTTATGTAGCCTTTTTTTTAACGTTCTCTTGTTTCTGATTGGAGTACCTCGCGGTAATCCTGGATGTCATCATAACTTCTCTTGTAGTTCTTTCTTTGATGACTTCTCTTTTTTCCATTTGCATAATTGCTTAATTCATTCACTTTACTCTTTGGCGCATTGTAAGTTTCAGAGCTGTTAATTTTTCTCTCATTAGCTGCAAAAGAAAGTGGCGAAGTTAAGAAAATAGCAAGAATAAATAAACGCTTCATCTTACACTCCTAATTTTCTTAAACTGAATCAACGCCTAAACGTTGCTACCATTCTATTCTAATGCACTTCTACGACGGGCGAAAGGGCCCGGCAATTACTTATTCAAAACTTAACATACTTAACAAAAACCAAACAATTTACTATTACATTCTTAATTGTTAAGCGATCTTCTTTTCAACAGCAACATTCATTGCCTTTGTGATTTCTTGAACTATATCTTCTTCGGAGAACGGCTTATACAAAAATCCGTCAACCATTTCAGCAACTTCGCGATCTTCGCCTTCAAAGTTTATACTCACACAGCCTGTTGAAATTAAAATTCTCGGCTGCTTTAATTGTTTATTGTTTCTGATACTTTTAATTAATTTTGGGCCACTCATAACAGGCATTTTCATATCAGTTATAATTAGGTCATAGTCCTCTGGCCTTTGGAGGTACATTTCATAAGCAACCTTACCATTTTCTGCTAGCGATACAGTAATTCCTGCATCCTGTAGAATCTCCTGAAGTAGATCTCTAATACCTTCTTCATCATCAACTACAATTGCACGAAACTTCATCTTAAAATCACTTAAACTAACCACTTTATTCTCCTGTGATGGTAGTTCTTCTCTTCCATAATGTATCGGGAGTGAAACTTTAAATACTGTTCCAATACCAACAACACTTTTCAATGCAATCTTTCCGTTAAAATCATCTTTAATAAATCCATGAGCAATGGAAAGTCCCATTCCTGTACCTTTACCAACATCCTTGGTGGTATAAAACAGATCAAATACTCTCTCACGTTCTTCTTCACTAATTCCATGGCCATTATCTTCGACTTTAAAAATAATTCGATCATTATTTTCTTTTACAATGACATTGATCTTTCCATTTTCCTTCCCTTCAACTGCATCTCGAGCATTTGAAATTAAATTGATTAAAACTTGTTGAAATTTTCCTCTCTCACCCTTTATCAATGCTTCATCACTCACATGCATATAGAGATTTAGATGTACATTATCTTTATCATAGAAGTCTTTAAGCATTGAGACAGTATCTTTAAAAACATTATGCACACTAAAATCTGTTGGCTCATCATCTTGAGTCTGCCGTGAAAACTTTCTTAAGCCTGATACAATTTTTTCTATTCGAAGTGCAGCTGACTCTGACTTTTCAATCTTTTCAATAATTTCTTCTTTATGACTATTTGTAACTCTTTTTTTCAAAGACTTTAAATGACCTAAGATAATTGTTAATGGATTATTTATTTCATGCCCAATTCCTGCAGCAAGAATTCCAATCGAGGCCAACCTTTCATTTTGGCTTGCCAACTTCTTTTGTCTTCCTAATTCTTCATACTGCTTTTTTATTGCTTCTTCTTGTCTCTTTACTTTTTTTGAAATCAGATACTCTCGCTTTCTTCCTGTTTCAATAATGTAAACAGTTAGGATAATGATGAATAAAAAGAGAACAAGGTTAATAATGTAATCAAATGAAACCGTAAGTGTTGATAAAGTTTTTGGACTAGATACAGTTAAGTAATAATTTGTATTACCATCTGTAGCAAATGGCTCCTCTTGACGATAAAAATTGTAATTCTTATCACCTTCACCATAACCGACATCTAGATTCACTCGATAATCTGACAAGTCTCCTCGATTGACATTTGAAGGTAATAAAGAGGAGAACGAAAAGATCATATAGGCCCTCCCCTTAGTTCCATCAACAGAGCTTACAAATTCTTGTAAGATAATATCGGATGTTGCAGTATCAAAAATCACCTTATTATTCTTGCCAAACTTGCCACAAGTCTTTCCCTTAGACTGCAAAGTTTCGTAAGTTGTTCCATTTTCACCGCTATAACAAATGGCCGAGATTTTTAATTTATTTAAAGTTGATTTTGTGAAGTTATTGAACTCCCACTTATTTACATTTAATGACGAAGCAAAGAAATGTGAGATCCCAACCAAGGCTTCACCACGAACAATTCGATTGGCCTGTATACTTGAAATAATTTTTTGAGCACCACTAGTAAACTCTTCTTGATACTTGTCACGAAGAAGTACTTCTCTTTGATGATATAAGAGCGCAAGGAAAGAGATTCCTAAGACAAGAATTGTTAATGAGATTTTTGACAGGCCAAGTTTCACAGTAAACAAATCGTCTATGTTTACTGCGAACTTAACTTAAGATTATGACCTGATATACGCCATTATTTTTAACCAAACTTTACCTACGACAAGATATATTCGTAACAGCACTTACTTGTGGGTATGAGCCCTCAATTAAGCCCTCTAAAGCTTTTGACTGAACTGGAAATTTGAAAACATTACCTAATGTTAATTGAATTTCAGTTTTACCAATACGTGCGTTTTCTAAGTCTCCACATTTCTCAATGGCCGCTTCAAAAATCTTATCCTTCAATTCAGCTTCCATATTAGAGAAAGAACCAACATATAAATTTATCGAACTTTGTGGAATAACAACAACCTCTGCGTAAACAGCTTTAGAAAAACTCAGAACAACTGCAAGACCTAAAATTAACTTTTTCATAATACTCTCCTTAATCCAACCCCAAATCATTTTGAGTAAGAAGACTTTAGTTAATTCAATTTAATAAAAAAAATGAATAGATTCGATTGCTGGAATAAGAGTTTTTCATGATGCTTCGCAAACCACTGGATATTACATAAAAACAAAAAACCTATTAGATATGACTAATTTTAAATATTAGACAACTTAATACTACTACCTTATAACATTTATACACACACAATAATGAACACTTGGAGAATTGAATGTTTAAACTTTTAATTGTATCCGCACTTTGCTTATGCGCATACTCATCAAGCAACCTCGAAAAGGCCAAAGAAATCCTAGCAAGCTCAGGATCTTCTGATGGTATTCGCTATGAACTTGAAAGACTAACGACAAAAGGTCACACGAAGAACTCTTATAAAGTTGCAAGAAAGCACCTTTTTGGAAATCTTCACCTAGAAAGAGACAATGGAAATAGCTTATATATTCGCGATGTATACTGTGACGAAGTATATACAAACTCAACTCCAAGAATTGGAAAAATCGCTAAGGGCACAATCCCTAACCACGAGGTAGTAAATTGTGAGCACACTTGGCCACAATCTAAATTTGATCGTGGTGCTCTGGCAAAATATCAAGTAGGTGATCTTCACCACCTATACCCTTCTCAAAACAGAGCAAATAGTACGCGTGGTAATTATAACTTTGGAAAAGTAGACGCAAAGAACTCAAGACTAGACTACTGTCCAGCATCTAAATTTGATGGAAATACATACGAGCCACCAACTTACCACAAAGGTAATGTTGCAAGAGCAATGTTCTACTTTTCTATTCGTTACGACCGTAAAATCAGCACGGAAATGGAAGAAACTCTTCGCCAATGGCATGAGCTAGATCCTGTTGATGAAGATGAGCGTGTAAGAAATGATAGAATTGAAGACATTCAAGGAAATAGAAATCCTTTTATCGACGCTCCAGATTTAGTTTCAAGAATTACTGACTTCTAGAATTAATTTACATAGATAAAATACAAGGGCACTTATTAAGTGCCCTTTTTTATTTTTAAAAACTTTGTGAAAAACTAAATGCAAGGCCATCGAGCTTCGCTGTAGGAAGCACAGTTAACCAGTAAGGCTTATTATACTCCACATGATTAAAATAAATTCCCCATCCATAACTTAAGCCTATAGTCATTCCAGCAGTAACATCATGTAGATAGTGCCAACTATCATTTAAGCGACTAAAAGAAATAAAAATAGCGGCCAAGTGTGCTGCAGAACCCCAGCCCCAGCCATGTTGTGCAGTTACAACAGAAGCAAATGCAAATGAAGCAGAAGCATGACCAGAAGGAAACGAGTCATTTTCGTCGGGATATCCAGGTCTTGTTTCATGAACGGCAGTCTTTAAAGCAACTGTTGTTCCAACTGTGTAGGCAGTCGCTTGTAACATATGTGAAGCACGCTCTTTACCAAGCCTTCCGCCCCAAAAATATTGTCCAATAATATAGGCACCATTTAGAACACCATAACCAATATCTCCACCAAATTGACCAAGATCTTTAAGGTGGTTTTTCTGAGCAGCACGTTCTTGAATTTCATCAATTCCTTTATATTCTTTTAGCAAACGAAGTCCGAGTGTAATCCCTGTCCCGGTCCAAAAGATGTACTTAGCATCCGTACAAATAGGTGCCGTAAAATCAGAAAGAAAGCTGCCGCATTCATTGGCGTAAGTTTTTTGAAAACTTAATATCAAAATAAGTAAGATTAACTTTTGTTTCAGCTTCATTACTTATCAATGTGTAGAATTTTACTTCTTGTATAATCTCTTTCTTCTTTTGATAGTATCTGTGGTTCTACTTTTGGCAGACCAGAATCAAGATCAAAGAAAGAATTAGGCTTTGTTAATCTAAGAATTGTGCCCAAAGAAAGAAGTTTTAAAATAAAAAGTCCCGCAAGTTTTGAAAATTTTTCGAAGCCATTTTTTGGCCACTCACTAGATTTTAAAGAAGAAAACTTCATCATATTATAAGACTGGATATCCCCTAACGCTGACTTATCGCCTGTAACAAATGCACAAACAAGTCCATTAAATGGAATTTTTGCACCTAGAGTATTAACCATTGGAAAATTACAACATCCTGCATACCAGCGGTAGAGGCCTTTTGGAGATAACCTTAAACACGAAAGATGTTCTTGGCCTTTCGTGATTTTTATATAGCGAGGCGCAGTTTGAAAAAGTTCCGTACCATCAAACTTATCAAGAAGATCTTTTCGACCTAAATACTGTGCATACGTCTGGCAGTCATCACAACAGCAAACGACATGATTATTTAAGCTTTTATTTATTGTTAACTCACCTTCAACTGAGCCACACTCACACTTTAGAGAAATTAATTTCCTACCCACCTTTCTTATCCTTTTAGTAAATGCGTTTACAAGAAGCAGAGCAATCTTCAAAATTTTGAATATCAGCTCGTTGACTTAAGTGAAGCCCATGTATATTGGCCAAAAGATCTGCCCATTCAGCATGGCCACCACCAAAGAGATCATAAATCTCTTTTGCAACACCAATGACAGCAGAAGAGCTAACACCACATTCGATACCAACAATACAAGAGACACTACAATGTCTATATTTATCCACTTCTATATTTTGAGATTCGAGGATCCTTTTATAGTAAGTTGCTGACTCAACCGCACATAACAGGCCATCAATACTTTTACTTCTAGTATTAGAAGCATACGAAAAATTCATTAAGCAAATCATCAGCAAAAATGCGCATCGCATATATCATCCCTTTTGTTAGTAGGACTTAATTATATGAACTCATGAAACGTTATGGCAAAGATTGCAAGAAATAAAAAGATTTAGCTAGGAAGTCCCTCTAACTTATCAATATTCTCTAAACTATTATCCCAGTCAGCCTTACTCTTCATGAAAATATGTGCGGTTGGCTTTTTATTGAATGGAGTATCTAAACAACCAGCAGGAATAACAATGAGCTTTCCTTCGCTAAAAACTCCTGGAACGGCCGAGCCACAAGTCTTACAAAAAGATTTAGAGTGTCTCGTTTCAGGTAATTGATAAGATTGAATATTATCTTCCCCACTAAGCCAGTTAAACTTCATATTACCTGCAAAAAGATTTGCAGCATGTGCAGATCCCGTATCTTTTTGACAGTACTTACAATGGCATAGAAAGAAATTATCAAAAGCCCCTTCCGCTTCAAATTCAATGGTGCCACATAAGCATGAACCTTTATGTAAATTACTCATTTAAACTCTCCCTTGGACTAATGTAGACGTGCTCCATTTGGCACATTTTTATCCAGGTTAAATAGGACAATATCGTTATTTGAATCTGAGAATCCCATAACAAGAACTTCCGACATGAACTTTCCAATTTGCCTTGGAGGAAAATTAACAACGGCCAAGACCTTCTTTCCAATCAGCTCTTCCTTATTATAGTGGACAGTAATTTGAGCACTTGATTTTTTTACACCTACACCTGGGCCAAAATCAATTTTGAGTTTATAGCTAGGCTTTCTTGCCTCTGGAAAATCTTCAATCTCAAGAACCTCCCCTATTCTCATATCAACTTCTAAAAATTTACTAAAATCTATATCAGTAAGAGCTGGCGCGCTCGGCTCAAAATCTAAATGCATAAGTATCCTTTCTTTTATTACTTTTTAAATTATACAAGAAAAATAAGTGGTCACCAAATAATTAAAATTCACACAAAATTGACAAGGTACTAACCACAGAATTTTCATTTGAAAAATACAATAGATGTAATGAAAAAATTTAAATTAAACTTAATCATCTCTTTCTTACTTCATACTCTCTTGCTCTTTTCATATTCAAAGAATGGTCAAATCAAAAAAATTACACAAAGAGAACCAATCAAAATGAAAGTAAAATCCTTAAAACAAAAAAAGAACTCTATACAAAAGAATTTCTCAAAAAACTATAAAGCAAAGGGATTAAAGCTTTCAGACTTCTCCATTAATCCAAAACACCTAAACATAGACGATGCCAAGATTTCAACGAACTCGAATATTGGAATAGCAAAAGCAAATCAAATATTTTCAAAAATTGAACAAAACTTAACGTACCCAGAAGAACTCGTTGAAATTGAGGCCCAAGGACATTTTCAAGTCACATTCTATCTGGATAAGAACGCACAATATGAGGAGAAGCGAACTAAAATTTCAGTTGGTTCGAGATTCTTGAGGGCCTATATTGCTAAAGTGCTAAGAAAATCACTAAAGAATATAGATCAAAAAGATTTGAAACTTCAAAAGCTAACAAAATTTAATGCTGTCTTTAAATTCAAACTAACAACATCAGCCACTGAACTTGGTCAGTCGCAACTCTTAAAAGATCGCTACTTCTTTTATCGTCAAAGGTATGGTGTCTCTACTGGCAGAGATAGAGTTATGAATGGTGTCACAAAAACGCTTACAGGAATTACAAATATTCTTAGTCTACTAGAGTATTTACCAGATAGTGATGCAACAAAACTTAGAAAGAAAAGAGTCTTAGAAACTTATATCAAAGACCCATTCTATTAAGAGTAAGTTCTATTTTAAATATTGTAATAAATCTTTGGGATCGGCCCTTTTCGTATAATCAGCATCTGCAAAAGCATAAATAATCTGTCCTTCCTTATTAATGATATAAGTACCAGGCAAAGGTAGCTCAAATTTATCATTACCTTGATTTTTCTCAATATCGATCCCGAACTTTGAATAAACGGCCTTCAAACTTTCTTCGAGTTTAAAAGCTAATCCAAATTTTTTTGCAATCTTATTATCGACATCCGAATAAATTGGAAAATTTAATTTATGATTTCTTTTAGTTTTAGCAATTTCCTTCTTGGTATCTGGTGCTAGAACAATAAGTTTTGCACCTTTATTTTGAATTTCTTCATAATACTTTTGATACTCTTTGAGTTGAATCATGCAGTATGGACACCAACTTCCACGGTAGAAGCTTACAATGATATTTCCATCCTTATAATATTCACTAATATCTTTCCCACCAATTTTAAAACTCGGAACTTTAGTGCCTTTTTTCACACTCTCTTCGACAATTCCAGAATCTTTAAGATGTTTAAGGGCTTCATCCATAACCTTAGTTACTTCAACAGAGCGCTTTTTATTGGCCTTCTCTTTTCTTTCGTTAAGTCGATCTTGAAGAGAAGTTTCTGCAAAAGATGAAAGAGTAAGTATAAGTGCACTTAAGATTGATATAAATTTCATTGATATCCCTTTTTAAAAATAAATTAAAAAAATAATATCCTTAGTATGGGATTTGAATGTTAGGTTTTTGTAAACTCTAAGTATGACTATAAGTTTTTTTCTAGAATTAGCTGTTCGATATGATTTTCTTTGATTCTAGTATCAATTAACTTAAAACCAAATTTTTCATTGAGTTCAATCATTTCTGGATAGCGAGCATCAGTGTGAGTACGAACCTTTGTGAAGCCTTGCTCTTTGGCCCACTCATGTTGCCTCTCCATCAATTTTGTCGCTAATTTTTGACCACGATAAAATGGCACAACACCACCTACCCAGCTGTAGAAATAATCACCACAATCATAGCCAACTTTAAAGGCGATTGGCTGGCTGCCATCAAAGTAAAATTGTGCAAGAAACTTAGTGCAGTCTTTTGTTTTTGAGTACATTCTGTCGACACAATACGGCGTACTAAAGATCTGAGAATTCGTCTGGGAAACGATTTCGAAGACCTCATCAGAGATTTGCGAATATTCTTTATACTCATAATGATTCATAAGGACGCAGAATATATCATAAAATTTTAAAACGTACACATTTAGATTGTTAAATTTCAATACTTTACAATCAAAACCCTCTAGGCCCTTGTAAGTAAATATTATCTAGTACCTTTGCACATCATGTCACTTTCGCTATTTAAACATAAAACAAAAATTTTGCAGGGAGTAATAAATGAAAGGTCTTCTATCTTTTCTAGTTTTAATTTCACTATCAACAGCTGTCTCAGCTCAGTCTGATTTTCTATCCAAATCAGAAACAAAAGATATCAATGACTACATGGGTGATATTTGTATGGATACATACTGTGGTGGCGATATAAATTGGTATGCACAAGGGATGAACTGCAGCGGTGATCAGTGTACAATTTCATACGAAGCCTATACTTGGAAAGATTCAGCTGATTCATTTGATGCAGATCTTCTGAAAGCACTAGATGGAAAGACTAAAGATTATCGTCATTTAAACTCATCGCTTAAATTTGAAAATTTCCAACTAGTTAGACAAGGCAGAGCATTTGTAAATATCTCATGTACTATGTACGGACTTAATAATGAAACTCTTGCTGAATACGATAATGACAAACAAGAATATCTATATATGACTATTCTCGAGTCATGTATTGATCCTGTTGAATCACTAATTCTTGCTTACTAAGAATATATAGGGCCAATTAAGTTGGCCCTTTTTATTCTTCATTTTTTTTCGACACACCACCGTTTGCTACCAATACACTTTTGCATCTCAATACGATATCCAGCAGGACAACTTTTACCTTCTTCAATAATGATAGATTCAGAGGCCTTGGCATTTCGTATAGAGCTTTCACAACAACTATTACCATTGCACTTTTTTATGTATTGGTCATAGTCAACTTCAGATTTCGATTGGCAGCTTAGACAAAAAATAAGAGTCGCTAAAGTAATGAGATATTTCATGACCTAATTGTAGCATAACCCTTTCAAAATATAACTGCCATGAGTCCAAATCAAGGCTCCACCAACACTATCAATTACTTCAGCTGTAAAATTAGAATTTCTTTGAGTAAGAGTCTCTCCAAAATCTGGTGAATGAACTGGGCTATAATCATGTTTCCCATATAGATGGAATACGTCTGTTGTAACTTCTTCAAGATTGAAGCCCCAAGGAGATAAGCACATAAATAGGTCTTGATAATAAGACTCAAATGAACTCCCAATCCCTTCTTGAAGACATTCGCCATACATCTTCTTATATGAATCTTGCGTATAGACCTTCTTATCGACTTCAGAAGATGTTCCAATAACGAACTCTATAAAACCATCCAGATTGAAAGTTTTTTGAAATTCATCGCATGTTAATTGGCCACTACTTACAGAGTTAACAAAACCTTTCGTATTCTCATCAAGTAACTCATAAGTACTTTTATAATGTAGATCATCTTGACCAGAAACTATGACGGCCTTTTTAACAATCCCATGCAAGCACATATGGTACAAAAAAGGCGCACCTTGAGAGAATGCGATAGCGTCAATCTGATCTAACTTAAGCTCTCTTAATAACAATTCTACTGATTCAGTGATACTAGAAAAAGACTTATCTTCATTGAAGTCCGACAGACCAAAGCCTGGCCTATCAATCGAATAAAGCTTGATATTATTATCCAAAAGGTCTTCTTGATAGAAATTTAAACTTCCACTCATCCCTGCACCATTTATATAAAGGACAGGTTTCCCAGATTCTGCTCCACTTACCCTAAAGCATGTCTTTAAATTATCTTTTAAAATATATATGTCTTTCAATTATTAATACTCCATACAAATTTATTTGATATTTGTGACAAGCCAGTTGGAAAAATCATCCACTTCACTATGATGATCTTGAAAGTCCTCTTTAAGTTTATTCAAGGTATCTTGAACAGCATTAACATCATAAGCAATGCCTTTTAGTTTTTCAGCAAAAGACTCAATTAAAGGTGGGTGTAAGCAGTCACTAAAGATTGTCACCTCTTCCATTATTCCTTTATTTGAATTTATATGAACTTCAACACCACCCCAGTCAAAGCGTTCATCAAATTGATGATTAAACTTCGGCGTTTTCCCGTAAAGCCAATTCCAATCCTTTAATTCCTCATAGTATTCATTAACTTTAGGAACAGACTTTAAGAAGTCGTAGTTTAAAACCTCTACCTGTGTTTGGGCATCGTAGAAACGACAAAACTCTTCAACAATAGCCTTTGAAAGACTCTCATGATTGATTTCAGAGTTAAGTTCAGAAAGGTTCATCACACGTGCACGTGCTGACTTGATCCCCTTTGACTCTAGTTTTTTCTTATTAGGGTTTAAGTAGTTAGCAAGTTTACTTAGATCAGCATTAATGAGAAGTGTTCCATGATGAAAGCTTCGATCTCTCTTTACCTTAAAGGCCGAACCAGAAATTTTTCTTGATCCTTCTTCTTGTGCAATTTTCACTTCAATATCATTTCTTCCATTAGCAAAGGCTTCAACCCCAAACGTTTTTAAAGCATTTGTAATGATCTTATTATTGGCGTCCTTATCGTATGACTCTTTAGATGACATGAAAGTGAAATTAGTATTTCCAAGATCATGAAAAACCGCCCCGCCACCACTTTGGCGTCTAGCAAGTTTCACCCCGTCTTCTTCCATCTTACTTGTAATACACTCTGTCCACGGGTTTTGGTGCTTTCCAATGACAACAGTTTCATCATTTTGCCAAAGAAAGAGAACATGAGAATCCGTGTCCATATCGTTAAAAATCCAATTCTCTGTCGCGAGATTAAAATATGGATCATATTGTTCAGCTACAAAAATTTTTACTTTCTTACTCATATTATTCCTATTTATAAATCTGTTTTCTCAAATCGCAGGCCATTACAATCATCGTAGTAATCTTTCTCGATTTCAGTTTGTTTAAAACCAAATTTCTTATATAAAGCAATTGCCGAATAATTATCTTCTCTAACAGTCAAAGATAAAGGCATTTGAGCATGATTTTTTAAACATTCTTCAAGTAACGTTGAGCCATGACCCCTTCCTTGAAAATCTTTTGAGACTGCAATATCAACTAGCTCGATATTTCCGTCCTCTTCCACGGTACAATAAAATCCGATTACCTCTGCATCTACTAGTACCTTAAGGTCATAGCCGATATAGTCTTCTGGAAATTCAACTAGGGCCTGAAAAGTTTCTTTCTCAGTCGCCTCTTGCTCACCATAGTTTTCTAATTCGATTTGAAATAACTTATCTACGTCTGACAGACTAGGCGTTCTAATATTCATTGTGGCCTCACTATATCTAAAAAATTTTAATTATTATAGTTTAGACCAAGAAAGATTACTATAATGATAAGTAAAACCAGTATTTTTACTCTTAGAATTATCAATTATTCGAAGTTCTGAATTTTCTGAATCAAAAGATATCGCCGAATTAAAGCTACGATAGAATTCCTCTTTAGTAGGATGATCATCGCAAACCAGATTAAAATCTTCATTAATAATATTGTGACCAATTGCGTAGTGTAAAAATGCAGCAACATCACTTGTGTGAACTAGATTAACATTAGTTTTTGACTTTGATAGCTTTGACATTTTCTTAGAAAAGAATTTTGGATGGCGTTTACTATCAATAAGGCCACCTGGCCTGACAATTACATAATCATCCAACTGTGATATCAATTTTTCGCACTCAATAAGCTCTTTAGCATTTCTTGTATGACCAACTTTCATACTATCTTCATTTATCTGGCCTGTGCCGAAAACCGAAGTCGAACTAATAAAAATAACTTTATTTAATGGCCCTAAATCATCTAATAGTTTTTGAAGTTTAAGAGAGTATTCTTCGACAGGTGGAAAAGAAATGATAATAACATCAAAGTCCTTTGAAGCTTTCCAGCTCTCACCTAAAGAGAATTCGATGAGGTTAGTTTCTAATTCATCTGACTTTCTTCTTGTCCCAATTACTTCGTGTATTTTATTTTGCGAAAGAAAGTGCTGTCCTAAATGTCCAAGTCCTAAAAAGAGAATTTTTTTCATAAGTAATTATAGTTATAAAACAAAGACTCAGGAGAATACAAATTTTAAATAACGAATAGGTGTTATAAAGTTTGAAATACGACAGTATAAAAAGGGGAAAACCGAAGTCGGTAAACTTCGGCTTTTAATGGTAGCCCAGACGATATTAATTATTGCATCCCTAGCCTATAAACAAGTATTTAACTATCTGATAAATTGACTCTAATTCGATGACCATCAGGGTCAACGGCCACAAATGTTAAACCGAAAACTGCTACCTCAAGCTCTTGCTCGATTTTAACGTCATTGGATTTCCATTGTTCATAAAGCTCCCTCACTTTATCTTCTGATTCTACTTGGAAAGCTAGTTCTGTTCTATGCCCTTCTCCCCCTGATACAAAGTTCTTTGCCTTTGTTGACCAGAGACCTAAATTCAGGCCATTCTCAAGTTCAAAACATTGGTAACTTGGAAATCCAACAGGTTCCTGGCCTAATAATACTCGATAAAACTCACTACTTTTAAGAGGGTCATCGACGTAAAGTATTATCAAATTTGGCGAAATCATACATATCTCCTTTTTTTCTACTTTATCACATGCTACTGTCAAAAAATGGCAGGAGACTTTTCATGACAAGAACTGAACGATTATTAACTTTGATGCAAGTCTTAAGGCAAAACCAATATCCCGTAACTGGATCAAGACTTGCTGATGAATTAGATATCAGCATAAGAACTTTATATAGAGATATTGAAACCCTAAAACAACAAGGGGCCAGAATTGAAGGTGAAGCAGGTGTTGGTTATATCCTAAAACCAGGTTATTTTCTGCCTCCACTTATGTTCACTCAAGATGAAATTGAAGTCTTAATGCTAGGACTTCACTGGGTAAAAACTTTTGGTGACATATCACTAGTTTCTCCATGCAAAACAGTTCTCTCCAAGGTCTCTGAAGTTCTTCCTAAATCAATGACAAAAGAATCCAATTATAACTATCTTAGAGTCGGGCCACCACCTTCAAAAGAGCTTATGAACGAAGATCTCTCTGAGTTTAGAGAAGCAATAAAAAATGGAGAAATTATTAGAATTAATTACTCTCTAAAAAAACAGAATAAAATAAAAACCTTTACTGTATGGCCTATTAGCATAGGATACTTCTCGAAAAGTAGAACTCTTGTGGCCTGGAATCCCAAAGAAAATAAATTCTCATATTTTGAAACCAACAGAATTGAAAGCATGTATCTTAGTGATAAGAAGTACCCTGTAAAACAAGAAGTCCTGTTTAAGCAATGGCATTCAATTGTACTAAGTGAACTAAAAAAGACAAAAACAAGCACTTAAACGCAGTAAATACAATTAAATTTAAGAAATTACTTAGATTAGTGCGTCGTTTAACGTATATTGATTGCTATGACAAATAATATACCATTTGAAGACTTTAATTTAAGCGCAGGCCTCCTTGAATCCATCAAAAAATGTGGATTCACAACAGCAAGCGCCATCCAAGAACTAACAATAGATCCAATTTTAGAAGGTAAAGACATACTTGCTCTTGCTGAAACAGGCTCTGGAAAGACTGCGTCATTTGCAATCCCGATCATCGAACATATCATTCATGATGACCTCGTGGAAGTTGATGAGGTTCATTACGTTGTCCTTTCTCCGACAAGAGAGCTAGCGCAACAAACAGCAAAGGTCTTTAAAGATCTAGGTAGTGACTCTGGAATTAAAACAGTTTGCGTTATTGGTGGTGAAAGCCTCGAAAAGCAAAAAGAGCAAATAAACAAAGGTGCTCATATCATTATTGCAACCCCAGGACGTTTAGTAGACCTACTTAAGCAAAAGGCCGTCCTCATTGATCGCACTTACGGAATCGTATTTGATGAAGCTGATCGATTATTTGACATGGGCTTCCAAAGAGATATTGAATACACACTTGGCCAAATGCCAGATGATAGACAATTAATCATGGTATCGGCCACGACTAATATGGCAGTTCTAAATACGGCCTACAAGTTCAACTCAACTCCAATTGAGATCAAGCTAAATGAAGACAATATGGTTGTTGATCACATCGATCATAAGCTAGCGATGATTAATGAAAATGAGAAGATGGGACTTCTTGTCAACCTCATACGAAATCACGAAGATGCATACGCCCTAGTCTTCTGTAATACTAAATTTCAAACACACTTAGTTGCTGAATGGCTGATCGCAATGGATTTCAAAGCAAAGGCAATTTCAGGTGGCCTTTCTCAAGTTAAGAGAACAAAGCTTATCAAAGACTTTAAATCGAAAGAGACGACAATCCTTGTTTGTACAGATGTTGCAGCAAGAGGTCTCGACATAAAAGATGTTAATCTTGTTATCAATTACGATCTTCCACAAGATGCCGCAAATTATGTTCACCGAATTGGTCGAACAGGTCGTGCAGGCTGCGAAGGAGAAGCAATAAGCTTTTGTTCATTTGATGACTGTGAATACCTAGATCCTATTCAAGATTTTATTGGTGATAAAATTCCAAAGTTAGACGTTGGCCCAGAAGATATATCGAAAAATCTTTCAAAAAAGCCATTCATTGACCGCAAAACTTTTAAAGTTGTCGATAGAACAACTGGCAAACCATTAACACAAGAGCAAAAAGATCAGCGCAAGAAACCTCTACGCAAAAAAGCCCAAAATAATGTAAAGAAGAAAACTTCAGAAAGAGATAAGAAGACAACTGAAGTAGCTGTTAGGCCAGTTACAAAACCGATTAAGAAAATAGAAAAGAAACCAAATACACCAACGTTTACGATTCAAGCAGACTCTCAAGAAAGTGCGAAGGCAGCCGCTCTTGCATTCTTTAAGATAAAGTATGATTCACAACTAAGCCTTGATGAATCGACACAGGGACGCAAGAAGTTCTTCTTATTTGGAAAGAGGCTTACAAAGTTCACTTATAGCCTTAGGCCAACGTATAAAAAAATCGTGATGCCATTTCTAATTAATCTTATTAAAAAGGCAAACTTGAAGCTATTTGCAAAGTTCTCATTTAATGGAAAGGATATTAAGATCTTCTTTTCTGGAGCAGATGAGAAAATGTTAACAAGAGATAATAATGAACTACTCCAAGCTCTTGAGCACCTGACAAGACTTCACCTTTACAACAGTGTTGAAGTTCCTAGAGAAGTTAGACTAAATTTCAAGTGTAAGGGTGTAAAGAGTCAGGAAGACAGTCTTATTAAGATGGTTGAGCGTGAGACAGCTAAAGTTCTAGACTCTCGCGAGCCAGTAACACTAAAAGCATTAAACGCATCAGATCGCAGACTTGTTCATCAACACCTTGATAAGCATAAAGAAGTTAAAACAGTCTCAATTGGTGAAGGCCGAATGAAGAAGATTAAAATAACATTGGCCTAATCTTTTGTTCCAGGTACTTTTCACTTGCCGTACGTAAAGGAAGAGCACCTGGAATGCATATTCTATAAATAGGGCCTTTGATTCTTTTTATTCCATCATGAGGCTTTTCAATAGACTTTCAACCCATTTCGATTTTTTGCTTCTATATTCATCTTCATTAAGATGAGAAGAACTTCGTTTGAGCTCATTATACTCTTCAACGAGAGAAGGTTTGGTAGACAATATTTTTTTAAATTTCAAAAAGTCTTCAAATTCACTTCCATTCTCCACTAACTGGATTGCTACATCATGATTATATTTTTCTGTAATCAGCATGCAAAGCTGAGGAGTTCTTAAAGAGCCCTCTTTCTCAACGTAGCCAAGGTTCTTAATTGTTACTAAACTTGATTCGAAGTCTTTCTTATCCACGCCAACAAAAACATCTAAGTCTCCTTTTGAGACAGCACCAGGGATTGATGATGCTCCAATATGAATGATTCGAACATTAACAAGATGTTGAGATAGCTCAGACTCTAAGTCCTTAAAAATTTCATTCACTTTATCTTGATAGTCTTGTGCTTCATAAAATTTCATACTACTTCTTTCTTACAAGATAAGACATATCCATTTTTTGAATATTTCCATTTATCCATGTTTCCCTATGAAAAACATACTTATCTCCCATAGTATAAAGCCTAAACTTAAAAATCATCTCCTCATGTTTCCCCTCTAGATAATATACATTCCCCTTAACAATCCCCTCTGCTCTGAAAGGTCCTTGTGACATGATAACTTTTTCACCTTTAACTTCTAGGCACATATCCTTAGTTAAATCTTTTCCGTCTCTAAACCCATGCGCCGTGATTGTAATGACATGCTCACTCTTACCAACCATCGTTTCAGGATAAACTTCTCTTTTGACTTCTTTTCCATTTGAAATTTCAAAGCTAACATTATCCCACTCGCCAATAAGAAACCCCACCAATGGGTTATATAATTCTTTTGTCTTCATAAAGAGAACTCCTTTCTTTATATGCCTCTTTTAATAGCTCTGAGATAATTTCTGTTTTTGCATTTGAGTATTCACTTCTTGGTATATCCAAAGATTTTTTAAGCTCTTCATATCTCAATGCTGCACTTGGATTGGAAATAAGATAATCTTTGAAAATAATATGGTCTTTAAGTTCCTTACTACCTGATTCAAAGATGTGAAGATGACAAAACCCTTTTGTCTTTTCGAAGTTATAGAGAACAGAGTATCTCCTACCTTCGATCCCATATTCACCTTTATATTCGTAACCGAGCTTCTCAAGTAAATCTTTCTTTTTATCTAACTCTTCTAAACAAGAAATCTCACCAACGATATCAAGTATTGGTTTTGCGACAATATTTGGAATTGCAGTGCTTCCGCAGTGGTGCAATTTTAACGAATTAATATTTAATGATTCAACGATTCGATTAGATTCAAACTTGAAGACATCACGCCATTTATTATTATGATCTACAAGACGAACTTTGTTATCCCTTTCCAGGCCCAGGCCGTGCTCTTCAAAAACGGTAAAAACTTTTTGCATGAACTTATTTTAGTACGATAAGGTGAAAAATAGGCAAAAAAAAAGCTACTTCAAAGAAGTAGCTTTTTTATGGTGCCCCGACGCGGATTCGAACCACGGACACAAGGATTTTCAGTCCTTTGCTCTACCAACTGAGCTATCAGGGCATAAATGATTTGGTTCCATTAAATTAATGGTTTATGTTTCTTTCGTCAATAGAAAATTAAAAAGTTTTTTAATTTTAATTTGAGATATCTTTAATTATGATGTCTTCTATGAATGAAAAGTTTTTAAGTATCGATAAAATTATTTTAACTCAAGGATCAACAACGGTTAACGCCCTCCTCTTTAGACCTCCTAGTGAGAAGCTAAAAGATACCGGTTATGCGATCTTTACTCATGGTTACACGTCTCACAAGATCAGTATTTTCTCATGGGCCCAGAAACTTTGCGATGATGGAATCCCTGCGGTGATTTTTGACCAACCAGGTCATTTCACAGGCTCTTTTCATGATGTTGCTTCGTTTGAAGACTTTAAAAATGACGCACCAATGATTTTTATCCATGCACTAAATAAATTAAAAGAAGCTTATCCAAATCAACAAAATAAACTTCTCGTTGGAGGACACTCTCTCGGTGCCCTTACTTCAATTCTAGCGGTTCAAAATAACTATTTTGAAGGCCTTGATGTATACCACTGCGGTGTTGGCTTTGGCGTTCCACCAGAAGGTGTTACCCACGTTTTTGATACGCCATTTTACCAAGCGACAGTTAAAGCACGAGCGGAACTTGTCTCAAAACACTTAGCACCAGAAATTATGTTTCCTTGGATCAAAGATCAAAAGTTTCACCTAACTCTAACAGGACACAAAGTGCATCTGATCTCAGGGGAAGATGATGTGGTTGTTGGAAAAGAAGGAATGGAAAACTTTGCAAAGATTTTAGAGAACCTTGGCAATACTGTAACAATGGAGAAGCCAGGTAAGCTTGGCCACCATCTTCCAGATATGGCCGGAAGTTTTATCAAGAAGCATGCAAAGAGGATTGGGCTACTTTAAGAAGTAATTCATTCCTTTAAGTAGCTGATGATATCTTCTATCATCTTGAGTATAAAAGTTTATACGATCAGTTATTAATAAAGAATTGTAGTATCTAGCAGCGATTGAATTTTGATGTCTCATTTCAGGATGACTTTTAAAGTCACGATAAATTATTCCATGTAAAATCAAAGCTGCTTTGTTATTTTCATCAAGTTTTTGCCAATATCTTTTATCAATAGAATAGACATAGTCAGAATTATAAACAGCAATTTGCTTTACTTTACAGTCTTGCGAGAGAAATAAGTTTCCAGAGTCTGAAATATCAACAAGATCAATAATAGAAACTTCTCTTCCATCATTTATAAAAGTACTACTACTAATTAAATCTTTCGCCCATTGAATATATCGTTGAAACCTTTTTGTATCGATCTTTTTTATCTTGTTAAGAGCAAAGTAAACTTTCTCTTCAAAACCTATTGATTCATCACCTAACTCAAAAATCCAAGGTCCATCAATTGGGCGAGAAAAAATGTTATAATGATTTTGACCTTCATAAACATCCAGTAATGTAACTGACGACTGGTCTTCACAGATAACAACATCTGCGCCATTACCTAATACATTTCCATTTAAGCTTAATCCATGCTCACTAGTTAAATGATTAATCGTTGCATTTGCAATGAGACCAGTAAAAGAAAAAGTTATATATATTAGTATTTTTTTTATCATCGATTTCTCCCATAAATTTGTATTGAAGAAATAATTAACAATCCAAAAGGAAAAACGCCATAGACCTGAAGCACAAGTGCTTCAAACTGATGAAACATATAATAGTTACAATAAAAAAGGGCCATTACAAGATGGCCCTTTAGTAGTAGATATTTTGTAATTAGATTATTGGTTAGAACTCTTCTCTAACTTTGTAAGTGGATAGAGCTGTATACCCATTTTATATACCTCTGTTAGCTCTCCCGACTCTAATTCTTCAGAGAGTTCAACTAAGAACTCACGAATACGCTTCTTTGCATGTGGCATAAGCTCTGGGTCAATTGCCATCGTTACAGCAGTAATATCACGTCTATCAACATCTACTTTCTCCATTGCTTCTTGAGCAAGACGGAAGCTATCACGATGTGCTTGCTGTAAGCACTCATTTCGAACATTATCACTCGTCTTTAAGCGTTTTTGGCTTCTCTCTAGCTTGCCTTCTTCATTTTCAATCAACATCCCTAATTCAAGAAGTCTTTGAAGCGATTCCTTCACAACATTTTCACTAAGACCAAGTCGCTTTGCTATCCAACTTGAGTCATTAACAAAATCGATACAGTTTATAAGATTCATAATCGCAAGGTGCTGCCATTGACTAATAATTCGATAAGAATCCATCTCAATACGAGCGTGCTCATAAGATGTCTTCATATCTCTTTCTTGTTTGGACTCGACAAAGTACTCGTTTGTGAAGTCTCTAAATTCACTATCATTAAGATTAAGGTTTTTCGCTATTTTTAAAGCAAGGTTTTTTCCAACAATTCGCTTTCCCTTAAGGATACCACTCATTGCACCAGAGTTAACACCGGCCTTATCTGCAAAGGCCCTCATTGAAAAATGAGGGTTCTTAGCTTTTATTGAATCAAATTTCTTATTTAGAAAGATTTGTGCTTGATTCATACTGACCTACATCTTACCAATACAAGTATAGGGACCATTATTATAAACTTTATCGTTAATTAGGAAATTTCCATCTTTTGTCACTTCAACAATCTCACCTTTTTTTAGAATGAGCTCTTTACTGTAATTGTTTAAATAGTCCTCTTCTAAAACAACATAGCGAGGAAGACCATTTTCCATAAAGTACGTAGAGTTTTTTGGATCAGCTGAAACATACATACAATTAATTAACTTAGGAAATTTTGTAATTCTTGTATCTTCTAAATTTGAGATCTTATAAAGATCATTAACCACGTTATAAGTAACTTTCTCATTTAAGCTTTCGATTTCCACTTGCCCCATATCAAATGGCATATTCAGCTCTGAATAAAAGTAAGTTTCAATTCTTTTACCATTTTTAAGATCATATAGGTTACATTGATTAGGAAAATGTCTTTTGCGTAAAGTTGTACAATCTTCAATTTTTTTTGAGTCATATGAATAATTATAGAAATTATCATACCCATTCATTCCAGAGAATTTTAAACCATTAGGGCCATTTTCAGAACTAGTGGTCCATGAACCATAAGTGTATGTTGTGGCATTTAACTTAATATTATTGAACTCACCATAAGTAGAAAGTTTACTTTTAATTCTAATCTTTGAATCATCACCTGTAATGTTATAAAAGCCGGTTTTATCTGCTTTTAGCTTGATTTTTGAATCAAGTTGAATTG
Source organism: Halobacteriovorax sp. RT-2-6 (assembly GCF_047085025.1). Lineage (NCBI taxonomy): Bacteria > Pseudomonadati > Bdellovibrionota > Bacteriovoracia > Bacteriovoracales > Halobacteriovoraceae > Halobacteriovorax > Halobacteriovorax sp. RT-2-6. The sequence continues at coordinate 177,539 of NZ_JBKIYH010000002.1, forward strand.
GTAACTCTTCATTTGCATCTAAGTAATATATCTCTTCGTTAACACCACATACTAGATTCTTTCCATTAAAATATGTATCACGTGTAACAACACAAGACTCATCTTGATTTCTCGGTTTTCCATCTTTATCTACTTTTTGATATGCACCTAAAGTGTTTAAAAGTTCATTATATAATCTAGAGTCACTAGAGTAATGATCAATTCGATCTGAAACTAGTAATGAATTATAATATCTTGCTGCCATCGAATTGGTATCTTTCTCTTCTGGCTGTGTTCTAAAGTCACGGTAGATAACTTCATGTAAAACCAATGCAGCTTTATGATTATTATCTAAAGCCTTCCAATACCTTGAATCAATATAATAACTTATTCCATTTCCAAGTCTATCATCTCTCTGTATGGCAATTTGTTTTAATTCACAATTCTTTGGTAAGATGACATTTCCAGAATCAGAAATATCAGGAAGTTCTACAGTGAATGGGTCTGCTTCATCATTCACATAAATGATATTATCAAAAAATTCAGTCGCCCATTTTGAATAAATTTGGAAGCGTTTAATATCTGAGTCTTTAATCTTATTTAATGCATAGAACACTTTTTCTTCAACAGAAAGCTCATCTGATCCTAAATCAATTTTCCAACTTCCATCAACAGGACGTGAGTAGATACTAAAGTTATATCGACCTTCATAAATATCTAGAAGTTCTACATACTTTCCATCATTACAAACTAAAACATCTCCGCCATTTCCTTCAACATCGCCACGAAAGTCGATACCGATTCCAGTCGTTAGCTTCTTAAGCTCTTTAATCTCTTTTATCTGGATCTGTAGCTTATTCTTTAAATCAGCAACATTCGGTGACTTAGCTTCATAGTTCGCATATGTATTCAAGGCCATAAGGGCCGAGAAACTCAGTAGTAATTTCTTAGACATAATAATCTCCTGTTAGACACAATTTCTGTTGCAGGATAAATAACAATTGATGAAATAAATTACCATACGGATGAAGCATTTGTGCTTCAAAGCCATGAAGCATATAAGATTTTCAGTGTTTAAAAGGTATTCATAAGCTCTATCTCACTAAAATTACAAGAGCTAAACTTATAGGAATGTCACGATTTGTACCTACTTTAAACTCAAGTAAAGCCTTAGGTTCTTAAGCATTCCCACTCTTCCAGTACGTTCAAGTGGAGTACCTTTGAAGATACGACGGTATTCACGATTACTCATTTCTTCCAGATCGCAGAAGATATCTTCTAGGGGTCTCATTAAAAAGAAGTCGATGAATTGTTTCCCATTTTCTTTGAAGGCAGTTGAGTCGGCCTCAAGCTTTCTTTCCAGTCGCCTATTCCATGGACATACATCCTGACAAATATCACAACCGAAGATTTCACCATTTGCATTTTCGATCCCACTTGGAGGAAAGACTTCTTTAAAATGTTCAATAGTGAAAGTTGAAATACACTTATCAGCAATAATCGTTCTTTTATCGATATCAATTGCACCCGTTGGGCATGCATCACCACAACGCGTGCACTGGCCACAGTGATCTGTTTCAAACTTCTCACTAGGTGCTTCTACTTCCTTATTTAAAAGAAGTGAGCCAATGATAAAGTAGCTTCCAATGTGGCGATTGATTAGCATAGAATTCTTTCCATACCAACCTAGCCCTGACTGATAGGCAAAGTCGCGCTCTAGAATTGGTTGGGTATCAAGAGAGAACTTAAAATCTAGCTCAGGATCTAGCTTCTGCAGCTCTTCTCCAATTGCTTGAAGCTTATCTCTCACTTCATAGTGATAATCGCGCCCCTTGAAGCCCACTACATAATTAGCTATTTTAAGCCCATTGCTCTCACCACTCTCATAAAACTTCTTTGCACTACGAGCTATGTGAGAATAATCAAAAGCGATAACTAGTGTTGACTTAATATCAGGATAATAATTTTTGAGATCTTCTCTTTTGATAGCGCGTTCATCGGCGAGGTAGCCAAGAGCGCCATGAAGTCCATCTTTAATCCAAGCTTTGAAACGTTCTAATGATTTAGGTTTAGATTCAGTGACGACACCCCAAACTTCAAGATCTAGAGTTCTTAAAATATTTTGAATGTCGTCTTTTTTGATCATGACTTGTCGATAATCTCAATTGCACCAGTTGGACAGACTCGAATACATTCGTAATCAAGCGTACAATGTCCAATTTGATCCTTATTAAGCTTTGTCAGTTTTGTCTTCTTATCTGCAACCCAAATCTCATGAGGGCAAATTGAAACACAATTCTGACAAGTAGAGCAGATATTATGATCTAGCAGGATTCTTTTTTTTTTATCTTCTGCAACTTCAAAAGTATCTTTATTAGCATCTTCGTGAGGAGCTTCTTTGATAATCTCAACCTTAACAGAGTTAGAATATCCTTTCGAGAAGATCTTCCCATCACCTAGCGTCACAACAACTTTGTCACCATTATAAAGACCCATTCTCTCCTTTGCCTGGTTAACAACATACTTAACGTATGAGCCAGTATCTTGTACCTCTTCATCAACAAGATATGGGTAAACTCCCCAGTATAAGCAAATGCGTCTTGCTGTACGAAGGTTATGAGTTACACCAGCAACAGGAGTTTGCGGCCTAAACATCGAAACCTTACGACAAGAATTTCCACCTTCTGTTACGGCCAGAATTCTCTTAGCTTCAACTTTTTCTGCAATCATTGAAGCGGCAACCATTACAGATGAGTTCACTGAAGACAAGTCAATATTTCTTAACAGCGGACGCTCTTTAGGAGTCTTCTCCGCTTCAAAAATAATATCATTCATCATCTGCACGGCTTCAACAGGATACATCCCCGATGCAGATTCTCCAGATAGCATTACAGCATCAGTTCCATCCCAGATAGCGTTTGCAACATCACTTGCCTCTGCTCTTGTCGGAGTTGGAGCATCAGTCATACTCTCAAGCATCTGTGTTGCAGTAATAACTGGAATCATGCGGTCATTACATTTTTGAATGAGCTCTTTTTGGATTGAAGGAACTAAATGGTTTCCAACTTCAACACCCATATCTCCACGAGCTACCATAATAACATCAGTAACATCTAGGATTTCTTCAATATTATCTAATGCTTGAGGTTTTTCGATCTTAGAAATAATTGGCACTCTAACTTTTAATTTATGAAGTAAAGCCTTTACCGTCATAATATCTTCTTTCTTACGTACAAAAGATAGAGCGATATAATCAATATTATGTTTTAGAGCAAACATTAAGTCTGCTTCATCTTTGTCAGTAAATGCAGGAGCAGATACTTCACAATCAGGAAGATTAATCCCTTTATTAGACTTTAGCTCTCCCCCAACGATAACTTCAATTTTATAAACATCACGATCTCGTGTTATCGCTTTCGCAATTAGCTTTCCATCATCAAATAGAATTCTTGCACCATCGTGACAATCATCAACAAGTTTTTCATAGATAGTAGGGATATAGCAGTCTTTATATTCAGGGTAGTCCGCTTGTTTAGAAGATGGTCCAATAACCCATGTTTCACCGTTTTTAAGTTGTAATCCATTAGGTAGTTTATCTGTACGAATCTTTGGACCTTGAAGGTCGATAAGAACAGCTACTTCTCTTCCAATATTTTTTGAAGCCTGACGAATATTTGAAATAAGCTGGGCATGAGCTTCATGAGTACCGTGACTCATATTTACTCTTGTTACATTTACTCCTGCAATGATTAATTTCTCAATCATTTCTACAGTATTTGATGACGGCCCTAATGTCGCAACAATTTTAGCACGACGGACTTTGCCCATTCCCATTATCTCTCCCTGAATTTTTATAAGCTTTTTCTTTTTTTAATAATTAAGCTTTACGAGACTCTTGTTGATCCGTAAACATACCGCCACGAATTTCACTCGATCTCTCTTCTAAAGCTTCAGCATTTGCCGCACGAATTTCTTCCATACGGTTTTCATACTGATTAATTAGATTTGATCTTTCAAGTTTTGAGTTCTCATAAAGAGTATTGTATTGATTCTCAAGTTCAGTAACTTTGGAAACATACTTTCTCTGCGACTCATCTCTTTCTCGAGCAATCATATCTTCATAATACTCTACCATTCTTTTAACTTGAATGTCTGCTCTTTGTTTAACCTGAGATAGCCTCTTATCGAACTCACCTCTCAAGTTAGCTAGGTTACTGTGATTTTCACGATCTTTCAATGCTATTGCATTTCTCGTTTCTTCTTTTAGTTGATTAGACTCTAGACTTTGAGTTAATCGAATTCTTTCAATCTCTTTTGCATTTGCTTTCTTAAGTCTGTTTAACTTTGATTCATAAGAAGAGATTAACTTATCGTTTGTTTCTTCTAATTGTTCGATCTTCTGTGTTAGTGACTTAGCAAGCTTATCCTTACTTTCAATAAAGTGTTCTTTTGCTTCTTGCATCTCTTGAGAATGCTTCATATGAGTATCTTGAATAAATTTCTTTGATTCATCCGCAAAGTCTGCCTGCATCTGAGAAACAGCTTCCGTATTTCGATCACTCATTTTTTGAACTGTCTCGCCAAACTGTGCTCTTTGTCTTTCAAGAATTTTCTTTGATTGCTTTTTATCATTATAAGCTTCTAGCTCTTTTTCTTTTACTTGGCGCTTGAAGTTACCTTGTAGCTCTTCAACATCTTTATTAAGCTCAATATTAATATCACTTAGAGTATCACTCTTAAACTTGGCCATATCTTTTTCAAGATCAGCAATATACTCAGATGATTTTTGTTTTTGAGAACGAAGTGCTTCTTTTGTTGATTGTGAGCGACGTCTTTCTTGGATATCAGCATTAAAGCGATCCGTATCAATTTGATCACGAATATTTTTAATACGTGTCTCATATCCCCTTTCCGTTTGCTCTAACTTATCGTTGAAGACATCTTCACGACTTCCACCAGATAACTTCTGATTCATCTCTCGTCTTGCTCGATATAATTCCTTCGCATGACGATTCTCAAGATCCTTTGCATTTTGTGAAGAATCTCTTTGCTCCACCTGTCTTTTTCTTGAGTTTCGATCATTGATTTCTTCAATAGAACTCTTGAAACTTTTTTGGTTTTCAGCAAGTTGCTTATCTTTTTGAGCAGTCATATCTGAAATGCGCTGCTCTTGATAGTCTTTAAGAGACTCTTCTCGACCCTTATGATTCTTTCTTAAGCTATCAACATCATCATTAAATCTTTCATAAAGACGTGCGCGTTTCTCACCACTTTCTTTTAATTGATCCCTGATTTCATTTTCATAATTTGATATCAACTGACGGCGATCTTGTTTTGTTTCTAACTCATGATCGTGTGCCGTATCACGAGCGTCACGGTAAACCTTATCAATTGTCTCATTGAAGTGGTCATTCATCTTGCCCATAGTTGAATCGAATCTTCTTTGTTGTGATGAGAGACGATGATCCATATTCGAATTTTCGGCCAATGTTTTTGACTCATAGGCTTCGCGAATATTTTTAAAACGTGTATCGAATTGATCCTTAATATCCTTACGATCGCGTTCGAACTCACGCTTATTTCCATCTAACTTACTTAGATAATTTTTTTGTTGTTCTTCAATTTTTCTTTTTGTATCTTCCGTGGCCGTTTCTCTGAATCGATCTTGCCTTTCTTCAACTTTATTAAGTGAGTTATCATAGGCTTGACGCTGCTTATTTAAGCGATATTCTTGAGTGTCTTTTAACTCACCTACTTCACGTTTATAATTCTTTCTCTGCTCATCAATTGTCTGCTGAAAGTTCTCGCGGTGTTGTGAAAGTCTCTTTGAATAATCTCTAACGTCCATATTTTTTCCGATTTAGATGCAATAAGATATTATATACCCCCTCTATTCTATCAATTATGCACAATATAAAAAGGCCGGGAATAAATGCCCCGGCCTCTTAATTATCTGTCTTTCCGACTATTTTTATAATGTATTATGCGAATTATTTACCTAATTCTGAATCAATAAGCTCTTTAAATACTTCAAATGGTTGTGCACCATTAATTAGCATACCGTTCACATAAAAAGTTGGAGTTGATTGTACACCAACGTCAATCCCTTCTTTAACTGTAGCATCAACTTCTGCTTTCATACGTCCAGAATCAAGACACTCATCAAATTTCTTTTGATCTAAACCAACTGTCTTTGCTTTAGACTTAAGTCCATCAACAGAAAGTCCTGACTGATCTGCAAACATTGAATCGTGTAGTTTCCAAAATTTATCACCAGCTTGCTCATTTGCACATAGTGCCGCTTCAGCAGCTTTGGCCGCATCTTTATGAAAGCTTAATGGGAAGTTCTTGAATACAATTTTAACCTTATTACCGTAAGTCTTCTTGATCTGATTCATGATCTCAACACCCTTAGCACAGTAAGGACACTGGAAATCCGAATATTCAGTAATAACTACGGCCGCATCCTTTCCACCAAACATTGGCTCTTTTCCTGTCACAGGAATTTCAAAACGTGGTCTTTTAGGTCTTTCTAAGTAAATTTCAACTGGGCTATTCTTCGTTTTCTTAGTTAAGTATGCTTCGATAGCTTCACGCTTTTTCGAGTTTCTTAAGAAGTCAACAATTCTAGCTTTTAACTGAGGATTTACATCAGGAATATTTCTTTCTTTTGCAAACTCGTTAATTTCTTTATCAGATACTTTTACGTCCTTAGCAATAACAACATCAATGAATTGCTCCATTGTCATTGAACTTCTTGCAGGGTCTTCATTTTTAAAATTCTCTAAAAGATAGGCCTTAACTTTACCTAGTTTTAGTTCATATACTTTTAATTGGGCTTCATATAACTCTGCTTCTGAGCCTTTAAAAAGCTCATCATGACTAACTTCTTTGCCATTGAACTTAATCACTGCAGTGGCATTTGGTGCCTTTTTAAATAAGAAATTTGGTTTTGAATTTACTTCGCTCGTACATGCAACTAGTCCAATTGCTGAAATAGCAACTAGGCCAAGTGCTAGCTTGGATTTTTTAAACATAATGATCTCCTTACATCAATTTAAACTAATTATATGTAAAAAAGAGAAATAATGCATTAGTGTTCACGTCATTTTTTTGTCAATTCGATAATTGCTTCACAAAGAGATCATATTGCGGCGAACTATTTTTCAATTCTTCATGCACACCTTTTGCAATAATTTTTCCACCTTCCATAACAAGAATCTGTTGGGCATCAAGTATTGTTTCAACTCGATGGGCCACGATAATTGTAACGGCCTGCTTTTGAACAAAGAGAATCATTTTACGTAGAGCTTCTTCAAGATCACTATCTAATGAAGAAGAAATTTCGTCGAATAGAACAATAGGCTTCTTTAAGTAACAAGAGCGAATCGCCGATATAAGTTGCTTTTGACCAAGTGAGATTTCATTTTGATCAAGGACTGTATCAGGCTTTATTCCCCATCTCGATAGATAAGAAATCTGTTCACAAACTTCACTCCAGAAAGCATCAAAACTTCCAAAACCTGCTTGCCCCATCGTAATATTAAATTCAACTGTTTCTGAAAAGATATGCGAATCTTGCGAAACAATCCCAATCAATTCACGATACTCGTTGAAGTCATCAATATAATCAAAATTATACTCTTTCTTAACTCCGCTATGATTTTCAACAAATACCTTCCCTTCATCAGGAATAATATTAGCGGCCATGATATTTAAGAGAGTCGATTTTCCACTTCCAGATAATCCGACAATCCCAATAAGATCACCTTGGCGACAATCAAAAGAGATATCTTCTAAAGTAAAGGGTGTTGAATTCTCACCTTTAGCAGGATACGTAAATTTTTGGATTTCAATATGCATCTTTTCAACATCATACTGGCGTCTTTTTGTATTGATATCTGAAGACTTTTCCTTGTCTAAATCAACAAGAAATTCATTAATACGCCCTACTCCTGTTGCTGCTCTTTGAATATTTGCAACTTTCGAAGAGACATCTTTAATAGGATTAATCGAGCGCTGAATTAAATCAATTAGAGCAAAGATCAATGCGACTTGAGTAATACCACTATTTGGGATGATAAAGATTGCACAAGCTAAGAAGACTGGAAAAAGAGACTCGGCAAATGAGTAGTACGATGCGTCCCAAACGTTTGAAGATAGGATCTTCTTAAGAAATTCATCAAAGACAAATAAGGACTTCTTCGATGTATACTGATCTGCAGGGTTGTAGTAATTCTCACGAACACCGCCAATAAGATCCGCAACAACGCGGTAAAGTTTTGCACGTGAATTTCTCACGCTTAAGAAAACTGCACGCATATACTTAGAGCACCAAATTAAAATAAAGCAGGCTCCAAATTGGATTACTGCAAGATACACTCCGGCAATTGCATTTAAGCTTACAAAACTGATCAGAGAAGCAACAACGAAGAAGATATCAATGACAATTCCAAAAGTTCCAGAAGTAACAAGCTCCCTTAGGCTTTCCGTATCGCTCATAATACGCGCTAAGACCTCTCCTTGAGGGTAGCGATCATTGCGGTTTTCTTTCGATGTTTGAAGCTCAACACTTGAGAGCCACTTACCGTAACAATGAGTGCGGACGAATTGAACAAGGCCTACAACATAACGATTAATAATCAGGTTATAAACAGCACGGTTTAAGGCCGTTGCCAAAAAGATAAATGTCATAATTCCAAGAGTCTGACGATAAACCTCTTCGACTTCATAATTTGCAGTAAGTTTTGCGATTAATTGTGGTAGTGCTGCACCAAGAGCACTTGAGATAATAAGACATACAACCATGCTTAATAAATACTTACCACTTCCTTTATATACTAGGAATTTAGATGAGTTGTTTTCTAAAGTGCTCATAAATTCCTCCTTCTTGTTTTTGTGTAAAATCGATAACACTTGACTCTTCTCTTAAGCCTTCACTTTCACAGATTAAACTTAAGTGATCACATTGAACCGCTGTCGTGTACCTGTGTGTCGACATAATGAGCGTGCGACCTTCAAAAATATTCATAGCATTGAGCTGATTCAAAATTTCTCTTTCAAGCACGACATCAACTGATGAGAAAGGGTCGTCCCAAATAATAAACTCACTTTCAAAAAGTAATGACTTAATCAAAGAGACTCGCTTGATTTGTCCACCTGATAATCTCTTTCCGTTTTCTCCAACAACAAGGTTAAACAAACTCTTGCGATCTGAAGCTAAGTAATCGAGTCCAAAGATCTTCAGTAGATCATAAGCTTTCGCTAGTTGTTCTTCATTGAAGTCTCTACCCAGGGATAAGTTTTCTAGAATTGTTCCATTATAAAGATACGGATCTTGAGCGACATAACTCGTACTTCTTTCTTGGATCTTTAAAACCTCAGAAATTTTAACGAGTAACTCAGACTTTCCACATCCAGTTTTTCCGACAATTGCATTCTTTGTATTTTTCCAAATTTTTAAATTGATATCGTTGTCCCAAAATGGAAGCTGTAATTCAAAAGACTCTTCTTTTTCTTTAAAAGAAAATTCTCTTTTAAGCATTGTCTCAAGTTCACTCTCTTTATCAAGTACAGCAACAAGCTCTCTTACTCTTGCCCACGCTCCAGCAGAGCGAGTGAAGACAACTCCAATCCAAGCGAGGAACATAATTGGTTCTAAAAATAGATAAACAAAACCTGAGAATAAAATCAGTGAAGATGCACCAAGCTGTTGCGTAAAAATGATATAGGCACCCCAAATTAATGAAAGACCAACTCCAGTTGGCATAAGTGGGATAGAGATGCCAACACGCTTGCCTGCCTCATAAAAATTCTCAAGCTCTTCCATTGACTTCTTAGCAAAGAGATCAATAAATGCTTTTTCCGCATGGAAGTTTTTAATTGTCTTTTTACCTGCGTAAGTTTCAATAATGATATTTTGAACATCACCCTGAAGGTCTTGTGTTTGGCGATAGAATTTACGGTTCGTTGAAACAATTGCACTGAAGAGAACAAACGCCACAAGCATCGGTAGTAGCGCAATAAACAGCTCTTTATTGAAACTTAATAGCTTTGGAACAAGGATCGAAAGAGCAATGATGATATTAGCAATTTGTAAAAGAGCGAAACCAATTAATGCTCTTACGTGCTCAAGATCTCCACCAATAATTTGAAAGATTTGACCTTTCGGGTATTCTTTATAACGAGAAGGACTCACTTTTTCTAATTTCTTCATGAGATCAAAGCGTAAGATCTTTTGTAAGACACGGGCCGGATAGAAAAAGAGAAGTCGTGAAGATGTTCTAAAAACAATAATTCCTAAGGCCAATAAGAAGAGATGTCCCACTGGAATAGAAATTCCTTTTGAAATTTTCTCCGCTAAATCTTTTGCAATAAAAGGAAGTTCACTTTGAATCTTGTGAGTTAGATAGAGACAAATGAATGCCCCAATATAGTAGTACCAGTAGTGAACAAACTGCGTCATTACCAGCGATGTTAACTTTTTATTAAGATAGTCTTTCATTCCAGCAAGTCTACTTGAATTCCAATCATCAGTCACGTTTCTGTTTAAAGGAAGGCCTAGTGAAATGTGAAAAAACATTCTTAATTTAAGTTAAATTTACCTTCTCAAACTTGGTTATGAGAATAAAGCTAGCTAAAATCCTACAAAATTAATTGGTTTCATAAAATACGAAGTTTTAAGAAAAACGTTTTTTAAGGAAAGAAAGTGATCTATCTCGTAAGTCTGCTGATGATATTAATTCTCTGTTCTATTATGGTTATTACTCATCAGGCCATTAAGATTAAACAGCTTGAAGTTGAAGGTCGCGACCTTTCGCGAAGGCTCGAAGAAAAACAACATTTACTCTCCGTTTTATTTCACGATCTATCGAACTCAACAACTCTCCTTTCACTACTAAGCGACTCTTCCCTACTTGCCATGAAAGACAAAGACGGAATCTTGCAAAACCTAGGACGTGTCAGCGGAGTTATCGAAAATATGGCAGAACTGATTCAACATATTCGAAAAATACAATCCATTGAGTCAGGCAAATCAAATATAAAGTTAGAGCCTGTTCCATTAAAAGAATCTATTGAAAATTCAATTCAGCTTATCCGAAAAAGATTAGAAAAAAAGAGTCAACATATCCGTGTTGAATTTGATGACCACAGTATCCAGGCCATGGCAGAGCCTTCGTCACTATGCCACAGCGTCTTTAGTAACCTTCTAACTAATGCATCAAAGTTTTCACCAGAAGGATCTGAAGTTGTTGTCAGGGTAACTCATCAAAACTCAGTGATCCGTGTGGATATAACAGATCAAGGAATAGGAATCCCAGAGTCAATGATAAAAAGCCTCTTCTCATTCACTAATGAAACTCACCGCGAAGGAACTCATGGCGAAGAAGGATCAGGTTTTGGCCTTCCAGTTGTAAAAAAATATATGAAATTCTACGGAGGAAATATTAAGGCCTTTAATAATATTGATGGTATTGGATCAACATTTACAATGACATTCGTTAACGCATCAAAGAGCAATCAGGATACAGTTGAAAAAACAGAGTCTAAACCAAAGAGAAGGCCTTTAAGAGAAGCGAATCAATAAATAGATTGAGAAAAAAGCGAATTCTACTAGAAAAATCAAAGATGGTAGGACTATGCAGATTCGAACTTTACAACCTGCGATCAAAAGATGCCCAAAGGCATGTTTTGGCGCTGAGTTGATATCGGTATCAGCAAACTAAATCATCAAGCAATGTAATTGAAAGTATCAAAGATGGTAGGACTATGCAGATTCGAACTGCAGACCTCTACCATGTCAAGGTAGCGCTCTAACCAACTGAGCTATAGTCCTACAAGTGTCTTAAAGTAGAAAAATAATATTCTAATTCACCAAACTCGTCAAAAGATAAAATTGACGCACAAACCTAAGCAACATCGTTGCAATTTTGCTAGTATAACTAAAAATCATGGAGGAATAATGAAAAATATTATTATGATATTAATTCTATCTAGTTGTGCTGTTTCAAAAACAAAACTAACTCCAGCTGGAGAGAAAGTAAAAGTAACATATCAAAAGCCACGTCATAAAAGCTGTAAGCCTTTTACAAATGTTGTTGGCGAAAATGAAAATGGTATCAAGGATCTTGCTGTTAACCATGCCGTCAACTTAGTTGCTGATGAGGGTGGAGACACTATCTGGATCAAAGAATCTGTAAACGAAGGAAACACTTGGAAAGTTTACGGACTTGGTTACCACTGCAAATAAGAGTAAGGAATTCGAATGATTATTTTAGATAGCGCAAAGAAAGCAATTGAGAATTTTTCAATGCCTGATCACGTGGGATTTGGAAAGGTCCTACTACCGATTATGGCGACTTGTGAGTACAAACGTGGAGAATGGGGAGAGCTTGAGATCAAGCCTTATGGTAAATTAGAACTCGATCCAACTTGTAAAGTTCTTCACTATGGACAAGAAATTTTTGAAGGAATGAAGGCCTATAACTTTAAAGGCAATGGCCCAAACCTTTTTAGGCCACTAGAAAACTTCAAACGCTTTAATCACTCAGCAAGACGTATGGCCATGCCAGAAGTACCAAAAGATATCTTTACTGCAGCTGTAAATACAGTCACAAAGATGGGTGAAAACTATATTCCGAAACGTGGTGGTGAATCTCTTTATATTAGGCCATTCATGATTGCCACAGAAAACAATCTAGGAATTAAGCCAAGTGAAGAATTTCTTTTCATGGTAATCGCCTCACCTGTTGAGTCTTACTTTTCAGGAGGAAGCTATAAGCTTTTAATTGAAAGAAATATGATTCGTGCGTGCCAGGGAGGAATGGGAACGGCAAAGACTGGTGGTAACTACGCCGGTGCTCTTAACGCAGGTGTAAGAACTTTAAAACTTGGACTACACCAAACACTATGGTTATCAGCAACTGATCGTAAATCGATTGAAGAATTAAGTGGAATGAATTTCTTTGCTGTAATTGATGGTGAAATTCACACTCCAGAATTGACTGAGACAATCCTAGATGGAATTACTCGTCGTTCACTCATCGATATTGCACGTCACAAGGGTTACAAAGTTGTCGAGAGAAAGATTAGCATTGATGAATTAATTGAAGATATTAAGTCTAAGAAATGTACTGAGTGCTTCTCTTGCGGAACGGCCGCAATCATCACCCCAATCTGCTCTTTACATGAAGAGTCTGGTGAATTTTATAATATTCAAGAAGAGTTTGGACCAGTGTCAAAAGAGCTTCGTGAAACACTTCTAGGTATCCAAGAAAAAACAATTGAAGACCCATTTAACTGGGTAGTTGATCTATAAAAAAGGGCCTCATCTGAGGCCCTTTGTATTTCTACTTCGCTAAATTTGGAAGAATTTGAAACATAACCATTGCAAGGATTGTTGGGAAAAGTGCTCCAAGAAGAAGCTTACCTGGGTTAATCCCATCTTTTCCAAAAGTACCTTTAAGGATACCAAAACCAGCTGGGTTTGGAGCGTTAGCAATAACAGTTAAACCACCACCGGCAACAGCACCTGCAACTAGGTTATACTTTGCAGAATCAGTTAGATCAACAAGTGTTCCTAGATATGTAAGAGCAGCGTTATCAGTAATAGCAGTAAGTGAAGTTGCACCTACGAAAAGAACAAAGTCACCAAGTTTAGATAGAATTGGTTGTAGCCACCAACCTTGTTGTCCACCAAGTGTAACAAGACCAGCTAAGAAGAAACCTACAAGAAGTGATTCTTTTAACTTGATTTCGTCTTGGTACTCTTTTGTAACAGTTGTGAAACCTAGGAAGAATAGGAATAAACCTAGGAAGAAAACCATATGGTGAGCAGAGAAAACAACTAATCCCATGAAGATGATATGAATTAAAGTCATCCACCAAGTTGGTGCCATCCAATTCTCATGCTTTTGTTTAATTTCAAGTTTGCCTTGTAGTTCATCTTTAAACATGAAAGCAATTATAAGAGTTCCAATAATGATCGAAATTGTTGCTTTGTAACCAAAGTTTGTAATCATGTGAACAAATCCCCAGTGCCATTTTGAAGCAACCATTAGAACAGGAGGTGCAGCAAAGTGAGAAAGTGTTCCACCAATTGAAACGTTTACAAAAAGTAGACCAATCGTTGCATACTTAAATTTTAAACTCATTTTCTCGTCTGAGAAGAAGTAGTCTAAAAGGATAAGAGCTGTAACTGTCATTGCAGCAGGTTCAGTAATGAAAGATCCTAGAATCGGCCCGATAATAAGAGCTGAAACGTAGAATGCCATTTTACCAGGCATTGGGATAAGTTTTGCAATCATCCCGATGATTTTTTCTGCAAGCATAATAATTGGTCTCGTCCCCGCCATACACATAATAACGAATACGAATGCGGCCTCTGTGTAGTTAACATCTTTTTCAAGATATTTAAGTGCTCCACCAACAACTTGGTGTGCGCTATCATAAACTGCAAATCCTTGTGTAGCACTATAGTACACAATAAATGCAGCTGCCCACATTCCGAATACCGCTTCTACTTCACCTAAGAAGTGAAGAAGGTTCTCCATCATTGATCCTTCTGGATACTTGTGAGCTAAATGTTGAATTTTAGAAACTAAGAATGTGTGCAAAATTGCACATGCAAATAGAATCGTCCCTACGAGCTGTAGATTTGTTGGATTCATGAAACTTCCTTTGTAAATGTGATCTACCTTATTTTATTCCTGTCGGCAAAGGTGCGCAAGTACTGAAATTTTAAGACACTTAAAATAATTTACCATTTTCGTAAACTTTTTCTAAACTGCCACCGATAAGAATTTGTGTTTTTATATAGATTTGCTATCTCTATTCTCACTTTCTCTGTCGTAGTCAATGCTTTGGCCATAGAGCCTAGTTTTTTTAAGGAAGAGATAGAAGTTAATGGCAAGCAAATCAAGGCCAAGGATCTTGTCAAAGATATCGTAAGAATTTCAAAATCAAAGTCACCTAAATATATTCCAGTTAGGCATGAAGATGCTGTTTCTGACGATATTCCGAGGCATAACAGTGGGGCCTCAGAGTTGTGTATCGAGTGTAGAGATATCGCCGAGCTCGCTTCTAATATTTCAGATATCGTGGCCAAGGCCAATGAAAATTCTCCAGAACCGAGTATTAAGGTCAAACAAAAAGCACTAAAACTTAAGGCCATCGCAACTTATATCGAAACTGTTGATAAGGTTGGAGAAATTAGCTGTCTTAAAAGTGATTTTGATAGCGGAAAAGAGCGCTATAACACAAGAGATTTTGATGACTTCGAACTAGTTTTTACTTCAGATATTGCTCTTAGTGAATTCTCTTCCCTATCAATTGCTCCTCGTTCAGGAACACTAACTAGAATAACTTGGTTTCGATCTCAAGACGAAGCTGGTGAAGATATTTTTATCAAAGTGGTCTTTATAAGAGATCAAGAACCATACTTTCAAATCTACTACCCACATGACACTTTTGTTGATCCAACAAAGCCTACAGATGTTGAAAGAAATATTCCTGAAGGTGTAACTCTTGAGACAAATTATGACTCTGAAATGAGCCTAGTTAAGGATCAAGAATATGATACTTTCATTGGAAAAGTTAAGATTAATAAAGCACTGCTCCTCGAGCAGAGTTATTATGTTCCTACTTCATTAACATTAATTGAGATGGAGACAGAGAGTAAGCTTGGAGAAGAAACTAAACTTACAAGCAAGGTCGAGATTAATGACCAAAAGCAAAGAATAAACGTTAACCTCAACAGTAAGCTAACTGAAGACACAACACTAAACGGTGAAATTAATATCAAGCCAAACAAGCAGCAATTAAACCTTAATCTTTCTAATCGCTACAGTGATGATATTACAATTGATGGCAATGCCGATATCTCATCAGATAGCCAACAAATCAACCTAGACTTAAAACATCAAGGGAAGTCGACAGCAAGGGCCTTGGCCAAAGCTGACGGCTACTTTCTAGCAGGAGTAACTGTTGCTTCTCCAGAGTTTAGAAATTTTGATATTGAAACTGATATGAGTTACGACACTAATCAGACGGCAACGATTGCAAATGATTTCAGATTCCAAGGAAAAACGATAATTAAAACTGGAACTGTTATCAATGCTCAAGGTGAAGTTGACTTCAGTGCAAAAAGGTCATTTGGGGTATTTGAGAATGCTACTGTGACTATGGAGTTAAATCACTCAACGCAAGACAGAGGTATCGATTACAACCGCACCTCTGCCTATATTTCTTTTGATATGAAATTCTAATTAAATTAATTAGCCATCATTACCAATTGAAGCAACTGGACAAGCATCCATTTGCTCTTGGCATAGCTCTTCTTCTTCAGGTGTTGATGGTTGCTTAACAACGTATGCATTTCCATCTTCATCTTCAGCAAAAAAGTCTGGAGCACCTGTGTAACATACGTTACATGCAATGCATCCTTCGCCATTATCATCATCTGGATCTGTGCAATACCACTTTCCAGCAACATTTTCTTTATGTTTCATTTCTTTATTTGCCATGTTAACTCCTTGATTTTATTAACACACAACACAATATTTCATTGATTATATTTTGCCTAAGTCTACTAGATTTGAGAATATAGCACAAGATACTCAAATATAAATTTCACAGGAGAATACTGAAATGACAACGAGCCTTGAAAAAGCAGCTCAATGGGCAAATAACTCATACTTTGATGAGGAATCACGTCAAGAGATTCAAAAGCTAATTGACGCTGATGATATGAAAGAGATCGAAGAAAGATTTTATAAAGATATCGAATTCGGAACAGGTGGGCTTCGCTCAATTCTTGGTGCCGGAAATAATCGTATTAATAAATATACAGTTCGCCGTGCAACGCAGGCCCTTGCTGGAGAAGTACTAGATCACAGCTCTAAAACTGGGATCACAAATCCATCAATTGCTGTAAGCTATGACTCACGTAAATTCTCTTTTGAATTTGCCAAAGAAGTTTGTAGCGTTATGGCGGCCAATGGAATTAAGTCTTATATCTATAAAAGACTAAATCCTGTTCCAATGCTTTCATACTCTGTTAGGTACCATAAGTGTCAAGCAGGAGTTATGGTAACAGCTTCTCACAACCCTCCAGAATACAATGGTTACAAAGTTTACTGGAATGATGGAGCGCAAGTTACTCCTCCAAACGATAAAAATATTATCAATCGCTACTATGATATTACTTCATACGATGCTGTGAAATTCATGGAATTTTCTCAAGCTGAATCAGAAGGATTTATCACATGGGTTGGAGAAGACGTTGAACAAAGCTTCTATAACGACATCCTCTCAAAAACAGTTAACCCTGAAATGTGTAAAGAATTCGGTAACGATTTAAAGATCGTTTACACGCCTATTCACGGAACAGGATTAATTCCTTGTACGACAGCTCTGGCACAGCTTGGCTTTACTAATGTTGAAGTTGTTAAAGAGCAAGCACAACCAGACTCAGCTTTTCCAACAGTAAGCTCACCTAACCCAGAAAATGCTTCGGCAATGAAGATGGCAGTCGATCTTATGAAAGAAACTGGTGCAGATATAGCATTTGGCTCTGATCCAGACACAGATAGACTTGGAGTTGCATTTGAGCATGAAGGAGAGATTCAGTATATCAACGGAAACCAAATCGGAATCCTAATGCTGTACTACATGCTTCACAATCTTAAAGAAAATGGCACAATGCCAGCAAACCCATATTTTGTGAAAACAGTTGTAACAACTCCACTCCAAGAATTAATCGCTGATAAGTACGGAGTAAAATCTTACTCGACACTAACAGGATTTAAGTGGATTTGTGGACTAATGAATAAAATAGAAAAAGAAGATCCATCGGCAAACTTCCTATTTGGAACAGAAGAGTCTTTTGGATATCTTCCGCATAATTTTGTTCGCGACAAAGATGGTGTTGCTTCAATTACTTTTATGTCTGAAGTAACTCTATACTTCAAAAAACAGGGGCTAAACCTTATTCAGGCCCTCGATAAAATTTACGAAGAATTTGGCTTTAGTGAGGAAACTCTCCTAAATCTTGTTTATCAGGGTAAAGAAGGGGCCGAAAAAATTACACGAATCATGAGTCATTTTAGAGACTTAGCTCCTACAAGCTTGTGCGGACAAGAGATTCAAGCTATAGAAGATTATCAAACAGGTATTGTGAAAAACCTTGAGTCTAATGAAGAGTCGAAACTGGATTATCCAGTAAGTAACGTAATTGGTTACCACTTCAAAAATGGAAACCGCCTCTACCTTCGTCCTTCAGGAACTGAGCCGAAAATTAAGTTCTATATTATGATTCAAGAAAAAGAAGGAAGTCTAGCTGAGAAAAAAGCAAAGGCAAAAAAAGTTACTGACGAAATCCTGGCATTTATTAACGAAACGGCCGAAGGACTATAAGTCAGTAGATTAGGAGTTATATTTTGAAAAGTGATAAACTTGCAGTTGTATTAGTTAGTGGTGGTATGGATTCGTTAGTTTGTGCTGCAATTGCAAATGAGAAACATGAAAACCTTGCGTTTCTTCACCTTAACTACGGACAAAAAACAGAAGAACGTGAATTGGATTGTTTCCAAAAAATCGCTGACTTTTACGGAGTCGATAAATCTCTACGTAAAGTAATTGATGTCTCATTTCTAAAGCAGATTGGTGGAAGCTCGCTAACTGATGATGGAATTGATGTAAAACAATATAAAGGTGATTCAGAAGAAATCCCTGATAGCTATGTACCTTTTAGAAATACTCACATCATTGCAATGGCCGTTTCTTGGTCAGAAGTTGTTGGTGCAAAGAATATTTATATTGGTGCAGTTAACGAAGACTCATCTGGATACCCAGACTGTCGCCCAAGCTACTACGCTGCATATAACGAGCTAATCAAGCAAGGAACTAAAGATGGTGATATTGAGATCATCACTCCTGTAATTGATATGGCAAAGAATGAGATTGTTCAAAAAGCGGTCGACCTAGGTGCACCACTTAAGTTTTCTTATTCTTGTTATGCTCGAGGAGATAAAGCTTGCGGAGTTTGTGATTCATGCGCTCTAAGGCTTAGAGGCTTTCAGAAGGCAGGAATTGAAGATCCGATTGAGTATGATCAAAGACCAAATTACTTATAAAAAAAGGCTCCGATAAGGAGCCTTTTTTATTTATACTATTCTTGTACTGCTTCTTCTTGAGTTTCTTCTACAGCAGGCTCTTCAACCTTAACAGCTGGAGCTGTAATAAGACCAGCATCTAGAAGAATTTTAACTTTTTCTTCTTTGTTTACGAACTTTCCATTTGCAGCTTTAACAGCAAAACGTCCCGATCTTTTTTTTACAATTGTGTACTCGCCTACTTTTTTAACAACTTCCATGAATTCTCCTATAATAATTCTTTGCGTTTGTTATCTTTTAAGTGTTGAACAATTTCTTTTACTCGTTGTGAATCATCTTTTGGCACAATCATTACGGCCCTATCATTTGAAACCACAACTAAGTCTTGAACATTAATTAAAGAAACATGCTTATTAGGAGCATAAATAATATTTCCTGTCGCATCCTTTAAGAAAGTTCCGTTACTATCAATTATAGTGTTTCCTTCGACACGGTCAACTACTTGTTCAAGTGCTTCCCATGATCCAAGGTCATTCCAATCAAACTCAGCTTTTACTAAACTGATTCGGCTTGATTTTTCCATAATGGCATAGTCAATCGAATCTTTTGGAATCTTATTATATACTTCTTCAAGCTTGGCCTCCTCGTCAAGAGATGCCTTTAATTCTTCATAGAAAGAAAACATTTCAGCAGAGTGGGCCGCGAACTCTTCTTTAAAAACACCAAGTGGTGCCATAAACATTCCCGCATTCCAAACATACTTTCCAGTCGATAAATACTCTTTAGCCTTTTCAAAATTTGGTTTTTCAACAAATTCATCAACCTTAAAGCCATCACCTACAGCTCCACTTGTTTTAATATAGCCATAACCAGTGTGAGGAAAATGTGGTGGTATTCCGATTGTTGTAATTGTTTGCGTATCACTTGATAGTTTAACGGCCTTATCAAAGCTGGATTTAAAGCCACTCTTATTTAAGATCACATGATCAGAAGGCATAACTGCAATAATGTCTTCATCTTTTGCCCCAGCTGCCTCAATGGCCGCAAGAGATAAGAGAATACAAGGGGCAGTATTTCGCCCCGCAGGTTCATAGATTATATGTTCTTCTAAAATTTGATTTTTTGAGCAAGAGATAGCTAGCTCAGCTTGATCACGCGTTGTGATAATAAAGCGATTTTTCAAATCTACACTTTCCTCAAAACGCTCAAGCGTCTGTGCAAGTAAAGTTTCATTTCCAACCAGTGAAAGATACTGTTTTGGTTTTGATTCTGTTGATTCAGGCCAAAGGCGTGTTCCCTTCCCACCGGCCATAATTAGTGTGTAAATATTCATAAAAAAATGCCCTTAATTTGTATAAGGGCATCGTATCATAAAAAATGTAAATGTTCTAAATGATGAGTTAGTCGAATTTTGTAAAGAAATAATCACGCCCTGCAAAAAGAGAAGGATGCTTCTTAACATATTGCTTCGCTTCAATACTTCTCTCAAATGCCCCAAGGCTTACGCGAAAACGATTTCCCTTACCAGGTACTTCTTTTTCATTAACAATTGGGCTAAAACCAAGAACTCGAAAACCTTCTGCAAATTCCTTTGCGTCATCAATTGACTCAAATGAACCAACTACAATTGTGTATTTTCCAGTATATTCATCTGTCTTAGAAGCTGACTCTTGAACAGTCTCACTTTCAACAGCTGGTTGCTGAACAGGCTCTACAACCTTCTCTTCTACAACCTCTTGTACTTGTGTATCTTGAACACCAACATCATTGAAATCTTTATTTTCACTTGAAAACTCATTAACCATCTTCTGCTTTAAAGATTCTTCAATTCTCTTATTTAATTCTTCTTTAGAAACTTTCTTGGTCTCTTTATCTTGAACTATTTCTTTAACCTTCTCCTCTTCTGGAGATGTTAGCTCAATCTTCTGTTTTTCATCCAATGGCTCAACAATCGCCTTCTCTTCCTTATTGCTAAGGCCAGCTTTTTCAAAAGCATAATTAGATCCAATCTTTAGGCCAAAGAAGAATGAAGTAATGGCAACCAGGATGACAAAGATGACAACCAATAAGATTTCTTTTTTCTCAAATACGTAGAAGTTACTTTTATCGTTCATAAGGATATTTTAATCTCTCCACAATTATTAGCAACTTGCTGAAAATACTAGGAAAAATAATCCTTTATTTCATATGTGAAATATATCCCGACATTCTAACTCAACTTAAAGACTCTGCACTTTTTCTATATTATAAACCCAAAAATCTTATGAACTAGGTTTAACAGGGAGAAAAATTATGAAGAAGATTTTAAAGAATAATAAAGGCCAAGGCGTAATGGAATATATGATCATCACAAGCCTAGTTGGAATTATTTGTATTACTGCTGTTAAAACACTCGGAACTAGAGTTCAAAAAAGACTTGAAGACGCATCCGATAAAATCACAAAGAGTATCAAAGTAAATTAATAAACAATCATGAAAATACTATCTTACGCTCTTAGCGTTACTCTAATTGTTTTTGTCTTTCTTGTGAGCAGTGCAGTTAGTGAAAAGTATCGTTGCAAAAATAGTATTGTTTTTCAAGCGTATGTACATTCATTAATAAAATCACATGATGATAAAAAATCAGTAAAAACATTCTCTTGTAAAAGTCTCCTCTCTCTTGAGAGGTGGCTTGATTCAAAAACACGGATTAAGTTTGTAAAAAATAAAAATGGAAAATACCTGAAGTATCGAAGAGAGAAGCATAGCTTAGGATTTTCAAATGGACTTAAATGAAAGAGGAAGTACTTCCTTAGTCGCTATATTATTTTTTATGGCCTTTATTGCCATCATATTCTCTAATATGGCCCGTTCTTATGAAGAGCTACAAATTATAAAATATTACAATAAGTCATATATCTGCTCAAAAAAAGTCATTGTTGAATATAAGTCATTTTATAAAAGAATTTCTTATATAAACGTAGGGCTTAAGAGTATCTTTTATGCACAGTTCTTCCCTTTAGCCGCATGGCTTAAGCCATTCATGAAATATGGAGCAAAAGGCTTACAGTATATGCAAAGCGCTCTTCGATACTTTCTACGCTTCAAACTCTTAACGATAGATGAATGTGAGGCAACAAATATTTTAGCTCTTCTAAGAACAGATCCGCTAGGAAGCAAGCTCTGGAAGATCAGGAGAAGACTCGATACATCTGCAGTCTTTGAAAAGAAATGGAAGGCTTTTATGCCCTTTCACTATACTGGGAGCAACCTATCAGAAAATCATTCTTTCGTGATTACCCTAAAATTCAAACTAGAAGAGGGAAGACTTTTAGACGATTTCACTCTCTCGTCAAAGCACATGGCACCAAAGGGTATTCAACAATTGAAGGACTATTATGGACTTCAATTTTTGTAAGTACATTAATTCTTATGATTAACTTGGAGATAAAAATTGAAAATTCTAAACAACGAGAAATCCAAAACTTCATCAAAACCTGGAACTCAATCAAATAATGAGCCAACTTCCTCACCTCTGCTTTTTAACAAAGAAAAAGAAGAGAAGATGAAAAAGGCGCTTTATCTAAGATTCTGGGTTGCGCTAGTTCTAACTAATATATTTACATACATTCTTTCAATGCCATCGGTACAGGAAGTTCCAGAAAAGCATATTTCAGTAGCTAAAGATGAAAGACTTCTAAAACTTAAAATCAATGAAATGACTAATCTTGTAGGTAGTGAAGAATACGTGTCCCTATATGCAGGCGCAACACACATCACCAATAAGGCAAAGATCGTAAAAAAACTCAACGATGAGGAGATACCTATCTATCTCGTAAAAATTTCTATTTCAGATTTGAATAGAATTGCTCCATACAAGACTTTAGAGCTAGATTCCTATCCAGTTACTGATCTACCTAAATCCAAAGGAGGAGCTTATGAAATTGAAATTTAGCCTTATTACAATCCTACTAGTTACAAGTATTCAAGCACGTGAAGTAATTGTTTATACATATGACTCTGAAAAGAACCACATGTTTGAAGTTTTAAACGAGTTAATGGCAAAAAATGGAGTGAAAAAAGAAGACTTCCGATTTATTAAAAAGAAGAATCCATGTGAAGACATCTATAAGAGTGCCCTACTTCACGTATGTTTTAAAGGCGAGGAAGCTGAACCATTTATTGTTAGACAAGACAAAAGAGTTCTTCAGAATACCTTTGGACAATAAAAAAGGGCCAACGTCTTGGCCCTCTTTCTATATCTGAAAAATAATTAAATATTAATCTAGATGAATTTTAAACTTAGGAGTAGTTCCCTTGTTTCTGTTATGCGCTTTTCTTTTAGCACCCATTTTTGTTTTTTTAGCATTACGCTTGTTTCTTGTAATACGAGTTCTTGATACCATGATAAATCTCCTCAATATATTTAAATCTAAATTAAAAACAGTTTTCGAGTATAGGTTTTTACTAAGTTTCTTGCCTTTTGTCAAAGTCATTGGCCTAGTATCAGTCGTAAATTTCAATATTTACGCTACAGGCCTGAAGCAAATTACCCTAGGCATAGGCCAAGTAACTGAAATCTCATTAAACAATGTTTTAAACTACAGTATATCTAATAAAGAAGTTTTATCGAGCAAGTCGCTACAGGCCCAATCAAAACTCATTATTAAAGGTAAAATGCAAGGTCACTCAATTGTCACACTATGGTTAAACTCTGGCAACAAGAAGACCTTCGAATTCTATGTACTTTCAAAGTCTGGTCAATTTAAGGTGCTCGAAGCTCTAAATAATCTACGTCATTTCGACATCAATGGTGAAATCAAGGGAGATAAATTAATTATTACCCAAGATATTACAACACTTGATCAGTACCTAGTCCTACGACCGCTGTTAAGTAAAAATAAGAGTATTATCTTCAAAGGTGAACTAAAAGATCAAGTAGCAAAGAAAATCATCGCAGAGATTCATCACCACTTTTTTCAAAACTACTATGACGATATACGCTGCCAAAAGAACAAGATCGATATTCACTGTTTCACCAACGAAGAGATATTGAAAGATATAAAATTTCTTAAACCACTTCAAAATAAACTTATGGTTAAGTTTTTTCTATCTCAAAGATTTGAGAATATTTTGAACCATAAACTAGAAATGAGAATCATCCAAATTGAAAGAATGGACGGAAAAGAAATAAATTTCGGACTAGATCAAGTTGACGTAGGCCTTGCAGACCTTCTTGACGAAGGAGCTTCAGCACTTGCAAAGAGTCAAAGTATTGTACTTAGAGATACAGATTATAATGTCTCAACACTTGCGACACAAAAAATTCTACTTCGTACAAGTAATAAAACAACAGTGCAAATGGGCTCTGATATCCCCTTTACGACAACGACTAATAACAACGGAAATAATACACAGTGGAGATTTGCAGGGCTTAAGATTGAGATACTTTTAGAGAAAATAAATAATCGCTATAAAGTGAAATACGCTACAAAACTTACTAGGCCAATGGGACAAATGAATGGGGATACGTATATCAATGGGAGTGCACAAGAATCAAGTTTTCTCATTGAAAAGGGAATTCCAATTCAAATGTTTGAAATTGACTTAACAACTGATGATAACGCAGGAAGAAGACTTCCTATCCTTGGCCAAGTACCTATTCTAGGAAAGCTCTTTTCATCTTCAACAAAGTTTAAAACATATAAAAGAATCATTGCAATTGCGAAACTTAAATAGGAAATAAAATGTCACAAATCAATCAGTATTTTTTCAATGAATTTAAAATGCTACTTAGTGAGAAAGCAAAGAAAACAATTCATCTGAACTTTAAAGAAATTATTCTAGAAACACTCGAAAGAAATAATCTTCAAGAAAGTGACTTAGATAATCTAAACGAAATCAAAGACTGGTTTAACAAGGTCTATCATCAAAGTTACATTGATGATCTTCTAAAAATGTATGATGCCAATGAGTTTATCATTCACTCTCCTAGTGATATCGAAGTACAAAAGAAGGATCATCTTAATTTAAAGGTTGAATTTCTAAGTAATGAAGACTTTGTCTTAAGCTTAGTTTTTCTAACTCAAAAACTAGGAATTGATTGGAACTTCAATAATCCATTTGCATCATTTAAGAATACTCGATTAGTTGACGGAAATGAGATTGACTTGCGAGTGAGTATCACACATCCATGTCTTTCCCCTAAAGCACAAGCAAAAGCATTTTTGAGAGTTCATGCAAAAGAGAATTTCAAAATATCCGATTTTTCAAAAGACAAAGAAACACATGAGATCGTGGAAAAGTTGGTTAGTGATTATAAGAATATTGTTATTGCGGGCTCTACGGCAAGTGGAAAGACTAGCTTTTTAAGAGTTTGTAAGGCGCTATGCTTTGAAAATGAACATCACGTTATTATTGAAGATGTTGCAGAGATCGACGGAGATATTTCCAATTCAACTCACCTCTTATCACATCCTAGTGAGGGAAAGAGTCTAAAAGACTATTGTAGTTATGCTTTAAGGATGTCTCCAAAGAGAATTCTTCTTGGAGAGATTAGATCAAGTGAGGTTATCCCATTTTTATTAGCAATGAATACTGGGCACAAAGGTATGATGAGTACAATTCATGCTAACAGTGCCAAGGATACACTACTCAGACTTACTACATTATTTTCAATCTTCTCAGAGAGTAAAAACGGAATTGATTTCGATCAAATCTTACGACTGATCTGTCAAAGTGTTGATAACGTGATCTTTGTTGAAAATAAAGAAGTAAAAGAAATTATAGAGGTTCACGGTAGTGAAGCAGATCGTCCGATTTACTCAACACTTTATTCAAAGGCTAAGAAAATAACTGATCACCAAAGAGGTCTATCCACTCACGAAGATCTTGGCCATCAACTTCTAGCGTGAAGTAATCATCGTTATTTTCATCGACTTCAAATGACCTTTCCAACAACTTTGCATTTTCAAGAGGAAGGCCAAATACCGTAATAAAATTGCGTGAGGCTTCATCTCTTTCTGTTGAAATAGCACAGAAATGATCTTCCTTAGCATCACTAATACAGCTTCCAGCTTCATTCGGGTAGAATACACTTTTAACAATAAGGGGTAGATTTGCTTCGATTAAAGGGTTCATCGTTCGATGAAAAAGAATTTTAGCACCTTTATTAGTCAAAAGTTTTGTCTGTCGGTAGCTTAGGTTGTGAATTAAAGGTGCATTTGTAAGAACCTTTGGATCATGGCCGTAAACACCTTTAACGTCCTTCCAAATCACAAGCTCTTGTACATCATCTAATGCCCAAGCAAAGATAGCAGCAGAATAATCTGAGCCCTCTCGGCCTAGAGTTGAAGTTTGGCCATCGGTTGTTCGTGCGATAAAGCCTTGTGTAATAATTAGCGAGTGCTTATTTAAATCTTTGCAATTTGCCTTTGTATTCTTAAAGAGAACCTTGGCCTCATTAAAATTGCGATTCGTGAGAATATAGTCACGGGCATCTGCGTGATAAAGTTCTCTTCCTTGTTGTTGAATATAACTAGCAAGGATTGATGTAGAGATACGCTCTCCAATACTGTAGATAGAATCGAGAGTCGAACTAGACTTGGGAAGTGTAAGATAGCTTAGCAACTCTTCTTTAAAATTGGAGAGATCAACTTGAAGGTTTAACTCTTCAATGATCACTCTATGCTTTGTGAAAAAGTCTTCAACTAATAAATTAGAGTCTTCACTAAAGTAAATTGACTCCAGCTCATTAGTTGAATTATACGTCGCAGATAAAACAACAAGAGCATCATTTGGACACGCTAAAATTAAATCTGCAATCTGCTTAATGGCAGCAGCGCTTTTTATCGAACTGCCACCAAATTTATATACACTTCTCAAGCTTATAATCTCTTTTCTAATCTCTAGTAAGTTTCTTATAAGTGTAGCGCTTAGGATTCATTGCTGCATCTCCTAGACGTCTTCTCTTATCTTCTTCGTACTCGTTAAAGTTTCCTTCAAACCATACAACTTTCCCCTCGCCTTCGAATGCAAGGATATGTGTTGCTAAACGGTCTAAGAAGAAACGGTCGTGGGAAATGATAACAGCACAACCAGCATAATCAACAAGTGCTTTTTCAAGAGCTTGTAGAGTATTTACATCAAGATCGTTTGTTGGCTCATCCAGTAGAAGAACATTTCCACCTTCTTTTAAAACTTTTGCAAGGTGTACGCGATTTCTCTCACCACCTGAAAGCTCAGAAACTTTCTTCTTCTGGTCTTCTCCAGAGAAGTTGAATTTTGCAATATAGGC
This sequence comes from Halobacteriovorax sp. RT-2-6, assembly GCF_047085025.1. Lineage (NCBI taxonomy): Bacteria > Pseudomonadati > Bdellovibrionota > Bacteriovoracia > Bacteriovoracales > Halobacteriovoraceae > Halobacteriovorax > Halobacteriovorax sp. RT-2-6. The sequence continues at coordinate 204,905 of NZ_JBKIYH010000002.1, forward strand.
ACGAGAGTTAACTTCTTGGCCACCAACATTGATAAACTCAGTTCCATCAGCAACAACATCATAGATTGTTTTTTCAGGATCTAAATCACGTCCCTGGTCAACGTAAGCAAGCTTAACAGTATCACCTACATCGAAAGTTCCAGAAGTTGGCTTCTCTTGACCAGTAATCATTTTGAATAGAGTTGTTTTACCAGCACCGTTTGGACCGATAATCCCAACGATTCCACCAGGAGGAAGTGAGAACTCAAGATTTTCATATAGAAGTCTGTCGTCGAATGCTTTTGAAACGCCGTGAGCTTCGATAACTTTATTTCCTAGACGAGGACCTGCAGGAATGAAAAGGTCATTTGTTTCATTTCTCTTTTCACTAGAGATTTTTGCTCTTTCTTCGTAATCCTTAATACGAGCTTTTGACTTCGCCTGACGTGCTTTAGGGTTTGAGCGAATCCACTCAAGCTCTTCTTTCATTGCTTTTTGTCTTTTCGACTCAGTCTTTTCTTCTTGAGCTAGACGCTTTGCTTTTGTCTCTAGCCAACCAGTGTAGTTTCCTTCGAATGGAATCCCTTGTCCACGGTCAAGCTCTAGAATCCAACCAGCAACATTGTCTAGGAAGTAACGATCGTGTGTTACTGCAATTACTGTTCCTTTATATTGTTGTAGGTGTCTTTCAAGCCACCATACTGTTTCAGCATCAAGGTGGTTTGTCGGCTCATCTAGAAGAAGAATATCAGGTTTTTGAAGTAGAAGACGGCATAGTGCAACCCTTCTCTTTTCCCCACCAGATAGGTTTCCACACTTTGCTTCAGATGGAGGACAATTTAGTGCTTCCATTGCAAGGTCTAGTTGACTATCAAGAGTCCAAGCATCTGCAGCATCAAGTTTATCTTGAAGCTTAGCTTGTTTATCAAGAAGATTATTCATTTCGTCATCAGACATTGGCTCTGCAAATTTTGCAGAGATTTCATCAAATTGAGCAAGAAGATCAACTGTCTCTTGGCAACCTTGCTGAACAACTTCTCTAACTGTTAATTCAGGATCAAGTTTTGGTTCCTGTTCAAGGTAACCAACCGAATAATTTTTAGCTAAGTGTGTTTCACCTAGATGGTCTTGATCAAGACCTGCCATAATCTTAAGAAGTGTCGACTTACCAGCACCGTTAAGACCAAGAACACCAATCTTTGCTCCATAAAAATATGAAAGAGAGATGTCTTTTAAAACGTGCTTTTGCTTATAAACTTTTCCAACACGGTTCATTGAATAAATAATTTGCTTATCATTTTGATAGGCCATCGATTGACTCCATTTGTTTTAAAATTACTCAAATAAAGTACCTATAAAACGATAGAATATCAATTACAGAGTGCCTGCAAGCTTAAAGATTTAGGTGACTTATTAGACGAAAAAAGTTTGCGACATAAGGCACAAAGAAGAAGACCACAAGCCATATAAATTTGAAGATTTTTAATCGTTGTAAAAAAACTTCATTTTCACTTCGGTAATCATCCCAAAGATTAATCTCAATGGATTCAAGGTCTTCACAAATATCCACACCTTGGTGTTTCTTTACTTCAATTAGTGCAGCGAGCCTTCGAAAGAGATCCTTGGCCAGGGCCTGATCTAAATCTACAATTGAGTTGATTGATGAACGATGAATGAGTTGATTGATGGGAGTTCCAACATCGTACATTAGCTTAAATATGAGATATGAATTTAGAATCTTACTAATAGGGGCCAGAAATTTTCGCTTTAGTTTCTTAATAAGCATGATGAAACTAAGAATACCTACAAGATTATAGATTAGGGCCAAAACGAGGAAGGTATAGTCGGTTGCGAGGCCAAGGATATTTGTTGCAAAGATATTTAGGGCAAATGTAAGTCCCATTGCCATAAGAAATTGAAAGAGTGTTTCATTAATTGTGCCTGCGGCCTTCTTCTCAATTTGAAGATCATTGGAGAGAGCGTGGCGCATTTTTGCAAGAGTTCGACTTGTTGCAGCGCCAAATTCTTTTGCAATCTGAGCAATCTCACAAATTAATGAGTCGTAAAACTTGTAATTTGAAAGTTGCGTTAAGTCCCCCATCAAATTGAGCTGGGATACTTCTATTAACAAGTCCTTGCCTCTTTGATATTCAGATCGAATTCGAAATTTCAATGAGTTAAACCTTTCAATTAAGGTTTCAGCAGGAATAAGTAATGCTAAGAGAGTGATTGATAAAAAAGATATTATTGCCAAAATAGACCTCCTATCTTGACGTAACGCTATGTATCTGAAATAACAATACTCCATGGAAAATAAAGAAGAGTTATTTCACATTCGAAATGAAAACCACGCTTTTGATAAGCAATCAGAGGATATTAATCACCCTGATTTCTATCTCAATGATGAACTATTAGAAGAGTTAAAACTCTTTTGCCAAAATTTTGATCCATATCGTGACATGGACCTTGAAACAAAGTTTCGTTTACAAGAATTTGGTGTTCTCGAACTCTCAAACCCTTTTGAGATAACAAATAAACTTCTTCTCTTACTAGAGAACAACCTTCAATATCGTATTAAGTTAGAAAAAGAAAAGTAACAATGAACAAGAAAACCGCAGGTCGTCCACGCATTCGTACACCTAGGGTAGAACTACACCCTGCCAGTATCAAATATCTCTTCAAAGGTCATCCTTGGATTACTAAAGATAAGTACTCTCTTAAGTTTCCTAAGGGCTCTCCTTTTATTACGGCAAAGCTTGATGAAGTTAAGAACGACGATGCGAAGTTTGTTGTTATGCTAAATGATCCGACTCACGATAGTGTGCTAGCACGAATCTGGCGTATTGGTGAAGGTTCATCTCACATTGGCCCAAAAGAGTTCTACTTTGAACTTAGAGAGCGCATGCAAGCAAGTTTTGAAGCACGTGGGAATATTGATACTCGTGAAAACTACTACCTTGCTTTTGGCGAGTCTGATTATCTACCAGGTCTTTTTATTATTCGCTTAAAAGATAGAATTCTTATTCAATTTTATGCAAACTTCTGGAACCACTTTGAAAATGACGTTCTAAAAATAGTAAAAGACTTTTTTCCTAAAGATACTCTTTGGGTTCAAAAAAGAAATCTAAAGCGTAAGAAAGAATTTTATTGCGCGACAAATAAGCAACTAAAAGAAGATAACTTTATCGTTGAAGAATATGGAGTTAAGTATCAAATTAAGCTTAACCAATTCTATGATATTGGAATCTACACAGATATGGCGGCAATTAGGGACCGCGTGAAAGAAGACTTTGAAGGAAAGAGTGTTTTAAATCTATATAGCTACACTGGAGCTTATTCTCTGTTTGGACTGAAACAGGGGGCAACAGATGTAACAAGTGTGGATCTTTCTCAAAAGTATCTTGATTGGCTACAAGAGAACCTTGTTCTTAATGAAATGAGTGAAAATCATGAATCACTTTGTATGCCAACAATCAAGGCACTAGAAAAGTTTAAGGCAGAAGGTCGTAAGTTTGATTTAATTATTTGCGATCCACCAAGTGCATCAAGTGATGGAAAGAAAGTTTCGAAAGCTATTGATGCATATAAAGATATGATTCCTCTATTTGATATGATTCTAAATAAAGGTGGAAAAGCGCATATCTTTTTAAATACACATTCAATTACACGCAAGAAATTTGAAAATAAAATTAAAGAGTACATTGGTACCCGCAAGATTAGTATCACTGGATCACTAAAACTTACTGGTGACTGTCCGTCACTTAAAGGCTTTATTGAAGGCGACTACCTTAAAGGACTAACTCTTTTAAAGAAATAAAGGAAAAAATAAATGACAAATAACCTGGCCATAATTGTTCCCCTATTTATTGGTTGTATCGGAATCCTTCAAGGTGCCATAAACCGATTAATGACAAATGATATCGGTCTTACATGGATGGCCCTTCTTGGTAACTTTGTTACTCTAGTTGTTTGTATTGGTTTCTTCTTCTTTGTTAAATATAACCCAGAGTTCTTTCCTGAATTCGTTCGCTTAAAGGACTTCCAATTTAAGTGGTGGTATGTCATTCCTGGGTTCTTCGGCTTCTTATTTGTTGTGGGTCTTCCGCTTGGTATTTATGAAGTTGGTGCCGTAAAAACAACTGTCGGACTAATCGCTGCACAGATGGTGACAAGTGTTCTATGGGATGTATTCGTAGAGAATATCTCTCTTACTGTGCCAAAAGGTCTTGGAATCTTAATGGCAATTGGCTCAGTAATTTTAATTACACTATTTTAACAGTTACTCTTAAATAGCGTTAAAAACACTTTAATTTTATAGTCTGACACCTATAAATCCTATGCTATAAAGTAAAAATGCTTTTAATGTATTTTCGTCTATTCATTGCTGGATTATTCTTAGTTATTGGAACACTAATTTGGATTCCAATATGCATGTTTCGTCCTGCAAATCGTGGCAACACATACATGATTGCTAAGTACTACTCGTGGCTAACTCACCTTTTTTTAAATATAAAAATTGAAGCAAGAGTTAAGAAGAGTCACAAGGATATTAGAAATTCTGTTATCATTTCTAATCACCAATCAAATCTCGATATTTTCTTTGTAGGGCCGGCCCTGCCAAAAAGAACAGTCTCTCTTGGGAAGCAGTCTCTTGTCTGGATCCCTATTTTTGGTCAAATGTACTACCTTGCTGGAAATATTCTGATTAATCGAACAAATAGAACTAAGGCCTGGAAGGCCATGGCCGAAGTTGCTCGAACAATTAAAGAAGACAATTGTAATGTCTGGATTATGCCAGAAGGAACTCGCTCAAAAGGACGAGGATTACTGCCATTTAAAAAAGGCCCATTCGTTGTTGCTATCCAAGGCCAACTTCCAATTTACCCTGTTGTATTTTCTGAATATGATAAGTCATTTGATCTTAGAAAACTCAAACCTGGAAAGGTTATCATTGAAGCACTTGAGCCTATTTCGACACAGGGTTTAACAATGGATGATATTGGAGAGCTCATGGACAAGACTCGTGAAATGATGCTTGCCCATATCAATAAATTATCTAAAGAAGTTTCCTAATAAAGTCTTTTATTAGAAGATATTTACTCTTGTCATGTAATCAACTTTTCTAGCATCAGCTCTTCTAAGTGGACCTTGTGTTCCTGGAGCAGTAGTTCTTCTTCCATCATTTATGGCCGCATTACTTGTTGGACACTCCATTCCTAACCCACACATATCTTTCTTATTAAGAAAAAGTGCCGCTTCAATAAAGCTATACTTTTTACCCTTGTAGATTAATTTTAGATCTTCGATTTTACCTGTTTCATTTGGAAGAATAACAAAGTCACCTTTTTCTAGAATATCAAAAAAGAATTCCTTGTACGGTGCATATTCCTTCGTAACTTTGAAAAGAACATCATTATAATCATTTCCGTTTGGATCTTTAGAATAAGCACTTACTGTATCACCATAGACTCTAATCGATCTAATATCTTGATCACCATAGTACTGACTTCTAATCTTTAGATCACCTGAAGTTGCAAAAATTTGCTGGTATGAAAAAGCATTTAAAGTGATAAATAGTGCAATTGTAACTTTAAGAATCATTTTCATTATTCCCTCCAGATACATATATAGTTGCACTTTGTGTGCCAAGAATTTAACGGAATATTAAGTAGTTAGATTGTAAATATCTTAAACAGTGTCTATTGAAGTGACGACATACCGTCCGTCCTGGACATGCGTCTTTCGGTTATATGAAGAAGATTTTTGCGCTGAGGAAACATCAAATAGCTGAAGCTATTTGAATTTATTGAGAATAATCACTTCAAGCGTCTGCGCATAGAAATAAAAAAAGGCTCCATTAGGAGCCTTTTTTATTTCTATTTTACAATGCGTTCACGCCATTTTTTGATATCTGGTGCTAGATAGTCGTACTTCATCTCATCAAGAGTATATTGAGAGAATTCATAGTCTGTCGTGTGAGTTAGACACTCAGTAGGACAAACAGTAGTACAAAGACCACAGTAACAGCAAAGAGCTGTATCGATTGTATATTGAAGAAGATCTAACTTAATTGGTGTTCCACCACTTGTCTTAAGTACTGGAGCATCTTTTTCACGTCGAACTGCTGTAATGTAAATACAGTCAACTGGACAAGCAGTTGCACACTGGTAACAAGAAATACAGTTTTCAACGTCGTTGAATAGACGTGAACGAGAGTTTGCTGGAAGCTCTTCTCTTACTTCTGGGTATTCAATTGTTACAGGCTTTACACCGTACACATATTTAAAAGTAATACCAAGACCTTTCGTTACAGTAGTAATACCAGTCCAGATATTCTTAAACCATTTTCCTAACGTTAGTTGCTCACCTGCGTGGTAAGTTGTATCAGTGCTCATCGGTCAACCTCTCCTAGAACAATATCAATACTTCCGATTGTAGCAACGAAGTCTGCAATCATCTGACCTTTACCAAGTTCAGGTAGCATTGAAGTGTGAGTAAAACATGAAGACTTAACTTTAACTCTGTAAGGAGTTTTTCCACCATCTGAAACGATGTGGTAACCAAGTTCTCCACGTGGACACTCAGTTTTTGTATAAATCTCACCTTTTGGAAGCTTAATGATTTTTGGAACTTTACCCATAACAGGTCCAGCTTCAATTCCATCAAGAGCTTGACGAAGGATTTTGATTGATTCAAAGATTTCGAATACACGTACATAGTAACGATCCCAACAGTCACCAACAGTTCCCATTTCACCTTTACCAGTAACAACATCAAAATCAAACTTATCGTAGTAACCATATGGCTTCTTCTTACGAAGATCCCACTCAACACCTGAACCACGAAGAACAGCACCAGTTGCACCGTACTCATAAGCCATCTCAGGAGTTACAATACCAACATTAGCAGTTCTGTTACGGAAGATTGCGTTCATACCAACTAGATCGTGGTACTTCTTCATGCTTTCTTCCATCGTTGTACAGAATTGATCGATACGACGAAGTTGATCGTCATTAATATCATTCCAAACACCACCAATCCAAATGTAATTGTATAGTAGTCTGGCACCTGAAAGCTCTTCAAAGATTCTTAGGATTTGCTCTCTATCTTGGAAAGCGTATAAGAATGGAGTGAAGGCCCCAAGGTCGATTGCGTAAGTACCAAAGTACATTAAGTGAGATGCGATTCTTTGAAGTTCCGCAACGATGATTCTGATATACTCTGCTCTTTCAGGAACTTCAGTTCCAAGCATTTTTTCTACACCGTGAACATAACCCCATTCCATTCCCATAGCACCAAGATAGTCCATACGGTCAGTGAAAGGAATAATCCCACGATAGTCTAAGTTCTCGCTGTGCTTTTCCATACAACGGTGTAGGTAACCTAGGTATGGAGTCGCTTCAACAACGATTTCAGAATCTGTTTTAATCTCAACACGTAAAACCCCGTGAGTGGCAGGGTGCTGAGGCCCCATATTTACTGTCAGTAGATCAGTATGTAAGGCTTCTTGTTCTTGTTTTAATGTATTATCTTCCATTAAAAATATCCTTAAAATTAATTATTTAGCTTCTTCCATCTTCTTATTTAGAGCTGCCTCTAAATCAGTAGAAATCTTTCCATCCCATGAACCAGAGATTTTCTTTGGTTCAGCAGCATCAATTCTTGCCTTAGCAAAGAACTCATGATCTGCAATATTCATTTTATGTTCAGGATTTACTTCGAAACCTTGCCAAGCTTTTTGAACTTCGTAGTCTTTACGAAGTGGGAAACCTTCCCAGTCTTCAGGACAAAGAATTCTTCTATGATCTGGGTGTCCAACAAATTCAACACCATTCATATCGTACACTTCTCTCTCTAAGAAGTTAGCTGACTTCCAAACATCACAAACAGAATCAATCTTTGGAACATCATCTTTGTTTGCTTTTGGAAGTTTTACTTTAAGTATTACATCATCAGAGTTCGTGATGAACGAAGCTAGCATATAGTTTACTTCGATTTCATTTTCGTAATCAACACCAGATACAACTTGAAGAACGTTGAATTGATAATCTGAGCTATCTCTTAGTGCATAACAAACATCTTTAATCTTTGAAGCATCAATTAAGATTGGCTTATCACCTGCTTCATTTTCAATTAAAGAAGCATTTGCACCACTCACTTTATCATTAATAAAAGTTACTAATTCATTAAGCATGCTTCACCCACTTATCTTTAAGAAGTCTTTCGTTGGCAACTTTCTTTTGAAGTGTCATTAAACCTTCAATTAAGGCTTCAGGTCTTGGAGGACAACCTGGAACGTAAACGTCAACAGGAACGATCTCATCAACACCTTTAAGAACGTGATAACCGTGTTGCCAGTAAGGCCCACCTTTGTTAGCACATGAGCCCATCGAAATAACATATTTCGGCTCGGCCATTTGTTCGTAAAGAGTCTTAATTCTTGGGGCCATTTTAAGTGTTACAGTACCTGCAACAATCATTAAGTCCGCACGTCTTGGTGTCGCCATGAAAGCACCACAACCAAATCTTTCTAAGTCATACTTAGATCCACCAGTTGCCATCATTTCAATAGCACAACAAGCAAGACCAAACGTCATTGGCCATAGAGAGTTCTTTCTTCCCCAGTTAAGGAAGTCATCAAGTTTTAATAAAACAACACTATCTTGCATTGCCAGCAATCCTTTTTATAGATGTATAAAATTATGAAATTCTTAGGTTATAAATTACCAATGCTTAGCTTTGTAGTCAATTAAAGCCGAGGAAAAAAGAGAGTTTTTTGTAAGTGATCATTGGTGCATAGAGACATTATTGAGTTCAGTCGTCAATAAAATTTAGTCTAAATATGAACGACAACGAGCATTAAATTTCGACTCTACTTGGCCAACTTTCTTATTAGCACTCGCTATTGAACGGGTTTGGCTCTCCCTAAGGTAGGTCATACGCTTGAGATCATTTTGACAGACCTTAGTCATAATGGTCCCATACTCCTCAATAACTGCTACTGGGTATGGCTTTGACCAAGCCGAAGATATTAGGCTTGAATCCTCACGAGAACTAAACTGGATAATCTCATCAGAGATGCCTAGTTTACTTGCCTCATGCTTAAATTGATCATAATGAACGCCTAATTTATAAAATTCCTTTATGGCAAGATCCCTTGAAAACTCCTCTCCATCTAAAATATTTAGGCACTGTGGAGAAATTGCCTTAAGGCCATAGATTTCACGTCCAACACGGCACTCGACCATAAAAGCATCCACTTCCCCGCCTTTGCCTTGAATAGTATCGCTAAGAAAGGAAGAAACTGAGAATTCACTTAAATAAGGGTTGAAAGGTTTTTTATAAATATAGTGAGTGAGCTCATGGATAAGGTCTAAAACGGCATTTTTAGTTGAATGTGACTTATCAATATAAACAGTTGATCTTGTTTCAAAACGCACGCTCTCAGGAGAGCTTGGATTAAATTTTCGAACAAGGGTTGTGTCGGTTACCGATACATCTCCACTATCAATTACCTCTTCTAGGCGCTTACGATCCTTGGCAGCTCTTAAACGGGCCTTGTCAATAAGCTGAATTCCTAGCTTTGAAGTTGAGACAATTTCGATAAGCTGCTCGATACTGCCTTCTTGAGTGGAAGAAAGCTTTCTCCAATTTCCACTATACTTATTAGTAGCCGAGCGAATTACTCCACCACGTTCTGCCCAACTACTTGCCGCAACGCTAGAACAAACAAGAAAACTCGTTAAGATTGAAAAAAATAATGTAGGTAGACGGCCAGGCAAATGCATTACCTTAAAATCGACATCTAAGTTAAATTCTTGAGTAAAATTTGAGGAGAATTTCCAAAGGGCAAAAATAATTTCTATAACTTATTGCGTTTTGCACTTAAAGAACAAACGCATTAGAATGGAGCTGTTCAAAAAACATTTTAAGAATCTAGAATTAAGGAGAAAAGAATGGAACATAAACTTCCAGAACTACCATGGGCAAAAGACGCTCTAGCACCTCATATCTCAGCTGAAACAATTGAGTACCACTACGGAAAGCACCACAATGCTTACGTAACTAAGCTTAACGCAGCTATTCCAGGAACTGAATTTGAAAACATGACTCTAGAAGAGATCATCATGAAATCAAGTGGTGGATTATTTAACAATGCTGCTCAAGTATGGAACCACACTTTTTACTGGAACTGTCTTGCTCCAAACGCGGGTGGTGCGGCAACTGGTGCAGTAGCTGACGCTATCAACGCAAAATGGGGTTCATTTGATAAATTCAAAGAAGAATTCTCAAATGCAGCTGCAACTAACTTTGCTTCAGGTTGGACTTGGCTAGTAAAGAACAAGGGTGGAGAACTAGAAATCGTTAATACTGACGATGCTGAAACTCCAATGACAGATGGTCACACAGCACTAATGACAATCGACGTATGGGAACATGCTTACTATGTTGATTACAGAAATGCTCGTCCAGATTACATCAACGCATTCTGGAACCTTGTTAATTGGGATTTCGTAAACTCAAATCTTTAATTATTTAATTAAATGAAAGGCCTCTTATGAGGCCTTTTTTTCTTCTTCAATATAACTTAAAACTTTCACTTCAAAGCCAAATTGATTTTCTCTCCTCAAAAGTCTGAAGCGAGATTTATCCTTAGTTGGATGCAGATGCTTAATCTGGCCTAGAGTTTCTTGTAGTAATTTTGCCGACTCAATTGAGTGGCACTCAATTTTATATTGGTCACCTTTCCTCTGTTCAACAGGCAGAAGGTAGAACTCATCTTCAAATAAATTTACATCAATCAAAAACATTCTCTTTCCCCAAAGTATAAGTACTTATTATTTCGGATGTTTTCGAAAAATATTAATGATTTTTTTTATTATGTCGATAGGTACATGGAATAATGGAGATATTTATGAAAAAAATTATTTTTGCTAACTTACTTGTTCTAATCGCTTTCACAATCAAAGCTGGTCGTGAATTTAAAGATCAAGATGCAATTCAATTTGAAAAAAATCTAAATGCTCACATTAGTCAGGCGGTAGAGATTGCGAATCTAAAGCAAGAGGTCGCTCGCCATAAAGAAACGATTCAAGAAATCAAAACAGAATATCAAGCAGCACTTGATAATATGCAAACCCTAGTTGCTGCAAATCAACAAGCCAAACAATATATTGGTTCACTTAAAACTGGTAATGACAAACTCGCAACGGCCTTAGATAAGGGTGGGCTTGTAACACCAGAACTTGCAAAGTTTATCACTAGAGAAAGTGGAAGATTGCCAGCAAGCAGCCAATCTAAAAAGTAAGAAAGCTATAAACAACAGAAATATCAAATTGAAAAAGAGAGAAAATTTCTTTTCCAGAATAGAAGTTCATATCAGTACGTACACGCAATTGATTTGAAAGCGGTATATTAAATCCCATTCCTAAAATAACTGAGCTATACGTACGATTAACTAAACCTGTCAGTACTTGCCCATTATAAACAGAAGAGCTTCCCTCCACCATTGTCCAATGTCCTCCCAAGTTCATATCAAGCCATTCTTCAGGAGATAGACGTAACATAAAACCAAATTGGTTTGTGTCCAAATCGATCTTAAAGCCTTGATGATCATTAGAAAGTGTCCCCTTTCTAAAAAAACCTTCAATGGCCAAAGCACCAAATTTCACTCCAACATTGGCAGATGGAAAAATTGCGGTAGCGCCGTTATAGTAATCAGATTCAGAGATAACACCACTTAAGGATGCTCCACCTCCAGCATATAGCTCTGATGCATTCCCATTAGAGACCAACAAGAAGATTGTTAATATAATTATGGATAAAGTCTTAGAGAATGCCACTCATTACCTTTTTTAATAAATTGAAAACGATCATTTAAACGGAACTCTCCGTAAATAAAGAAAGTAATTTCCTGGATATCAACTAAGTACCCACCCCAGTTTTCAGGATAAGGAACTTCATCCTTATAGCGATCTAGACCAGCATTATATTCTTGCTCTAATTTACTTCTGTCTTCAATTGAAGAAGACTGTTTAGAAATGAAGCTGGCCACTTGGCTCTCGAGAGCACGGGAATGAAAATACTTCTTCGAAATTTGCGAATCACACTTAGAGATTGAACCTCTAATTCTGACTTGTTTTCCAAGACGATGCCAATAGAAAGTCATAGCGACTTTTGGATTATTCTCTATCTCGCTGGCCTTAACAGAGTCATAATTTGTGAAAAATAATGGTTTAAAATCTAAGACTTCTTTTAATAAGAGAGTTCTAGCATTTGGAAGCCCCTCACTATCGACAGTTGAAAGTGTAAATGCAGGTCCATTCTCTTCTGTAGCAACAGCTTCTTTAAACCATTTCTCAAAAATCTCAACTGGAGAATCTTTGTACTCACCTATAAATTTTTTGTAATCACTCACAACCTACTCCGTAATAATTTGAAAGTCTCTTTTTGAGTCGTGAAAGTCGCGGTTAATATCTAAAATCTCATAATATATTTTAGGAAACTCATGCTCTCCATACTTAAAATGTACAGGCTGAGTACGGTTACCTAAGATATCCAACTTAAAAAACATTAAGTTTGGCAGATCATCAACAGGAACAAGACTTTGCACAACACGATAAAAATACTTACGAAAATTATTCTTGTCGATGTTATCGATCACCTTTTCCAATTTAATATAGATATTTTCGACATCTGAGTTAAGAATTTTTTGAATTCTCCTAGCAACGTGACGAGTATGCGCCCTTTGCCAAAAGAATATCTTACTTATGATATGGTCACCTTTTCCATTTCTTGAAACAACTCGGTAGCCACGATCTTTTTTGATCTTGTTAACTTCATCAATTATTCGATCAAGAGGTACATCTTTAATATAGTCAAAAATCTCTTTTCTAAGTACAAGACGATACTTAACTTCGGTTGTAATATTAGTCTTGATTGAATCTAATTCCTTGAAGTCCATTTTTAAAAAGATAAATTTAGGAACCAAGGCCTTGATCTTTTTCTTCGTTGATCGCCACTCTCCACTTGTGAAATATCGATCCTTTCTAATGTAGTTAGTTCCGAAATCAACAGAAGTTTCAGTCGCCCTATCTTTTGGAATGAAAGAGAAGTAAGACTCCTCGATCCTATCCTTTCTTTTATGAATAAGGATATTAAACTCTTCACTGTACTTGTAGACTTTGTTTGGAAAGAAATACTCTCCTGCATCAGGGCCATTTATAATAGAAATATTATTCTTATAATAAGTCCAGTCATAATCAACTTCACTAATAAAGATACCAAGCTTAAAACCACGACGCTTGAACTTATACTCATTGAATCCTTGAAAAAGTAATTTTACACCTGTACCAAATGTTGCAATTTCATTTGCTAGGCTAAAGTCAGAGATTAACTTTTCCTCAATATACTTTCGTCCAGTATACTGTCCAATCATCTTATCTGTATCAAGCTTATACTTAGGTTTGATAATACGATCAAATGCTTCTCTAGCATGTGGCAGGCTTAAATCAAAAATGTAGTCTAAAACGTACTGTTCACCTATTCCACGCCCTAAATTGTATTCGACTAATTTCAGTTGGAAATTTTTAGAAACAAAGTCAGGAGCATTTACTTTTTCAACTAGCGCGACAAAGAAATCACTCTTTACTTGAGCACCTGTTTTGGCTTCAGTCGAAGTTCTCGTTACGATTTTGAGGCGAACCTTACTCTCATCCATGCGGTAAATATTGATATTGTAATTACCACTAGTAATAACATTGGCAAATGCACTAGCATCCACAATATCACCATAACCATATGATGCACTCATGCCGAAGTTTAATGTCATCTGAGCAGGAATACTAACAAAGTCACCAATGGCCAATCGTTTTAGAGTACTTTCTGCGTTATATGGTAGTTTATTGATAGAATAAGGAACTGCTAAAATCGCTTTCTTTTGGTCTTCGAAATGGCGAATGAAAGTTACACGATCATTCTTTGAAAATGTTAAATTAATTGGCGTAACAGCATCAATATATGAGCCAGGATTTACATGACGATTGAAACTCCATTCATCAACACGAGCAAACTTTCCTTTTAAGTACGATGGCGTCATTTCATAGCCATACTTAAGGCCGACACCTACACCCTTTATCTTCTTCCAATCAAGAAGCTTTACTGTTGTTGATAAGTTTAGGTTAGCAATTTCCCTAACGATAATATCTTTGATTTTTCCATCTTTAAGAAAACCAATATCCTCGGCCCTTGATTGTAGAGAAAGGGCGATCAATATTGTCATTGCAATGGATTTAATAAGCGAAATTTTATTCATCGATAGATGCTAACGAGTTTTAAACAGCTCGGCAAATAGAAATTAATGCAGATTTAAGTGAGCGGCATCGGCCTCAACCATTAATAAATCTTTTAATTTTCTTGCGAATAGTAAATTTTCATTCTGCTTTTTAATAATGGCAAATGTTGGAAGATGAATGTCATGCTCTGGTCCAAGACAATAGAGTTCTTGGTATATTGATTCATTGCCAATTGCAGCAAGGATGATTTCCCCTCGTTGGGCAAGTGTTAAAAGATAATGGAGGTGCTCACTAAAGAAGGCTTCTTTTAGATAAACTTTTTGATCCTTAAGAATTTGTTTAGCACTAACAATCATTTTCTCATCTGAAGAAAGAAAACCTATTGGTAGTTTTTTTACTAACTTTTCAAATGGAAGATGGTCATATTTCTTGGCTACCGTCTCATTTGCATAGAATTTAAGGTAGTTTTGAGCAACGAGGAAATTCTCGTATAATTCATTTGATAACTTCTTATCACTAATGGCCACATCAACAGTATCATTTTCAAGGTAGTACATAGTTTGTGAGAAGTTCTTAGAACGTTTAGTAATTGTATGGCCAAAATCACTATATGCTGAATAATAATCCGCTAAAACCGTTGCAATATTTGGAGACTCCAAATGAGATTCAATGGAAAAAGTCACATCATAACCACCATCATCATGTGGCGTTAAGTTATCAACAAGACGCATCCCATTTGAAAAAACACCTTTGGCGTGTGAGAAAACTTCCTCACCTTTTTTAGTTAAAACAATCTCTCTAACTTTTCTTTCGAATAGTTGGACGCCATAGTTTTGCTCAAGCTTTTTAATCTGCTCACTCACAGTCGACGAAGCAAGGCCCATTTTCAAAGCGGCTTTCTTTACGGATTTATGCTTTGCAGCTTCATAAAAACAATAGAGATGATTCCAGTTCATGCAAATACAATAGTTCGGAAATTCCGAATTTACAAACAATTGACTTAATATAGCTAAATAAAATCGCTACTATCTTCCTAGTTTTACAAAGAGGATGGAAATGACGACGCAAAACACGATGTTTACAGCAATCAAAAAACAAAATGAAAATCGTATCAATCTTAGGAATGTTGATAACTTACGATTAATCAGTGCCTCTAAGCTTGAGAAGAGTTCGTTTGATAACTCGATGCTAGATAAGATTAGCATCCGTCACTCGGATCTTAACGAAAGTGATCTAAGAAAATGTAATATCAAATACGCCAAGCACAATAATTCAAATTACGAGGGTGTTGACTTCACATGGTCAAACCTTGCAAAGAATCGTTTTAAGAGAATTAACTTAAAAGATGTAAGCTTGGAATGTACAAATTTAGAAGATAGTACATTTGAAGAATGTGATCTTGCGGCAACAAGCATGAGATGGGCAAATCTACGAGGAGTTACTTTTAAAAATTGTAGCCTTAAAGATTGTGACTTTTCTAATGTTGATTTAACGGGAACGATCTTCATTAACTGCAACCTTAAAGGTGCTAAATTTAATATCAATACGAAGATGCCATTCTTGAAAGAGAATGCCATTGAAAAGCTAGGAATGGATTTCATCGGAATCCACTAAAAACTAGTTTTACGCTAACGCTCTAGCACACAATGTTCACTCTCGAACACGTAGAGAGTATCGACAGTATTTTGCTAGAGCGTCTACATCAATCAAGTATTTCTTATAATCTCCCCCCAAAATTCTTAGCTTTTCTTCATAAAACTTAATATAGTAATTAAGCAAACTTCAAAGGAAATTGATTATATGAAACGTGTTCACTCACTTGCAGAAAGAGTCTCAAAGTATATCGTCGACCATACTAAAACTTGTCTTCTAATTTCATTTATCTTCTTTATCGCCATTAGTTCGGGACTTCCGAAAATTCATGCTAACTACTCAGTAAAGGGTTGGCTAATGGATCACGATCAACGTCTAATTGATCTTAAGGAGCATGAAGGGATTTTTGGTAGTTCGGATACAATCGATATCATGGTCTATAAGGAAGATGGTCTTTTTGATGAAAATACAATTAAGACGATTCAAGACATCACGAGTGATCTTTGGCAAATTAAGCATATTGTTCGTGTTGAAAGTTTAACAAATCACAACTCAATAGAATCAGAAGATGATGATATTTTTATTACACCATTTTTAGATGAAGAAGTTGAGCTAACTCCAGAAAATTTAAATTTAAAAAAAGAGCATGCCACGAATGATCGCATGCTTGTAAACTCAATTATTTCTAAATCGGGACGCTTTACGTATATTAGGGCCTTTCTTGATACATTTGAAGGTACTCCTCCTTATGATCAGGTCGTTGTTGATACGGAAGCTTTGCTTGAAAAGTATAATAAAACTGACGGGGTAAAATTCTATCTCGGTGGAATCTCTTTTATCAACGAGTCACTCCAAAGAGCATCTGATCGAGATATGATGGTAGTCTTTCCAATAGTAGTTGGAGTTCTCTCTCTAATCCTTTTCTTATTCTTTAGAAACCTCTTAGGAATAGTTCTCCCATTCTCATTAGTTGGTCTTGCCATTATCACGACATTTGGAATTGAGGGACATTTAGGAATTGAGTTATCAAGTATCATTGCGGCCTTGCCGGCAATTCTTATTGCAATTGGATTAGCTGATTCGATTCACATCTTAATTACCTACAGACACTTCTATATTTTTGATAGAATGAATGAACATGATGCTGCCGTTGCAGCTTTAAAGAAGAACTTTATTCCAACACTGCTCACAACTCTAACGACAGCAATTGGATTCTTTTCACTGACATCAACAGATATTAAACCAATTTACAATCTTGGTATCCTATCAGGAATTGGAACTTGTATTGCGTGGTTCTACACTTACTTCTTCCTTGGAGCGTTATTAACTAAGGTTCATTTTAAAGTTGGAGATCGTGACGATAAATTCCATGCCTTTGATGGAATCTTTATGTTTGCAGAAAAGCATAAAGTAATTATCAATATTCTCACTCCAATTATAACAATTGCTTCAATTTACTTTGGGATGCAAAACTATATTAATGCTGACCCTATCGAATACTTTGATGAGCATACGCCAGTTAAGCAGGCCTTTAACATGGTTCGTAAAGAATTTGGTGGATCAAGAATGATTGAACTTGTTTTTGATTCAGAGAAGGCAGAAGGTGTTAAAGACCCTGCGTTTTTAAAGAAGTCTGAAGAACTAGTTCAATGGATGCTTAAAGACGAAAAAATTATTCGTGTAAGCTCAATCCTCGATATTGTAAAACAGATGAATAAAACTCTCCATGGTGATAATGAAGAATTCTATGCTATCCCAGATACGAGACGTGCAGTTGCAGATCAATTATTTCTCTACACTCTTGGTTTACCACAAGGGCTCGATCTAAAAAATCAATTATCTCTTGATAATCGCCGCTTTCGTGTCCTCGTTATGTGGGATGTAAATGATTCAACGGCCGCTATTGCAAAAACAGATAAGATCTTAAAGAAAGCGGATGAAATTGGCATTACAATCTATGAAGCCGGTCAATCTCCTATCTACAATCGAGTTAATGACCTTGTTGTAAATACTCTTTTAACATCTATGAGTATTTCACTTCCGATAATTTTTCTAATTATCTTATTTGTGTTTAAAGACTTTAAATTAGCAATGCTTTCTCTCATACCAAATATTTTCCCACTGTCAGTGGCCGCGGGAATTATGTACTTTGCAGGTGATGAATTAAATATTGGTAACGTTATCGTCTTTGCCGTCTGCTTAGGTATTGCAGTTGACGATACAATACACTTTATTTCGAATTATAAGTTGAAAATGCTTCAAGGTATGAATGGCCACGATGCACTTGCATCGACAATGCATCAAACAGGAAAGGCCCTGGCCCTTACGACGACAATGCTAACCATTGCTTTTGGTCTCTTTTACCTAGGAGACTTTGTTCCTAACCAAAAGTTTGGTGTGTACTGCTCAGTGATCCTAACACTTGCCCTATTGGCCGACTTAGTGATCTTACCTGCTGCATTACTTAGTTTAAAGAGCTCAAAAGTTGAGACTGATACTGCTAAGGTATAGAAAATACGTAGGTCCTCATCATATGTCTTAACTTACGAGCTTAAAATTGCTATAAGCATGGACATATTTTGAGGATTATATAAATGACTGATAACCAAGTAAATCAAATGGATTACGAAGAATCTCGTAAGAAAATTCAAGAAAAGAAAGCACGTCTTAATGTTGGAAAGAAACAAGAAGCGCGTAACCTTGAAAGAAAGCCAGAGTGGTTGAGAAATAAGATCCCAACTGGTGACAACTTCAAAGAAGTCAGAAAAGAATTAAGAGAAAAGCAACTCTTCACAGTTTGTGAAGAAGCAAGTTGCCCAAATATGTCTGAGTGTTGGTCTGCAAAGACTGCAACAATGATGATTCTAGGTGGTACTTGTACTCGTGCCTGTAAGTTCTGTCATGTTGATACAGGAAATCCAAAAGGTATTGTCGACTTCAATGAAATCGAAAATGCTGCAAAGATGGTTGAAACGATGTCACTAAAGTACCTTGTTGTGACAAGTGTTGATCGTGACGATCTTCCAGACTTTGGAGCTGGCCACTTTGCAAACGTCGTTAAAAGAATCAATAAAGACTATCCAGAGACACTTGTTGAAGTTCTAATTCCAGACTTCAATGCAGTCGAAGAACATATGCACACTCTTGCTAAGAGTAACCCTTTTGTTATCGCACAAAACGTTGAAACTGTTAGAAGGCTAACTCACGATGTGCGCGATCGTCGCGCCGGCTATGAAAAGACTTTAAACTGCTTAAAGTTCTATAAGGAAAATTATCCACATATCTCGACAAAGACTTCCTTAATGCTAGGACTTGGTGAAACTCATGAAGAAATTCTTGAGACACTCAAAGACCTTAGAGAAGTTGGTTGTGATATCGTAACGTTTGGTCAGTACATGCGCCCAACGATGAGACACTTAAGCGTTGATCGATACTATAGGCCACAGGAGTTTGATCGCTACAAAGAGATTGCCTATGAAATGGGCTTTGAATTTGTTGCTTCAGGACCGATGGTTCGAAGTAGTTACAAGGCAGCGGATTACCTTGATCACCTAAGGGCAAAAGGTCATGACGTTTAACAATTTAATTAATGATCTTGGTATCAAAGATTACTCACTTGAGTCGAAGAACCAAATATATATTTTTCACAAAGATAATTGGGACTATCTAGAAGCGCTAGCTTTCCAAGAAAAGGCCAATGAATATATCTACAATAATCCAGAACAAATGGTTTATATCATTACCTCTCACCCGGAAGTCTTTACAATGGGAAGAGGACTTCAAAGAGATCAAATTGAAGAGCATGGACTTGTTGATTTTGATCAGGCCCTTGTCGGAAAGATCGATGTTCCTGTTGTGGAAATTAAGCGCGGTGGAGGACTAACTTTCCATCATCCGGGACAAGTGATTGTCTACCCTATTGTTCATATTGGTCAACAAAAGCTTAGAACAATTGAGCTTATTAACAAGCTCTTTAAAAGTACGGTAAACGCTATAAATACGAGTGATAACACGATTCATGATCTCGACTTTGATCGCCCTCTCCTAGGACTTTGGCATGGTGAGAAGAAAGTAGCTTCAATGGGCATCCAACTTAAGCGTTTTGTTTCAATGCACGGGATGGCCTTAAATATTTATCCATCAGAGAAGATGAATAAGGCCTTAATGATGACATTCCCTTGTGGCCTTCCTGGTGATATTTATAATACCCTTGTAAATATCTCATCTGATGGTCTTAATACTAGCTACGAAGAATATCGTATGCGCTTTATTAATCAACTCGTAAAAGAAATATATAAGAATTAAAAAAGGGCCATCAATTGGCCCTTTCTTTATTACGATTTCTTACTATAAGATTTAATTTTCTCTTTAAACTTTTTTCTTTCGACCTTCATTTCTTCAAAGAATTCTTTTTTCATACTTCTAATACTATCGCGCTGGTCTTTGTGTCGTAGTTGCTTCATCGACTTTCTAAATTCTTTACTCTTTTCTTTAATTTGTTTTCTAATATTTTTATTTTCTTCTTTTTTACCAAATTGTAACTTCTTCTTTAGAGCATAGATCTCATCTAAGTGCTTTAGCATTAATGCTTCATTATCTTTTAAAAACTTCTCTCTTTTTGAAAATACTTTTTTCTCAAATGCCACTTTCTTCTTATGTTGTTCATCTTGAAACTTAGCAAATTCACTTTCTAATTTCTTAAGATCCCCTTTAGAAAGTTTAGAAAAATCACCATCCATTTCAGTCATCTTTTCATAACGTGCACTTCTATCTTTCTTATGCTTTCGATCTCTTTTCTTTTCACCATCTGCGAGTGTAGAAAAAGCTAATAAAAAAGTTAAAGCTAATATAGTAAGAGTTTTCATCATTTTCTCCTTTTTATCCAGTTAACTGTTATACTGGTGGTAATGGAAAAGGTTTCACTATCCTGTAACTAGTGAATATTATAGCACTTTATTGAAAGTGCGAAACCTTTGTAAGCAATATTCGTATAATAGGTATGCGTATAATGAAGAACTTTATCTGGTCAAATTCGCAATCAAAACTAGGCTCATCTGACCTAATGGAAGTTGTTGCAAAAAATGATGACCACCAAGCTTTTGAGGTCCTCTACCAAAGACTAAGCACAAAACTTTACCAATATGTTTATTATATCCTACTCGATGAGCAAAAGGCCCAAGAGATTGTTCACGATGCTTTCTTCACTTTATATGACAAGAGAAAGATGTATCGAAAAGAATATCAAGTATCGACATGGCTTTGGACGATTGCAAGAAATAAGAGTTATGACTATTTAAAGAAAATAAAAGAATTAAATGTTGCCGATGATAATGTGATTATTGGTATAGAAGATGAGCAAGTATCGACTCTTGAAAAGCTTATTGAAGAGGCCAATTCAGAAATAATAATTGAAGCAATTTCAAACTTACCTCCAACACAAAGAGAGGCCATTACCCTGTGGATGGATGAGTACACTGGAGATGAGATTGCAGAGATTTTAGGAAAGTCGAGACAGGCCGTTAAGAATTTAATAAACAGAGCAAAACTAAAACTTAAAGAGATACTTGAAACACAATTGGAGTCTTTATGAAAGATTCAAATAAAGAAATGAATATGAAAACAAATTTAAGAACAAAAGCTGCAATTAATCCGCCAAAGGAGATGAATGCTGCGTTCAAGACAAAATTTACATCTCATTTGAAAGCTAAGCAAAAGAAGAGGGCCCAGTGGTTATGTGCAGCTCTAGCAAGCATTACGATCTGTCTTGCTGTAGTTGTCACCCTAAGCCTTGAGCAACCGAGCTCCTCGGCCAGCAATGTGAAAGATTACTTGGCCTATATTGAAAGTAACTTTACAAATGATGACCAGGTTTTAGAAAGTATTGATGAACTAAGTGCCATCTCATATAATTACATTGATGTTGACGGCGAATATAGTGATTATTAAAAAACCAAGGAATATCTGTGACAAGTGAAAGCAACGGCCATTTAAATGTATTAGGTACTCCCCTACAGATGTGTGGGTGTACACCAATGACTGGATTTTGGCGTGACGGTTTTTGTCGTACAGATATTGATGATCGAGGAATGCACACTGTTTGCTGTATCGTTACAGAAGAGTTTCTTGAGTTCTCAAAAGCCGATGGAAATGATCTATCAACTCCTATGCCACAATTTCAATTTGCAGGTCTAAAACCAGGTGATCGCTGGTGCTTATGTGCAGGAAGATGGCTTAGCGCATACAAAGCAGGAAAGGCCTGTCCAATTATACTTGAAGCGTGCCATGAAGAAACCCTGGCCGTGATTCCAATGCAATTTCTAACAGAGATGGCCTATAACAAAGCTTAAGCTTTACTGGCCTAAAGATAGCGAATACAATAGAGCGAATGCGGCCGTAGTTCAGTTGGATAGAACGTCAGACTTCGGATCTGAATGTCGGGGGTTCGAGTCCTCCCGGCCGCGCCACATCGTGCGGCAAAAGTGCCCCAAAGGGCAGTTTTGAAGCACAGATGAATGTGACTCAAGGAAGCTAAAACGAGCGTAGCGAGTTTGCGGCTTTCGGTTACGCGTACTTCGCTTAAAACTTTCGACCAAAATTACACTCAACATAAGTCGAGTCTTCTGGACTATGACTCTCATTACTCCAAGCATGGTGAACACTTTTTGCAACACCACAACCAAAGTACATTGTCTTATCAGAATTATACTTAATAAGTGAAAACATATTTTCTTTTTCAAGAAGGCCATCATCATTACCAAAGTCAGCGACTTCCTCTCTTTGATACTCTAAGTAAAGACTTCGAGAATTATCTAAAGCAACGCGAACTCTTGCCCCATAAGGAATATGTAACGATTTATCATGAGCAGAGATATAACGGATAGCACGTACACCAGCATAGGCTTCAACTTCAATTAACTCATTCTCAGTGCGATACCCTACCGCCCCAGTAATATCACTTGGTATAATAGGAACACTTAATCTTACGTCGTAATATAGTCCCGACTCATCATATCTTTCTTCTACATTTTGAATCGCTTGTGCCTCTAGGTTAAGGTCAAGTTCATTTGCAAATGAAGAAAATGAGCAGATAAGTGCAGTGGCCAACATAAGTTTTTTCATCTTTCGTCTCCCTAGGGTGTCTGTGTTTTTGTCCGATTGAATTACAAATAAGGTAGCACTTATGAGCTTTACTCTAGATTAAATTGAAAATGTTTCTATGAGTTCTAAAGTTTAGACACTTAACTAGAATAAGATTTTAGATACTTAGAATGCTAATTCATAAAAAAACTGACAATAGACTACCTGCGTCTTCAAATAGAGAACCCCAACGTGTACCTTCATCCAATGAAGAAACTAATCACAATAACGCTTATGGCAATTAATATTTTTGCCACTTCCACTACTCCTACAACAGAGTTCAATGATTGGCTTAATGAGCTTAAGATTGAACTTAATCAAGAGCACGGCTTTTCATATGCCTTACTAGATGATGCCTTTGATGGTGTTACTTTTAATGAAGATGTTATCAAATATGATCGCAGACAACCTGAGTTTGTCATGAGTGTTGGCCGATACTTAGATATCGTTATTAGTGAGACAAGAATCGAGAAAGGCCAAAGATATCAGGCCGAACTTGAAGATATTTTTATCGATATTGAAAACGATTTTAATTTTCAAGATCGCTTCCTCTTATCATTCTGGGCCCTTGAAACAAACTTTTCTTCGATTACAGGCAAGCTCGATATTATCCGCTCTCTTGCGACTCTTTCATATGATGGCCGCCGCTCAGCATTTTTCAAGAGAGAATTAGTTAATGCTCTTACAATGCTGCAAAAGGGAATTTACTCATACCCTAGTGAACGTATGCAGGGATCATGGGCAGGAGCGATGGGCTCGACTCAATTCATGCCTTCAACAATGCTAGCTTATGCCATTGACTACGATAAAGATGGCCAAATAAATATGTGGGAAAACCAACGTGACTTCTTAGGTTCATCAGCAAACTTCCTATCAAAAGTTGGCTGGAATGGTGATGAAAGCTGGGGACATGAAATTGATCTACCAAGCGACTTTGACTACTTTCATAGTGGATTAAAATATAAAGAAGATCTGCAGTATTGGATAGATCGCGGAATCACATTAAGAGGTGGAACTCAACTGCCTTACACAAGTGGGAAAACTGCAATCTACCTTCCACAAGGAGCAAATGGGCCAGCATTTATTGTTTACCCTAACTTCTTTACTATCTTTAAATGGAATAATTCAGAAAAGTACGCTCTAGGGATTGGAATTCTTTCTGATCTTATTGCAAAACGTGGTGATTATTTTAGTAAGTTTAATTTAGATGAAGAGTCATTTATGTCATTTGAAATGGCAAAGAAAATTCAAGCAAAATTAAACGAGTTAGGTCACGATGCTGGGCCAGTTGATGGGATTCCAGGAAAACAAACGACAGCAGCAATCCAAAGATTTCAAGTATCAGAAGATATCATTCCAGACGGCTATTTAACTAAAGATTTGGCCGATCAAATTCTTGCAAAATAAATAAAATCTTAAGTCAAAACATCAATCCCCTTTCCGATGAAGTAGTCACTATCTAAGTAAACACTTCACCGGAAAGGAGAATATATGTTGAAAGTAATGAAAGGATTACAAAAGGGTATCGTCGGTATCGAGGGATCAGGACGTATTACAAAAGACGACTATATTAATGTGCTTGAACCGATTTTAGATGAGGCCCTAAAAAAAGAAGAAAAAGTTGGTGTACTCTTCTACTTAAATGAAACATACGAAGGATACACTCCAGGGGCAGTATTTGAAGATACGGCCATGGGCCTAAAATATTTTAATGTTATGAAAAGGTGTGCAGTAGTTACAGATAGTGCACTAATAACAGGGGCCGTAAAATTATTTGCTCCAATCATTCCAATTGATTTTAAGTCATATAAAATCAATGAACTCGATGAGGCCAAAGACTGGCTTATGCGTGAAGTAGAGTCCGATATCGAATTTCACTTCGATAAGAATGACAACATTCTTACGCTAACTTCTTACCATCCATTGCGAGTCAATGATTTTGAAAAGATTCAAAACTTACTTAATCAAGTTTATAAAGAAACAAAAGTAATTTCAGGAATTATTCTAAACTCAGAACAATTTCCAGGTTGGGATGACTTAAGATCTCTCCTAAGACACTTTGAGTTTCTTAAAGATAATCGACAGCACATTGAGAAGGTTGGAATTTGCACAAGTAATGAGTTGATTAGAAACTCTGCCTCAGTTGTAAGTGATCATTTAGAAAGTGTTGATGTAGCAGTCTTTGAGTACGGTGCGATTAACGACGCAAGGAATTGGCTGAGAAATATTGAATCGAAAGATACAATGCGTGCCGTATGAAAGAAGGCCCTCTTTTTAGAGGGCCTTTTTATTTGTCACTGTATGAATTAAAGTGAATCAATTACTGAATTGAAAGTAGCAGATGGTCTCATTGCCTTTGCAACAAGCTCTAAATTTGGATGATAGTAACCACCCATATCAACGGCTCCACCTTGTGCGCTATTTAACTCTTCAACAATCTTTGCTTCGTTTTCAACAAGGTTTGAAGCAACAGGAGTAAAGATTTCTTTAAGCTCAGCATCTTCATTTTGATCAGCAAGTGCTTTTGCCCAGTACTGAGCTAAGAAGTAGTGAGAACCTCTATTATCAAGCTCACCTACTTTTCTTGATGGAGACTTATCATTCTTTAGAAATGCAGTATTTGCTTCATCTAGAGTTTTTGCAAGAACAGTTGCCTTTGCATTACCTGTTTTGATTGCAAGATCTTCAAGAGAAACACCTAGTGCTAAGAACTCTCCTAGAGAATCCCATCTTAAGTGATTTTCACCAGTAAATTGTTGTACGTGCTTAGGAGCTGATCCACCGGCACCAGTTTCAAATAATCCACCACCTGCAAGAAGAGGTACAATTGAAAGCATCTTTGCAGAAGTTCCAAGTTCAAGAATTGGGAAAAGATCTGTTAGGTAGTCACGAAGAACGTTACCTGTCACAGAAATAGTATCTTCACCTTTAATGATTCTCTCCATTGAGTAACGGATTGCTTTAACAGGATCTAGGATTTTAATTTCAAGTCCTGCTGTATCGTGATCTTTTAAGTACTCATTTACTTTCTTGATTAGGTTAGCGTCGTGGCCACGGTTTTCATCAAGCCAGAATACTGCCGGAGTATTAGTAAGACGAGCACGAGTTACACCAAGCTTAACCCAGTCACGTACTGCAACGTCTTTAGTTTGACACATTCTCCAGATATCACCCTCTTCAACAGAGTGAGTAAATACTGTGTTACCTTCTGAATCAGTAACCTCTACAACACCGGCCGCAGGGATTTTAAATGTCTTATCGTGTGAACCATATTCTTCAGCTTTCTTTGCCATAAGACCAACGTTTGGTACTGTTCCCATTGTCTTAGGATCAAATGCTCCGTTCTCTTTACAGAACGAAATTACTTCTTGGTACATTTGAGCGTAGCTTCTATCTGGAATACAGAATTTAGTATCTTCTTGCTTATTATCTTTATTCCACATTTGTCCAGAAGTTCTAATTGCCGCAGGCATTGAAGCATCGATAATAACATCAGATGGAACGTGTAGGTTTGTGATTCCTTTATCAGAATCAACCATTGCTAGACGTGGCCCATTCTCGATTGCTAGATCAAGTGCACCTTCGATCTCAGCTTTCTTTTCAGCAGGAAGGCCAGAAAGCTTAGAGTAAACAGAACCAAGTCCGTTAGCAGAATTTACACCAAGCTCTTTGAACTCAGCTGCATATTTTTCAAATACGTCTTTGAAGTAAACTTCAACACAGTGACCAAACATAATAGGATCACTTACCTTCATCATTGTTGCTTTTAGGTGAACAGAAAAAAGAATATCTTTTTCTTTCGCATCTTGAATATTCTTAGCGAAGAATTCTCTAAGTGCTTTTGCACTCATTACACCTGCATCGATGATTTCGTCTTGAAGAAGAGATACTTTTTCTTTTAGAACTACTTCAGATCCATCATTTTGCTTAAGAGTGATTTTTACATCAGTTGCTTTAGGCATGATTGCTGATTTTTCAGAACCATAAAAGTCATTTGCATCCATGTGTGCAACGTGTGACTTAGAGTCTTTTGACCAAGCTCCCATTCTGTGTGGATTAGCTTTTGCATATTCTTTAACTGGCCCAGCAACACGACGGTCAGAGTTCCCCTCACGAAGAACTGGGTTTACTGCTGAACCAAGAACTTTCGCATAACGAGAAGCAATGTCTTTTTCTTCATCAGTCGATGGTGCATCTGGGTAATTAGGAATTTTAAAACCGTGGTCTTGAAGTTCTTTAATTGCAGCTGAAAGCTGAGGAATTGATGCAGAAATATTTGGAAGCTTAATGATATTAGCTTCTGCTTGTTTTGCTAACTCACCTAGGTAAGCTAGATCATCTGATTGCTTTTGCTCTTCAGAAAGAAATTCTGGAAAGTGAGCAAGAATTCTTCCTGCAAGAGAGATATCGCGAGTTTCAACATTGATACCTGCATGCTTCGTAAAAGCTTTTACGATTGGAAGAAGTGACTGAGTCGCTAGCGCTGGCGCTTCGTCAGTAATTGTGTAAATGATTTTTGATCCATTAGACATTTTACATCCCGTGTTATTTGTTATGAACTGATAATAAAACGTCTTATCCTATAATAAAACCAACTACTTCGTCCATTGGCTGCGCATCACGGAAAAGTAATCCTTATTATTTAGCTCAAATAAGTTTGACAACTCATACACAAGTTTCAATAATCAACCTTGGTACCACATGTAACCAATTACGAGGGAGAAAATATGAAATTTCTAGTGCTTCTTGCTCTTGCACTTCCAGCACTTGCAGGACTAACAATTGATAAGAATAAAGACATCCAAGAAATTAAAAAAATGACAGGATGCTATGCCATTAAGTTTCAATCGTCTGAAACTTTCGCCTATAGCAATGATTATGACTTCTACGATCGCTATGCCTCAGGGGCCCTTGAGTGGATCTTTGTCGATTCAGAAAATGAAGACATGGTTAATATTCAACATATTCTAGTTACTCCACATGCCATCGTTAAGCACTGGAGACAGCAATGGGACTGGGAAGCAGCTAATGCTCTCGATTACCGAGGCTTTAGTAATTGGAATAACAAGGCCGTAAAAAACCCACAAGGAAATTGGGTACAAAGAGTCTATCAAGTAGATGACTCTCCAAGATATGAATGTTCTGCACCATGGATTCACACAGATACAAACTCATATTGGGAATGTACAGCTAATGCTCCTCTACCAAGACGTGAGTTCTCAATCAGATCTGACTATAACGTTTTAAGAAGAACAAATCGCCATGAACAGACTTCATATGGCCACGTTCACGACCAAGATAATATCAAAGTTAATATGCTTGAAAATGGAATGGAGCTTAAACTTGCAATGGAGAAGAGCTACAATACTTACCAGAAAGTTGATGATAGCCGTTGTCAACCGGCGATTGAATGGTGGAAGACTCATAAGTATTTCTGGCGTGACGTCGTTAATGTATGGAACAAAGAGCTTTACTCTGAAGATTCAGTGAAAATTGATTTTAAGAAAACAGGTGCTCCTCTATGGGCAAGACTATTTGAACTAGATGATCAAATGAGCACAAGACCTGCTTACGACTCAAAAGAATCAACTCAAAAAATCAAAACAATTATTCAAAACCATATCCTTAGATAGAAAAAACAGGGCCTCTCCTAGCGGGGCCCTTTTTGGCATTCCAATTGCTTTTAAATAGGTAGATATAATTTGAACTAAACAATTATGGGCACTTATGAAAAAGCATCTGTTCTTTTTATTTACACTTTGTACACTTTCTACACAGGCAAAGCTCTACTATGCACCAGATGGCACTCAATACGAGCTGGGTGAATGTCAAAATGAATGTATGGATAAGCTTGCCCAAGAAACGCCATCTCGTGTTCTTCAAATCGTAGAAGGTTCTCGTTACAAAGACTTTCTAATAAGAGAGACCCTGACAAAATACCTTGAAAATGAAAGTATCGAAAATTTTGATAAACTATACAAAGACTCATCATATGATAATTTTTGGATCCTTAATAAGCGACACGCTACAGAAATGAATATCAGCATAAAGAATGTTAGCGACGAACAAAAGCTTACGGCCGCTATCGAGTACATAAAGAATAATCCAGACAAAGTTAAAGAGAACTACCCCCTTATTAACGAATTAGGGCAACTCGTTGCTGCCAAAAATAAATCAGACAATGGTATCTCAAGTGCAGAGAAAGAACTTCTTAATGAACTAGATAGACAGAAGAAGATAAATCTTGGTGATCTTATCCAAGACCTCACTTACTACGACAATACAAAAATGACGGGCCTCTATGACCTACTTGCATTTGATAAAAGGCAAGACATTGTCTGCCAGCATATTGATGAAGAAGTAGCACACTTTGATGAGTACATGACAGAAGATTGTAGAGAATATGAAGATTGTGTCCAGTTAGCAGAATCAACAATTACTTCAATGAAGGATACGTTTAAAGATTACCTAACATACACTTGTAATGGAAGCTCCCTGAGCGACAATATTGATAATATTAGAGAGCATGCAAAAGACACACTTTCTTATATGTTTCCGGATATTGTTGCAAAACTCAACTACAAAACGATGATGGATGAGTGCTATGACTGTGGCGTGACCAAAACTGAAGACTATATTGTCGATACGCGTATTGTTCAAGAAGCAAATAAGTTTTTTAAAGTAACAAAAAAATGGACACAGGGCTGTGACGAATTAGTCATAGAGAGCTCATTTTATAATATGGAAAGAAGAGCTTTAAAGAAATTAAGAAAGTACCCAAATCTTAAAATTAATGACGTTCAAACAAAGAGTTCGACATGTAAAGTAAGACTAGATGCTACTAATTAATCTTCAGTATAAGTAACAAGTTGATTACCTAAGTCTTTATAGGCCTTAAATAGGGAGTCTTCATTTACCCATCCGCTATCATTGAAGACATCAAAGTTCTTTCCCCAGCTATTGTGGACACGGTACTGATTTCGACAATTCTTACCATTGTCACAAATCTGGCGAAAACCACTTAATAAGTAAGCATGTCCTCCACAGTAGCGCTGCCTCTGCTCTTTTGGACACATCTCCATATACTTAACTGAAGGGTCATCACAATAACGAGTCCAAGTACAGCTAGAAATTGCAGCGGATTTATCCTTTTCAAAAAGATCGATCATTTTTTCTCTAAACTTATCAACTTCTGTGATTCGCTCTTGCTTAAATCCCATAGGAGGAAGCTTAATCTGAGTCTTATCCTCTTTGCATTTTTGAGGGATTAAAACTTCATTTAAAAATTCCTCGAAGGCATTAATTGAAGTAATCTTTGTTGCCGCACGAGAGAGGCTATCTAACATCTCAGAACTAAAAGGAAAGAAGTCTTTAAAAAAGTCTTCAGTACATTTATTACAAACACCATCCTTTAAAGAGTTATCTTTGACCTGATGGTAGATCTCATTAATAGCGAGAAGCTGAGGATAGTCCACAATACGAAAGTCATTATCTGGGTTGTTGTAATTTTCAATTTGTTGATAAGGAGCACATTCTTCTTTGGCAAATTTTAAGCTAACCTTCTCACCTTTTGTTAAAGCATCAATAACCTGTGTTAGATTACCACCATTAAGCCCTAGAAACTCACTTTGAGTTCCTGATTTTAACTGTGTCTTACCTAGAACATCTAAAACAGAAATTTGATCGTCTTTAGTACAATTGCCACTTTTCAGGCATGATTGATCCATTAGAGAAGTCATGGCAAATAAATAACATGTTCCAAATCCATCCTGATCACGAACGATTGGATTCGTCTTCACATCAATTTGTTTAACAACTTTCTCACTCCCCATTGGTGGAAGATATTGATAAGCTGCATGCTCATACTCTTTCCAGCGCATGTCTTCAGTAATTTCAAAAGCAAGAACAGGAAGAGTAAGAAGTAGAATAATAAATTTTCTAATCATGGATTAAGCTCCATGCACTCTTTAAGCTTCCATCAGAAAAAAGGCAAAAGCCGTACTGATTATTATCCTTATCTTTTAAAATTTTATACTGACTATTTCTAAATTCTTTGCAGGCCTTAGAACCTGGATGGCCAGTGAGACCTGTGCCCTTCTTTGGTGTAGTTTTAGCATTTTGACAAACTTTAGAAGTTTGGCACTCTTTATTCATGAGAGAGTTGTTCTTCCCCTTATAGATTTTGACTTCTCTAAACTGACCTTTCTTATAAATTTTCATGATTTGAAAATCTTTTTCTACTGCCAAGGAGATAAATGGCAAGAGTATGAGTATTAACAATTTCATGACTAACCTTCTGCTCTAAAGAAGGATTCAATGCGACTAAAGAATCTTTCAATCCAACTACCTTCAATTGAAGAAGGATTTCGTTGCGTCTCTTGTACTTCGGCCATAACTTCAGCAACTTCCTCAAGTGCAAGGTCCATCTCATCACCGTGCTCAATTGTAACTTCTGGACTAGATTCTTCAGACTTTGAATCTATTTCTT
The DNA here is from genome assembly GCF_047085025.1 of Halobacteriovorax sp. RT-2-6. Classification (NCBI taxonomy): domain Bacteria; kingdom Pseudomonadati; phylum Bdellovibrionota; class Bacteriovoracia; order Bacteriovoracales; family Halobacteriovoraceae; genus Halobacteriovorax; species Halobacteriovorax sp. RT-2-6. The sequence goes on from NZ_JBKIYH010000002.1 coordinate 236,396, forward strand.
CACCGTTCTCATCAACTTCAGTAACAGTTGCTCTCTCTTCTAATTTTGACCTCTGATAGAGATAAATAGGAGTTGAAGCTGGAACAAATTGAATAAGTTGACCAATTAGGCTTCTTTTATGGGTAATACTGATATCACCACGAGCAATTGCCTTCTCTTCCGCGGCCATCATACGCTCATAAAATTTTGGGTCTGCTGTTTTGGCATGTTCTTTTAATATCTTCCACTTCTTAACAGCAAGTGCATCAACCATTCTTGCAAAAGTAACAAGAATTTCATCTTTTGGAACAGATGTATTTACATTCTTTAAATGAGAATAACTCTTTTCCACATCATTCTTAAAACTCTTAACAATACTATTGATTTTTGGAAAATGAATCGTTCTTGCTTGTGCATTATAGAAAGCTTGAAAGATACGAACAGCACGATACTTTCCTATTCTTTTTGATTTATAAACCAGCCCCATAATCGAATCAATGATTTCTGGTTGCAGCATTAAAGAGATAAGCCAGTTTACAACCTCAGCGTTTCTCTCCTTCTTAAGCTTTGTTAATAAGGCAACAGGGTTTTCGTGAACAACCTTATTTAATTCCTCTAAGTCTGGTCTTTCCACCCCTTTAAAGAATACAGGTAAACTTCGCTGTTCCTTTTCACTCTCTACCCCTAGATTAGCAAGAAGTGTTTTTAGCTGGGCCTCACATTCACTATTACAAAGATCACTCCCGTTTAAATCCCTTAGGTGTTCTCTCACAAGTCTATACTCGTAGTAGTGATTACCAATATGAAGCAGATTACTTTGAATCTCTTTATCTAATTGAATTTTGAATATTTCAGCATTAGGTGAATTTTCAAACTTAGAAAGAATAAAATCTTGAAACTCACTCGCATAACCCTTTGAGCCGATGTAGCTTTTTAACTTTGCTTTTGTAATCTCTGTCGACTCAAACTTTTTATTAATATCTGAAAGCCTTTGAAATGAAATGAAATTCATCTCAAAGTCGCGAAAAAAGACTTCCCAGTCTCTTACGTTAACAGAGTAATGTTTTGTAAAAATATTATTATCAAGCCTTTCAATCTTTTTCCAAATGGCCAAAGTTGTAGCAGGCTCTTGATGTTCACTTGAGTTTCTTAAACGATTATTTAAGATCTCAAGCTTATTGATCTTCTGTTTAAGTGCATACTCAGGAGTATCGTAGAAAGAACTCTTTCTCATTCCAAGAAATGACTTAAGAACACCACCACATGATGCAAATGAATTAAACGTGATATTGAATACAATTAAATAGGTAAATAATCTTCTCATAGGCCCTCGTCGTCTTATCGGTGACTTGGGCCTAATCTTTAAAGAAATCAGCTTAAATTAGGATGTAATTTCAATTACTTAAATAATGAAAGGTACTGGCCATAGCCTTCTTTTTCTAGATCGGCCTTTGGGATAAAGCGCATGGCCGCAGAATTTATGCAATAGCGCTTTCCATCTGGGCCTGGGCCATCATCAAAGACGTGACCAAGATGAGAGTCTCCACTTGATGAGCGCACCTCAGTTCTTGTCATAAATAGCTTAGTATCTTCTTTCATACTTACCACTTTTTGATCAATAGGCTTTGTGAATGCAGGCCATCCCGAACCAGAGTCATACTTATCAAGAGAGCTAAAAAGGGGCTCACCTGTTGCAACATCAACGTAAATCCCCTCTTCTTTATTGTCCCAGTACTTATTAGCAAAAGGTCTCTCTGTAGCATCATTTTGAGTCACTTCAAATTCAAGAGGCGTTAGTTTTTCTTTTAATTCTTTGAGATCAGGTTTCTTGTACATAACTTTATCCTTATTTTCTTTTGCTTGTTTTATTTCTTTCTTTTCACACTTTAAAGGTCTTGAAGCGACATCGCGAATATAGCCACCACGTCCAGATAATTCTTTATAGGTATTATAGCGTATCGGATTCTTTTTATAATAATCTTGATGATAATCTTCTGCTGGAAAAAATTTATGTGCCATCTCAATAGCAGTCACAATTGGTTTGTCATACTTCTTACAGGCTTCAAGATTATTTTTCGAATTTAGAGCTATTTGCTTTTGTTTCTCATTGGTGACAAAAATCACAGTGCGGTACTGACTACCACGGTCAGCGAATTGACCTCCACTATCAGTCGGATCAATATTTTGCCAATAAATTTCAAGGAGATCTTCATAACTGACAAGTGAGTTGTCGTATGTCACTTGTACAACCTCAACATGTCCACTACTACCACTTGAAACTTCCTGATAACTTGGACTCTCTTTTGTTCCTCCCATATAGCCAGAGACAACAGAGCTTACACCTTTAAGTTTTTCAAATGGAGCTTCCATACACCAGAAGCAGCCTCCGCCAAATACCGCAGTTTCTTTAGCTGCATGAATACAGGTACTTAACGCAATCAATATAGTTAAGAGAACAAACTTCATTTTACCTCCGTGAAACTTTCTTCTACTTCCTTCGTATAAGTATTCGTAGCGCAAAACTAAATTGTTACATCCTAATCTTAACACAAGGAACTATGGCCGACTGAAAGAGTTTGACCTCGTGATTTTGGCTACTTAAAATTAGAATATGAAAAAATTTATACAATACTTTATCGATAATCTTCTAATCTCTAACGTTTTATTCTTCAGTGTCTTTGTCATCGCAATCTTTGCGTGGACTAAAATTCCAAAGGAAGAAATGCCAGACTTTGAATCACCTTATGTTCGAATCATGACTGTTTTTCCAGGGGCAAGTGCAGAGGATGTGGAATTTTTTATTACAAAGCCCATTGAAGAAGAGTTAAAGAACGTTGCAGGTATCGAAGAAGTGCGCTCAGTTTCTTCAACAGGTTCAAGTTCTGTTACAGTTGTGATGCTTGAGAACTACCCGAACCCGAGAGAAGTTTACCTCGACATACAAGATGCGGCACTTCGTGCAGATCTTCCTAATGAAGCCGAACTCCCAACTTTTCATCAATTTAAATCTTCTGAAAAAGCATATATTGATATTGGATTCTATCTTGAGGGTAAAAGAGACCTATCAGTTAAAGACCGTGATCGCCTTCAACAATTAGTTAGAAATTTTGAAACTCAAGTAAAGACACTACCTTCAGTATCAGGAGTTGATCGCAGTGGTTATCTTGATCCAGAAAATCATATCCTACTTAGTCCTACTAAGATAAAGGAAAATAAAATATCAATCCACAAAGTTGTTTCAAGCTTAAGAGAAAGTCACATTCGTGCTCCTATCGGAGTTTTAGAAGATACACAGCAATCTAAAGTAACTTCAATTAATGAACTTATTGATGAAAGTGATTTTAAAGACCTTCTTGTTACAGGTAACTACGATGGTGAAGGTGTTACTCTTGATCAAATAGCAACTTTTAGAAAATCTTTTGAAAAAACTAATAGCATCTATAAAATTAATGGCCATGAAGGAATCATGCTCAACTTAAAGAAGAGTCACAATGTTGATATTCTTGAAGCAAATAAAGCGACCGTTGCCTTCATTGAAAAATACAAGAAAGGACAACTCGATGATTTGAAAATCGTAACACTTGATGATGAGTCATACGATGTAAAAAATAGACTTGCCATTGTCGCCAGTAACGGACTACTTGGTTTTGCTCTTATTGTTCTCGTTCTCTTTTTATTCCTCGATTTTAAATCAGGAATATGGGTCAGTATGGGGATCCCATTCACACTATGCTTCACCCTTATTTGTATGCTCATTTTTGATTACACAATCAATAATATGACTCTTGCTGCAATCATCATTGTAATGGGAATTGTCGTAGATGATGCCATTATTGTAGCTGAGAATATAGGCCGAATTACAGAAGATCACAAAGGGACTTTAAAAGAGTTAATGGATAAGGTAACAGCAAATGCTGCGAGTCTTCTAATGCCTATCACAAGTGCAATTGCGACAACTTGTGTGGCCTTTCTGCCTCTCTTATTCTTTGGTGGATGGTTTGGAAAATTCGTCTACGTTCTTCCCTTTATTATTACGATGATGCTCGTTGCCTCATTACTTGAATCCTTCACAGTACTTCCAGCACACGTTTTCCAGAGAAAACCTAAGAAGAAACATGAAGTAAGTTGGTTTAGAAAATATGAAGCAATTTATGCAAATACCTTAGAGAAGGCCTTAAATTATCGCGCCCTAATTGTTGTGATCTTCATCGCATCCACTGCCCTTTCGGGATATCTTTTCAAAACAAAACTTAAATTTGTGATGTTTCCAAGAGAAGAAAGTAAGGAATTGAGTTTAAGTGTTTACACTAAAAAAGGAACTTCAAAAGATGAAATGAATGAGTATCTTAAACCAATTGAAGATATTCTACTTGCCTCGACTAAGGAATTAAGTATTGTTGGTTTCCGTTCAAATGTAGGTCAATCAAGACGTGGTGGTGCAGTTAATTACAATCGTGCAAATATCAATGTTGAAATTTTACCTGCAGATGAAAGAGAACTTTCTGCAAATCAAATCATTGATATTTTAAAAGAAAGAATGAAAGACACTCCAAATATTGAAGAAGTGCGCTTCTTTAAATCTCGCTGGGGAAGTGGTTCTGGTTCAACGATTGAAATTCAAATTCAAGAAAATGATGACAAGATTAGAGCTGAGATTGCAAATATACTTGCAGAAAATCAAAAGGCCAATAAAACTCTTAAAAACGTTGAGATTGAAAGACCTATTAATACTAAAGAGTATAACTTTAAAATTAATCAAAATGAAATTTTAAGATTTGGCCTTACTCCAAGTGACGTTACCACTTCCCTACGTACATTTGTCCAAGGAACAGTTCTTTATACTCTTAAAAGTACTGATGAAGAGGTTGAAGTAAGACTTACTGTCGCTAAGAATTACAAAGTTGATATCGAAAGATTAAAGCAACTAAGAATTGATAACGGTACGGGTGGCTATGTTCCTATCTCACGTTTTATAACAATTGAAGAAGTTGTAAAACCTTCTAATATTGAGCGTGTCGACTTTAAAAGAACGACAATGGTCTACTCTGATATTGAAGAAAGCTCTGGTGTTACTCCTTTAGAAGTAGCCGATTACTATGAGAATGAAGTTTTTCCAGAAATTCTTAAAAAGTATCCATCTTCAATTATTAACTTTGTTGGTGAAATTGAGGAAACGAGGGAGTCTACAGGAGACTTTATGATGGCAGGTTTTCTTGTCATTGCTTTAATTTATATGATCTTAACGATACAGTTTAAATCACTCTCGGCCCCACTAATAATTATGACGATTATTCCAATTGGGGTATCCGGAGTTATTTATATTCTTATGGCACACAGTATGGAAATTTTTGGATTCTTTGCGGTCATCGGTGCACTAGGAATGGTTGGGGTTGTAGTCAATGATTCAATTGTCCTCATTGATAAGTTAATCAATGATACTAAGTTTACGACAGATAAGAAGGATCTTTACAAGCAGATTGGTGAGATCTCTTCAACAAGACTTAGAGCAATTATCCTGACAACACTAACAACTGTTATTGGGGTACTTCCTACGGCCTACGGTTTTGCGGGATACGATTCAATGTTATCAGAGATGATGCTTACAATGGGCTGGGGTCTAGCTATCTCGACAGTCATTACATTATTTCTAACACCGGCGATCTTCTCATATTTATCGAGGTTTTTAGTGACTCAAGATATACCAGAAGAAGAAGCCTTTCTAAGCGAGAAATAGATTATTAAGTACCTGATATTATGTCCTTATGGCCGTTAATATCAGGTATCCATTCAATAAAAAATCTTGTCCATTTTATTTACGGCCCTTTACGTTTTTTCAAAACACTAATTCCAGTGACTAAATAATGATAATTTCTTCATATGAGCAAATTCAATATTTTGAAGAAATTTCTTATCCTGATGCTAGGTACTTACCTTTTATGTACTCCTACGAGCTTTGGCCAGGATACGACGACTGAACTTCAACTCAAAATTGAACAGTTATTAATTCACAATGATCTAGGTGAAGATGTCGCAGAGAAACTAATCTTTGGTATAAATGATATTGAGTCTCGTGAAGGCGAAAATCTTGATATCGAAAAAATCACCAATGATTTGGAAAAACTAAAAGAAGAAAATGATGATCTCTATGAAAATGTAGAGCTAGAAGTTCTTCCTCTTAACGAAGCTAGCGTTTCGATAAAATTTGAAATGCAAAAAAAGAGACTCATAAAAAGAGTTATTATTAGAGTATTTGATAATCAAAACCTAGAAAATGATATTGAAAGTGATCTTAGATCAAAGCTTTCACTTCGTCGTGGAGCTTTCTTCAAGTCAAAACAAATGCTTGAAGATTTAAATACAATTAGTGAGTTCTATAAGTCAAAAGGCCATGCACTTACTAAAGTTGCTAAGAAGTTAAAGCTTGATAAGGAAGATGAAATTAGTATCTTCTTCGATATTTATCTTAACTCAGAACAAATTAAAATTAACGATATCAACTTCGACGGTAATAATACTTTTACCTCAAGACAATTAAGAGAGTTGATTTCTTCGAAAGAGTCTCACCTCTTTTCTAAAAACCTATTCATTGAAAGCACATTTCTTGAAGACGTCGAAAGAGTCAAAAGACATTACATGGAGCAAGGCTTCATCAATATTGAAGTTACACCATCATTTAAAATCGAAAAAACAAAGGCAAATCTACTTTTTACTATTAAAGAAAATGATCAACTAAAATTAGATCAATTATCGATTAGTGGTAATGAAGTATTTTCTAACGAAGAAATTTTAAAAACTTTAAATATTAAATTACCATCAGTTTTTTCTATAAAAAAACAGAGAGAAGCTATTCAAAAGCTAAGAGAAGTCTATGGTGAAAAAGGATATGTATTTGCTCATATCACAATGAATTATGATCAAAATAAAAGAAGCGCATCCTTAAATATAGAAGAAGGTGTTGTCCAAAAAATTATAAAGATGGAAATTATCGGTAATACAAAAACAACGCCAGAAACGATTTACGAGCTGATCTCAATTTATAATGGAGAAATCGTCAATACGAACAAAATCAATGAATCAATACTCGCTCTATATAAAAGTGGTTTCTTTAGAGATGTTAAAATTGACTATACCCCGATGACTAAGAGTGCGGGTAAGATCATAATTCAGGTACAGGAAGAGAGTACTCAAACTATCCAATTCTCTCTTGGATCCGTTTATGGAGGTGCAGGCTTTGGTGTTTCATTAAGTGATGGAAACCTATTTGGGACGGGAAGTTCATTGGCCCTAACGACAATGATTTCAAAAGAGATCAATCGTATTGGGCTGGTTTATAATGACCAACATCTTTTCGGTTCAAATATTAGTTTAAATATTGCGGCCAATCACGACACTGAAAGAAGCTTTCATTATAACGAAAATAAATCAGCTATTCGCATTCTCTTTGAGAAACAGTTAACAAAGAATATTAAAGTTGGCCTAGGTACTAGGCTTGAGTATATTTCTGTTAATAGTTTGTCACAACAATATGCTTCTGAAATTGATCTATCTGATACTAAAGACGTTGTTAGTGGTCTTATCGGCTCATTTGCATATCGATTTGAAGATGCAAATGATAAGGGATTAAAAACAAACGGTACTATTTCTATTCACCTACTGCCTTCATTTAATAAGCAAGATTTGTTTTTTAAAAGTATTGTAAATGCTCAGACATCCCGTGAACTCTACCGCAATCAAGATGGAGGAGCTCACCGTATTTCGGGAAGAATCACTCTTGGTTATGCCTCCGAACAAACTCCATTTTACGAGCGTCTTCAAGGTGGAGGAAATGGAACAATACGTGGATTTGAATACGGGTCAATAAGTAAGGATGGGCAGCTAGGATCTAATTCAATGATCTCGGCCAACCTTACATATAGTATGCCTATTTATAAAGATGTCTTTAGTGGAGTTCTATTTCTTGATGCATTCACTCCAGGAGATAGCTCATTAGCAATGGATGACTTTAGACTTGTTGGTGGACTAGGCCTAAGGGCAAAAATGGATGCTGGCTTTGTTTCAGAAACATTTGAAGCAGGACTAACGATACCACTTCTAAGTAAAGATGGAGATATAACAAAACCATTCTACTTTATTATCGGGGAATATGACCCTGCTTATAACTTATAAGGAGATTAAATATGAATTTTAATCGATTACCTCAACTTATTACTGCCTTGGCCTTACTAGGTACTGTGGGTGTAAAAGCAAAGAATCTCGAAGTTTGTGATCGTCTTCAAAAAGACATCAAGATCGAGGAAGTAGATTTTCAAACAGCTTTAAATGACGCTCAAGATTTATCTGACTCTGCAAAACACTGTAAAGCGGCCAGAAGTTATCAACTGGCACTCGTAAAAGATCAAAAGCTGGCCTTAGATCAAGGAGTTGATATCAAGTTATTAAACGAGCTATATGAAGGGAATTATTTAAATGACTATGCGAACTTTTCTCTTTCATTAAAGAAGCTAGTTAAAAATCATCCTAGCTCTGAGACAATTCATTACCAACTTGCTGACCTCTATAATCAGAACCTACCTACTGATATTAAAAATATGCCTGTTGGTAATTTTGTTAAAGAAGATGGAAGTGCAAATGATATCGTTAATGAAGCCATTATGGTTCAAGAAGACTTTTTGAGAAGCTTTCCAAATTCAATGATGCTAACAGATATCCAAAGTAAACTTAGTAATTCAAAAACAAAGCGCTTAGAGAAAACTCTATCAGACTTTAAATATGAAATTTGGCTTAATAAGAAAACAAAAGATAAAGATATCTATGAATATCAAGCAGCTCTACTCATGCAAGAGCTTTCTTCAAATGAAGACAGTCGTATAAAGGCACAGGCCCTTCTAGAGCTATTTGAATTATACAATAGTCATCAAACTAAGCTAATTGATGCGAAAGAGAGAATGGCACAAGTTGCTTTTCTTCTTAGTGAAAGTAGTAATGTTAAAGATCGTGAAGTTAGAAATGTTCTAAAGGACCTAAAGAAAGCAGGAATTGCAGTAGCAGCGGTAAGCGAAAGCGAGCTTAATCAAGCGATACAAGATAGTAGTGAGATAAAAAAATCACTTCTTAGCGATGCAGATTTAAAAGAGCTTCTAAAAAATAAAAAAGGGCGTGATCGCTCAATCTTTATGCCAATCGAGTTCTCTGTTTCAGAGAAGTCACTTATGCTTAAAACACTTGGTGTTGTAGGTGTTATGATGGCATTTGATCGCCCGCTAATGGATTTCGTACAGGATAATAAGAACGACACTCTGACGACAATTACTGACTTCACAAATAATTATGGTGAAGCGGCCGGACTTGTGCCACTAGTTGGAGCATCAATGGCCATTGGTCTTGTTTTTAAAAACGATCAATTTAAACGTGCAGCAGTAAGAAGTGTTGGCGCAGTGTTAATTGGGCAATTGGCCACTCAACTACTTAAGTCATTGAGTTCACGTGCAAGACCTCGTGAGGGGAAAGGCCCATATCACTTTGATGGAGTGAACTTTGGTCGAAATAATACGTCTTTCTCTTCAGGTCACTCTGCAGGTGCTTGGTCAGTTATGACAGTTTTCGCCACAGAATTTAAAGACACTAAAATCGTTCCAATAGCAGCTTATTCATTAGCAGCACTAACAAGTTTTGCTCGCGTGTATAAGAATGCTCATTGGTTCTCAGATGTTACTCTAGGGGCGCTTATTGGATGGATTTCCGGTAAGTTAATGTACAAATTATTTGATAAAAAACAAGACGGCCCAGTAACATTTACTCCAGTAACTGGTGACCTAAACGGTGGTGCTGTAACATACAAGGTAGAAGGTCAAAAAGATCTTAGGGCCTGGCCAATTGACTACTACAAATTAGTATTCTCACCTACTGATAACGAGAACTAGGAAGTAAATTGAAGATTGTTTTTACTCTGATATTATCAATAATCATTGCTCTAGGTACTAGCTCTAGTACCTGGGCATTTGATTTTGTGTTAGATGAAAACCATGCTGTTTTAAAAGATATTGAGAAGCTAGTTAATAAGAATTGGAAGAATCTTAAGGAGCTTCAAGAGAATGAAGAGTGGCTTGAAGGACAACTAAAACTTCAATATTTTGGAACAATCTATCAAAAAGGATGGCATGGGCCCAAGGTTCAAAGAAATATCTATCCTGCAATTAATGGTCAATTCCTAGTTGTGGACTCTGTCACACTTAATGCTCCAGTTCTGGAGCAGATGGCATATATCGGTGCGAACTTTCTATTTAAAACGCTTGTTCCCGTTTTACAGGGCGCTCCAATTGAAGAGCGTAAGTTTTCAAAAGTGACGACGGTTGATTCATACGAACAAGCAATAACTCTTAATCATATGAAGGTTAACGAACTTCCAATGACAAGAGCGAAACTTAATCAACTCAAAGATGGAGAACAAGTTAATACTATACTCATGACTGGCTTTGCTTCACGCATGAATTTAATCTGGTTAGAATTCCTTGATGTAGTCATTCCTGTTCTTGATCGCTTCGGCCCAAAAGCTAAGTTTAAAGTAATGAAGGCCTTAGATATTACCATCGAAAAAGCTGCGCAGGATATAGCGCTCATCACAATTAAAAACTTAAATGAGAGATCAAAAGGCCTAGGTTTGGGACTAAGTGTTTTCTTAGATGAAGTAATTGATCTCCCTATATCTATCGGTATCAATGGATCAGCAGGTTACTCTCCTATCGTTTTTAACTACAAGAATAAAGAAAGTAAGATCAACGAACTTGTTTACAAGGTGGATCTTAGTACAAAAGAAGGACTTGATGCTTACCTAAGCTTTCTAGCTCAAGATTTTTCTAAGCTACAAGACCTTGAAGAAAAAAGAAATCAAAGCGTTGATCTCTATATTCAAAAAGAAGGCGATATCAAAAATAGCGAGTTCAATTGGGGTTTAAATCTTCTTCTTTGGAAATCAGGTGCTCGCTATATAAAAGAAGATGGCAAGTATACAACGACATTTAATAATGGCGATGCTTACCATTACGACATTATCGAACATAAGAAAATTACTGATCATAAAGGATTTTCAGGAAAAGAAAATAGAAGCTTTGAAGTAAAAGCGATCGTTCCTACAAATGAAGATGCTATCTCTAGCTTTAGTTTGGAGCTTAGTTACTCATATTCTGATGAAATTGCCACAGGCCGTGAACTAAATAATGAGGCGCAATTTCTCTTTGAACGATACCTTGATAATGGAATGAGAATTGATTTCGATAAAAAGAAGAAGTATGGCAAGGTACAAATTCACTCTTCTCTTATGTTTTCAACAAAGGCAATTTCAGAGATTATGAATGTTGATGATTTTGATTTATGGGAATCAATCGCCTTAGCTTTTGATTATACAAATTCTCTTATTTGGATTGATGAAGCTAAAAGACGTCAATTTGAAAGAGAGAATTATGTATACAACGACTCCCATAGTGGGCAACAGAATCGCCTCTCACAAAGTGAGAAAAGAAAGCTAAAGCAGCTTGAAAACTTAAAGCTTGCAAAGAAGATTTATAATATTTTACATAAAATGCGTGTTAACGGTCTTACTAAGGAAAAGGCAGCTCTCTTAGTTGAAAGTCTTCGAAATTCTAAGCTAGGGCCAAAGCTTCAAAGAGCTATGGTCAATATCATTGGACTTAATGATCTCATGGGACAGGGATATATTAGAGGAAATCTCTACTAGTCTCATTTAACAAGTTTTTTAAGTTTCTTTCCGTGCAAGTAACAATTTTGACTATGGTCTTGGACAATTCCACATGCCTGTAAGAAAGCATATATGATAGTGCTTCCAACAAAGCGAAATCCCCTCTTTTTTAAATCTTTTGATATGGCGTCACTTAACTCTGTTTTTGAGGGATAATCTTTAAGGCCAGAAAAGCTATTATAGATAGTCTTTCCATTTGTAAAAGACCAAATATACTTATCAAAGCTTCCAAACTCCTTTTGAACTTCGATAAAGTACTTAGCATTTGAAACTGTTGACTCAACTTTTAGGCGATTTCTAATAATCCCCGGATCGAGTAAGAGTTTTTCAATCTTTGCCGGTGTGATTTTTGAAACTTTCTTCACATCAAAATTATGGAAAACCTTACGATAATGCTCTCTTTTAGTTAATACAGTTTCCCAACTAAGGCCCGCCTGTGCACCTTCTAGAATAAGGAATTCGAAGAGAGTTCGATCATCGTGAACAGGTCTTCCCCACTCTTTATCATGATAATCGACATATTGTTTATTTGATAATTTTAACCACGGGCATCTTTCTTTCATAACGATCATTATAAACCTTTTTTAAATTATAAATAAGGATTAAAATAAACCTTCATGTACTTTCAGAAAGGATAATAAATGAGTAAAGTAGTCAAAAACTTAAGCTTCTGGGTACTCGTCGCAGGTGTACTTGGATATATTTTAGGATCAATTTTTGGTGATCCACTTTGGGCAACGTCAAAAAACCCTCCAGATATTTATCAAATAATCGTTATGATTAAGGATGTCTTCATCAGTTCACTTAAGATGATGATTGCTCCGATGATTTTCTTCTCACTAATTGGTGGGATAATCAGCATAGGAGAAATCACAAAACTTAAGTCCATGGGAATGGTGACGATCACTTACTATATCTCAACAACAATCATCGCAATCTTTATTGGTCTAACAGCAGTCTTCTTCATTCATCCATGGAAAGACTCTGGAGTAACAATTAAGACTAAGGATTCAATCCAACAGCAAAAGCCTGCTAAGTTCATTGCAGAGGGTTCTAACTCAATACCACTTGTCATTAAGAACGTTTTTACAACTGCACTTGTAAATCCATTCCATGCCCTTGCAAATAATAATATTCTTGGAATTGTTACGGCAGCTCTTCTTCTAGGCCTATCGTTACTAATAGTTCATCACACCTCGAGTCCCCTTTATCAAATCGTTAAGGATCTCAATATAGTCATTAATCGGGTACTCCACTGGATTATTAATCTGAGTCCAATTGGTATTTTTGCTATCGTTTTTGATTTTAAGGTTAAGGTATCGGGAGATATTTTCTCCGAGCTTCTCTCTTTTGCCCTCTTAGTATTTGGGGCAACAATGGTACACGGGCTTCTCGTTCTTCCATCAATTGCATGGTTCTTTGGAGGACTAAACCCAATCAAACTATTTAAGAAAACGGCAAGGCCTCTACTACTTGCCCTTTCGACTGCCTCAAGTTCAGCAACACTTCCTGTAACAATGCAAACTTGTGAAGAAGAACTAGGCGTTTCTAAAGGTGTTAGTGGTTTTGTCTTTCCCCTAGGTGCCACAATGAATATGGATGGGACGGCACTATTTGAAGGGATTGCAGCTATCTTTTTGGCTAACCTTTATGGAATCGAGCTTTCAGGTGTTGCCATGTTCTCTATCTTCTTTATGGCAATGCTCTCTTCAGTAGGAGCACCAGGTATGCCTTCAGGCTCGATGTCAGGGATGCAGATGGTTCTTCTGGCCGCGGGAATTCCACTTGAAGCAATTGGTATTCTTTTAGTAATCGAGAGACCACTTGATACTTTTAGGACGGCCGTAAATGTCGAGGGTGATATTATTGGAGCAGTTGTTACACAAAGATACTTAGATAAGAAATTAACATAAAAAAACAAAAGGCCGCTTTAAGCGGCCTTTTTTATTGGAGTCTAAGAAAGTTTAATTATTTTACAACAACATCAAATGCTAAACTAACTTTATCATCAATCGCTTTGTCACCAAGGCTTTTGAAGAAAGAAGCAGAACCATACTTAAGACCAAAGTCTGTACGATTAAACTCTAGTGAACCAACAAAATTCTTACCATTTTGTGCCGCTAGAAACTTAACTTCTTTTGTCTTTCCTAAAATTGTAAGGTCAGCAGTTACTGTAAAACCTTCAACTTTTTTAATATCTAGAGTAGCTGTTGGGTACTTTGAAACATGAAAGAAGTCTTCATTTTTAAGGTGACCATTTAACTTATCTAACCACTCACCTTGAAGGTCTGTCGCAGTAAAAGAGTTCATATCTACAACAACTTTTCCTGATACTAGTTGACCTTTTTCAAGCTTAACATCACCTGATTTAATTTTAACTGTACCGAAGTGACGACCAGTTACTTTAGTACCTTGCCAGAAAACAGTAGATTTTGAAGTATCAATTTTTTCAGCATAAGTTGCAAATACAGTAAATACCGCAAGGGCCATAACCATAAGTTTATTCATAATATTCCTCCATTTGAATTATGATATAATTTTTAAAATATCTTAACAAAGTATAGAAGAAAATAAAGATCATTATTAAGGACATCTTGTGCTATAATTAGTCCATGATTTGGATAACAATTGAACAAATTAAATGCCTACAGGCGTTAGAAAAGGCCGGAAGCTTTACTAAAGCAGCCTCAGAGCTAGCTAAGGCAAAGTCTGCGGTAATTTACTCAATTAACAATCTTGAGGAACAAGTAGGCTTCGAACTCGTCGATCGCTCATCTTATAGGCCACAGATAACAACAAAAGGTCAGGAATTTCTAATCGAGGCCTCAAAGCTTACAAAGCAATATGATGAATTGATTCACAAGACTCAGCAAATTTCATCAAATGTTGAAACCAGATTATCCATTTCAGTGTCTGGAATTTATGGCCTTGAAAAACTATATCCAATTATCAAGAAGGCCATGGCCCGTTACCCATCCACAGAAATTATTCTTGAGCGTGAAATCCTAAGTGGAGAAAAAATGCTATTGAACGATAGAGTCGATTTAGCAATTTTTGAAGACCTCTCAAGTATCAAGAATTTTGACTATAAAATTATTGGTAAAGTGGATATGTATCTTGTGGTTGCAAAGGATCATCCTTTTCTTGATCTACCTAAAAACCAACAAAACTTTAAAGGCCTGGCACAATTTCCACAAATAATTCAACGAAGTACAATTCCAGATGACACAACAAATATTGGCGTGATTGAGGACTCTCTAAAGTGGAGGGTTACAGATACGCCGTCGAAAAAAGAGATTATTCTAAATGGCTTTGGTTGGGGAAGACTTCCCTATCCACTAATTGAGAAAGATCTAAAGGCCGGGCGACTAGTACACTTGAAGCATCTTGAGAGTAAAGTCCCAGTCACCTTTTGCTTAGGACACAAAAAAGAGCACCATTTAGGAGAAGTGGCCCAATATATCTGGGATTCCTTCTAAAATAGCGCAAATAAATTACCTGATTCTAGCATTTTTTCCCATTTCTTAAGCATTTAGTGCTAAGTTGCCCCCATTAACACTATAAAATTAAGGTAAGAAATGAAAACTGTTTATATCGGTAATCTCAACTACAAGATCACTGCTGAGCAATTAAAAGGTATCTTTTCACGCTTTGGCCGTGTTCAAGACGTGAACCTACTAACAATTCCGGGAACTCAAAAGAGCAAAGGTATTGCATTTATCAAGATGCAAAAAGAGCAAAGCGCACAAGATGCGATCAAGGGCCTTGATGGGACAACTCTAGACGGAAGAACTGTTAAGGTATCGATTGCTAAAGATAATTTTGAAGAGCAGAAGAAGTACAAGAAAGAGACTAAAGCAAAGGTTGAAAAAGAAGAGGCACAAGAGCTAATTATTGAAAAAAAGAAAGCTCGTCGCCGTCGTGGCCTAAATGAATTATTCGATCACCTAGGTAAGAAATAATGACGAATAATGATATTTTAAAAAAGCTTAGAATCGCATTATCTCTTAAGGATTTTGAAATTATCGAAATCTTAAAGCTAGTTGATTTTGAACTTACAAAATCTGAATTATCTGCAATTTTTAGAAAAGATGACCATCCAAATTATAAAGAATGTGGTGATCAACTTCTTAGAAAATTTCTTAATGGCCTAATCATTAAGAATCGCGGAACACGTGAAGAAAGAGAGGCCAAGGCACAAGCTTATAAGTCACAGGCCAAACCAGTAGCAAAAGCACCAATCAAGAAAAAGGCAAAATCTGATGCTCCATATAGGAAAAAACAATACACTAAAAGTTCTAAAAAAACTTCATAATGGATATACGCTAGTAGACGAAGAAAATAT
The DNA here is from genome assembly GCF_047085025.1 of Halobacteriovorax sp. RT-2-6. Classification (NCBI taxonomy): domain Bacteria; kingdom Pseudomonadati; phylum Bdellovibrionota; class Bacteriovoracia; order Bacteriovoracales; family Halobacteriovoraceae; genus Halobacteriovorax; species Halobacteriovorax sp. RT-2-6. Next base: position 252,472 of record NZ_JBKIYH010000002.1, read on the forward strand.
CCAGCAGGTATTTCTTCCAGAAAACTTTGCGCCTCTAAAAATTGAAGTGGGCTCAAAAGTTAAGGCCTTTATTTACCCAGATACTCAAGGAGAACTTGTTGCAACAACAGAGCTTCCTCTTGCAGTTGTTGGTGAGTATGCCCTATTAGATGCAATTGAAATCCAAGAATTTGGTGCATTCTTTGACTTGGGAACTTCTAAAGACCTACTTGTTCCAGGTAATGAGCAAAAAATAAAAGTTAGAAAATACGAGTCTCATATTGTTCGAATTTGTAAAGAAGAAGGTACTGGTCGAATCTTTGGGACGACAAAACTTGGAAAGTATATTGAGTCTTCAGACTTCGATATTAATGTTGGAGATGAAGTAGATATTTTTATCGCTCAAGAAAGTGATTTAGGTTTCAGAGTTATCGTAAATAAGAAATTCATTGGAATGATCTATAAAAATGAAATATTTCAACGTGTCTCTTGCGGAAAATACTTTAAAGCATTCGTTAAAAAGCTACGTGAAGATGGGCTTGTCGATGTTGCTCTACAAGAGCAAGGGATTAAAAACCTTGTCGACTCAAAAGACATTATTATCGACTTTCTAGAAAGAAATGGTGGCTCTAGCTTCTTAAATGATAAAAGTTCTCCGGAAGACATTAAGAACTTTCTAAATATGAGTAAGAAGACGTTTAAGAAAACAATTGGAATGCTCTATAAAGACAAGAAAATTACAATCTCAGATAACGGAATAAAATTAAATCAATAACAATAAGAAAGGCCCACAAAATGTGGGCCTTCTTTTTTAAGTACTCAATTTATATAATTAAAAATTAACCTTGAACTACTTTTACATTTACGGCACATGGACCTTTAGGACCTTCACCTAATTCGTATTCTACGCTATCACCGTCATTTGGCTCTCCACCTTGAACTGATGAAATGTGGAAGAAAAGATCTCCACCGTCATCTTTTGTGATAAATCCAAAACCTTTCGCTGAATTGTAGAATTTAACTTTACCTGTACTCATTTAATTAACCTCGTAATAAAATTATTCGTTAGATACGATTTTACCCTACTGTTTGCATAATTCCTAAGAAAAAAGGAAAAAAAATTTATTTTGCTGATCCTTGTCACTTTGACAGACGCGACGCTTCAAAATGTGTTCGAAATGTACTTTCTAAGTCACTGATATTATGGGTTTCTTTAGTTGCCTTCGTTCCCCATATTGCTCCAGGCCAAGAACGATCATTTTCATAACGACAGATTATATGGACGTGAAGCTGAGAGACCATATTTCCAAGGGCCCCAATATTTAACTTTTTTGGGTGATAGTTATCGCTTAGAAAGCGACTTACTTCATTGATTTCCTCAAGAAGCGTCACCTGATCATCCCACGAGAGTTCATGAATTTCACGAATCTCTTCTCTTTTTGGAACTAAGACTGCCCAAGGATTTTCTTGATCAGGTAAAAGCATAAGCTTTGAAAGTTTCATATCAGTAATTTCTATTAAATCTTTTTTTAAAACTTCATGTAGTTTAAACATTGATACCTTCTTTTTCCTTTATCGATTTCACAACTCGATATGCAGTAGAAAAACATCCCTGTAAGAGATAGCCACCAGTTGGTGCTTCAAAGTCTAGCATCTCTCCTACAAAGTAATATTGATTATTTTTAATTGCTGACAAGTCATCATTCAATGATTCAAAACAAACACCACCAGAAGTAGAAATGGCCTCATCCATTGGTCTGGCCCTTAATACTTCTATCTCACAATCCTTAACCATCGCTGCCAAGTAATTAACATCTTCCTGTGCTTTTGAGCGATCAAGAACTTCATAAAGTAATGAAGTTGCAATCTTATCGAAATTTAAGTTCTTTCTTAGACGATTAGTTAATGAGTCCTTATTTCTACGAGACAATTTCTCAATAACATCTTGCCTCTTTAAGTCTGGTTTGAAGTCGATGTGGAGTTTAGTCGATACTGATTTCTCTAATTCATCTCTAAGTCCGTTGGAAATAGCGTAGACAGCTCCCCCCTCAACACCGTAAGGAGTCAACATGATCTCACCTCTGGCGTTCTGGGATTCATTAGAAACAACTATATTTTTAACGAAGCCACGATCAACTTTATCTTGAAAGTGTTTAGACCAATTGATTTCAAAACCACAATTCATGGCCTTTAGTGGTGCAGTCTTCACACCGAGAGCTTCAATATACTCCATCCAAGCACCGTCACTACCTGTCTTAGTCCAGCTTCCTCCACCCATGGCCAAAATATAGTAATCAGCTTTTTGCGTCTTATTGCTATGATCGTGCTTAAAGATTAAATCACCATCAGCTGTTATATTAGTAAGACTATGTTTTAAATGAAGATGAAAATTTTCATGAGACTTTAGTGAATTCATCCATTGATGTAAGATATCTGCGGCCTTCATTTTCTTTGGAAATACTCTGCCACTAGTACCAATAAATGTCTCAGTACCAAGAGTATTTGCCCATTCGATTAAATCATTAGCATTGAAGTCTTTTAATAAAGAACGAAAGCGTGCTTCATCCTTAAAGTATTTTTTAGCAAACTCTTCTTGCTTCTCACTATGAGTGAGATTGAGACCACTATTTCCAGCGACTAAGAATTTCTTCCCGACACCACCAGTCTGTTCATACAGGTGAACCTCAATTCCCTCAATTTTAGAATTCAATAATTCATAAGCACAGAAGAGGCCTGCGGGGCCTCCTCCAACAATGGCAACGACAACTTGATTTGACATGATAGAATACTATCACGCAAGCAAGTTGGAGAAAAGTCTAAGCAGCTTTTGACGAGATTGTATCCATATCAATTTTGTAGCGCAATGCTTCGATCAAGCGATCCACTTTCTCCTGAGATATTGGCTCATTTCGACGGGAATCATTGATTAAATCATTCCAAGCAATCACATGATCAATAACATCTAAGTCCATGTCATTCAGTTTAACAAGGGCCAATGGCCAATTTTCAAAGCTTCTATTTTCGATCTCACGATCAGTCAATAAATTCACATTTTGATGGCGTGGATCCAAAATAATTTTATTATATGTATAAATCACATCATCTTTCTTTCCTTCAATAACCTGAAAAAAGAAGCCACTATTATACATCAGTACACCTGTCACATCTCTTGCATTATTATTTCGAAATGACGAAGAGACAATCTTATCCAAGTCCTGCTCAGGCTTAAAATCGCCTGTTTTTTCGCTGATATAAATGATTTGATATTCTTTGCTCATAGAGACCACCTTGCTGCACATTTGCTTTTATTATAGATGTTTCAAAAGGCAAATGAAGACAAGAATACTTAAATTGCAGCTTAATAATGAATCATTTCATTGCACATCTACATTGCTAAATTTCAGAAAAAACTTAAGCATTTTTCGATAAAAATAGAGTCTTAAAAACTCCTTATGCTGTCCCTTCTTCACCACAGCAAACTTAATTACTGCATCATCTTCACAGTCACCGTATGTTTTAATTGTCGTCTCCTTACCACGAACAAACCATGTTGCATTAGTGCGACTTTCATCAGATTGGTTATTACATCGATTGTGATAGATCCACTTATCAACGGCCTCCTGGGCCCCGATATGCCCAAAAGGATGTTCAGGGTAATAGTCCTTACCCGCAAAAGGAATGGTTTTATCTTTTGTGCCGTGGATATGAAATATTGGCACGGCCTTTACATTAGGGCATGGATCCTGTTCAATGATGACCTCACCATTTTCATCTCTAAGATCAAGGGTTGCACCCAAAACTCCAACTGCTGTCACATAATTAGGATAAGTACAGGCCATCTTGTAAGAAAAGAATCCACCATTAGAATGTCCAAAGAAATAGATTCGACTCATATCAACTCGATTGAATCGAGGATCGTTTGCTATATAGTCGATAAGGTTTTTTATATAGAGAGTGTCATCGACACCGGATTTATAAAAGTCACAACAAAAATTTCCACCGTTCCAATAATGCTCACCTTCAATATCCTTACGCCCTTCTGGAGTGAGAATCATGAAGCCAAGAACGTCCTTGTAGAATGAAAGACGAGTAAACATATACTGCATAAAAATTGAGCTTGTGTAGCCATGAACATTTACGATGAGTGGCCATTTCTCTTTTTGATAATAGCGCCGAGGCAACTCTAATAGTGCCGCAGGATGCCCTTGTTGTGACACATTTAATTTATAAGTTGTTCGAAAATGAGGGTGGCCAGCATAAACAAGAGTGGCCTTAAATAAAAAGAAGATTATCACCACGAGCGTGGCCCAGAATTTCATCACTAGCTCCTTGTAATATCAGTATCATACTGTTCCGCCATGGCCACTTCTAGTAAAAATAGAAGGGCTAAAGCGAAAATAATATTCCTTTAACACTCCCGTAAATCCGTGGACTAATCGCATTAAATAGATTAAGCTATGGGCCGTTAATACATCTAAAATTTAAATAAGGACGATTTATGATTTCCACATCCAATGTCAGCTTAAGCTTTGGTGGCAAGAAGCTATTTGAAGACGTTAATATCAAATTTACTCCGGGTAACTGCTACGGTTTAATTGGTGCCAACGGTGCTGGTAAGTCTACATTCATCAAGGTTCTTTCTGGTGAAGTTGAGCCAAATACTGGTTCAATCAATATCACTCCAGGTGAGCGCCTTTCAATTCTAAAGCAGGATCACTTTGCGTACGAAGAAGAACAAGTTCTTCAAGCAGTTCTTATGGGTAACGAAAAACTTTTCTCAATCATGAAAGAGAAAGACGCAATCTATATGAAAGAAGATTTCAGTGATGAAGATGGAATGAAAGCAGCTGAGCTTGAAAGTGAGTTCGCTGAAATGAATGGTTACGAAGCCGAGTCTGAAGCAGGTATTCTTCTTTCTGGTCTTGGAATTGGAACTGAATACCACTACAAATATATGAAAGAGCTTACAGGGCCCGAGAAAGTTAAGGTTCTTCTTGCTCAAGCACTTTTTGGATCTCCAGATATTCTTCTTCTGGATGAGCCGACAAACAACCTTGATATCAAAGCGATTCAGTGGCTAGAAAACTTTCTTCTTAACTATGAAAAGACTGTAATTGTTGTTTCCCACGACCGTCACTTCCTAAACAAGGTTTGTACACATATTGCAGATATCGACTTTGGTAAGATCACTACTTACGCTGGTAACTACGACTTCTGGAGAAAATCTTCAGAACTTGCTCAGAGACTTCGTGCAGACCAAAATAAGAAAGCTGAAGATAAGGCCAAAGAACTTAAGGCCTTCATCCAAAGATTCTCTGCCAACGCTTCAAAGTCTTCTCAGGCAACTTCAAGACAAAAGCAACTTGAAAAGCTTGAGCTGACAGACCTTCCACAATCGACGAGAAAATACCCATTCGTACAATTCGATCCTAAGCGTGAAGCAGGAAAAGAAATTCTACGAGTAGAAGGAATCTCTAAAACGATTGATGGTGTTAAGCTACTTGATAATGTTACTTTCATGCTTAACAAAGACGATAAGATCGTTCTTCTTGGTGAAAATGACGTTGCAAAATCAACTCTTATGAAAATCCTTATGGGAGAAATGGAGCCAGATGCTGGAACTGTAGAATGGGGTGTAACAATCACGAATTCATACTTTCCAAAAGATAACTCAAGCTATTTCATGGATGGTAAGAACGATCTTGTAAACTGGCTAAGACAATACTCTGAAAACAAAGACGAAACATTTATTCGTGGCTTCCTTGGTAAGATGCTTTTCTCAGGAGAGGAAGCTCTTAAGAAGACAAATGTTCTTTCAGGGGGAGAGAAAGTTCGTTGTATGATGTCAAAGCTTATGCTTTCAGGTGCAAACGTACTTCTAGTTGACGGTCCAACAGACCACCTAGACCTAGAAAGTATTACATCAGTGAACGAAGGTTTCGAAAGATTTAAAGGTAACCTAATCTTTACTTCACATGACCACGAGTTCATTCAAACAGTAGCAAACCGTATTATCGACCTTGACCACACAACTGGAAAAGTTATTGAAGATAAGTACGTTAGTTACGATGATTACTTAGCATCAAAATCATAATTGCTATAAATACTAAAGGCCTCTTCTTGAGGCCTTTTTGTCACTTTTACCTTATTACAAGGTGAATTCCTGTAAGAAAGTTCTCTAAGTCTACTAAATCCCGTAAAAAATGATGTAAGAAAGTAAATTTCTTTAGCTAAACAAAATTTTAATTTCAAAAAAGTCATCCCCCACGTTAGAACTGGCCAAATTCAATTAAAACTCAGAGGGAGATTTATGAAAAAATTGGTTCTACTATTAGTGCTTACGGCCCTGACAGCAACGACTTTTGCGGCCCCAGGTAGAGGAAGAAGAAATAACAACGATGACGAATTAAGAAATCGTCGCTCACGTGATGCTAGATATGATAGAGACTCACGTCAAAATAGACAGCGTGACAGAAGATATGATGATCGTCGCAATGACAGACGTTATGATGACAGACGTTATGATGACAGACGTTATGACGACAGAAGATACGACGACCGTCGCACAACAAGACCTGATCCGACACGTGCTTACCGCCGCTACCGTCACACTCCAAACCGTGACTATGTAAGACACGACCGTCGTTGGACAACTGCACGAGACTACCACAGAACGATTAGACCTATTTACGTTTATAATAACCGCTGGTTAAGAGTGAGTGTTTCATATGTTGATGGTTACTATTGGGATTACGATTATCCATACTTTATCTACAATGGTTACCGTCACCGTTATAGTGCATACGATACTTGTAACTATGAACTTGTTGATAGCTGGAGTGATACTGTCGAAAGAACTTTCTACACATATTCTTGTTCAACTGGATATGACCTTTGTGCTGATCTACGAGATGAGCTCAACGACTACGAATACAATTACCGTTATTTCTGTGCCGAAAGATATAACTGGTAGATTCAATACTTATATAGGGGCCACATTAGGTGGCCCTTTTTTATTTTCGAATGAATCGATTAAATGAAGAAAAAGAAATAAGAATTGAAAGAACAATAATTAAAATGGCAAAGCCAATAATTTCAGTAGAACTGAAAATATAATTTAAATCAAATTGAAATTTAGCAACAGCAAAAGTAACAAGTTGACCTAACGTAATTCCTACCACAACAGCACTTACTGACATAAGCGCCATCTCCTTCATAATTGATTTTCTAATCTCGCTAAAACGAATCCCAATAATATTAATAAGAGAGATATCATCTCTTCGAGACTCTAACTGATGAGCTATCAGAGAATAAATCACAAGCAGCCCCACAAGAAAGACGATGAAGCTCATCGTAACAAGAATCTTTGTGATACTCTCCATAATTGTTGTCACTCTTTTAAGAGAGCTTTGAATATCAATTAAAGACACGTTTTGAAACTTGGCCGCAAAGTCAGATTGAAGCTGATCATTAACATCCCCCTCACCTTTGCCAATGGCCGCAATAAAAGTCTTTGGTGCATCTTCTAGAATACCTGGGCCAAATGAAATAAAGAAATTTGGTAAGAAGCTCGTCCAGCGAATCGAGCGAAAGCCTACAACTTTAGCAAGAATCGGCATTCCTAGTATATTATACTCTAGCTCATCTCCAAGATTAATACCTAGTCGACTCGCATAGCGCTGCTCAAGAGATACTTCTGCAACCTCATCTGTTTCAAAATCAAAACGCTTAGGCATACGTCCTTCGACAATCTCCTCACCCCTTACAAGATGATCGCGGTAGCTTAAGTTTGCACTTCGGTTACGACTTCGCTGCTCCCTTTGCTCCTCTCGTGTTAAATCCCCAAGTTTTTCAGGATCATAACCTTCACCGTTAATCTTTACGAGACGTCCACGAACCATCGGACTGATATTTAGGAGTTCTAATTTCTTATCAGAGACAAAACTCTTTAACTCTTCAACTTGTTCAGGCTGAATATCAAAGAGGAAATAAACAGGGCGCTCCTCTGCAGGCATCGAAAGTTCCGCTCCAATGATATTCTTAACTGAAGGGATAAGAGTCATAAGACTCGTTGAAATGAACAGACATAAGAAGATAAACAAAGTTGAAATCTTATGACGAGTCACATACTTAAAGGCCATATTAGAAGATAGACTTAGTTTAGGATTAAGTTTTCCAAGCCATGAAAGCACAAGACTTCCTACAGGAAAGAAAACTCCTATAATAATTAAGAAGACTACAATAAAAGCACTTCCAATAATTAAGCTCTCTGACAAGTAAATGGCCATCACCCAATAGAAAAGTACAATTGGGATAAATAGCAGGTAATCGGAAATATTATTAGATAAGCTTGTATCGTGATCAAAGAGTGCTTTTTGATCAACTCTTAAATAAGGAATAATTAAGGCCGGAGCTAATACAATAGTTGAAGCAACCCCAACGGCCATCGTGACAAAGAAAGTCGCTAGACTAAATTGTAACTCAATATCAATTCCTAAATTCTTACTGACCATGGTTTGAATAACTGGACTGAAGGCCGAACCAATAGCAATTCCAAGAAGTGATCCAAATAAACCCAAAAAGAAAAGTTTAAGCGTATAGATCTTAAAGATATCCTTCTTCTTCATCCCAATGAAGCCAAGAATTGCAAGATCCTTTCTTCGCTTTAAAAGAAATCCTCTAAAAAGATAGATAAGGCCAAGCCCCGCAAGAAATAGTCCACATAATGAAACAAGACCTAAGAAATCACTTAGATAATCCATTGAGCGCCCCACTCTTTCAGAATTAGACTGAGGAGATCGGATGCGAATTGATGAATCGATAATTTTAGCTTTTAAATCCTTTTCCGCTTTAACAAGTTCTTTGTCACTTAGTTCTTTGGCCATCTTAAAATGAAGACCTGTCCAAATTGTACTTCCAGGCTTGATAAGATCAGTTGAATCGAGAACTTCATTTTTCAAATAAAGTCTTGGTGCTAGTTGTCCCATAGAAAAGCCTGCAGAGCCATCTTCTTCGACGATTCCTGCTACTTTAAACGTTTGTGATCCAATCTTTATCTCCTTGCCTACATCAAGTCCAAGTTGACCAACAAGTTCAGGATAAATAAAGACTTCATTCTCTTTTAAATCGCGAAAGCTCTTGCCACTCTTTGATCGGATATCACCATAGAAAGGAAACCCTTGACCAAGTCCTCTTATATTGACCAGTCGACTCTTTTCACCGTTAAAGAGCATCGAATATAAAGAGCGATTGCGAGTCATTTCACTATAATCGAGATTAGACTTTGCAATCTCTAAAGTATCCTTAGTAATGGCAATTCGTGAACTAACCGATATATCAGAGCCTAGAAGTGATTTTGATTTCGCTGTTAGAGCACTATCAAATGAAGACTTAAAAACTTCAATAGTTGAAAGTCCAACCATTCCAATTGAGAGATTTAGAATAAAAATAATAAAGAACATTGGAGAGCTTCTAAGCTCTCGCATAACCATTTTAAGCTTCAAGACTTAGCACTCCATTTTCTAAGTGATAAATCTTCTCACACCTCTTTGCTAAATCCTTATCGTGCGTCACAAGGACAAGGCTCATCTTTTCATCTCGAACAATATCAAAGATTAGATTCATGACTTCATCACCAGTATTCTCATCAAGACTTCCACTTGGCTCATCTGCCAGAAGAACACCTGGGTGAGTAACGAGAGCGCGAGCAATGGCAATTCGCTGCTTCTCTCCACCACTTAATTGATTTGGGAAATGCGTCTTTCGGTGACTCATCCCTACTTTTTCAAGAAAGTAATCCACACGATCTTTCTGATGGCCATTGCCATTTACCTCGAGTGGCAAGAGAACATTCTCATATGCATTTAGATGTTCTAATAAATGAAATTGTTGAAAGACCACACCAATATGCTTTGCTCTAAGATCTGTGATCTCTTCGCTATTTAGATCTTTGAGTGAATTATTGCGATATGAAATATCACCACTGGTGGCATCATCAATTCCACATAAGAGTGATAAGAGAGTTGATTTTCCACTACCAGATTTACCTAGGATTGCGATGGTCTCCCCTTCGCTAACTCCAAGCTCAACACCTTTTAAAACATTGAGGATTTCTTCTCCTTGAGAAAAATCCTTTCTAACTTCTTTGAGTGATAATACTAATTCAGTCATTATAAAGCTTTCCTTATAAACGGTGCTACCGTCTTTGCAATAATCTTGTGTCCTTCCTCATTTGGGTGGATGCCATCGTCAATATTATACTGACGCTGTCCTGCTACATCCTTAAGTAAGAATGGAAGTAGTGTAACTCCCTCTTCTTTCTTTAAATCAGGAAACATTTTTTGAAATTCTTTCGTATACTCAGGCCCATAATTTGGTGGAATCTGCATTCCTGCCAAAATAACTTTTACACCCTTACTCTTTGCAAGCTTGATAGCATTTTTTAAATTCTCTTTTGTACTCACAAGTTTAATTCCACGAAGTCCATCATTTGCCCCAAGAGCAAGTAGCATAACATCAGGTTTTCCTCTTAAAGACCACTTAAGGCGAGAAACAGCAGAAGCTGAAGTAGAACCGCTAATACTTGCATTCATGACTTCAATTTCAATGCCTTCTTTTTTTAAGATATCTTTCACAAGATTTGGATAGGCCTTCTCTGGATCAATTCCATAACCGGCAGTAAGAGAGTCTCCGAGGAAGAGAACTTTTGGCGCAGCAAATGTTGAGAGACTAATTAATAGAACTAGTAAAAATTTATTCATAACAACTCCAATCATCTTATTTTAGGGCATCACAGCAAAAATAGCGAAGTTCATTTCGCTTTTTTACAAAGATTTAACAAAGCCTTTATTAATGCTTTGCTGGCCCTCTTTCATCAGTTAAACTAGATAAGTGAGTCAAGGAATCGAGATACTTCAAAAAATATTTGGTTATAATGCCTTTCGCGGCAATCAAAAAAAGATTGTGGAAAGTGTCATTGCAGGAAATAACGCACTGGTCCTCATGCCAACAGGTGGTGGGAAGTCCTTGTGCTATCAAATTCCAGCACTTGCCCGCTTTGGGACGGCCATTGTTATCTCTCCCCTCATCGCTCTTATGAAAGACCAAGTTGACGCCCTAATAGAAAAAGGCGTCGAAGCGGCTTACTTAAATTCTTCAATTTCTCATAGTGAACAGGATGATATTGTAGGAAATCTTCTCAATGGGAATATTAAGATCCTCTACGTCTCGCCAGAGCGTATGATGAATGAATACTTTCAGAGAATTTTGGAGCGCATTGAGATTTCTCTCTTTGCCATTGATGAGGCACACTGTGTTTCTCAATGGGGCCATGATTTTAGACCTGAGTATATGCAGCTTGGCATGATCACAAAGAAATTTCCCGACATCCCTCGCATTGCTCTTACCGCTACGGCCGGTGAAGCAACACGTGGTGAGATCATTCGCTGTCTAAACCTCCATGGCTCAAATCTCTTTATCAGCTCTTTTGATCGACCAAATATTACATACGAAGTTCAAAAGAAGACAACGAAAGAAAAAGACTTCTATCGTCTCACGCAATTTGTTCAAGATAATCTTGATGGCCAATCAGGAATCGTCTACTGCCTTTCACGCAAGGGTGTTGAAGAATGTGCCGACAAATTAGTTAAAGCGGGCTTTAAGGCCTATGCCTACCATGCGGGAATGAGTGCCAATTACCGCGAAAAAGTTCAAGAGAAATTTATCACTCAAAAGAATGTCATCGTTGTGGCAACCATTGCATTTGGAATGGGAATTGATAAGGCCGACGTACGCTTTGTTGCCCATATGGATATGCCAAAGTGTCTTGAGTCCTACTATCAAGAAACGGGACGAGCAGGACGAGATGGACTCCCTTCTCAGGTTCTAATGTTCTATGGACTAAGAGATCTTGTTCTTTTAAAAAGAATTGCTAATAAAGGCGTTGGCGCAGCAGCTCGTCGCCGAGTGAATGAAGAAAAGCTTGATGCCATTCTTGGTTTTTGCGAGGCCACAACTTGTCGCCGCGAAGTTCTTCTTAATTACTTTAATGACCCCTATCAAGGGCCATGTGGTAATTGTGATATCTGCTTAAGTGAACAGACTAAACAGAAGCTTATTAATGCAACTGAAATTGCCAAGGCCGTTCTCACTTGTGTTTATGAAACTGACCAGCGCTACAACGTCCACTATATCATCGATGTTCTCAAAGGAAATATTTCTGGCGTCATTCAAAAAAATGGCCACCACCATATCACAAGCTTTGGTTATGCAAGTAAAGAAGACGAAGGCTTCCTTTATTCTCTTTGTCGCCAACTAATTGCTCAAGGCCATCTTAAGATGATTATGGATGGAAGCTCAGAAATTAAACTTACTCAATCGGCCATCGATGTTATCGAAGATCGCAAAGAAGTCATGATTCGTGCAGACTTTAAAAAAGGTGCACCAGCTTCGAAGTCGGCTGCGACAAAAACAAAAGCAACAAAGAAGAAAGCAGTTCGCAAGAAGGCCACCACAAGAAAGAAAGCTGTCGCCACATATAGGCCAAATGATGGAACTGATAAAACAATGTATGAGAATTTAAAAGTTCTACGCTCTAAACTTGCCAAACAAAAACGCACACAGGCCTTTAAGATTTTTCCAGACAAGACTCTTATGGAGATGGCCGCCCAACGCCCACAAACTCTCGATGATCTCGAAAGTATCTATGGGGTTGGACCTAAGAAACTTCAGCGCTTTGGGAAGATTTTCCTTGAGGCGTTGAATGGGGATGCTTAATCACAACCTAATTTTATCATTACCGACTGCAAGAACATGTATTTGTTTTGCTTCTTATAGTTCCATCAGGAGCTTTATTACTGCAATATCCTTGAAGAGTAACTTCATCACTCCCATTAAATAATTTGCCATAAGAAGGATTTAACTGCTCTATATATTCTACCTTTGTATATTGTAATTGACACGATCTTCCTTCATTATAAACAGTACATTCAACATCGCACACAGGCGCAGAGGTATAAAATGGCCCCTCACAAGTATCTGTATACTCTTTCCCCTCTATTGGTTTAGGAAGACATTTCCCGCCACAAAAGACTTGGTCACTTTCACGACAACATGATTCACCAGTACAAAGAGTTATATTTTCTTTATAATTACCTATATAATCATATTCATTTAAAAACTTATAGGACATTGATAAAGTAAACTTCACCTCATTATTGTAAATTAAATCCTTTGGGATTGTCACTGTTTTCAAATTAGATGATGTACTATATGTCTTGACTAAAGTTCCATTTGACTCATAAATTTTTATCTCAAAATCATATACGACTCCATCACTTGATAAACTTATAGTTTTAGATGCATGAAAATCAGTAGTGAGCGGAGTACTAGGCATTAGCGAAACTTTAAAACTATCACCTAGATTCACGACTTTTATATAATTTCTTAAATCATATTCTTCAACCTCATTGTTCATGTAGCTCTTTCCAATAAAAATTCTTCTTTCACATACATCTGGATACTTTTTAAATATTCCCTCAACTGCATCAACAGTAAGATCAAAAGCTGTTTCATTGTAAGGCCCAATCAAAGTTGGACTTACCATCCTTTCTTTCGAAGTATACCAGTCGATTACTCCATGTCCTAAAGGGTCATCCTCATTAAATGCAAGTAATGATATCTTTGCAAGTAGAAAAGGACTTTTTGATAATAAAGCACCATAATAGCTTGATAGTTTTTTATTACTTGTTTTAGCATAATGAGTTTGCTCTATTCCAAGTAAACCTGTAGCTACATCGTTATAAAATTTGATATCTATGGCGTTTCCTGCACCAAGATTATCAGCAGGTGAACCAAACCTCATATTACCAATATAGTTTGAATAATCATCAAAACCATTCTTATCTAACTCAGACCTTAACTGATCAACAAACAAATTCCCCTGAGAATGAGAATAGATGAATACTCTTTCTTTCATCTCGATATGAGGTCTAACGGCATCGTAGAGTTTTAACAAGTCAGATTTACTAGGGTCTTTCTGTAACTCTTCTTCATATTTCTTCCTTAAATCGTCTTTAAACTTTCCTAATTCGAATCTAAATGAGCCTGAAACTTGAGACATAGATGCTTCAAAGTTTACTGAGTTACCAAACTCTTGAGCAGCGACAGCCATATAGCTGTATGCTTTATCTTCTGCCATTTTCCTTTCATCTTCAATACTTCCTTCAAATGGCAAATCAAAAAAGAGATCTATCTTTTGCAGCAAAGCCTCCAATAAATCTTTTTCAATTCCCTCTGTCTGATTGAAATATCCACTTTCACCACTGTAAAATATAAAATTGTCATATGGAGGCTTTGTGTTTTTATACTTATCATTAACAACCTTTAATGCAATCCAATTTTTTTTGTATGATTCAATCGTAGTATTTATCCCGTTAACATAGTAAACATGAATATCATTCTTTGGATAACAGGTATATTCAAACTCAGCCCTTACACTACTTAACAGTATTATTAAGATTATTGTAAAAGTCTTCATAAACCTCTCCTCTTGATAGTATCTTATCTTTATAGTAATCAAAATCTATATTATCTTCATAAAGCCTAGGCTTTTCATTAAAGAACTTTGTAGATAAATTTTTCTCAATTCGAATTTCACCATTAACATCAGTCAAACTTCTTTTTTGCAATAGAAACATTTCATTTTTACTAAGACCAAGTTCAACACAAGCGTATTTTAAATTAATGATATCTTGAGTAGATATAGAGAATTGATAAAAAAACCAATTTTCATCCAAAATGCCTTTTCTCTGAGCTGTATTAAAACTTAGCTTAAACACCTGTGCGTGGATCTTTTTTATTGAAGTATCTACAAAACTATTTGTTATTCTTTTATTTTTGTGTAGTAAATACCAACAGGACTGTGTATTTATATAATCAATTTTTTTATCATTATCGATATGCGCTTTATTCTCCATCACAACATATAAGTTTTTGAGCCAATTATAATATGCTTTAAGAACGAGAGGATCCCAATCTTTGTATGCTTCTTCTCCAAAGCGCTCTAGGTCATCCCTCATCCCATTGCCATTTGCATCTATTCCAGCAAGCGTCTCACTTTTGTCTTCATAATCTATGTCATATGTACGTCGATACTCATTAGTAAACCATATTAATGCCATTCCAAAAAGAAACGGTATAGCGGTAATCAATGGGATAAAATACTTAATGTGCGCTAAGATAAATGGTAGCGAAAACCACGCCAACATAGCTTTAACAACTTCTTTAAATTTCAATTTTATACTCCTTCACAATCAAAACTCCCATTTTCATAATCTTCTTGATAGATGTATTTAATTGTATAGTAGAACTCTAGTCTTTTCTTTGAATTATAGTTCAATGTATGCAAATGCTTATCGATCATACTCTTATAGATATTTGGATCCTCTAATTTTTGAATACAGCTATATACATCCTTATTTTCTTGGATAAGCATTCTAATAAAATTATGATCCTCTTGATTTTTAAAGATAAGTTGTAAGTTTCGCACAACTTTATCGAGATATCTTCTGTAATCAGAGTTATTTAACGAAATAGCAACGTTCGGTTCCAGGTGCTTTTTCATTGACTCTGCGTTGCTCAAATTAAATTCACTCATAAGTACTTATCGATATTTATATGCTTAAATTTAATAGAATCACTAGCTTAAGAATTAAACTAGAATTGAGTTCTATATGGTTAATTTTAATATAAGATATTTGGATACCTTATTTAAAATAAAGATATTTGGTTACTGTCTTTTTCTTCGCTTGGAATTAGCGTTTTCCACATTTGATCGTACTTAGTGTAACGTGGATGAATAACCTCCGGTTCAACAGTTTTATTCCTAGAGTCTTTTCCATACCTAAACTCTGGCCGTAATAGTCCTTGCGAAATACTCTTATCTTCATCAGGAGAGAATTTATTATTTAACCAATCTAGAACATCATCTTTTTTTAAAAGATCAAAAGAAAACAAGTCTACTAATTCAAAAATCGAAAATGGTGAATCACTACTAAAATATGAACTTAAAGAATATGGATAAGCTTCAACTTTAATAACCATATTTGCTTTCACAGGATTTTGAAGAATGTACTTATATGCATTTGCTCTATAATTCGCCTGAGTAAGTAATGATGATTTATAACGGCCGCCATAAATTGAATTAATAACACCTGATTGTTGCTGTACTTCTAATGTTGATAATTTCATAATCCAATACATTACTTCGTCTATATTCGACATAGGTGTATCAATCATTAAGTGAAAATGATTATTCATTAAAGTAAAAGCGTAAACCCTTACTTTATAATCTTTTACAACTTTATCGATTACTTTAAGGTATATTGGCCACATCTCACTTATTGGTAGTGGAAACCAAAGCTTATTATGTGATCTAGCGACAACATGATACGGATACTTATTAGTTCTTAATGTTTTTCTTCTTCCCATACATTCCTCTAAGTAAAATGTGCAAGTTCTAAGAATCAACACTATAAATTAAGTATTGAAAATTTATATTCAATTGAGCATCACGAAGAAGAAAGTTACTTTAGAATGTCTAAATAATTAGAATATGCTACGCACAAAGAAAAAGCACCTGGAACGCCTATATTTATGAGAATTTAAAAGTTCTACGCTCTAAACTTGCCAAACAAAAACGCACACAGGCCTTTAAGATTTTTCCAGACAAGACTCTTATGGAGATGGCCGCCCAACGCCCACAAACTCTCGATGATCTCGAAAGCATCTATGGGGTTGGGCCTAAGAAGCTTCAGCGCTTTGGGAAGATTTTCCTTGAGGCCCTTAATAACGATTTATAATTCTGATCATTACCGATAAGAATTTGTATTGAAGTAATTTTGCGCTTTCCTTGCATAAAAAAATCACAAAGTTTAAAGGCAGTAAACGGAGTTTCCGCCATTTTACTTAAAGAAGTAAATTTACATAACAAGCAAACTCACCATTTGAATTTAACAACTCATTAATCAGTACCTTGTCCTCATCTAATAGGTCATCATCACTCTCAAGATACATGATCACATGATCGTCCTTCACCTTGCTAACGCCGCAACTATCAACGCATGCAAACTTCTTACCTTCGCAACCTAAACTTTTTCCAGCAAACGTGTACTTCTTTTTCAACTCTTCTCTTGTAAGTTTAAAAACATCGTCTTTAAATTTAAATACTTCTTTCACATCATCAACATTTATCCACATATCTTGATTTGATAAAAGTTTTACACGTCCATTTTCAAACTTCTCCACTACTCCATACGTAAACACAAAATCAGAGTAATGTTCGTTCTTTAGCTTTACATAAATCTTAACTTGAACTCCATCTCTTGCACCAGGTTCTTTCTCAAACTTAATTCCTAGTTTCCCAATAGACTCTTTTCCTTTAGCGCTCTTAAATATATCAGCGACATAGATATTCTCAATATTCAAATCAATTTTAGAAATGATGTAACCAGGACTCTCTCCAAACTTTTTCTTAAATAAATAACGCTGCCTCCTTTCGCAGTCTGTATACTCTTTAAGGTTTTGATTTTTTTTCAGACTACTCACGCAGCTAGAAATATATATCTCATATTTCTTCTCTATCTTATCGGCTTCTGTCTTAAATTCGGATATATTTTTATCAACTCTTTTTTTGAGATCACCAGAGAATCGCTGCTCAAAAGTTCCATATAAAAGATCACGTCCATAGACGCTAGAACATAAACAAGCAACTAAACTGACTATTATTAATTTATTCATTCAAATCTCCCTATTGAGAGTAAATTTTACATTCGTTTCCTGGTGCTTACTCATTGACTCGGCGTTACTCAATCTTAAATAAATCATGAATGCTTATCGACATTATACAGGTATAAATTCAATAGATTTAATCGCTTTAGGATTAAAATAGAATTATCTTCTATATATTTAAATTTATGATAATTTTTGAGAGTTATTAGCTGATTTTCACTTCGTGAAAATGTCGTTCTTTTTATGCGTAAACTTTCCCATTGGCCTTGAGACGAACCGCTCGGGCTTGGCCCCTCGCTCTCGACGCCAATCTCTAGCTAAAGAGTTGGGGGCCTAGCACCGCAAACAATAGACTGGCTTTATGGTCAGGATGACCGGTATGTCAGCGAGAGGTAGGAGCCGAAGCTGACGAGGGGGCCTATTTTGCGGGTGGCCTTGAGACGAACCGCTCGGGCTTGAACCCTCGCTCTCGACGCTAATCTCTAGCTAAAGAGTTGGGGGCCTAGCACCGCAAACAATAGCCCGCCTTAGGGCGGCCAATTTTGCGGGTGCTTAATAGCGATCTTTAAAACGTATAATCAAAGATTGATTGATATGAAGGTTTCCGCGACGG
This sequence comes from Halobacteriovorax sp. RT-2-6, assembly GCF_047085025.1. Lineage (NCBI taxonomy): Bacteria > Pseudomonadati > Bdellovibrionota > Bacteriovoracia > Bacteriovoracales > Halobacteriovoraceae > Halobacteriovorax > Halobacteriovorax sp. RT-2-6. The sequence goes on from NZ_JBKIYH010000002.1 coordinate 270,851, forward strand.
TAGTCGATGAATTTTGCACGCATTAAGTTTTTTAATGAGTGAGAGAAGTCCACATCGGCCATGGCAAATTCTTTGTAAGGATAGCCGGCCCAAAGATTTTTAAGCTCAGCGTGAAGATCTTTTTCTCTTTTTCTGAATTTACCTTGGTCTTTTAGATGGTAAATGATGAAAAGCTCTTCGTCTTCAAGCTCAATTCCTAGGCCATAGCAGATGGCACTTAGTGCATGAACTGCAGCAATGTATTTCTTATCCTTACCGAATTCGTTTTGAAAATTAACAAAGCCTTTAAAGAATGCATCTAATTTGAAAACCATATTTTCATAGATTGCATATGTACTTTTTGATGAGTCATTAGAGACGTGGATACATTTATGAAGAAGTTCTTCAAATTGATCCATTTTCTTAAATTCTACTCTTTCTAATATTTCTTCTAATGTTTCTTGTAATTGTTCCATAGTCGTCTTTTTATCACATAATTCCTAAGCTGCCTATTGAGTAATACCGCGAATCTGATACTCTTTCGAAGGCTTACGACGGCGATCGTATTCCTTTTGTCCTGGAGAGCGTGAATCATTGTAAATATCCTCAGCTCCATAATAATTACTGATCATACAGACATTAAGAGCTGCGATACGATCGCATTTTGATTTAACAATTCTTTTATAATTGGCCACCGCTTTTTGATTACGGGCCTGTCTTTCTGGTGTTAAGCGGTAGTATTCAACAAAGAGATTTCTGTCCGCTGGATTAATTTCATCTTTGTACACATTGTAAACGAGCTTCTCGCAAGAAACATCCTTAAGCTCACCTTCAATAGCAGGAAAGTGATTCTTTAAAGTTGATGCTGATTGAGAACGGAAACCACCTTGATCATCGTCCCCTGCAAAGAATGAAAGGTTTGAATAAATATCTTCAATCTTAGCTGTTTCATTTTCACACGAGTTAAGCATTTGATCGACTCTTGTTAAAAGTCTCTCTAGATTCTTTTTAGTCACCTCTGCATTTTCATCATCACAAGAAATACACCACTCTCTTTCTGCGAAGTCAGAATTCACATAGAGCATGGTTGCTAAGAGAGTATTTTCAAGTCCACTCATGGCATCAGCATGGGCCGTCGGAATTAATAAATCAAGGACAGTAAACCTACGAGTGGCCTTAACTTTATCCGTTAACTCATTAAACGCCTTATTAAAGTCGAGCTTCTGAAGATCGATAGGACGCTCATTTAAGAGGAACTGGTTTTTAACTAGGGTTTGAATCGAATATTGTAATTTATAATTTCCAACCCTAATGGTAGCAATACCGTTACTAATAGTTGCTGGTGGAAGTTCACCAATTTTGTTCTTCTTTAACCAGCGAAAATACTTATGCTGTTCTTTGATATTTTTAAAGGATTGCGCATAAGACTCTGGATCCTTTCGCCTCTGATTGTAACTATCTGTGATATTCACAAACCTTCGGTAAAAATTCTTTAAAGCGAAGTCTTCAACGATTGCTTCTCCAGAATATTCTTCTTTTTCAACAATCATTTTTGCATGAGATTGGGACACTGTCGCCAAAAGGCCAACAAGTACCAAGAACTTAATAACTGAATTCCTCATAATTATCTCCCATACGCTTAACGGAGTGATTATATCAATTATTAAATATTTATGTCAGAGATCTAAAGATATCAATAAGATAGCAAGGCCATCGACATGGCCTCGCCCTAGTTATGCCAATTAAAATTGTGCTGATAATTGAAAGATAAAAGATGAGCCACACTCGAATTCATCGAGCTGATTGACTCCACAATCCATTGCTGAAACAGAGTAGTCCATTGTGAAAGACCCTTTTTCCGTATTCAATTTGAAGCCCTCTGCTAAATCAAGGCCTTGGGCCGTAAGAGCTGGAGCGATTGCTCTTTCTAAGTTCTCTGCACTAATTGAGATTTGTTTTAGCTTACCAAATAAAGTCTTCTTAACCACTGCTGGTACCACAATATCAATTTCATGCTCTTCAAAGATAATTTGAACTGCTTTTTTAGAGACAACGTTTAATTTCATTTTATTAAGTATTTGCTTAGTAGGAACTCCTTGCGAGATTTCATTACGTGAGCCTTCAACACTAATAACCATGTCGAAGTCACCTTCAATTGTCGACTTTGTTCCAGTAAGAGCATCTCCCTTAACTTCATAGAAGTCCTTACCACGAAGCTCGATCGTAATTTCCATTCCATTTTCAAGGTGATTGAAATTTGTGTTAACAGTCTTAGCTAATTCATTATAGCTTACACCCTTTGCAAGAGCTTCTGTCATGGCCGTCGAACATGATTCAACCTGACCAAGATCTCCTCTCTTTAAAAGAGCTGCCGCCTTAGTAGAGCCGTCTAAGGCACGGGCATAATTTATTGCCGCCTCATTATTTGAAAAGCGACAACTTGATAATCCATCATTAACAGATAATGATGCAAATGCTTGAGTGCTTAATAAAGTGATTGCTGTGGCAATAATAAATTTATTCAATTCAGGCTCCCTGCTACCTTCTTAAAAGATTGGCAATAAAATAGCACATCCAGCAAATCTATCGAGTAATTTGAAAATTTACCAATGGATGTCTTAGATTTAGACGCCTATTTTAAACAAGAAGAAATGGTCTTGAAACTTAAGAATATTCTTAAATTTCAAGACCTTAGAGCTTATTCTGTCTTCATTTGCTCAATAAATAATCGATACAATGAAGGGAGAACGACAAGAGTCAGAAGAGTTGCTGAAATAATCCCTCCAACGACTACTGTCGCTAGCGGTTTTTGAACCTCTGCCCCTAGCCCAGTTGAAAAAATCATCGGTAGGAAACCAAAGATATCCGTTAAGGCCGTCATAAGAACTGGACGAAGTCTAACCATTGTCCCCTCCCTCACAACGTCATCTGGTGATTTTCCATCTGCTAAGAGTCGATTAAAGTAAGTCACAAGAACAACACCATTTAGAATACTAATCCCACACAGAGCGATAAATCCAACACCAGCAGAAATACTAAATGGTAATCCTAAAATCTTTAGTGATAGAACTCCACCGATGAGTGCCATTGGTGCGCATAGAAAAATCAATAAGACTTGGGCGTAGTTTTTAAAGGCCGCATAGAGCATCACTAAAATGAGAAGCAGGGCCAATGGAACCAGAATACTTAGTCTTTCTTTAGCAGAAATAAGATTTTTAAAACTTCCACCCCATTCAATATAGTAACCTTCTGGAAGACTAACTTCTTTTTCAACAATCTCTTTTGCAACTTTAACAAAATTTTCGATATCTCGAGTTTGTGGATTAATAAGAATGGCAAGTCTTCGAGTTGAATTCTCACGATTAATCGATGAGTATGTCTCAGAAAGTTCAATATCTGCGACATCTTTTATTTTAACAGTGTACCCTTCAGAAATCCCCACCGGAAGATTTGAAATTGTTTCCACATCAGATCTCTCATTAGCAGATAAGCGAGTCATGATTGGATACTTCTTAACACCATCATAAATATCACCAACCTTGCTACCACCAATGGCCGTTGAGATAACATCAAGAACAGGTTTGCTACTAACACCTAACTTTGCAAGCTCCTCGAGCTTTGGCGTGTATTGAATCATTGGAGAAAGCCCCTTTGATTCAACTTCAACCTCACCTGCTCCAGGTGTTTTTGCAATGGCTTCAGAAACCTTATTGGCAATCTCTTCTATGACTTTTAAATCTTCCCCGTAAACTTTCGCTGAAACAGATGCCCTTGTTCCTTCAAGTAACTCGTTAAAACGTAGTTCTACTGGTTGAGAGAACATTGCCACTTGAGCTGGAATATTTAAGGCGAGGGCCTTCTTCACTTCCTCCATTAGATCATTCTTATTTTGAATAAGATCACTTTTTGGCCATTCATCAACTGGCTTAAGCATGACATATGAATCCGAAATATTAACCCCCATAGGGTCAGTACTAATCTCACCTGCTCCAGTTCTCCCAAAAACTGTTTCGACTTGTGGAAATTCTTTGATGACATCTTCACTTAATCTTTGAAGATGGATGGAATTTTCAATGTTGATATTTGCAGGGCGAATAAACTGAACCGCAAAGTCCCCCTCATCTAATTGAGGAATAAACTCAGATCCTAGGCCCATAAAAAGAACTCCCCCCAGAGCAATAGCAGATACGCCAAAGCCAAGGACAGTCTTTTTAAACTTAAGGGCCAATTCTAAAATTGGAGCAAAAGCTTGCTTGGCAAGAAGCATGATCTTAGGTTCACGATCTTTAGTATTTGAATTTAAGAATGTTGCGGCCAATGCTGGTACTAAAGTAAAAGATAGAACGAGGGCCGAACCAAGGGCCATAATGAAAGTTGTCGCCATTGGACCAAACATCTTCCCTTCAACTCCAGTTAGGGCAAATAGAGGGATGAAAACAGTAATGACAATGATCTCACCGAAGCCTGCGGCAGAACGAATTTCTATTGCACTTTCTACAACAAGATCTTTGATTTCAGCGCGTGTTAAGGCGCGCCCAATTTCCTTTGTTCTCTTTTGTAAGCGGTGGACACAATTTTCAATAACAATAACGGCACCGTCAACAATGATCCCAAAGTCCAGAGCACCAAGGCTCATTAAGTTTCCTGAAACATTCTGCCAGCGCATTAGAATGAAAGTAATTAAAAGAGATATTGGAATGGTAGCAGCAACAATAATTGCGGCCCTAATATTCCCCACAAGTAGCATGAGAAAGGCCATCACAAGTCCGGCCCCTACAATTAGGTTATGCTCAACTGTACTTAAGGTAGCATTAACCATATTCGAACGATTATAAACGATTTCGAGATTTACCCATGAAGGAAGATCCTTTTTAATCTCGTTGATACGCTCTTCAAGCCTAGTTGAGACTGCACGCGAGTTTTCCCCAAGAAGCATGAAGGCCGTGCCTATGACAACTTCTTTTCCATTATGAGTTGCAGCTCCTGTGCGAATCTCTTTATCAAACTTAACAACGGCCACATCCTTTACACGGATGATATCAAGAGAACCAAGGCGTTTGATAACAATATTTTCGATATCAGAGATATTCTTTAAAAGACCAACACCGCGAACAAGAAGTTGCTCACCAGTTTGAGGAATATAGCCTCCCCCAACATTCTGGTTCGTACTCTCAATGGCGTTTTCAATATCATCAAAGTGAATTCCAAAACGGGCCATTTTATTAATATCTGGTTGGATGAAATATTGCTTCTCATAACCACCAATTGTATTAACTTCTGTCACACCTTTAACAGTTAGAAGTCTTGGCTTGATCAACCAATCTTGGATTGAGCGAAGCTCCATAAGCTTCAGCATCTCCTCTTCTTCAGTTTTTACTTCTCCCTTAAAACTTAAGGAGTAGTGAAAGATCTCTCCAAGGCCCGTACTGATTGGCCCCATCTCTGGCATCATTCCTATAGGAAGATCGATATTAACAAGTTTTTCAGAAGTAAGTTGTCTGGCGCGATAGATATCCACATCATCACTAAAGATGACAGTAACCTGAGAGATTCCGTATTTAGAAACTGAGCGGGTTTGCTCAACACCAGGCATTCCCGTTAAAGCTGACTCAATTGGAAACGTTACCATTCTTTCAATTTCTTCAGGAGTTAGCCCTTCAACAGGAGTATTAACCTGCACCTGGGTATTTGTGATATCTGGAACAGCATCAATTGATAATTTATCAAAAGAGTAAATACCGCCAATGATGAGAATTGCTGTGGCAATAAAAACAAAGAGACGGTTATGAACACTGAATTCAATTATTTTATTCATCATGATTCTTGCTCCCGTCCTTAATGTGCGTGGCCATATTCAGACTCATCTGTTGAGAAGATATCTGAAACGCGAAGAAGACCAATTCCGCTAACAACAATTTCATCCCCTTTAGTGAATGCTCCAGTCAGCTCATGCTCGTCTATTAACTTAAAGAAGCCAGCTCTTTTACGATAAAGCGCACGCTCTTTTCCAACCACAACGTAGGCACTATCTGGGATATTTACAAATCCCTTTGTGTACGTAGTTGTTTTAATAGCAAGTCTCTTCTGCGCTTCATTAGACAACTGAAAACCGTGCCTTTCATCAACTTTCGTGATGGCCTTGCCTTCACCAGTTTTCTCTTCCCCGTGTCCATGATGATCGTCGTGGTCAGAATGTTCCTCATGCTTGTGTTCGTCATGCTTGTGTTCGTCATGATGAGATTCACAACCAACTAAACCGATCAGTAATATTATTAAGAATATTTTTTTCATATTTGTTCCTCTAGGATTGTTCCTCTTAGTAAATAGATATTCCATAAAGCTTCGACTGCTCCCATTTCGTAGTCGTTTCGCCTAATGGAAAAGTCCACCATTTGCCTGTGGGCCTCAATAATTAGCGATGTTGAAATCACACCGCGATCAAAGAGCTTTTCTATTCTCTTATGCTTCTTTTCTAAGACCGCCTGAGAAATCATTTTCTTGTAAACTGATTTGTAACGTTGATATTTTTGAATCCAATTCCTAAGATCGATTTGAAGATCAAGCTCATCGTAGCGAATTTGGTACTCACCCTTTTTAACTGCGGCCATCCCCTTGGCCTTTGCTCCATCATTTGTATTAAATACTGGTAAGTCAAAAGTAAGGCTTAGACCAAAGGCATGCTCTTTCTCATCATCAACTTTGGAGTATTCATACATCGGGCCAATTCTGAGATCACTATAAGCATTAGACTTGGCGACATCGTACTCAGCTTTTGCAACAGCAAGTTGTGCGAGTCCTTTCTTATAGTCAGTGCTATCTTTTAACTCTAATGACTTAAGGTTTATCTTCTTAAATTGGAACAACTCAGGAAGAGCACTTTTTGTGACGACACAATTCTTTCCCGCATTCAATTTCAGATGAACTTGGAGTTTAGACTTTTCAGCATGTAATTCAGATAGCCTGATATAGTAATCATCCATGGCAAAAGAAAGTGTTTCATACTCAACCTCTTGGCTTGGCGAAAGCGCTTTCCTAATCTTGCTCTTTTTATCAAGAACTTTCTTTAGAGAATCGTATGACTCTTGATAGACAGGTATAAGTTCTTGAACTTGTCTAAGGCGATACATATTTAGAATATTTTCTAAAACAACCTTTTCCTTTTCACCTTTGGACTCAAGACTTCCAAGCTCTTTCATTCTCTGGGCCCACGTCTTACGCGATCCCCTCTTGCCCCCTAACTCAAAAGTTTGAGTGACTTTAATCATCGAGGAAATCTCATTTTTTCCAGGCGTGACAATTTCTGTTTCAACCTCAGGGTTATAAACCTGATTGGCCGAATTGATTTCACCATCAAGCATCTCCTCATTGGCCTTTGCCAAGAGATTCACTTGATGATTCGATTTAATTTGCTTCAAAAATTCATTGGCATCTGTGATACGACAACTCTGTCCATAGGTATTTATGCCCATGCACAAAGCGAGAATCACGATGCTACTTCGACTAGTATTCATCGCATTAATCCTTTAAAAATAAGAATGTTAAAACTTTAAATTTGTAATGTTACGATAAAGAAGGTGGCTTCTTTGCCGGGTCGAGGTATGGGGATTTGAAGAAATCCAATCTTGGTGTTTGTGTGATATTAATTTCAATTAGAGGTAATTTAATTTCGACAGTATGTTCGAGATTGGCCAAGAAGTGAAGACCTGTACAATGAATATGACAGTGGTCAGAACCGCTGTCGTGATCGTCGCAATGATCTGGATGGTCCAATTTAGATTTTTCGACTTTGGTACTCTCCATATTATTTACAGACAATTTAATTTCATGGGCCTCATGAGTGAAGCTCACAAAAATCATAAAGACTGTGAATAGTGAAAGTAGAATTCGCATCATGAGTAAAATACTAACATGCTCAGATATTGGAGTCTAGCCTCCAATCTGTTTCCACTTTAAATTATTTTTATCGAAGTGCGCCTTAACTTGATCAAGCTTTTCACCGTGAACTTCAATATAGTCGTTCTTAAAAGCGCCACCAACCCCTAGAGACTTCTTTAAATCTTTCGCAAGTTTCTGACACCACTTCTTATTTGCTGGAAGATCACTTATTTCAACGATTGCTCTTCCTTTTCCAGAAGTAAGCCTTCTAATTTTAAGAACAAGTTCAGACTCGTTAACTTCTTCATTAGAATTATTTTTACTATTTTTTTTTCTTAAATCACCGGCCTCATCAGACCATACTAGTTTTGCATCTTTCATTCTTTAATCATAACTTAGAAACTAGAATTTGGCATTTTCAAAAATTCAATCTCTTCTGGTGTTGACTCTCGACCAAGAACTCCATTGCGATGTGGATAGCGGCCAAAGCGCTCAATGATGGCCATATGCTGATGCATATATTGAAGGGCCATGTCGTTATCTAATTTTTCAAATAGTTTCAATCCCTCTTTTTGAATGGTAAGAGATTCACTGTGCATATAGGGCATGTAGAGAAAGTGTTTCTTTCTAGTCGTAAAACCTTCATCGGCTTTTTGGAGGATTGCCTCTTGGGCCAAGACCAAGGCCATATCATCACTTGCAAAGGAGCGTGCATCACCACGATAGATATTACGAGAAAATTGATCGAGGATAATAATTTCGGCCAAACGACCCAGATGCTCCTCCCTCCATTCAAATAACTCTCCTTTTGCTGCCTTTGTATGAAGTCTGCCAAAGCGCTCTTCAATCTCGCGATCAATTCGAGCATCTTTCATCCACTTTTGCTCTTCAGTAAGCTCATCAAACCAAAAATCAAGTACTTCGTGATACATAAACTCTCCTACTTAATGAAAAATTACCCGATATCTTGTTCAAAATTTGAAATCTAGGTAGAACCTTGTCATGAAACAATTAATCCTTCTAGCGTGTTTATTTACATTAACAAAATCAGTCTTTGCGGCCGTTAGCAAGGATGAGTATGAGCAAGTAAAAACTGCTCTTTACCAAGCTTATAGTGAACTTGCCCCGTCACAAAATGAAGTTTTACAAATTAACTTACCAATTGCAGGTTTACCTGATTCGTATTGGTGGGATATTGATATGATCCATGCCTCATATGTTCAGGCCACAAATCAAGAAGATCAAATTGAACACCGTATTTACTTAATGGGTGGCTTTGGTCGACTTGCTGGAATGACTCCTGACGGGCTGGCCCTAACGGCATGTCACGAGATCGGACACGGTATCGGTGGAGCTCCAAAGAAAGATGATCCAATGAATATGGGCTATCACTCTTCAATGGAAGGTCAATCTGATTACTTTGCAACAAAAGACTGCTTGGCGATCGTCTTTAAATACCTTCCAGAATTACGTGAAGTAAAAGAGAAATCAATCTACAAAGATCTATGCTCAAAACAAGATAAGCATGAGTACTTTACTTGTCTAAGACTTCTAACTGCTATGGAAGCAGATCAGGCTTTCTTTAAAAGCAATGGTGATGAAGTAAGTTTTGCGACATACTCTTCAAATGTAGCGACTGAGCTAAATACTGCCCCGTCATTTTATCCTAGTGCCCAATGTCGTTTTGATACGATGATTAACGGAATCTTAGACCTAGAGCGTCCAGAATGTTGGTACCCAGGTGGCGAGAAAAACGGAACATTGCGCTAAATACCTCCTATTTTTCGACATGTTCTCTATTAAATGCTAAGGTGCCCACTATTAGTAGAATTTAACCAAACAAAGGGTATTTAATGGAAACTCATATGGAAAAAGTAAGCTACATTATCGGTCGCCAAATTGGATCTGATTTTGTTGCACAAGGAATGGAAATCAATGCTGAAATTTTCGCAAATGCTGTAGCATCTGCAATGAAAGGTGAAGCAAGCCAACTATCACCAGAAGAAACTCAAAAAACAATGACTGAGTTCCAAGAGCACATGGCAAGACAACTTGCTGAAGCAGCGAACAAGCTAGCTGAAGAAGGTCGTGCATACCTTGAAACTAATAAAGCAGCCGAAGGTGTATCAACAACAGCTTCAGGTCTACAATATAAAGTTCTAGAAGCAGGTTCAGGAGCAACTCCAACTGCAGAGTCTACTGTAGAAGTTCACTACGAAGGTAAACTAATTGATGGAACTGTTTTTGATTCTTCATACCAAAGAGGACAAACAATTCAATTCCCTGTTGGTGGTGTAATTAAGGGTTGGACAGAAGCTCTTCAACTGATGAAAGAGGGAGACTCTTGGGAACTAACAATCCCATCTGAGCTTGCTTACGGTGAGCACGGTGCAGGAGCAAAGATTCCTCCACACTCAACTCTTATTTTCAAAGTACAACTTATCAAAGCAAACGTATAAGTTTCATAGGGGCCAAGTCATTGGCCCTTTTTTCTTAACTCTCTCATAACCTTTCTTAACCAAACTTAAACTTCTAAATTGTTAATAAAAAGCTACATTTCCATCCATAACTTATGGGAGGATTCATGAAAAAAGTATTAATCTTTTTGGCAACACTACCATTTTTCTTTAATACTGCTCTTGCAGAAAGAAAAAGCGGAGAAGAAGTAAAATTATCAACAACAGAGACAGTCGGTGCAATGAAGCACACAAAACGTTTTAGAAATTTCTTAAGCGCGGCCAAAATTGCAGGCCTTGATGATATCGTAACAATCGATCACCCGATCACTATCTTTGCACCGAATGATGCAGCATTTGCTAAGTTACCACCTGAAACAGTTGAGTACCTTCTAGCAAATCCACTTGAGCTAAGAAAGCTTTTACTTTATCACATTGGATATGGCCGCCATGAAAAAAGCGATCTTAGACAAAAGAAAGAAGTTAAGACATTCCACGGAAGAGTTATTCTTGTGGATCAAGACAGCGAAGAGTTTATCCTAAACTCAAGTACACTACGTCTTGGAACATTAAAGAAACACGATAGAAATATCATTGTTCATGAAATCAATGAAGTATTACTTCCTTCTGAAGAGCTTCCTGCAAACAACTTCCAAACAGTTGAGTATGTTGACCTATCTCGCTACCTTGGTACTTGGTACCAACAAGGTGCATATGACGCCTTCTTTAACCTAAGATGTCAGGGAACAAAAGCAGAGTATAAGCTTAAGCACAACCGCATTAGAGTTAAAAACTCATGTCAGCTAGTTAATGGTGAAGAAAAAGTTGATAAAGCTTATGCAAAAGTAGTGGATAAGATTTCAAATGCAAAACTTAAGGTTAGCTTTGTTCCTCTACTTGGATACTTTGGTGTTGGCGCTGGCGACTACCAAATCATCCACCTCGATGAAGAATATACTGAAGCTATCGTAGCTGATAGAAATAGAAATACGCTCTTCATTTTGACTCGTGACAGAGAAATTGCTGAGTCAAAATATGAAGAATTAGTACAAATTGCTGTAAATCAAGGTTTTAGACCGGAGTATATTAAGAGAACTCCAGTATATGAAGTTGTTGAGCCTGCTGAGCCAACTGAACCGACAGTAGAACCAACTGAGCCTAATGATCATACAGATGGTGACAATCATGACGGTGATCATGATGGGGATATTGTAATTACAGATCCAGTTGAGACTGAAGTAATATTTTAGAAAAAAGAAGGGCCAGATTCTGGCCCTTTTTTATTGAACTCTTACAAGATTTTTACAAACGATGATATTTCTCTCTTTCTTTGGGAAATGGGGAAAGAGATTATATTTTGAATCAAGAGAATCAACCATGAATTTACCATTCTTTTGTTTCTCTAAAACAAGATCATTAAAGCCTGTGAATTCGTCATCATGAAACCAACGAGTCTCAATCCCTGTATACTGACGATAGAGTCTAAACTCATCTGACTTATCTGTTTCTAGCTCGCCTTCAAGCACAAGAGACTTATCTCCTTTTTCAACAGTCGCACGACAGTATCCATCTTCACATTCAATACTAACGGCACAGCCACTAGAGCTCTCATAATTGCCTTCTAATTTTGCGGCAAAAGAATTAAGTGAAACTAGCGCAAGTAATGTTACTAAAGTAATTTTCATTGTGAACCTCATAATTTTTTTTTGAATCTAACAGAAATCAAATTCAAATCATATGAAGTGAGTAAGAAATATTATGGTGATTAGATTTTAAACAAGGGGGCAACGCCCCCTTAAGTAACTGTAATTATAGGGAATACATTTGAACAATGATTACCGCAAAAAAGATTGCTAGAAAAAGGCCCACACAGAAATAGAATCCCCAGACACTTCCCTGCTCTTCATCATTATTATAGTGTTGTTTAACCTTACCTTCATAATCGTATTTCTTTACTTCGACAGAAGTATCTACTGATGTGTTTTCCATACATCCTCCATTGGATTTAAATCAAAAAAATAAAAAATAAAAAGTTATAAATTGATCTAAGACAATGGTGGACTGAGTCCAGAATGAATTCCTTGATAGAATTTTGAATCGAGATTGATATAAGGTAATGAAAAGTGACCAAAGACAGAAATAACTAAATCACTTTCATCATTTTTTAAATGAGAATAATCATCAGGAAAGTCTTCCAAAGACTTGAGCTCTGGCGCCCTTGTTCGATTTTCGATAGAAGAGCTAGTCTCATGATTAAAGTCTAAGAATATTTTTGCACTATCCTCAACATCAATTTTAGTTGAAGATGCACTTGCGATACTTCCAAGAAAGAAGATCCAGCTAAATAGAAGTATTTGCTTAATTTTCAAAGCGCCATAGTCCTCTAACATTTGTTACGCCATTTACGCGCCACTTATCTTTCTTCATTAAGCTGAAAATAACTTCAACTGGCTTAAGCTCATATTGGCCTTCATTGATATTTTTCAAAATAATTGCATTTGTTTCCGCACGATTGGAAACAAGTGGTGGCCTAGTTAATTTCAATAAGGCAATTTGCATATCAAATTTATTATCAAACTCTGGAACAATAATGACAGTTCTTACTGTCGCTCGATTTCCTTCAACTTTGACATCAACCACTTTGAAAGACAGTAAACCTTGAATAGCAGAAAGAACCTCTTTCTTTGTCTTCTTGATATTCTTTTCCCAAGCAACGACATCATTTACGAAACCGCGATAGTCTGCAATCTGCTGCTGACTACCAAAACCAGGGTCGTAGTAATTAAAAGTTTCTTCAAAATTCGCTGAAAAAGTTTCTCTAATAACAGTTTCAACTGTTTGTTCAGGAGTAGGCTTAGAGCAGCTTACGAGTGAAGAAATTAAAATTAGTAGAATTACAAATCGTTTCATTCTAACAGTATACACGCTGGCCTAATTATGGCCTAATCATTTCTTTGTCAAATCTTTGTATTGAGAGAGAAGTCACTAAAACATGGAAAATACTAGAATAAGTATTACTTTTATAAATATGATCCGCAGGAAGTTTCTCCATTAACTCTTTATGGGCAGCTGCTAAATTCGTATACGGCAGCTCTGGAAAGAGGTGGTGAATAGCATGATAATTAAGTCCATTAACAAAGATGAAAAATGAACTTAATCCAGACTCAATTGTCACTGTATCAAGTAAATGCTCCTCCCATGTCATCGGAACAAGACTCTCGTTCGTATAGAGATGATTAAAGAGTGCTCGATACATATTCAGCGTCGAAGAAATCACAACGATTGAAAACCAAATCCATATCGTCTGCAAAGGAAGAACTTCCAGGAAAATCAATAGTCCAATTGCAACTTTATAAAGTACACACATAAGATCATTTCTTACCATGCGAGCAATATCTTTTTTTTCATTTCTTATTGGCCTTTTATAGTCCATCGAAAATGCAAGTGTTGAAATATTCTGATAGACCCATTTCTTTTGTTCTGTATTTAAAAAGATATATGTCAGAGGGAGAATTCCAAAACGGATGACTTGAATGATTGGTAAAGCAACTGAAGCTAAGAACGGCCTTGTTAAGGTTAGGAATCGAAACTCAGAAATATACTTATATTCAGGGTCTCTTTCAGTGCCATATGTTTTCTTACCATGGTGAAAAAGATGGGCATCTCCAAGATAGACAGGATAAGCATTAGGCCATCCAAACAGGATATTAAAGGCTGTACGATAGCCTTTTACCTTCTTTGCAATATGACTTACTTCATGGACTAAGATCGTTCCACGATAGATAAAGAAGATAGCAAGAATGAATGTGAAGATATTAAAGTGAAAACAAGTATAAAAGAAAGCACTCCATCCAATTAGAGCATTAGAAAGAAGGTCAAACCAAATCCTACCTTTTTTTAAGGCATGATGGTTCTTTAAGATCTCCTTCATTAAATGAATGTCATCTCTTTTGATAGTTGTCTCTCTCATTATACTTTTCTAGCACATAAGAGAGACATACATAATATAAGAATTGAAAACTTAACTTAAATTAAGTGCTACTTCACACCATTTTTAATTTCTTCAACCACTGATGGATCAAGAAGTGTTGAAGTATCGCCAAAGTTATTGAAGTCATGGGCCGCAATCTTTCTAAGTATTCGACGCATAATTTTTCCAGAGCGAGTTTTTGGAAGTCCTGGAACAATTTGAATTTTATCTGGGCGAGCAACAGCACCGATTTCTTTTACAACAGTTGCGTTAATAAGCTTTGTTACCTCGGCCTCGTCAGTAAGATTAGTTACAACGTATGCGTAGATCCCCTCACCTTTAACGTCATGTGGAAAACCGACAACAGCACTTTCAGCGATGGCATGATTCTTACCAATAGCATTTTCAATTTCGGCCGTTCCAAAGCGGTGTCCTGAAACATTGATAACATCGTCAACACGTCCAGTGATTCTAAAATATCCTTCAACATCACGTTTTGCGCCATCACCTGAAAAGTAATAGCCTTTGTACGTTCTGAGATAAGCATTCATAAAACGCTCATGATTCTTGTAAACCGTACGTAACATTCCTGGCCACGGATACTTAATACAAAGCTTTCCTTCGGCCATTGTTTCACCAATTTCATGCCCATTATCATCAACTAACACTGGAACGATTCCTGGAAGAGGAAGAGTTGCCTTACATGGTTTTGTTTTCGTAAGCCCTGCAAGTGGAGAGATTAAAATCCCACCAGTTTCAGTCTGCCACCAAGTATCAACAATTGGGCATTTCTTCTTTCCAATAAATTCATTATACCAATGCCAAGCTTCCGCATTAATTGGCTCACCAACTGAACCTAGAACCTTAAGAGTTGAAAGATCATACTTAGCAGGTACATCATCTCCCGCGGCCATAAGGGCACGAACCGCAGTTGGTGCTGTATAGAAATGTGTTACCTTATTCTTTTCAACAATGTCCCAAAAACGTCCCGCATCTGGATATGTTGGAACACCTTCAAACATCATTGTTGTGGCGCCGTTTAGAAGTGGCCCATAAGTAATATAAGTGTGACCAGTGATCCAACCAATATCGGCAGTACACCAGTACATATCATTTTCTTCTACCTGAAAAACGTTTGCAAAAGTATATGCTGCCCAAACCATATACCCAGCTTGAGTATGAAGAACTCCCTTAGGTGTTCCTGTTGAACCAGAAGTATAAAGAATGAATAATGGATCTTCGGCATCATGCTGAGGTGCCTCGTGTTTGTCTGATGCTTTATCAAAAACATCATGCCACCAAATATCGCGTCCCTCTTTCATGGCCACTTCATTTCCAGCGCGCTTATGAACGATGACAGTTTTTACACTCTTACATGCACTATCTTCTAGGGCCTCATCAACAATAGGCTTAAGCTCTGTCACTTTCGTTCCGCGAAGTCCCCCATCGTTAGTGACAAGAACACTACACTGAGCATCTTCAACTCTTCCAGCAAGTGCTTGTGCAGAAAATCCACCGAAGACAACTGAGTGGATGGCACCAATTCTTGCACAGGCAAGAACAGTAAACATAAGCTCTGGAACCATCGACATATAAATACAAACGCGATCCCCTTTTTTTACGCCAAGCCCTTCTAGCATATTTGCAGTTTTACAAACTTGAGCGTGAAGTTCTTTATATGTAAATTCTTGATTGGCCTCATTTGGATCGTTGGCCACAAAGACCATCGCTTTCTTATCACCCTTCGTTGCAAGATGGCGATCAAGACAATTTTCTGTGATATTTAATTTTGCTCCATGGAACCAACGGATATCTCCGTCTTTAAAATTACCTAGAGTTACTTCATCCCACTTCTTAGAAAATTTAAAATTTTCTGCAATAGATCCCCAGTATTCTGTTGGATTATTTTTGGCCTGCTCATAGGCAGCTTCATATTCTTCGAAAGTCTTTAAACGAATATCCATATTCATTACCTCGCTAAATTACTTATTAATTTTTTATGTCAGAGGTAAATTTTCTCGCAACTTTTAAGATACGTCTAGTACTGGTAAGGATTCTTAACTTCTATTATCTTAGATAGTAAGGCCCTTAAATCATTCATCTGCCCATACCAGTAATTTGGCGATTCAAAATAGCCAAAAGTATACTTAAATGAAGGGTCATCCCAGCGCTTTGCTATCCAGGCACTAAAGTGAATTAGCCTTAATGCACGAAGAGAAGGAATGAGCTTTAGTTGCTCGTATGGAAATGAGCGAATGCTATCGTAGGCTTCTAGAAAGATATTACGATCAATGACAGACTGTTGGTCATCCCCAGGGCAAATAGGCCAAACATCTTGAACCACTGGGCCCATTACCATATCGTCAAAATCAACAAAGAATGAGTCATCACCTCTTAAGATGATATTACCCTTATGAAAGTCTCCGTGAACTCTTTGATAACTTACATTTTCAAAAAGTGGTTTTGATTCAGCAATGATTTGTTCGCAAATTGTAATGAAGTGCTCGCGAATATCAGTTGGAATATAATTTGTCGAAGCTAAGAACTTTAAGTTAGCGACTCCATACGTCTCAGGAGTAAGCTTAATTCTGTGGTCAGCACTTTTTAAGGCACCAACACTGTGAATACGAGCAAGTGAGCGGCCCATAATTTCAAGCTGCTCGATATTCATCTCTTCAGGGTTTCGTCCCCCTCTCTTTTCATAGAGACAATAGAAAATTTTGTGGTTCGGCATTTCAAAGATAGTTGTGCCGTCAATTTTAAGTGGAGCAATTACAGGAATCTCCGCATCATCTAGATCCTTTATGAAGTCATGCTCATCAATGATCTGATCTTTCGTCCAGCGTCCAGGACGGTAGAACTTGGCCACAATGAAATTATCACTTGGAGACTTAATCTCTGCTTCTGGGCGATCCACCTCAATCTCATAAACGCGGTTTTCAATACTATTTAGTGGTAGGCAGCGCCCTGTTGTCTTAAAACCGACAGCATCAATAGCGTCTAGAATGGCCTCTGGATTCAATTGGAAGAAATATTGGGTTTCTTCACTACCCCATACATAATCAGTCATGTAAAAAATCATATGCTTGCGCACAGTGCCATGGCAATGAAAACCTAGGGTGTTAGAAAGCCTTATACTTAGGAGAGATTATGTACAAATTTGCACTTTTAGCACTTATTTCAACTTTTAGCTTTGCCGCAACTTTTGAATTTGTTGGCCCTTGTAAAAGAGGAGCTCTTTTTAAGACTGAGATGCAGCTTAAAAAAGGTTCAACTGTAGGAAGTGCTACGATTGATCTTCTCAATAATTTTGGTATTGCTTATAAAGGAACTCAAAGAGCAATGAACTCGATCTTTGATACGCCAACAGGACTTGATGCCATGGAAGTCTTAAGTGATACACAAATGAATGCTCACGGTTGGTGCTATTCTGTTAATGGCCAAAGCCCAGAAGTATATCCAGATGAAGTTCCACTAGGAAATGGTGATCATGTGATGTGGTGGTTTGGTTATGCTCACTACGATAGTGGAGAATGGCTAACTCAGTGTGAACCAACTTGGATGCGTGCACCTTCTCAGTTTTGTAACTAAGAAGGTTCCCCACTAGCTCGAACAACTTAATGTCGAGCAACCTGGCCTTGATGTGGACCAATCAGGTGCCTTAACAAGAAAAGGTCTTGTGAATTCATTTAACTCATATGGATTAGCAATGGCCTTTTCAAGATTTCTAAGAGATGTCTCATCCCCTTTTTCTAAATCATCTAAAACCATCTGCACAATATAGTTACGCGGAATAAAAGCAGGATTCACTTCATTCATAATTCCAAATGCAATCATAGGATCAATTCTTTGAAGTTTCTGCTCTCTTTGCCATTTAGTGACCCAAGTATTAATTCGTGTAAGATCTGCATCACTTAAGCTTTTATAGAAAGCATCTTGCCAAGAAATATCCTTGCCTTCCATCACACTCATAAGAGTACGGTAGAAAAGAGTCATATCGGCCTGTAGCTCATATTTTAAATCAAAGAGCTCATCGATAAATTCTCGAGAACAAGTTTTAAGTCCTAGTTTCTTTGCCACACTCTCCTGATAGAAGCTGTGAAAATACTCAGGGTATTGATCTAGAGCTTCATCTAAACTTTCAAGGCAAACTGCTTGCAGGGCCTCTTTAAGCTGAGCAAGATTCCAATATGCAATACTTACTTGATTAATAAAACGGTAGCGTCTTTCTCTAAAGTCCGTCGTATTTGGCGTCCAATTTGGATCGAAGCGATCAAGCCAACCATACGGCCCGTAATCAATTGTTAGTCCTAACATTGAAAGGTTATCAGTATTCATGACACCGTGGACGAAGCCCACACGCATCCACTCACTCATAAGAAATGCACTTCTGCGCACAACTTCTTTAAACATTTGGGCAATGCTCATGCCTGGAAAGTAATTATCAATCGTAAAGTTTACGAGCTCAGTCAACTCTTCTAATTCGTGATTGGCCGCATGGATCTGATAGTGCCCAAAGCGAAGAAAGCTAGGAGCAACTCTTGTGCAAATAGCACCTTTTTCATAAGCAGCATTTCCATCATAGAACATATCACGTAAGACTTGTTCACCTGTTTCAACAAGACATAGTGCTCTGGTTGTTGGAACACCCAAATTATACATGGCCTCCGAACAAATATACTCTCTTAAAGATGAGCGAAGAACTGCCTTACCATCGGCACCTCTTGAATAAGGAGTCAGACCTGCTCCTTTTAATTGTACTTCAAGTCCTTCATAAAGACCTAAAGTCATGGCACGGCCATCACCTAGCTGGCCGGCCCAGTGACCAAATTGATGACCACCATAGCGAGTTGCAATTGGAGCTGGATTATATGATTCTTGGTTGCCACTTAGCAGAGAAAGCCAAGATGACTTATGTTCTTCAGTTATTCCCATGGCCCTAGCAAGATCGCCAGACCAGCAAAGCTCTTTAGGAGCTGGAGATTTTTCTGGTGTGACACGACTAAAGTGTGCACCAGGAGTTTGTTGTGGACGACCTGTGAGATTTTTAAACTCACGTAGTCCTTTATATGCAGTTTCTAACTTAATCATAGTTACCTAATAATGTGGTGGCTTGAAATCCCTAAGATTATCAAGTGTCAATTGCTCTGCAGAATCCTCTCCTTGATTAGCAAGGAGGTTCCTAATATGTGTGACAAGTTCATCAATGATAAATTCTTGTTTCGTGACAACTTCGTTTAGTTGGCCAAGTAAATGATCTTGGTGACAAAACTTTTCTTCTAATGCGATTATTTTCTTTTCAAGTTCTTCATTATTCATGTCTATAAAATACTACATTACTCAAGTAGCGTCCATTTCTTAGTCGATGAATACTGTAGTTTTGGGCGCTTACAGACGTCAAAAATATTAGGATTTTATTAATAACTCCCCTTCCTTTACATGGTACAATTACTGCCATGAAAAAGAAGTGGAATATTGCCACAAATTTCATCTCCATCCTTCTTATTGGGTTTATTATTTACAAGCAGGCACCTGCTGTACTCAATAACTTTAAAAAAGAAGGAAGCACTCTTACTCCACAAGAGTATGTTGACCTTCGCACAAATCAAAAAGTCGATTTCCCTAGTAAGGATTTAAGAGATAGAAGCCTTGCTATCTTTTGGGCGACATGGTGCGCTCCTTGTAAAGTGGAAATGAAACGACTTCATCAATCTGTTTTGGAGGGCAAGCTCTCGCCAGATCAGATCTATGCCATCAACTCATTTGAAAATGAATCAACAATCAGAAGATTTATCGGTCAATCTCCATACGAGTTTCGCTTTATCTCTTCACCTTACGCAGTAAAAACTCTTGATGTAAAATCAACACCGACAACAATTCTACTTGAAGGCCCACACGTTAGTTCCATGAGTTCAGGATTAAGCTTTATTGGTATTTGGCGCGCAGAGCAATACCTTGCTAAGAAGTAGAATTCTCGACAAATAGTTCCTCACTAGCTACTATTAACAATACTTTATTATTAAACGAGGATTCTATGGGAAGAAAATGGGCCAATATCGTCAAGAAGAAAGGCGCTCTTGATAAGGCAAAAAGTCAGATTTACACAAAGCTATTATTTGAAGTAACAAAAGCAGTAAAATCAGGTGGCGACGACCCAGGCTCAAACTTTATCCTTAAAATTGCTCTTGATAAGTGTAAGGCAAATAACGTTCCAAAAGATAATATTGATCGTGCCATCAAGAAAGGTCTTGGCGGTGAAGATGATGGATATGAAGAAATCAACTATGAGGGTTATGGGCCAAATGGTGTTGCGGTATTTGTAGAAGCTTCAACAAATAACCCTACTCGTACAATTGCTAACGTAAGAGTTCACTTCAAGAAGGCCGGCGGCTCAATTGGAACAACAGGTACTCTACAATATGTATTTTCTAGAAAGGCGCTTTTTGAAGTTCCAGTTGCAGACCTTGATGAAGATGAATTCACTCTTGAGATGATAGATGCTGGAGCGGAAGATATTGAAGTGGAAGATGGCTACTTTTCAATCACTGGGCCAATGGAAGTATTCGGCTCTATCTCTAAGAAATTAGAAGAGATGGGAATTACTCCAGAAGAAGCGACTCTTGAACAAATTCCACAAACATTCAAAGAAGTTGATGATGAAACGTATTTAACTATAATGAAGATGGTGGATGGCCTTGAAAGTGATGAAGACGTTCTAAAGGTTTACCACAATATTGAATTTGATGAGCGTTTCGAAAGTTTATAATGGATAAAGCAAAACTAACATATACAAATGAACAAGGACGAGAGGTGAAAACCTCTCAGTTCTTAAAAAATCGCGGCTCTTGCTGTAAGACTTCATGTCTTCACTGCCCTTACGGCTTTACCTTAAATAAACACGGTATTCAAAGCCAAGAAATTTCAGTAAATGACATAACGAAGGCCCAGGCCATCGTCGATGCCAACCAACAAGAATCTCTATCTGTTGCCTCTTCTTTAATGGGTGCAGCTTTTGGCGGTAGCAAGCCTAAGAAATTAACAATAACAGAATCAAATTCGTGTGATTTTGCTTTTGTTGAGCTTAAGGGTGAGATTTTTGGCCTTATTGAAAAAGGTGGATTACAGGCCAAGAAGCTCTATCTCAAAGAACAATTTAAAGAGCAAGGTCTCGATCTCGATACAGTAAATTCAGTTATATAGACACTGTTCACTGTTTTTACACGCTCGTCTTTTTTTCAATTTCTCTGTGAAACCTCTGTAATCAATTTATATTGAAGCAGATTAAATGGAGAAAATATGAAGAAGATTACTCTACTTTCAGTAGTGCTCATGGCACTTCTTAGCTCACTGACAACTCAGGCCAGACGAGACGAATCGCCTTTTGAAAGAAGGCAGCGTGAACGTATGGAGGAGCGTCGTAAGCAGAAAGAACTCGAAAAGAGGGCCAATCAAATCAATTGGGGAGCAAATTACCAAGACCTTCTAAACGAGAATTCTCGCTTCTTCAAAAGACTATTTGATCGCTATGAAAATGGAAATATCGTAGGACTTGAGCTCGTTATTGCCTCAAGCTCTTGGTCTAATATTGAAAGTGGCTTTGGCCACACAATGCTACGTTTTGTCGACAATGTAGGAACAGAGGCAGATGACGTTGTTCTAAGCTTCGTTGCAAACGTCGACACTTTAAAGCTTAATTACTTTAAGGGAATTTTTGGTGGCTATCCTGTCTTTCCTCAAGTGAAAAGTCTTCGTATGTTTATGGATGAATACAATAACAAGCAAAGACGTGACCTTGATCGCTACATCATAATTTCTAATGAAGAAATTAGAAGTAATATCATTAGAGAACTTAAAACTCAGTGGGAACAAGTTACTAAGCACAGAGTAGAAACTCAAAAGTCGGTACTTCAAAATACCCTTGATGAATTGAATAAGTTTTCAACTGAAAAGTATGGCCAAGGTAATTATGGAATCCTTCCGCTACGCTCAGGTACAGGTTCGGTATTTGCCCTAACACCCGTTCCAAATAATCTGACTTCAACATTTAAGACAACTGTCGAAGAAGTTTTTCCTGTTAAATATGAACTACCTGAAAGTAGTGAATTAGGAGACTACACTTTCTTCTCTAATAATTGCGCTGGAGCACTTGTTAATTTTCTAAAGCAAGTTGGTTATCCATATCATAAGAAGATGGGCTTTAAAGGACGTATTCCTCTCGCTCTTCCAGATTATTTGCAAAGGGCCTTAATTAACCCATACCCTATTATTAAGATTCACTCTCTAAGAGAGCTTAAAGATAAAGTCGCTAATATTCTTGAATTAAAAGATGAGACATATCTGCAATACGATATCGACACAGCTCAAGTAAAGAAACTACAGAAAAAACTTAGCCTTAATGAGTTTAGAAAACTTAATGAAATCGCAACACTTGATTTAGAAGCTTTCAAGTATTATGCATCTCAAATTCAAGAAACGAAGGCCATTTCGTTTGACGAGCTTCATGGCATTACTAAAGCACCAGATGCACTTTATGAAATATGCAATAACTCTAAATGTGAACAAGATGTGATTAAAGGACTAGAAGAGTTTTACGGGACAGGTAGCTTTTCTAAGATCAAAGAGATTAATAAAGAGAAGTCTCTAAAGTCCATCACAAGATGGAAGCGAGATCACGACACAAAAAGAAGAGAGAGGGTCATCACTCGCCCTTACAAAGGTTTATTAGTTAATAAGAAAATATTAGATCATCAAAAGAGATTCTACCTACTCGATTCGAGGTGGTAGAAATAGGAGAATTCAATGAGAAAGATTATGCTTTTAACATGTCTAATTTCTATTTTAATGGGATTTAGTACACGAGCATCATGCCTTGAAATTTATCAAGAAAATCATCGTGCGCCTGACTATCAACAATTAGGGGCCGTCGTTGGGATTTCTTCTACGATTTCAGGTGTCACAGTAGCTGGTGGAGAGATTGCTCTAGGTCTATCAACGACAAGTGCAGTGGGTATTCTTCATCCCGATAGTGCTCTTAGTGACCTTACAATTTCAAAGTCAATCAAAGGCGCAGCTTCTTCAACTGTTGATACACTTTTTTATGGTGCCTCAAGTACATCTGCGGCCATGGGAATCATTAAAGACAGAGATTATAGAAAGCAAATTAAGCTTATCCAAGCTTCTGAGCTTGCTCCAAAGCTTATTAGTGGCGACATTATCGAAATGACAGGAATGATCAATGATACACGTCCTCTAGATAAGAGAGTTTCAGTTAATGAAGTTGCAAATGAAATTCAACTAGCAAATGAAAGAATGGAATTCTGTCTCGATAGTGAAAATCTTATGACAGTAGATCAAATACAAAAATATATTGGTGAACAACTATAAAGGAGAAAACAATGAAAAAATCGTTAATTGCCCTTGGACTACTATGTTCAGTAGCAGCTTCAACGCAAGCATCTTGTCTTGAGCTATACAAAGAAAGAAATAATGCTCCAACAGACAAGGCCCTTGCAACTGGTGCGGCCCTAAGTACAACTGGTGTGGCCGTGATCTATGGTGGTGTTGAGCTCGCTTCAACAACAATCGCTGCAGGAACTGCGCTTCTAGAAGATTCAGGAAATATCATTATCGATCTAATCGCTCTTGATATTATTGAGGATGGACTTTCATCTTCAACTCATGCTGTTTACCACGGATCATCTAGTACACTAGCTGCAACTGGTGTTATTGATGACAGTAAGAGAAACTTTAGAGGACAAATTGAATTAATCCAAGATGCACAACTTTCACCAAAAGTGACAGGATCAACTCTAGCTGAGTTTACAGAAGATCTAAATGATAGAAGATCTTCAAATGATAAAGTTACTGCTGAGCAAGTTGCTGACGAAATCCGCGTAGCTGATGCTCGTGGTGAATTCTGTATGGACGTTGATGATATGATGTCGATGTCAGAAATCCGTAACTACATCAATAATCAACTTTAATAAGTGTTTAAATAATAGGCCCTCTTCTAGGGCCTATTGTTTAAGTTCTAAACACTATCCTCCCCTAAACTCCTCAAATCACATAACCTAATTGGCACTATCATTGCATTAAATATAAAGACTAACTAAATTAGGAGAGAGAAATGAAAAACGTCTACTGCTTGGGACTTCTTACCATTCTATTCTTAAATACAAACACGTATGCGCAAAATCTACGTGGGAAGATTTATGATAAAGATGGCAAGGCCAGAGCAATTGTAAAAGTAGACGGCCAAAACCAAGACCTCTCACTAGAGCTCGATAAGCGCTATGACAGGTATATGGATAAAGTTCTTAAGAACTCTCCAGATTATGTCTTTGAATTTGACGGTGAAATTTCAGGAGACAAGTTAGTAATTGATAAAATGCCAAGAGTTGTCGCTGATCTTGAAGATCGTATCGGTGTTCTTACAAGAGCAAAAGATGGCAACTATTATATCGATGATCAACGTGTTGAGTTTGGACGTTCAAAAAAGATTTACGGAAGTGAGTTTGATTATATCTCACGCCACTACTTTGAAAATAAGAAAGTTCACACTCAAGGACATATGCAAGATGATACCTTCATTATCAATGCAATTATTCCAGCGGATCTTTTTACTGTTGGAGAGAACCCATATCCAGCAAGTGAAAAATTTAATAAGAATCCTCTAAAGTATATTTTGAATGAGATGCCAAAGAATAAGAACTCACAATCTAAGGTGCCTTTTAGAGGCACAATCAGATATCGTGATAATTACGAAGCAACTCCAGGTGATCATGTCTTTATCGTAACTCTAAGCGGACGCCAAGGAGATGAACCAGGTGCGGCAGCAGGACATTTTGCTATTGGTATGGGAGAAGTTCAAAATGACCTATCGATAAAAGGTGAAACATTTAACTTTTACTTTAAAGGTGAAAAAGAAGTTCTAGCAAGTAATACTGATCTAGTAAGTTACTATGGCCACTTAATTCAAGGTCAAGTTAACTATAGGCCAACTTATACTCTTATTGGATACGCACGCTCAAAAGAAGATATGCTTAAGGTTAGAGATATATTTGAAGAGCAACTACACCGAGTGCGTACAGAAGTAGGACTTGAAATTACTCCTTTCTATAATTGTACAACAACATCAAATGATACAATGAGAACAATTGGGATTAAGGGAGCACATGAATTTGCAATTAGTAATATCCTTGATTACCAAACATATTTACCAATGAGCTCGAAAGCACCAAAAGATGGAACAAATGCATCAACTCTATCTCAGCTACGTTATATCTTAAAGAGAGATACTGAGCATTATGTACCAAGAAAAGCATTTGAATCGTTTGCTAAGGCAATGGTTTATCAAAGTAAAAGACTAAAGCTTAAAAGAACAGATTATATTTTCTTACCACAAACACCTTCACAAAGACCGACTGGTGGGATCTCTTATGATGAAGTTCTATCAGAAGGAAAGAAAATTATCGATTTCAAAGAAGAGAGACTTCTTAGACTTGAAAAAGAAGAGAATGCTCGTAAGACATTAAAAGATCCAAATGCGACCGCACAGCAATTAGAAGAGGCCAAGTCAATTCTAGCAAATGCTCCGACTAAAG
Organism: Halobacteriovorax sp. RT-2-6; assembly: GCF_047085025.1. Taxonomy (NCBI): domain Bacteria; kingdom Pseudomonadati; phylum Bdellovibrionota; class Bacteriovoracia; order Bacteriovoracales; family Halobacteriovoraceae; genus Halobacteriovorax; species Halobacteriovorax sp. RT-2-6. The sequence goes on from NZ_JBKIYH010000002.1 coordinate 296,734, forward strand.
AAGAGGATCAAAAACAAATTAACGAACTACTATACAGAATAGATTAAAATTAACTTTCTCCTAAACTCCTATCCTGAGAAGATAGGGTTTAGGAGTTTTCATGACTAAGCCCTTAATACTCATTCTACTACTGGCCCCATTTTTATCATACGCAGAGTGGAGTACTCATCGTTTCTCTCTAGGTCTAGGATACACATATCATGACACGACAATACAGGTTGGAAAGAAATCCTTAGGTGCACTCATATTGAGTACCGAAGACACACTAGGACTTGATGACACCCAATCTTCGATACGCTTAAATTATGAATGGCGATTTAGTCAGAACAAGAGGCACTCATTAACGACAGGCTGGTATAGTCAGCATAGGAGTGGAAGAAGAATTCTTGATCAAGATATAAAATACTTCGATAAGAATAATAACGAAGTAGTCATTAGCGCAGGAACTTCAGTAGAAACAATCTTAAATTTTGACATCGTTCGACTCGCCTATTCTTACGCCTTTTTCCTAGATGATCGCATTAATATTTCTACCGGAATAGGTTTCTATATTATGCCCCTTGAATTTGGCATTGGTGAAACAGGCACAACCAAGACTGAAAGTGACTTTATAGCACCACTACCTACTCTTCAGCTCAAATCAGAAGTTAAGATTACCCCTAAATGGACCCTTTCAAATGAATTTAATATCTTCTACATACAAATCGGAGATTATACCGGAAGTGTAATTGCAACAAGCCTCTTTGTTGACTATCAATTCTATAAATCATTCTCTATTGGACTTGGTTTTGAAGCTTTCAAGTTAAAAGTTGATATGTCAGAAAGCTCCGATGTCTTTGATGCAGAGGTTGGTGGAGAGCTCAATTTTGGAAATAATTCACTAATTGCTAGGATGCGCTACGAATTATAGGGGCCTGGTAGATTTTTAAGTAAAGCTCAATCCAATTTAATAAATCTTTTCTCTTTTTATTAAAAAGTGCAATTTGGTCCTGGCTTAGTGTTTTTGAAAATTTATCAAAGAACTTAAAGAAAGACTTATTTTGTTTTAAAACTTCTTTTAATGGAACAATATCTTGAAAATTCTTTTTAAGGTAATCCTGATATGCTTTTTGATCTTGTAAATTAAGCGCCGAAATAAATTCATTATGCCAGCTTCGGTTCTCAACACGATCTTTTTGATATTCAATAGCAAATTCATTGACGAGTTTAATTTGATTTTCTGAGAGCTTTCCAAATACATTCTCAAGGCGTTTCACACCCCTTTGCTCATAACTCTCCTCATAGTCCTTACGGTCTTCGACTCTCTTTTTTACAAGCTTCTGTCTTTGTTCAAAACTAAGTCCTGACAACACTTCCACAGATATTATATTTACTTTCTTCATGATAAGAGAATACGGAGGATAACCTTTCACAATAGCTGCTTTTAATGAGTCATTTTGAATTTCATAGTCTTTAATAATTGCCTTTAACTCGAGAACTTCTTTATGATGTTCAAAGAAGGCATTAGTCACTTTAACTCTTAATTCTTTTTCTTGTTCATCATCTAAAGAAAGATAGTCATCAATCTTCTCGCTTAAGAAATCAGGAGCCTTTTTTAAAATAACTTCACGATAACTACAACTAGCAAGGGAGAGAATAAGTAATAATGAGAGAAACTTAACAACTATTTTGGACACTCAACTTCCTTCCATTTAGAATCATTTGTATAACGAAATGTCGGAGCATTTTCAATATCGACTTGCTTCAGCCAAACATCCCATCCCCATTGTCGCATAACTTGGTAAATTTCTGGATACTCCTTACTTGTTAAACAAGTATTAGGTTTCCTTCTGACAACAAATTCAGAACAGCTCAATATAAATAGGAAGATAATAAATAACTTCATTTAAAACCACTTCTCAACTTGAAAGATAAAATCTAAATAAGAATTATCAGCAACGTAAAGGTCACTATTATCAACTTGAAGATCATAGCGATCGATTCTCTGATTAACTTTAAAAGTTAATATTCCAATTCTATTCTCATATTTTAGATAATCAAACTTAAGAAAATAGTTTTGTTGAGTTGATTTCTCAACATTAACGTTTTGAGTCTGACCTGAAAGCGAAAAAGTATCAGCAGATAAAAATGAAATTCCAAGACTTGCTTTCAAGTGCTTTGAAAGATCAATTTGTGCTTGAAATCCTATTGCAACTTGATAACTATCTTCGGCCTTTAAGCTCTCATTTCCAAATTCAAATTGATTTAATCCACCATTGTAAAAAATGGCCCCGACATAACTAAGTAGATAGAAAGTATTAAAATCAATTCCTGCAATGGCACTTACTTGATAATAATCTTGTCCATCAAAGGGGCTTACAGTTTTACTAAGTGGTGTTTTCCCGGAGTTTGTTGCTCCCCATACGACTTTAGTACTCAAGTCGAAGAAAACCTCATTTAAGTCGATAAAGCGATATCTAAGCTCTATGGCAGGATCATAAATTCCAAAAGGGCTCTGCTCAGGAGTTTCTTCATCCAACTCATTTTCAAGATGCGTTTCAAAATCAGCAATTTCAGCATGAGTACTAAAAGCAGCCAAGAAGTTATCTGAAAAAGCATAACGATACTCAAGTCCGGCAACAAGAACAGAGCGGTCAACTTCAAAAAACTCTTCAACTCCTGCACTACGATTATCAAACTCCATCTCGTCAATAGACCAATAGAGTGAATAAGTTAAAACACTCTCTCCCTTTTGAGGAAAACGATAAAGGTAATCCAATCTATTTTCAGCGAATGTAGAAATTGTCAGGAAAAAGATTAAGAAATATCTCATAACATCATCCCAAAGCTTAGAGCATAGCGTTCATTGATTATATCAATTGCTGGCGCTACGACAATCTTACTCTTTTCATTAAAGCGATATTTGCCACGATTATCAAAGTGGAAGTCATACATTAAATAACTTGTAAGCCCGCCAATGAATGCCCCCATAGAGACATCTTTAAAACTGTGTTTCTTTGCATCAATACGACTCCAACCAATATATGAAGCATAGACAAGAGGAAGTGAAGCAACCAGATAATTTCGATAAAATCTTTCACTATTAAAGATATCCCTACTCATCCACATTCCAACAGCAAAAGCATGAGTGGTATGGCCACTAGGAAAAGAAAGATAGTTTGAACTATCAGGTCTTTCTTTATTGGCCGTATACTTGATACCAAAAGTTATTCCTTGAGAAATAAGCAACGACTCCGTAAAAACAAATGCTTTCTCTAGAGCATACTCATCGCTACCAAGTAAGTAGTAACCATACATACCAACCGTTAATAACTCAGGTCCATGATTACCTAACTCATACAACCACTTTGGGACAGATAGATCATCTTCATTATAATCAAAGTCTCCTCCCTCAAATTCTGTTTTTACAAAAGACGGAGAGATGATTGAGTAAGTAATGAGCTCTAAAGCAAAGAAGGCCGACATAAAGCGAATTTGAATAGGAGAAATATCCCACTTAGATTTTCTAATATGCTCGGATGGTGCAACGAAAGCACTTGTGCTGAAGCTAATGAATATACAAAGAATAAATGCTTTTAACATCTATTAATGAAAACAAAAAACAGCTAATTCGTCTATTTATTTTACTTTTAGAACGATAAATAAAGAAAGAGTACTGCAGATTAAAAACCCTAATGCAATTGGCGTTACATCACCGCTATACATCTGACCAATTACCCCACCTATTGTCGCAGAAATAATAATCTGCACGGAGCTAACAACCGAATTTGCAGTTCCCGCAATATGTCCCATTGGCTCCAATGCTAAAGCAATGAAATTTCCAAAAAGAAGACCAAAGCTGAAAAGGCTTAATAGTAAAAAGCCATAAAAAAGGAAAAATGGAGGAAGTCCTCCAGTAAAGAATAAAATAATATTAAACGTAATTGCGATAAAAGAAATTGTCGTTAGAGCTAGGCGACATAATTTTTTCATTCCAAACTCTTCCACAAGTCTAGAATTTAAAAATGAAGAAAGACCGATAAATGAAGCCAGTACACCAAAGGCCAATGGGAAGTCCTCACCTAGTCCATATTTAATTTGTAGAATCTGCTGAGAAGTATTTAGATAACCAATAAAAGCACCAAAAACTAGACCAGAAGCAAGAGTATAACTAATTGTTATAGGATGGCTTAAAGTTTCAATGGCAGCATCTTTAATCTTCTTATAAGAAAGAGGGCGTCGATACTCTTCGTGTAAAGTTTCTTCTTGTCTCACAGTAAACCAAGCTAGACACAGAACTGCAAGAACAAGCATAATAAGGAAGATATCACGCCATCCACCAAAACTTAAAATAACTTGTCCAATAGTTGGAGCAAGGGCCGGAACAAGAACAAAGATAATCATAATTAACGACATCGTCTTGGCCATTAGCTTTCCGCTAAAGCGATCTCTAACCATTGCTGTTGAAATAATTTTAGCTGATGCCGCTCCTAAGCCCTGAGTAAAGCGTCCGACTAACATCATTGTAAAAGTATGAGCATTTAAAGAAATAAGTCCACCAACAAAGAAGATCGCTATACCAATATACATTGCAGGCTTTCTTCCAATGGCATCAGAGATTGGACCAAAAAAGAGTTGACCAACACCCATGCCCAAGAAAATGAAGGAAATAATCATCTGGTTATCATTAGGGTTTTGAACTCCTAAACTCTGACCAATAAGATTAAGCGCCGGCAACATCGCATCAATTGATAATGCTGCAAATGACATAAGTGCTGCCATCAGAGTTATAAATTCACGACGACCAATTTTTTTTCCAACTTCTTCTACTGATAAATCCACTAGCTTAAATGTCCCATTTTTCCTGATTGATAATCTTCAAAAGCTTGAATGATCTCTTCTCTTGTATTCATGACAAAAGGGCCATGTGAAAAGACAGGCTCATCAATAGGCTCACCATTTAAGATCAATAGCTCTGCGCCTACATTACTTGATAACTCAACCTCTTGGCCATCTCTTTCAAAGATCACTAATTGGTGTTCGTTAACTTGATTACCATTTATTGCAACACTTCCTTTTCGAATAAGAACAAGTAAGTTTGTTTTATCATCTAATGAAAGTAGGAAGTTAGAATCTTTTTGCATTTTCGTTTGAATAAGATTTATTGGTGTAAAGGTCTGACAAGGCCCTACTTTATCCGCATATTTTCCTGAAACTAATTTTAACTCAACACCTTCACTAGGATTGATTACAGGGAACTTCTCCCCCTTTACCCCCTGATAGCGTGGAGCTGTCATCTTATCTTTCTTAGGAAGATTTACCCACATTTGAACCATCTCAAATAATCCACCTTCCCTTGCAAATTTTTGTGAATGAAATTCTTCATGTACAACACCACTTGCAGCAGTCATCCACTGGACATCTCCACTGCCAATGATACCGCCGCCACCAGCAGAGTCGCGATGTTCAATTTCACCTTCAAAGGCAAAAGTTACAGTTTCAAAACCGCGGTGCGGGTGCTCACCCACTCCTCTTTTTGTTTGCGTTGGTGAAAACTTTTTAGGAGCAGCAAAGTCCATCATTAAAAATGGAGTTGTGTAATAGTAAATATCAAAACCTGGGTGGAACATTGTGTGAACATGAAATCCATTTCCTACCCAATGTTTTTGCGGAGGATTTAAAATATATTTAATAGCTTTTTGTTTCATTTACTTATCCTTAAAAAATTTCACTTGGCCCTAAAGCGACAATACGATATGGATTTAAATCATCGTGGCTATAGAAGTAGTGTCTTTTGATATGTTCAATATTAGTAGTCTCTTTAATACCTTCGATTGAATAAAGGTCTCTCACATAGCGAGAAAGATTCTTATAATCTTTGATTCTCTTTAGGTTGCACTTGAAATGAGTTACGTAAACACAATCAAAGCGCAAAAGAGTTGGCACTAACCTAAGGTCAGCTTCTGTTAACCTGTCACCTAGTAAGTATTTTTGGCCTTCAAGTATTTCTTCGACTCGATCAAGAGATGTAAATAACTTCGTCACAGCTGATTCATAAGCTTCTTGAGTTTTTGCAAAGCCACTACGGTAGACACCATTGTTGATATTGCTATATATAAATTCATTTAACTCATCAATTTTATCTGCTAAATCTTCAGGATAAAAATCTTCATGATTACCAGTAAGTTCATTAAACTCAGAATTAAAAATTCTAATAATTTCTGATGACTCATTATTAACAATCGTTTGTGTTTTCTTGTCCCATAGAATTGGTACTGTCACAGTTGTGCTTACCTTAGGATCCGCTTTTAAGTAAATTTCTTGAAGATAGTTTAAGCCGTATAGATCATCCCCTGTTGCACCAGCGATTGACTTATCAAAAGTCCATCCCATCTCTAACATATCAGGAGAAACGACACTTACACTAATATGAGACTCAAGTGATTTTAACTTGCGATAGATAAGAGTACGATGGGCCCAAGGACAAGCATAGCTAACATATAAGTGATAGCGCCCACTTTCAGGTTGATACTTTGAGTGATTGCTACTTATTGTGTCTCTAAACGAGCGTGGTACGCGATCATATGCCCCACTTTCGTCACTTGTGATGACCGAAGACTTGACCCATTTTCCATCGACTAAACGTCCCATTACTAAACCTTTGTTTGATTATTAACGGGTATAGAATAACGAACAAATGGATCGATTAAAAGATCATTTACCAGATCAGCTTGTTCTAACTTTAGATCATTTAGTATTTAGCTGGCCACAGGCCGCAAGGACATCATCACCTTTAGTGGTACGAACCATCGTCGGGATTTTGAATTCTTCCAGGATTAATTTGAAATCCTGAACACTTTGAAGCTCTGGCCTCTTATATTTTGTGCCAGGGAATTCATTGAAAGGAATGAGATTTATTAAAGCACGTCGATCTCTAAGAAGCTCACCTAAGGCCTTCGCATCTTCATTTCCATCGTTTAAATCTTTAATTATCAAATACTCATATGTAACAAATTGCTTATAACGAAGAGGTATACCATCAATGTAATCAAGTACTTCTTTAAGAGGATACTTTCTATTAATTGGAATTAGCTCGTCACGTATTTCATCAAATGGTGAATGTAGGGAAAGTGCTAAATTAACTCCAGGTATCTCATCTTTCCATCTTTTTAGTCCTGGGATATAGCCACTTGTCGAGATCGTTATCTTTTGATGGCCAATCGAAGTTCCATATTGAGAAGTAAAAATATCACAGGCCTTCTTTACTTCATCAAAATTATGTAATGGCTCGCCTTGTCCCATAAAAACGATATTAAGAATTCTCTCTTCACCTGGGCGATGATCTCTTAGCCAATGCCAGGCAGCTAGAAATTGACCAATAATCTCACTAGCTGAAAGATTTCTTTTTAGCCCTTGCGTACCAGTGAAACAAAAAGAACACTTCATGGCACAACCAACTTGAGAAGAGAGGCAAATTGAATACTTCTTATTAAAAGGAATTAAAACACTTTCTACTTTAGAACCATCTGATAATTCAAAAAGAAATTTTACCGTTTTATCGTCTGCCTGCTGAACTTTTACAGGACGAGGTAAAATAAAGTTAAAATTAGCATCAATAAAAGACAACGTACTCTTAGCAATATCAGTGATTGAATTGCTGTAATGATTTTTTCTTTTATAATACCAATTATAAAGTAGATTAGCGGCCGATACATTGAGCCCATTTTGCTCTAGTAACTGCTGTAACTCATTGAATGTAAGTTGATAAAATGACTGCTTCACCAAGTCACATTATAAGAATTAACACATATAGTCCATGCTAAAGAATCAAAAGGGGTCAATTATGAAAGTTTTATTAATCAGCTTATTTTCAATTCTTACTTTTTCCCAAGAACTTGGCCTAGGTGTCGGAACCAAGTCCCCTAATATAGAGATTAAAAATATTGAAGGTACGGAAATAATTCTAGATGATAGCGACAAGAAAACGGTACTTGTTTTTTATCGCGGTTCTTGGTGTCCATATTGCATGAAACAACTTCAAAGTATTCAAACAGAAGTTATGCCAAAACTTGATAAAAGCTCTAAGCTAGTGGCCATTAGTGTGGATAAGAAGATGATTGCTCATAAAATGAAAAAGAAATATCAATACACTTTTGACATTGTCTCAGATCCTAAAGCTAGTCTTCTCTTGGCCTTTAATATTGTTAACAAACTCGACGACAAACTTGTTCAAAAATATAAGCAGTCTTATAAGATTGATATTGAAGGAGACTCAGGGCAGACACATCACATGGTTGCTCACCCTGCAGTTTTTGTCATAAGAAATGGTAAAATCACTTATCAAGATATACACAAAGAATATAAAGATCGTACAAAGAATGATGATATTTTAGCAGCGCTAGAATAAAGCTTACTTTGTATAAAATGTTGCACGCTTTTGCTCAATGAGAACAAATTGTTTGCCCTCAAAAACAGCAAGGCCATGATAATTACCTTTAGGTAATTTTATAGAGCCAGAGAATGCATCTAGCTCATTATCGAGAATAAGTATTTCACTACTATTTGGATCTAGGCCATATAAAATTGAGTCAATAACCTTAAGGCTTGAGATAACTGGGCCTAGATCATTATCATCAATGAAGATTTCTTTTTCACTATTCAAAAGAAAATCTGCACTAGAAAATCTAGTTGCAATAACTTTATTATTCTTTTCATTGGGTATTGAAACAATAACGAGTTCTTGAGTTTTCTTATCATATGCTAAACAGCGAATATAAGAGTATTTCGAGCGAACACTTGAAAGACGTCCTCGATATTTCTCAGAAATTCCATTTGTTCCCTCTAAAAAACCTGCATAGTGGTCAACAATTTTCGCTCCCTCATCAATACGGATGACGACATATGACTTATTATATCCTGTAACCATAAGACGACGTGGGCCAATGAAGCTTATACCAACAAGAGTTTTTATATCGATACTATAAAGAGGATCTATTCGTACGTAGTAGAGAATACTTTTTAAATTATCATCTAAGATATAAATAAAATATTGATCTGTAACGATGGCAAAAAGCTTTGACTCACTATTATAATCGATATCTCTAATCCCACCCCTAATCTCACTAGGAAGACTAACCTCCTTAACCTTCATTAATTCATCACCACTTTGAAACATTGCAATCTTTCGTCTTTCATCATGCTTAAAGTAAGGTTTATCAATTGAGTAGTTTCCCCTTAAGCTAAATGGTTTTAATAGGCCACTCCAATTCTTAGTCGACCAATTCCAGTTTTTAGGAACCCAAGAAAATCTCACGGGATCACTATGTCCAATAAATGGTGGAGGACCAACTTGGGTAAATGCTTGTACCGAATTAAAAAATAAAATAATGAAATAAGAGATAAATGCCAATGATTGAAACTTACTAAGATAGCGAACTTCTCCGTCTTCATTATCAACTAAATTATTACCAAAGAATATAAGTATAATTGAGAGAATTAATAAAATTGACCAGCATATAACAACACCCCACGTATATGTGTGGAGTCCAAATATTTCTAAAGAAAATCCCTGACCAAGATCTCTTAAGAAATGACCTCCTGTATGCCTTAAGGTCATGAAGATTCCAATCGTACAATACAGAATTAATAAACCGAGATACTTTGGTCTAAGGCCATAGCGCATAATAAAGAGAGTTGTTAATGTAACAAAAATAAGGATTGCTCTTTCCTGCCAGCAGAGAATACAAGGATTATCACCTAAACCAAACCCTAGAATGAGACATGCGATTCCAACAGGTAGAATAATCAGGGCCATTGATGCCAGGGCCACGATATTATAGAAACGTTCTGATTTATTTGTCATGGACACCTCTAGTAGTTACCAGGCGGAAGAATCATCGATTTTGTTGCAACAAACCAAATTAAGAACATTAAGAATGTAGCACTATAAAGAAACTTTTCTGCTTGCCTTTGATTTTGAGGCTTCTTCCATACTAGAAAACCGGCAATTATTAACAGTACCATTTCTAAAAATTCCATACAGACTCCTTCTATCAGCTCATTTCGGCTTGTGTTTAATTTAAGCTAAGTTAAATTCCCTTAAATTTAGCTTTGCAGTAAAATAGAAAGATAACAAAAGGAGTTGTTATGAATAGTCTTAAGCTAATTTTCTTAATACTAATTTCTAGTGTGACATTGGCAAAATTTGGATCAAAATCTCAACCTCTCTATCATTGTGTGAATTATGATGAGCAATCAAAAGTTACTGATGCGATGATATATGAATCACAATACGGAAGAGGGCCAATCTTTCATGAAATTGAAGTTTATGTTGAAGATACTAATCAAAACAAGGAATTCTCATACCGTAAAAAAGTTAACTATATTCCAAAATATGATGCCAAAGTTGAGTCTTTCACAACTGGAAGTTTCAGAATAAGACTTGATCATGTCGTAGGTGGTATCGATGGAAATATTTGGGCCTTTGTCCGTATTCCAGAATATGATATTCATTCATTTGATTGGTCATGTAAGGCAGTAGAGGGACAATAAATGTCCCTCTTCAAAAATTAAACTTTTTTAACTTGAGTTGCACAAGGTCCACGTTTACCTTCCCCAAGCATATAAGTAACTTTATCATTATTGTTTAACTTATTGCCAGTTTCTACAGCAGAGATATGAACAAATAAGTCCCCTTCCCCACTATCTGGTTTAATAAACCCAAAACCCTTTGTTTCATTAAAAAACTTAACTTTACCTGTTTGCTCTGTATTCATATTCTTCCCTATTTTTTCCAAGACCGACAATCAGTTGCCGGGAACTAAATTAACAATAGAAAAGTTATCGCCAAAACATTGAGATTTGAGAATTTAAAATAGGTTAAGTTTTTCAAATCAAAAGATTACTTGGACATATTGCATAAACAATCGTGATAGTCGTTTTTAATGGAAATAAATGAGAGAAAATAAAAAAGTCGCACTAATTAAGTGCGACTCATTTTAAATTTTATCAAAAATGGTAGGAACACTATTGGAACAATAGTAAAGACCACCACGATAATTGCTCCAGCAGGAAGATCAAAGAAGTAACTGAGGGCCATTCCAAGTAAGCTCAAAATTAAGCCAATCCCCCAACCGATAAACAACTGTGATCGAATACGTTGAGAGAGTAATGTACTGATCAATGCAGGGACAACAAGAAATGAGAAAACAAGTAGAATACCAGCTATTCCAACAGATGAGGTAATTACAACACCAAACAACGAAAAGAAAATAAAATCCCAAAATGCAGAACTATTATCTTTATCTAAAGTTGACCTAAGAATTTGTTTTCTAAAAATATAGTGAATTGTAGCAACAATACTATAAATAGCACCTGTCTTTATAACATCTGCCCAAGTTACCCAGAGGATCTTACCAATGAGTATTTCTTTAATATGTTCTGCACCATGGGCCATCATGTTAACAACGAGAATAACAGCGGAAGAAGCGAAAGCATAAACAAGAGCGATTAACACTTCTTGCGAGATATACTTTTCAAACTTCTTGGCCCAAGCAAAGTAAGCTGCGGCTACAAAAGTGAAACCTAAAGAAACAAAGTAATTAAGGCCACTATGGTGATCGAGATGAAGGAGTAAAGCTACTGTTGAGCCTAGGCTTGCCACTTGTGCTAAGGAGAGATCAACGAAGATAACTCCTCTTCTTAAGACATGTAATCCTAGATAGCAGTGTATCCCTACAAGAATTAAACACATGACAAATGGTGCAGCTAAAAAAGAAATAACTTCCATTAATCCTCCAGTGCTAGAGCGAGGCTCTCATAAAGAGAGAAAATATCTTTCACTTGTGAGCTACCGTCAACAGCAACTGCGACATTATTGATTTTTACATTTTTGATACTCTTACTAATTCTTTTAGCGACACTATCATCGAAGTAATTTTCAACTAAGATATGACGAATTCCTTCTTTTTTCATCTGTTCAATAACACTGATAATGTGTGAAGCAGTTGGAGGAATTCCTGGCTTAGGTTCAAGAACATTTTGAACTTGAATCCCAAATTCATCTAAAAAATAAGTTAGCGTACGGTGAAACGTTATAATCTTAGTTCCTTTCTTAATCTTGGCGCTAAGATCTTTTATCAATTCTTTAGTGCGTTTTTCATATGCTATGTAATTATTTTCGTAAGCCTGCCTATTACTTTCATCTAACTTAATGAATCGATCACGAACTCCCTTCGCAACTTCAAGGGCCTTACTCGGTGAAAGCATAAAGTGAGGATTTCCTTCCGGATGAACATCACCATGAGCACGCGTTAGCTTCCCCTTAACCTCATCTGTTAGTTTCACAAGAGCGTATGCTTCAAGTCTTCCTTCTTGTCCGATACGAACTTTTGGATTGCGACTTCCTCTAACAACAAGCGGGAGCCAACCGACTTCAAGGCCCGCACCGATACTAATTAACAGATCGGCCTTAGCAACTTTAAAAGTATAGCTAGGTTTTGCTTCTAGGAAGTGAGGATCTTGAGTACCTTTAGCAAGAGAGTGTACACTCACACTCTCTCCACCAATTTTTTTTGCAATATCTGCTAAATTTGTCGTCGTTGTTACAATTCTCAATTGAGCGTAAGAGCTCATACCTAGAACAAGTAACAACCCTATAAGAATTGACTTCATTTTAGCGACCTAGTACTGGTGTGCCGGGTGGGCACCGATACTAAAGCTTAACTGAAGACTTACTCTTTTTTCAGGACGATCTTCACCATCATGAATTTCATCGTATTGCATTCTTACAGCTGAGAATTCAGTAGGAACAAATGCTAAAAGTGCAGTATATGCATTTTGATCTGCAATTGACTCATCCTTAGCAACACCTAGGAATTCATATTGTGCTTGAGCAAACCAGCGTGGTGCAAATTGATAACGTAAGAATGTCGAATAACCACCATTTTTAACTTCGTTTGTTCCCTGAACATCTTTGTGGATAAACTCAGTTGACCAAACAAATGACGAATACTTACCTTTTTTAACTGGACGCCATTTTAATGTTAAGTCTGTTCCTAGGACAGTTGATTTCTCAGCTTGTTCTTCAAAATAAAGTCCTGAAAGACCCCACTCTAGAGTTAGTGACTCAGATAAATCCCAAAGGTTTTTTAGGTTAGCGACTGTAGTGATCGAGTGTGGATCTTCAACAAATAATTCTTCATTTGTTGGCTGAAGAAACTGAACAGTTAAATCACTATACCATGGCAGTGGCGCTAGATATGATACACTTACACCAACTTCATTTAGTCCTTCTTCTCCAAACATATACTCTTGAACAAGACCACGGTAAATGAATGGCTGAGCGTGAGTATGTACCATATTGTACTTACCAAATTGGGCATAGAACTTCCCTAACTTTACTGTAAAATCAGGAATTGAAATTGTTTCAGCAAATACTTCTTCAGGCTCAAATGCATAACCATGCTCTTCCTCGCCACCCTCTTCATGATGTTCCTTGTGAACAGCAAAAGTCGCCTCAGCTCTAAAGTATGCATCAACATCTGCACTAAACTGAAGCTCTGCTTCTTGTAGAGAAAATCCATCGTGATCATTATCACGAGACGAGTTTTTATAGATAGTTAAAGCATTTAAACCGATGGCAGGATTAAACCCATTGCCTCTTGAATTGTCAGAAAGAGATTGCGCAAAAGTGTTTGAGCCTAGTAATAAAATAGAAATATAAAATAAGTTTTTCAAAATAAACCTCATTGAAAATTAATTAATTAAATTTAAAAAATAAAAAGTGAATGTAATTAAATTAACAATGAGTTGGTGGCCCACGAGGAGCTGTTTGAATAAATAGAGATTGTAATGTGTGACCGACTAGGGTCTGATAACGATCTGTAACGAGAAAAAGAAAACTTGCTTCAAGTTCTTCAGAGAAATCAGAATTACTAGCATCATCTTTGAATTGAGAAACTTTAATACAGAAATGGCAAGCTTGATCTAACTTACTAGTCTCATGCTCATTTTCATGGAAATGGATGCTTGCAGTAAGAAAGCTTACAAGAAAGGTTGCCGCAAATATGAATCTAAAAAATTTCTGCATTAGCTCAATACTAGCAATACTAAATTTAAATTGTCTCGTTTTTTTTTAACAAGACAATCTATTTAGATACTTAACATCTGTCCAATAAAGAGATTACTCGATCGAAGAGAGTTTCTCTTTCTTATTTCGTATGTAGTCGTATTATAGAGTTTGGCAATACGTGTTAAGTTATCCCCCTTTTTAACACGATAGCGAAATACTCTTACACCTCTAGTGATATCTAACTTTTGCCCTACGTAGATACTATTGCCATGAATTCCATTTAAGCGTCTTAAGTAAGATACGCTTAGGCCCGAGCGACTTGCAATCTTTCCTAGATAATCATTCTTTTTCACAAAGTAGAATCTCTTCCCAACAACACTCTTATACTCATTTGCTCTTAGGGCAAGTTTTTGACCTGGATAAATTCGGCTGCTTCTTAAATTATTAATTCGCTTAAGCCTGTTAAGTGAAATTTTGTAACGACGAGAGATCTTTGTTAATGAGTCCCCTCTTTTAACTCGATAGTGAGTTGGAAAGGAATTAAGTTTTCCCCATTGACGGTTACTTGCCAATTTCTGTTGAATTTCTTCTATATTCTCATAATCCTTACGAGGCATCCAAATCGCATATTGCTTAATCCAATTAGGTGTACGCTTATGTTTAAGGGCGGGATTAATTTTTTCAATTTCACTGCGATCAATATTAAAATGTTTTGCAACATCTTTAATGTGCACGCCCCCAGGAACCTCCACTAATTTTAAATCAGGGTAAGTCGGAGATTGTGCAATCGTCTCTTCGTCAAAGCCAAATTGAGCAAGATTTTCACCAACGTAGGCTGCTGCCAAAAACTTAGGGACATAATTTCTCGTTTCTCTTGGAAGTAGTTTTCGATCTGCAAGTTCCCAAAAATTACGTGTTCTCCCCTTCATAATGGCACGTAAAACTCGAAGCTCCCCACAATTATAAGCTGCAATTGCAAGCTCCCAAGAATTAAAAACGGTATATAGATCTTTTAGATACTTCGTTGCGGCCTCTGTACTATGAACAGGGTCTCTTCTTTCATCAACAACGCGGTTAACAGCTAGTCCATATCTCTTTCCCGTGGCCTTAATAAATTGCCATGGCCCAACGGCCCCAGCATGAGACAGTGCAGTTTTGTTATAGCCACTTTCAATTAGAGGTAGGTAATATAATTGATATGGAAGCTCTTCTTCTTCAAGTACTGTTTGAATAACTTCTTTGTAATACATTCCCTTTTTAATAAATTGTTCAAAACGAGCACGATCTTTTACTGCAAAATAATTTATCCATTTTTGGACACGTTCATTTTGATAGAGCTCCATCTCATGCTTAATTGTATCTTCATCTTGATAAGAGATCGTATTGCTTCCAGCAACAGCAGGTGTAATATTCTCCTTCTCTGAAGAAACACATGAGAACAAAGTGAATAAGAGTGTAAAAATAGAGAAGAACTTAATTGAATTTAAAAGAGTATTTTTTTTCATATAAAAATTCTAAGGGAATTTTCACGAAATAAAATATGATCAAACACAAATTAGTTTTATCCTAATTCAATAAATCATCTGAAACATCAGACACTTCAATCTGTAAATCCACATCTTCATAACGCTCAGGAACATTCGATAATTTTGACTGAAAGAGTTCTTGTAGCTTACGAATAGAAATAAGGCCTTCATCTGATTTCTTCCAAATAGCATAGAGAGACATTTTAAGAGGCTCTCCAAGATTAAATGTTTTGAGTCCGAGGTATTCTTCAAGCGGATTCTTAGGCAAGAACATCACACAACGTCCTCTCAAGCACAACTTATGAACAAAGTCGATATGATCGCTATAGACCTTCTCTTTAGGTATGACACCATTCTTTCTTAAGTGTTGGTAAATAACACGATTTAGATTCTTATCCCAATTACTCTCTGCAAATGGAATATTTACAAGTAGATCCTTTTCATCCTTAAACTTGTCATAAAGTTCTGTTGAGCAACAGAAGACAATTTCGAATGAACCTATTTCAGCAACATTTAGACTTTTTCTCTTAGGTTTTCGAAGAGAGATTCCCCAATCGATATTTCCTCGTAAAATATTATCCACAAGAACTTCATGGTCGGCCTGGCGTATTGTATTAACTGTTCCATATTTCGTATAAAGATCCCAGTATTGAGATGCAAACTCAGTAGCAAGATCATATGAAATAGTCTCTTCAATACCAATTGAAACAGGATAACCACCAACAACATCTTCTGAGAAGTGTTCAAGTAACTTACTCCCCTCTTCAAAAATGCCTTTTGTTCTTTCGAATAATTGTAGGCCTTCAGGTGTTAGAGATAGCCCCTTTGAGCTGCGATTAAATAGCTTCATATTGAATTTATTTTCAAGACGCTTTAATTGTTCACTAAGTGTTGGTGATGAAGTACCTATGATTTCGGCACCTTTTTTTAAAGATTGAACTTTGGCGACTTCATAAAAACAATAGAGATGATTCCAATTAATATCTTTTAGTTTTTCCAAGTTTATTCCTCGATTCATTTAGCTTTGCTCCTTACCTTAACAAGACGATCATCAATTAGCAAAAACCGAACTACCTAGTCGCGCTAAGTACCTAGGAGTCGGAAGAAAGGGGGAAAAATTGGTCTAAAATGAAAATGATCATCTTTAAAACCTGTTCAATTAAGTTACTTATTATATTTAAAATCATATCAACCTCTAAATTATTAACTCTTAATATTGAGTTTATGAAACTCAATCCCTGCACTTTGAAGCTCAATATAGAGCTGTGTGCGCATATCATTTCTTAACTCCCAAGCATCACTTGGATTATCGGCCCAAGCAGCTAACCAACACTCAATAGCATCCTTATCTAATTTCATGACCCACATCGTTGGCTCTTCAACATCGCTGAAATATTCCGATCTTTTTGCAACCTTGTGAGCTATTTCCTTTACCAACTTCAAATCGACATTTGGCGCAACGAAAAATTCAACGTGTGTCCAAACATAATGATCATTCATTGTAAAATTCTGGATTTCTTTCTGGAGTAACTTTGAATTCGGAATTACTAATCTAATCCAATTCCATTTTTTTATTACTGAATAAGTCAATCCAATCTCTTCAATTAGCCCATAATGTCCATCGATCGTAACGGTATCTCCTATCTTGATTGATTTAAAAAAAGAGATAATGACACCTGCAAAGAGATTTTCTAGAAAAGGCCTTAAAGAAAAACCAGCAATCACAGATACAATGGCAGCGATAATTGAAACGTAGACTGTTGGAATTTCACCTAAGTACGGAATTGAAACAAATAGAGACCATAAAATAAAAAATAAAACTGGCAGTGCTTTCATCATAAATGAGAAGCGACCTTCTATGCCCTCAGCACCATGAGACTTTAATTCTTTTTCTTGATCGTCAACAGGTGAATCTGTTTCAACTGCATCAGAAATATCTCTTTTACGAATATTTTTGAGCTTTCTTTTTTGCACTCTTTTAATATTAAAAAGAGAAAGAAAGTACCCTCCTAAAAATAGGAGGGTAACCGTAATTGGGTATAAATAATCGACCAAGGAGTTAGCTATTGGCTTCATTTACAAGCTTTGAATTTTTCATTCGATTATCAACAACCTTATTACTAGAAACGATTTCATTTAATGGTGTGTTTGAAAGAACAAAGTATGTGATTAGTCCTGCCATGATACCTGGGGCAACTTCATAGATAGTCGCACCGTAACCAAGATTCATCCAAACGATTGTCACGACTCCACCAACAATAACCATAGAAATAGCAGTTATTTCAGATACCTTCTTACCAATTGCATAGATAAAAAGGAGTGGGCCAAAGCAAGCAGCTAGTATTGACCAAGAAAGAAGAACCAACTCAAACACATTCTTGCTTCCAAAAAGGGCAACACAAAGAGCAATAATTGTCGTACCTGCTGTTGCTAGCTTTGTTAGATAAATATTATCTGATTTTTTAGGTAAAATATCTCTCGTAAAAGCTGCAGAACAACTAAGTACCTGAGAGTCGGCCGTCGACATTGTGGCAGCAAAAATACCTGCAAGGACAACACCAATCAGTAACTCAGGTAGAAGTTTTTGACTCATTAAAGGTAGTGCGAGTTCAGCATCAAAATTTGCTGAGCTTGGTAAGAGAAGTCTTGCAGTTAGACCAACACCAATTGTTAAAATTGTAAAAGCAATAAACCATGCATAGTAATACAATTTAGTCTTTGCCATATTCTTAGTATCATCAATTGTCATAAATCTAATCATGATATGTGGTTGTCCAATAACACCAAAACCAGCAAATACCCAACCTAATATAAATAAACCGATTCCCGTTCCACCTGGTACATTAAGTCCAGTTGGAGTGAAACTTAAAAACCCAGGAGATACAGCATCTAGTTTTGTCACATATGAATTAAATCCACCAACTTCATTGATTCCAACAAAGAAAAGTAGCCCCATTGCAATAATCATGACAAATGATTGAGCTGCATCTGTCCAAATTGATGCGCGAATCCCACCTGATAGACAGTAAGCAAAAACAATGACTGCACCAATAATAGCACCAGTACTATAATCCCATCCAAAGAGAACGTGTAAGGCCTTAGACCCTGCCTTGAATTGAGCAGCAGCATAAACACCTAAAAATAAGATAGTAATGATACCGACTAACAATCTAAGTTTCTTAAAACTTGTTCCACGTTGCCAACGAGAAAGAACACCCCCAAAGCTTAATAGGTTTTCTTTTTCAGTAACATCTCTTAGCTTCTTGTGAACAAAGAAACTCATGACCATATCACCAACAATCCAACCAATCATTACCCAAGAAGATTGAAGTCCACTCGTATAGGTATAGCCAATAAGGCCAATAAACATATATCCACTATTATTTGTTGCCACAGCAGATAAAGCTGCAAGCCATGGTGGTGTGGAATGTCCTGCTAATAAATAGTCAGAATTATTTTTCTTACTTTTTAAACTTGAAGAAACTCCAATCAAAACAAAGAGGAGTAAAAAAAAGAGGAAACTGTAAACAATCATTTAACAATCCTTTTTTTGGCACAGCTATCCGTTCACTTAAAGAATACAAAGCGCTAGCGAACAAGATGAGCTCTTGCTTATTAATAAAATACTAAATTAAAAACTTATTCATTAGAGTATCGAGAGGCAATTCTCTTCATCTTCAATTAGGCTTCGACGAAGGAAAGATGTCTCTCTTAGCGCCTTACCATGCCCCTCTTCACAAATAGAAGTCTTCTTTTGTACTTTAGTTTTGCGGGACTGTTTCTTATCAACGATACTATAACTTACTAATTGTACTAATTTTTCAGATTTCTTATTGTTCATTTAATTACCTTAACATTGTCTAGATTCATTAAGAATTGATTAATTTACTAATTAGGTTATCCCTAAGACTCACGTAGTTGGGCCGAGCGAAGGATCGCTTTATCAATTCCCATCCTCACAAATGCATCGACACCATTATCCTTAAAACTTTTAATCGCCTCTATCGTAACGCCCCTTTTAGACGTTACTTTCCCGATTAAATCATCTAGTTCACTCTCGCAATTAATCAATGCACTCTTTGCACTTCCTCGAAATAATTGGCTAACGATTGCTCTGGATTCAACTGATCCTAATCCCCAATCCTTCAAAGAGTCTTCTAGAGTATTCATAAAATAATAAACAAAGGCCGGGCCAGATGCCGAAACAATGGTTACCTGATCAAAGAGTTCCTCGGTACTCATTTTTAAAATTAAAGAGCTATCAGAGAGAAGCATTTTAATAAAATCGAGTTCATCTACTGCCACATTTTTCGAAGAGCTAAGAAGACAGATTCCTTCAGAGTATTCCATAGGTAAACTTGGCATCAATCTGATTACCTTTGTCGTATTTAAGAGCCTACAAATCTTTTCTTGATCGATTCCGGCCATGATAGAAATGATAACTTTCTTTGAAAGATCCATGCTCTTTAGAGACTTTGCTAAATCTTCAAATTGTTGAGGTTTACAGCCAATCAAGAAATAGTCAGCATCACAAGCTTCTTTTAAATCAACAATTGCCTTTCCCTCTACTTCTTTAGCTAGTTCAACTGCTCGAGTGTGACTTGGCGTATAAGTGAGAAATTCATTTTTTACTTTTTGGCCTCTATACATTGCACGAACAACTGCGCTGGCCATATTTCCGCAACCGATTACTGCAATTTTCTTCATCACTACTCTCCTTGCTCTATTAAATTATGATCTGACCTGTCCATCACCGACGACAACATAGCGAGAAGTCGTCATTTGTTCGACACCCATTGGCCCATAAGCATGTAGTTTCGTTGTTGAGATTCCAAGTTCAGCACCAAGGCCTAGTTGAGCACCGTCGTTAAAACGAGTTGAGGCATTAACCATGACACAACTTGCATCAACGCTTTTTAAGAACTTAAGACAATTGTCTTCATTAGTTGAAATAATACATTCTGAGTGATTACTTCCATACTCTCCAATATGCTCAATAGCATCATCAAGAGAAGAAACTGTTTTGATTGATAAAATATTATCTAAATATTCTGTCGCCCAGTCTTCAGAAGTTGCTTTAATGAATGAACCTTTTGTCTGTTTTGCAAATTCTTCATCAACTCTTAATTCACATCCTTTTGCCAAAAGTCTTTTCGCAATTTTTTCATTTACTTTAGGAAGAATGTCTTTATGAATTAGTAGTGTTTCAATTGCATTACATACACCGGTTCTTTGTGTTTTTGCATTCTCTACTAATGTCACGGCCTTCTCAATATCAGCTTCGCTATCAATATACATATGACAAAGGCCCTGATAATGAGCAATGACTGGCATTTTGGCATTTTCAAAAACATGATTAATTAGGCCATGTCCACCACGTGGTATAACAACATCAATCTCTTCTTTAAGACTTAGTAAATCATTTAAAACTTCGCGATTATCTGATGCTAAAACTTCAACGACACTCTTATCAACATATTTCGATATCGCCTCCTGAATGATCTGTCCTAGAACCTCATTTGAATGCTTGGCCTCTTTTCCACCTTTTAAGATGATGGCATTTGAAGATTTAAGCGCCAAGGCAGCGCAATCAACAACAACATTTGGTCGACTTTCAAAAATCATTAGGATCACCCCTAGTGGAACCCTCTGACGCTTTATCTTTAAACCGAGATCATTAGTAAATTCGTTATAAAAAGTACCAACGATTTCAGGTTGTTCCTTAATCGTTTTAACTCCAGAGATAATGTCATCAATTCTTTCATTAGAGAGCTTTAGGCGATCAACCATTGCTTTAGAAAGATCATTTTTAAAAGCAGCATCTAAATCAAGTTGATTCTTTTGTAGAATTAACTCACGATTTTTATCAAGGGCCCTAATAAGATCATCAAAAATCATTTCTTTTGTTTCACTACTCAATTGTAGCAATTCTCTTGAAGCCTTCTTTACTGTACTAGCTAATTTTTTCATCAATTATTTCCTTTTCTAAAATTAAGTTTATTGTATGGACAACCTCGATTGATGTTCGAAAACCAATAACTTCTTCGATTTCATCACTATGGCGTCCCATAATTTGTTCAACTTCACAGTGGCCATACTCACAAACCCCGGAAGCAAAAACTTCTCCATCACAAAGAATATCAACACAGTCCCCTTTATAAAATTGGCCAAAAACATCAATAATCCCTTTTGGTAAGAGTGACTTATTTTCATTAAGAGCTTCGAATGCACCTCGATCAACTTCAATATAACAATTTGGTTTTTTCATTGAGAGCAGCCATGCTTTGCGCTCTTCTGGGTCATAGGCATTTTTAGGTGCAAAGTAGGTTCCTATGTCTTTAGTGAGTGGATCTAAAATTAGGCGCTCATTTTCCATTGAACTAATAATCGCCTTTATACCTATAGGAGTAATTTTTGTGATGGCGTGAACTTTTGATTCCATTCCACCTTTTCCTACAGCAGTCTTTCCTTGATAATCCACGTCCTCAAGAACATCACTTCCAAATGGAACAATAGCGATTCTCTTTGCATCACTAAAAGCAGGATCTTTATCATATAGGCCATTTGTTGAAGTGATCATAAGCAATGCATCGGCATTAATCATCTGAGCAGTTTGCGCAGCAAGGTGATCATTGTCTCCTAAGGCAATTTCGGTAAAAGAGATCGTGTCATTTTCGTTAAGAATAGGCGTAATATTATTTTTCAAAAGTACATTTATACTTTGCTTTGCATGTAGGTTGCGCTTTCTATTTCTAAAGTCATCATGGGTTAGAAGAATTTGTGAACATATTTTTTGATTCTCTTCAAATAGTCTTGAGTATGTATTGATAAGCTTTGGTTGCCCCACGGCACTTGCAGAGTGCTGAAGATCAATTTGACCTCTTCTTGGTAAGTGCTCCTTAAGAAAAGACTTCCCCACACTAACTGCACCAGAACTTACTAGGACGATTTCGATCCCTTCATCAATTAGCTCACATATATCCTCTACTATTTTTCTAACCTTCCTTGTATCTAATTTTCCGCTGTCTTTTGTAATAACGTTACTTCCAACTTTTACAACAAGGCGCTTCACACCCTGTAGTTCTTTACGAAGTCTCATTCCTTCCCCTTATCTTGTTTAAAAACAACATGACATAAATTCCAATAAACCAAAAGTGAGACATTTCAAGATTAGGGATAACCGAACGAGCAAGTCTCTGACTAGAGTAGTCAACATATACTAGTATATTGTTTAGAGCTCTTAAAAATTTAATAAAAATTACAAAATATTCCCTACAGAATTAGGGATTGAGATTATAATATTTCCATTAACTTATGCTTTAGAAAATACAATTTGGAGAGAACTTGAAAAGAAGAATTGAAGTTATTAAGCCTGATAATTTTGAACAAGAGAATCACTTTTATCCGAAGGCCTTGAACTCACAACTACACCCTCTAGTGAGTCACTTTTTTAATTTAGATCACGAAAGAATTATCAAAAGATATAGTCATTTAAATCCACAAATTTGTACTGACACGTTGAGAGATATTCTATCTTATGAAAGTAAGCACTTCTTCTGGGGTGGCTCTGACTTATTTTATGTAACAACGCAAGCAGGTAATCGCCGCATGGTAGTTCTTGAAACAAACTCTTGCCCTTCAGGACAGAAGTCGATGCCACCAAGAACAGATGCAGATGAGCACAGAGGTTATAAATTTCTAATCGAAAACTCATTCATACCAGCACTAAAGAAAAGAAAGAAGAAACTCCCACCCGGAGCACTGGCTGTTATCTATGATAAGAACTACATGGAAACATCGGGATATGCTTCAACTATTGCAGACCTGACAGGAGAAGAAGTTTATCTCGTTCCTCACTTCAATGGTGAAGAACAAATGGCCGATTTTGAAAACGGAGTTCTTCACATCACTCTTGAAACAGGAGAAAGAATTCCTATTCGTGCGGCTTTTAGATATGTAACTCAAAAGCCATGGAATAGAATTCCAACGACAACGAAGACCTTCATCTTTAACTCGACTCTTGTTTGTCTTTCAGGTGGACGCAATAAGCTTCTCGCAAATAAAGCCTACGAACTCTATAACTCACAAATTGCAGAATCAGGTTTAAAAATCAATATGCCTGAAACAATTAAGGATGTTAATAAATTAGAAATTCCTTTATGGGTTCAAAAGTTTGGTGGAAAAGCAGTTATTAAAATTCCTTATTCAAATGCTGGCCAAGGTGTATTTACAATCACAAACCAAGATGAGCTAGATGCCTTCATGCAAATGGATTATCCATATGACCAATTTATCGTTCAAAGTTTAATTGGTCACTATGAGTGGAGTTCAACAAGTGAGTATGGGAAATTCTTCCATATTGGGACGGTTCCAAATAAGAAAGGAAATATTTATATCGCCGATCTAAGACTTATGGTCTACTCTTCACCTAAAGGCTTTATGCCATGTGCAGTTTATGCTCGTCGAGCGAGTAAACCTCTTGAAGCAACATACCCAAAAAATAGTTGGGAAGTTCTAGGAACAAACTTATCAGTAAAGAAAGGTGAAAACCTATGGGACTCTGACACATCAAGACTAATGCTAATGGATCAAAAAGATTTTAATTCACTAGGAATTGGTACTGACGATCTAATTGAGGCCTACATACAAACAATTCTAACAATTGTGGCCATTGATAAGATGGCAGAACAACTTATAAGTAAGAAAGGGACTTTCAGAACAAAACTTTTTAGAAGTTTAGATAATGATAACTCTCTCTTTAACGAGATCATGATCTCATAGCATAGGAAGTACAATGGGTGGAATACAAGTCATTAAGACCACTGAAGAAATTGATTTAAACTCTTTTGCAAAAGGTGAAGTACACCGTTTACAAATACACCTTTCAGATAACGCACTAGGAGTACCTTGGCGCGTGCCGATCATTATTATGAAAGGAATTGAGGATGGGCCAGTTGTTGGGATTACAGCAGCTGTTCACGGAAATGAACTAAATGGTATCTCAACAATTTTTAAAGTTATTGAAGAGATTGATCCGAAGAACTTGAAAGGAACTCTCATCATGGTTCCTATTAGTAACGTACCTGGTTACCTTACAAATCAGCGTCGCTTTATTGATAATGTTGACTTAAATCGTATTATGCCAGGTAAACTTACTGGGAACCCTAGTAATGTATATGCTTACTACTTCACTCAAAAAATTGTTTCGAAGTTTGACTACCTACTCGATCTTCATACAGCAAGTCATGGCCGTGTGAACAGTCTTTACTTAAGGGCCGATCTTGAAAAAGAAGAAACAAGAACCCTGGCCTTCTTGCAAAACCCACAAATTATTGTTCAAAAATATGATGAAGAAGGAACACTAAGAGCATGGGCAAATGAACAAGGTATTCATGCTATTACTGTTGAAATCGGTAATCCAAATGCTTTCCAACATGCTCTAATTGATGAGACTCTCGATGGAATTAAGAACACACTTCGCTACTTCTCTATGATTGAAGGCGATGTGAAAGATATGATTACTGATGCAACAATTTGTGACCATTCTTACTGGATTTATTCAACAAAAGGTGGAATTGTTGATGTCCTTCCAAAACTTACTCATCGAGTGCAAAAAGGCGAAGTCATCGCAAAAGTTTACGATGTCTTTGGACAAGTTAAAGAAGTCATTTGTGCTGACCGTTCTGGAGTTGTTATTGGAAAGAATGTTAGACCTAACTGCGAGGCAGGACAACGTATTGTGCACCTTGGAGTAGACCTAAAAGAAGCATTACCGGAAGAAATTCCTGGCCACGATGATTTTGAAATTTCAGAGAAATAAAAAAAACCAAGGGGGATTCAATCCCCCTTTTTTTATAAATTCACATTAAGTGTTAGTCCAACATTTGTGCGATCGGCACGAATATCTTCTGCAATGAAGCGAATATTAGGTGCAATTGAGATATCGCGATTAAAGAAGTATGTAGCTGCAATAGTTTGTTGAAGAACGCGCTTTTCAAGTTTACTCTCACGTCTTAGTGTATAGCGAGAGAAGATATCTGAAATAAGTCTTAAAGAAATATTGCGCTTCAAGTACATTTCAGTTGATAAACTTACCTGATACTCTCTTTCTCTTTGATATGGAAGAAGCGAGATATCAAAACCCATATACTTTGTCGTCGACTTATCAAAGAAGTACTGAGTCAAAGTGGCAGTTGCCGCAATATAAGCGAATTTAGAAATACGGTACGCCATTGCTTGTGAAAAAGCGGCAGCAGAATGATAACCATAATCTTTTTCTGTTCCACGAGTTACATACTGATACTTTAGAAATGAAACATTTTGTAATTCACCAATTGTGTATGTTTTAAAGTATGAAAGAACAGGATTATCAATATCAAGCTCTTGTGAGTTGTCATCAAATTCTTTTTGAATAGAAGCTGTCGATGCCGTGTGGTTTGAATGAAATGGAGTTGCCATATACATTCCAGCTTGAAGAGAAATATTATCTGATTTCGTGAGGCGATATTTAGCACCAAAGACACCAGATATATTTGTCAAAGAAGGATTACCTTCTGCATTCTTAATATTAGGTCTTTCTGCACTTGTTAAGTCATTAATTGCACCACCTTTGTAAGCAAAAGTTGAGTAAAATGACCAACGCTTAAGAGAGCCCGACAAAGTCTTTAAAGTTGGGTTTTCGATTACCTCTTCCTTTGTATTAAAAGATTCGGCTTTTTTTACTTCTGCCTTTGACTCATTTGCCGGGGCAGCAGATATAGTAATTGAAAGTATTGAGAAAAATAGTAACGTTACTAGCTTCATTGTCTCTCCGTTAGTTAAAAAAGCTTAAAAAGCTTTCGCTATTATTTGTAGTTTTGTATTTAGTTTCGCCAACGAGGTCATTAGCAATCATGGCCGAGCGCCAAGACATTAAACTTGTTTGTGGATCTGCTACACCATGGCCATGGCGACTAAAATTCATTGAATAGATCTTCCCGTTTTCAATCGTAGTCTGGATGCTATAATCCTGTCCTACAATTATGCGCCCCTTAGAATCCTTTGTAATCTTATCTGCAATTCCATCCAGAAAACTAGGTAGAACACTTTTAAAACCTGTCGCCAAGATAACAATATCGGCATCGATAAATTCTTCGTTTTGATTAAGTAAATTATCAACAACTAATTTATATGATTCTCCTTGCTTCTCAATCGCCTTAAGCCAGCGCATTGGAGAAATTGTATAATCAGGAAGTTTCTTTAAATAGAATCGGTCAAGATATAGTTCATTATACATTTCTTGTAAGTATTGAGGAGTGTTACCATCACTAGCTAATAACTGGCTTTGAGTATATGAATCTTTTTGCTCTTGAGATAGAGAGTGAAAATTAAGTACAAATTCAGGTGTAAATATTTCATTTGTAAATGGAGCTTCATCAAGTGGTTGTAAATTATGTCTTCCGCTTAACAAGGTAACCTTTTCTACTTTTCCCCACATTCCATTAAGAGCATTTCTAAATGTTTCGACTCCCGTCTGTCCCCCACCGATAACAACAACTTTCTTACCTTTAAGATCAAGTTTCTTCATTTGCTTAGACTTAGCGTGAAAAAGAGTCTCAGACAGGAATGGCCTTGCACATTCTGGTATATTTTTAGTTGGGCCAGAAGCGACACAAATATTTTTTGTAAAGTAACTCCCACCTTCCTTAATCACCTCAAATTTTTCACCATCGTGCTTTATATCAATTACCTTAGAGTCAAAATCAATATCATCACAAAGTTGTTTTGAAACCCACTTGCAATAGTCTTGAAACTCATAGCGGTTAATCGCCTTACGATCCGTATTTAAGAAGTGATAAAATTGTCCATTTTCAACTAAGTAATTTAGAAAACTAAAGATACTTTTAGGATCAACAGGAGTGACAAGATCCTTTAAGAAAGAAGTTTGCATCATCGCATCACCAAACATCAACTCAGGATGCCAACTAAATTCTGGTTTGTTATCTAAGAATTTACTATTAATTTCACTTAAAGGATTTAAAAGAGCTGCTAAACTCAAATTAAACGGTCCTAAACCGATTCCAACAATGTCATATATATTCTGCATTTAACTACCTCAACTCAACCCTAACTATTTTTAACAAGAGGATTTTTAATATTACTTCCAAGCATTGGTTTAAGCCTTTCCCCTGTTTCGCTGTAACCAGCTACAAAGCGAACAGTATTAACCAATACCTTTTCAAATTCATTTCTTAATAAATTAACCTTACCAACAGGAGAACAATCGACTTGATAGTTTGCTATAACTTCACCAAGTAAGTGATAAAAGTCCTTTTCTTTAAAACCTAGACATTCTTCAACAACTCTCGAGAAGTAGCGTAAGACTGTGATAAAGTGTCCTGTGATAAGATCGTGAATCAAATACTCTGGTGGTAACTTATCAAGCTCAACACCAAAATCAGCTTCGCTATGCTTTGAATCAGATGCCATTCTAAAGTCACCATGAAAGTCTTTGATAATAAGTTTATTAGGTCTTGCACCTTTAAGAGTCAGTATCGTATTTTGTCCGTGAGCAACAAGGCCCAATCCATGTTCTACTTGTAAGTGATAAAGAGGAATGACAACAACTTCAAAGTATTCTTTTAACCATTCTTTAGTACCTAGGCCCGATAATTTAATATATTCACTAACAAGAGATTGGTCATCTTTAGTGAATAATAGTGCCGCTGTAGGAATTGCGAGCTCATCATCAGCAATCTTATTCTCTACACTTTCTCGCCATACACACCCAAGTAATTCCTTATAGCGATATGAGCCACCGTCGATACGGTTAAACTCAGGTAGCGGACAGCTCATTGCTGCAACTTCTTTTAATATATCGACCTTATCAACAAGAAAGCTATCTGACTTAATGATGCTCTCAACCTTCTGTGATAAAAGATGTCCTTTTGAGACATATTTTTGAGGAATTCCTCTTACACTAGATGTATTTAAAATTGAAATTGCGACTTTTAAGTCAAATTTACTCTCACGAGAATTAGAAGATAAGGTTCTAATAGAAACCTGTGGAGTATATTCTCTTCCCATGATTCCAAGTGGTATAAGGGCATTTTGATAAATTAAGTGTGCAAATTGAACACTTATATATTTACTCCACTGCCAAGGATGTACAGGGATGAAAACAAAATCATCACTATTTGCGCCAGTTTCATGAACTAGCCCTTTAGCAAATTCAACTTCGCTAATCGACAGGGAGTCTTTATAAAGATCATTTAGTTTTAATTGTTCTTGATCAAGGCCTAATTCAAGATACTCCTTTTTTATTGCACACCAATGTAGCTTGTAGCTGTTTCGTGTTTCTGGTGCATACTTTAAGAGTTCATCACTTCCCCATCCGAGGCGTCCCTTATTCATAATAATTTTTGGGTGCCCTGAAAGAATTTGATCAATTTTATTAAAATTAAACTGTGCAATCTCATTAAGAGAAAGATTCTCTAGAGAGTGATAATGAAGGATATCTCCATAAATAGTCTGATTACCTTCTTCGATAAATTGTGCCAATGTTTCATCACTCATCTTTGTAAGGTATTGAGTCTCGTAGAAGAAATCTGCCAGAGTAAATTCCACGATAACCTTTTCACCACTTACTTTGTGAAAAGTACCTTTATCAATTTGAAGGTTTCCCCATGCACCAATACGGCCATGAAAGCTATAATAGATGCTATCATTTATCCTAAAATTAAAACGATCTTCAATAAACTCAACATTAAATAGTTCTTCAAACTGAAGTTCTTCAATGGCCTTAATGATTAGGTTTTTATGTAATTCATAGAATAGCTGAGTATTGATCATGATTGAACCTCGCGCAAAAACCTTGTACGATCAGCTTCTAAGAGATTTGATGTTTTATGTGGAAAATCAAAAACTCCTCTATGTTCCCATCCCGGAAGAAGCCTTGCTAAAGTTAAGACCTTCTTATTATCAACACGGGGCTCCCCCCACACCTTTTGAGTTCTTTCATCATCTTCAAATAAGAATTTAGTTAAATGAAAAATTGAATCAAAAACGGCACGAGTACCTAAGAACTTCTCTTCTCCAATTAAAATGTGGATTCCTCTATCATATAGTGAAGCATCACAATAAGGAGCAATCCTATCATCAAAGCCCCAATAAACTTCGAAGTATCCAGCTTGTTCCCCATCGATATCCACAATCATTGGAAGTTGGTATGGAGAATCCTTCAGGCCCTGTACATAAGCTCTTAGTTCCTCTATCGACTTATTCATTTCCCAAAATTCATAAACATACTTCTTATTATGCCATTCATGAAACTTTTCAAGATCTTCATTCAAATCAAATGCACGAAGAGTTATCTCGTGATTATGCTTAGATTTTGCACGATAAAGCTCGCCTTCATAGACACGAGGTTTTCTTAGAAGAGTACTAATAGGATTAGGTATTTTATTATATATATCCCAAGGGTTTTCAATTGTATTTTCGTTAATATTGCTTACACAACATCTGAAATTTCCTTTTTGATAGAGAAAGTCACTGTTAATCAAATAATTTAGAAATGTTGATTTATGATGCGCTTTAAAAATAAAATTTCTAAATTGTCCTAAATGAAATAGCTCGGCCTTAGCATCACCATTTGCAAGCGAGATAATGGTATTAAATACTGAGTTGATAATTAAGTAGTATGTATATACTTTGTTAACATCATCAGGTGAAAGAATATTTCCCTTTGTGCCACTAATAAATTCATACTTAGAACCAAATTTTTCCACACTCTTTGTTGTAAATCCAGTCCCCTGACAATCACGGTATATTGTCCCAACAGGTAACCCATCTTTCATTTTTAGGATTATATTTTGCATATGAGCACCTAGAAGAATTCCGTGCTCTTCAGAAAGAGTAATAAACTCCCCTATGACATTTTCAAGAAAGGCTTCAAACCAGTACTTTCTTGCTAAAAAGATATTCCCGCAAGCCTTCTTTGCATTTCCCTCTACTAAGCTTAAAAGATGTGACTTTCCTGTATAAGGATTCTCTTCAGCAAGGCTACCTAGTAGAAAACAATTATCTGTCTCAAAATTTTCACGTAACTGAATTGTCGATTCAATAATAGCATTACCATCTTGTCCCTTAAGAGCAACATAGAATGGTTCATAAAGAATATGAAATTTATCACTAAAGTTTGCGACCCCTTCATTTTTGAATACAGTTTCCATCTGCATTCCACGAATAGCTTCTTCTGGTTGAAGATGCCTTATCGAGTTTGTTAGCTTTACATCCATTGAATACTTAACTAAGAAAGGTGCTCCATATGAATATAGAGATCTAAGGGAAGAAAGTGCATACCAATCATTAACACCACTTGCAACTTCCACTATGCCATTAACTAATTCTTTCTCTTTTAAACGACGCCACTGCCAAGGATGCATTGGAATATAGACGAAAGAGTCATCGATCTCTTCTAAATCGAATTGAGCAAGCTTATTCATAGCAGTAGAAACTGCAAATAATTCTGCATTAGTATGGATTGATTCTTCTCTACACTTTATCCAGATCAACTTAAATCCATTAGAGAATTCAGGTGAATAAAGTTTGAGATCCTCTTCACTCATTCCCTTTTTACATTTAGGATAAGGGTGAAATGGATGTCCAAGAAGCATCTTTTGTTCACTAGTAAGGTAGCTATCAATATTCACTTGTGGATTATATTTAAGAATCAACTCGATATTATCGCGAGAGTTAATTATATTTTCGATAAAAGTAGAATCAACATTAGAAAAATTAGGCACTAAGTGAACAAGCATCTCATCAAAAGTAAGCTTTGTTTTATTGAAGTAAATATCACCAGTATAACGATGCCCACCGAGAGGAGAATATGACTCAAGTTCAAAAACAAGATCACCAATCAATACATCACTATTTTCAACATCAACTTTAACAAGATTATCTTCTGAATAATCTCTTATCATTGAGTTAACTAATGCACGAATACTATATTTATCAGCAAGCTGCCTATAATTTATATTAACCATTAGTCGCTCCGCTTAGTTCTTCGCTCGTATCTGAAGTACTGTATTTGAAACTTATTGAGATCGCCCCTACTACTAAGGCCACAAATAGAAAAAGAATATAATTTGTAAAGTTGTACTTAATAATTACACCTGACATTATCGCTCCAAGAGCGTTGCCTAGGGTTTGATAAAAACTGATCTCACTGGCAACAATCTGCTTTGGAGAACTAGGGTTCAAGTTATAAATATGTCCCATATATAAAATTGGAATAATTGCAGCTCCAAATGAGAATAGAAGGATGAATCCGTAAAGTGTTTCTAAGCTATCTACTCTAGAGAATGAGTAGAAACTAAATAAAAGAGAAACAATTGCCAAAGTAGAGAATATTTTAGAGTTAATAAGTTTTAACTTCTTTAAAATTAACTGTGTAAGAATTATGACAAGAGATGCAAGAGTTAGTAGCCAATAGATAGTAGCTGATTGCTTAATTTGACCAATTAATATGTCTCCAACCACACTCGTGATACTAGTGTGAAAAAATGAAGTCATAAATGTATAAATCAATGGAATAAAAAGAAGTGGCATTATCAATTGCTTAGTATCAGAATCTTTCTTTCCAGCGATAGTTTGAATTTCGTTGATTCCGCTCTTAAAATCAAATGGAATTGTTAAAAGAAGCATAACGATCAAAACCACTAAGCTCAAATTGAGATTAAATGCGAGAAGTCCACCTAGTACCAATCCAACAAGCCTTCCAGCATTTAGAAAAATAGTTGTTTCAAGAATACCACTATGAGTATCTTTGTATCGGCCAATCTTAACAATTTGAGAAAAAGGAATAATAGAGCTTGCACTCAATGCATAAATAATTCGAGATATAACAAAGAAAATGAGAGACAGCCTAACATTACCAGAAGTAAATGTTGCTAAAAGGGCCAGATTCGACATGAGCAATCCAAACTGAGCAATTCGATAGATAGTCTTGGCCTTAAGTTTAGAAAAAAGTGCGGCCCACTCCTTTGTCATAAAAAGAAAGAAGAAGATCGAAAACCCATAGATAATTATGATTGATGTAATATCAAGATTCGTTACCATAGCAATTTTCGGTATAAGACCAAGAAGTATAGTTTGGGCCGCACCAAAAACAAAACAAAGGCATGAGATGGCCTTAGTAAAATTGTCACTTATTTGAAGTTGAGAACTCAAGAGATACTCTCCTTCTGAATTCTCTTCTTTTTTCTTAGAGAAGAAATAAAAACTATCAAATCACGCCAAGAGAAAACTAAGTAGACTAAAAATAGTGCACTTAAAATCCATTTAAAATCAGAAGTAACAAAGAAAATGACAAAAACAAATAAGCTAGGAAGTAGAATCTCAGTAAACGAAATATTTACATCACTTATTAAATTACCATTATACTGCTCACTCCTTGCTACTAAGTATTTTTTTCTAAATAAGAAAATATAGATTCCACTAATTGGAATAAAAGAAGAAATAAGACCGAAAAGACTCCAAATAATCTTAAGAATGACTCCACCATAATCGCCAAAGTGCAGAGGTTCTGAAAGAATGAGAAGTTCTAAGTACCATGGTAACGTTACTGTGCGGTTTAACTTTCCTGTTATTCCATCAATATAAGCGATCTCGTGATGATGACTTTCATTTTCCATCAATACAACAAATTGATTTGGTACTGAGAATTCATTATCAGGAAAAGAAATAAAGTCATATTCTAAATGAGCAAGTTTTGATTCTAGTTCTTTTAAAATTGTTGTGACCGATACATACTTTGCATTTTCGATGACAATTGCATTCTCTTGCTGGGCCTTTACATTTCCTCTTAAAAAGAGACCAATTAATGTACTATTGAATGCTAAGATCGCTCCAGTAAAAGTAACAATAAAAAGCCATGCAAGTGTTTTAACGCCGATTATTTTATGAAGACGCCCAAGCATAATTCGAGAGTTCATTGTTCTTACGTTACGGTAGAACTTATTTGCAATAAAAGCACCACTTAGAAGAGCAACGAGAAAGAACACTCCCATAAGCCCTATTAAAATTTTACCTTTTCCACCTAAGAGTAACTCACGATGTAGCTTTAAGACGAAATCAATAAAGACCGTAGGCTTGACTTGATTTGATGTCAGCACATTACCAGCAAGATCAAATTTTAATCTTGTTGCACCTTTAAACTTTTCAACACCTGGCTCTGTTATTCGTGCTTGAATATCACCATCATCACCTTTAAAAATTGAAAGTACTTTTTTATCTTTGTAAATTTCATTTTCATGTATGTAATTTTCAATTTTTGAAAGAGAGGATTGATCTGAAACAAAAGCGCTCTGCTGTTCTACCGAATGAACAGGAGATAATTCGTGACGCCAAACGAGAACAACTCCTGTTAAGCCTAACAGGAGAAAGTTAATCGCTAGGACTAAGCCTAGAATACGATGAATTTTTAAAAATTTTCTTACTAATGAGCTCATAAAAATTAAAAAAGCAGGAACCTTATACTTTCTTACGAAAGAAAGGCCCTGCTTAATATCAAGGATTTTTTATAGTCTTTTATAAACCATAAAATCGATACCAATATGTGTTGCACCTTCGCCGCAAACTTCAGCTGCACCAGTTGCAGGAACCATAATTGTTGCGTGGTGAGGGTGTCCCCAGTATAGGTAATCATTGTTTGCAAGCTGAGCATCAAGAACTACCTTACCTTCTGAACAATCTGCTGAAGCATCAACCTTAGAGAAAGCTCTTGAATCGACTAGGTCAATTGTAGAAGCTGCGTTGTCTGCAAATAGGATTGAAGAGTATGAACACTCAATACCATCTACATTCTCAAAAGTTGCCTTGATTAGAATATTATCTAGTGTGTAATCAGTTGAAAGCTTTTCAAATTTAACATTCATGTTGTTGTGAGAAGCCGGTGCATTTGTGTAGTCAGTAAATGCTGCACATACATAACCTTTATGCTGTGCAAGCCATCTCTCACCTTCAAGAACAAGGTCAGTGTTTGCGATAGCTGAAACTGATAGTAGTGATAATAAAGCTATAAGTGATTTTTTCATCATGTTTATTCTCCTTTAAGTTTATGAAGAATAAATATCTGAACGAGTTTGAGGTGTCAAACAATAATCTACACATTTAAACAAATGATTGCTAATAAAGACACTTTTTGAAGTAAGTACTTGAAATTTGGTAAAAGAGGCCCTATTTGGAGACATCAACAGGGCCTTTTTGTTAGATTTAGCGAATTGGATCACGCCCTTCGATCTTACTAAGGACGCGAGTTTCGCCAGACTTTTTAAACTTTGATTTAAATGAATTAGAAGAATGAACAACTTCATTCTCTAGGTTACGATGAGAGCTCACCTCTTGTGAATCGTATTTATGTTCACAAAGGGATTCAGCTGTTGCCGAAAGGCTCACCATACTTGCACCAATAATTAGTGTCGTAAATAATGTATGAACTTTCATATCCATCTCCTTTGATGATTAATTATCCGTTAATTAATCTTCGCAAGAAATAGGATTAAAATAAAATACTGAGTCTTTATGACGCCATAGAGATTACCTATTAAACCATGCAATGGACTTAAGTCCATTTTTAACGAGGCCATAATAACTCTTTATTCGATCATTTTGAAAATGGTGTGTTTCACTAATAAATGAGACTATTTTTTTTCGATTAAATGCCATTGCCCAATCATATGCACTCATTCCTGAATCATTTATTTCGCAAAGCTTTGCTCCATATTGAATAAGTAATTTTACGATTTTTAAATCACCTTTTAAGCAAGCTAGCATCAATGCAGTATTGCCAAGGCCATCTTTAGCTATTGGATTTGCACCAGCACTAAGTAGTGTATGACAAAAGTCAAAGTGACCACGATGAGTGGCCTCTAAGAGTGGCGTATAACCTTTTTCATTTTTGACCTCTAAGTTACATTCTTCATTTGTAAGTATGTAAATACTTAACTCACCTACATCACCACTTCGTGCCCAATCAAAAATTTTAGTCATAACTTCTCCTGATAGATAATTCTACGGAGAAGCCATCTCGTCTATAAAGTGAAGATGGGATAAGTTTAATTAAGCCCCTTAATCGTTATTTGCCTATTATTTATTGAATTAAGCTATATTGGTGCCATACGCAAAAATCTTTCTTGTTGTATATTAAGATTTTATTAAGAATTTCATTGATCTTTTACATCAGTCTTTAGACAATATTAGTCTATAAAAACATACACATGGAGTGATTATGAAAAAGAACATTGCACTTGCAATCTTTATGCTAGGGCTGGGACTTTCAAACGCGCAAGCAGAAGAAAAGAAAACAACTACTGATAAAAAGGATATCGATGAAGAGATTACAAATGCTCGTATGAGAGCTGAATCTGGATCGAAATCTCCACTGAGCATGAGTCTCTCACTTGGTTACAATGGTGGATCTCTTGATGACCCATTTGGTAAAGAAAGACCAAATATTTATGCTGACCCAGAAAACGAAACTGAAACATCGATGAGTGGATCAATCTCTGGTCGTTATAGACTTTCTAAGAATGATTCTATTACAGTTGGTGCTGGTTACTCAGTTCTAACACCATTTCACCACGCTAAAGGTGACATTTCTAACCCATACATTGGTTACTCTCGTGTTTACACAATCGCAGGTATCCAAACAATTACATCAGCAGATTTAACTTTTGGTACAAAAGATTCATACAAGAATCAAAATCTAGATCAAATCCTAGGTGTTTCTCAGTATATGATGAAAAAATTTGGTGACTCAGGTTGGACTCTTGGTGCAAGTGTTTCAGCAAGCTTTTACTTCTCTGGTGGTCTAGCTGACTCTAAGTACAGAGCTGACTTTCAAGCAAAAACAGGACAACCATTCTTAAAAGACTACCAGACAGAAATGGCAATTGGTCTTTACCCTCAACTTGAATACGTATTCAATGATACTTTCTCATTCAGAACAGTATTTGGTTACTTTAACTATCAAAAATCAAGAGGAAAAGATGCAAAACTTCTTAGAGCTTACGAATACCAATCAGTTGGTGTAGGTATCTCTGTTACTCGTGATATTTACCTTTACCCAAATATCCAATTCCTTGCTGATGACTTCGACAAAGACAAAACAAACTTCGGTTTCTCAGCAACAATTAACTTATTCTAAATTAAAGTTAATATACAGGCCCGGTTATCCGGGCCTTTTTTTTTGCTTAAATTCCAAAATCTCTCTATAATTTTAGTATGGATGTTTTTAAAGGTTTAAAGAATACACATACTGAAATCAAACGAATCAATGGCTACCTCAAAGAAGTTGTTACATTCTTAGATGATACCGGTAAGCCAATTGGTCATGTTATCAATCCACTAATGGTTGAATTAAGACTACGTGATGTCTCACAAATTTTTGTAGGGGCGTTTCTAGTGGCCTCACCATTGTGTTTTACTGAAGAAGTATGGAATCTTAGTGTAAGTTTGAAGTTTGATAATATCTATTATCTACTAGCATCTTCAATTGTTATTGTTACTTGCTTTGTCTACTTTAACTTCTACCGATTTAAGCTTAAGGGAAATGTCGCAGAGTTTATTAAGAGAATTTTTGCGATTTACTTAATCACAACTTCCAGTGTTGTATTCATTCTATTTTTGATTGATAAATTTCCCGTAATGACCGATCCAATTCTAGCTTTTAAACGCACAGTAATTATTGCATTCCCAAGCATCTTTGGAGCGGCCATCACAGATTATTTGAAGTAATTAGAACTTAGTATCTTTTTGTCCACAGTGTGGCATATTTGATGCATATGGATTGTGAACTTTATCCTGTTTAGAAGAATTTTGTACCCACTTCTTCTTAACCATAGGACATGAGTAAGCATTATACTTCTCACCTACATCATATGTATTAATGATATGAATTAGTGCCATTGAAACTAAGTGGTAACTTTGATTGTTTTCAGCAGTTGTTTTTGAAGCTTGAATTTCAGAAAGCTTTGTTTTTGAAAAAGTTAGAAGCTTCTTAATTTTCTCATCACTAATCTTATCAATTGCTGTTGAAAGCTTCTTTGCAGCTTCCTCAACTTTTGCCCCATCGTATTCAAAGAAGCTTGCATGAAGTGTTTCATTTAATTCGAGAACTTTAACAACTTCTTTTTTTGTGTTTGGTGCCATCTCAATACGGCCAGCAGCAAATAAATTAAAAGCAATCATACTTACAATAATAAATTTATTCATGTGTTTCTCCTTTAAGGTTCTTTTGTTCAAAATATGAATATGTAATAGGAACAACAAATAATGTAATTAACTCAACAAGCATCCCTCCAAGCGTAGGAATGGCCATCGGCTTCATAACTTCGCTTCCTGTACTTGTCGACCACATAATAGGAACTAAGGCCACGACAGTCGTTGTCGTTGTCATAACAAGAGGTCTAATACGTCTAGAACCTGCATTGACGATTACTTCCTTAAGCTCACTCCAATTTCTTGGTTTAATTGTTTTAAACTCTTCTTGCAGATAGGTCATCATAACGACACCATCATCGACAGCAATACCAAATAAGGCAATAAAACCAACCCAAACGGCAACAGATGTATTAAAGCCTCCAATCCAAAGCAGAATTAGACCACCTGCAAATGCGATTGGAACGGCACTAAAAACAATTGCAGCATTACGTAGATTTTTAATCCCAAAATAAATAATGATTAAATTTATAACAAGCGCTAGAGGAACAAGAAGCATCAGTCGATTATTAGATCGTACCTGATTTTCATATTGCCCGGCCCAAACTAAAGAATATCCTTTAGGGAGTTCTACCTTTTCTTCTACTGCCTTCTTAGCTTCTTCCACAAAACCAATTAGATCACGATCTTGAACATTTAAAAGTACAAGTGAGCGCAGCATTCCATCTTCAGATTGAATCATAGCAGGACCAGTTACAACTTCAATCTTAGCAAGCTGTTCTAAT
This sequence comes from Halobacteriovorax sp. RT-2-6, assembly GCF_047085025.1. NCBI lineage: Bacteria > Pseudomonadati > Bdellovibrionota > Bacteriovoracia > Bacteriovoracales > Halobacteriovoraceae > Halobacteriovorax > Halobacteriovorax sp. RT-2-6. The sequence continues at coordinate 335,295 of NZ_JBKIYH010000002.1, forward strand.
GGAATATGCTGACCAAGTGGACTAGGTACAAGTACCTTCTTTAACTCGTCAATACGATCTCTTAGCTCTTTCTTATAACGTACGCGAATTGGAAATCTTTGTCTGCCATCATAAAATTGCCCGATCGTCATACCGCCGACTGCAGTTTGAAGAATTTTATTTATCGTTCCAGTATTAATCCCATAGCGACTTGCGGCCACACGATCAATATCAAATTCAATATAAGGTTTACCTGTGATCTGTTGTGCATAGACCCCACTTGCACCTTTGATGCCCTCAAGAACATGGCCAATTTCTTGTCCAATCTTTTCAAGCTTTTCGAGGTTATCCCCAAAGATTTTCACACCAATTTGCGTTTTAATTCCTGTAGAAATCATGGCGATTCTATTCTCAATTGGAAATAGCCACGCGTTTACAAGGCCAGGAACTTGTAGTTGTTGATCAAGCTCAGCCATAATATCGTAAATCGAAGTTCCACTTGGCCACTGATCTTGAGGGATAAGTTTTACAACTGTTTCAAACATTGCAACCGGAGCAGGATCGAGTGCCGTTTCAGCACGCCCTAGTTTTCCTATCGCACTCGCAACAAGAGGATGCTTAACTAGCTCCTTGTCTGTATAGGCCAAAAGCTCTCGTGCCTTTGTCATCCCAACATCAGCAGTAGTTACAGGCATATAAAGAATTTCCCCCTCATTAAGTGAAGGCATAAACTCTTTACCAAGTTGAGAATATGCAATCCCTCCGAGGATAAAAATTAGAGTTGGGAAAATTGCAAAGAACTTTCGATTATCCAGAAGCCAACTAAGCACTGGCTGATAAGTATTAATAATTTTTAAGCTGACAGGGTTTTTCTCTATCGGCTTAAGCTTTCCTTTTAAGAAGAAAACACTTAGGGCCGGAACAAGAATAATAGCAACCACAACAGAGCCAAACATTGCCAGTGTCTTTGCCCAAGCAAGTGGACCAAAGAGTTTCCCTTCACTTCCTTCTAATCCAAATACAGGTAAGAAAGTTACAATTGTTGTGGCAACAGCTGTTAAAATAGCTGGACCAACCTCACGGGCTGCCTTAACTACAATTTCAACACGCTCAGACTTAGAAAGATCTCGATCTTCACTTGCAAGGCTTGAATAGATATTTTCAGTCATGATAATACCCATATCCACCATTGAACCAATAGCAATAACAAGCCCAGATAAACTCATAACATTAGAGTCAATACCAATAAATTTCATGAGAATGAAACTTATACCAACACCAAATGGTAGAGTTAGCGATACTAAGATTGAAGATTTAAAGTGAAGTAAGAATAGTAAAATAACAATAACAGTTATCACAATCTCTTGCGCTAAGGCAGAATAAACTGTTCCAATTGTTCTTTCAATTACCTCTGTTCGGTCGTAGAAAGGACTAAAAATAACGCCTTTTGGAAGTCCGGCCTTAACAATTTCAATTTTCTCTTTTACATTATCAATGACTTCTTTTGGATTTTCTCCAAATCGCATTGTAACGATACCACCAACAGCTTCTGTTCCGTCTTTATCAAGTGCTCCACGACGAAAAGCAGGACCTGTACCAACACTTGCCATGTCTTTAATTCGAATAGGAGACTTATTCTTTACAGCAACGACAACATTTTCAATATCTGTAAGTGACTTGAAGAATCCTTTACCACGAACAATAAATTCACGATCACCATCTTCAATAACTTCTGCTCCAACATCAATATTACTATCTTGAATAGCTTGAATAATAGATGTCAGATGAATGTCATAGGCAATAAGTTTATTAGGATCAACATCGATTTGATACTCTTTAACAAATCCACCAATACTTGCGACTTCACTTACTCCCTCCACACTTTGAAGAAGATAACGAACGTAGAAGTCTTGTAATGTTCTCAACTCTTCTAATGACAACGGCTTTTCATTATCTGAAGCGTTCTCGAGTGTATACATATAAACTTGCCCAAGACCTGTTGCATCCGGTCCCATTGCAGGATTTACGCCTTCAGGTAGTTCATTCTTTGCACTTGTAAGCTTTTCTAAAACACGAGATCTCGACCAGTAAAAATCAACATCATCATTAAAAATGACATAAATCGTAGAGAAACCGAATGCAGAAGTTCCGCGAATATTTTTAACTCCAGGAATTCCCTGAAGAAGAACACTTAAAGGATAAGTAATTTGTTCTTCAATATCCTTAGGTGATCTTCCTGCCCAATTTGTGAAAACAATTTGCTGATTTTCTCCAATATCTGGAATTGCATCAATTCGTGCTGTCGATAAGCTAAAGACAGAAAGTAGTGCAACTAAGATAAAGATTAGTACTACAGTGACACGATTTCGAATGGATAATTCAATAATATTCTTAATCATTAGTATGCCCTTGATGAGGATCAGATGTACTCATATCCTCATATCCACCAAAAAGTTGTGCTTGAGCATCAAGAAGAAAGTTTCCTTCGATAACAACTTGATCCCCATCTTTAAGTCCCTCTTTAACCTCAACATAGCCTTCTGACTCATGCCCCGTTTTAATAACGACAGACTTAAACTCTTTATCACTAACCTTTACCCATGCAACTTTTCTCTTTCCAGTATCAATAACAGCAGATCGTGGGATTACGAGAGGCATTCCCTCTAATTCGAAAGTAATTTGAGCATTTGCAACCATACCAGGTTTTAGCTTCCCTTCCTCATTTTGAATCGTAGCGCGAACCTTTAATGTTCGAGACTGCAGATCGAGTACAGGGCTAATAAAATCCACTTCACCCTTTGTCGTCTTTCCAGGTATTGCAATGAATTCTAATTCAACAGTTTGGCCTAATTGTACTAGCGCTGAATCCTGTTCATAGACATCGAGTTCGACCCATACATCACTTAGGTTTGAAAGTTCAAAGAAGTTTTGCCCTTCTTTAAAATATGTACCAACAGTGGCATTTCTTTTTCGTACAACTCCTGTAGCAGGAGAATAGATTGTAATTTTATTTGGAACAGCGCCAGACTTTGCCCATGCTTCATATTGTTCTTTTTTAATTCCCCATAACTCAAGTCTTTCCTGACTTTGTATATAAAGGTCACGAAACTCACGTCCTTTATTTGTTAAGTACGTCCTACGAGCAAGAATATACTCTTCTCCAGCAGAAATTAATTTTGGACTGTAGATATCAACCACTGGATCGCCTGTCTTAACAAAGCTTCCTGTTGATTTCACATAAACTTTCTCAACACGGCCATCGATTCTTGCCGGTATATTACTTTCTTTTTCTTCTGATTGGAGTACTTGACCTAGAAGTCTAATTTTCTTAGTCATCTTCATTGTCGTTACAGGAAAGTAAGAAGGTGCAAAATGCTTAAGTTGAGACTTTCTAAGTTTCACACTTGCCACAACTTTAGAGGCACTCTCTTTTTGTGTATTTACTTTTATCATTGGAGATCCATCCATAGGACAGATATCTTCTTTTTCACTTGTTACATCAGGAAAATCCTTACAACGCCACATCTCCTTTTGTGGTTCATTTTGTATCATGGCAGAATGGTCATGATCATCTTCAACTTCAACTTTAGTTAAGTTCATATGACAGATGGGACACTTTCCAGGCTTGTCTTCCTTAATCTGTGGGTGCATTGAGCATGTATAATAAGTTTTAACCTTAGATTCACTTTGTGTACTAGTTTCCTCTTTCGGCGAGCAAGCAACAAATCCAAGAAGTGTTGTAAATGTAATAATTGTAAGTAATTTATTCATAGAGAGACTCTCCAAGAGTATATTTATAATCAACTTTAGAAGTTGCAAGTTGTGCTTCTAACATCACTTTTTTTAATAAAATTGTTTGCAATCGCAATTCACTCTGCAAAAGCTCTACATATGAGCTATTGCCACGACCGTAAGATTTTGAAGTGATTGATCGAGAGTTTTTAGCGAAGTTTACAGACTTCTTAGTAATAATTTGTAACTCCGCTTTTAGTTTCTCAATATCATCTTTAATAATATTTAAATCACGATTCTTCTTAAGCTTATAATCTTCCAATTTCTTGATTGCAGCATAGCGATTTGCGACAGCTGCACCTTTTCCACCACTTTTGTCATCTGAAACCGGAATAGGAAATGTTATTTGTGCTCCAACGAAGTCACCATTCTTATCAATTTCATCTGAACGAAATGTATAACCTAAAGAGACTGTAATATCTGGAATATAAGCTAGATTAGCTTGTTCAACAGCAAACTCTCCTGCGATCTTTCCTTCTTCGAGGGCCTTAAGACGATTATCTTTTATATCCTCTTTCATAGACTTATCTAATAAATTCCAAGGAACACTTTTGTAATCAAAGCTAGTAGCACGATCTCCAAGCAAGTATTTGAGTTGGGCCTTGTTCTGCCTTAACTCGAAAGTCTTATTACTTAGCTCACTTTCAATTTCTGATTTTCTAATCTGAATATCAAGTAGTGCCTGCTGAGTAATGCGGCCATTTGAATAGAGCTTCTTACTAACCTTTAAAATATTATTAATCCAAGCTAGGTTTTCTTTTAAAATATATAACTCGCTTTCAATTTTTCGATTCCCAATAACATTTCCCCACAACGCTTTCACTAGAGCTTGCTCATAATCAAGTGCAGAAAAATTCATGGCCCTTGCTTGAGCATTCATACTTTCAGATGTTTTGCCGTACTTGTTGGAAAGAGCAATCTTCTGAGAAATACCTAGCTCTAGGCCAGTCATTGGAGTTTGGTTGTAATCGAGAGTCTCCACCGGAAAGTTCTTGGCAGCAACCTTAAACATTGGGTCCCCCCAAGAACTTTTTTGTTTTGAAGACTCAACAAGAGATTTAGCACTTCCCTTAATGGCCTCAACACTGTTGTGATTAGCTAGTTCTCCAACGGCTTGCTTAAAGCTGAAGGCCATGGTGCTAGTAGAAATACAAATGATTAAAGCAGACTTAAACATAATAAAACCTATGACTTTGCTGATTTTTTTAGAAGTTCCATGATCTCACTGATTTTTTCTTCAGAATCCTTTTCAGAACCTGATTTGATGGCCTTCATAACACAACTATTTAAATGCGATTCTAGAATCACATGTTCTAACCCCTTTAGAGCACTTCTTATGGATTTAATCTGAGTAAGAATATCAACACAATATTTACCATCTTCAATCATGTTCTTAATTCCACGAACTTGACCTTCAATACGATTAACTCTAGTTAATGTTGATTTGTGGTCTGGGTGCTTACTCATATTAATTTCCTTATTCTTAAACTATTTGAAACAACAGAAATACTACTTAGTCCCATTGCAACACTTGCAAGTACTGGAGGCATTGTCGGGCCACCGAAGATAACAAGCACACCAGCGGCAATTGGAATTAGTAGAGTATTATAAATCATTGATAAGAAGAGATTTTGCTTGATGATCTTCATCGTTCCTTTAGCAAGTTCAATGAATTCTACGGCCTTAACAATATCACCTTTCACAATAGTTACATCAGATGCACTAATTGCGACATCAGTTCCAGTTCCCATCGCCATTGAAAGGTCGGCCTTTGCTAGTGCTGGAGCATCATTAATCCCATCACCAATCATAGCAACTTTTCGTCCTTCCTTCTGTAAACGCTCAATCTGAGTCGCTTTACCAAGAGGAAGTGCTCTAGCGATAAAGTGATCAATTCCTACTTCTTCACTAACACTCTTAGCAACAATCTCATTATCACCAGTTATCATCCAAGTTTCAATACCAAGCGATTTGAAATGCTCAATCGCTTCTTTAGCACTTGGCTTGATTTCATCACCAACAATTAGAGTTGCCACATGTTCTTTGTTTCTAGCAACAAAAATGAAGCTTCCAATTTTTTTAGATTCTAAATCAATATCTCTTTTAACACGTAAGTCATCTAATAATGATTCATTTCCAATATGATATTCAATGTCATCAATTTCAGCGATAATTCCCTTACCTTTAATTACCTCAAAGCTATCAGGCTCACTTAATTCGATACCTTTTTCTTTTGCGAAATTTAGAACAGCTTTAGCAAGTGGGTGCTCAGAAAATTGCTCAATAGAAGCCAAGTGTTTAAGAGTTGTCATCTCATCACTTCCATCTTTGAAAATAGCATCTACGACACTTGGGCGCCCAAAAGTAATTGTTCCTGTTTTATCAAAAATTACAGTATCAATTTCGACGGCCTTTTCAATAACTTCACCGCCTCCAATAAGCAGGCCTTTTAAAGAAGCTCTACCAGTTGAGACAACGACAGCAGTTGGTGTAGCCAATCCAAGTGCACAAGGACAAGCAATAACAAGTACCGCAATAAAGTTAGAGATTGAATTCCCCCATCTTGGCTCTCCTCCATAGAAGTACCAAGCAAGGAAGGTAACAATTGCAATAACAATAACGACAGGAGTGAAGACCCCACTAATCTTATCTGCATATTTTTGAATATTTGGTTTAGAAGACTGCGCCTCTTCAACGAACTTTATGATTTGAGAAAGGAAAGTATCGCTTCCAACTTTTGTCGCTTTATAATCAATAACGTGGTCACCATTGATTGTTCCTGCAAAAACCTGCTCCCCTTCTCCTTTCTTAACAGGTAAAGGTTCACCTGAAATCATTGATTCATCAATTGCACTAGAGCCTTTTATGATTTTCCCATCAACCGCAAATTTCTCACCTGGGCGAACTCTTAGAGTATCACTGACTTGAACTTCACTAATTGCAACCTCTACAAAGGACTCACCTCTTAGAACAGTCGCTTTCTTAGCAGATAATTTAAAAAGGTCATTTAAGGCTTCTTTCGTTTTCTTCTTTGCCCTTTCTTCAAAATACTGGCCAAGAAAAACGAATGAAATAATAAAGCCCACCGCTTCAAAATAAACTCTTGTCGTTAGTCCTAGCTCAAGACTTAGATCTGTAAATAAGGTAACAAAGACACTGTAAAGAAATGCAGCAGTTGTACCCAGTCCAATAAGAGTATTCATATTAGAGCGGCCACTTTTTAGAAATTGTAATAAAGAGCGCTGGAATTTTAAACCAATCCATGCCCAAATAGGTGTCGTTAGAATTAGCTGAACATACCAGTTAGCTTTTTTCGTAGGCCAACCTTTTAGCGGTCCCATTTCGAACATGAAGACTGCAACAGCAAGACTGATTCCGATAATAAATTTATGAAAGTTATCTTTTTCAATTGATTTTACAGGTATACTTTCATTAATAGTCTCATCTTCATTTTCATCTTGAATTATGTAACCAAGTTCAACAATTTTCTTTTCAATATTATCTAAGACGGCCTTATCTTCAAATTCAAAGTGACCACTTTCAATTGCATAATTTACACTTGAAAGTTTAACTCCATCAATTTTTGAAACTTCACTTTCAATAGAAGCTGCACAACTTGCACAGCTCATACCTGAAATTTTTAAGTTTACACTATTTTGTGTTTCCACCCAATCTCCTAAGCCTCAAGTTTTTTCATGCTTGATACAGGAAATCCAATTTCCCCAAGCATTGACTTGATTTGCATATTTGAAAAACCTTGCTCTCCACTAACAAGAACTTCCTGGTTTTCGATATCAACATTTATATTTGTCACTCCTGTAAGCTCCTTTAGTTGCTTTTCAACCTTACCTACACATCCCCCACACTTAATTCCACTGACAACAAATTTAACTGTTTTCACTTCATCTCTCCTCTCTAAGAATAACTAAAACCATATACCCCTATAGGGTATATTAAAATATTACGCCTCTCCTAAAAATAAAGCAATTAAAGATTGGTTAATTGACATAGAAATGACAAAGGCCCTAAGAAAAGGGCCCTAAGTGACTGAATTAATTTATATCTAAATAGTTATTTCTGACTCGGTAATTTGGGCCCAACAAAACGATCATCATTGTAAACCATATCAACACTTGAAGGGCCTCGTAATTCTTCAACGGTTTTATGGGCCAATAATGCTACGATCATCTCATCTGGTTTCATTTGATTAAAAATATGTCCAATGATTGATTTTCTAAGCTTGTCATCATCTTCACAACAAATAAGCTCTCTAATACTAGGTCCTGCTACTTCATTCGACTTTACCTCTATCACTGTTTCCTCTTGTATGGGGCCGACAAATTCTTGTCCAAACTCCTGAACTTCAAGACAGCGAACTTGTGCAACTTCACCACAGCGAAGTAAATTATCCAATTGCGAGTCCTGTGCGAAACTAATTGACGAATATGCCAGTGCAAAATAGAGAATACCGAATTTAATCAAGATCATGCTTCCTCCTGGCCAACGTACAACATTCAAGTTAGCAAGATGATCAATAATGTATATTGTAACCTTCTTTTGAAAATCAATAAGATAAGATTCTAAGCTACTGAAATCTCAATACTAACGTTAACATGTTAACAATAATTTTTGACTAGTTTTTCGGGCAAAGAGGCATGTCAGGATCTTTCTGACAGAGGTAGGCCTTGAGAATCTCATTCTCTTCTTTTAGAGTTTCAACTTGCTCTTCTAACGATGCTACTCGACGAGAAATCCCTTCTTGCATAAGATTTAGCATACGCTTATTTTCTTCAATCTGACTTTGCTGCTCTTTTGTCGCATTAATAAGGGCCAAGAAGATTGGATCGTTATCAACTGTTAGATAATCATCAGTTGTCGTTCTAACTGCTTCAGGAATCACTTTTTGAATCTCTTGTGCAATGAAACCAGAGTGTTCTCTTTCATTGAGAATACCAAGAGCGTTATCTTCTTTGTAACGATACTTTATTGTATCAATACCCATAATAGCATCTAGGCCGTAGCTAAACTCACCAGTGATATCTTTTAAGCGTGCATCAGAGTATGTGGCCCAAGAACCACCACCTGGTTTTGCGGCCGTTCCGTTAACAACAAGTCTTTCTCCGGCTTCGGCCAATTGAACACTTGCAGACGTACCAATTGCAACCCCACGATAGTGAGTGCTATCACCAACATCTGGTTGAAGATGAAGTGTTGAAAAGTAGCCGCCATACGTGTCCGTTGTAGTATGTCTAGCGAGGATCCACGCCCTTCTTCCGTTTAAATCGCCATTAGTCCCGATCTCAACGGCGTTATTACTATTAGAAAATTTCGCAACAATATTACCTTGGGCAATACTAGTTGGATATGAAGCAGTATTGTCTCCTGCGTGAGCATGCATCGTGGCCGCAGGGTTTGTCGTTCCCACTCCTAGCTTTCTTGACGAGCTTAGAGTCATTGCATAGATATCATCAAACTGAGAAGTCGCATCTTTTGAACCATCATCATCTGTATCAAAAGTGAAATATAGCTTCCCTTCATCAAGTCCAAGCCTAAAGTCATCTGCATTAACCGAATTATCTTCAAGAACAAGTCCTGGCCTATAGGCAAAAATTCTAACATCTGATGTATTATTGGCAGCAGTAGCATCTTCAAAAAGCGCCATTGAACTTCCATTATCAGAAACTCGTCTTACTTCAAATTTTGAACTTGGTGTCACTGTTCCGACTCCAACGTTTGCAGATTCACTTATATAAAAATCTGGATCAGCATCGCCAAAAGTTGCAGTATTGGCCTTAAGTCCCAGTCCTTTACTTTGACCTGATTGAATAAGTCCTGCACCATTTCCACCATTAAGACTTACATCAAGTCCCATATATAAACCTTGATTATTATCTCTTACAGAAATAAATTTATCATTTAAGCTACCATCTCCAAAAAGTGCAACATTACCGTTAGTTCCAACATCTAGAGTTGTACGTGGTATCGTTTTTCCAATCCCAACATTACCAATTACAGGATTTAAAAGAAGGTCGTGAACTGCTGCCCCTGAAGATTGAGTTTGGATAATCTTCTTTCCGGCAGAATCGATATAAACATCAAGATATTCATCATTTGTCCCATCACTATTCTTATCAGCAATTAGTCGAATACCTTCATAATTATCAGCGACTCCACTTTGCTGAATTGAAAGACGTGCAGAAGGAGCAGTCGTTCCCATTCCAATCTTTCCTGATGCATGATCCACAACAAGACTCTTACTACCCGCGAGATCTTCTTTTTGCCCCGTAAAAATTTGCACATTTCTAAGGTTTGAATTTGCTCTAATTTTAAAATTAGAAAGTGGAAGGCCTCCTGTATCAACTGCACCACTGGCCTTAGTGAAAGCGCCATTAGGCTTAGTAATTTTCCAAGTGATGATATTATTAGTAATATTCACATGGCCTTTTAAGCCCTTCTGTCCAGAGACATAAGTGTGACTAACATTTCCAAGGACAGTTGAAACACCAGCAATTGTCTTTCTAATCGTCTGCTCATTATCACCTTCATGTGAAACACGGTAATAGTTATTACTATCTAAACCAAATTGAAATGGATCTGAACCAGTACTGTCAAAGTCAAATGTAATATTGATTCCTGTGGCCGTTGCACCAGCGGAAAAATCGTAAGCAGTATCACTCCACTCACTTGCAGCAACAAGAAACATTGGATCAATTGATTGAACACTAGTTCCCTTAATTGTTCCCACGACATCAAGGGCAGTTATTGGTGATGAAGTTCCAATCCCTACTTTCCCACTTCTTTCAAATGTCATAATATGGTTATCAACAGTATCATCATTAGTTCCATAACGCATTTGTAGAGAGTGAACAGGAGTTGAGGTTGATTCAAGTTTATAGAATGAATCGGCTTCAAATGCACCTAGGTGCATAAGATTCTGTGTTCCACTATTTGTACGAGGTGCCCCAACTTGTACAGAAGGAGTTGCTGTACCACCAGTGTTTGCAGGACCTAAGATACTCTTACCATTGACATGAAGTTTTTCACTCGGAGTAGCTGTTCCGATACCTACATTACCTGAGTTATCAACTGTCATCTTAGTTGTGCCACCAGTTTGAAAATTGATCACTCCTGTTCCATTGACATCAGTATCAGCAGAGATTGTATTATCTGCAATATTAGAAGATGATGACGAGTTAACCCCAGTTAGACTTGAACCATCCCCTATAAAAGCTGTTGCTTTTACATTACCGCTAACTTCCAGTTTTTCACTTGGAGTCGTTGTTCCAAGACCGAGATTACCTGCTTTTGTATAATAAAGACTTCCACGAATTCGAGAGTACTCTTTAACATTTAAAACGGCTGTTAAGTCAACATCGTCTTCATTGATAAACTTAAAGGCATCAGCATCTGCTTGTGATCGAAAGCCTTGAAAACCAATATTATTAGCATGAAATGTACTATCCGCATCGTAGCGTAGTGCCCACCATGTCTCACCTTTATAAGTAATTTCAGCTAGAGCAATTTTTGCATCAACGCGATAAGCGTTTGTGATCTCTCCTACATCTGTATAAACAGATGATGTATCAATCACAACATCAACAAAGTAAGGACGAGGGATAGCCGTGGCACTTCCACGATGTCCGTAGATGCGTCCATAGACCTTGTCTTCACTAGATGACTTAGCAAGTAAGAAGTAAGAAAGATTAGTATAATCGTAATTAGCGTAAGTGACCTGCTCACTTGTATAAAAACCAGAAAACTCAGCATCACCATTAACTGATAATTTTGCAGTTGGTGCCGTTATACCAATTCCTACATTTCCTGTTTCATCAATTGTCATTCTCGTAATATTATTTGTTCTTAGTCCGTACTTATGATTAGTCATGGCACCAGAGAAGGCTTCTCCTGCGATACTTGTTCCCATTGCAAATTCAATATCATTTGCTACATCTCGACCACCATAGAATGCTCCACCACTTCCTTGAACCATAACCATTCGATCGGCCGCAATACCAACTGTTGCAGAAGCTTCAGGAGTAATCCCAGGCTCTTGAAATAAAGCGATAAAATCATTTCCGTCGACTGCATCATCAGCAACAACATGAAGTTTTCTTGTAGGACTTGCCGTCCCAATACCTACATTACCACCAGTGTATGAAATATCACTTCCACTAGTCGCCCACTGAGTTGCGCGATCATCAACATAAGTTTTAATCGAACTAACAGAAGGTGCTTGACCAGTTTCTGTTCCGGCCATTGAGTTAATCACAAGATTAGAGTTTGCTGCAATGGAAGTAGCATGAGCACTTAATTGCCCTTGAACTTTTCCAAATGCTTCTAAGATTGTATCTGTTGCCACAACACTTGAAGCGACTCCTATTGCATATCCAGTAAGTGCAACATCAAGAGCAGGGTTATAATTAATGATTGAATCAGCAAGCTTATCTCCTGCTCCAACTTGAGCAATCTTGCCGTTTGTTGTCCCCACATCAACCGCAAGAGTTCCAGTTGAAGTAATGGTTCCACCAGTTAGACCTGTTCCACCAACAACAGAAGTTACAGTTCCGCCACTTCCAGTAGGCCACGATGTTCGACAATCACCACCGATACAAAGTTCTGTCCCTTTTACTCTACCAATAACTTCAAGCATCTCAGATGGATTGATTGTCCCAATACCAACACGCCCATTAGAATTTGTCGTTAGAACTTTACTCCATCCAGACCAAGTACCATTATAGCGATAACGTAAGTACATATCTGTACCATTGTAAGGAATCGCATATTGAGTCAGATTACCACTACCATTTTTTGTAATATATTCGTATGAGAATGTATGGAAATAATATGAAGGTCCTGGCCCATTTGCTGCATCCCCCATTAAAAGAGTGTTACCACTTCCAGGCCTTGCGTTACTAATATCATTCCAATCAAGAACTCCAGAAGTTGTTCTTGCACCAAAACCACCTGTAATTTGTCCATCAACTTCAAGTGCTGTTAATGGCGAGTTCGTTCCAATACCAACTCGTCCGCTATCAAAGTAGATATCACTTGCCGAATTAGTCCATTGAGATTGATTAACACCTGCAATCTCAGTTGTGACATAATTTTTCATGGCGGCCACAGAAGCAGCTTGCCCAGTCTCACTTCCCGCTGTCGAGTTAATAACGAGTGTTGAATTTGAGGCTATGGAAGATGCATGGGCATCAAGTTGTCCCTGTACTTTAGCAAATGCCTGTAAGATTGTATCTGTAGCTACAATACTTGAAGCAGCTCCTGTTACATATCCAGTCAAGGCAACATCAAGTGCAGGATTATAATTAATAATTGAATCCGCTAGCTTATCCCCTGCTCCAACTTGAGCAATCTTGCCATTTGTTGTTCCCACATCAACTGCAAGAGTTCCTGAAGAAGTGATCGTTCCACCTGTAAGTCCCGTGCCACCAGTTACAGAAGTTACAGTTCCTGCATTTCCTGTTGGCCAAGCTGTGCGACAGTCGGCCCCAATACAAACTCCTGTTGCTTTTATATTTCCTGCAACATCTAATTTTTGTGTTGGCACTAAAACACCAATACCTACTCGCCCTGCATTTGTAACTGCTAAACTTTCAATTTGAGTTGCATCCACATCACTTACAATTCTTAGTGAATGATAAGCATTATTGACGCCTTCGTTTGCAATAAGAAGACCCGACATATTAGAAAGATTTGTAAGACTTGAGATATCAGCATCAGTTGCACCAAAGCGCATGATATTTAAGTCATTGGCCGTCCCAACGACGTGTAGTGGCCCCATCGGAGTATTTGTTCCAACACCAACATAGCCAGTGTTAAAATAAATATCCAATCCCGAATCTGTCCATTGCGAAGAAGTGATCCCTCCAGTCTGTGAAGTCACATAAGTTTTAACAGCATTTACAGAAGGAGCAATTGTCGTTTGCACCCCACTCATATCATCAGTTACTTTTGCATCTGCAATTGCCCCGGCCGTTGTATCAACATAAGTCTTAACAACATTCTCTGTCGCAACAGCAGAAGTCGTTCCAAGAGGGCCTGCACTATTAACAGTCAAACCAACATCACCTGGAGTTGCGCCAGTCTTGTTAATCTTTGACCAAGAAATCGCTGCATTCGTATTGATATCAGCATCCACAATTAGGTTATCTTGAATATCACTTGCCGTTGTTGAAGGAGGAGTCGTTGTTCCTCCTGTTACTCGTCCATAGTCGTCAACAGTTACAGAATAATATGTATCCCCTGTCACAACAGTTGGAAGACCGATCACTCCCGCATTATTCACAAGAGTTGAATCAACACTTACTGTTGCAGTTTGATCCACACACACAAATTCATTTAAATTATTAATTGAGACAACTTGTCCGTCTGAACAAGTACTTTTGAAATCAACACTATCAGGTGTGATAGCATCATTTGCAATAGTTTCGGCAAGAGCAGCATGATTGGCATAGACCGCAATTGGTGTCGCTAAGATATTTTGAGAATCATAGACAACTGGATTCATCGTATCCGTTATGTCTGTTACCTGAATCACTAAAGTTTCATTTGTTGGAATACCATCGATCACAGTAGCAATACCTGCGAAGTCTAACTCAACAGTATAAATACCATTTGAAAGAGCAACTGCATTGATTGTCTGAGTTCCCCTATTACTACCAGGAGAGCCAGAGTAATAGAGATCAAATTTAAGATCAGGAGTTCCTGTAACCGGTGTGCCATTTGTTAAAACAAGGCGGCCAGAGTAACCAAGCTTAGTCGTCGATGCAATAGCACTTAGGTTTAAGAATACCCCTAAACAAATTGCTAAAATAAATGTTAATTTTCGACTAACGTGCAACCAAGTTCCCCTGTTAATACAGTGGCTTATCGTCAGTATAGATCGGTTTCGTTAAGATCAATAATTAAATGTCATTTAGAGGACTTATCTGCCGGTGATGATTCTAAGTAGCCTAAATTCGCCTTGATTTTGGGCCAAAAGAATAAGAATTATTGTCCACAGAAAGGAGCTTCAGGATCTTTTGAACATAGATAGTCTTTAAGCATCTTATTTTCGGCCTTAAACTCAGTATTCTCTTCTTTAAGGTTTGCGATTTCTCGACTATTTTTCTCAATTAAAATCTGTTGTGCTTTGGTTGCTTCAATCAAAGGTGCGACTAATTTTGAGTAAGCAACAGACTTATATCCAGCTTCATCTTCCACTACTGCTTCAGGAAATATTTCTTCTACATTTTGAGCGATAACACCAACATCTCTAACTTCAACAAAATTCATATCTGGAAATTCGTCATTACGCCAATCAAAGTATACACCATCAAGTGCCAATATTTTCTCAATTGGATCTTCAATGACTGAGATATTCTTCTTATAGCGCTTATCAGATGTATTCACATAGGCTGCATTACCTGCAACTGTCCCAGCAACATGCAATTTATAAGATGGTGTGGTTGTACCAATACCAACATTCCCCGACACATTTTTAAGATGAATTCCTGGTACGTAACTCGCTCCACTTTTCGCATATGCGCCAAATACTTCAGTTCCATTTTCTCCTGCATGTATTGTAAAGGCCCTTTTAGTCGATGTACTTCCTTGAGCTATATCAAAGTCTGAGTCAGCTCGAGTTGAGTACAATTTAGTTCCAGTTGTCGACATCGCTGAAAATGTTCCTGCGACCTCAAGAGCATGAGTTGGTGCGATAGTTCCAATCCCAACATTTCCATCCCACACAAATGTATTGGTATTTAAATCCATAAATCCAGAAACTTTGTCTGAGTCTGTTTCAACAAAAGTTATCTGAGCATCAGACTCAATACTCATGGCATTATCATATGGAAGAGATGGCCCTAGTCCAGTTTTTGATTTTTGTCCCAAGAGATGTGGATAGATCGCATACTTATCAGTTGTTGAAGTTAGATTATATCCAAGAGCATAATCAGAAGCCGTTGATATATTTCCGGCAGCAACATTTATTGCATTAGTATGTATAGCGTTTTGTGAAAATGTTGTAACGTTTGTGACATCTGTATCATAGACAAGTCTTAATTGCTCTACTCCTGTAGCATTATATGCATAACCAGTAAAAGTTGCGTTATACATCGTCGAGTTATCTGGAATAGCAAGAGCAACATACTTCACGCCACTATAAGTAACATAAGCAAGATAAGTGTATTCACCATAGTTGATAATATTTCCTCGACAGCTATCATAAGCACAGGCCGTATTAACTTGTGCTGAAACTTTTCGATTCCATGCAGCCGTTCCACCTCGCCTTAAATTAATTTCACCATTTACATAGTGCTCGTCTAAGAGAGCTCCATCATAGGCACGGTGAAGAAGAATATAATTTACACCAGTCGAGTTTTCAGTTTGTGAGTAACCATCAATCTTACGATTAACATGATAGTGTTTACCATTTTCATAAACGTGTAGGCGCGATGATGGAGTACTTGTCCCAATCCCAACATTCGCCGTTTGGCGACTAATGCTGATAGCATTTACATCACTTGATGTTAATAGGTCGGCCGTATCATGAACACCAATATGAAGATAGTCTGGCCCCGTTCCATCATAGTGAATATATCCACCTTGGAATGTATTATTAGGCTCAGCAAAACGAATACGACCGCCTTCAAATTGATTACTTACATCTCCAGCAAGAGTTAGTGTTGGCCCATTAGTGACATCATCAGCTCCACGTACCGTAAGTTTTGAAATAGGCTCAGATGAACCGATACCAACCTTACCATCATTTGCGATGATCATTCTTGTTTGCTCTGATAGAGAACCGTTCGTTACAGTTTTAAAATCGAGATCAGTTCCTCTAGTCGTCGGGCTCCAGTCCTCTGATGCTCGCCCTGAAATTCCGGCCAGCGCAGTTGTCGCCCAATTTGTGCCATCAAATCCAGTAAAAGATATTCGTCCCACTTCATGATTCTCTAATGGAGCTGTCTCTGCACCAATAGTCCCCTTAGCTCCACGTAGGAGTAAGTGAGAAGGATTACCTGAAACGCGGTCAAAGAAGATAGGCTCTGTTCCGAATGTATGAATTTGACCTTGAGGAGTATTCGTCCCGATACCTACTCGCCCAGTGTTATAATAAATATCACTTCCCGAAGTCGACCATTGAGTAGCTCTCGCATCAACATAATTCTTCATGGCACTTACTGAAGCGGCTTGAGTTGTTTCACTACCTGCAGTTGAGTTAACAACGGCCGCAGTTTGAGCACGAGAGTCAGTGAAAAATAAATTAGTACCTTCACTTACTTGCGTAGTCGTCATGCCTGTAAGCTGTGAACCATCCATTGCAGGTATTCGTCCTGTGCCATCAAGACGAACAAGCTCGTTTGCACCATTTGAAGTTGTGATTTCATTTTCATTTGCAAATACACTCGATAGACATTTCCCTCCGTCAATACAGATATCGTTATCAACAGTGATCGCTCCATCGTTTGCAATAGCAAGACCTGTTCCCCCGCCACTTCCAACTAATTTATAAGTTGTCAGATCAATATTTTTAGAAGCTACATGGCTTCCCATATTATCAGAGCCACCAAGTTTTATAACTCTTAGTGATCCATCTGTAACAGAACCATCACTTAAACTGAATCGTCCTTCAATATAGTCAGTTGATCCATTCATTGAAACAATTCCAGAAGCTGTCTTATCGGCATTTCCAGAATTTGTAGATCTCGTCCAAGATGCAATGATATTAGAGCCATTCTTCGTAGCTAAAGCGTAGTGATGTCCACCAGTCGTCATTCCATTTGCAATACTTTGAATGACAACAAGATAATTCCCCGCCTGCTTAGGAACAAAGCGGTCTGTTGTTAAATCGAATTCACCATTTATATCAACATGTTTAGTCGTATAGTTTAAAACTCCACTACCACTATGTGTACCACCAGAGAAAGATACATGAACAAAGCTTTCTGCATCTCCAGCACCACTTAAATTCACTCCAAGACTATTCCAAGTTGAGCCTTGATAAATATAAAGGCTTTGAATATCAGTATCGTAAACGACAAGACCTTCGGCCGGTGATGCAATGGCATTTCTTTGAACAGATGTCATACGTGGTGGTAAGAAACCTTTTGTAGTAGAAGATACATCAAGTGCAGCTGATGCATCAGGAGTTGTCCCAATACCAAACGAAGTAAAGAAGTTATCTCCAAGATCAAGAGGGTCAAAACAGTAGAAGCTCCCAAGACCATTAGTTCTTAATACTTCTCCATTTGCACAACTTGAAGCAAGACCAGCAAGTTGCGTATCAGTGATGGCTTCAGCAGGAATAGAAAATGTTGTTCCCGTTAAATCAAGACCTGCGCCTGCAGTATAAGTTGTATTCGTATCAGTATCTGTATCAATATCAGTAACACATGATAGGCTTGTTCCATCAGATTTTAAAACTTCTCCTACTCCACATGTTGGAAGAGTTGTTTTAGCAAAAGCCGAAACACTAGGATCAGTTTCGACAGAAGTTGGAAGTCGCCCACTTCCATCAAGTTGTGGAATTTGACTTGCACTTGTTCCCACATCCACGGCCAATGTTCCAGATGTTGTTATTGTTCCACCAGTAAGACCAGCTCCGGCGGCAACTGATGTTACTGTACCAGCTCCAGTTCCTGCTGTTGAGAGACAATTACCTCCATCAATACAAATATCGCTTGAAACTGTAACATTACCAGAGGCATCAATTGTAATCCCTTCTGCATCTCCATCACCTGAGAGGTAATTAGAACCAAGAAGTAAGTTTTGTGTCAGAATGTGATTACCTAAATTATCACTTCCTCCCCCTGCACCAGAAGTTCCACCACTAATCTTTACCCCTGAAAAATTCCAGTCTTGTCGACTTGAACTTGTTAGAGTCTGCGTTGTACTAACTGTATGATAGGCCCTGATATCAACGACATCACCAGCATTAAGTTTTATGATACGTGATGTAGATTGACGTCCAGAATCCGCACTACCATGTCTTTGGTCAAAGTGAACAGGAGAACCATTTACATAAATACCAACATATTCATTACTACTTCCTGCTGCACCACCAGTTGGGTAGACATTAGCTGAAAATGCATAGATCCCAGCTTCAGGCGCTGTAAATAGACCTGTTGATGGATCATAACTATTACTTGCATCGTAAAGTTCAGTCGTATACTTTACAGTAGTCGCAGAAGCATAAGGAATGCTCAAACTAGAGACTCCATAAGCTTCGAATTCATGAGAACCAGCTTCATTTAAGTTCTTAGCGACAGGTGTTCCACTATTGTTAGCACAGATCTTATAATTGTCGACACTACTGTCATACCAGATCATCCCAACATTTGTGCTGTCACAAGTTTGACCATTTAAAGAATTTGCGCGAATTGGCCCTATAGAATCAATATTAGTTGAAGGATTTCCATTTTGAACACCAATAAAACCGTTTGGTTTTAAAACTAGCCCAGTTGTCGAGCTTCCATCCGAGTCATAGAAATTATAGAAGATTGAGTTTTGTTGGTTATCAACTCTACCGTCTCCACCAGCAAAGATATGCCAATTCTTATTTCCCAATGTATTTGGAGTTGTTCCAAGTGTCATGAGATTAATTGCAACATTATCATCTCTTTCTGCATCTTCTGATGAAATAGTAAAACGTGGAAAACCTCCACTTGTAACTTCTAAAGTTGTCGATGGATCGTTAGTTCCAATACCGACTGAACCACCGTTATAATATATTTTACTGCCATTTGTTCCCCACTGAGTTGCACGAGCGTCAACATAGGTTTTAATAGAATTAACAGAAGGCGCTTTATCAGTTTCACTACCAGCTGTTGAATTTACAACTAATGTAGAGTTTGCAGTAATTGATGTTGCGTGAGCATTTAGTTGGGCCTGGACTTTTCCAAAAGCCTGCAGAATTGTATCAGTTGCAAGAACGGTAGAAGCGGCTCCAGTTGAAAAACCATTTAAGGCAACATCAAGGGCCGGGTTATAATTGATAATTGAATCAGCTAACTTATCACCTACTCCAACCTGAGCAATCTTGCCATTCGTTGTCCCAACATCAACCGCAAGAGTTCCAGAAGAAGTGATTGTTCCACCAGTAAGACCAGCTCCTCCAGTTACTGACGTCACAGTTCCAGCATTTCCTGTTGGCCAAGAAGTTCGACAGTCAGCTCCAATACAAAGCCCTGTCCCCTTCACATTACCTGCAACTTCTAACTTCTCTGTTGGATTAAGAACACCGACACCAACTCGCCCAGCATTTGTTACTGCAAGACTTTCAATATCTGCTCCATCAATATCACTTACAATTCTAAAGCTGTGATAGCTATTTGAAATTCCCTCAGAGGCTATGAGAAGACCTGCCATATTAGCATAATCTGTAATAGCGGCCACATCTGCGTCGGTGGCACCAAAGCGCATTGTATTAACATCATTTGCTGTTCCAACAACATGCAGCGGTCCTGTTGGAGAATTTGTTCCAATACCAACATGTCCAGTATTAAAGTAAATATCGAGTCCTGAATCCGTCCATTGAGATGATGTAATAGCACTAGTTTGGGCCGTTACATAATTTTTTACTGAATCAACTGAAGGTGCAATTGTTGTCTGCACACCACTCATATCATTAATAACTTTCGCATCTGCAATAGCTGTGGCCGTTGCATCAACATAACTCTTAACAACATTCTCTGTTGCAACAGCAGTAGTTGTCCCTAGAGGTCCTGCACTATTAATAGTTAAGCCTACATCACCAGGAGTTGCTCCAGTCTTATCGATCTTTGTCCAAGAAATTCCAGCGTTTGTATTGATATCAGCATCAACAATTAAATTGTCCTGAATATCATTTGCCGTTGTTGAAGGCGGTGTTGTATTACCACTCTTCACACGTCCCTGCGCATCCACAACAACAGAATAGTAAGTTGTATTATCAGTCACAAGGCTTGGTAATCCTATCACTCCCGCATTGTTAACAAGCGTTGAATCAACAGCGACAGCGGCCGTTTGGTCCACGCACTCAAGTTCATTTGATGCGTTTACTGAAACCACCTGACCAGGAGAGCAAGTAGCTGCGATAACTAAATTATTCGAAAGAGCAGCATGATTAGCATATACCGAAATTGGAGTTGCTAGTACATTTTGAAAATCATAAACAACAGGATTACCAACATCAGTTATGTCTGTTACTTGTATGACTAAAGATTCTCCTGAAGGGATACCATCAATCACCCCAGCAATGCCAGCAAAGTCTAACTCGACAGTGTAAATACCATTGGAAAGAGCAACGGCGTTGATTGTCTCAGTTCCCCTACTTACTCCAGTAGAGCCAGAGTAATAGAGATCAAATTTTAAATTAGGAGTTCCTGTTACTGGTGTTCCGTTTGCTAGAACTAGTCGGCCTGAGTAGCCGAGCTTAGTTGTGGATGCAATTACGCTATGACTTAAGAATAGACTTAAGAAAAGAAATAAAAAGAATGTTAAATTTCTACTAACGTACAACTAACTTCCTCTGTTAATACAGTGGCATATCGACATTTTAGATCAATTGATTAAATGAAAGAAATTTAATGACTTAGAGAGGAAGAATCTTCACAGCCTTAAGAAAGCCGCCAATAAAATGAGTAACTTATTAATTAATCTACTGATGAGTTACAGTATAGAGACCTTGTTTATTTGAGGTGATTCCTTGGTCATTACTTAACTGACCTGAATTAGAAGTATTTGGAGTAGCTTGGAAATGGCCATAACCGACAAAGCTTCCATAAGTTGTGCGAATACCAGAAATAACAGGAGTTGCTCCAGTTGCCGTGAATGCAGCAATATTGAAATCACGAATCACAACATTTTGCACCTGACATGAGATAATCCCTAAATTTCGATCTTCCAAAACTGTTGCAATATAATTATCACCAGTAGCAAAATCACCAATGCCGATCAATTGATCAATCTGCTCAGTAGCAGGATTAAGAGATGAGACATCGACATTTGTCGCGATTGATGAAAAGCCAGAAGTACCGTAGTCATGATAAATTTGATCACAGGTCCAATTTAGTCCCCCTGCTCCTGGGTTTGTCCCTTTAAAATTGATTTGATGATAGTAGTAATTGGCCTTACCAAAATCACCCGACTGAGTATAATTAGGGAGGGCATTAGCAGTTGTTTGAGCATAAACTTTTGGGAAAGTTACCAATAAGTCTGGCGGAGTTGAATCAATAGTATATGTAAACTCGGCCACCTCTGTTGAGCTTGTCGTGCTCATCGACTCTGCAAAGAACGATAGGCCATATTCTCCATCTACTGAACCAACAGCAATCGGCCCAGAGTAAATTGTTGGAGATGAGACAGGGTCACAAAATCCCCCACCAGTTTGTAAACAATATGAAATTTTAGAAAACTCACTACAAGTAATAGTGACATTGATTGTTGTTGAATACATACCTTCTGCACGATCCACAGAACAAGTTACAGGAGTGATAACTGGATCATTTGAACTACTACTTCCACTTGAACTAGAAGAAGATGAGCTACTAGTGTTATCATTATCATCATTCGTTGAGCTTGAAGCGCCTGTCTTAACACCTAAATCATTATTAGTGATTGAGGCAATTGAGCTTGAAGTACTAGGGCCATCACTTGCGCTACTACCACTATCTGATGAGAAATTATTTGAAGAAGAACCCTCTCCTACTAGGCTTCCAGCATCTCCACCACTATCAGAAGAACCAATATAAGCTGAGCCTCCTCCTGCAGAAATACTTCCACTCCCACTTGGGCCACCATAATTTTCTTCGTGGCCAGAGCCTTCAAGTTGCTGGGCCTCGTAAGCAGGATCTCTTACAACCTTGCCACCTACTGAAACTCGTGATGATTCTTCCTTTCTTTTTCTTGTTGGAAATTGGCGACTGATCTCTTCTTCGTAAGAAGAAGGTCGACGCTTAGAGCGGCCAGCTTCGTCTCTTTCAAACTCTGCTATATTCTCCTGAGCATCACTAGACTTAGATAGCATTTTATCTTCAGGAGAAGTTCCTGATTCGGGGGCCAGGAAGCTAAAATAAGAAACAACTGCAGCGATTACACCTGCACCAAAAATATTTCTTAATAGCGAACGAAATTCTGAACTCAAAGTTACACCTTCCCCTACTTTTCTTATCGGTTAATTTTAATACATCTTTAAAAAGAACAATAATTTAGTAGGAAAAGGCGTATAAATTAGTAAATAGCTAATATTATTTGCCAAATTTTAGAGTCAGCATGACCTATCTTCATTAAACGAGCTCTGAGTTTGAAAGGTGAAGAAAGTGAAAATGCTTCTCGTATTGAGTTACCGCATCGGCAACAATTTGATTCTTCGTGTAACCAAAAACATCATATTCCTGCCCACCACTTAGTAGAAAGACCTCAGCACGATAGTACTTTTCATGCTCTTCATCGGGTGCATACTCAGGAACTTCAAATGAGCGAAGAAATACCTCATACTTAAAGTCTTCCACTTCTTCATTGTGAATAACTAAAGAGATAGAATCCTTTTTGTTAGTATTTAATCTAGCATCAAGTCCTCTCTTTTTAAATTCTTCCTGAAGCTCAACTAAGCCAGGTTCAACTACTTCATTTAAAAACTTATCAGCTTCTTTAAACTTTGGATGGCTAAGTAGAGAATCGAGTCTTTCCTGCCATGTTGTATTGGACTGCTCATATTGAATAGTCGTGGTGTGATTTTGAACTTGTTTCATCAAGAGTAAATCAGCACGTAACGATTTCACCAAACAATAAATTGCTATCATTAAGAGAATGATCATCGGAAAGGCGGAAGCAATAGTCATCGTCTGTAGCGCATCCAAACCACCAGAGTGAAGAAGAATTGCTGCAACAACACCTTCTGTAACCGCCCAAAAAATTCTTTGCCAAACCGGTGGCTCTTCTTGACCACCAGAAGCAAGTGTATCAATAACTAAAGAACCAGAGTCAGAAGAGCTCACAAAGAAAGTCACAACGAGAAGAACTCCTAAGACAGAGAGTGCCGCAGAAAAAGGAAAATATTCAAAGAAGCGAAATAGTGCGACTGGAACATTACCATTAACCGCTTCGACAAATTTTCCACTCGTATCTTTTAAGGCAATACTAATTGCAGAGTTTCCAAAAACCGTCATCCAAAGAAATGTAAAACCGGCCGGTACAAAGAGAACTCCAATCATAAATTCTCGAATCGTGCGTCCTCTTGAGATACGTGCAATAAACATTCCTACAAATGGTGACCATGAAATCCACCATCCCCAATATAGAAGTGTCCAACCACCAATCCACTTTTCTTTCTTTTCATAAGCATAAAGATTAAAAGTTTTATAGATAATATCTGAAAGATATGATCCTGTATTTTGAACATACTGCTGAAATAAGTGTACTGTATCACCTAATGCCATGACCGCAACAAGTAAGATGACTGCGACAACAAGATTGATATTAGATAATTTCTTAATTCCTCCGTCTAATCCAAGAACAACTGAAATTGTCGCCATCCCTGTAATAATCGCGATGAGAATGACTTGGATTGTTTCCGATTGAGGAATGCCAATTAAATAGTGAAGACCTGCATTGACTTGAGCAACACCAAAACCCAAGGAAGTCGCAACACCAAACATCGTTCCAATAACGGCAAATGTATCCACGACATCACCTGCAACACCATGTACTTTGTCGCCTAGTATTGGATAAAAAGCAGAGCGAGGAAGAAGAGGGAGATTCTTTCGATAACAAAAGTAAGCAAGACAAACTGCTAAAAGAGCATAAACACCCCAAGCATGAAGGCCCCAGTGAAAGAAGGTAATCTTCATTGCTTCACGTGCACTCTCAATTGTTTGAGCTTCCCCTACAGGAGGTGAAGAGAAGTGCATAATAGGTTCGGCCACTCCAAAAAAGAGCAATCCAATTCCCATTCCTGCAGAAAAGAGCATGGCAAACCAAGAAAGGTTTGTATAACCAGGCTCAGAATGATCAGGTCCTAACTTAATGTCACCAAGGCGGCTGACCATAAGCCAAAGTGAAGTAAATAAAATGATTCCCATTGATAAAACATAAACCCAACTTGTCTTAGCAATTAGCCAAGCTTGAATTCCTTTAAAAAACTGACTTAAGTGACCAGGCCAAATTGAGCCGATTGCAGTGATTAAGAGAATAAAGAAGGCAGAAGAAAAGAAAACATTCTTGTTGATAGTTGATTCGACTTCATTAGTCGATTTCGATTCTTTATTGATAACAAACTCCCCTTTAATTGGGCCCGTAACGGATCCAACACAAAATAACGTATAAAAACCAATACCTACCTATCGACAAATTAGTTAATTATTTTAAAGTTAAATTTCTTTGATTTACTTTAACAAAATGATAACTCAACACATCTCTCTAAACGTCCGTTATAACCCTTGTTACAAAAACGAGGAAAATATGGACATTAAAAACATCATGACAAAAACACCAATTACTATCACAGAGAATAAATCAATCAGGGATGCGGCAAAGCTAATGTGCGATAAAAAAATAAGTGCATTACCCGTTCTCAATGACGATGGAAATGTCGTTGGAATTATCACTGAATCAGACTTTGTTGGAAAAGAAGTTGAAGTCCCTCATGCTATGGCCAAACTCAAACAGGCCTTTGGTCAGAATTTAAATTTTACTCAGCTTGAAAAATCGTACGAGCAAATAAAAGAAATAAGAGTTGGCGATGTCATGAGTAGAAACGTTAAGTCACTAACAGAAGATACTGACCTAGAAGGCTATGTACAGTTCATGATAGAGAAACATATTAAACGTGTTCCAGTTATAAAAGATAATAAACTTGTGGGAATTGTTACACGTAAGGATATTATAAAGTCATTTCTCTAGACGCAATTTATTGGCTTATGATAATGGAGTATAATACATAAAAAAAACTGTATTGAAGGTACTTCTATGTCACATATTAAGCAAAAAATATCTCTACTTCCACTTCTACTTTTTGTTGTTATTTACTTAGGAACTGGTATTTACTTTCAAATGAAAGGTGTTAAACATGCTTTTTATCAAGTACCTGCACCAATTGCCATTCTCCCAGCAATCTTTCTTGCATTTTTTATTACTAAGGATACGCTTAATAATAATGTTTCAAAGTTTGTAAAAGGAATTGGGCATCCGGATATTATTACAATGTGCCTAATTTACCTTCTTGCAGGAGCATTTTCTACAATTGCGACGGAGACAGGTGGAGTTGATGCAATTGTTAACTTAGGCCTATCAATAATTCCTACCACTCTCATTCTTCCAGGTGTTTTCGTTATTTCAGCGCTAGTTTCAACTGCCATGGGTACATCAATGGGTACAATCGGTGCAATTGGTCCAATAGCTCTTTCAATGGCGACCAAAACAGATATCAACCTTGGTATCCTAGCAGGTGCAGTAATGTCTGGTGCAATGTTTGGGGATAACCTTTCAGTTATTTCAGACACAACGATTGCGGCCACAAGAACCCAAGGTTGTAATATGCGAGATAAGTTTCAAGAGAACTTTAAGATTGCTTCTTTTGCGGCACTTATAGCTATCATTCTCTACTTCTTTCTAATCTCTGCACCAAATGTCACGATTGATAAACCAACAAATCTCTATTTGGGAATTCCATATATATTCATCCTTCTCCTGGCCATCTTAGGAGTAAATGTATTTGTCGTTTTATCGGGCGGGATTATTCTTGCTGGAATCGTTGCTCTTTTCAATGGTTTTGATTTTTCAACTATTATCGGACTTACATATCGAGGCTTCAGTAGTATGCAAGAGATCTTTCTTCTCTCTCTTCTAATTGGCGGTCTAAGTGAGTTTATTAGATCAGAGGGCGGCCTTGACTACATTTCTGGAAAGATTCAAAAACTAATTTCTAAACTTGCCCATATAAATAAAAAAGCGGCAGACCAAATTGGAATTGGGCTTTTATCTGCACTTACAAATATATGTGTTGCTAATAACACTGTATCGATTATCATCGTTGGACCTATTGCAAGAAGGCTTGCTATACAAGGTGATATTTCCCCAAAAAGAAGCGCATCTTTAATTGATATTTTTAGCTGTGTGGTTCAAGGGCTACTTCCTTATGGCGCCCAGGCACTACTACTTGGAGTTACTTTTAAGATATCTCCATGGGAAGTCGTTACAAACTCTTATTATTGTATGATTCTTCCATTTATTGCTCTAGGTTTCATCTTTACAAGACGTTAGAGCGTATAATTTTTGCGATTTCTTCTATTTCAATTGAGATGAATGGGTATTTTTGTCATAAAGACCTATGCAAAATTCCCTAGTTAAGTATTTATTATTCATTGCCCTATCAATCCAAACACTAGCTTTAAGCGAATATGCCGCAAGCTTTGATACAGTAAATAGTGCAAAATGTAGTACAAAGATTCCAACGAATTGGCAGATCTCTCAATTTGCAAAACCATACTTAACAACTAAACTAGATGAGGCATACTCTCTCCTAGTTAAAAACTATGTTTACGATGGATTAAGATCTAAAGAAGATTTTAAAGACAAGATATTAGCAGCAAGTAAGTGCCAATCTAAAAGCTGTAAACTTAAAGAGCTATTTGAAAGTGATGAACTTATTGAAAAGTCCATCTTTCTACTTTTTAAATATGGACTCAACACTTCTCCTTACGCAAATAAAGATGCAGCACTTCTTGATCTAGAACAAATGGATGCCATTATTAAAGGTGTTAACCTACTGCCTCTTCACCTTCCCAAATTATGGAGCAGCAAACGATTAGTTCGTCATATAAAAGAAGATATAGGATACGGTACTCATGGGATGATCTTTGCAAATGCTTCTATTGAACTTTATGCTCCATGGGATAGAGAACTTGATGAAGATGGAAAGGCTTACAGCCTTTTTCATGAGCTTGGCCATAACCTCGCTTATTTTTACAACCTAAACTATTCCTCATTTTGGTGGGATATGTCAGGTTGGATCGACCATCCAATGGGATGGAGATACAATCGTAACGAAATGGTTTCTTTATACGGTCAAACAAATCCAAGTGAAGATGCAGCCGAAAGTATCGCTGCTTACCGTTTAAATCCATCACACTTAAAAAAAGTTTCTCCTAAGAAGTACGCATTTATTCGTGATTACATTTTTCTTGGCCAGGAGTATTTACAAGAAAGTAAATGTCACATTCGTCCTGTCGAAGATTACCTAAACTCATTAATCAAAGAGTCAAAACTTAAGTGTAGTACAAATGAGTGCACTCTTAAATATTTAAAGAAAGCAATTGCTAAAGATGAGAAATATCCTCACTTTTTAAAAGCAAAAGATACATTCCTAGAAAATTTTCTATAAATTGCTCTATTGGCCATTAATTTCTATTTAGTGGCCATCGCAAACTATTTTTATCACTTACATATTTCTACTAAAAGCATCTTCAACCAATTTTTAAGTACTTATACAGATAGTAAATAGACTATTGAAGTCATGATAACTTAATAAAAAGTTAAAAATTCCGATAAATTTTAGTGACACTTAAGTAAATAAAATTATCTGGGGGAATTTAGACAGCGATATGAAAAAAATAGGCCAGCTGATATTCAATCCAAAGCTACTTATATTATCACTCGCAATTATAGTGTGTTATGTTTTTATTTTTTCAGAAAATCAAAAGAAAGAATATTCTAGTAATAAAATTCAAAATAAACACTTGTTAAAAAACTATAAAAAAAATGGCATTACAAATAAGTCAAAAAAGTCAAAATCTGAAAGTTTCAAAAGTCGATATAGAAGAGGAATTGCTTCAGAGGCAACAACACCAAATAATTCAAATTCATATGACAACTACGAACAAGATGCTCGAGTCTCAAAAGTTTCTGCACAGGTGGCCAGAAACTTTTCTAAGGTAGCAAATGCAACTCCTCTAATCACCTCACCTGATTACTATCAACAATCAATGGAATACTTTAGCGAGTCACCATCTAAAGAGAATAGAAATGAGCAGCAAGATAAAAATGAAGATATAGTCTCAACTGGTGGACTAAAAGTACAAGAAGAGCAAGTAGCTCAACAAGAAGAAACGACAGAAAGTAAAAAAGGAAGTGGCAGTTCTTATATTCCAAAAAGACCTAATATATATGGAACAATCCCACCTCTTAAAGAGTACTTTAAGACCACATCAATCTCTCTTATTTCGAAGGCATATGCGGCGCCAATTGATATAAACTGTAGTGATGCAAAAGTTGAACTCTTTGACTTAGCAACAATGACGCCTCTTGCAGACAATCCTCTTTCAGGAAATGCAGTAGAAGAAGAGACACTATTTGAATTTGATCCATTTGATCTAAGCCTTGATATGCTGGCCCCAACAAAATACTTTCTTAGAACTTCTGGCTGTAATTATGTTTTTGAAAGAATTGTAACGAGTTTCACTGATCCTCAAAATATTACCCAAGCTTCGACTATTATTTCACAGGTCGTTAAAACGAAATTAAAAGATGAAGTAAATACGATTAACAATCATACAGTTTCTTTAATGATTAGTGAATTAGAGCAACAAATAAATGCAGATGATAATCTTAGTGAGACATATTCAAAACTACAAAGCAACACAACGATAAGTGATACATTTGATAATTCATTTAGTGATGCCCATACAATTCTTGAGAACTCTCTACCTGATATTAAAGAAATAACAGTTCCTCAGTCACTTGAGGAGAAGAAAAGCTACCTCTTTACAATCCAAGCATATGACCATTGGTCTGTGAATTATGAAATAGCATATGAGTGGTATTTAGAAGATTTGAAAACACCATCGGCACCAGTATTGATGTCAAAGTCTGCAAGCTGGTCTTACACACCATCAGCAAACCATAGTGATGAATTTATTATTTCTCTCTTTATAGGTAAAAGCGATGGATCTGGAAATGTAATTCGAGGAAATGCAGACATACCATATCATGAATTTTCATGGAAATACCCAGATGCAACAATTGGAACGACCTTTACTGATACCTCCCCTGTTACAGCACCGTCAATACAACTTGCAGCCTCTCAAAATAATCCGACGAATAATCTAGCAATAAACCTTGAGGTTTTAACAGGAACTGAGATATCTCCAGGTCTAATGACAAATTGTGAAACCTTTTCAAAACTTGCAATAACAGAGAGCTCATCTGCACCAACAGCTCCTGAGTTTAATATAGATTGTACGGATGAGAATTTTCAAAATATCATAAAAATAATTACTACTGGAGATGGGTCGAGAAAACTCTACTTATGGGCAATTGATCATAATTCAAAAATAAGCTCACCAAAAGAAATAGATTTTGTCATTGATCAGACACCTCCAGAAATCACAATTCCTAGTATTGCGGCCCTTAGGGCAGATACTTACTTTAATCTCGTTTGGAATATTTCAGAGCAACATGGCCTTGCCATTCTTCCTCATACAGTTGAGTTTCTTGACTCAAATGGAACAAGTTGGACAACAATTTCGTCGAGTACACCTTCTGCAGATGGAGTGCTAATAAATAATTCCTTTAATCATGGTTTTACACTACCCGATCGAGCACAAACGAATGCTAAAATTAGAATTAGCTTATCTGATGCTCTAGGAAATACTTCGACAATTGAATCGAATACTTTTGAATTACAAAAAGCACTCCTTTCAACAACTCCTTCAAGTCACAATTTTAACGGAGTACCAAATAATTCAATCTCAATGGCCCAAACATTTACAATTACCAACTCAGGAACGGGAGTTACAAAGAATTGTACTGTCCCACAGCTTTCAGGGACAAATGCGAGTGAATTCCAAATTATAAATGACAACTGTGGGTCAAACAACTTAAGTGTCAATCAGAGCTGTTCATATCAAGTACAAGCAATACCAACAACTAAAGGTACAAAATCTGCGACATTGACTTGGACGTGCGATACTGACATTACGTCAGTAAATTTAAACTATACTTCAGAAAACGTTATCCCAACTACCGCAAGCAATCTTTCTATTACGACAGACGAAGACACTCCGGTAAACTTTGATGTTAATCCATCATCTGATACAGATGGTGATCCTATTACTTATACGATTGTTACACCTCCTACTAATGGAGCACTAACAAATTGTCTAGCAAGTAACAATGACCTAAACTGTGACTATACGCCGAGTGCTAATTATTTCGGAACAGATAGTTTTACTTATAAATCAAATGATGGAACTGCTGATTCCTCAGGAGTCACAACTGTTACGATTACTGTAAACTCAATTAATGACACTCCAACTATTCCGACAACACAAGCTGTTGCAACAGATGAAGATATACCTGTTACATTTGATTTAAACATTGGTTCCGATATAGATGGTGATACGCTAACTTATCATGTTTCCTCAACGACAAGTAATGGAATTCTTTCATGTACAGGGGGTACAAATAGAAGTTGTACCTACACTCCAAGTTTAAACTATAACGGAGTCGACACATTCACTTATTATGTAAATGATGGCACAATTAACTCATCGACAGCAACTGTTACGATTACGATAAATGCTATTAATGACCTTCCGGACATGGCCGCTGACTTCAGCATAACAACGCCAGAAGACACACCGATAAACTTTAGTGTAGCAGCTGCTACAGACGTTGATCCAGACACTCTAACATATACGATTGTGACTCCCCCATCGAATGGTCTACTTACAAATTGTATGGCAGCAGATGGAGACCTTAACTGTGACTATTCTCCAAATTTAAACTATAACGGCGTGGATACTTTTACATACCGTGCAAATGATGGAGTAGCCGATTCAGCAACTGTCACAACAGTAACAATTAATATTACTCCTGTTAACGACGCCCCAACTCTAGCAGCGACACAGTCAATAACGACAGATGAAGATACGCCTATTACATTTGATCTTAATGCTGGTGCAGACATTGATGGTGATATTCTAAACTATACGATCACTCTTTCTACCGGTAATGGTTTCTTAACTTGTGATGAAGGTACTAGTCGATCTTGTACTTATACTCCTTCTTCTAATTTTAATGGTTCAGATGATTTTACTTACCAAGTTAGTGATGGAGAATATAACTCAACAACGGCCACTGTTAACATTACTGTTAACGCCTTAAATGATGCACCAGTTGCAGCGGCAGATAATTCATTAATTTTTAGAGATAATACTTTATACACAATAAACTTAGACCCAGGAAGTGATGTTGAGACAGCAACTGGCTCACTACAATATAAGATCACTCAAGCTCCTGCCGTTGGGACACTTTCGAACTGTATTGACCAGATAAGCTATGGAAGTGATCTAGTATGTGACTATATTGCACCTGTAAACACAAATACAACAGTTACAATTAAGTACGTTGTATATGATGGTCAACTAGAGTCAACGACAGAAACAACTCTAACTATTACTGTTAATGATGAGACTTCGACAGTACCATCTCTTACACCAGTAAACTTTACTGCCGGTACGTCAACAAGTTCGAACCCGATGACTCTGACTGCAGCGAGCTGTGATGATATATCTCAAGTTTTAATTAGTGAATCAACGACAACACCACTAGCTTCTGATTCAGCTTGGCAAAATTGTTCGACGGCCATTGGCGCTATTTCTTATGACCCAAGTGTATTAAATACTCAAGGATACCGAACTCTGCGTATCTACGGGAAAGATCCTGTGGGTAATATTTCAGCTTACGACAGTATCGACTTTATTTATGACTCCCTTGCTCCATCACTATCTTTTGATAATGTTCCGACACTTCCTTGGGGAATAAACTACGCAATAAAATGGAAAACAACAGAGGCCACTGTCAGTGCAACAAAGAATCATACTTTTTCAGTCTCATATAATGGTGGTTCTACATGGACACAACTTGGGCTTACTTCTGTAGCGACTGATGGCCCTCACTCTGATACACCATTTAGCTATAATTACACTGTCCCTTCAGGAACACTATATAATGATGTTCGCTTTAAGGTAACTCTTACGGATGATAATGGCATGACAGGCGAAGCGATCTCTAACTCATTTAGGATCGTTGAGGACTTAGGTGCCCCATTCATTCACACAGCAACTTTCAAAATTAATGGATCGACGACGCCGACTCCTACGGCAGTTAAGTATGTAAGCGTTGAATTCGATGCAGAAGACCTCGATACAGTCATTACTCATTTCTGCCTTAAAGGAAATGATACAACTCTGCCAAGCGCTAATGACGAGTGCTGGAAAGCTATGGATGCTCCTTCACCAGGGCTTACTCTAAATACGTTTATGCCTGTTCGCGACTATAGCTTCCTTCTAGGTTTTGCTCCATCAAACTTTAAAGTATCTGTTTGGGTAAAAGATCTAGCTGGAAATATTTCATCTAACCCTGATGCAACTCTTGGTAAAGACTTTGTAACAATGAACTATACTCCAGATCAGGCTCCTGTTATCTCGGAATTCTTTGTTACTAATTCTGATTCACCAAGTAGTCCAGTAGAAGATATTGATCTAACATTTAATAATGGTGATACAGTATATATCTCATGGAGAACAGTCGATAATAAAACGATTCCAGATGGAACAACAAAATTATATTATACAACTGATGACATCGAGTTTCACCCTATTGTCTCGGCACAAAATCTAAATAATAGTGCAAATAATTGCCCGCAAGTTAACTCTGCAACAAATCCACTTGATGACAATGCAACAGCATGCTACCAGTGGACTTTCCCTCTTGCTGATGGACAGTATTTTAGGCTAAGTGTTACCGCTGCAGATAGTGCAAATCAAGATACCTCAGCAACATCTGTTGCACTTAACTCGACGAAGTTTAAAATTCTTGCAGGAAATGTTGACCCAGGAACTGGCTCATCGGCCAAGTCTGCCCAACTTTTTCCAAAATCAACACAAGCACCATACTCCCTTGCAGTTACAAGTGATGGGAAGATATTCTTTAACGATAAGGTTCGAGGTATTCTTTATATCAATCCTTTCACAAACGTTCTTGAGCAACTAATCCCAATTGGAGATGAGGTTGGTGACGGTGTAACTGTTGATCAAGCATCTGTAAAAGATGTACAAAAAATCACAATGGATTTTCAAGATCGCCTCCTGATTTGGGACGAGAATTCAATTCGTCGTGTCGATACAACAGTCGTTCCCATGACTATTGAAACAATTATTGGAATGAAAGCTGATGGAACGATTGGTACAAATCGTAGTGATATTATTC
Source organism: Halobacteriovorax sp. RT-2-6 (assembly GCF_047085025.1). Classification (NCBI taxonomy): domain Bacteria; kingdom Pseudomonadati; phylum Bdellovibrionota; class Bacteriovoracia; order Bacteriovoracales; family Halobacteriovoraceae; genus Halobacteriovorax; species Halobacteriovorax sp. RT-2-6. Next base: position 369,309 of record NZ_JBKIYH010000002.1, read on the forward strand.
TAGACCCAAGAGATTTCAATTTAAACCGTGGTAATTCATATTCAATGTTCCAGCCACTACCTAATGGTGATATTTGGTTTAACGATCAAACAAATCGTGTAAGCAACAATAACTTAATTAGAATTTACAAAGGCTCTCTTTCTTCACCACGTTTAGAATCTAGACGAATTTCAGGTACTGGTGGAAGCTCTCCTCCAACAAGTGCAATTAGTGGAAACACTTCTGCCACGGCCGAAATGGATACAGAAATCATCTCTGCTTATCAAATTGGCTTTGACGTTAATACGAGTGAAGTTACTTCACTTTTTGCAAAATACTACCGTGGTCTAAATGGTTGTTCATACTATATGCGAGAAGAGATTGACCCTTCTACATTTGTTGCAACTGGTGTAGCGATTCCAAGCCACGATACAACTTGTGTAGATGCGTATGGAAGATCTACGAATGATGGAAGTACATGGGGATGGAGTTATCACATCGGTTACCCTACACGAGTTAATCGTTATAACCCTACAACAAACTCTTATGAAGCGACAAAACTAGGAAATGGTATTCATGGTACTTGCCCAGATGGAACACTTGCAACGAGTTGTCCAATTAGATTACAAGACTTCTTCGTTAACAAAGATGGAGTCTTCTTCTTTGTCGATGCCAATACGATCAGAGTAATTGATGCTCAAGGAAAGGTCCAAACACTCTATGGACAAACACAGTCATTTGGAGACAATGGACTCGGTCAGGATGCTCGCTTTGGAAATATTCAATTTATTGACCATGGTGTTGGAGATAATATCATTCTTGTTGACTCACAAGAAAGAATCATTCGAGAAGTTCAACCAAACGAATCAATCAACCAAGTTATTCGAGTGGCCGGAAATGGAGTTCTTGCTCGCGGCTCTTTTAGTATTAGTGCTGACCCACGAACACAAATGCTTGATACAGGAGGATGGTCGCAAAACTTCTCTATGGCAACAAATCCGGCCAATGGTGACATCTACTTCCCTTGTCGTTGGGATAATGTCTGCCTCCTTTCAAGAGCTACAAATCAGTGGTCACACTTTATGGGTCTAAACGGTGGAGGAAGTTGGACCACAACGGCCACAGTAGATGGCTTAACAATTGATATGGGTAACTATACCCCTTCTGTTAATGGTTTCTACAATGGCGGTATTTTAACTGGACACTACTCTTGGTCGGGAACTGCAAATAATAACTCGATCTTCCGCTATACAACAACGGATGGAATGTCTCAATTTATTGCAGGAACAGGTGGAGGCGTCCATGCTGGAGCAGGTTCTTGTCCAGTAGGGCCAGGGGAAAATTGTGTTTTAAAAAATGTTAGACAACACTGGAATGCATCGACTTGGGATAGTAGTGCTGGAAAAATACTTTTTGAAATGGAATACGATAGAAGTGGTGCTAAAACATTTAGACATTTATCAAATAACTATACTTCTTTCTCATCGTTTAACTACGGTGCGACAAGTTTCAGTTCTATTGTAAAAGTAGGAAGCATCATTTATGGCTGTACAGAAGACTACGAACTAATTAAGTGGGATACTGTTAGTGATTTACGAACAGTTCTTCCGATTCCAGGAACGGCCGCTTGTCACGGTTATCGTATCCTCTACAAGCCTGCGGCAAATGGAAAACCAAATCGTATCGTTTTCCCATTCCACCAAAATGGTTTACATGGTATCGCAGAGTACTTCCTAAACTAACCAGGTAACTGCCCTCTATTAAGAGAGATATGTAAGTGGAGAACCTCGTTATTATAACGATTATCTGATTCATCTGATAAACGCACAATATCTGATATCGAATCAATTTGATTCTTAATAAGAGAAAGATATCTTGGTGATATTCTACGAATCATCATTTTATTCACTAGATTTTGAAACTTAAAGTTTTTACCAAACTCCATATCCCAATCATCAAACTTCCCATATGCCTTGCTAATTGTCTCACTTTCTTCTTTTGGAAAGCGAAATTCAGTTGATCTAGCATAGATTAGGCCATCTTGTTCAAAGGCAATTTCGGCCTTGATAAGATCATTAACAACACTCTTTTTAATGGAGTATGTTTTAAGCTCCCTAATATCGAGAGCACTTCTTGAAAGAGTTAAAATGAGAAATAGGAAGTAATGAGACTTTGTTTGTGCTAGAGCATTTATTTGCATAACAGAAAGGTAGCGTTGCCCCTGATTGGCCTTTGAGATAACTTCTTCCAGCTTCTCCTCTTCCTGATTACTCTCCTTGAATAAATAATCAAAAGAAGAAAATTGATTACGACAAAAGCTCAGAATAAGTGCATTTGCATCTTTTGTTTTTAAACACTTTGCAATTTGATTAACGATAACAGACGAAGGAAATGCACTCCCCTTTTCAATCTTAACGAAATATTGATAATTGCACTCCAATCCCTTCTTCGCCAACATTTCATAGAATGATTTCGCACTCTTATGCCCGTATGCCTTTCTAATCTTAACCAAATCTTGACCAAAGTGAACCATAAATCTCCTGACAGGCGATTATCGCCTAATAGAATACTTTTCAATGGATTATCGGAATTATAGAACTCATTCATTAATAAAATTTGGAGATAATAATTAATGAGAAAGCTAATTGCTCTGCTACTAATTTGCCTTACAACTTATGCTGGAAACGGTGTTGAGCGTGGAAAAGTAATCCTAACAGGACAGTTTGAGATTCAAAAAGAAATTAGAAATTATCTTTCAAAAGAACTGACGAAGTGCTCTCTAGGAATAGCACAAGAGCGCTTTAATATTAAAAACATTGCAATTACAAAAGATAAAGTTGATCAGGGTATTACTGATTACTACTACAAAATTGAGCTTACACACTTAGATAATATTGGAAATAACCTTAATGACATCAAGATCGAAATTGAAGATGCTGATTATAGTAACTGGCGCCGTTACGAAGAGAAGCTTTCCATTCAATTACTATCTGATGTGAAAGGAAATTGTAATCTTTAATTATTAATACACGTATAAACAACGGAGAAAAAAATGAAATTTATTTTAGTAGCACTAATGACACTTTCGGCATCAGCTTCAATTATCAACTCAACTTTTGAAGCTCGTCACAACGACAAAATCGTTGATGCAATCATCAACGAGTGTAACGTAATGAAAGACCTTACTCTTGTAGCAACAAAGAAAGAAAAAGTTGTTGTTGATCAAGGGATCGTAGATTACAAGTTCGTATCAACTTTCACAGGAAAGCAAAGATACGATCAAAATATGTTTGATCACTACGAAATTACAGTTGAGTCTTGGCTATTTGATGGTTATGACCACAATACAAAAGAAGCTAACTGGTACTATGTAGATTCAGTTGAATGTGAAATGACAGCAGAGATGCAATAAAATAGAAAGGCCTCACACGAGGCCTTTTTTATTATTTTACGCTTTCGAAAGCTTTTAAAATATCTTTTCTAGTAATAATACCAACTAGCTTATCCCCATCACAAACAGGAATTCTCTTAAGTTGTTTTTTCATCATAAGCTCTACTACAGCTGTTAGAGAGTAGTCAGAAGTAACAGTCGTTACATTCTTTGTCATAATCTCTGAAAGAGGCTTATTCTTAGCTTTCTTATAAATATCTTCAACGTCACCAAGATTATAGTCCATTCCAAATAGTCTCTTAATAGAAGCAAGAGCATGTGGGATTTCTACTTCTCTACCGATGAAGTCCGATTGAGTTACAATACCAACTAATTTGTCAGCGCTATCTAAGATTGGCATAACACTCACACCTAGATCAAGCATTGCTTTTGCTGCATCTGCAACAGTTTGAGTATCGCGACAAGTTGTTACATCTTTAGTCATAAATTCAGTTACTTTCATATAAACCTCAATTTTGTATTAATCCTCACTATTTTAACTTAAACTTGGCCCCTTAGCTATCATTATGAACAAGTGCCCAAAACCGAGAAAAACGATAAGGTACTAAAAATTAATATATATTATGCATCATTTTTGGCCGTTACTTAATTTGACACAAAATTAAAGCCAATTTAAAGTATAAAAATGCTAATTGTTTATATAGTCATCTCGATTGGCGTCTCCTTTGTATGCTCGATCATGGAAGCAGTTCTGCTATCAATTACCCCTAGTTTCATCTTAGCGTCTCAGCGTCAGAACCGTAGCTATGCCTCAGCATTAAAGAAGTATGCCTCAAATAAAGATGAGGCCATCTCCGCAATCCTCACACTTAATACTTTTGCCCATACTCTTGGTGCAGCAGGTGTAGGTTCAGAGTCGATTCAAATATTTAAAGATATGGGAATAAGTGGTGCAAACCTAGAGTATTATCTTTCCGCTGTTTCTATTGTCTTAACTTTGGCCATTCTCTATCTTTCAGAAATTATTCCAAAGTCTCTCGGACACCATTATTGGAAAAGTTTAACTCCATTTTTATTAAAGATTCTACCGCCACTAATCTTTATCCTTAAGCCGATTCTATTTATTTCAATGACATTAATGAGGATGTTAAAAACTGATCCTGAGCATAAAATGAGTCGTGAAGAAGTCGAATCAATGATTGAGCTAGGTGTGCAAACGAAGGCCCTTGCCAAAGATGAAGGTGAATTTTTAAAAGAGTCCCTACTCGCTTCACGAAAAGTGATTGAAGAAGTTATGACTCCCGCACGCAAGGTCTTCATGGTTAATATTGAAGACACTATCTCATCTGTTTACGATCTAAAGGCACCTGTTACACGTATCCCATGTTATGGTGAGAATGTTAACGACATCAGTGGCTACATCCATAAAGAGGATATTGCCAAATCAATTATCGAAGACAATAGCGCTAAAAAGCTTTATGAATTAGATATCATCAGGCCCATTGCTATTATTAATCGCCAGACTCCTCTTCGAAACCTCTTCAAACGCTTCATTCGAGAAAAAGAACATATCGCCATGGTTAGTGATGATTACGGCACAATACTTGGGGTAATCACACTTGAAGATATTGTTGAGACCTTCTTTGGGATTGAAATCATGGATGAATTTGATGAAGTAGAAGATCTACAGAGTCAGGCAAAAGATGAGATTTTAGCAGAAGAAAAAAAAAGAGAGCACTTATAGTGCCCTCATATGAACCTTAATCTTTAAATGTTAGTGGCATTTGAAGGTATCTTACACCATTATCCTGAGGTGCAGGCATATGCCCGCCACGAATATTTACTTGTATACTCGGTAGCAGAAGTTTTGGAGCAGCAAGCGTCTTATCGCGACTTGTGCGAAATTTTACAAACTCTTCGCGACTAGTTTCGGCCTTAAGATGCACATTCGTTTTCTTATTCTCACCGATTGTGCTCTTATACCTTAACTCCCTTCCACCTGGCTGATAGTCGTGTCCTGTATAGACATTAGTCTCGTCTGGTAGCGTGTAAAGTTTATTTGTAATTGAATCATAAAGAGCATTTGCGTCCCCACCAGGAAAGTCACATCTTCCTGTACCATAATCTGGCATAAAAAGAGCATCTCCCGTAAAAACATTATTTCCAATTACAAATGAAGAACATGCCGGAGTATGTCCAGGAGTGAAAATCGTTTTGATCTCAATAGTTCCAGCAACAAGTGGCGCTTCTTCATTTAAGAAAGCATCGAAGTCCTCAAGTTTAATCTCTTTTAGAATATTAAATCGTTCACCAAATACTTCTTGAACAATCTTGATATTCTCGTTTATTGCCACTTTCACACCAGGAAAGAAATCCTTGAGCTTTAATGCTCCTGTAAGGTGATCCGCGTGAGCGTGAGTTTCTAGAATATAGTGAGGCTTAAGTCCCGCTTCTTTAACAAAGATAGCAACCTTTTCAACTGACTCTGTTGTGATAGTTGATGATGCCTGATCATAATCAAGAACTGGATCGATAATCACAGCATCCTTCGTCACTTCATCATAAACAACATAAGTTAGTGTGTAAGTTTGCTCATCAAAGAATGTTTTTATATTTAAATTATCCATAATTTCCTCCTATCATAGAGTAAATAAATTTATGGGAAAATACATTGACCCCCATCAAGGTTTAAGAAAAATTAATCCCCTATACTGATTTCAGGAGGAAATTAACATGGCATATCTATTAGCACTTATTGCAGGAACAACTCTTGGTCTTTTAGGCGGCGGGGGCTCAATTCTAGTGGTTCCAATCCTGGTTTATATTGTAAAAATTGACCCTAAAATCGCCATTACAATGAGTTTAGCAATTGTAGGTCTAACAGGCTTTATGGGGACACTAAGACATCATAAGAATGGTAATGTTATGGTTAAACTTGCCTTTCAATTTGGTGCTATGACAATGCTTTCCACTTATCTTGGTACCTATCTCGCTTCTTTCATTAGTGGACAAGTTCAACTTTATATCTTTGCAGGAATTATGCTACTGGCCTCAGTTTCAATGCTTAAAAATGGCAAGAATATCAAGGTTAAATCATCATCAAATCTAACAATTTTTGGGGCAGCGAGTGTTGTCGGTATTGTCACTGGTCTCATTGGAGTTGGAGGTGGGTTCTTAATTGTTCCAGCACTTGTAAACTTTTTTAACGTACCAATGAAGAAGGCCATTGGAACTTCTCTTCTAATTATTGCAATTAACTCTCTCATTGGATTTGTAGGAAATATTATCAACTCTCCTAATCTTGAGTTAGATTACCAATTTATTGCAATCTTTACAGCTCTTGCCATTGTTGGATCACAACTTGGATCAGCACTGACTCATAAACTTCCACAAGATAAATTAAAAAAGATTTTTGGCTACTTCTTAATTGTAATGGGGATCTTTATGATAGTTAGAGAAACACTACTCTAGTCTCTTTTTTAATTTCTTCAAATATTTCTTCATCAGAACACCATATAATTTAACGACGACCTCTGGCTTTGCATTAAAGCCAAAGGTCTCTTTAATCATACGACGGTCAAAGTCCACCACATAAGTAAAAAGAGTTCCGTTTTCACTTTCATTAAACATGCGGTTGCTTCTTAAAAAGTATGGATTTGATCTAACAGTTTCAAATAATGCCTGATAAGGAGCATTCAATTTAATTAGCTCTGTTGTTGTTATAAAGTTTTTACGAATTCCGATCCAAGCATCTTCTCTAAATGTGCTACCAACTTCAAATGTTCTTGAGTTTGTGGCCATATCATTAACTTCACTTCGCCAATGATGATCATTCATTGGATCCGCTACAAATTCAAACACCTCTTCAATAGGTGCATCGATTTCGATACTGCCAGTAACTTGGACTGTCTCCAGTGCATAAGAAAGTGTAGATATTGTTGCTGCTATAATTAGAATAAGTTGTCTCATATAAAAATGATGGCAATCTTAACTTAATCTGGCAAGTTTACGTCCAAAATACAAAACCAATTGGATGACTAAAACGCTCAAGAATGCGCTTATTCCAAGTGCTCCACCGTAACCCTTAAGGTGCGGAACAAGGTATTGAAAAAAAAGAGCAAAGAAAACTGAACCAATGACAATAGTATAATTATGCATTTTTGTGGGACAGCTCATTCCAACAAAAGTAGAACCAAAGAATATCACGGCCATCATTTCGTAGTTAGGAACTGTAAGATATAAAATTGCATAGGCAATTATTGTTAAAAGAGCGGAAGCTCTAATGGCCCCAAACGTCTTTAGACGAGACAGATGAAAAGTCGAAAGCGCTCCAATAAGAGAAACTCCAATTGCGGTTATCATATAATACTCCCCTTGATAAAGAAGAATAAAGCAACGCTAACAAAGGCAATTGTTCCAAGCTTTCCACCAAAACCTTGAAAGATTCTTAAAGTATAAAAATATAAAATTGCACCAATGAGAGAGATCCCAAGAATTTCCCAGTAATTAGTCACTAACTCACTTGAGCACATTCCTGCAAAGCTTCCACTATAGACCGCTGCTTGCAATGTCATTCTCATTGGAATAAGACCTGCAATCAAACCTACAGAAGCGGAGGCCAAGACTGGAGACCAGCCTAGTTGTGAATGTAAGAGGAAACAAAAAAGGCATCCTAAAAAGAATGCCCCAAATTTGTATAAAAATTGTATTCTCATGCCCATCTATCTTAGAGCAATGATCTTAGTTTTCCAATACGTAATGGAAAACAAGTGGTGCAACGATTGTCGCATCAGATTCGATAATGAACCTTGGAGTCTTTGAAGATAGTTTCCCCCAAGTGATTTTTTCATTTGGAACAGCACCTGAGTACGAACCATAACTTGTAGTCGAATCAGAGATCTGGCAGAAGTATGACCATAGAGGAACATCATCTTCCATATCTTGGTTAAGCATTGGAACAACACAAATTGGGAAGTCTCCCGCGATCCCGCCACCAATTTGGAAGAAACCAATACCACCATCTCCACAGTTTTCAGGATACCACTTAGCAAGGAACATCATATATTCGATACCATTCTTAACAAGAGAAGGCTCAAGCTCTCCTGTTAAGCAGTATGAAGCAAAAATATTTGCTGTCGTTGAATCTTCCCAACCTGGAACGATAATTGGAAGGTTCTTTTCACAAGCGGCCATAACCCAAGAATTTGCAACATCTGTTTCAAACTCTTTCGCAAAGTCTTCACGACGAAGAATTCGATATAGGAACTCGTGAGGAAAAAGTCTCTCCCCTGCTTTAGCAGCGTTTGACCACTCTTCAAAAAGATATTTTTGTAACTTTCTAAATGCAGTCTCTTCTGGAATACATGTATCTGTTACGCGGTTGAAACCTTGAGCAAGTAGCTCTTCTTCCTCTTCAGGACTTAGGTCTCTGTAGTTTGGAATACGCTTGTAGTGGTTATATGCGATTAAGTTCATGATATCTTCTTCAAGGTTTGCACCAGTACAAGAGATAATTTGGACTTTATCTTGGCGGATCATTTCAGCAAGAGAAACCCCAAGTTCGGCCGTACTCATGGCACCAGCAAGAGTGATCATCATCTTCTTCCCACTCTTTAAATGATCAACATATGCCTTTGATGCATCAACAAGTGAAGCGGCATTAAAGTGACGATAGTTGTTGCTAAAAAATTGGGCCATTGTGCTCATAATAATTCTCCAGAGAAAGCCTAAATAGAACGAGACTTATTACACCACAATATAGATCCAAGTCTACATAAATTAGTCAAAAATATTGTAATTAGAAGAGTACATGAGCCCTACCACACTATTATCAGAAGTACTGTCTTGTTTCTGGTAGTAAAGGCCAAAAATTGGGCTAGCTTTTCGATTGGAAAGCTTAAATCCAAGCGAAGCTTCATACGTTCGAGAGATACTGCTCGGTAAGTCTTCCGTAACACGATTCTCTATCTCACGGTATTGAAGGCCAAATAAAAATGAGTAAGTTGTTCCTTTGTAAAATTTAGACATCGTATATTCAGGAGTACTCAATCCAAATTTAAGCCATATATCATCTGAAAAGTTATTTCGATTTTGCTCTTGGTTCGGATCAAAAGAAATAATATCTTTAGAAATATCATAGAATATTTCAAATGAAGGCGACCAACTATCTGATGATAAGTAACTGTAGCCAATATTTAATCCCGTATTACTCTTATAACTCGGTTTACTTACAACTCTATTAAATACGGCCGGATCTGCATCAACACGAGAAAAGCTCTCCTGAGTACTTGATGAAGAATATTTGATCCCAGGAAAGAGAACCGAAGCACTCAAAAAGTGCTTCCTTTCGATATAAGATGCACTTAAAAGAGTGTTAATAATAATATACTTTGTTCGATCATTTACTGTTTCAAGATATTCCCTACCAGCAATATTCCCATAGAAAGTAGCAAATGTTTTTGAAGACTGAATATCAAGACTACCAGAAAAACCGACGGCGAATTTATCATTTAGCTTCTTTGCTGCGCTAATTCCAAGCACCGTTTCTTCGGCCTGAATATCTGCACTTCCTTTAAATTCATTCGTACTAAAATTGATCGTTCCATTATTTGTTCCACTATAGGTAACAAAATTCGTGAATGTTATGCCAAAGAAGTCCCCTGCAAAACCTGTGAAATAAGGAATGAACTGACTCTCAAAATCGCTACCAGCTGTTCCCTCTACATCAATATCTTGTCTAGCGTACATGAGGCCAAAATAAATTTTAATCTCATCGTGTTTGAGGTAGGCCGTGGCCGATGGAAATACCAAGGCCGCGCCTATGTCACCAGGACGTGCAGTTGTATTTCCAAGAAATCCTGCTTCATGACCAATTGGTAAGGAGAATACATTAAATGAAATAAGTATAAGTATGAGAAATCTAGTGAAATACATAGGAAAAATTAAATCACCCTAAGTAAATAAAGTCTATTCCTATAAAAAATGAACTTAATCGTTGATATTAACTTTAGTTTGATGTATCAAACCATAGTTCAAACAAGCAACCAATCTTACTAACAAAGGATATAATATGTTAAAAAGATCTATCTTATTGATTTCATTAGGCTTAGGTATGAATGCCACTGCTGCAACAACTGCGCAGTCAGTAATTGAAGGCTATTCAAATCTTGTTTATAAAACTTACTCAGAGTCTCTTGATAAGGCGATTGTACTTCAGGAAGACGTCGAATTCTTCATCTCTAACCCTGGGGTAATGACTCTAGAGATGGCGAGAGAGTCTTGGAGACAAGCAAGAGCTCCATATGGCCAATCAGAAGTTTTTAGATTCTACAATGGCCCTATCGATAGCGATGAAGGACCAGAAGGATTACTAAATGCATGGCCACTTGATGAAGCATATATCGACTATGTTGAAGGTGCTCCTAATGCAGGTATCGTAAATAATATTGCTGATTACCCAGTAATTAATAAAGAACTTCTTTCATCACTTAACGAGCTTAACGGTGAAAAGAATATCTCAACTGGTTACCACGCAATCGAATTCCTATTATGGGGACAAGATCTATCTATTGATGGTGCTGGTGACAGACCTCATACAGACTATGTAATCGGTCTTGGAAAGAACGCACAAAGACGAGCTGTATACCTTTCAACAGCAACAGATCTTTTAATAGATCACCTTCAAACACTTGTTGATGCTTGGGCACCAAATAAAGCTAACTATAGAGCTGAATTTGTAGCAAAAGATCAAAAAGAATCTCTTAATAATATTCTTTCAGGAATGATCTTCATGTCTGGTGATGAGCTTTCAGGTGAAAGAATGTTCGTAGCTTGGGAAACTCAAGGCCAAGAAGATGAGCACTCATGTTTCTCAGATATGACTCATATGGATATCCAGTGGAATTTCTGGGGTATTGCAAATGTACTTAAAGCAACAGGAATCCTAGCACTAACAGACAACACTGTTCTTGCAACTACAATTGATAACAGAGTTGCAAAGATCAATAAAATGCTAGCTGGTCTTCCTGTACCATTTGATCAAGCAATCCTTGACGAGAATGCAAGACCAGAAATCCTAGCTTCTATCGAAGAGATGGAACAACTTGCAATTGAGCTTGTAGAAATTTCTGAAGAACTTGAGACGCCAGTACAATGGTAAGAGCTCTCCTTCTTACATTTTTGTGCGTATTTAGTCTCAATACTTACTCCAGTGATAAGTTCCCGGCCGGTGCCGGGACTACACTGGACCTCTCAGTTAATGCTTTCTCACACCCTATGAGTGGGACACGTGGAATGTTAAGGCGTCAGTTTCAAGTAGGTAATAGCTTTTTTAAAGGAGCTTGGGTTACCTCACCTTCATCTACTCCATTAAGAGATGGCCTTGGTCCAATTTTTAATGCAACATCTTGTACAGCATGCCACCTACTTGATGGACGTGGACGAGGCCTTCCAGATGTTGACGGAAAAACTGATATCTCTCTTCTCTTTCGCTTAAAAAAAATTGGTGCTAATGGAGAAACCACTCCACATTCAAAATATGGAGATCAATTTCAACCTCACAGTATTGAAGGTGTTAAAGGCGAAGGTGAAGTCTTCGCTAAGTTTGAAACCATAAAGGGCAAATTTGCTGATGGCCAAGCCTATGAACTTAAAAAACCAAATTACATCTTTAGAAAACTAGCTTATGGAAAATTAGGCAACAACACAATTGTCTCACCGAGAGTCGCTCCACAAATGATTGGACTTGGACTTCTTGAGAATATAAATGAAGAAGATATCCTTGCAGGAGCTGATCCCGAGGACTTAGATAATGACGGTATTTCAGGCCGTGCAAATTATGTCTTTTCAATAGTTGAACAAAGACAAACTCTTGGACGCTTTGGCTGGAAAGCTTCACGTCCAAACCTGCTAGAACAAAATGCTGCAGCTTTCAATGGTGATCTCGGTATAACAAGTTCCCTCTTTCCAACTGAGGAGTGTAGTCTTGTCCAAATTGACTGCCTAGAGAAACAAACACAGCAAGATATCTCTAATGAACTTTTAGATAAAGTTACACTTTATACGCAATTAATTTCTGTCCCAGTAAGAAGAGATTTCAATAGTCCGAGTGTATTAAATGGTAAAAAAGTTTTTCATCAAATAAATTGTCAAGCATGCCACAGACCTGAGTTTACAACAGGTACAAATTCGAAATTTGAAGTATTAAATAATCAAAAAATCTACCCATATACAGATATGCTACTACACGACATGGGTGATGAATTGGCCGATGATACTCGTTCATATCAATTTGAAGCTAAGGCCACGACAAGAGAATGGCGTACTCCGCCACTCTGGGGACTTGGCCTTGTAAAAACAGTCAATGGTCATACTCGCTATCTTCATGATGGACGAGCACGTAATTTACAAGAGGCCATACTCTGGCATGGTGGAGAGGCCAAGCAAGCAAAGAATAATTTTATAAAGTTAACAAAGAAAGATCGTAACGATCTCATTAAATTTCTTAGGAGTTTGTAATGAAGAAACTAATTCTATTAGTAACACTTCTATCGAGTCCGGCCATTGCTCAAATATGGCCACTACCAACAGGCACTACTTACCTTGTAAAAGGTACTGGTTATGATTGTGGAAAATTCATTAGTCGTTATAAAGTTGAATATACAACGACTCCAAAACTTTTTTCAGATACAGGAATTAACTTTGATCTTTTAACGGCAGATAGTGACCTAAATGTTTTCTCAATTGAGTCATCTTGGGTAACGACATCAGGTCAGACTTGTAACTTCGGCCTCTTCTTTAATCGTGCTAGAGAGACAAGAACATTAGAGCTTGATTATACAAAATCAATGACAGATGGGGATGCAAGTGAATGTGTCGCAAATGAAGAGCTACTAAAGAGCAAGCTTCAATCATCAGCTTATGAAGCATCAAAAAGAGGTATTCGCTATATAGCCGTAGATATTCTTGATGAAAAAACTGAAGTCTGCGACGGAGAGCGTGTTAGACTAATTTTTGATAGACGAGCTAACTAATAATCGGTGGCACTAATGTGCCACTACGCTCTTTTAAGTGGAAGAGTGAACACAAAACGAGTTAAAAAAGAGTCTTCATCAAGGTAAAACTCCCCTCCATGTTTTTCGATATTACTTTTTGAAATACTAAGACCTAATCCCGTTCCCCTATTCTTCTTCTTTGTTGTAAAGAAAGGCTCCATTATTTTAGCTTTTATATCATCAGGGATACCTCGACCTGTATCTGTAATCGAAACTTCAACATAGTCCTTATCATAATTTCTAATTGGTACTGCCTTAAGATTAATTCGTCTTTCACCATTTACTTTAATAAGTTCATCAAATGAATTATTAATGAGATTTAGAAGTACCTGTGCGACCTGCACGACAGAGCCATTGATAATAATCGATTCATCTACATTAATGTTGAATTCAATATCATTTTCTTTAAATTTCTCATAACAAAGTGATGTTACATCCTCAACTGCTTCAATAAGGTGGAAGTCTTCAAATCGTGACTTGTCTCCATCTTTTGCGAGATGCTTTAGGCCTTTGATGATCTTTGAAATCCTAAATGCCGTGCTTGAAATACGCCCAGCATTTTTCTTGATACTTTCGAGACCGGTTCTTTGATAAATTCGATTAGCACTTAAATCAATAATCGTGAGAGGATTATTAATTTCATGAGCAATACCACTTGCCATCTCACCAATCGATGCCAGTCTTGCCGAGTTAATAATTTGAGATTGCTGCTGAACAAGCTGTACAGTTCGGTCATGGACATTTCTTTCCAGTTTCTCATTCACTTTAATAAGCGAATCCTTATAACTGCGCTGTTTTTCGAAGAAATAAAGTAAAATAAAAAAGAAAATACAAAGACAAACAAAACAAGCAAAAACAACGAGAAGCTCTGATTTATACTCGTGATAGAATTGGAAAAAGCTAGACGAGTAACTAATGATCTTAGAGTTTTCCGGCAATTTATTGATATTAATCTTATATCTCTTTAATTGATCCAGATCAAAAACAAGATCATTAATAGAATGAGTTATGATAGGAATTTCTGAAATTTTCTTTTCTCCATAGATGTACTCATCGGCCATACGAGCGATTTCTCGGCCATAGGCCCTACCATCAGAGAGATTTCCCCCAACTATCCCTTTATTAAGTAGGAACTTTAGAAAACCATAGATTGGTTGCTTAGAGTACTTGCTAAGAGTCCTAATATTTTCATCGAATTTAAAGTACTTTCCATCACGATCTCTAGCATAAACCCCAAAGAGAACAATTGAATCATCTTCAAAATGCTTGGCCATTTCATAGATTTCTTCCATATTGTAATTTTCAATATAGATAACTTTTTGCTTTAGCTGCATTTTTTCAAACGAGCTTTCAAATTGTTTTTTAAGATAACGACCAGAGGGAGAAAACTGCGTATTTATCACATATATCTTAGTGGCAGTTGGATTAATTTTCAGAGCACCCTTAACTGTAGGTATCACATCAAATGTTTCAACAACTCCAGTAAAGTTCTTTTCAGTTCGGTAGATATCACGCTTAAACTTATCATAGCCATTTACACCACTAAAAATTATGGGAGCATCATTGAAAATCTCTCTTCGATACTTGATTGCAAAATCAAAGGCATAATCATCAGTTGTTACAATTAAATCAATTTTATGAGAGCTAAATTTTGTCGCGTAGAGTTCTGCTAAGGCTTCATCATAATCGCGTCCAAAAAATCTTTTAGAATCCATATACTCTGTATAAAAATTCATTGAATATTTATGACGACTCTGTAAGTGAAAACGAAAGGAGCTATCAATTTCTTCCGTCCAAATATTCCCTTTTTCATATGAGTGGAGCATAAGAATATCATAAGAACCTGCCGCACTAGTAAGTGAAGAAATAAGAATAAATAAAATGAAAATTAGTCGATAGACAGCCTTAAGTAAAATCATTCTAAATAAATATCACTTAATCTTCGTATTGTAATCAGTTATTTAGGCAGTTGGTAGCTGAATAACGAAACGGGTGTTAGGGCTCGACCTATCCACGAAGATACGGCCTTTATGATGCTCAATTATATTCTTACAAATACTTAGACCTAGTCCAGTACCTCTTTGATCAACCTTAGTAGTAAAGAATGGCTCCATGATTCTTTCAAATATCTCTTCAGAAATGCCTTTTCCAGAATCTGTCACTGAAATTTCAACGATATCCTTTTCTTTTTTTCCTTCGAGCTTGATCCAGCGCTCACTATCTCCCTGAACTAATTCATCAAAAGAATTATTGAGAAGGTTCAAAACCACTTGTGAAATCTGTACTGGTGCCCCATGAACCTTTAGGTTCTCGTCGACATCAATCTTAAAGTGAATTTCGTTCTCTCTAAATCTTGCCTGACAAATTGAAATGACATCTTCAATAGCAACCTTAATATTCACGAGTTCACTAGTTAGACTAGCATCCTCTTTGGCCAGTTGCTTGAGTCCTTTAATAATTTTTGAAATACGATCAACAGTTAGTTTGATTTTTTCTGCCGACTTTAAGACAACTTCATTATCTGACAATTGAATAATTCGATAAGCACTTAAATCAATGATTGTTAGTGGGTTATTAATTTCATGAGCGATCCCACTTGCCATCTCTCCAATCGAAGCAAGCTTTGCAGAATTGATAAGTTTCGACTGCTGCTCAATTAACTGTCTTGTTCTTTTTTCAACTCTATCCTCTAATTGTTCATTGATTCGAAGAACTTCTTTCTTATGCTTCTTTTGTTGCTCAAAATGATAAGCAAGAACAACTAAACTAATAAATAAACACGCAAAAGAAAAAAGAATAAACCAAAACTCGAAAGTATACTCTTCATAGAAGCGCAGCAATTTATTATTACGATTTATAATTTGTGAATTAACTGGTAGCTTATGGAAATCAAGACCAAATTTAACAATTTTAGCGTAATCAAAAATAGCTGGTGCCTCGACATCCTCAACTATAGCAATCGAATTAATGTCTTCACCAGCAATAATCTGATTAGCAATTAAAGCTGCTTTCTTCCCGTAGAGCTCACCACTTGTAAAATATCCACCAGTCAGGCCGTAAGGCAAATAGTATTTCAAGAAACCATAAATTGGCACGTTTGAGCGCCTTGCTAACTCACGAAGGTTTTTTTCAAAGTCTAAAAAATTTCCATCACGATCACGAGAAAAACCGCCATAAAGAGCAAACGATCCTTTTTCTAAATTTTCAACTTTCTTATAAAGGCTATCTGCTGATATATCCTCTAGGTATTCAACTTTATCTGCGAGTCCTAACTTGGAAATTGATTTTTGAAATTCTTTCTTTAAATACTTACCTGATGGTGTATGAATCGTATTAATTACATAGAATTTTTTAGCTTTTGGATGCAGGCTTTGAGAAAGCTCGAGCATTTTATCAATTTTGAAACTCTCAACGAGTCCGGTGTAATTTTTTTCGAGTCGATATTTCTGTTTAAATTCATCACTGTAGCCGTTAACACCGGTAAAAATAATCTGACTATTTTGAAAAAGTTTGTCTCGATACTTCATGGCAAAGGCAAACGCATTGTCATCTGAAGTAATAATTAATTTAATATTTCGATCAGAGTACTTTATTGAGAATAGATTATAGAGCCTCTCACCATAGTCTCGCCCGTAGAATCGCTTAGAGTCCATATACTCGGTATAAACATCTAAGTGATTGCTTTCACTATGAAGGTTTTTCTTAATCGACTGATCAATAAGATCTGTCCAAATACTATCTCGAGAGTAAGAGTGCAGTATAAGTATCTCGTACTTATCCATCGCTAAGCTTGGAAAGATTGATAGGAAAAACGTGAATGTTAAAATTAATGCCCTGGCCCAGTTCACAACTTTATAATTAACATTTTATCGCTAAAATGTATTGATAAAATTTATCGATTTAGCAATAAATCTTCATAAAGCGCTGAAATCACACTATAGAATTAAGTAAAAATTAACCTCAATATCATCATGCACAGTTGCGATCCATATCGATGGATCCGGGATTTCGAGCTTTTTCAGTGATAGAACGGCCTTGCCAACCAAAGACATTTGACCGTCTGCGCTGGCCAATCTTTCGATGAAAATATCGATAGAATGTTTCTTATTTCGAACCTCAATAGTTCCCTTATTTAACTCACCCAGTCTAATTGGCCCAGGGATATGAACATTAATATGTGGGTTTTTTTCTACCTCAAGACACTTCTCATACATTTTTTCGTTACGAGACTCATTATCTGTATCTAATTTCTTGGCATCAATTTGAATCGAAATATCTTTGTAACTCCCCATGCCGTCTTTCGTATATGTTATCTTTGCACCTTTAACGACACCTTGAAAATCTGTAGTAATAAGGCCTGCTTTTGTCGAAGACATGTTAAATATAATACGATTCTGAGCATTAGCGGCTTGCTCAAAGTTATCATATTTTAGTGATAGCTTTGATGCTGCAATTGTACTTACTTGTAGAAGAATAAAAATAAAAATAACTTTATACAGTTTCATATTAACCTCATGAAATAATAATCTTTAAAAGACCTTTTAATGGAGTGTGAATATTTCCAATGATTCCAATAAAGGTATCTCTTCTTTCTTTACTGTGATTTAAAAATTTAGCAACAATTTCAATTAGCCATGAACGGCGAATCAACCACTGGAAACCAGTATTAAGAAATGATTTCTCACGAAAGTATTTTTCTTTTTTGTGCCTATAAACTTGTAAGGAAGAGTTATAATCAAAACAGATTTTTGAAATATTAATACTTTCAAATAACATCTTCGCTGTTAATAAAGCATTAAAGATACCTTCTCCTGTTATTGGATCAATAAAACCCGCGGCATCTCCAATTAGGGCAACATTATTTCCAATGACATCTTTTACATTATGCTCAATTGGAAAACTTGTATGTATCTTACTACCTTCTTCTAATGTAACCCCTAACTCATCTTGAATTCTTTCAAGATAATACTTGAAGGTATTGCGAGCACTTCCATATTGTTTAATCTCATCGGCACCACAAACAAGAGAGAGGTTTAGTTCAGTATTCGAGATAGGATCGACACCAATATAGCTTCCTCTTTCAAAAATAAACATCTGTCCTTTTCGAATAGGAACTTTGTCAGTATTGAGCCAAGCATGAAGAGCAATACGTTTTTTAGAATTGGGTAACTGAAGCTTCAATTGACGTGCAACGATTGAGTTTCGTCCATCTGCACCGACAAGAAGACGAGAATAATAAACTTCTTTATCAGCTGTTTCGACTCTCCAATATGTTCCTAAATACTCAAAACTCACAACACTTTGACCAAATCGTAAGTCTGCACCACTTTCACTTGCTAGCTTGGCCAGTCTCTGATCAAGAATTTTTCGATTAACACTGACACCAAAATTTCTCCTTCCTCCCTCACTTGTAGGGAATGTGCTATTAACACGACGGCCTTTTGGCGTATGTATCATCATCCCATTAAGAGGTAAGAAGCCATCATAAACTGATTGTAAATTAAGTTCATCAAGAAGCTTTACTCCTTGAGGACAAAGATATTCTCCACACACTTTACGGCCAACCTCTTTATTTCTTTCAAGAATCAGTACTTTTGAATTCTTTTGAGCCATTAAGTGTCCAAGTAATGCCCCTGCGGGACCACCACCAATGATAAGTACATCATAAATATTCATTTCCACTCCTCAACAATCTCTCTTAGAGACGCATTACCTAAGTAAAGTGTTGGCAGAACAAAGAGATCGAAAATCATTCCACAAAACAAGATGAAAGATAAATTCACCCCAAACTCTCTAATAGGAAGAAAGTCATAAATTCCAAATAATAAGAATGCGATAATAAGAGTAAGCGAACTCGTTAGAATAGGCTTAACGATTGTTTCAACATAAATGCTAAAGTCACCTTGTTTTTGGTCAAAGAAATGTAGTAGATGAAAAGTACTGTCTACGACAATCCCGAGCCCCACACTATAAGTCATAACAGTTGCAATATTTAACGACATCCCCATGATATTCAAAAAACCTAGCGACAAACCAAGTGGCATTGTATTGACTAGAATAAAAATGGCAAAAAGCTTTATCTGTTTTAAAAAAATAACAGCAATGAGGGCCATGATAACCAAACTTAACAAAAAGCTCTTTGAAAGAGTATGAACCATTGCTTTTTGAGAAATCATTAAATTATAGTATAGGCCATCGAGGCGAAAGCTTCTATCGCCTATAATCCCCTTTACTTTATTTAATAAAATTTCATATTGATCAACATTTAAAGGAGTTCCAAGTAATGTAATTTTATATTGTGAGTCTATTGGGTAAGCTTCCCTGATACCTTCAGCAGCTTTTGAACATAGCGCAGCATAGGCGAATTGATTATCCGGTAGAGAATAACTTCCACTATACGCTTCATTTATTTTTCTAACAACAAGGTTTCGAGATAATACTCTTACACCATGAACTGCCCCTAACTCATCTTCAACTTGTGTAAGCTTTATTAACTCCTCATATGATAGATCTCCCATACCAATCTCTAAAAGAGGTACACCTCCTGCTAAAACAGCGATGTCATTAAAACTCTTTGCAATATTAGTCTCCCTTGGGAAATACTTAGTTGCATCAGTTACGATTGCAACATTTTTACCACCCCAAACTCCTAAGAGAATTGAAAAAAAACTAATGATCATGAAAGAGAGGGCCGAAAAACTTTTTCGTGGATATTTTTTTAGAATGACTCCCTTAGCTTCATTGAGCTTTAATAAGCCTTCAACACTAAGTAACCAAATAATTGAAAGCAAAGAGCTCAATAAAATCATGATGCTACTTAGTAGTCCAAAGATGCGGATAACATAAATCTCACTCACATATAATGAAAGAAAGCCTATGAAAGTTGTAATAAGCATAAGTGCTATTGGGCGAATTTTATGCTTTAGGGCCTTAGATAAAGAACCTTCCTTTCTGGCAGAGAAATAAATGTGTTGTCCAAGAGAAAGGATAATCACAAATGTCATCAGCGGTACAATTGATGTCACCATATTCATAGTGCCAAAAAAATACTTAATAGCACTAAGGCCAAAAAGTGCACTAAAGAGACATGGGATAAAAAGTACAATTGTCGTGAGGAAGTTTTTAATAAATACAAATAAAAGCAAGAATGAAAATATAAATAAAATCGGAAAAAGTCTTTCTTGAACAAGAGCTGAAGATTTATCTAGATGATAATTTGTATACTCATGGCCAGCACAGAAGAAACGATTTTCATCTTCCACTCTTTTGATAACTTCTTTTAGTTGGTTTTTTTCACCATTATTAAAAATAAGCAGCCCCATGCGATTTGCTGAAATGAGTTCTGCTTTTGCAAGTGTCCCCTTTTGTAATTCAATTTCTAATTCATGGCGATCTTTAACAAGATTATGAGGATAAACAAAGTAGCATTCATCACGACATATCTTCTCAAGCTCTTTACCGAAGTTTTCGAGACTTGAATACGCTTCAAGACTCGCCACTTCATTTGTATAAACGACTAGTGAATCTACTTCTGGGTAATCTTGCTGAAATGCCTTAAACTGTTCTATCCCCTTATCTGTTAAGAAGATTGATTCCGGATTCTTTTGTTTTAAATCCTTTGTATAAAACAACATTCCAACGAAGACCCCTAGAAATAGGATAATAAATAGAGACCTAAAGATCGCTTTTATTATGACCTCCACTCTAAAAGAATACTTTGGGCCATAAAGCCAGGGCCGAATGCTAGCATATAACCACGCTGCCCACTTTCAATAACTCTTTCTCTTGTAACCTTGTCAAAGATATGAAGAATTGTCGCAGATGACATATTCCCACAATTCTCAAGAACCCACTTAGACTCTGAAATATCTTTGTCATAATCACCAATATAGTCTTCAACCATTTGAATGATCTTCTTACCTCCTGGGTGAAACATATAATTATCTATATCTTCAATCTTTAGGCCATTGCGCTCTAAAAACGGTAAGAAAATATTTTCAAAATTTCCTTCAATTGCACTTGGTACATCTTTATCTAAAACAATTTTAAGTCCTGAGTTAATTAGCTCAAATCCCATCAGGTATTCACCATGAGAAAAGTTATACATATCTGTATCGATAATATGAGCACCTTTACCTTCGCCACCTTTTAAAACAGCACAAGCAAAACCGTCAGAGAAAATTGCTGTTGAAACAAGATTGGCAGCATCAAGATCATTAAGTTGGAAAGTGATACTTGGTATTTCCATTGTTAAAACAAGTGCTGTTTTATCTGGATTGGCCTTTAAGAATTCATCTGCATAAATTAATGCCGACGTTCCTCCTGCGCATCCCATCTCTGTTACTGGCAAACGAACGACATCTTTTCGTAAACCAAATTCATTGACGAGATAAGCATCAACTGAAGGAATCATGAAGCCTGTGCAACTAGTTGTGATGATATAGTCAACTTCACTTGGATCAATATTAGATCTTTCAAAAGTTCGTTTCAATAACCTCTTACCGTACTCAACCATTTTGGCTTTATAGATATTATTCTTCTCTTCAAAACTTATGTCTGAAAATACAGTCTCAAGATCGACAACCGCACTACGCTGATCTATTTTGGAGCCCTTAAATATTTTCAGGGCCTTACGTTTTGTCATTTCATCAACATTCTTCAGCCACAGGCGTTGGGCAGCTTCAATGATCTCTTCTGTTTTGTAAGTGTAATCTGGTTTATAAGTTTCCATGTGAACAATACGAGTCATTTGTTCCTCCTTTCGTAGAGAAAGAATCGTTCAAAACCTTAAATTTTGTAACTGGACGAAAGTCCTAATTCCAAATAAAATGTGTATTATCAGATAGATACAATATTTATACGACTAAGGTCCTAGAACTATGCTTAATAAACGTGAACGCCTAATTACTGGATTACTCTTCCTCTTTATCTCTCTTTTTCTTATTTTTGATATTTATGAGGACATCAGTGATGGCTCGACATATGAGCACGTTATCGAAGAAGGCATCATAATGTTCATAGGTCTCATCGGAACTGGTGTTCTATGGTTCAAGTGGCTATTTACAAAAAAAGAAAACTTAAGAATTAATTCAGACGTTACAAAGTTAAAATCTGACCTAGAAAGTTATAAACGAAAAACTCAAGATCTTTCACGCGGTCTCTCTGAAAAAATTAATGATCAATTAAATGAATGGGCATTAACAAAATCAGAGAAAGACATCTCACTTTTATTGTTAAAAGGCCTAACAATAAAAGAGATTGCTGATATTAGATCCACATCAGAGAAAACAATTAAGCAACACTGCACTAATATCTATAGTAAATCAAACCTCAGTGGACGTAGTGAATTATCGGCATTCTTTTTAGAGGATATTTTAATCATTGATAGGTTATAATCTCTATAGAAAAATAATCAAGAACAAGTGATCATGAATCTTACAGAGTTTAATGAAGAATTAGCAAAAACGAATAAATTAGTAATTATTGGACCAATGGCCCTAACATTGCCCTATATTATTAATTCTCCAATCATTTACGTTGATGGTGGCCTAAATCATAGGCCAAGTGACGATCATCCTTACCTTTCAGTTGGTGATAATGATTCAAATACAACTAGCGATAATCTTGATATAACGTTGGATGAAAACAAAGACTTTTCAGATCTAACTTACGCATTAACTCTTATCCCTGATAATATTACCGAAATAAAGCTCTTTGGATTTTTAGGAGGAAGACTAGATCATCAAATGGTGACTTTAGGCTCGATCCACCACTTTCTAAAAGAAAGAAAACACCAAACAAGGTGTCATTTTGAAAAGAAAATTATCGCAAACTCAAGCGGTAACTTCTCTTTTACACATGAAGGTATTTTTTCAATTCTTAGTCTTGAAGAACAAGAAATAACAATAAGTGGTGCTTGTGATTATCCCCTCAATGGCGATAAAGGAGTAAAAACTCTTAGTTGCCTTACTCTTTCGAATAAAGCCTACGGTGAAGTACATATAACATCTAAACACCCTATTTTTGTCTACTTACTAGATAAAGAAGTGCCAGGCAACAATGCCTAGCACTTTCAGTTTTTTTTAATGAGATGATTTCTCTTTTTCATCAGCAAATAGCTTAACAAAATTTTCTGTCGCATCGGAAACTTCAATTTTATGCGCCTTTTTCTCAGCACTTTTTGGTAGAGCGAGATAAAGAATTCCGTCTTGAAGTTGCGCCTGAACTTCACTTCGATTAATGAAATGAGGAACAGTTAAACTGCGCGAAATACGACGAGTCTCTCCACCACCATCTTCGAATAGTGTCTTACGTTCGGCTTCAATAGTAACTAGGCCATCATCGACTTGAATATTCAGGTCTTCTTTTTTTACCCCAGGCATATCAATGCTGAGTAAGTAAGCACTTTCAGTTTCCTTCATCTCTCCAAAGGCATTAGAATTTCCATTTCCTCGACCTTGCCAAATATCTTCAAGGCCAGAGATGATATCTCTAAACTCATTGTCAAAATTAGCACTACCGAAGAAATCAGAATTAAATACTGAGTTTTTTCGTGGGACAATCGAACGTCTAATCATGGTAATCTCCTTTAAGTTTCGTGTGTATCTTCTCTTATAGATGAGCCAATTTTATCACTGTAAAGGAGTCGGATAAACTTAAGATATTTTTAAATGCTTCAAATGAGAACTAAAGGACTTCATAACAATAAGATGAATAGGAGCTTGTGTGTAACAATAAATATACCAAGGAAGAGACGGTCGGAAATCATTGATTGAGACAAGCGTAAACTTACCATTGGCCACACTTCTAAATTCAAGCCATCCTGTATTAGTAGATGCACTTAACAATCCCCCAATAATATGAAACTTGGCCCTTCTTAAATTAGATTTATTCTCAATGTATTTAAGTGTTAACAATGGGGCCCTAATGCAAATAATATTAAAAGTAATATTTCCCCTATCTTCGTGAACATAGATAATGAATCTAATAAAACGCGGAAGCCACTTTATATAGGTACTTGCTAACTCTTTCATTTCAAGGTGACTAGGATTATCAAGACGTTGAATTGAACGAACAGTCCTCTCTTCTTTACGTCGTGCTACACGAGGTTTTCTCTTTGTCTTTTCAATTCTTACTAGATCAAGCATTTGATCATATGTTCGAATCTTTATTAAATTATCGATGTCACTGTCAATTTCAACTTTAGGTAGATGACATTTTAAACTATCAACCAATGGAGAAACTAATTCAATTTCTGATTCACCAAAAACACTAACCCACCACTTAGATAATTTTAAGTAATTAATCGGTACAGGAATCATTGGACAGAATTTTCTGAAACGCTTTGAAGTTTTTCGAATTAATTGTTCATAGGTTACATCTTCACCATTAACAATATTTATAATACGATTATAAAATCTGTCATCGCCAATAAGCTGAGTGATAACTCTTAATAAGTCATCGATAAATACCACTTGGGTGCGACTCTTAGTCCACTTTGGTAAAATCATAGCAGGTAAATTAATCACAAGATTTTTTAGAATTTCAAATGATGAGCCACCATCGCCAACGATCATACCTGCTCGTAAGAGCGTATAGGGAATTCCTGTCGACTTGAAAACTTCTTCAACTTCAAGACGACTTTTAAGATGTTCACTACTCTCACCCGTAGGTACTAAACCACCGAGATAGATAATATGTTTCACATTATTATGTAGGCATGCCTTTGCAAAATTATCTGCCAAGAGCAGATCTGTATCTCGAAAGCTTCCTTGAAATAACCTTGAAGAAGGCAGCATTGAATGAACGAGATAAATGGCGATATCGATATCTTTTAAAGCTTCTTTTGTACTATGATAAGAGAATAGATCCGTCTTAGAGAATTCAACTTTATCATCAGAATAAACTTCACTACGGCCTAAGGCCCTTACGAGATGCTTATCCTTAATCTTTTGAATGAGATTCCTACCAATAAATCCATTGGCCCCGGCAATTGCTATTTTCATAATGAACAACTATTTTCAATCATTTCTCTTTCGTCGTACGTAGAGTGTTTTCTTTACTCTGGCCACTTTCTTATTATCTTTGTCGTAAATAAAAGTTTCAAAAACAGGAAGAATCTTTCTGGCTTCGCTTGCCTCTTGCTTAATCCTGTTCACTTCTTCCATCTTTATCTCGAACTCGGCCTTGACGATATCTTTGCCTGGACTTAAGAATTCGATTTCAGCAGCTTTATCCCAAATAATATGATCTTTACCAAGGTGAAAACTTAGTAAGAGCATATAGAATGGATCACACATAGAGTATAAGCTTCCGCCGAAGTGAACTCCAACATAATTAGTATTAAGAAATGTTTGTTTCATTTGAACACTGATCTTCGTGCGTTCATCGTTGATTGATAGAACTTTAATTCCTGCACCAAGGTAAGGAGGCCAATAATTTAATAATTTAATGGCCTTTTCTGGAGATATTTTTTGCCAAAAACTCATGCCACACCTTAAAATTCAACTAAATAATAAAGTACTTATTATATCATTGGAAATTTTAAAGTCACGCGTGAGCCACTATTTGGCATATTTTCGATAAAGAGAGCTGCGCCATGCTTTTTAAGAAAAGAATGAACAAGTTTTAAACCTACGCCTGTACCTTTCTCACCTTTTGTTCCAGTCTTTACATGAAATGTTTGGCCACTTTGAATTCCATCAATAACAATATCAGGAACCCCTTCTCCTTCGTCACAAATCTCGATAGCATAACCATCTTTAACTGCACCCTTAACAACAATCCTCTTTCCCTCAGGAGAGAACTTAATTGCATTTGAGATAATATTGCGCACACAAGTTTCAATCATATTACTATCGTGATCAAAGATATAATCTTCTAAATCAACCTCGATTACAAGATCCTTGGTCTGGGCCAATTCATAAGCAAATTCGACAGCACTTGTAATTGTATCTTTTATATTTAACTCTTTCGGACTATATCCCAGACTCTCATTACTTGTGAGTGCCCATGCCAGTAAATCTTTAAGTAGCGCGTCTGTCTTTTTGGCCGACTTAATAATACGATCTTGATAGAGCTTAATTCTCTCAACAGATAACTCTTCATTTCTTTTAGAAACAAGAGATGCTGAAGAAAGAATAACTTGTAATGGACTTTTCAAATCATGAGCAATTGTTGAGATTACATCATCTTTTGTTTTATTAAGTTCTTCAAGACGACGATTCGAAATATAAAATAATCTCCAAGCTCTATTAAACATAGAGCGAAATGCGAAGAGAACGATATTAAGAGAAAGAAGAATAAAGATTTTGTAGAAATGTTTATTTAAATCAACTGATTCATTTAAAATAGGTACGATGACAAATAAAGCAAAGAGAATTACACAATTAATAATAATACCATTTAATCTTCCCGGTAGCATAACATAGAAAGAGGTTGTCATAATCATAATACCAGCAAGAAGTGTGGTACTTGTCCCCATAATCATAAAAGTCATTAAAGCGACAATCACTACAGAAGCTAATTTTATAAAGAATAAGTGTACTTCAATTTTGTCATTATAATCACTCTTTCTAAAAGCGATGAAGAACCCTAATCCGTATACAACAAGTAAGGCCCTAAAGAATGTGAGAATATTTGCTGATCCAAAAGTATAGATACGTTGATAGTCCGCAAGAATTCCTGCAAATAACAGCAGAATACAGCAAACTAAATACGACAATAACGTGTATGTTCTATCCTTGGGCCAAGACGTTTGAAGATAATTTCTCTCTTCAACACGAGACTTAAATTCCCCAAAGGAATTGATTAGGGTTTCCAATAGTTAATCCTTTAAATTTCAATACATAAACAATTAGTCTTTACTACATTTATACAAGAGATTCGAGAAAAAAGATTGTACTGTAAAAATTTACAGGCTTGTTATTCTCATAAAAACAGACACTTAGACTACATTAAACAAATGATTATTTTGTTCGACATTTAGTCGGCCAGGGAAATCTTTCAATTGGGATAAGAAGCTGAATTTAGCGTGTTATTCATAAATATGAAGAAAATTACACCTATAATCATTGCACCTCTATTAACCCTTAATGTCTTTGCAATTGATATTAAGTCAAAGCTACTAGACTTTCACCAAATACAAGAAGAGTTGAAATGCGAAAGTGACTTCACTTATATATCTTCTGCATTTAAGGTGAAAAAATCGGACTCCATCAACTGTTCAGATGTAGAGTGGGCCAATAATGCTATAGCTAAAGTCGCAAAACTTAGAGAAGACTCTCCTGTCGTAAATATAGAACTTCTCTCCCGCGATAATGGAGCCTCATTTGATATAGGAGAAACAATTCGTATCCCACTTCATCTAACCTTTACTAACCAATGGGGACAAGTCTTTAATTCTTATAGTATTGGTACTGATGCAATTTTATATCACGAGTATTCTCACGCAATCTTTGGCGAAAGAATTGGAAAAAAGTTTTATCCTAAACTAAAGGCACTAGCAGAAAGACTATCTCGCTTCAAAGTGAATCGCCATAAGGCATATGCTGAGGGGAATCCTCGAAATGTTGTCCAATACTATACAAAGCAAATTGAAGTCATTGAAGAGAGAATTAAAAATCATAGTGAACTTGAAAAATACCACCTTTCTTCTTCTTATAATGAGTTATTTGCTGATTTAGTGGCCGTGCTTGTAACAAATAATCGCAATGCAATTTTCAATGCGCTTTATTATGATGAAATGACAGACGATGCCTACCAGCTAACGAAACTGAGATCTTTTGAAGACCAAAATACAAAGTATGATAACCGCGGACTATACGAAGAACACGGTGAATTAGCACTAGTTCGCCAGTATATTGGTGAAAAAATACTTCCAAATATTTTCAAGAAAGAAAATGAAGAACAACTAAAGAAAGATTTGCTAGAAATAGTTCTAGAATCTATTGAGTCACAAATGGATGAGCGAATTCGTAAGTCCGCCTACAAAATTTCACCGATGCAAAGTAATACCGCCTTAATTGAAGAAATTAAAGAGCGATACCAAACAACAAAATAGCTACCCATTTCATTTATTAAATTCAAAAGTACAGCTTTATCATAAAGCTGTACTTATCTTAATTATTTGTATTAGTTTTCAAGAATTGATGTGAGATAGATTAAATCATAATAAGTAGCTAAGAATAAGTCAGGATCACGATCTGCAAGACCTTTATAATATTTAAATGTGTCTTCTTTTCCATCCTCAAAGTACTTTACGAGAGCACGAAAGCTACGTGAATTAATTGAGTGATGTCCTACAATCGTTGCCGATAACTTCAGAGTCTCATTAAGATCATATTTCAAAACATTTTTATTATAATTTTCAATCTCTCTTTGCGCAGCTATTAACGCAGGTGAAAGCAGATAAACTCCACCTCCCTGTTTTACTATTTCACCAGCAAAAGGACTCACCTTATCACTTGCCAAGTAAGGCCCCATATACTGACTATATGTTTTTCTCAAAAGTGCTCTATTCATTCCAATTCGCTTTAATCCTTTCTTTTGGGCCAAAAGAAATAATGCATTAACCTCAGCAAAGGACTCAGACTCATGGACACCATGTCCACTTGGAGGCGATTGATAATTTATTGGAAGATAAATATCATCTAAGCAATGTGAAAGCTCATGATAGAGAGAAAAATAATATAGTTCTTCAAGGGAGAATAGTCGCTCAATTTTTGAGAAGTCAAAGTCTTTATAAACATCAACTCTGTCATCATGCCCAAGAGATCTTCTCACTTCACTTGGCAAATCATTAATTATTCCATTTGGAAGAACTGCACAAAATTTAAATTCCCTACTCCATCCTCCTTTCATAAAAGGTAGAGCTGAAGCAGAGCCATTTAATACGCCAAAATATGGGATGAGATTGATGGCCTCATTTCTTTCCAGTTCAATACCAAACTTTTGAATCATATATTCGCTAAGAAGCTTAATTTGTTGCTCCTCAGAATGACCCTTAAGAATTGGTACGACTTCACTCTTATCAAAAATAACGATTGGATAGTTTTTAACATTTCCATATTCCGCATTTAAAACTTTAATTTCATTTGAAAGAGTTAATTCGAGATTGGAGGCAAACACTCCGCTTGCCAGCAAGGTGACTGCTAGGAACTTATTAAATAATTTATTCATATTTTGGCCTTGTTAATTTTTTTGCATTTAACCATATTTCAATAACCTACTTAGGCTAAATGGCTTTATTTACATGGCCGTTCAAGATTTAGACATCCTATAAGTGGGGAATATTCCCCACTTATCGATACTGCGAGGTTAAGCTACTTTGATTTTTGGATTTAAAGTAAATTTACAATTCATTGAATTAGTTACCAAGCATTTGTGCTGAGTTTCTTCCAATAACTTTAAGTAATCATCTACATTTTCCTTACCGCGAACAACAAGGTGTGGTTGAATTTCAACTGTTGTGAATGTAAGCTTCCCATCTTTTCTTTCGAGCTTGGCATCTGCTTTTACATCGAGGCTATCCCAATCCATTTTTCGCGCCTGGGCCAGGGCCTTAAAGCTTAAGAGGTAGCAACTTGAAATACTTGCTGAAAATAAATCTTCAGGAGACCACTCTCCTTCTGGTCCTTTAAATTCAGGAGGAGCTGTCGCTTCCAAATTCTGTTTACCTTTAGAAGAAATCTTCATTCTTCCATCATTTCTCTCACCGTGGGTGTTGGTACTGTAAATACTCATATATACTCCAATGTTCTCGTTATCTTGCTATCTTAAAGTCTTTTGGGAAGCAGTTGCCTTAAAGAATTCCTTATTTTTGTTTAACAACTAAACAAGGCCATAATCTTTGAAGCTTGAAAGAATTGAAAACAGATTCAACTTGCACTACAAGCAAAAACCTAAGCTACGTCATCTTTTTTTTGCTCATATTCTTCTAATATTGCCCTTAGGAGTAAAAAATATGATTAAAGACAGTCTTGTTCAAAAATATAATGTACCAGTTCCACGCTATACAAGCTTTCCAGCCGTGCCCTATTGGACGGGAGCACCATCTCAGGAGATGTGGTTTGAACACATCAAAGAAGGTTACGATAAGTCTCAAGGAGTAGAACTCTATATCCATGTCCCATTTTGTGAAAAACTTTGTTACTACTGCGGTTGCCATCGAGTTATTTCTAAGAATAAAAATCGCGGTATTGAATATGTTGATTTTCTCTTAAGAGAATGGGAACTCTATCTCGAACAAATGGGTGATATTAATATCTCGTCAATTCACCTTGGTGGCGGAACACCTAATTTCTTAAATGAAGAAGCATTTTCTACTTTATTAGATAAATTAAAGGAGTCGATTGATGCTAAAGAGTTTAAAGGCTCAATTGAGATAGACCCACGTACTTGTTCAAAATCGCAACTAGACCTTTATAAGAAGCTTGGATTTAGTCGATTATCAATGGGAATACAAGATTTTGATCCAGTTGTTCAAGAGGCAATTGGGCGTATCCAACCTTTTGAAAAAGTAAAAGAGCTTGTGGACTATTGTCGTGAAATTGGAATTGATGACATAAACTTTGATTTAATCTACGGCCTTCCTTATCAGACACTCGATACAGTTGAAGCAACAATCGAGAAGGTCATTTCACTTAAGCCGTTACAAATTGCATTCTATAGCTATGCCCACCTTCCATCTAAGATTAAAAATCAAAAGTTAATCCCAGAGGAGGCTCTTCCAGAAGGAGCACTTAAGCGAGCTCTTTATGAACATGGCAAAGGTCTACTTGAAAATCATTCTTACAAAGAGATTGGGCTAGATCACTTTGCAAAATCAAATTCACAGCTTTATCAAGCAAAGCAGGAAGGAAAACTAAGAAGAAACTTTATGGGTCATACTCATAAAAGTTCACCAATAATTATTGGCCTTGGTTGCTCTTCAATATCTTCTTCAGCAAAAAGCTTTGTACAAAATGAGAAGAACGTAAAAACTTATTTCGAATCAATAAGTAAGAGAAGGCTTGCCATTTCCACAGGCCATATCCACACGCAAGAAGATATCGTTGTAGAAGAGATCTTACAAAATTTCTTTGCGACAAATAGCGTTTCAAAGAAAGACTGGCAAAGCCTCAAGAATGCTTCACACATTAATAGTAAAATTTGCGAACTAGAAGAAGATGGCCTGATTACAAATAGTGATAAAATAATTGTCACTGATGATGGCAGACCATTTATGAGAAATATTGCGAGTATCTTTGATCATCATTTGATGAGATCAAAACAAAATAGTGGTTCACGTGCACTATAGATAGAAATCTATCGTAAGCATTGTCATCACACCAATAATTACGCCAAGAGTTGCATTTCTCTCATGCCCTTGCCTAAAAAGCTCGGGTAGCATCTCTTGGCAAATTACAAATAACATTGTCCCTGCAGCAAAACCTAATGCAATCGGAAGACTTTGAGTTGATATACTAGTTGCTAAAAAACCAACACCTGCAGCAACTGGTTCTACAAGGCCAGAAAGTAAGGCCATCAAGAAAGCACGGTTCTTAGTTGCACCTTCATTTAAAATTCCAAAAGCAATAACAAGTCCTTCAGGAATATTTTGTAAAGCAATGGCCAGAGCAAGCGCCATTCCTCCAGCATGGTTTCCACCACCGAACCCCACTCCAACAGCAAGGCCCTCAGGTATATTATGAAGCGCGATGGCCAAAGTGATTAACATAACCCGACTCAGTTTGCGCTCGTGGCCACCAAGCTCCATATCGCTTTTCTTATTAATATGTTTATGGGGTATTAGATCATGAACAAAAATGATGAAGACATAGCCTAAGAATAGACTTAATAGAAAAATAGGCATTGCCATTGAAGCAGAATAGAGTTTCTTTGCCTCTTCCAAACCAGGGGTTATCAGTGAAACAAATGATGCAACTAGCATGACTCCTGCACTAAAGCCCATTGCGATATCAAGTATTTCTTTTGAATAATGCTTCTTCAAATAGATAGGTAATGCACCTATTCCTGTTGCAAGGCCCGCAACTAATACTCCAGAGATGGCCATATAATTTGCACTCATAAACTCTCCTCTTCCCCTCTGTTTAAAGGAGAATATATTAATTTTACGGAAATTCTGCGCCAGACAATATTCGATTAAACTAAAGCTTTGATAGTTATTAACTATCAACTATAAGCTCTTGATAATTTGCATATTTTTACAATCTAATGGATAATTTAAGTCACACAACACACATCGACAGGGAGCACACATGAGTCAATTGACGCCACAACAAAAAGAAGAATTACTAGCGGAAATCACACTTCTAGAAGGACAACTTACTGGAAATATGATGGAAGATATGGATATTCGTGGCAGAATTCACAATATTAAAATGAAGCTTGATGGCGTAAAACCACCAGAAAGTTTTATCGATTGTATCGGTTGTGGTTCATAAAAAACTTAACCTAACGATCAAACTCACTTTTTAATAAAGATATAATCTGATTAATAGCGAATCTGGACTCCCTAAGATGAGGCATTTCAATAAATCCGTGCATCATCTTAGGGTATTCGAAATAGCGGTATGGCCTATTTTCTTCTTTTAGACGATTCTTTAATTCCTTGGCATCTGGGTAAAGAATATCGTGAGTACCTGTAAAAATATTTATCTCAGGCAGATCATCTAACTCCCCTCGAAGTGGACTAATACGATAATCATCCTCTGCAAGATCTTCAGCGAAGATATGACCTAATTCTCTTATCCCCTTTCGATCCAATACCATTTCATGCTCATCAATATCCTCAATTTCAGGATTACTCATACTAATATCAAGCCAAGGAGAAAGTAATATGATCGAAGATGGAAGAGGATTACCTTCATTTCTCATTTGCTCACATAGTGCAAGTGCAAGACAGCCTCCTGCCGCATCTCCCATGACAATAATATTTTCGGCCCCTACTCTTTGTGCTGTTTTCTCAAAAGACTCCCTAATCATCGACAGAGCGTCTAAAACACTGCCATGAGGAACGAGCGGGTAATCAGGCACGATGATTTCGATATCAATATTTCTCATCAATTGAGTTAACAAATGAAATTGGCCGACATTCATATTGTAGATAAATGCTCCACCGTGAATATAGAAAACTGTTTTTAGGCATTCTTTTTTTATTGGACGAAATTGAAAGAGATTTCTATTTTGAATTTGCATACAATGAATATCAAACTCGTGATAAAAAGCACGAGGTATGCTTGCTTCATTTGGTATTGGGTCTTCTTTTTTCTTTTCAATAATTTTAGAAAAAATTTTTCTTAGCTGTAGAATTCGAAGACTACCTTTTGAAACAAAGGAACCAAAACTTTCATCCTCTTGGTAACGAAACTCTGTATCGATTGGATAGTGATCTTTTTTTAATGACTTATTTCCCATAAGTTTAATATCGGTGAGATACCCATGGGGCCACAGATAAGAATGGCCAAATTCTCTTTAACCCAGAATTAAGACTCGCTGCAACACGACTCACAGAACCTCACAAAATACTAATATTTCAAAAAGATTGTCCTAAAACTAAGTAAATTGTATCTAGTGTCACAACTTACAAAACACAATGTTTTGTCAATTTTAACCCGCTGTACTATGTAGAGTAGTAACTTAGGAGCTTATCTATGAAAACTTTATCGCTAATTGTTTTATCAATGTTAATTCCTGCTTTTGCTAGCGCAAATGCTCCAGAGCTAAAGAGCTACTTTAATGATCTAAGAAATGACTACAAATTATTCAAAGACTGTAACCTATATGACATTTACAGTAATCAAGATCTAAGCGCTGGTGATGAAGCACAAAAATGTTATGAATTCAAAATCACGAAAATAACATTTAAAGTTGCTGAGATCCTAGGCGGAGAACTTGAGCTAATTAATATCCATGACGATACAAGCTTTGATATGAAGTTCACTTTGGCAAAGGCACTTCGCTCAAAAGACTATATGGGTGGACGCTATACTTCACCAGATGGCGAGTACGGATCATCAACAGATTTTAAAAATGCATATAAAGTTGGCGACCTCTACCTTTTTCAATACGAGTCGACAGGTGGAGAATGGGATAATATGCACATAACAACGAAGTACTTTCTACTTAATAAAGCGGGTGAATTACTTGGAAGATATAGCGTAAGTGCTTCAATCGATTAATGAATCTAAAATTTAAAAAGCCCCTCACGCATGAGTAGAAGATGAGGGGCCCCCTAGATTTCTCTAGATTATTTATGTAACGCAGAGAGAGTTATTGCGTTTACACAAGCATTAAATCTTCAAAGGCAGAAAGACCTGCTTTGGCCCCTTCTCCCATTGCGATAATAATTTGTTTATAAGGTACGATTGTTACATCTCCGGCCGCATAAATACCTTTCTGACTTGTACGACACTTATCAGTTACAACAATTTCCCCAAACTTATTCTTTTCAACAAGATCCCCAAGGAAGCCACTATTTGGCACAAGTCCGATCTGAACAAAGACACCATCAAGGTCAACTTTTTTCATCTCACCTGTTGCACGATCTTCATACTCTAGACCAATTACTTTTTCCCCGTCCCCTACAACTCTTTCTGTACGAGCATTTTTAACAATCGTAACATTTGATAGAGATTCTAATTTCTTTACAAGAACAGAGTCAGCTTTAAGCTCAGGTGCAAATTCAAAAAGAGTAACAGACTTTACAATACCAGCAAGATCAATGGCAGCTTCAACCCCTGAGTTACCACCACCAACTACACTGATGTCCTTGCCTTTGTAGTAAGGCCCATCACAGTGTGGGCAATAAGCAACACCACGACCGATATATTCTTTTTCACCGTCAACACCAAGCTCACGCCATTTAGCACCTGTTGCAATAATAAGTGCTTTAGTTTGAACAGTTTCTCCACTATTTAGAAATAATGTTTTCACATCACCATTTTCAATATTATCAACGCGGCGATGCTCAAGTGTTTTAATATCATACTGTGACATATGTTCATTAAGGGCCGCAGATAAGTGCGGACCTTCTGTATATGGAATTGAAATAAAGTTTTCGATACCTTTAGTATCTTGCATCTGACCACCAATGCGATCAGTAATAACGGCCGTTTTAAGCCCTTTACGAGATGAGTAGATTGCAGATGAAACTCCAGCAGGGCCTCCTCCAATAACGATAACATCGTATAGGCCAAGATCTTTCGTTTCACTTGAAATAGATGCTTCTTCTTTACCAAAGCGTGCTTCTAGCTTTTCAAGTAAATCAACAAGTGATGACTTTCCAGAGTGTACGAGATCATCGCCATCAATAACACTTGGAACACCTTGTATCTTAAGTCTTGCAATCTCATCTTGCTCAAACTCTCCATCAACCATTTCGTGAGAGAAGTCCTCTTTAAAGATGGCCATTAGATTTAGCGCCTGAACGATATCAGGACAATTTTCACAAGATAGTGAAATATATGTTTTAAGGCTTATCTCACCTTTAAGTGCTTTAATTCGATTAATAATCATCTCATCAGGAAGCTTTCCTTTAAGATCACTATTTAAGATAGCAAGGATAAGTGAAGTAAACTCATGCCCACCTGGAATTCCTGAAAACTTAATTCCATTTGCCTTGCCGTTCACATGAATTTCAAAATGTGGATAGTCGTAATTTTGTCCACTAGACTTTGCCACAACCTTTGGAGAAGTAGTCGCAATACTCTCTAGCATCTCAACAAGCTCTTGTTGTTTAGCATGTGCTGACTCATTGTAGACAAGACCAATCTCACTCTCTAGCTGAGCATAGACTGACTTTAATTGTTCAATGATTCCACTATCTAACATAATTACTCCAATCAAATTTTAGGACAGGCCCAAGCAATAAAGCCTGGGCCCAAAATATCGTTGAGAAAAAATCTTAGATTTTTCCTACAAGGTCTAAACCTGGCTTAAGTGTTTCAGCACCTGGCTTCCACTTAGCTGGACATACTTCATCAGGGTGAGCTGCGATGAACTGAGCAGCTTGCACCTTTCTCATTAGTTCGTCAGCATTACGTCCAATTCCATTGTCGTGAATTTCAGCAAGTTTGATTTCACCTGCTGGGTTGATTAGGAAAGTCCCTCTGTAAGCAAGACCTTCTTCTTCGATATGAACACCAAATGCTCTTGTAAGCTTACCTGTTGGGTCAGCTAGCATTGG
The DNA here is from genome assembly GCF_047085025.1 of Halobacteriovorax sp. RT-2-6. NCBI lineage: Bacteria > Pseudomonadati > Bdellovibrionota > Bacteriovoracia > Bacteriovoracales > Halobacteriovoraceae > Halobacteriovorax > Halobacteriovorax sp. RT-2-6. The sequence continues at coordinate 405,919 of NZ_JBKIYH010000002.1, forward strand.
ATACTTAATTTTCTTGATTGTATCTGAAGTGTCATGCCAAGCTTTGTGTGTGAAGTGAGTATCAGTTGATACAGAGTAAACCTCTACACCCATTTTTTGGAATTCTTCATACTTATCTGCCATATCACCAAGTTCAGTTGGGCATACAAATGTAAAGTCTGCTGGATAGAAGAAAAGGATTGACCATTTTCCTTCTAAATCATTAGCAGTAACAGTTTTGAACTCTTCATTGTGGTAAGCTTGTACACTGAAATCTTGTACTTTTGTGTTAATTAAAGTTTGCACTATTCATCTCCTTTAGAAGTTTTAATAAGTGATAATCTACTTATAAGATTCTTCCATCAGAGGTGATTTTTATCTAATATTAATTATCTAATGCTTGATAGATGACACCTATGAAGCCATGCGGCAACACAGGTGCATATGTAACTGTAATCGTTTAAAACTTAATTAGTTTAATCTAGATGATAGATTTCCATGATATTTTCTAGAGTTTTTTCAAAGTCGATATTTAAATCTTTAAGCTCTCCCGAGTGAACATCAAAGACCCAGCCATAAACTTTTAGGCCTCTTTCACGGTTCGCTTTTTGAACTGCTGCCGTTTTAATAGCATTGATACATTGCTCTTGAACATTAAGCTCAACTAGACGCTCATAGCGCTTGTCTTCATCTTCAATTGCATTAAGTTCATTTTTATGAGTACGATAAACATCGCGAATATTTCTAAGCCATGGATTTAGAATTCCAAGGTCTTGGCTTTCCATTGCGGCCTTAACACCACCACAACCGTAGTGCCCACAAACAATGATATGATCAACTTTTAAGTGATCAACAGCATAGTTTAGAACACTCATTACATTTAAGTCGATACTAATAACCATATTGGCGATATTTCTGTGAACAAAAATTTCACCAGGCCCTGCACCCATAACTTCTTCTGCTGTTACACGAGAGTCTGAGCATCCGATATAAAGAAAATTAGGGTTTTGTCCTGCACCTAATTTATCGAAGTATTTTTCGTCTTGTTTTAATTTAGACTGAACCCATTCTTTGTTATTTGCAAAAATCTTTTTGATATCCATATAACTCACCTATTTCTTTTTTTGCAAAATCATAAGTGAATAAATTGGATTTGCCAATTATAGCCCTTCTAGCAGGAATTTCACTGCAAGGCTTTGTAAAATTATCGCTGCAATGATGCTAAAAACTGGCCCTAACTTATCAGAAGCACGTTTAGCAATGCTCATTCCCACGATTGTCGAACAAAATGCCCAAACTCCAATTGAAGTAATATACGGAGTTAAAACTTTACCCGATGCACCAATTGTCACACCTACCGCAAATGCGTCAAGGCTTGTGGCAAATGAAACAAGGATCACTTTTAATAAGCTATGAAATTGTTTTGGCTTCTCTTCTTCATCATCATGCTTGCCGCTTAGTTCTTCGTAGCCTTCATATGCCATGTGAATGGCCACAGCTGTTAAGAGACCAAATGAAATCCAGTGATCGATATAGTCAAATTGGGCAATAACTTTCGCGCCAGCGATTGCGCCTAAAAATGCAACAAGCGCTTCTGCACCACCTGAAGAAAAGGCAAACTTAAGAGTATCACTAAATTTGTGAGGCCTGGCGCCCATTGCTACTGCAGCAGAAAATGAGTCAGCACACAAAACTAGTCCAATTACAACAACTTCAAAATAATTAATCATAAGACATTTATAATACGTAGAGCTATTACAGGCAATTATTAAAATACTATTCGATTTGTTAAATATTTACTATTGTCCTTATAGATGAAAATATTAATAGCACTGCTTATCTCAACCTTCTCGTTCGCAACAAATTCTTTTGTTGATGAAGTTGATACTTACTTTCAAAGTAATGAATTAACTAAAGTTCGAAATCAGTCTGAGTTTCAAATCGATAAGTGTCACACTCAATTAGAAAACCAAAACTCCTTTGGTGAGACTCTCCACTATTTCATAAAGGACTTATCATCAAAGAGAACAACGTTTCTTCACGTAAGCAGTATTTATAAGATGCCTACAAAGATGGAAGATCAAGAGCGAGTCGGACTTTTAAGTCATCCGCTATGTCCCGTAACAAAAGAATCTCTATCAAAGACGATTAAGAATATACCAGATGAGATGACGATTGAATTGGCCAATCGTTTTGCTCGTGAACATAATGAGCTTAGAGAGCAAGAAGATCGCGAAGAGCTTCAACAGCTATGGGGAAAATTCTTTGGCTGCCTTGCTTACACTGAAAGTTTAACGACAGCGGACTACGCTGCGAGTGAGAAACTCGCAAAGAAGTATGCTCCAAAAAATTACAATAGACCTCAAGGGGTAAAATTCTATTACGATAAATGGCAGCCAAAAGTGAGTCGTTTAAATATTGGCCTCTATCAATTCACGCCAAACTATGGTGGAAATATAAAACCTTGTGTGGATTCATGGAATCATTATTATTCAAATGAAAGTTGTCAGATAAAGAATAAAAAGAAAGATGCATTAATTAATGCTTTCGGTTCCACTGCTCAGCATTTCAATGCTTATTGTGGAGTTCATAAAGTCATTGAAGCATTTTCAGTTCAATTAAATACTTCAGAAAAAAGATTCACTCATCCACAAAATCAAAAAGATGGAAAACTTAAGGGCGCAAGTGAAAGATGTGTCACTCCTCACTTCTATGCAGGTTGGTCATACAATCATTTTGGGCCACTACAGAACTCGACAAAGAATAATCTAAAGAAGCTTATGTCTTGTCTCTACAATTAAACACCAGTACAGCTTATAACAAGTTTACCTTTATCAAACTCAATTGACTTACGCCCTTCTACAGCTCCATCAAAAACGATAACTTCAGGAAGAATAGGTTCTACTTCAAACTTAGGCATTACTGAGTTTGCGAAGGGCTTTCCTTCTCTTAATTCAATGCGAAGGTACCCAGTTGAGATGACATAAGAGATCATATAATTGAAATGATTTCCCATCATCAAAGGAACTCCACCAGAGAGAATGCTATGCTTTACACCAGAAGCGGCACCTGAGTGGAGACGATTTAACTGATCAATATATGAAAAAGAACAAGATACATTATTGAAAGATGATTGCTCTTTTGCATCGACAACGAGTAGAGAGCTTAGATTATAAGTTCCTTCTTCAAGCCCTAATAGACCTAAGTATTCATGAAAAACGATCTTTAACTTTTCATGATCATTAAGTGACTCCCAACGCTGTTGATTAACGTGAATTTCTAAGGTCTCAGGAAAGTTCTTTGCAACAAAGCCACGCTCATTACGACAACGGTAATCACCGGCCCTTGAGCAAAGTTTATAATTCACAGAGAAGACTGCCGTCTTTTCAACAATTAAATCCAATAGATCAAGATTGATATCATCAAAGATACTATGCTTTGAGAAAAGAAGTGCCTGTTGCCCTTCAATTTGATCACGAAGTTTCGCTCCAATTTCAAAGAATTCAGCTGCGATATCATCACCACCATTTCCTTCTCTTCCAAGGCGCAATGCCTGATCAAGAATATTTTCGTCAATATTAAAATCTTCTGGACGATCTTTTAATATCTCTAAAACTTGAATTCTTTCTTCGATATTTTTCTTTAATAGAAAGCTCTTATTAATCTTTGTTTCTTGTAAATTAATCTCAGGCCTTGCAACCCTTAGACTTGCACGAATTTGTTTTGCCTTTTCGTTTGCTGAAGCAGAAAGCATCTGAGTTAGAAGAATCGATAAAATAATAAGTTTCATTTTCATAAGCTAAATCATATCGGCCAACTAAGAAATATTAGGCCCTTATGTAAAATATCTCCATGGTGTCCATATCTTAAGCAAATGCCAAGTTACTGATTTCACAGACTTTTATTATAGATTTTGTGACGATAACTTTATCTGGAACTTCCTTCAAAGATGCCTCATACTTATAGCTAATGGATTATTTAGAATTACTCACAAAAATACTTGAAGAAAAGAAATCAAAGAATAAACGCTTTTCAATGCGCTCCTTTGCTAATTACCTCGATATGGACCCAGGTCTTCTTTCTAAATACTTAAATGGTAAACGTGAAATTCCGGATGCCTTCATTGAATCAAGAGCTAAACTACTGGGAATTACAGAAGAAGAGCTTTCTAAGATTAAAAAAGAAGTAAGATCTAAAGAGGTTATAAAGTCATTTCGCCTAAAAAATCCAAAAGAAGAATATACTCGTGTCGATATGATTCACCAAGAGGTCATTAAGAATTGGCAGTATTACGCTATCCTCGAGCTAATGAAAGTTAAAGGCTTCGATCCAACAGCAAAGTGGATTGCGGGAGAGCTCCATACGACTGAAGAGTATGCACAAAGCCTAATTGATGACCTTGTTGAAGCAAAGTTGTTAGAAGTTCGTGATGATGGTGATTGGCTAGATCTTACGGAAGGAAGCTCTACTCATGCTCTTAGTGATGAAGATATCAATATGGCCAACAAAGAATCACAACGTCGTATTCTTGATCTTGCAAAGCTTGCCATTGACGAAGTCACTCCCGAGTTTCGTGAGCAATCATCAATGATGATGGCAACTAATAAGAAAAAAATTGAAGAGGCAAAGGTGCTGATTAGGGACTTCAGGCGTAAGCTTTGTGATTTTCTAGAAGACACAAATGAATATGATTCAATCTATCAGTTAAGTCTTTCACTTTTTCCGCTCAGTGGGAAAAAGAAGAAATAACTCCTTAAAATTATTAAAAGCTGTAGTATTTATATGATGACAATCGAGGGTCAACACATTGGCCCCTGCTCATATTGAGCGCAGTCCTCCTTTCGATTACATTGGCAAAAAACAAAAGGAGAACAACATGAAAACTTTAATTTTAATTGCAACATTAATCCTATCGATCCAATCATTTGCTGCCGGAAAAATCAAACATGAAACTTGTAATGTTGTGATGGCAAAAGGTCCTTATTACGGAACATTTGCAAATTATGATATGCCAAAAGATTACTTTGATAAATTTAGACAAGCTTTTGAAAGTAAGGGATATAATGTTGTCGATCAAATGAGCATCGGAACTTATCATGATCATCCATATGTTCATCAAAATGCTAATGATCAAAAGGCCCTAGCTTTCTTTTATCGTGCTACTTACCAAATCATCTCCGGAGATCTTAGAGGTGAAAGCTCAGATGACCACTTATGCCGTATGAGTGTGGAGCTTTATAAAAATAATTATAAAGTGATCTCTAAGGAAGTAACAACAAGTACTGAAGTAAGCTTATTTAAAAATCAGTACAGAAAATCAATTTGTAATAAAGTATTTAGAAATTTCAAAAAATCGATTCCAAAATGTGAGATCAAATAAAAAAGGGCCTCTAAGGCCCTCTTTTAATTAACTGTATTATTATAATATTTGATACTACCCTTCATTCCAAAGATCAAATGACCTTGGTCGAGAATCAGAGAATCCGCAAAAACACTTTCATCCCCAAACTCGATGGAATTAATCACTTTCCCGTCATTTAGGCCAAGATAAGAAATTTTACCCTTGCGATCAGAGAAAATAAGCTTTTCACCGTCATACTTAACTGACGAATAGTTGTAGCCAATTTTCTTCTCACGACTGGCGTACTTCCACTCTAGTTTAGAAGTAATGCTATTCCACGCATAGACTCTTCCATCAAAGTCATTAAAGACAATAAGGTCATCAAAAACAATTGGCTTACCAATGACAGGAGAATCGATACTGATAGAACTAACTTGTTGGCCAATAGAATTTAAACAGACAAGTCCACCTAGTTCAGACTTAACATGAAGCTCCCCCTGAATAAAGCAGATATTATCTCTTGTGGCCACTGGCCCATACCAACTTGAAAGTGGTAGTTCTTCTTTCCATAAAAGCTTTCCAGACTTTACATCTAGTTTGTAAGCATAAGGTCTTGCTTTACCAATATCCTCTTCAGGAACTCCACTTGCTACATAGACTGCATTATCCTTCACAAGAACAAAGGCATCCATGTGTCCACCTTTGTATTGCCAGATTAGCTCCATTGAATTTGGATCAATTGCATAAAGACCGTCACCACCAGCAGATTGAAAGAGGTAATCCTTCCCATCAATTTCTGTAATAACAGGAAAAATTTCAGTGTGACCTTTAGTTTGAAAAGAACCCACTACTTTCTTAGCAATAGGATCAAATTTATAAACCCTCATATGATGAGAAGCGTGAAGACCTTCTCCAAAATATAGGTATCCTTTATAATAGACTGGAGTTGGAGACAGAAACTTCCCAAAGAAAATCTTATTTTTAATAGCACCAGAATTAATATCAATGACAAAGAGATTTCCCTCTTTTGAGCCAACAAATAACTCATCACCAACCACAACACCAGAAGCAAAAATTCCTTCTTCGACACTTTGTTGCCAAATCATTCCTTCCTGTGCTTTTAAAGGAGCTTTTGAAAAACTAGTATCTTTATTCACCAACTCCTGCACAAAAAGAGGCACAGGGCCATGCTTTAAGTATTGATATGCTTCCATCCCGCCATAAATAAGAACGTTAAAGATCATAGCAGAGATTAGAATCTTTGGTTTTAGTAAGACCTCAAGTAACTTCTTAGGGCCCTCGGCCTTTAACTTAATACCAAAAAGACCTGCAATAAATGTTGCAACTACAGTGATACCAGTACTTAGGAAAGCAAGAGGTAATAAAACAGTAGGAACAATTGAGTAACTAAAGTCGCTACATAAACTATTGCATGAGTTTAATTGATCCAGTATTTCCATCAACGAAAACATCTTCTCCACCTTTAAATTTTAAATGACACTGTTTAATTCCACTAACCGCAGGAATCCCCATCTCTCTGGCAACAATTGCACAATGAGATAAAACTCCTCCACGCTCAACTATTATTCCACTGGCCTTAGTAAAAACAGGAGTCCAGCCAGGGTCTGTTGACTGGGCCACAACAATTGCATTTTGAGGCCAATCAATTTCTTTCCAACTTGCAGGGTTACTAACCACCACGATCTTTCCTCTAACAACACCAGAAGAGAGCCCCTCACCAATGAGATCATTTGAGCTACTATCTTCTTTGCCATCAATGACGGCCTTAATTTCTTGCAAAGAAGTAACAGTTGAAAAATTAAAGTTCTTAAATAATACTGCTCGCTCTTTTCTTTCTTTAATTAGCTCAAGCATTGATGATTCAAAACTTAATATTTCTTCTTTAGTAAGAAAGAAAATATCATTTTCATCTTCTAAATTAATCCTTCTTGCCTTTTCAAGAGCAAGAAAGCGTATATGAGCATAAGGTCTTAGAATGGCCATCTTCCACTTCTCTCTAAGCTCAAGTAATTGCTTTAAAATTTTCCATTCTTCTAAGATAAGAGTCTTCTTAAAAGACCTCATCCCCATAATTTCTGCTTCAACATCAATAAAGGAGTGAGAGTTTTTATCCTGTACATATTTTTCTAAGGGATAATCATAAAATGCATCATCACCTATTTCTGACCAGCGCTTAGCACTTAAATCTAATTCACCTGGTCCACGATGGCCGTAGCGAGCAAGAAAAAGGGGTCTGACATTAGGCTTTGCACAAGCTTTTTTGAAGTAAAGCCCCATATTGTATGTTTCAGAATTGATTCCCGCTCCAGACCACTTCTTAATCATTTGATCTGCTTCTTGCTCAGAATAAATACTTTTAAGAAGAGAAATCAATGTTTGAATTGTTGTTTCAGTTAGCGATATTAAAATGTACGGCCACTCTAAAGTTCGATTACTGAAAATTGTAATCTCTTTAGAAAGACGGCCATTAATATCTTCCTCACTCCAGTCTTTATAGATTGAAGGATCATTCGGTCGCTTTGAAATTGTTGTAATCTCCAGCAGCTCTTTTGAAGCTTGATCAATAACTTCCTGACGATGAGTATTAATCGAGAGTCCAACCTTGAGCATACGCCACATTGTTTGTGGTGTGCTAAAAAGAACCTTTGGAGTTATTTTTGAGAAATGAAACTTTAAGTGTGGCCTTGGCATTGGTTCAATCGAATAAGGAATAGGTCCAAAGTACATCTGCCCAAGTTTGCTCAGGTTGATATAATTTCGTCCAAAGACTTCATCCATAATGGATTCATTACCTTTAAAGCCAACATAGCCTAATTTACGAAGGGCCTTATCAAAGGCTTGATCTTTTTTAAATGACTCTGACCATATCTGAGTAGTTAAAGTCGTAGGAGAAACAGTCCATTCTGCAAAAGTTTGTCCATCCCATACTGTATCATCAGAAAATGAGTGAGATAGTCTTTCAAGTTCATCATGGGCCAGTTTTTTAAGATTTGTAATTGAAGCCTTGGCAGTAATTGGCCTCGCTTGCAAAAGATAAACCTTACCTGCTTTATCAATTGCCCATTCAATATCAAAGTCATCTTGATATTTATCTTCCACAAGATTAGCGAAAGCAACAATCTCTTTTACTTGATCTTGAGTGATATGTTCACTCTGTGAATCTTCTTCACTTAGAATAATTGGAGTACGTTTACCAGAAACTAGGTCCTCACCGACTCCATCAATATATTCAAGCATCCAAGTTTTATACTTACCTCTTGGATCTTTAGAAAAGTAGACACCTGAATATGAAGGGTCAATCATACGCTGAACAACAACATTCATAGGAACTTCTTTATCAGATCCTAAAAAATGTTTTCGATAAGCTTTTGAGGACTCTTTATGAATAGAATTGAAACAATTTTCAATTGCGTGCTCAAGATCTGTATCGTTATTCACATATAAGAAAGTTGAGTTTTGACCTGCAAAACTATTCTCTTTTGAATCTTCACCCGTTGCTGAACTTCTGACAGCAAGTGAGTATTCTCCATCGCGAGCAAAGCTAAAAATTTCAGCTAATTCTTCTTTGGTTGGTAGAGCGTCTAAGATAATCCCATTAGGAACAACAATCCCCATTTGGGCCATCATTGCTAGCATATAGGCCTTGCCGCCAACTTCTTTCTTCTCTTCAGGGAGATCCTTAAAATAATACAACATAAACGCCTTCCTCTTCTTGATAAATTTATATCGTTTACGAGACAGTCATTACATGACAATCGTCACCTTTTGTCACATAAAATGCCAAAAATCAGGAAATTAGCGTCTTAATTATATCTGTTGAATCCTTAGGCCAAAAAGACGGTTCAGTTACGATGGCATTCTCATTGGATCTCTCAAACTTAACTTCATCATTAACTAAGCTCGGTATTAAATGAATTAACAATTCTTTAACATTCGAGACATTCTTATTAATGACATTTGTGATCTCCTCAAGAGAACATGCCTCATCTTTCCAGCAATCATAGTCCGTCACAAGAGCAACTGTTGCGTATGCCATCCCTGCTTCCTTTGCAAGATAGCTTTCAGGAACATTCGTCATGCCGATAACACTTGCACCAAAGCTGCGAAAAAGCTCAGACTCTGCTCGTGATGAATATTGTGGCCCTTCAATACAAATATAGCTTCCACCAAAGTGAAATTTTGTTTCGATCTTATCTGCTAATGTTTTAATTCGCTCAACAAGCCCCATTTCAATTGGCCCAGCAACAGAAACATGCCCCACAATACCATTTTCAAAGAAAGACCTTTTACGTAGTCCTTTAGTCCAATCAATGAATTGATCAGGAAGAAAGAAGTCACCAGGAGCAACTTCTTCTTTTAAAGAACCTACTGCAGATATAGAAATAACATGTGTAACGCCAAGTGATTTTAGCGCGTAAATATTTGCACGATAATTAATATCAGAAGGACTAATATGATGTCCTTTCCCATGACGTGTAATAAAGTAGAATTCACTCCCATTGATTCTCAAATGATCAACATGACTACTTGGCATGCCAAAAGGAGTTTCAATATTTAATGATTCGACTTGTTCCATAAGGTCAAGATCATAAACACCACTTCCACCAATTACACCTATTTTCATATTACCTACTTATAAAACACTGCTAAGAATTGATTGTACTCACGACCGTTCTTTGTACGTGAATTAATTGTTTCGATCTTTACATTTAGATTTGCTTTATCTGCCCATGAAACGATTTCATCATTAGAAAATCCGAAATGTTTGACACCCATCCCTTTAGGGTCTGGATGAAAGCTTCCATCTTCTGATTCAAGATCAACGATGGCCATCTGACCACCTTCATTTAACATGGCAGCAAGTTTTGCAGTCATTTTTGCTGGCGAATCGAGATGATGAAATGTCATTGAGCTAATAATTAGATCAAATTTTTTATCAAGCTCTTGATTTTCTAAATCAATATTAATCGAATTAATATGATCAAAGTCACTCGATTTTTTATCAAATACCTCTAACATTCCTGTCGAAGTATCAACACCTGTAATACTTTTTGCATCATCAATGAACTCAAGACCAAAGAGACCAGTTCCACAACCAAAGTCAAGAAGGTCAACTTTTTGAGTCAGTTTCAAACGTTCTCTAGTTTTCTCTGCAAGTGTTTGCATTAGGGCAATCTTATCTTCAGTGTCCCAAGTGTTGGCCGCATGATTAAAATGTGACATATTTTTTCTCCATAAATGACTAATTTCTAAACGTTATAATATCTAATCAAAAAACATGTTAAAAGTCATATTTTTTCATCCTGTTCACCTTAAGATAAAGCTAAGAAAAAAAACATAAATGGTCGATAATATGGACATGAGGATGAGGCTCTTACTGCTATTTACAGGTATTATTACAATAAATACTTCAGTGCAAAGTAGCTCGTCCATAGAGTCTCACCAAGAATATGAAATAGCGGCCTGCCAAAGAATCACTTCAAATAATCATAACGATGAATACTATATTGGATGCGAAAATGGACGTATCAATTACTTTGATAATTTAACATCACTGTCTAAGACTGCAAGTGCAATAGAAAGAAGTATTTATGAAGACAACATTCTAAGTGAACTTAAAGAATATACCATTAGTGAGCTAAAGATAAACAAATCATACTTAGAGAAACTAAGAGAATGCTTACATAATTCTCGTCCGGAATGTCTTAAGATTAGAGAGACAATACTTAAGACAATTAGAACGGAAATTCCAAAACTAAGAGCAACCATGTCCATGATGGTTCCACCACCTAATTATCAAGGGATGATGCCAACACTTTATAATGCTTCAATAAAGCATAAGTTTCAAAATAAAGATTTGAAATCTCTTACTAAAGACGAGAAATTAAAAATTGAAGAAGAAGCAAACGCGATAAAGCATCACTTTACACAAAGCTGGTTCAAAGAAAATGCTGATAAGAATAAGTGTATTGAACAAATATCTCCTACTTCATATCGCTTTATCCCCTCAAAGGGGCGATACACTTGTGAGTCCTTTCATCAAAATAAACTCACTAAAGCAGTGAAAAATAAAATGTCAAAGTACCGTGATCAGTTAAAAAGTGAATATCACGAAAAATTAGCAAAAAACCCAATACTCGCACATATCGATCTTAGAGGTAACGAAGACAACAAAGAGATACTTAATGAAGTTACAAAAGTAATTTCAAAGTTGAGTGAGCAAACGAAACAATCAATTGATAAGCTTACACAACAAGATAAAGAGGATGATGTAACGTTAATTCGAAATGATAATATCCTAAACTCATTTATAAAAAATCGTGGTGCGACGAAAGTTTTGTGCGATATTTCGCAAGACTTGAAGGATCAAGAAGACTTCAATGAGATAAAAACAGACCTTGCTCTTGCTGGTGCTGCCTTAATAGGCGGTGGAATTTGTGCCTTCACGGCCGGTGTTGGATGTATTATTGGAGTTGGTATTGCTTCCGAAACGATTGGGATAAGTATTGCGCAAAATCGTTATGAAGATGCGGCATTAGCATTCAATTCAGGTTTAACAACCGCCAGACATTATGAAGATCGAAAATTTGAAAGAGATTTCACCCTTCTACTTGCCCCTCTTTCAGTAACAGGAGAACTCGTAGGTAGCGGCGTAAAAGTTGCAACAAAAGCAATTCGCTACACTCCTTCAGGCACAGGTATCGATTATGACTTAAATGGAATAAGGAAAAGAGACCTCTATCGTCAGTCTGTATTTAATGACCCAAGTTATAAAATAACATCTAAGACAGACTTTATCACAAAGTATGAAAACTATGTCCTTACAGGAGTAGAGCTGAACGGACGTTGGATTAAAAATGCCAGCGCAACAAATGCATCTCTCTATTTAGATATTGAAAATTCAGCACTTAAAAGACTTAATGATACGATTGGAGATAAAAGTCTTGTCACAGCTCTAACAAATGCACATAAAACTATTGTTGCAACTAAAATAAATGAGCTTTTAAAGAAGTACCCAAATATTGATATTGAAGTATATTCAGACTTCAAGTCGATGCGTTTTGCATTTGCACCAAAAGAACTATCAAGTGATATTAAAGCACAACTAACTAAAGAATTAAATAGCGTCTACCAAGAAGCAAATAGTGAATTTGCCAACATGGTAAAGACAATGGAAGGAATACCAGCAAATGAAAACATAAGGGGTTGGTTTCAGGCCGGCATTGGAGAAACTGCAGACGAAGCAGGACAGGCAGCAAAGAGAAGTCGCTCAATAGATCGTTCAGGACAGATTGCAAATTTTCAAAAAGTAAAATTCACAATAGAGGAAGAAGTTAAGAATATCACTAAGTACAATACTAAACTCAATACAAACCATCCACTATCTAGAGTAGGACTTATTGAGAAGGTTGGGCAATCACAAAACTATATTCCAACACTTGAAGTATTTGAGGTTGCAAGAAAAATAACTGGTCCACTAAATGGCCATGGCGAAACACTGGCAAATGAACTCAATCGTCGCTTTGGAAGCAAGCTATCAATCCAAGATGGCCAAGATCTTATGAATTACATCAGAAATCTCGATTCTTTAACTCCTGGACTTTGGTTAAAGCAACGAGTAAACGCAAACCTAAACACAGCAAGTTTTGGTGGCATGTCAGGTGATATCACAGGAATGGGTGCAAGAAATATACGTCAAGTTGCACTTGATATATTGAGAACTGAAAACCAATCCCCTAGGGATATCATAAAAGCAACGAGAGCAGGTGAACAACAGGTTACTACTACATTTGATCAGATTAAAACTAAATTTAACCAAATCGTAAAAGATGTCTTAGATGAAAGACAAATTGAATATTTTGACGCTTGCAGTGGTGACGACTGTGTCATGATACCTTCAAAACAACTTACAGCTAAGGATGAGGTTGCACTTGTTAGTCGGTTTTCTGCCCAAGAAAATCCATCGCAATATCGACTAAGCTTTATTCCATCAGGTGTGAAACAAAGTGAACGTACAAATTTGGCCGTCCACGGTGAATTAGTTGAAAAGCATCTTAGAAAGATTTTAACAGGTATTGGAGATGGAAAAATTCCTCACTCAAAGCTTAAGAACCTTACGATAGCTACTAAAATGCCATCTCAAATCAATAAGGGAAAAATAGATCTTATTATAGGTGTAAAAGAGCGACTTGAATTTACAAGACAAGAACAACTCCTCATCCAAAAAGCATTGAACGACTCTGTTGAGAAGGTAAATAAAGACCTAGATAGAGAAACACAGAAGAATACGAGTAACTATAGTGCAGGTGCCTTGGCCTGGATATAATTACTTTAGGAGGTCTCTCTTTAAATCTGAATCCACAGGATATTCACCAATCCATGGAGCGTGGGCCAATGAATAAAGTTTCTTATCATCTTTTTTCTCTAGAATAACTTTTTCATTTTTTTTAATAATTACATCGTCACCATTAATCTTATAGATAGATATAATATCCCCTTCTGTTACATCGACACTACTTTCGACAAGATCCTTAAGTTGCTTATCAACATCTTTGTAGTTCTTTAAAGATTCTCTCCACCCCTTTTGAGATAAAGACTTATCAATGTCTCGCAAATACTTAATCTTTATTAGCTCTACCTTTTTATCAACACTTGTTAAATAAGACACCTCATAGACATCCCAAACAAAATAGGAAAGTACGCCTTTCCCAACTAAGCGTAAATCATTACTGACAGCACTTGCATACAAGGAAAGAACTCCAAGCAATAAAAGTTTACTAATTAATCTATTCATAGCTCACCACCTTTGCCTTTTTCAAAAACTTAAGAGCAATAAAAGTGAAATCAAACTCAAATTTCTTATCTGCAAAATTCAAGCTATGCTCGTTTGCATGATGATTATTTTGATACAGCTCCCCCATCATAAGAAAATCAATTATAAGTGTATTCTTTGAATGATCATCGAGATCATGATTACGATAGCCATATTTATGACCACACCAGTTCACAATAGCACCATGAATAGGACCTAAAAAGCTATGGATAGGAACAAGTAATAGATACCAATATGAATCAGTGAATAATAAATACATGAGCGCATATAACACGACAAAGAGCAACCTGACGAATACGGAATCGGCAATAGCAACAACACTAGGATACCTCTCTTCTTGTGTCTCTGCGCTCATGTACTCTCTATAAGTTTGTAACATCATAGAGATAATATTTTTACTAACAACAGGAGAATGCGGGTCTCCAACTACATCTGAATGCTTGTGATGATTTAAATGCAATGTACGGTAATGCTGTGGACGAAGAAAGCTTGGACCTTGCGAGAGAATCGTCAAGATTAAGAAAAACTTATCCCATGCAGGAGTTAGCTTACAAAGGCCATGCGAAATATAGCGATGTAAATAGAAAGACTGACAAAACAGCGATAAGTACCAATGTATAACTAAAAAGCTTATTGCAAAAACCATTACTTTCTCCGTCGAATTCGACTATTTCTTTTCAAATAGGAAGTGTCCTACAAACCACTCTTCACCATTGTCATAACCAAAAAGCTCCGCGCATGAAGCAAAGAAAATTTTCCAACGATGAAACCAAATATTTGCCTGATCTTCACCGTATGTATTGGCCATGACTTTCATAATTTCACTGCGCTTTTTTTCCATATTCAGAAACCACTGCTCAGAAGTTTCTTGATAATTAGCGCCATTAACTTTCCATTTTTCAACTAATTTAAAGCTATCCTGAACCTTTTCAAAAAGATCAAAACTTGGCATAACACCACCAGTAAAAAAGTAGCGGCCCATCCAATTGTCTTCACCTTGTGTTTCAAAGAAATAAGAAGCATCTTTATGACAGAAGATATGGATAAATAATCTTCCGTCATCTTTTAGCCAGGACGCGACTTTCTTAAATAACGAATAATAATTTCTCATATGTTCGAACATTTCAATTGAGACAATTCGATCAAACTTATTTTCGATATTAAAATCATTTATGTCGCAAGTTTTAATCTCTAAATTATTTAATGAACGCTCTTTAATACGCTCTTCAATAAACTCTCTTTGTCCATTTGAATTTGAGATAGCTGTAATTTTTGAGTTTGGGAATTTTCTTGCAAGAAAAAGACTCAGAGAACCCCACCCACAACCAAGCTCCAGAATGTCCATTCCATCGACAATTTGCGCTCTTTCACAATACTTTTCAAGCATCGCACTCTCTGCCTCATCAAGTGATGTTATTCCATTATCAAATAATGCACTTGAGTACTTAAGATTAGCACCTAGAACTAATTTAAAAAATTCAGGAGGTAGCTCATAATGTTGTTCATTTGCTTTATCAACGTCCTCGGCAATTAGTGATTTATTAAAGTCATTTATAATTCCAGACTTGTGAAATTCTAAATTTTTATTAATCTCATCCTTTCTTTGCTTAATGAGCTTTCTAATCCCCATTCTAATTAATGGATCAGGTATATAACCTCTTTCTGCGGCATTCATTAATATAGACATCTTATCCTCCTAAGATCTGTATAGTGGTTTTCCAAATACTAAGTGAGAAACACCAATGGCCCTTTCACTAAATCCGCCAATGCAATATGAAAAATAAAAGTTCCAAAGTCTTTTAAATTGTTCATCCTCACCGAGCTTTGGAATTTTATAAGTTTCGTGATTAAAACGATTTTGCCATTCTTCAAGTGTTCGTACATAATCCTGAGCAAAGTCAATTTGAGAGTATAAACGTAAATCAGTTACTTTCTTTGCAGAACCTAAGACCGCATGAATTGAAGGAATAAAGCTTCCAGGAAAAATAAATTTCTTAATAAAATCTAATTCTTTCACTGCACGATCATATTCTTGGTCATTAATCGTAATAATCTGTAAAAGGGCAAGACCATCTTCCTTTAATACATCTGATATTTTTTGAATATAAGTGTTCAAGAACTTCTCACCAACTGCTTCAATCATCTCAATAGAAACAACTCGATCATACTTACCTTCTAAGAGACGATAATCCTTTTTTAAAAGTGTAATTCGATCCTCAAGACCTGCTGCTTTAATCCTTCTTTCTGCTTCAATATATTGATTTTCCGAAATCGTTGTTGTTGTTACATGGCAGTCATATGCTTGGGCCAGATGAATGGCAAGTGCGCCCCAACCCGTACCAATTTCAAGAATATGATCACCTGCTCTAATATTGAGTCTTTCACCGATAGTTTTAAGTTTATACTGCTGGGCCTCTTCTAGCGTTGAATTTTCATTTGCAAAAATTGCACTTGAATACATCATCGAGTCATCGAGAAAGTGCTTAAATAATTCGTCAGGTAAATCATAATGGGCCTCAATATTCTTTTTTGAACCATCAATTGTATTTCTGTTTTGCCAATACTCAATAAAACGAGCAGGCTTTAAAAGGTTTACAAACCCTGCATCCATTTCACTTAAAAGTGTCTTATTAATAGCAAAAGCTCTCATGACATTACTTAAATTCGGTGTATCCCACTTCTTTAAGATATAGGATTCTGCTGCTCCAATTGAGCCTTTGATAAAAATATCTGTGAAGAAAGTTTGGTCATGAATGATCATTTCAGCACTAATTCGTTGCTCTCCTCGACCTAGGATATGTTTTTCATCGCCAACATATATCGTTAGACGAACATTTTCTAGTAAGGCCAATTTCTTTATAATCCCATCTCGAAGAGTTCTAAGAAGAATACCTGGCCTTTGATCCTTATTGAGCAATTGTGATTTCTCTATTGTTTTTATATCTGGTTTCATAACTACTCCTTTATATTCGCTTGTGAAAATAGACTTCTTCGACTATCTGGATTTGGGTGATCATAAAAAGGAATTCCTTTTACCCACAACTTGAATGCTTGAAAATATATTCCTAAAACTACCTTCACTGTCATAAATGGAAATTTTAGTAACATTCTATTGAGAGATTTTTTTGATGCCTGTACTTTCTTAAGATTCATGCTTGCGAAGAAAACACTTTCATCCTTATCAAATGTATCCATTTTGATTTTCAAAACTTCACTAGGAAGAGAAAAACTCCACTGATATGCAAGAGACATTGGAAAAAATGGTGAGACATGAAATTCTTTCTTGAAAGCAGCTTCAATGTCATTTACGGAAAGACTTTTTCTTGCATCCACAACATAGCAAAACCTTTCACCCCATGGAGTATTTTCAATCTCGGCCATGATCGCTTCAATCTCATTGTTCTTATTAAAGCAGTAGTAGAATGTTACAGGATTAAAGCAATGGCCAAAGTACCTTAGGCTAGTCAACATTCTAACTGGGCCATCAGTGTTGCGCCCTAGATGTTTTGCAACAGTATTTAATACTTCGTCCTTAAGGTCCTTACTTGTATCACCGTGATAGTCACTTCTTTTAAAATAGCAAAGGTTACGTTTAAGATATGACCAAAAGCGTGACATAGAAAAAAAGTTTTCAATCTCATCTAGATCTAAATAAACGAGAAAAAGATTATATTTAAAGTAATGTTTCTTTGGTAAGGAGCGAGAATGCACGACACTGCCTTGATAAAGACATGAGTTCATAACTCCTCCAATTTCTCGATAACTCTTAATGCACTAAAGACACCATCTTCATGGAATCCATTTCTCCAATAGGCACCACAATAATGTGTGCGATTATGCCCACTAATCTCGTGCCATTTGGCCTGCGCCCTCATCCCGTCGAGAGTAAATAAGGGGTGCATATAATTTAGTTCTTTTAGAATTGCTTCATTCTTAATTGGTCGATATGGATTTAAGGTAACATTGAAATTCTTATGAAAATTTATTCCTTGTAGAATATTCATATTGTAAGTCACAGTGGAGCCAACAGACTTTTCAACAGGTAATTGATAGTTCCATGCCGCTACAGCAAGAGATCTCTTAGGTAGAAAACTGTCGTCAGTATGCAAGAATGTTGGATTCGCAACATAAGGAATTGCAGAAAGTAGCTCAGCTTCTTTCTCTGAAGGATCAGCTAATAACTTTAATGCTGTATCAGAATGTGTTGCAATGATAACTTGATCGAAGCTTTCACGTCCTATATTGGTTTCAATAATTACTTGACCTTGCTCACGAGTAATACTTTTCACTGGAGTGTTTAGCCTTACTGAATCCTTAAAATGGGCCAGCATTTTCTTTATATAAGAATTTGAGCCACCATCAATGACATACCATTGAGGTCTATCATCAACTTCTAAAAAACCATGGTTTTCAAAGAAACGTAAAACAAATTTTGCAGGAAAGCGCCAAACATCAATAGGGTCAGTCGACCACACGGCGGCCATCATTGGTACGATATAATATTCAATGACACTCTTCTTTACACCTCTTGTTTCAAAGAAATGAGAAAGGGAAATATCGCCAGAATCATTAGACAAGAATTCCTTGGCCTTCTTATTAAAGTCAATAATTCCATTAATCATCGAATAAAACCAAGGTCTGAAGAGATTTCTTCTTTGAGCAAATAAAGTATTTAGTGTCGTTCCATTATATTCCAGCCCAGTCTTGTCGCAATGAACACTAAAGCTCATGGTTGTAGGCTTATAAGCGACATCAAGCTCTTCCATTAGGCGCAAGAAATTAGGATAAGTCTTCTTATTAAAAACAATAAAGCCGGTATCTATTCTAAACTCTTCTCCTTCATAATCAATTTCATGTGTATGAGTGTGACCACCAAGATAATCATTGGCCTCAAATAGCGTTATATCGTGCTTTTTCGAAAGTTTATAGGCACATGTAAGCCCAGAAATACCAGAGCCAATAATTGCAATTCTCATTACTGCCCCTTTAGCCTATTTTTGATGTACTTTATAAGTGAACCTAGTACTGGTATATGCTGATAGATAAATTCACCCATATCAAAATAGTCTCGATGATAACTAACTAGTCCATCATCATTAAATTTAATAACAGAGTTTCCATGTAAGATAACTGGTTTACCAGAGTTCAAATTAGGAGTAGTTAGAATCATCTTCCAAACTGCAACATGATGATTACCATTTGAAATAATTTCAGAAAATTCGAAACGAATGTCTTCAACTCCCTGATAAATTCCCTGATAGTAGGCCTTTACCTCTTTAAGCCCTTTATGTTCTCCTATT
Organism: Halobacteriovorax sp. RT-2-6; assembly: GCF_047085025.1. Lineage (NCBI taxonomy): Bacteria > Pseudomonadati > Bdellovibrionota > Bacteriovoracia > Bacteriovoracales > Halobacteriovoraceae > Halobacteriovorax > Halobacteriovorax sp. RT-2-6. The sequence continues at coordinate 425,393 of NZ_JBKIYH010000002.1, forward strand.
GGGTCAATGAAGAGAGTTTTTTGGGCATAAAAGCCATCCAGAATATCAATATTATCTGCTCTTAGCTCATTAAATACCTTTTCAATTCTCTGTGCTTGTTGATTTTGAGTATTTAGATCTTGTGCTCTTAATTCCTTCACTGTAACTCCTCCAATTAAACAAACGATTAAGGCTACTTTTACGACTTTCTTTGGAAACCATATTAAGAAGCGATTTGTTCTTAATTGATAATCTCGATAACGTTCACCTTTAGTCTTTAATGACGACTCCTCCGCTGGAGGAACCCCTGTTACACAAGTAATTAGGTAGAGCATGATAATATATGGGACGAAGCCGACAAGAGAGATGGGGCGGCTCAGATCTAGTCCATAAATCCCATACGATAACCAGATTAATGTTTCAAAGAAGTAATTCGGATGACGAGAGTACTTCCATAATCCGATATCACAAACTTTACCTTTATTATCCTTATTGGATACAAAACGTTTTAGTTGGCCATCTGCTATTAGCTCTCCAATAAGAGCGCCAGCAAAAAGAAGTATTGCCACAAGATTAAAAATTGTAATCTCCCCTGGCCCTAAAAGAAACAGAGGAGCCGATAAGATCACTGTTAAAATGCCCTCTGCGACAAAGAGTCCATAGAGATAGACACCATACATGACCTTCCACTTTTTCTTTAAATTTAAATAGCGACTATCTTCCCCCGTTTTTCTAATTCTTTGAAATAAATGTGAACTTAAGCGAAGAGACCAAAATGTATAAAGTAGACATAGTATTAGAGCATTGGCCGATTCTGCTAATTGCGGTCGAGAAAATAATAGTGTGCCAACAACGATCAGAAAACTTGAGCTCCAGTAAAAGTCTAAATATGAGAATATTTTAATATTCAAAGAAATGAACCACCCTATCGTGAAATATAGAAGCACTAAAAATAGAATAAGCATGATTAGTTCAAACACGGTCGATCCTTTATTTGTCTTATGCTTATAGGTACGGCGGATCAAAGAGAATGGATCACTTCCTGAAAAAAAAAGTCATTTCTATCACTATTATTAGCTACTTATAATTATTTTTTTTTGCTGTGATCCAAATATGAGAGTTTGACGTATCAAGTAATATGAAGGCATTTAGTGCAGCAAATGACTTACTAAGTAACACGTGCATAAATTATGCTACAATAATTCCTATTATTGGGAGAGCAGAAAAAGTGCAGTTAAGTCTTATCGATATAGAGCATTTGCTTATGCAAATTGCGAATGAGAAATCAAAGGAAGCTTTTAAAAAGCTTTTTGATTTCTATTATCCAAAAATAATTGGATATGGAATTAAGGGAGGACTTTCTAAGGAGCAAGCTGCCGACATGGCCCAAGAGGTCATGCTTAAAATATGGAAGAATGCCCAACTTTACAATAATGAAAAAGGAAATATTAATACTTGGGTTTATGCGATTGTGAGAAATCAAAAGTACGATATGCTCAGAAAACAAAGTCGTGACCCCTTAAGTATTATTGGTGCTGATGATATTTTTGATGATGAACATCTTCTGCAGCAAGAAGATGAAGACTACAATAGTGAAGATATCTATCACCTAGCATATACAAAAGAAATGATAACTAAACTTTCAAGTGAACAACAGGAAGTCCTTAATGGAGTTTACCAACAAGGATTAACGCAAAAAGAATATGCCGATCAAGAGAAGCTCCCTCTAGGAACCGTTAAGTCCCGTATTCGCTTGGCCATAAAAAACTTAAAGATTATATTGGAGGAAAAGTGAGAAAACTTTATCATCCAGGCATTGATTTAATAAAAAAATATGAATCTGGTGAACTAGATGCCGGACTAGGTCTTCTAGTAAAGACTCATTTAAATGGATGTGAAGCTTGTCGTATGCAAGCAGCTTCAGAGCTTGAAAAACAAGCAGATGAATTCTTTCACTCAAGTTCACATCTCAAATTAACGCAAGAAGATAGTGATGACATTTTCAATAATATACTTAACAGTATTGAAGCCTCTGAACCGAAGCTTAAGAAACCTGCACCAGGGCCTTCGAAGATAAGCTTTCACAATAAGGTCTTCACATTACCAGACACTCTCTCTTTTATTTCCGATAAGGAAATTCACTGGAAAGAGTTCGGACAAAATAGCGCCGTTGCACAAGTTACTTCAGGCAAGGCCGGTGGTCTATTCTTTATCTACCTTGGGCCAGGGGAAACAATTCCTAAACACGGTCACCATGGCAGAGAGTATAGCTATGTTCTTGACGGTTACTATAGCAGTGATGGCCACAAGCTTGATACTGGAGATTTCTCTACATTTGAAGAATCTGATACTCATGAACCATCGACAACAAGTGAAGATGGCTGCTTGGTAATATCTTGGGTTGAAAATCGTTTGAACTTTCTCCACGGAGTTTTTGCGCCGCTAAATCGACTTCTCTGGTGGTACTTAAAGCGTTCATAGTTGAACTAAACTAAAAAACACTAAACGTTTTTTATTTCAATATTGTTCTAGATAAAGTAAAATACTCTTATGACGAGTATGGAAGATAGACTAAATTCACAATATAAGCATGAGCAAGTTCGCACGGCCAATACGCGCAAGTGTATACTACAGGCTACAGACCTATTTTTGCAGCATAACCCAGCATGTAAGTTAACGACAAATAAGATTGCACGCATGGCCGGAGTTAGTATTGGAAGTGTCTACAATCACTTTAAAAATAAAGATGAAATCATTGTTGAGCTAATCAACAATCAGCTCGATCAAGACCTTCTTACCTATGGAAATTTCTTTAATGACGACTCAATAAGAGAGAATATTGAAGCAGAGTTTCATAAATTTTTAAAGCTTGTTTTAGATAATTATCGACGAAATCTTGAGCTAAGGAAACTTATCCTATTCTATAAAAGACATCCTAAAGTTGAGAAAAAATTCATATATGTAACTCGTGAAACTCAAACCCTTATTGAGAATCACTTTTATAAAAGCTCTGAGATTAAATCAGAAGTTCCCATCGATATCATCATTAGCTCTTTGAGAGGAGTGATAAGAAGCTATCTTGAGTTTAGCCCAGATAAGTTTCATAATTTTGAACTTGATAGAGAACTAGATATTCTCATCACATCATATATTAGAAATTCACTCCTTATTGAAAGACGCTACTAAACAGATGTTTCAATTCTTCTAATAATTGCTTCATGGTTTAAAATCACAACACCTGATCCGTTAGTATCACGGATAATTTCAGAAACATCCTGATCAAGTTGACCTGAGATTTTAGATAATATACTTGGCATCTTCATTTTGTTAAGCATATCGATTTTTACAATACTATCAATTTCATCTACTAAAAGAGCGTAATTCTCACCTCTCTCATCGGCCTCTAAAATAATAACCTTTTTAGACTTACTAACCTGCTCTTCACGATCTTCCTTAATTCCATACATACGACGAGCATCAATAATAGTAATTAGTTGATCTCGTAAGTTATAGACTCCAATAACATGTGAAGGAGCACCTGGAGTTGTGAGAATATCTTGTGGTTTTTCAATAATTTCACGCACCTCACTTACGGCAAGACCGAAATGATAACCAAAATCAAATGTAACAAATGATTCTAACTTCATTTCAACCTTCTTCATTTCTTCTTCCTCATGTGAGGCCTTATAAATCTCAGAATGGCTTTTTGTAATCTCTTTAATTTCACTGTTATTTAAAATTTCCATATGATCGATTAAGAAAGTCATTCCATTTTCACTAGTCTCAATTCCCCCAAGAAACATATTGGAGCGCTTTGACGAAAAAACAGGAACAGGCATGACTCCCTCATCATCATAGAAAGTAATCGCATCAAGAGAATCAACGACAAGACCAAAGTATTCACTATCGATTTTGATTATTAGGATTTTTTGATCAATCCCTTCTTTATCTGTCGACTCTAGACCTAGAATGCGAGAAAAACTTAACACAGGAATCGTCGTTCCTCTCAAATTTACTAATCCTAAACAGAGCTTCGATGCAAATGCCGAATGTTCAATATCTTGCATATTGATAATTTCATTAATAGAAGTAATTTCTATTGCCAAAGGAACTTCATTAACTCGAAATGAAATACATTTTTTATGTTGGCTTTGAACCTTAAGTCGTCGATCTACTTCTTGTCTGAATGAATCGTAGCTCCCAAGTCTGGCCAAATTTCTAATCTTAATAATCTGAGATGGTTCAAGAATTTGATAAATACGCTTTCCCATATCTCTTTTAATTGCACCTTTAACAACTTGAGTAATATCACTACTATCAGTAATTTCAAACATACTGATTTCTGACTTCTCAGCTCTTAAGATCTCTCCTGTCGAATCGAAAGAAACTCCAACACTAATGCCGTGGACATTAACAATTGCTACTTTAGAAGCTGTTAAGTCTTGCTGATTATCACCTGAAAGATTTAATAACTTGGATAAGCTTAAAATCGGGATAATCATCCCTCTTAAGTTAAATATCCCCTCTAGATAGTCTGGAGCAAGAGGCATTGGAAATAGAGACTCTGGATAATTGACAACTTCTTGAACTGCAGTAATATCAAGAACAAACTCATTACCCATTAAAGTAAATGAAGCAAATATATTTGATTCATATTTTTCAATTGTATCTAAAACTTCAACTTCTTTTAATTCATTCATATCTTCTTTTCCAACTTCTCGTTAATACGAATCATTTTTATTTCTAAGCTATCACAATCAATTATAATTTTACTGGCTAGCTCTTCCCCATCCATAATTTTTCGAATTGGAAGGTTTCTTTCTTTTAATACTTCGAGGGCCTTGGCCTTATTCAACTGTCCAATATGATCGACATTTCTTTGTTTAAGTTGGGCCATCATATTTCCACCACCCGCAAGATAGATATCAAAATCTGTTTCAGCTCTTTCATTTAGATGTAATTTATCTAAAAGGTATGGAATTGCATCTACAACGTACTTTCCAGGCTGGTGTTCAGGAGATGATTCTTCTCCTTGTGGCAAGAAACAATGAGCTAGCCCACATGTTCTTTTAACCTTATCGATGATAGCGATCCCTAAACATGAACCCAAAGTAGCCTGTAAGATAGCTCCAGCTTTACCGAATTTTATTTCGCCGATACGTACATGAATATACTCTCGCTCATTTCTTCTCATACCCTACTTCTTTTTATAAGTTTGAGGATGCACATACTCAAATTCACTAGAAAGTCCGTTCAAGCTTTCTGATTCTCCAAGAATTAGAATTGCTCCAGGCTTCATTGCTCTTGAAATATTATTAATTACTTGTTTTTGATCTTCTTGCTTAAAATAAATCAAAACATTTCTTAAAAAGACAATATCAAATTGAGCAATATTACCTTTAGGAATTGAAAATAAATTGTGACTTGAGAAAGACGTATTCTTCTTCAACTCGGGAACAACTTCTGCAAACTCATCATCTTCATTGAAGTAAGTTTGAAAGAGTTTTGTATGTCGTTCCTTAAAATTATTAATATTTCGACCACTATATCTTGCGTCTTGGGCATATTTTAAAACTTTTGTCGAAATATCTGTCCCAACGATTTCGTATTGAAAGCTAGACTTAATCTTTTTATGCTCTTCACAAGACATCGCAATAGAATAAGCTTCTTCACCCGTAGAAGATGCTGCTGACCAAATTTTTACTGGTAAAGAATTTTTCCAATTAATCAAAAATTCTTCTTGAAAGTATTTCCATACTTTCTCAGTTCTAAAAAATGTTGTCTCATTAGTCGTTATAATATTGATGAATTCTTGCTTTTCATTAATATCAGTTTGTAGATAAGCAATATAATCATCATAACTTTCTAACTCCAGTGCCTTAAGCCTCTGTCTAATTCGACCTTGCAGCATACTTTTTTTTGATGGAGAAATAGTAATTCCTGTATGGAAGTGAACGAGGTCAATAATCTTTTCCATTTGATTACTATTTAGCTCCATTAAGTAAATCATTCGCAAAACCTTTCTCTTAATCTTGGATTAAGTCACTAAGTCTTTTTGCACCATCAGCTAGACTGCGAGTGGCCATGGCAATTGACTCAGATGCCGCAGCTGAGTTTTCTGTTTCAGATGCAACTTGTTGTACGGCCTCACTTACCTCTTTTGCTGCAAGAAGTTGTTCTTGCGTGGCACTAGAAATTTCAGCAATTGAGTGATTCGTATTATTAACCCCGTCGACAATTTTTGAAAATGCCTCACCGGCCTTCTTAGAGATTTGACTCCCCTCAGAAATTTTCTTAACAGAATCATTAATAAGCTTTGAGATCTCTTTCGTTGCTTGTGAAGAGCGCTCTGCTAACTTTCTAACCTCATCTGCAACAACAGAGAAGCCAGCACCATGCTCTCCAGCTCTTGCCGCTTCAATAGCAGCATTGAATGCTAAAAGATTTGTTTGACTTGCGATTTCACGAATAACTTCTACAATCTCACTAATCTCTTCCGATGATCTTGTTATAATTTCCATTGCTTCAACAGCTTCATGTATTGACTTCGCTCCCTCTTGTGCTTCTGTAGAAGTAAGCTCGGCAATTTCATTAGCAGATTTAGCGTTTTGAGCGATCGAATTAATCGATGCTGTTAACTCTTCAACTGAAGCGTTCATCTCCTCAGTTGTTGCACCAAGAGATACAGCACCTTCAGCAACATTCGATGATTTTGTCGAAATATCCTCTGTGCTATCTTTCATTTCCTTGGCCAGTTCATTGATGGCCTTTTTAATTCTTTCATCTTCTGTAATAACATCCCAAGTAACCATTGCTCCCTGGTAAGTATTATTCATATCCATTACTGGACTTACTAATAAGTTTAATATTTCATCTCCAACATGAATTTTTGTTTCATGAGGAAGATTAGATGGATCAGATAACATTTTTCTTTGGTGTGCAGGATTCTTATGAAAAACATCGATACTACTTCCAACAATCTCAGAAACCTTAATTGGCAATAGTCCTTCAATTGAAGTAAGTGTTTGTCTCGATTTTGGATTAATATATGTGATATTAAAGTCTCGATCTGAAAGCATTACGTTGATTGGCATATTATCAAGCATTGAGCTGTATTGAGCATTGCGATTATCAGCAACTAACTTTTCTGTAATGATATCCCATGTAACCATCGCACCTATGTAGTCATTACCATCCATAACAGCAACAACATTTAGTTCAAGTGATTCATCACCAATTCTAATCTGAGTCTTAATTGGTAAATTTTTAGGATTTGCTAAAAGCTTTTGTTGATGAATAGGATTCTCATGGAAGACATCGATTTTTGAACCAATAATTTCTGCAACAGGAATAGGCAGAAGAGATTCAATGGCCCTTAAACTCTCAAAACTTTTTGGATTAATGTATTTGATTACTAAATCAGTTCCGCAATACATAACATTAAACGGTAGCTTATCTAGCATATCGTAAATAGCTCCACTTCCTTCAAATACATTTCGACAATCAAGTTCTTGGTTTATTTTTGCCATGGTCATATAAGTCTCCTACATCCTCATAGAGAAAGTTATTTCTATTAAAGAAATTATATGACTCCATATATTTTAAACTACTCAGTTTTATCGAAATGTAAGTTGTTTATGTGACATGTGTAAAAACAATAAGTTAAGTATCTAAACTATAGAATTACATAAGAAAATTATACCTGAGCAATTCACTTACTCATTTTCACATTTAATGGGAATTAAGAACGACGACTAATAATTTTTAAACTTCAAAATCAAAGTAGTCTGAAAGCTCACCATCACCTTCTTGAAGGTCGTCGATTTCTTCATGCGATTCTTCACCAAGGAAGCCAATATTGTAGAGAGCATCTCCGGCCATAACAACAGATGACTTGCTTATACCCAAAATAACTCCATCGTGCTCCATTGTGATTCGACTAATAAGCTCACCTGTAAGTTGGCGCAATTCTCCAACGATCTCGCCTTCTTTTACAATTTTTCCATGATGGGCCTTATTAATTAATAGTCCACCTTTGGCCGCTCTCATCCACTTCGTTTTTCTAATAATGAATTTTTCTTCTTTAAAACTCATTTTAGTTCTAATCATGCCATAGTGACTAAGAATACTCTTAACGAGGTTAACACCATACTTTGCAATTGTTTCATCAATGCGTAAGCCTTCTCCACCTTCAAAGACAATACAAGGCCTACCTAAATCATTAATGGCCTCTCTTAGAGAACCATCCCTAAGCGTGCTATTAACGACCAATGGAATACTAATATTGTTAACAAGCTCTAGCATTCCCTTTGTTTCTAAATCACATCGGATTTGTGGAATATTGAAACGGCCAGGACCTCCAGAATGGAGATCGACAAAGACATCACCATACTTCGTTATTTGCTTAAAGATAAAATTTGCAAAGCGAGCACCAAAGCTCCCCTTTGCTTTACCAGGAAAACAACGATTAAGATCCTTACGATCAGGAAGGTATCGTTGCTTATTCAAAAAGCCGTAAATATTTACAGCTGGAATGATTATTAAAGTCCCTTTTAAAAGTTTCAATTTACCTTTCATTAAAAGTTGGGCTGCTCTTAATCCATTGATTTCATCACCGTGCATACATGCAGTGACTACAACACAGGGAGAGATCTCCTTTGTTGCACGATAGATATAAATAGGAGCTTTTACTTTTTGAAGCCCGTAAAAAGAAGGGAAATTGACAAACTCAACGATTGGTCTGCCAATTTCAACTTCTTCAACTTTTAATTTAAATAATTGATCCGTCAATTAGTTATCCTTTATGACTTTTGTATAATTCTTCTCTACGTAATCGATGATTTGAACGGCAATATTCTTATTCGTACAACCTTCAATTCCCTCAAGCCCCGGAGAAGAATTAACCTCTAATATTTTAGGACCTGTACCAGAACGAATTATATCAACCCCGGCCATATTAAGCTTCATTGCCTTTGCGGCAGCAATAGCAACTTTTCTTTCTTCCGGTGTAATCTTCACAGGTGATCCAATTCCACCTCTATGAATATTTGAGCGGAACTCACCTTCTTTCGCTTGTCTCATCATTGTGCCAATAACCTTGCCTCCAACAACAAAACAACGAATATCTGCGCCATTTGCATCTTTAATAAATTCTTGAACAAGAAAATTTGCCTTTAAAATTCTAAAAGCATCAATCAAACTCTCTGCAGCTTTCTTCGTTTCGGCCAAAATAACACCTTTACCTTGAGAGCCTTCAATAAGTTTAACAACCATTGGCGCTCCACCAACAAGCTTGATTAAGCTCTCAGTTTGTTGAGTATTATTTGCCATTCCTGTCTTTGGAAGGGGTAGATGCTTTTGAGATAGGATTTGGAGTGAGCGTAATTTATCTCTTGAGCGTCCAATTGCATTGGACGAGTTCAAGCAGTACACTCCCATCATCTCAAACTGACGAACAATCGCCATACCATAGGCACTTACGCTGGCCCCAATTCTTGGAATAACAATATCAACCTTGTCTAATTTTCTCTTGCGGTAGTAAACCATTGGAGAACCAGTTGCCACATCCATATAACATTTGTCTGGACGAGCGACTTCGACATGGTGACCTCTAAGTTTGGCTTCTTCTACTAGTCTCTTTGTAGAGTAAAGATTCTTATTAGAAGATAAAATCAAAATATTCATTTATGCTCCATAAAAATAGCAAACTAATCTTGCACCTATATAATATAGTCCAGAATCACTGAACAGTGAGGATAAAAGTCAACATAATTCATAAATTTTTAATTAAATTTTAATAACTTTTTTATTGATGGGGATAAGTCATATTTACAATAAACGTTCTAAGTATTACTCTTATGCCATGACAGAAGAAAATCAAACATGCCCAAAATGTAGCTCACCTTACGCCTATAGCGATGGCCAATTATGGATTTGCCCTGAATGCTTCAATGAATGGAGTCTGGATGCTAGCTCTGAAGAAGATAGTACTCCTCAATTTGTTGATGTTAACGGTGCACAATTACAAAATGGTGACTCTGTAACAGTTGTTAAAGACCTAAAGGCCGGAAAAGGTACGATTAAGTCAGGAACAAAAGTAAAGAATATCCGCCTACTAGAAGAGCCAGTAAATGGACACGACATTTCTTGTAAAGTCGATGGCCATGGTTCGATGTATCTTAAGTGCTCAGTTGTAAAAAAAGCTTAATATAAGACTATCTTTTTACAACTTGCCAAAGAGAATCGATAAATAACTCTTCTTTATCAATAAAGTGTTCTTTTAATTTGAAGCCCGTGTGCTGACACGTTCTTTCTATATCTTCTTTCGAGTACTTAAATGAGTATTCGAGATGTAGTGGCTCATAGGCTTCGAATTCAAAGAGGTGCTCTAACTCTTCGATATAAACTTCCTGCTTCTCTTTTGGAAGTAAGTAACTCTCCATTGCTCCTAACTTCGGATTAAAAACTCCGACATGCTGAAATTTCTCTTTATTGAAATTTCCACCTAGCTCACGATTAATTCTATCTAATAGATTTAAATTAAAGTCACGAGTATATCCACTTGAGTCATTATAAGCAGCATGTAGCTTTTCAACATCTTTCTTTAGATCAAAACCAATTAATAAATAGTCATCATTATCGAGGTGCTTCCAAAGTTGTCTAAGAAAGCTTTCACTCTGGGCCCTATCAAAGTTTCCGATATTAGAGCCGAGAAATAAGACAAGCTTACGTCGCTTTGACTTCTGCTTCAAAAATTTTAACCCCTCTAAATAATCTGCAACAATACCATGTACAGATAAATTAGACTTATGAGTTATATGGGCCTGCATTTGCTTTAAGGCTTGTGCTGAGATGTCGATTGGAAAATAATTTACTTTCTTATCTACTTTTAAAAAGGCATCGATAACCAACTCACTCTTGTGGCCGTCACCTGCTCCTAATTCAATAATGTCGATTTCTTCATCACTTATTAAACTAGCTAGTTTAGAACCTGATTGAAGTAAAATTTCAAATTCTGTTCTAGTTAAATAATAATCACCATGTTGAGTAATCTTTTGAAAAAGGTCACTTCCTCGATCATCATAGAAGTATTTAGTTGATAGCTTTTTTTCAGTCTTAGATAAGCCTGTTAAAACATCAATGGCAAACTCTTCTAAGAATTCTGATTCTTGATTCTCACTTACTTCTCTCAGTATAGACACTTCCATTATATATCCTTTGCAATCCTAATTCCCGCAAACATCCATCTCTGATGAGCGCGATAGAAATTACGATAAGTTTTACGATAATGCTCTTCAGGAGTTGCAAAACATCCTCCACGAAGAACAAATTGATTACACATAAATTTACTATTGTACTCACCTAGCTCCCCTTTATAGGACTCATAGGCTGGATATGGTGAGTAATGAGATGAGCTCCAACACCAAAGAGGTAATTTCTTATCCCCAAGGGCCAACTCTAACTCAAATTCAGTTGGTAGACGATGACCTGCCCATTTTGCAAATGCCTGAGCTTCATACAAACTAATATGAGAAACAGGTGCATACATATCTAATGGCACTAAGCCGTGTAAGGAAAACTCATACCACTGTCCATCAATAAGTCGCCAATAAAGAGGCGCAATTATTCTTTGCTCATTTATCCAATCCCATCCGTCACTAAGCCAGTATTGAAAGTTTTGATAGCCACCTGAATTAATAAATTCTAAGTACTCTCCATTTGAAATATAACTTTCACGAATCGCAAAAGAAGTAAGATACCTTTTATGATCTGGACCTTCATTATCGTATGAAAACTCACTTTCATCTTGACCGAAAGTATAGAGTCCTTCTTTAAAGTGTCGCCATTTTAATGAGCCTGCGGAAAAGTTCTCAAGTCGCTTTTGGGAGTAGACTGAATCAATTGGCCCCAAACTTAAGATATGCTTTATATCCATTAGCAGAAGCTCTTGATGCTGTTGTTCATGATTAAGTCCAACCTCCAATAACGATTCGACTTCATCAATACTTTCCGTCAGCTCTAATAATGACAGCATTGCTCTATCGACGTAATTTCGATAGCTCAGAATTTCTTGAACAGTAGGTCGGGAAAGAAGCCCTCTGCTCTCCTGCTTCCAATGGGTGCCTACAGACTTATAATATGAATTAAATAAGAGACTATAATCGGCATTAAATCTTTTATAATTTGATAAATACTTAACGAGAACAAATTCCTCAAAAAACCAAGTTGTATGAGCAAGATGCCACTTAGGAGGACTTACCTCAGGAGCAGACTGCACTGTGAAGTCCTCGATCTTAAGACCAACACAAGTCTTTAAAGTGGCATCTCTTGTGAGTCGATACTTTTCGACACACCAAGACTTACGCTCAATCATATCTAATAATTTATCGCTAAATGCTTCGATACTTACTCCACAACATCATAAAATTTTAAAACTATAAATTTTTACCTTCTGCACTATTGGATAAAAACTTAAGAATATTAAAATTTTTTAAAGAATAATTTGGCATGCGTAACGAACTCAGCAATAATAATTGTTATTTAGAAAAGAAATAAAGGAATTGATATGAAACGTATTTTATCACTTGCAATTAGTTCACTACTTCTATGCTCATCGGCCGTAGCAAAGGAAGTTCAAGATATGTCTGATCCTTTAGCGGTCTATACTCAAGCAGGTCTTGGCGCAACAAATAAAGGCTTAAATGCTAAGATTGGAATTTCTTATGATACAGGCATTCAAAATGTAGCAGCGATGAATGTTATCGAATTCAAGGGTTTTCTTGGAGAAGAACTTGGATGGGATGGTACATCTAAAAGATCTAATCGACTTGATAGTTTTCGCTTCAGAAATTTTAGCGCAAATATAAAAACAGGTAGTGGCTCACAATTAGATATAAACTATAGTCTTAAAGAATCATTTCTAGCAGAAAGAACAGGAAATGCTTCCTATTCTATCCTACAAGCACTTCCAAAGTTTTGGATTGTTAACCTCTATCCACTAGCAGGAGTTGGTGTTGAATTTGGAAAGAATACAGTAGAAGACGATAACTCAATTGATAGTGGCTTCTCTGTTATTGGTATCAATAGTGTGGTTGGCTTCTACGGAAAATTTACGATCACTGATAAAATTTGGTTTAATTATAACCCTATCTGGGCAGCGGCCCTTGCGGGTTCTGACCTTTATGAGTCATCAGCATATGGTGGAAAAGATAATATTCTTCTTCACGAATTTGCAGCAAGCTACCAGTTCACTCCACGCTTTAACCTTCGCTACTTTGCGAATTGGAGTAACCTAGTAGACATTGCTGACGGTGACCACAGAATCGAATTTAATTATCAATTCTAATTAATCACTTTATCTTTTAAGGGGCGGCGATTCCAAATGTCGCTGACCCTCCTAAGAAAATCTCTGAAAATTTAATTCCTCGATCATAAAGTAGTGGTGTTTCAATTGAGCCCCAGAATGTATCTGGAAAGTTTCCAATCTCACCACCTTCACCGTAACCAAAACAGTACATATAACCAGTTACATTTTCGATTCCACAAGTGTGCCACATGCCAGAAACGAGCTTATTCCATGAGCGTCCTGTTATGATTGCTGGCTCAGCTCGATTTGTGTAATCCCCTTGTCCAAGAGCACCGTTATTACCACTTCCCCAACAGTATCCATCCCCACTGGCCTGAAGCGCGCAAGAGTGAGATTCTCCAACAGATAAACTCGTCCAAACGGCACCGCCAACAACTTCAACAGGAACAGAAGAATTTGTAAAAACCGCATCATTACCTAACTGCCCTCGATTATCATAACCCCAGCAGTATATTTTGCTATCAGTAGCTAGGCCACAAGCGAAGTGATCACCTGTTCCAATATCAGTAAAAGTAAGTCCACCGTTAACTGCTGTTGGTGTTGTCGTAAGGGTTGTCGTGTTCCCAGTGGCCACTCCATTTCCTAGACCACCGAAACGATTCGTCCCCCAGCAGTAAGCTGCACCATCGGTACGTATTCCACAAACGTGATAATATCCAACAGAAATCTTACTCCAGCTATGACCACCAACAATTAAATTAGGATCATGAAAGGACGCTGTTGTATCCCCACTTCCTATTTGCCCGTAGTTATTTCTTCCCCAACAATAACCAACATTAGTGGTTGTTACACCACAAACAGAATCATAATTAGCACTAAGAGACGCCCACTTATGGCCACCTGTAACTATTGTCGATGGGTGTGAATAGTTGGCCGTATCGGCAGCTCCATTTCCAAGTTCACCATATTGGTCTCGTCCCATACAATACGCATCGTCGGAGTCATCAATACCGCAAAAAAGCATATAACCAGCGGCCATAGACTTCCAAGTTTTTGCCAAAGGAACTTTCTTAGGCATAAAAAGACCAGCGTTCCCCATTCCAGTTCCGGCCTGTCCCCAGTTCCAGTATTGTCCCCAGCAATAGCCGTCACCGCTTGTTGTGACACCACAACTTAAATAGTCAGAAGCTGAAGCAGATGCCCAATTATGGCCACCAATAACAAGCGTTGGTGTCAGGCGGTTTTGAATATCACCGTCTCCGATCTCTCCTTCTTCCCCCTCACCCCAACAGTACATTTGATTTAGATTATCGATACCACATGAGTGTCTTCCCCTAACCGAAACATCAACCCAGTCTTGAGAACCAGTCACTTGTACCGGGACATTAGAAGTTGTTCCTAGGCCATCACCTAAGTTTCCTTCCCCACTAAAGTCAGTTCCCCAGCAATAAATATCACTTGTATTTGTTAGCCCACAAGCGTGAAACCAATGAACTTCAATTTTATCAAATGTTAGGCCACCACTGACAGGACTAGGAGAATACGTATCAGCACTTAGCCCATCTCCTAAAACATGGTTAGACCCCATTCCCCAACAGTATCCAACTCCCGCGACTGTAACTGCACATGTGGAATATTCACCGACTGCAACATTTTTCCACTTCGTTCCTGAACTTATATGCTCAGGTGCCGTAATAACTGTTGTATTATCTCCCATTCCGATTTGACCATAATTATTTCTCCCCCAACAATAAAGGTCATCAAGGGAGTTAATAGCGCAAACGTGATAGTTTCGAGTTGAAACCATTTTCCACTTCATTCCTCCCGGAACAAGTTTTGGAACAAATGAATCAGTTGCTGTTCCATCACCAAACCGATAATAACTATTATCTCCCCAACAATAGAGATCATCACTACCATCAATTCCGCATGTTAAACGATAACCAGTTGAGACATCCTTCCAGGTTTTCTCACCATCAACGATATGAGGAATATACTTAGGTTCATCAACTCCATAACCAATCTCACCATACCAACCTTCACCCCAGCAATAGAGCTTAGACTGAGTTGTGATTCCACAAGAGTGTTGATCTCCACCAACAATTTTTGACCAAGTTAAATTTCCAACTACTTTGTTGAGATCATTTGGATAAAGAGATTGAAATTTTTGTGGATCATAAACATCAATAGGCGCACCAACATCCCAAGAACCAAAGTAATATAAATTTCCAGCACTATAGCCTGTGGCCATTCCCTGCACACGATGTTCAGAGGAAACAATCGCTCCATCTGTAATATAAATATTGGCAAAATAATATCCATCCGCAGAAGCATTAATCGTCATATCAATAGTACAAGTTTCACCAGGATTTAAAGTTGTTCCAGTACAAGTATCGTTTGTAACTTGAAAATTCCCTGAACTTCCATAAATAAGGGGCGCCTGTAATAGACCAGTAGTTATTCCGCCTGAGTTTGTTAGTGTAATCGACTCAGTCTCACCAGGCCCTGCTCCTCCTGGTTGATATAAAAGAGAGAACTCTGTTGCTCCTAATGTAAGCCCACCTGCGACATTTAAAGTTGTAAATGTATCAGAGACCACAACACTTGTATTTCCAGCTTCATCTATGGCACGAATTTCGATTCGATAATCTTCTGCTCCATCTAAAGATAAACCACTAACAGAATCTCCTTTTGTGAAAGAAGTCCAATCCTGCTCAACAGAAGAGTCTGAAACTTTAATGACTCTTACCTGATAACCCACAAGAACTAAGTTATCAGTTGAGTCCGTTGTCCATGTCACCGTAGGAGTAATTGATAAACTGGCGGGAACTGCTCCAAGTGTTAATGCGGAAACAGCAGTCGGATCAGTCGTATCGAGGGTAATTGATTTTGTCACGGATTCAGAAGAAATTGCATTTGAATCATCTGCTCCAAAAATATAGACAGTCTTTAGTCCATCACCACCTGATAAAGCAAATGAAGCTGGAAATCCTGTGACCCAATTTCCTCCTCCACATGATCCTGCACTTGTATCGACTGGAGGAGTTGTTTGCGTTTCACTAATACAGTACTGAGTTAGATCGTCTCCACCACTTTTTGTCATATCAATACTATTAATATTTGAATGAGTTGTTGAACCAGAACTACTGTCACTTAAAATAACTTCTAGTGCCGCTACTTCAATTCCAAAATTAAAGCTAACCTCCGACTCTTTTAAACAACTGGTCAATAAAACAATAACCGACAATAATAGAATGTTTTGCATTCTCCCCCACTTTTTAAACTCAATATTTTTACTATCGGTAAATACTTTTAAGTTATTTAAACAAAATCATATGAGGGATAAAAAAAGTTTAGAAAAAACGAGCTTTTACATCAGATATCTTTTTATAGACTGCAGAAATCGCTCTATAGGATGAAGGATTATCTTCAACTAAAATAATTTAACTAAAGTAAATAAAAGTGAGAATTAATGAAACAAAAATTTTTAAAACTAACCTGCCTTTTCTTTTTATCATTTAATTATTTATATGCTGATTCAATAAACTTAGAGGAATCAAAGAGAAATTCTAAGCATCAATATCTTAGACTTTCATATCAATCAGTGAATAGTGAAAAACTTCAAACAATCTATGAACAACTTCTAATTGATTCTTATAACTATGAAGAAGAAGATTTCATGGCCAAGAAAACAAGACGTGAAAATGGGCATATCAAAGACTGGAATAATTTAAAAGATAAAAGCTTTAGACTCTATGTCGAGATTGAACTCATTGATATAAATAAGTTCATGAATATTCTAAACTTAACTGATGAGCAAATTAAGGCGTTATTTGGAGTCGTTAAATCAGATAGACCAACACCTAAAAAACAAAACGATTCTGGCCCACTAAAATTTTCAGTTTTTTACATGACTTCTCTTGGAGAATTTAACCAGAAAAGTGCACCAGGATCTGTTGAGTTCAAGCAAAACTCTTCCGTTTCCCTGGGCCTTACGTCAGTATATCAAGTGAATGCCAAGTATGGTGCTCAAGCAAGTCTTTACTACTCTCACCTAAATACTGCTTCTGCAAATCAGTATCTTGATAATGTTTCAGTTGATCCAGAGATTGGTTTTAACCTATACGGTACGTATAAATTTGCAGACTATGGACTAGAAGCATATGCTGGTCTAGATTTCGAGCGTTTTAATACTTTCAATTTTGATGGATTAACAGAAGCCGATCAAGTTAAATTTGATAAGAACCAAATCTTCTTTTTAACTGTTGGTGTACAAAAAAACTTTAAGTTATACAGAAGAAACTTCTTAGCAAAATTTAGCTACTCTCACTCACTACTTTCAAGTCGAGACATAGGTTACGCTAACACAAGTGATAAACAAGAGTTTACTGGAGGCAAGATTATGGCCTATGTAATGGGCGATATCACAAAGAAAATTTTTGCTCATGCAATTTTCAAAATGCACTTTATGGATGGCCCAACCGATTTATCAGTAAATCGACTGGGCCTTGGATTTGGTTATAAATTCTAACGATATGTAATATCCTTAGCGTCAAAGTCACTTTGGCCATGGCGCTCAAGGATTTGTTGATCTTCATCTCCCCAAGCTCGATTAACTAGCCTTCCTCTTAATACCGCCGGCCTCTTAATCAATTCATCTGCCCAACGAATAACATTCTTATATTCATGTACTGACAAGAACTCTGCTGCATCATAGAGCTTGCCTTTAACAAGTGCCCCATACCATGGAAAGATCGCTATATCTGCAATCGAGTATTCATCTCCTGCAATGTATTTATTATTTTCTAATTGCTTATCAAGTACATCTAGCTGTCTTTTTGTTTCCATCGCAAATCGATCAATCGGATACTCAAATTTCTCAGGAGCATAGGCATAGAAATGACCAAAGCCTCCCCCTAAATAAGGAGCACTTCCCATTTGCCAAAAAAGCCAATTAAATACCTCAGCTCTCTTGGCCGGATCCTTTGGTAAGAAGTGTCCAAACTTTTCTGCCAAGTGAACAAGAATTGATGCTGATTCGAATACTCGAATTGGTTGACCATTATTCTTATCAAGTAAAGCTGGAATCTTAGAGTTTGGATTAATAGCAACAAAGTCAGAACCAAACTGGTCTGCTTCTCCAATATTAATTAAGTAAGCATCATACTCGGCTTCTTTAATTCCAAGCTCTAATAGCTCCTCAAACATAATCGTAACCTTAACTCCATTTGGTGTACCTAGAGAGTACAGTTGAAACGGATGCTCTCCTTGAGGAAGTTCCTTTTCAAAGCGCGCTCCTGCAGTTGGGCGATTAATACTTGCAAACTGTCCCCCATTTCCTTCTGTAAATGTCCAAACCTTTGGTGGTGTATATTTTTGATTCATAATCTTCTCCTAGTAATTTCTAGATTATAACAAGCATGAAGGTTAAAAAAAATCTAAACTTGATGAGGATCAAACTTACTCAATAGAGTTTATGGTAGGATATTTATATGAAAAAGATAATTATTTCCCTACTAATTACGTCAAGTTTATTTGCCTCTGAGCAGCAGGCCGTCCAAGCAATACAGAAAACAGCAATGGCACTTAAGAAAGAGCTTCAAGCAGCAATGAAAGTCTCTCCAGTTAACGCTGTATCGGTTTGTAATACAAAGGCCATGCCGATCACTAAGAAGTTTCATGAAGACGGAGTCGAAGTCGGCCGTGTCAGTCTTAAGAATAGAAATCCAAACAATACTGTAAAGGGTTGGATGAATGACACAATTATGAGTTATGAGTCAGGAAAAAATAAGAAGAAATATTCCGTCGTAAGAATCGACTCAGATAAGAATGGTATTATCATGCCAATCAAAACAATGCCTCTTTGTCTTAACTGCCATGGAGATAACCTAAAACCTGAAGTACAGTCAAAGATCACTCAGCTTTATCCGAGTGATAAGGCCACTGGATATAAGAGCGGTGATATTCGTGGATACTTTTGGGCAACATTTAAAGCAAATAAATAAGAGAAAATAATTATGAAAATTATTATTGTTGGTGGTGGAACGGCCGGTATTACAATGGCGGCACGCTTAAGAAATGAATTAAGCCCTTCATATACTATTTCTGTCATTGAACCTTCTGAGTATCATTACTACCAACCTTATTGGACCCTTAATGGCGCTGGTATCGGAAAAAAAGAAGATACAAGACGTACAACTGCTTCAGTCATTCCAGATGGTGTTGAATGGATCAAGGATCGTTGTCAACAAATCCGACCAGATAAGAAGGAAGTTGAAACTCTTGAGCATGGAACACTAAACTACGATATCCTGGTAGTTGCACCAGGAATTCAAATTAATTGGAATGAAATTGAAGGCCTAAAAGACTCCATCGGAAAGAAAGGTGTTTGTTCAAATTATAGCTATGACTATGTGGATTATACTTGGAAATTTCTCCAAGAACTTAAAAATGGCAACGCGCTATTTACCTTTCCAAACTCCCCACTAAAATGTGGTGGTGCTCCTCAAAAGATCATGTACCTTGTTGAAGACTATGTACGTAAACATGGCAATAGAGACAATGTAACGATTGAGTTTGCAAGTCCAGGTCAGGCAATTTTTGGAATTCCAAAATATAAAGCTGCACTTGAAAAGATTATAAAAGAAAGAGATATCAAAACACACTTTCACATCAATTTAGAAAAACTAGATGGTGAAAATAACAAGGCCTATTTTAGAGATCTCCAAACAAATGAACTGATAGAAAAAGATTATTCTTTTATTCATGTTGTTCCGCCGATGTCAGCGCCAGACTTCTTAAAGGATAGTGATCTACTTGATAGCACGGGCTGGATTGATGTTGATAAGCATACGTTTCAACATAAGAAATATTCCAATGTTTTTGCGATTGGCGATGCGACAAATGTCCCAACGGCCAAAACAGGTGCGGCAGTAAGAAAGCAGGCTCCAGTTCTTGTCGAAAATATTGTGAAATTCATTAATAATAAAACTAATTTCAATACAAGCTATAATGGTTATACCTCATGTCCGATTGTAACTGGCTACGGACAACTAATTCTTGCAGAATTTGATTACGACGGAAATCCATGTGAGACTTTCCCATTTGATCAAGCAAAGCCTCGCTGGAGCATGTACTTTCTAAAAGCACATATTTTGCCAATTGTTTACTGGCATGGAATGCTTAAAGGAAGAATGTAAGTTACTTCTTTGCAAGGTTTTTAATTTTAGGATGTAGAGTAAACTCACACTTCATTGACTTTGTAACAAGACAATTATCCTTGGCCTTGTAAAGAAGATCTAAATAAGGATCAACATCTGACTCACAACAAATTTCTAAATGAACGTGAATATCACATTTCGTAAATTCATAGCCCTTGGCCACTTTTTCGAGATGAGCATCTGCCTTTACTTCAATATTATTAAAAGCAAGTTTTTTAAAAGAAGCAAAAGACTTGAATGTTAGAATATAGCAACTAGAGATACTTGCACTAAAAAGATCTTCAGGGCTCCACTCACTCTCGACACCATTAAATTCAGGCGGCGGAGTAATTGTAATGGTCTGTTTTTTATCTGCCGTAAGGCTTAACTCGATACTTTCAGAGTTTCCCTTAGTAATCGTTGTATACGTACCCATAAATACTCCTAATTAAACATGTGCTTGAGCAGCATTTTCAGTATGACTTCTAATTTTTCGAAGTGCAACAATCATATCGGAATAAGTAAGTGCACCAAGTGCATCATACTCTCCACTTGAAACACGATCTAAGTGCTTCTTTCTTATTTGCTCGGCCTGGTCTCTTAATTCCTTAGACTTTCTTTCAGCAACACTATAATCAACCTTATCAAGAGAAATTTGATTTGAGACTGAATCATAGAATGCCTTTACATTAACAAATAAGTCATCAAAGTCTTTCTTTGCCTCATCTCTCATAAGTTTTGATATATCACCTCGATCACTATAAGCAATGAGCCTTTCGATATAATCAGCAATACTCTCTAACTCATCGACTTCCTTAATCATCGACTGAGAACGGCGTGACTCATCTTCACTTAAAGGATTAACCATAAGTTTAACGATAAAAATGGTAACTTCTTTTTGTATATTGTCTGTAATTCTCTCATAATCCTTGGCCTTAAGAGCAATCTTCTCCCTTTCGCCAAAGTTCTGTTTAATATAAATCTCTTCTGCTAAAGCATAAAGTCTAGAAACGATATCTTTCATTTTATTAACCTCGGCCTGTGCTTGTGCAAGCGCAGCCGCAGTTACCATTTGGCTTGGATCACCTAACATGACAAGGTGGTGTTGCTCTTTCTCTCCGGTAGCAGGAGTAATCCTTGTCACAAAATTTGCTAACTGAGTTAAGAAAGGAATAAAAATAATCGTGGCCGCGACATTGAAGATAGTATGTCCTGTAGCAATATGAACAGCAACATTGATAAAGTCACCATCTGCATTGACAGCATTTGCAGCACCTGGAACTAAGTAATCGATAAATTCAACATAGAATGGAAAGAATAAAAAGATAACAAGTACACCCAAGAGATTAAATATAGCGTGAGCTCGAGCTGCCCTTTTGGCGGTTATATTAGCTCCAACACTCGCTAAAAGAGCGGTAATGGTTGTTCCAATATTTTCCCCTAATACCAGAGCAGCGGCCGTATGAAATTGAATAACACCTGATCCAGCTAGGGCTATTGTAATACCCAACATTGCAGAAGAAGATTGAATTACGACAGTTAATATACAGCCGACAATAATACACGCAAAGTATGCTCCGTAATTCTGTTCAGAGAAATATGAAATCATACTTAAAAATTCAGGCATTGTTCTAAGTGGTTTAAATGCATTGGACATAATACTTAAACCAAAGAAGATCATACCAACTGAAAAAAGGATACGCCCAATTTGGCGATAGCGATTAGTTTTAGCAAATAGCAAAGGAAAGATTCCAAGACCGATAAAGAGAAGTCCATACTTCCCTACTTTTATTGAAATGATCCAACCAGTAACTGTTGTCCCGATATTGGCCCCTAGAATAACTCCAATGGCCTGTCCTAAATTCATTAAACCAGCATTAACGAAACCAACAGTCATAACAGTAGTTACAGATGAACTTTGAACAAAGATGGTAACAAGAGTTCCAACGATGACAGCAGAGAAGCGATTTGTTGTAATTTTATTAATCGTATTTTTAACGACGTCGCCAGCGACTGATTGTAGTGCCTCTGACATATTCTTCATTCCATAGAAGAAAATACCAAGCCCACCAAGGACAGAATAAATAAGTTTAAAAACTTCCACTGCTCTCCACTTCCTTTCGCCTATGAAACGACGTTATATTGATCGTGATAAATTTCAACAATCGTTAGAAATAGTATTCCAATAATTGGTCCATAGAAGATTCCTCCCATACCAAAAACACCCATTCCTCCTATAATCGAAAGAAGAACGAAAGTTGAATTAATTTGAATACGGTTACCAATGAATTTTGGCTTAAACCAATTTTCCACAACAAGACCAACTAGCGCTGTGAAAATAAAAAGGATGACACCTGAAGTAGGACTTCCTGTAAGGACGAGATAAAGACTTGCAGGAATCGTAACAACAGAGATACCAACTAAAGGAACGAAGGCCAAGAAAATCATAAGAACAGTCCAAAGAACAACTGACTCAATTCCTGCCACCCAAAGAGCGAGTCCACCAAGGACTCCTTGAATCACTCCACCAACACCATTACAAACCAGTGTTACATAATTCATTTGATTAAACTTATCGAGGATTTTTTGTTCTTGGTCTGATGGAAGTGGCGAAAGATCAAATATATATGTCTTTAACCTCTTTCCTTCAACAAAAACACCAAAAACCACAATCATCATAATTGCGAGATCAAAAATGAATGTGATGATATTTCCTACAATTGAATTGATACTCGAAATAACAGTTCCCGATATTCCTTTAAGAGTACCAAATACTGTCGTCTTAACTTGTTCCATATCAATATCAACTCCAGTGATATCTGAAACACTTTTAATAAGAGCAGCGACTGGCCCATCACCAAATAAAAAGTCGTTAACTTCATGATGAGACATTGCCTTCATTATCGTTTGATAAAGGCTTAGAGCTTCTTTACTAAGAGCAATTGATAAGAAGATTAGAGGAATAAGAACAAGTAGAATAATTAAACAACTTGTTATCGATGCGGCCATATTGTCAGAGACTTTAAATTTTTCAATTATCTTAGTATTTAGAGGATTAAATACTCCAGCCAGAACAAAGCCAAAGATGATTGGAGCAATCATTTGCTTGGCCATCATCCATACAAGATAACAGACTAAAAGAAAGATAAAACCGAAGAATACGTACGTTACATTATATTTATTTTGCATATAAATATTGTATGTTTGAATTGGTTAATAGGCAATTTTAATTCCCCTACTTTATTAGTGCTCGACACTGCCTGAGTTCAATAAATAGTTTTAATAACTTCGTAAGATAATAGGCTCCAGGCATAACGCCTATGATGGCAGCATAAGTTAATGCCATTTTGAAATCTTTTAGAAAGTACATAATTACAATAAAAGTAATAATGAAAGATAAAATACCAAAGCAAAAGAAGATAGAAATGAAATTAACGATCATACTTACGAGAATTGGCGTAGTTGTCGCGACCTTAACATCCTTTGCTACCTTTGCCCTCGCGATATAGTAGTACTGTCCGACTTTGAAATATGCTAACTCTATCTCTTCATCACTATCGAAGAATTCCGCAATAGAAGATGAAGTAATCACATTTTCAATTCTAGTTCCATCGCTGAACTCAACAAAACTAAATACGCGATCATTTCCACTTTGTGTTGAAGTTCCACAACCAATAACTGTCGATTTCAAATTCAAAACCATATTTGGGCCCTTAAAATTATTAGGCTATTATCGGTAATATACTGGACAACTTTACTTAGAGATTATTTGTTTGGAAGAGCTTAAAAATGAAAAGGCTCCGAAAGGAGCCTTTATTATATTAGAATTTGATTCTAGTAACAGTAGTAGTTACCCCAGTAATCACGGTAACAATCATAGTAGTAAGTATAGTGAAATGCATACCAGTAGTAATAAAATGCAACACCACCAAACACTACAAAGTATAGTCCATAGTCGTAGCTATAGTAACCAGAGTAGTTAGCACCTGTATTTTTCATACCATCAACATAGTCTTGAATTAGTGACTTTGATTCTTCAAGAGTCATATTTTCTACGTTGATTGAACCAACAAGATTAGAAAGTTCAGTAGCAACTTTCTTATCTTTAATATTTGCTTGTAGGTAATTTAAAACTTCAGATGGCTTAACACCTTCTTGAGCTAGATCACCTAATTGTTTTTCAAATGATTTAACAGTTTCATTGTAGAAGTTTTGATCTTTTTGATCCCATTCTACAGATAATTTAAACTCAACTTCTTCAAAGATTGGTGCGATTTTAGCTTCAACATTTGCAAGAGCCGAGAACGAAAAGCATACAAGTGCTACAGCAGCTAATTTTCTTAACATGAACATCTCCCTATTAATAACGTTATGGGTAACTACCCTATCTAAACATATTTTGTCAATTTAATAAAAGCCTACTTACTTTATAAACCCATCTCGTGATAGGCATTTAGAAGGTTTATACGATCCCTCAAAGGTGACTTACATGATTTACGACACTCTTTGAGAATCGACTTCAATAAACCTCCTCTAATATTTGAACTGCTCGTGATATTCTTACGTACATCATAAACAAGACCATGACTTGATTCTTTATCAAGTTCGCGTACTTGCCATAATACGCCCAAGACAAAATCAATATTGGCGTAAGCATTTGTTTCAAATCCTGCATTATAAACTTCATCGCGAAAGGCATCTTTTTCACGGACTCTTTTCGCATAATCTTTCACATTATCAGCAATCGTTGCGCTATCAGCGATTGATGCCGCAAAGAAGTCTGCCATACCTTCATTAACAGGAGAAGAATGACTAAGGCCAAGATGATCACTCAAAGCAACATGAGCAAACTCATGATAAACAACTTCTGGGATAAAGCTTGTATCTAAAAAGAACTTCTTTCCTTGAAGAAGTCCGTAAAGCTTTTTCATTGCATAAAAAGAAGCTTCAATAATTGCAGTCGATCCAAGAATATTTAAACCACTCTGCGCAAGAGCATCCCCAGAAAGTAAAAATAAGTCACTTATAAATTTTTGAAAACTTGCTAATCTTGATTGATTCCTAAACTCACTAAAGATAGCAGCAGTTTGTTCAAAGTCATTCTTTAACCCTTCCTGTGGAAGGTTGATTTCTTTTGCCGGACGAAACCAAATTTCATAATTCCAAGGCTTAATCCCAAACCTTTCTCTACCCTCTCCAGGTGGAATTGAAAGAGCATTATTATATTCAGGTGATAAATTATCGTGAGCGAAGTGACCAATTGAATTAAATTGATTTGTTATATTTAAGCGAACGATAAGTTGAGGTAACTCTTTTACGTAATCAGACTTAACGACATTAAGAAAATAACGTTTTGCCTTTGTTAAGTGATAAAAGACACTTGCGGCCCTTAGCTTTTCAACTTCGTCCGTTAAACTCTCAAGATTGATTGCTTCATTTGATTTCCCATAAACAATTTTAAAACTTTTGTTTTCTAGGATTGGAGTATTAACTAGATCAAGCTCAACTTCTTTCTTAATCAGATCCATGTCATTATCTCGCGTAATAACCTGGGCCTTATAACTTGCAAAAGTAGTTACTGTAAGAAATGAAACAAGAAGCAACTTAGAAAATTGAGTGATCACGTGCTGGCTCCTGTTTTGTCTCTGTTAACATCTCAATTCCCACTAAAGATAAAACCTTCACAAAGTAGAAAGTAGTAGGAATTGCTGCAACAAAAATTGTTCCATATCTTCTAATAAATCTTTTTCTCTTTTCTGCTTTGGTTAGCTCTGGATTCCAAACATCATCGACAAGTGCAAGAGTACTTAAATCATCTCCTGACACGAGTCCTGTTTCATAAGAAGCAGAGAGAATATCCTCAAAGGAAACATTAACACCTTCAAATAAATTCATCATTTGAAGATCTCCAAGTTCTTTTCTAACCATCTTTGCAGCAAATCGATACTGCTCCATTGGATCAAGAATAATCTCTTCAACACTTTCATCATCAATTATCACATTGATAATAACTTCATCTGCATTAAGTCGATTTAACAATCTTTGAGTCATTCCTCGAAGATAGATAATTTGAAATTGATTGTACTTTGCAAGTAATGCCTCTCTTCGAGAAACCTTACTCTTATCACGTCGACTTGAAATAAAGTTTGTACCTTTTATATCTAGTCGTTCGGGAAATTGTTTTGTTAAAAATGCCTGTTCTTTCAAATACTCGGCCAACGTCTGTGGCTCAAGATGATAGTCTTCTTGAGCTAGTCTTTTTAGCATCCAATATGTACGCTTACTTATAAGCTCCTCATGATATGCCTTCTTTAAAAATTTGATTGGCTTCTTTTGTGCAAGTTCTTTAAAAAGACTCATCGCTGCTAGATTAAAGCACAGTCCTCTCTCTTGTGCCCTTTGGAAGTTATCAAAAGGTTGTGATCTAAAATCTTTAACAATAGGATTAAGAGGTGCTAGAAATTTTTCTTTCTTCGACTTCTCAAATGACTTCATCGTTCTTAGCAATAGACGATATTGTGTATCATCCATTTTCGAAGACGAGCGCAAGTATATTAGCGCCTCATAAAGTTTATGATTCGCTACTTGATTAATCTCTTCTAGCACATCGTACTCGCAGCTCTGCTTAGAAAGATCAACTTCTCCTAACAGAGACATTTCCTGAGAGCTCAGACCTGCTTGGGCCTTTGCTATATCTTCCTTATCAAAGTACGCACTTTGCCCTGCGAGATTTAACCCACATGCTTGAAAGCTCATATTCAAAGACAGAATAAGGATAAGTAGACGATTTTGCATATGCCTATCTACCCTGAACACTCAACAAAGAAAATAAGTGGTGAAATTTATACACTAATTATTTAGTTGTAAATTTAATCCAACTAGTTAAGATAACTCCGTTAAGAAATCAATAATTTCAACAATTTATGACATAGATCATGTTTTGTTTAGTTTTTGTATTCTAAACAGAAAATATTCATCATTTTTTTCAGAAAAGGGAGGACGCATGTCGAAGGAGAGAGAGAGTAACTTCGATTTTGATGAACTATTCTTTTCCAGGACCGATAAGCGAGGAGTTATCGCGTCTGGAAATTCAGTATTTCAACGAGTCAGTCAGTACGAGTGGGAGGAAATGCTTGGTAAGCCCCACAAGGTTGTAAGACATCCAGAGATGCCCCGAGGGGTTTTCTCACTTCTTTGGGACACTATTGCCAAAGATAAGATGATCGGCGCCTACGTAAACAATCAGGCCAAGGATGGAAGTAATTATTGGGTCTATGCCCTCGTCTCACCTATTGACGATGGCTATCTATCAGTAAGACTAAAGCCTAGTAGTCATTTCTTTGAGATCGTAAAAGAGAAGTACATTGAGCTAACTCTACTAGAGAAGCGCAAGAAGCTTACACCAGCACAATCTCAGGAGAAGCTTCTTGAAATGATTGGCGAATTAGGGTTTGAGTCTTACGAAAACTTTATGATTGAGGCGCTTATGCAAGAGCTTGAATCGAGACAGAAAGCACTTGGAGAAGAACCAATTGAGGAACTGAATCTTTTGCGCAAGGCCTTAAAGTCAGGATCGTTTTTACAAGAGCAGTCAGAAGGTATTTTTGAGGAGTATCAAAAGACTTCGCTTGTCCCTATGAACTTAGAACTTCAGGCGGCAAAGATTGGAGAAGAGGCAGCTTCGATAGCAACTATCTCCACACAATACGATAATCTTGCAAAAGAGATTCAAGAGGAAATTAATAAGTTTATGGTTTCGGGAAAGCTCGTTCAAGACAAAGTTAAAGACTGCCAGTTCTTCGTTTGTAACTCAATTTTGCAAAGAGAAATTTACAGCTTCTTTGAAAAGGAGACTAAACCCTCGCCTATTCAAAAAGAAAACGAAATGAGAATCTTAGCACACTTACAAAATCAACAGAATATGAACGCTAAATCGAGCCTAATTGATATTCAAAAAGAATTTAGTGAATTCAAAAGAGTCTGTAATGATGTGAAGAAGCTATCAATTGGACTAGAGATGGTAAGCATAAGTGGTAAGATTGAAGCGGCAAAGTTAAACCGAAATTCAGGAGAACTTTCAAGTCTACTCGATCAACTAACAAATTTTAAAGACTCACTCAAGCAATCACTAAAAGAGATAAACGATATCGGAAGCGATCTAGTTCATCAGGTGTCTCGCATGAATGAGTCCTTAGCTAGTCAAAATAATTAAGACTGATAACTTTCTTTAAAATCTCTAATTGATTTTGAGATTGTTGTCGTTGGGCGTCCAATGAGCTTTGATAATTGTCTTTGATTATCAAATAAGCCTCCATTGGATGCACCTTTTTCAGAGTCGGCCAAGAGCTGTGCAAAACCTTCAGGTAGTCCGGCCTGCATTAGAGCGGACTTAAACTCTACTTCACTTAAATTTTGATATTTAATCTCACGCTCAAATTCTTTTCCTAAGACCTCTGCAAATTCAGAAAGTGTAAAGGCCTCATCTCCTGCTAGCTCATAAACCTTTCCAGTATGTCCTTCACTCGTTAATACCTTTGCTGCCGCTAAAGCATAGTCCTCTCGTGCAGCAGTTGATAATTTTCCATCTCCAGCACAACCGATTACAGTAGAGTGTTCGATGATATTAGGTAGTCCCATTGTATAGTTTTCAGAATACCAACCATTACGAAGAATAGTTGTTGCAATATTGAGCTCATTAATAAGTTGTTCAGTTTCAACATGCTCCTTTGCAAGTCCCAAAGGCGACTTATCAGCGTGGAGTATACTTGTATAAGTAAGATGCTTAACTGAAGATCTTTTAACTGCTTCAATTACATTCTTATGTTGAGGTAATCGCTTCCCTACTTCACTAGCTGATATTAATAGTAATTTATCAACTCCTGCGAGTGCCTTATCAAGAGTATCTGGTTTTTCATAATCCCCAAATCTTACTTGTACACCTTGTTTTTCATAATCACTTAACTTATCTGTCGATCTTGCAATTGCAACAATCTCATTGGCCTTAACACCTTCATCTAATAACGCCTTAATTACTAACTGGCCGAGTTGTCCAGATGCTCCTGTTAATGCAATCATATAATTCTCCTTTTTATCTATAGCTAAAGCTTCTCATCGAAATGGAAGCGTTTTGAATCCCTTCAAAATCAAATTTCAACTGATCATCATTACTTGATGCTCCGATGATATATAAGAGCGGTAAGTAGTGTTCAATCGAAGGTACACTCATTTTACCAATGTCTGTTTTTTGAAATTTGTTTATTAAATAATCAAAATCTTTTTCAATAATTTTTTCTTTAATAAGCTCATCATATTCTTTTGCCCAATTTGAAACTTGGGCGTCTTGACTCCAGCTTATTGCTCTTAAGTTATGAACAATATTTCCACTTCCTATGATCAGAACACCTTTTTCTCTTAAAACGCTAAGCTTCTTACCTAAATCAAAATGATACTGAGGTGGCTTTCTCATATCCAGACTCAACTGAACAACTGGAATATCCGCCTTAGGGTACATAAATTTCAATATTGACCATGTGCCATGATCAAGGCCCCAATTTTCATTATCAAGCTTGATGCTTTCACCAATAAGATCAACTATTTCTCTGGCAAGTTCTTGAGAGCCTGGTGCAGGATATTCGATCTCATATAATTCTTTTGGAAAACCGTAGAAATCATGAATTGTTTTTGGTTTATCCATCGCCGTGACCCAAGTACCTTGAGTTTCCCAATGCGCAGATATCATGAGTATTGCTCTTGGTTTCGGAAGTTCCTCTCCTATGCTTCTAAGCTGCTCAGTAAAGTCATTACTTGCAACAGCATTCATAGGAGAGCCATGTCCTAAAAATAGTGTTGGTATTCTCTTTTTAGTCATGACTATCCCCTCAATTACTTTGTTACGACTTTAAATGTGAGAGTTACTGTATCTGAAATTACCTTATCACCAAGGTTCTTAAAAAAACTTCCAGAACCATAGACCATATCAAACTCTGTACGATCAAAAGCTAATACACCAGAGTAAACCTTACCTTTTTTAGTTACAGGAACTGTAACGGCATTAGTCTTACCTTTTATTGTTAACTTCCCGTATAAATGGCCATTATCAATTTTATCAATCTTCAACTTTGCTGTTGGATACTTTTCAACATCAAAGAAGTCACTACTCTTAATATGCGATAAGAACTTAGACTTCCATTCCCCTTTAAGAGTTGTATCGTCAATTGAACTCATATCTGCGACAAAAGAACCTCTTCCATTATCTAAACTTGCACTTTTCATTTTAATTGGGCCAGAGTGAAAATCACCTGTGATCTTTGTTCCTTTCCACACAAAAGAGCTTCTAGCTAAGTCAATATTATCGGCCATTGCCGTAAAAGAAGTTAAAATTAGTCCTAGAATTATAAATTTAGCTTTCATTATTTTCTCCTGATTTGCTTTGTTATGTATTCTATTATGGGGAAAAAGGGAGTGTTGCAAAAGACCACAATATTGCAATATAATGTTCCATATAAGGAACACTCTATGGATCTAAATTTACTTAAGATATTTGAAAAAGTTGCAGAAGTTGGAAGTTTAACAAAGGCGTCAACAGTACTAGGACACCCCAAGTCTAAAATAAGTCGTGATCTCGTTAAGTTAGAGGATGAACTTGAACAGACTTTATTAATTCGCGGGCCAAGAGGAATTGTGCTTACAGAAAAAGGCTTAAGTCTTTTACAATTAATAAGAACACCACTTGAGTCATTAGATGCTTCCGTTTTAAAAATTAAAAATCAAACTAATGAAATGAAAGGACTCATAAAAATCACAGCGCCAGAAGACCTTTCCCAACTCATACTTACAGATATCGTCTGCGAATTTATGGATAAGTATCCAGGAATAAGAATTGAGTTGTACTCCACTAATATACTCATGGATTTCAAAGAACATAAACTTGATATGGCCCTTCGAATTGGAAAACTGAAGGATTCATCGTTAATACAAAAGAAAGTATGTGATATTGAAGTCGGACTCGTTGCCTCAGCACAATATTTAAAAACTTCGACAAAGGTTAATGAAGTAAATGATCTTCAAAAACATCCTGTAGCAATTTTAACTGATCTTTATGGTAATCCTTTAAATAAGTCATGTTTTAAAGAGGTTGTTCCACAATTTGCTAGTAACTCATTCCCCATATTAAAAGATTACGTTGCAAAGAATAAAGGCCCAGCGATGATTCCTAGCTTCTATTGTAAGAGGGAGCTTGTGGAAAATAGCTTCATCAAAGTTTTACCAGATTTAAAGTACCTTGCAAGAACTCTATTTCTACTATCTAAGCCTTCAAAGCATACGCCAAAGCATGTAAAAATATTTAAAGACTATCTTTATGAGAATCTAAAGCGTAGCTTAGAGAGCTAATCTTTAGATCGAAAGGAAGAAGGAATAATATCAACCCCTAGCCTTTGTCCAAGTTTTACAACAAAGGGAATAGTTAACGGAGCAAAAGGAAGAACAAGCAATGCACCGACTCCTAAGCCTTTGATAATTTCGAGAAATTGCTTATTTGCTTCTTTCATTTCTTCATTAGAAGCCCGCCCCTGAGTATATCGTCCATATATGACAAACATTTCTCTTGTTTCAGCACCTTCTTTTTCTAGGCCATCACGTAGAACGATCAAAGACTTCCTAATCTTTAAGAGCATCCCTTTCTTCTTTGAAGCAAAGTATACAAGAGAATCAAGATATAAATCTTCAAGTTTCCTTAGTAGACTCATGGAGCAATATGTCCTTCTTTAAGATGATGAAAATTCATTAACTTATCTTTTAGACGCTGAGAATAAGTTAAAAGATGCATAATTGCGCCAGCATCATTACGTTCCGGTTTGGCCATTAAAATAAAAACCTTCTTTCCAAAACCCTCAAGATCTCTTTGAAACTCTTGTGAGATCTTCTTTAAATCTTTATCCTTTTGGTCTTCACTAGTGATATTCTCAAAAACAGAAAGTGTCGTACTTGCTATTTCTCGGACAATCATAAGCACATCACTTTTAAGCTCAATATAATTATTGTCCATAGACTCTTTTACACCTGCAATATCTTTAACTGAGTCATGCATTTGGAAGATATACTCATACATTGCCATTACATTCACAATACGATCAATCTCGTCTTCATTGTTACATTTTGAAATAAACTTAGAAAAGAATCCTAAAAGTTCTGCTTTAAGAAAGTCCATATACTCGATACGCTTCTTTGCGGCTTCATAGATTCCTCGATAATTTGTTTCGATACTCAATGTTACTAAATTGTAATTTTCTTGAACAAATCGAAAAGTTTTTTCAAGATCCACCATCAGATTTTTTTCAATTTCATCAAATTGTGTTTCTTCTTTTAATCCCAGCTCAATACGTTCAAAGTCCATTTGCCCTTCTCCTAACATACGATCAATAAGACTCGAAAAAGGATTTAAGAAGACAATAAAGATTAAGCTCGTCGTCACATTGAAAATTAAATGAAAATTTGCAAGAGCAATAGCTGGTATATTTGACATTAATGGCAATCGATCTCCCCAAAAGATAATAATCGGAAGAAAGATTAAGACGCCCCCTAAATTGAAAAGGAAGTGCGCCAGGGCCGTCTTTTTTGCAGAAATATCCATATTGATAATTGAAATAAGCGCAGTAACAGTTGTTCCTAGATTTGAACCCATTAAAATGGGAATCGCATTATCGAGACTCATCAAACCTTGCTGAGTGAAGATGATTGCCAAACCAGTTGTCACCGAACTAGATTGAACAATTGCCGTAATAACGGCCCCTACCAATACTCCAAGTAAAGGATTATGGGCCTGTGTTAAAAACTCGATTAATCGAGAATCTGATTGAAGTGGAGCAAGTGCAGAAGAAATCAAATTTAAACTAAAGAAAACAAAACCAAAGTAAAAGAATGTTTTACCAAAAATAGCGTAACGTGATCTCGTAAATGAAAGTAGAAATCCCAAAATAATGAAGATCGGTGCAAAGGCAGTCAATTTAAACGCTACAAGCTGTGCCGTTACCGTCGTTCCGACATTAGCTCCAAAAATAATTCCAACACTATTTTTAAAAGACATGACCCCAGCGTTTACAAGACTGATTGCAATGACAGAGGTTGCAGAACTCGATTGAATTAAGGCAGTAATAATAGCACCAATTAATACCCCAACAACAGGATACATTGTTGCACTACCTAGAAATTTTCTAAATTTCTCTCCAGTAATATTTTGAACTTCTTTGGAAAAGTTCTCAAGGCCAAAGACAAAGAGTATTACACTCGATGTCGCGGCCAAGATAATTTGAAAATCCTTCATTAACTAACTCTCTACTAAGTATTATTTACGCTAACGTAAAGTGATATCTTTAAATGATAACAGTAAACAAGTTACCTAGCCCATCAAATTACTTATTAAGTTTGATGATTTTTGTTGCCGTACTTGCTGGCATTCTATTTTTCTTAGGATACTTAAGCGATTTAAAGACAGTCTTCATAGGTCTGGCCTTTAAAATTGTTGCTTTAAATTGCATTTCATCAGCTTCAATATCATTTTGAATATCGAATCTAACTTTCTTAGCATTCTCTTTTGCCTCATCTGCTATAATCGCCCCAGCAAATAGTCCACCAACAACATATTTGGCCGGATTACTATATTCTTCAGCAGAGGAAAAGAAAGTTGAGATATTTCCAACATAAGTTTTCTTTCCATTTCCAACATTTGAAAACTTCACTGTATTACTCTCTTCAAACATATAAATCTTTGTCGTCATTCCCGAAGTACAACCAATCTGACTTAGATAAGTATCTCCTTTTTGAAATTTACCGACAAAGAATCCAGACTCATCAGTTGTTAAGACAGTATCCTCATTCTTCGCCTTATCTGTAAAAATCAAGTTACAAGTGTTTGCAAACTTCGCACCATCAAAGTACAGGGAGAATTTACCGAAAAATACTCCTTCATTATCTCCTAGTGCATCGGCCTTAAAGTCTTTTGGTGAGTTTGCACAACCAATAAATAGTGCAAAAAGGGCAAGTACTGAAATCTTTCTCATTTGATATTCCTCCATCTTGAATAAGTTCATTGAAGATTTATCGACTAATTCTCTTTAGAACATTAAGGAATTTCAGCCACTTAGAATCACTACAGATACCTCTTCTATATATCTAGAATTACTATGAATAAATGAATGAACATTGTACGGCCGCTTAATTTCTCGACATCGAAATTAGGCCAACTAAATGAATATACGAGAAAAATAATGGCACCCTCCTTGCAAATAATACATTTGAACTAAACTATGGAGTTGTTTGTAATGAAGAAATTCTTTTTTCTAGGCTTACTATTATCTTTTAATACTCAAGCAGATTTTAGCATTGGCTATCAAGGCTCGGGTGTTGAAGTAAATAAACGAAAGTATGAGACGAGACCGCTCATTCAAACAGACGAATTCAATACCAAATCGTACTGGACCGATACCGTGCGAAGAACAGCTGTTGTAAAATCCATCGTAGGCTGCCTTAGAGAAAACTGTGCCTATTTTAATGAAATGGACATGTCAGATATCTTTAAAGAGTCTGTGGCACAATTTGGTAAAGAAGAAGGTGAAATGTACTTTACCAATGTAGTTGCCGGATTAATTATTGGCTCTCCTGAGGTAAGAAGGGATAATATCTATTCTTCAGCAAAGCTACTTTTAAGCTTCAACCAAAAGATCTACCTCGCCCATATCCTTGGTACCATTATGAACAATCACTACGATTTTCAACGTGATAAGGAAGGTGTTGTAACCACTGAAGATCTTTTCCAAGCAATTAGAGAAGGAAGCAAAGCAGGAGTTTGTCGTGACATTGCGGTAGCTCAAGCAAATGTTCTTAAAAAGCTTAATATAGATGACGTCTATGTTGTTGCATATAATACAAGAGATGTTGGTCACGCTACTGTTGTCGTACAAGACCCTGGTAATAAAGATCGTATTATCAATTTTAATTACGGTGAAACAAGAATCAACGAAAGCCAAAGTGCTCAGGGGTTAGCACAAGATACAACCCTAGCAGATTTTGGAATAAATTATAGAATCTTTAACGCTGATGGTGAGCCTGTTGATCGTGTACCAAGTGAAGTTGGTTACCTATTAAATCAAGCAGTAGGTCTGGACGTTGAGATGATTGCCCCAGGTGTAGAGTTTGATAATATCGATGTTATCTCAATGAATTATGAAAATGGCGCAATTCATGCAAAAAGCTACTACGCTGAATCATCAAGCGGCTTAACAGCATCTGGTGTTGCTGCAACTTTAAAAAACCAAGGTAATCGAATTAAGTTTGATGCGGGAATTGCTATTCAAAGAGAACAGAAGAAACTTGAACACAGAGATTTTATAAAGGATAGTACGAGTATTTATTTTGGAATGGATGCTCGCCTTAAGTCAGGAAAAGTAGACTTAGGAATTCTTCGAAATGTTTATGCTGACGTAAAATCCCACGTTAGTATCACTGTGGGGAATGGAAAGATAAAAGCAGATAATTTCCAAACAGAAGGTGATTTTAGTGACAGTCAAAATATGTTCTCATCTTCACTTTATGCTGATTCAGACTATCTGGGATTTGATTGGAAAGGAATTGTTACGGCCCATGCTTCAATTATGAAAGCAGACGTTAGAGAAGAAGGTAAATACACGATGGCCGTAATTGGTGGAACAATTAAAAACGAAATCAAAAAACAAATTATGAAAGAGTATGGAGTTGGAATTCAAAATATTATCTATATTCGACAAGAAGGTGCAACTGCAGACTATAGTATTACACTATACTCAGAGGATGGACGCCACTCTTTTGAAATAGGAATGAAAGCTCCTCTATATGGTCGAACAGGATTTTGGGTAAAAGGAAATCAAAAATCGACATACATTTCTGCTCAAACAAAAGTTTTAAAAGATAGTTTAAGTTTAGGTATTAAATATATAAAAAAGGATAATCAAGAAGCGACTTACAAATTTGAAGGTGAATACATTTTTTAATAAATATAATAGTCACCTCTTAGAGGTGACTATTACTATCTATATAATCAATAATCTCATCTAAATGAATATAAATATTACGCTTAGCCTTGTTTAAATTACCTTCTTTAAAATGAAAACCAGCAAGTCCAAGTTGTCTTGCCGCATCCACCTCTTTTAAAGACTCCGATATATAAAGACTTGGGTAGCGGCCAGTCTCATCGAGGGCCTTATTAAAAATATAAGGCGCAGGCTTTAATTCTTCATTACTCATAGGAATATAGATTTTTTCAAACACACTCCAATCAAACTCAACAGAATCATTCCAGTGTGCTCTTACATATTCCTTCAAAGTCGTAATTTTTTGTTCGTAAGTTTCACCAAACGACTCTGGAATATTTGAGATAATGGCAACATGAATCCCCATATCCTTTAGTGATTTAATATACTCAAGAGAGCCTTCGTAATAGTGATAATTACCACTTTTTTTAGTATTGATGATGGTATCTCCCAAATCAAAGAACACCCACCTTTCAACTTGTGTATCTTCATTAAGGTTATTTGCGTAATACGCAACACCTGCAAATGAAATTAAAGTGATAAGAACTAGAAGTACGATATTTTCTTTTTTCATACTTTATTTTAGCAAACAACTTTATTAGTTTAACCTGATTAAAATCAGTATTTTCAGTTATATTTTTCCACATCCATTGGAACTTCCATAACAAGAAATTCTGAGTCATTAAATGACCTTATCCCAATATTATTACCTGGATCGATACCAAGTCCATCTCGAGCAGAAAGAGTTAGATCATTTACTCTAACTTCACCACTAATCACAAAGATATAAACACCATTTGATTCCATAAACTTTTTATAGGTTAAGTTTTGACCTTCCTCTAAACTAGCTAATGAGAAAAAAGCATTTTGATTAATACTAACTGAATTACTTCGGCCATCAGGAGAGACAATTAATTGAAACTCTCCTCTACGATCTGATTCTTTGAAGTACTTTTGAGAATAAGTGGGTGTTATATTATGCTCTTTAGGCAATACCCAAATTTGTAGGAAGTGTACTTCTTCCCTGTCAGAGTTATTATACTCGCTATGAGAAATTCCTGAACCGGCCGACATAACCTGTATCTCACCTTTCTTAATGATAAAGTCATTTCCAATAGTATCTTTATGATGAAGGGAGCCTTTTAAAGGCACTGAGATAATTTCCATATTACGGTGAGGATGAGTTCCAAAGCCTTTTCCAGGTGCAACAACATCATCATTAATAACCCTTAGCGCTCCAAAATGGATTCTTTCAGGATCATAGTAATCGGCAAAACTAAAAGTATGATTGCTTTTCAGCCAACCGTGTTCTGCATGACCACGTGAATCAGCACGATGAAGTACGTTTGTCATCTTTCCTCCTACATTTTGGTTATTATAGCGATCTTCAATACTTCAATGTAGGTAAATTAAATTAAAATTTTAGTTGGGGGATCAAGTAAGAACTCTAAAAGTAATTCGATTTCTTTTACTAAATCAGGTTCTATATTAGTCCAATTTTTTTGACTAACCTGAATTCGATCATAAAGCTCATTTGCTTTCTTTTTAATTTTGAAGGTTGAGCCCTCTGAAATCGACTCAACCATTCTCCATTTTAATTCATCAAAAATATAGTAGTAAGTTTGTGGGCCATCATCTCTCCCCAGTTCTTGGTCAATGACGGCCACCAGATCCCACCAATCGTTTTTTCGGTATCTTCTTGAGCTAGAGTACATCTTAGCGAAGCTCTCGGCGAAGAACTTTCCCAACATTATTCTTCGGTAAATCGTCCACAAAAGCAATTTGCTTTGGAACTTTATAGCCAGCAAGATTTTTCTTCGCATAAGCCTTAATATCTTCTTCTGTTAAATTTGCTTTTGATTTAACAATAAAGACTTTTACAACTTGTCCTGACTTTTCACTTTCAATTCCAATAGCAGCAACATCCTGTACACCATCTAGCTCTAATAGAACTCCTTCAACTTCATTTGGATAAACATTAAATCCAGAAACAACAATCATGTCTTTCTTACGATCTAAAATTCTTAGGAAACCTTTTTCATCAACCGTGGCATAGTCTCCTGTTTTAAGCCAACCATCTTTAGTAAAGGTCTTACTTGTTTCCTCTGGTTGATTCCAATACCCTTTCATAACCTGAGGCCCTTTTACACAAAGCTCTCCTTCTTCATTAAAACCTAACTCATTCTCATCAGCATCAATGATTTTAATATCAGTTGAAGGAAGAGGAAGCCCAATAGAACCTATTTCATCCGTCCCATCTGTTGGGTTACAACTGACAACAGGAGATGCTTCAGTAAGGCCATATCCTTCAATAACTCTTGTCTTTGTAATTTTCTCCCAGTCTTGCTTAACAGCTGGCTTAAGGGCCATTCCACCTGCAACACTAAACTCAATAAAGCTCAAATTCTGTTTTCTGAAATTTTCATTTGCAAGTAGCGCTTGCAGTAGAGTGTTGACAACAATTAGAACTTTCGGCTTGTGTGTATACACATCTTTGATAAGTGAATTTAAATCACGAGGATTTGTTACAAGAACGTTAGTCATCCCCATCTTAAAGAAACCAAAGATATTAACTGATAAAGTAAAGACATGATAGATAGGTAGTGGAGCGAGGATATTTGCAGGCTCTGTTCCAAGTCCTGCCTTAATCCAAACATCCATTTGTAGCATATTCGCGATAATATTTCGGTGAGTTAGGATGGCCGCTTTTGTTTTCCCCGTTGTTCCACCAGTATATTGAAAGAGCGCAGTATCCTCTCTTTCCACTTTTGGATAAGTTACACTCAGTCCTTGTCCTTTTTCGATTGCTTCATTAAGAGTTAAGTAACTACCTTTATAAGTAGGAATCATTTTCTTTACATGCTTAATAACAAAATTTGTTAGCTTCCTTTTTACTAATGGAAAAAAATCACCAATTTCTGTCGTAATAATATGCTCGATCTGACTTCCTTCAATGGCCTCTTCAAGATTAGCAACAAAGTTTGTACAGATAACAATTGCTTTTGCCCCACTATCTTCAAGTACCTTTTTTACTTCTCTCGTAGTGTAGAGAGGGTTTGTATTAACAACAATTAGCCCTGCTTTGAAAGCACCAAAAAGAGCAACCGGGTATTGCAGAAGGTTTGGCATCTGAATCATGATGACATCACCTTTTTTAAGTTTCAAATCATTGATAAGGTAATTAGCAAAGGCTTCTGACTTCTCTTTGACTTCACTATAAGTCATGCTTGCATTCATATTGATAAAAGCTTTTCTCGTCGAAAACTTTCCACAAGTTTCATCAATCATTTCAACAATATTATTATATTGATCAGGGTTAATTTCTGTGGCGGCGTTCTTTGGATAATTATCCAACCATACTCTATTCATTTATATATCCTTTTTTCTTATAGCTTTAATCTAATATTCACAATTCCCATTGTTTCAGTTTCAACGACAACGTCACCGCGACTCTTTAGCAGTCCAAGCACAGCATGATTTCCAGTGCTAGCAGTTCCATATATTTCTTTTATATCACGCTCTTTAGCTGCCTTGATTAAATGATCTATCAAGATCCCACCAAAGCCTTTTCGGTGATACTTATCTATTACTGTTACGGCAAACTCGGCCGTCGGAGAATTATCCGAGTCACGATAAAATCTTGTAGAACCTACAGGCTTTTCGCCGTCCTCACTTTCCTGCATTACAGTCAAGGCAACGTGATTAATATAATCAGGGCAAGTAAATAGCTCTAAGTCCTTCTTAGATAAGCTTTTCTTGGCCGCAAGAAAACGACTATTAAGTGTTCGG
This sequence comes from Halobacteriovorax sp. RT-2-6, assembly GCF_047085025.1. Classification (NCBI taxonomy): domain Bacteria; kingdom Pseudomonadati; phylum Bdellovibrionota; class Bacteriovoracia; order Bacteriovoracales; family Halobacteriovoraceae; genus Halobacteriovorax; species Halobacteriovorax sp. RT-2-6. Next base: position 465,727 of record NZ_JBKIYH010000002.1, read on the forward strand.
TGAGAGGCCATTTTAAATGCTTCAATCAACTTCTCTTGATCATTTTCACTGACACTTCTAATGACGTACTTTTCACCAAGATGCTCAAATTTTTCAAAGAACTTTTCGTTATACTTCACAGTTTCGCTCACAGTCTTTTTCAAGATCTTTCAATGACACATGCTCTATACAGCGTCTTTATAAATTGTTCTTTAATGACTTCAAATTCTTTCTTATCTCTACCTCGTCTTATCCAAGAATAAACAAGCTCTCTAGCAGCGCCAAATAACATGGCATCTAGTATTCGACGATCAACAATTCTAATATTTTCGACTTCAGCTTGCGTGGTAAGAACGTCATAAATTTTTGTCGATAAAATCTCGTACTCACTAATTAGAAGTTCTCTAATTTCTTGGTAGCCAGACATTGAAGCCTTCCAAAAAAAGTCGCTTTCTTTCACTTTCGACTCATGCCAGTCAAAATAAACACTAACTAAATCAATTAGAGTTTCTTCTACTGTCTTGGCCGCACTGGCCGCAATAAAAGCTTTATTTCTAATCTTAGTAGATAGTTTAATGAATAAGGATTTATAGATATCTTCTATTCCATTTGGAAAATGATAATAGAAAGTTCCAGTTGAAAGGCCGGTCTGTTTTTTAAGTTTTGATACGGAAATATCTAAGATGGCCTCTTCTTTCAGAAGTTCTAACACACCTTCAAAAATGGCCTCTTTTGAGTCCTGTTTCACCGCCACTCCATTTATAGACAACTTGTCTAGACGTAGACTCTAAAATATGCCACAAGACACGAGTAGACTCAAGTTAAATGATATAACCTATTGAAATTACATTTTAGTTTTTTGATTTTATAGACTTATTTTAGCAGTTGGCACTTTACAGCAAACTTAATTTTATCAAAACCTTCAGCACCAAACCACTCAACATATTGGCAATAGATTGATCTGTAGAGTTCCGTATCTTGATATTCTAGATACAGTTCTTCTCCAACTGGTGTGGAGAAGAACGGAACGAGAAAAATAAATGTTAGAATAACTGTAATTAGAATTCGAAACATCTATTGAACTTCCCAAATGGCCATTGCCCACTCAGGGTGATCAATGAAAGGATTACGATTCTTTTGATATTCGCATGCGATATCATTTCTTCTTCTTTCGTGCTCACTTACAGGATCTTGCTTGTGCCACTTCAAAAGAAGCTTAATAAACCAAGAGCTATAAGTTTGTTCACGAGAGCCATTTGTCATTGGATTATCTTTAAACCTAGGAATCTCAGCTTCATAACGAACAGCAAAGTAAAGCATTGCTCTAGCGATATCACCTTTAAATTCATCAATAGGTTCGAAAACTCTTCCACGATATCCACTTGTCGAGCTTGTACCAATCTTAGAACCATTTTTAGAAACCCATGAAGCTTTTCCAACTTCTCCAAATGGGTAAGAACCACGGTGGCCATTTACCTTTCCATCTGTTGGATAAACATGAAAGATGTCTGTCTTCATTGGGCGTCTCTTGTTAAAAAGCCCTTGTGGAAATAGGTGTTCACGATTGTAGCAATCCCCTTCACCTTTATACTGGCCACAAGTACGACGGCCAGGTTGGTAGCGATATGGATCTTTTCCGTTTGGGTTCTCAGAATACATATCCATTATCGTGCGATCACCATCGTAAGTAGTATCGAGATCAGTGCTACGATACGCCTTAAGAAGGTCATCATACGAGATACCACGATGAGTTCTTCTTAAAAGAGAAGAAAGCTGTGACTTAAATACATATCCAGATGAAGCAGTTGAAAGTCCTGAGTAAAAAAATTCTTGATCACAAGATGAGCCGAAGGCCGCGCTTGAGATTAAAATAAGTAGTGTTGCGATGTGTGTGATTTTCATGCCAAGAGAGTATCTACTAAAATACATGAACACAATGAAAAATTTACTAAATCTTATAGGAAGTATTAGGGATTCTTATAAATAAATGGACTTTATAAGAAGGTGTACCTTCTAAGAAGCTGAAATTCTTCGCTTTCTTAAAAGGTACGACGAGTCATTCTTAAGATTAAGAAAGAACGCTTACTGAAACAGCACAAGGACCTTTTTGTCCTTCACCTACTTCAAATTCAACAGCGTCATTTTCACTTAGAGTGTTACCGTTTACTGCTGAAATGTGTACGAAAAGATCTTTGCTTCCATCGTCTGGAACGATAAATCCAAAACCTTTCTCATCATTAAAAAACTTAACTTTACCTGTTTTCATACTTACTCCTTATGTTTAAGCTTCTTTAGGTCTACGTTAGAACTATATATTTTTAATTCGCCAGAGCTTAAGCGCCCATTGGCATTCCATAATTTTTTATATTTTCTCTCTAGTAAGAAATCGATTCGATCGCCTCTCGTTACCAGAAAAAAGCTGTAATCATCAACACGGGCCACAAGCTCGTCTAAAATCTTAGAAATATCCTCAATTTCACTAAAGTCATAGATAAAATAGATCTGTGCCTTTGGCAAAATAAAGTCATCTTCTAAAACATCTTCTAAGAGAATCTCACAATTGAGCAATTCTAATCTCTCAAAGAGGCGATTTCCCTCACTCTCTCTTTGTTTAAGAATCTCATATCCAATGAAGCGGGCCTCAGGAAAGACAGAGTTCATCACAATGCCTACGCGTCCATAACCTGCACCAATATCCACCACTTTATTTACTTCAAAGTCTTTTAAAAGATAAAGGGCCTCAAAGATATCATTATACGGTGTTTGCAGAACTTGTGGATGCAGTCCAATCCAAGTCTGTGTCCCCTGAAAGTGCTGCTTTCCCTTTGTTCCATCATTTTGCTTATAATAAGCTTTGTATTTTTGTAGAAGTTTCCCCTCTATTCTTGGAATACGAAAACCAAGTGTTCGGTCTAAATCCTTTGCATGCTCCAGAGGATGATTATTGCTTCTCATAAATGTACGCGGATTTTTAATAAGATCTTTCAATGGTACTGAGTCTGCATTAAGCACTTCGTTCACTAAGGTATTCCCTGCAATTCTGTCGTTTCTAAATAATAAAAGATTAAAAATAGACAGAACCGAAATAAGGAAGTGAACTATAGGAAACCTAATTTGACACAAGATACTATGTCCAAAGCTCTAATACAAGCGAGATTCTTCTTACTGTATTTTATTCGCATGTTTTTTTAATTGTTTCGATCAAGCCAGGGTAATACTTTTTGATATTAGGGTTGAGAAATAGGTACTTCTTCACCCCTTCTGTTCTTTGGCAAATGATATGGGCCTCAATAAGAATCTTAATATGATGAGAAAAAGTGGCCTTATTTACGCAATAATCGAAGCCTCCACAAGTAATCTCCTTGTGACCATGCTCTTCTTCATATGCAATTAACTGCTTTATCACACTCATGCGAATGGGATCGCCTAGTGATTTAAAGATCTTATCTAATGGTATTTGTGTGCAATCATTCATAGTTAGATAAAATTCTAACAAAGGACTTGATTTTTATCAAGGGCAGGCCTATTGTTTGATAAACATCAAACTAAAGGAGTCTCAATTGAGTACGAATTTATTTACACCGATAAAGCTTGGAAGTGTTGAGCTAAAAAATAGAATTATTATGGCCCCTCTAACTCGTGCCAGAGCAGGAGCTGAACGAATTCCTAATGACCTCATGGTGAAATACTATGAACAACGAGCTGATGCAGGAATGATCCTTACAGAAGCAACGGCAATTACACCCTCTGCCGTTGGTTACGCAAATACACCAGGAATTTGGTCGAAGGATCAAATCGATGGCTGGCGTAAAGTAACAGATGCAGTTCACGCAAAAGGTTCAAAAATTTATATGCAACTTTGGCATGTGGGAAGGATCTCTCACTCAAGTTTTTTAAATGAGCAAAAGCCTGTTGCACCAAGTGCTATCCAGCCTGCGGGACATGTATCACTAGTACGACCAATTACTAACTACGAAGTACCTCGTGCACTTGAAACTGAAGAAGTGAAAGCAATTGTAAAAGACTATCGTCAAGCGGCCATCAATGCGATGGAAGCTGGCTTTGACGGAGTTGAAGTACACGCTGCCAATGGCTACCTAATTGACCAATTCTTACAAGACTCAACTAATAAGAGAGACGATATCTACGGAGGGACGATTGAAAACCGTACAAGATTCTTGCTTGAAATTACAGACCAACTCATTGAAGTATGGGGCGCTGATCGCGTCGGCGTTCATCTTGCTCCTCGCTGCGATAGCCACGACATGGGTGACTCTAATCCCCTGGAACTTTTTGGCCATGTGGTAGAAGAATTAAATAAGAGAAAGATTGCTTTCATATTTACTCGCGACCCACTAGATGAGCAAAGTCTCTTCCCAAAGTTAAAAGAAAAATTTGATGGTGTTCTAATTGCCAATCAAAAATTTACAAAGATAACAGCTGAAAAAGCATTGGAAGATAAAATTGCTGATGCCATCTCTTTTGGTGTTCCATTTATTGCAAACCCAGACTTAGTTGAAAGACTAAGAATTGATGCACCATTAAATGAGCCAATCTTTGATACATTCTATGGACCTGATCATGTTGGTTATACAGATTACCCGACATTGAAGGAGCTGTGATGACACCAAAACTATCGATACTAGACTTGGTCTTCGTTAATGAAGGCCAGGAAGTAAAAGATGCTTTTGATAATTCAGTTCGTAGCGCGCAAGCAGCAGAAGAATATGGCTACAATCGTATTTGGGTGGCCGAGCACCACAATATGCCTGCCATCGCAAGTGCAGCAACTTCAGTAGTTATTGGATTACTAGCAAGTCAAACAAAAACAATTCGTATTGGAGCTGGTGGAATAATGCTTCCAAATCACTCTCCTCTTGTTATTGCTGAGCAGTTTGGAACACTAGAAGCACTTTATCCTGGACGTATTGATTTAGGTCTTGGCCGCGCTCCAGGAACTGATCAAATGACCGTGCAGGCTTTAAGAACAACAGCTCAAAGTTCAAATAATTTCCCACAAGATATTGTTGAGCTTCAGCGTCTACTCTCAATGGAAAGTGCAAACGATCCAATAGTCGCCACTCCTGGGCTAGGATCACAAGTTCCCTTATGGATTCTAGGATCAAGTACTTTTGGAGCACAGCTTGCTGCACACCTTGGATTACCATATGCCTTTGCTTCGCACTTTGCCCCTGATGCAATTCAAGAAGCACTATCTCTTTATCATGCGGGCTTTGAACCATCGGCTCAACAAGACAAACCCTATGTTATGTTGGGTGTGAATATCATCATTGCAGATACTGATGAGGAAGCACAATTTCTCTCAACAAGCCAGAAACAATCATTTGCCAATCTTCGTCGTGGATTAAAGAAGAAATTCCAAGCTCCTATTGAAGATATGGATACCTATTGGGATATGCACGAGAAGATGATGGCCCAACATATGCTTCACTTCTCTTTTGTTGGTTCCAAAGAAACTGTTAAAAGAGGCCTTGATCAGTTTATCGAACGTTACCGTCCAGATGAGTTAATGGTTGTGACCTCAATTTTCGATAATGAGAAAAAGATAAAATCTCTAAAGCTTCTGTCTGAAATTTTTAAGCAGTAAGTTTTAGACCAATAATTGAAATAAGCAGTAGCGCTAGAAAAGCTGTACGTGCAAGAGTAATTGGCTCATTGAAGAGAACTATTCCTAAGATTGCAGCACCTAGCGCTCCTATTCCAACCCATACACCGTAGGCCGTTCCAATAGGAAGAGTTTGACTGGCCTTAGCAAGTAAGAACATGCTTGCAGCTAGAGTTACAAGAGTGAATATACTTGGAATCAGTTTCGTAAAGCCTTCAGTATATTTAAGTCCAATTGCCCAACATACTTCAAGAAGACCTGCAATAACAAGAATAACCCATGCAGTAGTTGTCGAGGCCATAAGAACTCCTATGAGAGTAGTTGAATAAACTCTGTTACAGATTCACTTCCAAGCTTATGAGCAAGATAGCCCAGTACAATAGCGGTAGCAAGTGACGAGATTCTTAAGTTCTTCTCTTTAGTTAAAATATGAGAGAACTTAGAAGAAAAAGTCACTAGAAAGTAAAACCATATAATTGAAAAAACACCGGCACCAAGTCCAAAAAGAAAACGATCTTGAACTAAATTAAAGCGTGTTGAGTATCCACCAATTAAGAAAAAGGCATCAATATAGACGTGAGGATTAAGCAGGGTAAAACTAAGCGTCGTTAAAATCACAAGACGACGCGAAAGCGCAAATTTCTTACTCTCTTCAACTTCCTTAACACCCTTTACCGAGTCAATAAATTTCATTACCGCATAGTAAAGCAGAAAAGAAGCTCCAAGAAGTCCGATACCGACTTTAAACTCAACAGTTTTTACAAGAACACCAGAAACACCGAGAACGGCCAATAGAATTAGCGCCATATCACACACTGAACAAATAGCTGCTGCTAGGTAGTGATTCTTTTTCTTAGTGCCAATATCAATAAGAAAAAGGTTCTGTGCACCCAGTGCTAGAATAAGACTTGCCTGCAATAAAAAACCTTGAGTAAAAAATTCCATAATACCTGCTCCTGAGGCGTAATTTAATGCAAATCATGATATAAGTTAAATTAATCTTTTTAATTATTAATTAGTAAAACTTATGAGAGTAAATAATGATTGATTACCATGCACTCAGGGCCTTACAGGCCGTCATCGAATATCAAAGTTTTGAGCTTGCTTCTAAAGCGATTGGAATTTCTCAGTCCGCAGTTACACAACGTATACAAAACTTTGAATCTTTTTTAGGAACAAAATTATTAATTAGAAAGACGCCCTACCGTGCAACTGAAAAAGGAAAATCTTATTTAAACCTACTTCGGAAAGTAACTAGCTTAGAAAATGAAATTCTAGAAGATGATGATATCAAAAAAGCAAAGCCTACTTTAAAGATAGCCATGAACCGAGATAGCCTCGACTTGTTTTTTCTCGATGTCCTTACTGATACAAAAGTATCTCAAGTTTTGACATTACAAATTATAGCTGACGACCAAGACAATACTTTAAAATATTTAAAAAGCGGTCAAGTTGATATGTGTATAAGTTCTGAGAAGAAGCCTCTTCCTAACCACACCTCGACTCATCTAGGAGATATGGTCTACTCACTAGTTTGTTCTAAGAAGTTTTATAAGGAATATTTCAATGAAGGTGTGAATAAAAAAACTCTCTCAGAGGCTCCTCTTGTCGTCTTTGATAAATATGACAAGGCCCAACACACTTATTTGAAAGAAAATTTTAAAGTCGATAAGCTTACTAAAATCAATCTTATGCCATCAGTCCAAAGTTTTAAAAAAGCAATCCTAGGAGGATACGGCTATGGACTCCTTCCCTTCATTGATATGGAAAAAGAGATGAAGAAGAGAAAATTCGTTCAATTAAATCCATCTAAGAATTTTAGTGTTTCACTCTTTCTGCACCAATGGGAATATCAAAGAGAACACATTAAGCTCTTTAATGAGAAGCTAATCAAGGCCGCACAAAAATTATAGAAAATTAATTACAAGGTTCTCCGAAGATATCACCTGTACCAGGCGAGCCTCCTTGGTCACATGTTAAAACAAGAAAAGCATTTGAAGACGTCCACATATCAGTACTACTTGCTACACTTGTAAGATCCCACCCTGTCGCATTAACGGCCAAGACATCCGCATATCTAAACATCCAAGTCATCGATGTTACACTTGATGTATTAAGTCCTGCCATATTAATTGATGAAACTCCATTAGCGAAATAGAACATCCCGACAAAGCTAGTTGCACTTGAAGTATTAAAATGCGTTAGATCAATAACTGATAAAATAGTATCTCTAAACATATAAGCAAAATTTGTCACAGATGAAGTGTCAAATGTTGAAATATCAAGACTTGTTAAAGAGTCCATACCAGAAAACATATACGTCATTGTTGTAACGAGAGAAGTATCAAAACTTGTCAAATCAAGAGTTGCTAAAGAAGAGGTGCCATCAAACATCCTCTCCATTCTCGTCACACTATTAGTTTCAAAGCCTGTAAGATTTAAAGAAGTTAATGCAGTCATATTTGAAAAAGTAGCCGTCATATTCGTAACATTCGATGTATCGAGCATACTTAGGTCTAAAGTTGTAATAGTACTCATCCCACTAAACATTCGATCCATATTTTCAACAATGGCAGTATCAAAGTGGGCCACACTTAAACTTGGTAAAGAATTAAGATTGCTAAATAGATACTGCATATACCTAACCTTAGAAGTATTAAAGCTTGAAATATTTAGCGAAGTTAAACTAATGCCCGATGAAAACATATAAGACATATCAGTAACATTGGCAGTATTGAAACTTGAAAGATCTAATGTTGTTAGTGTATCAAGACCAGAGAACATACTCTTCATTGTCGTAACTTTTGTCGTGTCAAAATTAGAAACATTAAGACTAGATAAAAGAGTATTACTTGCAAACATTCTCTCCATCGTAGTGACATTTGCAGTATTAAATGAAGAGAGATTCATTGAAAGCATATTAGTGTTCCAGTAAAACATATCTCTCATATTAGTAACTTTACTCGTATCAAAACTTGATAAGTCTAATGTTGTGAGAGAATCCACATGGAAGAACATCCCCTCCATATTCGTTACATTTCCTGTATTAAAATTTGATAGGTTTAAAGTCGTTAAACTTTGAACATACTTAAACATCTCCTTCATATTCGTCACACTTGCAGTGTTAAAATTTGAGATATTAAGAGACGTAAGATTTCTCATGTCTTTAAACATCGCAGTCATATAAAGAGCACTAGAAGTATCAAAGTGAGACAGATCAAGAGAAGTCAGATTAGTAACTCCCTGAAACATACTAATGAAACTTAAAACATTACTTGTATCGAAATTAGAAATATTTAAACTAGTCAGACTCCCCATATTAGAAAAAACCTGTGTCATCGAATCAACATTTGAAGTATTAAATCCAGATAAATCAAGTGTTGTCAAAGCTGTCGCCCCATTAAACATATAGGACATTGTTACAACACTACTTGTATCAAGCCCGGTCATATCAACTGAAGTTAAAGACGTATTATTCATAAAAGTATATTCAAGCGACGTAATTCCAGTTGACGCCGTACCTGCAACAAAAGTCGTAAGTTGATTACAATTGTAAAATGCTCGAGATAAACTTACCCAACCAACTTCTCCAAGAGATTCGACTGAAATTAATTGATGTTGATTAGTATAAGCACCATTGAGAAAATCCATTCCCTCAAATGTACCAACAATCTTCACTTGATAGTCACCAGCACTTGCATAAGTATGGGCCTTATTTGCATCAGTATCTGATGTAATTGTCTGAACAGGTGTTCCATCACCCCAATCAACTGTAAAATTATAATTATAAGTTGCTACAAGTGGTAAAGTGACAACTTCATTCACTGCTGTCGTTCTCCAAGTCGTCTTAAATGGATTGATATGTTTACCAGATAGTGAAACAGCAGGTGTTGTATATGTTCCATCTGAAACAGTTAAACTACCTGTGTATGTTGTTTCGGCCGTCTCAACACCACGAACACTGATTGTACAACTTGCTCCTGCTCCTAAAGAGATTCCCGTACAATTATCGACAACGACTTCAAAATTACTTGTGTCTCCAGTAATAACTGGAGATTGAATTGTACCTGTTGAAATCGTTCCATTATTCGTCACAGTTAAAATAGACTCATCTCCAATTTCTCCGGGTTCAATATCAAGACTACTTAAAACCTCTGGAGAAATGTCAAATTGCTCAACCGTTTGATAATTAAATATTTCGTAAACGACCGAGTTTCCATCTGTAAGAGCAAGTGTAACAACGCTCGTATCTTTTACACCAGCATTTGGAGTTAGTGTAACTGTACAGTTAGGGGCCGTTCCACCAATAACAATATTTGCATTACTAAGTAGAGCAGTATTACTAGAACTTCCAGTTACTGAACCAGAACAAGTTATCGTCGAATCAGCATCACCAATAGTAAATGGAATCGGATTTGTTGCTGTACTAATTAACGAATTTTGATCGGCAACTGAAGAAATAACAGGAGGGATATCACATGGATGTCCTGCAGTAAGTCGAATATTATCTAAGGCCATATCTGAGGTATAGGTACTACCTGTCACTCCTCTAAAGCGAACCATTGTAGTTGTTGAACCTGGGAAAGATTCACATAAATTAATACTTTCAGAGAACCATGAATTTCCTTGATCTCCAGATTGGCCCCAAAGAATGCTTGGCTCCCATGTACTTCCACCATCAAGAGAATACTCTAAATTTAACTCTCCCATCGCGGCACCATACATATGCCAATCAAATTCAATCACATACTTATCAGTAACCGTATTGAAAACCGGACTTTCTATGACATGAGTATTATTATAATTACTCGATGATTCAATGAAAGCATAATAAGTACCATCAGTTGGAGAACTAGGACCAGTTCCAGAGCTTGGAGTAGTATCAGGATCGACAGACCAATTTCCATCATCAGTTACAGACTGAGTCCACGTCGTAACCCCTGTCGAAGCAAATGTTTCATTATAAGAAGGCCCAGGAAGGTCGGCCACAACGATTGCAAATATTTCGTTATCCGTTAGACTTCCATCAGAAGCGATAATTCTAAATTCGTATTCACCATCTTGAGTTAAATCAGGTGTCCAGTCCATAACACCTGTCGAGGTGTTAAAGCTGACTCCTGTTAAGCTCGTACAGCTTGAGCCTGAAACACTACCATCAATATTGATATCGTATGTACATGAATAAGTTAGCGCCTGACCATCGAGATCAAGATCGTCTCCCCCATCTGATGCATTAACAGTTGTAATAGGAGTATTTTCAATTGCACTATTTTGATCAGCGATTGCATCAAGAACAGGAGGAGCATTTACATTATTAACTGTTACACTAAAGATTTCATCATCACTTAAGCTTCCATCACTAGCGACAATTTTAAATTCATAATTACCAGATTGAGTATAATCAGGTGTCCAATCCATTACCCCGGTCGTCGCAGAGAATGAAACCCCTGACAACGATGTACAAGAAGTAGCACTTACAACAGCACCATCAACAACTGTGTCATATGTACATGAATATGAAATAGAATCTAAATCAGCATCTAAATCATCTCCCCCGTCAGCAGCATTTACACTCGACATCGCAGAGTTTTCAGAAGCAACGATATCTGCGATAGAATCAAGCACAGGAGCACGATTTGTATTTGTAACCGTGACACTAAAAATCTCAGAGTCACTTAAACTTCCATCTGATCCAGTAATTTGAAACTCATATGAACCAGACTGATCATAATTAGGAGTCCAATTTAAAACTCCTGTCGTACCATTAAAGCTAGCTCCAGTAAGAGACGCACAATTTGCACCACTGACGCTACCATTTACGACAGTGTCATAAATACATGTGTAAGAGATCGTATCAGAGTCATTATCTAAGTCGTCTCCACCATCACCGGCATTAATTGGAGTCATCACAGAGTTTTCCGCGATAGATTGATTTGAAATACTATCTAGGACAGGTGGCTGGTTGACGTTATTAACAGTAACGACAAATATTTCATTATCACTTAAGCTTCCATCACTACCATTAACTTGAAACTCATAGCTTCCGGCTTGACTATAGTTTGGCGTCCAATCAAGCTCCCCTGTTGAGGTATTAAATGTAACACCTGTTAGAGTCGAACAATTGGCACCTGCGACACTTCCATCAACAGTAGTATCGAAAGTACATGAATAAGTAATTGTATCTAAATCAATATCTAAATCATCAGCACCGTCAGCTGCATTAATCGTAGTTAAAGCTGAATTCTCATTTACTGATGCATTGGAAATACTATCTAATACAGGGGCACGATTGACATTGTTTACAGTGATTGAAAATATCTCATCATCACTTAAGCTTCCATCACTCCCAACAATCTTAAACTCATAAGTTCCTGCCTGAGAGAAATCAGGTGTCCAATTGAGAACCCCAGTTGAGGCAACAAAAGACACCCCTGTAAGTAAAGAACAATCAGTTCCACTTGATACAGATCCATTAATAGCAGTATCGTACTCACAGCTATAAGAAATAGTATCTAAATCAACATCTAAATCGTCCCCACCATCGGCAGCATTAACAGTAGTTATCGAAGAGTTTTCTGCAACTGTTTGATCACCAATTGAATCTAAGACTGGTGCACGATTAGTATTCGTTACATTGATAACAAATATTTCATCATCATCTAACGTACCATCACTACCTATAATTCTAAATTCATAATTTCCAGATTGGTCATAATCAGGAGTCCAGTCTAGCTCCCCTGTTGCCACATTAAAACTAACACCTGTTAATGAAGTACAGTTAGAGCCTATTGATACCGTACCATCAATAATAGTGTCATATAGACATGAGTATGAGATGGCCTCAAAGTCACCATCTAAATCATCACCGGAGTCGTTTGCATTAACAGTTGTTATTGCACTATTTTCAGCAACACTAAAGTCTGAAATATTATCAAGAACCGGTGGTTGATTAACATTATTAACAGTGATAACAAAGACCTCATCATCACTTAAACTTGTGTCGCTACCATTGATTCTGAACTCGTACAATCCACTTTGTGTAAAATCAGGAGTCCAATTGAGTTCTCCTGTTGTAGAATTAAAACTTACCCCGGAAAGTCCTAGACAACTTGTTACACCGACGCTGCCATCAACTGTTGTATCATAAAAGCAAGTGTATGAAATTGTATCTAAATCAATATCACTATCATCGCCTCCATCACCTGCATCAACTGTAGTTATTGCAGAGTTTTCAGAGACACTAAAATCGGCAATAGCATCAAGCACAGGAGCACGATTAGTATTTGTAACAGTAACCACAAAGATTTCATCATCACTTAAGCTGCCATCACCTCCCGTGATCCTAAACTCGTAACTCCCCTCTTGGTCAAAATTAGGAGTCCAATCTAACTCACCAGTAACAGAATTAAACGATACTCCTGTTAATGTTGAACAGTCAGCTCCTATAACACTTCCATCAATTGTCGTATCAAATGAACACGAATAAGAAATCGTATTTAAGTCAAAATCGAGATCGTCCCCACCATCTCCCGCATCAACAGTTGTGATAGCATTATTTTCACTTACGATAATGTCTGAAATAGCATCTAATACAGGAGCAACATTTACATCATTTACAACAATCGAAAAGATTTCATCATCACTAAGGCCACCATCTGTTCCCGTAATCTTAAATTCATAATCACCTGATTGAGAGTAACTTGGTGTCCAGTTAAACTCTCCAGAGTTAATATCAAACGAAATCCCTGTTAATGTTGAACAGTCAGCTCCAGTAACACTTCCATCAATTGTAGTATCAAATGAACAAGAATAAGTAATTGTTTCGAGATCAATATCAAAATCATCACCACCATCACCAGCATTAACTGTTGCGATGGCACTATTTTCAGCAACTATGATATTTGAGATAGTATCCAGTACTGGTGCACGATTCACATTGTTAACAGTGATTGTAAATATCTCTTCATCACTAAGACTTCCATCACTCGCAATGATTTTAAATTCATAACCACCGGCCTGGATAAAACTAGGCGTCCAGTTAACAATTCCAGTCGCTGGATCGAGATTAAACCCAGAAAGTGTTGAACAACTTGTCCCTGAAACACTTCCATCGACAACAGTATCAAATTCACACGAATAAGTGATGGCCTCAAGATCAATATCAAGATCATCCCCACCATCAGCTACGTCAATCGTTGTCATTGCCGAATTTTCATTTACAGTTAGGTTTGCAATACTATCAATGACAGGTGCACGATTATTATTGGCAACATTTATAACGAAAATCTCATCATCTACAAGGTTTCCATCTGAGGCGACAACCATAAACTCGTAACTTCCACTTTGAAAGTAATTTGGCGTCCAATCGAAAACACCAGAAGAAGGATTTAGTGAAACTCCGGCTATCGTAGTACAATCAATTCCCGAATTCACATTTCCGTCAGCAATCATGTCATAAGTACATGTATAAGTAAGAGGCTCACCTCCACTATCAAAATCGTCTCCACCATCACCGGCATCAATAGTTGCAATTGGACTTCCTTCCGCAATTGGCCCTTGATCAGCAATAACATCAACAACAGGAGGAACAAAGCCTGAAAGCGTACCACTTACTGTGGCAATATCAGAACTCTCCTTAGAGTCACTTGTATACATTGAAACACTATAACTTCCATTATTTGAGGCAACAGGCCTTATATCGAAAGTACATGTATCATTAGGAGCTAAGACAACTCCCTCACAATTATCATTGATAACTTCAATATGCTCAGCATCCGCACCAACGATAACTGGTGCCATCAGCGCAGCACTCTTAACAGTTCCTGAATTTTTTAACGTTAGCGTTTCACTAGGACCAGGAGAAGCTCCTCCTGAAATATTTAAGTTACTAATAGAGTTCGTTGAAAGAGTTAGATTCACTCTTCCGATAAAAGTATTTGAGCTTCCAGAAGAATTACTTGAACTTTCTTCACTACTGTCTGCTTCAGAATCTTCAGAAGGATTGAAGACACTTGTCACTTTAATCCCAAGTTCTTTCTCTTCTTTATTTTTATTACTTGGAGCAAAACTTGGCGAATCAAAATCTTGCGGCGGAGTTTCAAAAAAACGTTCATCCGATGAAGAGACTTTTTTTACAGGATCACTACTTAATGCAGAACTATAGCCGCCCTGCTTTTGTCCAATCGAATAGTATCCGACATTTTCCTCTTCGTTATACTGCTCGGCCACTAATGTACTGGCCACATTACGATCTTGCTCTTTCTTGAATTCATCCTGTGAAGATTGAGAGATATCCTTGAATGGATAGCTTTGATTTTTTTGCTCGTTCTTTAAGGAAAGCTTTGATTTATTTGTTACTTCTTGATTAACTTCTTCTTTAGATTTTACAGATTGATTTTCGTTGAATGAAAATGAGAAATAATAAACTAAGAAAATAGCCGATGCGATAAATGAGAATTTGAATAATCTTGAATTATTCCTCAATTTAAAGATCCCCCACCTACTGCACTAAATTTTCTATACTAAAGAAAATTTAATGTGCACTACAAAAATAATAACTTAAGGCTAAAAATCAAACTAATTTTGTAGCTAAGTAATTAAAATCATTCGCTCTCTTTAAAAAAAGCGCGCCTAAAATTTAGGCCAAGTGCAATGATGAAAACCCCTAAATTAATCAACATCTACCAACTCACCCTAAGGCAAATTAATTAAATAACTTATCGGTAGTATTTATTGAATTATGAACAAATTCTCTTTGCTTTGATAAATTTTTAAAAATGAGCCTAACTATCTGAAACTAAAGAAGACACTCATCAAGCAGGGCACGTACATCAAATTGAGCACCTAGTTTGTGAAGAACAAAGAAAACACCACCTATCTTTCGATCTAGAAAAACGGTATGTCTTGAAGGATTTCCTACGGCGACCTCCTTCATTAGCTGAGGGGCCATTTCCATAACCTTATCTGCAACGTTGGAGCGACCCCAATCATAGACCCCACCCTGAAAAGGTGCAGCTATAATTTTGGCATACTCCCAGAAGAAGTCTTCATTTGTTTTTTTATTCTTAGATAGGTATTCCATCTCATAGAGGTTTGAGAAGAATAACTCGCGATCAAGATTAGCGCAGGCGATGATTAGAGTTTGATAGCCCTTCAAGAAATTGTCTGGTGGAGTTTTTGAAGCACCAAAATCAATTAAACCCCAGCGGTTATTTGGTAATAAAATATAATTACCCATATGAACATCTGTCTGAACTTTTTTAAACTGGAAAAGCTCTAAGAACATAAGTCTCATGAAGTCTCTACCAAGCTCGTTTCGATCTTCTTGAGATAGATTTAATTGGTCAAGATCTCTTAGGCTATGGCCATCAAGATATTCCATCGTTAAAACCTGCTCATTACTAAAATCCTCTAAGACTTCAGGTATTTTGTATTGCGGGTATTCACTTAATAATTTTCGAAACTCATTTATAGACTTAGCCTCTGCTTGATAATCAGTTTCAAGAAAGAGCATCTCTTCAATTTCACTATAGATTTCTTTTAAGTCTACTTCTTTTGGTATGACATTGAGTAACTTCATTAAGATTTTTAGGGCCTTCACATCATTCTTGATTGCCTTTCTGACACCCTTGTACTGAATCTTCATGGCGTAATCAACACCGTTATAGTGAGCAAGATGAACTTGGCCAAGACTTGCAGCCGCGATTGGTTTCTCTTCTATCTCAAGTTGTTCTAAAAAACTTTTAGGAACTTGATCTTTAATTTGTTCCCACTCTAGATAGTAAGACTGACTCTCTAACTGCTTTAATACTTTTTGCGCTTCAGGCGGTAGGAACGCACTTGCATAAGTCGATAGTAATTGACCAGCTTTCATGAGAGAGCCCTTCATCACACCGAGCTCATTTACAATGAGTTCCACGTGAGGACCAATACCACCACTCAATTTATTTTTTAAATCTTCATTACGTTTAGACCAAACGTCTTTTCCCATTTTTAAAGCGAGTTTTGCAACCCCTACTTGTCTTGAGATGAACTTATTTTTTATTTTATTTATTTTCTTCATTAGCATTCTTATTCTAACATTAACTAAAGGAGAATGGATGTATTTTCGACTCAATAACTGTAAGCATGCCCTAATAATTGGTGCCGGTCATGGAATTGGACTTGGGATAGTGCAAAATTTATTAGAGAATTACTCAGGTATGCACGTCACAGCAACCTATCGAAAAAGAGAAAGTGCCTTAGATTTATTAAGCCTAGAAAAGTTATTTCCTAATAACTTACATGTATACCAGATAGATCCTACTAAAGAAGAGCAGATAAAAAACATGGCCCTAGAACTTGTTGATAGCTCTTTTGAGCTGATAATTAATAGCGTCGGAATGCTCCATGACAAAGAACTCAATCCAGAAAAATCTCTTAAAGAATTTGATCCTGAGAATTTTATTAGAATTATACAAGTGAACGCAATGGTTACACCACTCATTGGAAAGTATTTTGAAAAGAATCTAAGTAATACTCCTAGCCTGTTTGCAAGCATTTCAGCAAAAGTGGGAAGTATCGAAGATAATAAGATTGGTGGTTGGTACAGCTACCGAACTTCAAAAGCGGCACTGAATATGCTTATAAAAAATATCTCTATCGAATTCGAAAGAAAGAGAAAAAAATGTGTAGTTCTTGCTATTCATCCAGGAACGACTAAAACAAAGTTATCCGAACCATTTATAGGTAGAACTTCCTACATAATTCACGAGACACACGAAACAGCTTCTAATATACTTAATACCATTAATAATAGAGAACTTAGTGAAACTGGAAAGTTTCTATCTTGGGACGGCGGAGAAATTCCATGGTAACGACAACAATTAATGATACTGATTTTAAAAACTTTGATGAGAGAAAGAGAATAAAATTCATAAATGCTTTATCAGGATTTAAGTCAGCAAATCTTGTCGGTACAATCAATAATGAAGGACAAACTAATCTTTCAATTATCAGTTCTGTCGTTCATCTAGGTGCGTCTCCAGCTCTTATTGGCCTCGTGATTAGACCTGATACGGCCAGAAGAGATACACTAGAAAATATTCGTGAAAATGGCTTTTTTACGATTAACCATGTTAATGAAACAATTGTAGAAAAGGCCCATCAAACAAGTGCCCGCTATCCTCAAGATCAAAGTGAATTTGATGCCTGTGGCCTAACTGAAGAGTACAAAGATAAATTTCTTGCACCATTTGTTTTAGAAGCAAAAATTAAAATGGCGATAAAATTTGTGCGTGAAATTAAAATCGAGGAAAATGGTACACATTTTTTAATTGGTGAAATTAAAAGTGTTCACTTACCACAAGATTGCCTTGAGGAAGATGGCCATATCGATATTCATAAAGCCTCTACAATCTGTGTGTCAGGTCTAGATGCTTACTTTACGACGAGTGCTCTAGGTCGCCTCAGCTATGCAAAGGCCGATCGCCCACCAAGTTGGCTTTAGAGAAAAATACAAAAATTTTCCTAGCTAGCATTGACACTATTTTTTTTGCTACCATTTTTTTATTACGAGAGGTAAATAACTAATTTTTCGACCTCTAAAGAATCTTTTTTACTACAAACCGTATCAAGGAGACTTTATGTTAAAGAAAACTAATTTATGTGATTTTTCAAAACCTTTATTTTCTGACTTCGGTATTGAGCTGACATATAAACAGCATCAGAAAATAAAAGCACGACTCGATAGGCTTATGGACCGATGCCCTAATCATGGCCACTATCAGCTTGAATTTAAGAAGCATGAGTCGAATTATATAGCTCAGCTCAGTATTAAGTCCTATTCGAAAAACTTCTATGCAAAAAAAGTTGCACATACCCCATATCAGGCATTTCTCCTTTTAGAGGAGGAAATCGATGAGCAATTATTAAAATGGAAAAGAGAAAGATTTAGTAATAGCTTAGCAAGTAATTTACGTGGACCGCAAGTCGCGTAATTTATCCCTTGGCAAAACTCCTGACATCTCCAGGAACCAATTATGGTTCCTGGAACTTAATTAGATCTATTCTTTTGAACGAGGATTACGGCGAGCTTGTTTTGCCATAATTTCTAAATAGAATGACTCAGCTTTTTCACTTACGAGTAAATCAATCTTTTTGTTGATTTCTTTTTCATGAATCGCTTGAGCAGATTCTGCACTTTCACCAATACGACAGTCGAAATCCCAAAAGTCAGAACCTTCAGGCAACTCTTTTCGACGCTCTCTTTTAATATACTTCTTTACTTCAAATTTAATTTTATCTGCGACTCTTTCAGCTGAGCGCTTTTCATCCACTAATTTAAATGTTTTCTTCACTTTAATCTCACTATTTATATGTAATAGAAGCTTTTAGCATGGAAAATCTCGGAACACACCCTATTAATCACAACCTAGTTCACTTTACTTAAATTAAGGACAGGAATAGAATAAGACTATGAAGAAAAAAACAATTGCCCTCGTGGCACACGATAGTAGAAAGAATGACCTAATCCAATGGACTTTAGATCACAAAGATAAACTAACTAATCATAATCTTTGTGCAACGGGAACAACTGGAAGACTTTTAGAAGAAAAATTAGGCATTAATATTCATAAGTACCTAAGTGGGCCTATTGGCGGAGACTTTCAAATTGGAAGTGCAATTGTTGAAGATCAAGTTGATATGCTTATTTTCTTTTGGGACCCATTAGAGTCAATGGCACACGATCCAGATATCAAGGCCTTGCTAAGAATTGCTACACTTTACAATATCCCAATGGCCTGCAATCAAACAAGCGCTGACTATTTCATCAACTCAAGTTTAATGGACTCTGAATATGAGAGAAAACTTTCTGTGCTCAATAATTACAATCAAGCACGAAAAGGAATTAATTAAAAAAGTCCATATACACCTTAAACCAAGGAGTATCTCCAAAGCGCTCAACTACTTTATCAAAGAAGACTTCAACACCTTCTTCAGTTAGGCCCATTTGGTCATATGAAAGCTGCTCATAAAGATTCATGATAAGACTTGGTGTAAATGAATCCATAAGTTTTTCTAGATAAGCTAAGCCTTGTTGAGGATTGCGTGTAAGAAGATAATCATAGATTGATAATCTTTTAATATCACATGCCTCTGCAGAGCGTTTTTGAATACTAAGTCCATTATCAAAGTGATGCCATTGAGGAGTTTTATCATTTACTGTTCGAATACAAAGGGTAACGGTTGGGTTTTGCTCGTGAAGTACACGATGTGAGAACTCCAGCCCTCTTTTAATCTCACGGATATCACCCTTAACCAAAGTTTCATCGATTACACATTCGATTTCACTTGTGTAGATATCAGGAAAGAATTCTTCTTTCATATGAACCTTAAATACTTCATGTCTTGACTCTCCGGCCACAACTTGAAAAGCTCCACAAAAAGAATGTGAATGGATTGAAGTATCTAAAGTCTGCCAGAAATATAGATCAACAACAAAGTGTCCATTATTGAAGATTGTAACAGGTGGCTGACCAAATCCGTTATAAACATTAACTTGCTCAGGAAGAGTCTCTTGCTCTAAACTCCACTGCGCAATAAATGATTCAATCTCTTCAAGTTCAAAATCAAACTTAGACTTCAAAAGATAATCAGTACATACTCTTGAAAAGTCTTCTTCACTTGGCCTCAAGGCTTCTATTTCTTTTCCAATATTCAAAAGGTCTTTTATATTCATTTAAATTCTCATTTTTAAATTCGTGTAAAATTACACATTCTTGTTTTCTTAAAATACTGGCCATCACGACTTCTTCCACTATAGATTCTTGAATAGCTCATTTCCTCACCATCGACTTTAAGAAATCCCACTCCCTGTGCATTGGAAGTTTGATTACGATCTTTCATCCATTGAACACGATCGACATTAAAGTAAAGACTCTGCCCATCTCTGCCCCAGTATAGGTTGTGAACATTAAATGTCTTTTCATATTTATTCTCATATTGTTCACTATAAGGCTTACCTATCTTATAATCCATCCCATAAAAATTTATGTGCTCACAGCTCTCCTGCTTAATGTAGAGTTTTTCAACTTTAACTGATCCATCTCGATCACAAAGCCCTTCCCATGTACCAGTAAGTGCTGGGCAATTGGCAAACGAGCTAAGAGAAATTAGGCTTAAAATTGAGAATTTTAAATTGCGATGATTCATTAGTCTTCCTTAAGTATATTTAACTTCATTTATAGATAAGTTTAGCTGTTTTTTCTCTATAATGAAAAGTGGAGTTTTATCATGCTGGCCTTACTTACGTTAACGATCATTTTATTTACTTCAATAACCATTGTGAAAGTTGCCACAAAAATACTGGTATTGACGGGATTAAGTGATGAGGTAGCAAGATTTCAGGCAAAGTCAGCTCTTACTGGAACAGGATACACGACCAGTGAGTCTGAAAGTCTTGTTAATCATCCTTTGAGAAGGCGCGTTCTCAGTTTTCTGATGACTATTAGTAATGTAGGTATAATCTCTGTTATATCAACCGCTATTTTATCATTTGTTAATATCGATACAACAGTTGAAGGACTTAGTCGTTTTGCAGTTGCGATCACTCTTTTTTCAATAATTATATACATCACACAAAGCAATTTCTTTAATAAGTGGCTTAATAAGAAACTTAAAGTTTACTTAGGAAAACTATCAAATGTGGAACTCGTGGATTACGCAAATCTCCTACATCTTGGAGATAGTTTTGGTATTGGAGAAGTGTATGTTTCAGATAATCACTGGTTTGCTAATAAAACTGTAAGAGAGCTCTCACTTCCGAGAGAGGGACTTATTGTCCTCGGAGTGCAAGTAGCTAACGGAGAATACTTAGGACTTCCTTCAAAAGACTATGTCATAACGACTGGTGATACGGCCATTTTATACGGAAGAGCAGATATGCTTAGTGAGATAAGTACGAGAACAGTTGATATTGGTGATACAGAACGAAAAGAGGCCATCGAAAAATTAGCAGAAATTCGAAAAGAAGAAAAAGTTAGAGAAGAGGAAATTGTTGAAACCCGTGAAGCAAGCTAATACTCTCTTCCATCTGGTCTTGGTGCTATTAGAATTTTAAAGTACTTAAGAAGAAAAATAGCAAACCCACCACACCAAAATAATACGGCCACATACAAACTAGTAAAATAATACTGTGACGATATGATTGGAATTAACGAACGTGTTAGTGCACCAATTATGATTAGTAGATAAGATAACTTCGTCCAAGTATCTGCTTGAATTGATCGACCAGTATGTCCTAGCGAAACACGTGTCATTATCCCTATTGCAACGACTGCTAGCCCCCCAGCAAGAAGTAAATGTAAGGCTGCATTTGTCTCATTAACACGCATATTAAAAATACCTACAAATCGTAGAATTAACTCAAGATTAATTAGTGCAATTCCTATGTGCAGAATAAAGAGGATCGGAATGCTTATAGTTGCTAAAGGACGCCATAAATATTGTCTAAAGCAATTTGAGACAATAGCAATAATAAGAATTGCGAGGTTAATAGATGAAAGATTGTCTTGATTCCATAAAACGGCCAGCATCAAAACAGAACCTAAGCTAAGAAGGTTTAGCCAATTAGGAACATCAATACTAATATTTGATATTTTACTTCTGGAAAAGAAAGGTATTACCCTTCCAGCGATCAACAAAATAATAAAACGTATTAGCCCAATCGCAAGGTCTCTTCCATAATCTGCCACGACAGCTTCTTGAAATAAATTTCCCCACGTGTGCAAAAAACTACTCAAAGAAAAGCCTAATAGTAGAGGAATAAAAACAAATTTCTGCTTTGGAAAATGCCATAGTTTAACTAAAAGCATTATTAATAATATAGGGAAAAAAAGATTTAAGTTAATAAGCAAGCTAGAGGGACCAAGAGGAATAAAATAGGCCAACCTTTCAAGGCCCCAAATGAGAAGTAAGAAAGCCAACCACTTTCCTTGATAAGGCCTAGAACCAGTCCAATTAGCACTTGCTGTTAACAAAAATCCAGCGATCAAGGCACCACAAAAACCAAAGAGCATTTCATGCGAGTGCCAAAATATCGTATCAAGCGAGTTCAGTGGTACATCGATGTGCCCAAGATAAGAAAGAACCCAAATAATGGGATTAAGGGCCGCCATTAATCCGGCCATAAGAAAAAATGGCCTAAAACTGATTGAAAATAGTGCTCTTAATCCCATCACTCTCTCTGCTTACTTAAGAAGAACGTCGGCCCTAGTCGACTCAGCAATTGCTGCAGCTTCTTTAATTAGCTCATCTGCCACACCCAGCTCTTGTAAAGTAGCGCCAAGATTTTCAACAACGGCATTGAAATGCTCATCATTTAATCCTTGAGCAACAAGGGCCTCGTGAGCTTCTCTCATTCCCTTTCCATCATATGTATTTGGACCACCAAAGGCATAAGTTAAAAACATAATTTGCTTTCTTCTTTGAGCGGCCATATCGATTCCTTCAAAAAAGTGCCTAATGCGCTCATCAGCTAGAACCTTATTATAAAAAACATCGACAGCTGCGTTAACTGCTTCTCTACCGCCAATTCTTTCAAATAACTTTGTCATTTCATCTCCTTAATATATATCTGAAATACATATTATGTATGCTAGACTTAAATGGTATTAAAGTAAACAGGAAAATTAATATGCGTTTGGCCAGTTTTACAGATTATAGTTTACGAGTACTTATATATATCGCTCTAAAGGGCGATGAACGCTCTACTGTAGCAGAGATAGCCGACAAGTATAAAATCTCAAGAAATCATCTTGTGAAAGTCGTTCACAATCTTTCCTCAATGGGAATCATTGACTCCTATAAAGGAAAAGGTGGAGGCATCACGCTTTCCACTGCACCTGGCCAAATAGTAATTGGAAACTTAGTACGCCAATTAGAAGAGGACTCTCCACTTGTTGAGTGCTTTGGTAATTCAGGAAATTGTATAATTAATCCAACTTGTAAGTTAAAGAGTGCACTGATAATTGCTCAAAATAAATTCTATGAAGCACTCAATGAATACACATTGGACGATCTTATTTCTAATAAAGCAAAATTAGTCGAAATCTTTACAGCGGACAATTAGACTCTAACAGTCCCCTAATATTCTTTTGAAATTTTCTGATAACTTTTATTTGCTCATCTAGTTGAGTTAATTTTTCTTCAAGTTGTTTTCGAAGTCTACCATTTGGATTTTTAGAGGCGAGTACTTTTGCCATTGACTTAATTTCAGAAAGTGAAAAACCAAGCTCTTTTGCCTGCACAATTAGTTTTAAAAGTTCGACAGCTTCAACAGGATAAACTCGATAGCCATTATCACCTCTTTTAGGAACAAGAAGCTCCATCTTTTCATAATAACGAATGGCCGATGAAGGTATTCCCGTCTGCTTAGATAAATCACCTATTTTCATTTTTTTACTCCAGAGCTTGACCTTAAAGTATGGTTTAAGGTTTATACTAATCTAAACTAATCATAAAAAGGAAAACAAGTGAAATATTTTTTTACAGTACTATTAGCATTAAATATTCTAGCGGCAAGTGAAGCTCCTCGCTTTTCAATTATTCAAACAGGCACAGCAAAGACATTAGAGGCCCTAATTTATGAAGAAGGTAGTCTTTTTAAAACAATGATGGTGAATCATGCCGGTTTTCTCATAGAAAATAAAGGTAAGTACATTCTTTTTGAAACTGGCCTAGGCGATGATGTGCATGATCAATTTGCACTCGATATGTCTTGGTGGGCAAAGCCTATATTTGCTTACCATAAGCTTGATTCAATTAAAGATCAAATCAAGGATCACTATAAGATTGAAAATATTATTCTTTCTCATGCTCATTGGGACCATGCTAGTGGCCTTATCGATTATCCAGAAATTACAACACTTGTAAGCGAAGAAGAAATGCATGAAGTAATTCACCCTACTCCAAATCGTACATTTCCTTCTCAATTTAAAAATATCAAAACAAAAGCTTTTAAATGGAAAGAAGAAGAATACCTTAGTTTTCACAAATACTATGATGTATTTGGGGACAGGAATGTCATAATTGTACCTCTTTTTGGACATACCCATGGCTCACTTGGAATTATTCTCAATAATGCTAAAGATGGTAAGAAGTATTTCTTTGTCGGCGATGCTATTTGGACAACAAGACAACTTAGTCCACTTCAAAACAAGCCCTATCTTTCTTCTAAGTTAGTTGATACAGACAAGGCGATGGCACGTAAGAAAATTGAGATCGTAAAACTAATGCAACAAAAAGGCTACATCATTGTACCAACACACGACTTCTACGTGCATGAATCACTTGGCTATTATCCAAAATGGAATTGAGCTATTCTTTCATCGTTGGGAGCTTCAAGCCAAATTTAATAGCACCATACCTTAGAACAAATGTTGTGATCATTACTGCCAGCGCTGGGTATAGAGGATCAAAATCAATTTGAGAAAGAATGATGAAGACAACAGACGAAATCGCAGCTACTGTCGCATATAGTTCCTTCTGATAGAGAATTGATAATTCTCCGCTGAATGCCGATCGTAAGATCCCTCCTAGCACTGCAGTCACAACTCCCATCAATAATGACGTTTCATTATTAAATCCCAAAAGCAAAGTCTTTTGAGTTCCAATTACAACGAAGAAACCAAGTCCTAGTGTATCCAGAAATAATAGTAATGAACTTTGGCGCTCATAAAACTTTCTCATGAAAAAAGTCGAGAGAGTTGCAATGATAATGATATAAAGATAAATTGGGTTCTTAGTCCAAAAAACAGGCTCAGCTATAATAAGGTCTCTTACCGTACCTCCCCCAACAGCAGTTAGGAAGGCCAAGAATAGCATTCCAAATAGATCAAGCTTTGATTTTCCACCAACTGAAGCACCTGTAACAGCGAAGGCAAAGGTACCAAGGTAGTCAATATAGATAAATTCATTTGTCATATTTTCCTCTATAAAAGAGTTTAGCATATATTTCAATAAAATTTACTTTTAGAATTTACCAAGTAATTACTATTATCCAGTTATAATGAATAAAGAAAACTTTTAACCATGGATGTGTTAAGTGCTTATTTTTATCATTTGTCTTTTGATGCTTGCTTTTGCTTATAAATTCTATAGCCCATTTGTTGAAAAACAAGCAGGTATCGACTCTCAGAATCTAACACCAGTTAAAAAATTTGAAGATGGTGTTGATTATGTTGAAGTATCACCTACAAAGGCGTTCCTAATTCAATTTCTAAATATCGCGGGAGTTGGCCCTATTTTTGGACCAATACTAGGTGCTATTTATGGACCTATCGCACTCGTTTGGATTGTATTGGGAAATATCATTGGAGGCTCTGTCCATGACTTCTACTCGGGAGTACTTAGTATTAAGGAGGATGGAAAAAGTTTACCTGAAATAGCAGGTCACTATTTAAACACATACTTCAAAGCGATCATGCTACTTTTTACAGCAATGCTCCTCTTCTTTGTTGGTGTTGTATTTATCATGAGCCCCGCCGGCCTAATCAGCAATCTCGATGCCTTTAAAGACACGATGTTTGCCAGTAATAACTTCTGGGTACTAGTCATTCTCGCTTACTATCTATTAGCGACATTACTTCCTATCGATAAAATTATTACAAAATTTTATCCATTATTTGGTCTATTAATGGTTGTAATGACCGTCTTGATAGCAATTTCATTAATTCTTCACGCACCAATGTTACCAAAAATAGAGAATATCTTTGCATACATATCGCATTCACATATTAACTATGAATTATTAAACAGAGATCCTAATGGACCCCCTGTATGGCCACTCTTATTCGTGACAATCACTTGTGGTGCAATTAGTGGATTTCATTCAACACAAGCTCCAATCATTGCAAGATGTCTTGGAAATGAAAAATATGTAAGGCCAGTTTACTATGGAGCGATGTTAGCTGAAGGTGTTGTGGCATGTGTTTGGGCCCTTGCCGGAATATCTGCGTTTCCAGAAGGTTACGTACAACTAAAAGCCGTTATTGCACAAGGTGGTCCAGGGCTAGTCGTGAAACAGATCTCCTCAACATACCTAGGTGCTCTTGGTGGTGTTATGGCCGTTTTGGCGGTTGCAGTCTTCCCTATAACTTCAGGAGATACTGCATTTCGCTCATTAAGATTAACGATTATTGATGCATTTAATATTCATCAAAGCATAAGGAATCGACTATTGGTTTCAATACCAATTCTAACTGTCGCCTACTTTATGACAAAAATCGACTTCTCTCTTATTTGGCGCTACTTTGCCTTTTCAAATATGCTCTTATCAACAAGTGTTCTCTGGCTTGCAACGAAGTATTTATTTGATCGCAAAGCAATACACTGGATAGTTAGCCTACCAGCAATTGTTGGAACGGCAGTTACAATTTCATATATTCTGACTGCTCCTATAGGTGTTAATCTTTCAAAAGAGCAGGCCCAGCCAATTGGAGTTATAGTTGGAATCATTTGCTTAATTATCCTTATCGTTTTTCATCGTAAGAAATACTCACTTAAGGCCCAAGTATGATCACGTAGGTCCTTTAATAGAGGACCTATGCTAACTTGCTTTTTTCAAATGAAATGAATCCATTTTGCTTTTATCTACTGTTAAATTAAAAATGTCTGGTCGAGAATAATGACCTCCAATATCAAGAGATCTTCTTGCATCAATAACTTCCTCTAAATCATATTCTGCATAAAGAATTCCTTTTTCCCGTGACATTGGACCAGCAACGGCACCTCCAAATGGTTTAAATAAAACAGCATCACCATCAGATAACCAATCTTCTGGCTCTGGGAAAACATCATCTTTAAAAGGTACATCATCAGGAATATCACAACATTGAATAGCTGTAGAACATCCTGCGACCCAGCAGCCTCCCTCTCTAGCTATATGCTTAAGAGTTCCAAGCCAAGATTCCCCACAGTCCCAAGTTGGGGCCAAGTAAACCTCGACCCCTTGGGCATATAAACTAAAGCGAGAAAGTGGCATATAATTTTCCCAACATATGAGGCTTCCAATTTTTCCGGCCGGAGTATCCACAACATTTAGGCCACGAGCATCTCCCCAGCCCCAAACCATGCGTTCAGGGTTAGTTGGAATTAACTTTCGATGTAGATTTAGAATTTCACCATCTGGGCCAATAATGGCATATGAATTAAATAGTGTTGAGCCACTTGCTTCAGAGTTAATTTCATTAAAGCCAATTGCAACGGTTACGTTTTTCTTCTTAGCTGTTTCTTGAATATCTGATAGTTGATTTTTAGAGAGATCAATTGAGTTTTTAAAAAGAACATGGTGAAGTTCTTTAAACATCAGCATATCTCCACCAGGTCGAAGCCGCCATACCCAAGAAGGATAACCTGGTAAATATGCCTCAGGGAACATGACTAGCTGAGCGCCTTCTCTAGCTGCTTCAGTGATAGAATCACAAGCTATTTCGATTGATTTTGTTAAATTTAAAAATACAGGTGGAAGCTGAACGATTGCAAGTTTTTTCACTTTCATCTCCTTAAGTCAGCACCTCTCAGAGTATTTTAATTTAAACATATAATTGAATAGAAAGATATTTAACCTCTCTTAAATTTGGATGTTAAACCTCCAAATTATTTTCCAAAAAACTCACTTCGATATTCTTTAATTCCAGCTTTATTGTGACTTTTACAATCTTTTGATGAATCTTTGTTAACCTTTTCTTTTTTTACTTCTTTTACCTTCTCCTGCGAAGCAATAGAAGTCATTGATAAAAGTACAGCACAACACAGTATAAGTTTCTTCATATCTATTCCCTTGTTAAGTCTCTTTCAAAAAGATAACACTTGAAACCACTTATATATAGGAACCTTACGAAGATTTCACACTACGATAAAAGATTTAACAAAAATAACTAAAGTCAATAAATAGAGATAAGACGAGGTAATCAGAGAATAAAAAGAAGGGCCATTACCTGACCCTTTTGTTTTACAATTTTATAACCATTACGCTGCACTAAGCGGCCATAATTTTTTCAATTTCACTATCAGGCAAGTTTCCGAGGTCCTTATTTAAATAATTGCTAACCTGCTTATTCAACTTGCTATTCAAGTTATTTCTTATCACTCCTAAAAAAGAGTTCTCCGCTACTATCACAAGCTCATCAAAATTATGCTTATCATGATTTTGATTTAAGAACTGATTAATCTCTTTTGCAAATAATTCTTCACGATGCTGCTTATTTGTTTTCTTAGGTGTAAAAGATTGATAACCGTGAGCACTACTATTGGCCATTGAGCCATGGCGGTCCGAATTCACCTCTCCCTCTTTTAATTTAATCCTAGGATTTTCAAGGGATTTAATTAGCTTTAAGGTATTTCTTTTTTTTCGCTCATAAATACGTGCATTAGACTTGCTTGCAACAACAACCCATGATCGATGCATATCTACCTCCACGAGATATTTTTTTTATCATCGCCCTAATTCAAAAATAATTCCAACAAATAAATAGTAAATATTTCTTATCACAACTCCATGTGAACTGTTCCTAATTTCAGAGCAGGTTCTTTTTTCTTATAAACTGTTAAAAGTATGTTAAAAATATTGAATGAAAACAGATAACAAAGAACTACATCCAAGAAATCTTCACAATAAGAGCTATGATTTTAATGCTTTAATAAAGAGCTTTCCGACTCTTGAAAGTTATGTAAAAGCAAATCAATACGGAAATCAAAGTGTAAACTTCTCGGATGCTGGAGCACTTTTATGTCTTAATCAGGCACTTTTAGCTCATTACTATAAAGTGACTAATTGGAGTGTTCCCCAAGGAAATCTTGTACCGCCTATTCCAGGACGAGTCGACTATATTCATTATATTGCCGACCTTTTAGCAGAGAACAATAATGGAAAAGTTCCAGTTGGTCCAAAAATAAAAGGACTAGATATTGGAACTGGAACGAGTTGTATCTACCCTATTCTTGGTAATAGTATCTATGGTTGGAAATTTGTTGGAAGTGATATTAGCTCTGAAGCAATAAATCATGCCAATACAATTCTTAAAGCAAATTCATCTTTAAAAAAGAATATAAAGGCACGCTTTCAAAAATCACCTCAACATATCTTTAAAGAACTAATTAAAAGTGATGAGAAGTTTGATTTCACGATGTGTAATCCACCTTTTTATTCATCACAAGAAGAAGCCGATAAAGAGAGAGCTAAGAAGCTTAAAAATCTGAATGCAAACAAAATCAAGAAAGGACATAACCCCACGGCAAAATCGAATTTTGGGGGAGTAAAAAATGAGCTCTGGTGTGAAGGTGGAGAGAAAGCATTTGTCACAAATATGATTCAAGAAAGTGTTGAATTTAAGCAACAATGTCACTGGTTTACGACTCTTATTTCTCAAAAAGAGAATCTAGTTGATTTAAATAAAGAGCTTAAGAGACAAGGTGTAAGTGATAGTCGAGTTATTGAAATGATTCATGGACACAAGATTGCTCATATTCTTGCTTGGAAATTTTAGAAGTCCATACCTTGACCTTAGGGAAATCAAGGTATGGACATATGTATTAAAGAAGGATAATTGTGTGAACAGCACCTTCTCTAACAACTTCAAATTCAAACATTTCAAGAGCAAGAGCTTTACGATCAGATCTCTTAGCATTTGACAGGATTTCTAAGTCAGAGCTTGATAGCTTATCTAGAGAGATATTGAAAGCTACAAATTCAGTTCTTTTTCCGTTATTTACTTCACCGTGACGATCAGCTGTACCAAATGGCTTGAAGCTAAGAATAACTTGAGCAACTTGAACTTTTGAAAGAGTTACTTCGCTACAAAGACCAGTTTGAGCTCTATCTCTAACTGGACCATTTGAGTTACAGTTAGTAACAACAACATTCTTTGATTCAACAACTTCAGTTAGTTTGAAGTCAAATACGTTTACGTTTACTTTTCTAGAAGATTCAACAGTTTTCTCAGTTGCGAATACATCGTATGAGATTGTTTTTGCTTGAGTTGAAAGTCCAGCGATTAGTGTAAGTGCGATTAATAAGTTTTTCATAAATCCTCCAAGAATTGGTTAGCAATGTTTTCTATGGGGGTAATTTGAACTAAGCACGACAAAAAATATATATTCTTCAAATTTTGTCCAAATTTTCAAAGACATTTGTCCAATATCGTAATTTCAAGGCCCTAGAACGGACAAATCCTATGTTTTTGTCCAAAATTTTCATAGTTTCACAACAATTATTGATTAAATGAATAGTGAACGATAGTTATATATCCATGCAAAATAGCATTTCTACTTCCCATTCAAAGCTTGGCCTTAGGGCACAAGTACAAGCCGATATCAATCGCTACCTTGTGAACTTCAAGGATGCTAAGATTGGGCAAAGAAAGCTTGCTGAAAGTGCTGATATTCATCCAAAGACGATCCAAAGAATTTGTCGCCAAGAGAATACTCCTGGGCATATTACAATTCTAAAAATTTACCGCGTTCTTCTTGGAGAAAGTAATACTTCAAAACTACTTCCCCTACTTCCAACTGCAATCAAAGAAGTTGTACTTAAAGATGGAATCGATCTACCTGAAACTGACGTTGATTACTCAGCAGTTATTAAAAGTGAAATCCTAAAGAATGATGTCTTTTGCGAGATTTACTTTCTAATTGATACAGCACCTGTTACTCGTGATCTCATCATGTTCAAATACGGAGAGCATGGATTACATATTCTTGATAATATGTTTTCTCTTAATGCTATTAAATACCTCGATGATGGAGCGATCGCTCTTGGAACATCTAGGGTGCAGCTAGATGCTGAAATAATTAAGAAGGCCGGCTTAACTCTATCGCAGAAGTATTCTAAACACCAAAACTGTGAAATTACTGGTGATAACTTCATCGGACTTTATGTTGATTCGCTACCAGAGGAAGCTTATCAGAAATGGCTTGAGATCGATAAAGAAGCATTTATAAAGAAAGCTGAAATAGCGAAGCAGTATCGCACTAATGTAAAAGGCAAGAGGGTCTTTACTTATATGACGACTGATACATTTACAAAGAGTGAATTATGAAAGTTTTAAAATGGATAATCCTAGCAAGTTTAGCAACGACTATATTAGCTGGTGGAGACTATGGTGGTGGCCCTAAAGTTGTAGCACTAAACAAACTCGACCACTCTGTTCAGCTCGGAGACATCAAGCTCTCTAGGAATAAAGATAAGATTGAACTGACAGTTATCTATCAAAAACGAGTTACAAAATTTGATCCTTTCTTAAGTGAAAAGGATGCTAATAAACTGATGTATGGAAAATACGCTGAAGTTAGAGTTAATTACGACAAAGAATTATTCAATCAAGACTTAATTGATGAATTAAAAGGTCGTGGTCCAATTACTATCTTTAAGTCTAAGTATAAAAAGCTTGTGAATGAATACTTCACAATTGATGAAGTTACAGATCAAGTAAATATTGATCCAGATAAAAAGTACTTTGAAGTAAACTTAAAATAAAAATAGGCTTAGAGCTCAGTATATTTCTTTGCTGAGCCCTTCGCTTTTTCAATTGGATATTTCTTGGCATTCTTTTGTATTTTTCTAAGAGTCACCTCTTCAATATCAATATCGGCCTTAATTGCAATTCTCATCAGGTAAACAAAGATATCAGCAATCTCATCCTCTAGCTTTTCTTTGAGAATTGAATTAGAAGCAATATCATTGGATTCGCATTCCTTTAGCCATTGAAAGATTTCCACAAGTTCAGAAGTCTCCACACTAAGTGCCATTGCTAAATTTTTAATTGAGTGAAATTGATCCCAATCTCTCTCACTTATAAATTTACTTACTTCAGAGTTTATCTTTTCAACATTAATCGATTTCATATAGGCCTTTTCTTCAAGTCTTCTATTCGATTATAGTAATTTTCCCATTAGCAAAGCAAGTAAATGTCGATTTCACAGTAACATCACCACTACATCCACCAGGAAATGGCGATTCATTGTGAACAACGACCTCTAGATCATTACTATTCAGGCGGCTTAGCTCTCCATTTAAGCTATCACACCATTTCTGAGCATCATGTAGAATCATATCCACAGCACCGCTTAGCGCCCCGATACTATCTGTGTAACAAGCATAGTTTTGAACCTCAAAATCTTTGCGAGCGATACTCCCATCACTTGCGAGCAGACTTGCAGACGTAAAAACTGTAAGTGTGATTAGTAGAAAATTCTTCATCTCTCCTCCCTTCGGTTAAGAGTAAGATAGAGAATCATACTTAATAAATACAATAAATTTATGAGTAATATCTAATAAGATAATTTTATAACAAGGAGAAATCTTCACTAAACACCTAATAATACAGTTTAAAGTTAACCATCTTAACCATATTAAGTTTTACACAGATCAATTTCCCCTTATAATTAAACTAATACCTTAAGGAGAAGTTATGAAAAGAAAATACGTAGATCACTATAGTAGTTTCAACATTAATGAGTTTAATAAGTTCTTCGATGGAGATATCAATAACTCAATCAATGCTGCTGTCGAGTGTTGTGATCGCTATGCGGCTACAGATAAGGTTGCTCTCTACTGGGAGGGAGTTAATGGTGAGGAAGAAGTCATCACATTTAAGAAGTTAAAAGAAGAAACTTCCAGACTTGCAAACTTTCTTGTGGCCCAAGGAGTAAAACCAGGAGACGTCATTTCAGGACTTCTGCCACGAACTCCAGAGCTTCTTTATACAATCCTAGGTGCGTGGAAAGCTGGTGTTGTCTATCAACCACTCTTTACAGCTTTTGGTCCGAAGGCAATTGAGCAAAGACTAAATTCAAGTCAGGCCAAAATCGTTTTTACCGATGATACCAATCGTGCAAAATTAGATGAACTACCGATGAATCCTAAGAAGTGTGTGCTTGTTCGATCTGATGATTACCAATTGGCACAAGACGATATTAATTTTAAGAAGGCCATGGATGAGCAAAGTACAAATTTTGCACCAGTCATGAGAAAGGGCGAAGATACTTTCTGTCTTCTTTCAACTTCTGGAACCACAGGACTGCCAAAGGCCGTACCTGTTCCACTATTTGCCCTCTCTTCGTTTAAGCAATATATGGATCTTGCAGTTGACCTAAAACCAACTGATCGCTTTTGGAACCTGGCCGATCCAGGCTGGGCCTATGGACTTTATTATTCAGTTATTGGTCCACTTGTAAATGGAAATGCACTGCTTTTTTATGAAGGTGGGTTTAGTGCTGAAAGTACAGTTAGAGTAATTCAAAAATATAAGATAACAAATTTAGCAGGCTCTCCAACGGCCTTTAGGTTATTAATCGGAAATGGAGAAGAAGTATCAAAGGCGATAAAGGGACAGTTAAGAGCTGTCAGTAGTGCTGGAGAACCTCTTAACCCAGAAGTTATAAACTGGTTTAAAGATAAGCTTGATGTTGTTATTAACGATCACTACGGCCAAACTGAAACTGGAATGACGGTAAATAATCACCATGAACTCGAGCATGAAATTAAGCCAGGAAGTATGGGCTATGCTATGCCTGGCTATACCGTTGTCATTCTTGATGAGAACGGAAAAGTTGCACCACCAAATACTCCAGGAGTCATTGCTGTTGATATCGCAAACTCTCCCATTATGTGGTTTAAAGGTTATCTAAAGGCCGACACTCCGGCCATCGCAAATGGTTTTTACACAACTGGTGATACGGCAGAACAAACAGAAGATGGACGTATAACTTATGTCGGTCGAAACGATGATGTTATCACTTCATCAGGTTATCGAATTGGGCCATTTGATGTTGAAAGTGTTCTTCTTGAGCATCCTTGTGTTTTAGAGACGGCCGTCATTGGAAAGCCTGATCCAAAAAGAACTGAAATCGTTAAAGCATTTGTTGTCTTAAACAAAGGCTTTGTCGCGTCAAAAGAATTAGAAGATGAATTAAGTCAATTTGTAAAAAAAGGACTAGCTGCCCATGCCTACCCACGTGAAATAGAGTTCATTGACGAACTTCCAAAAACTCCAAGTGGGAAGATTCAGCGCTTTCTTTTAAAAAGACGTGAAGATTAAAACTTTAAATTAGTTACGGGGCAGATGAATTCTTCAAGACGCTTCTTGTAGTCTGCCTCAAACTCTTCACGAGATAATTTAGCGAGTTCGCTAAACTCTGACTTCTTCATTTCTGCCACAAGATCAAATGGAAGATACATCTCTAAAGCAGCAAGTCCTCCATCGATAGAATCAACAAGATTCTTATACCCGCGAATATAACCAAAGGCTTCATCTTGTCTCTTATAACCATCATAGAAAGCCGTTACAATCTCGGCCTTCTCTTCCATCGAAAGAAGATCACTCTCCCCAAGAATTCTTCCCCAGTCATCCATAAATGGCCCAACTGGAATTAAAAACTTAGAAGATTTTCTTAAACACTTAGGCTGTCTCATTGCCATGTGACGGTGGTTTTCTTTTGAAGAAAACTCTTTATTCACCTTTCCTGTATACACAAGAATTGGATCGTAATTTTCATTTAGTTGATGACCTAATTTAAAGATACGCTTATAGAAAGCATCTTCAGGGTTCATATTCCACTGAACCATCACTCGGTCCAGATCCCCAAAATTATGGGCCATTAGAGGAGCAGCTCTTAGAAAATTGATATGATCTCTTTCCTCACGAAGCTTTTGCATAATTAGCTCTTCTTTTTTAATCTCTTCTAAGATGACATCGGCCATCTCCTGAGCAAGCTCAGTCTTACGATTTTTAACAAGAGCACAGTAAGCACCAATAGCAACACTTAACCATGTTCCTTCGTGGGTACTCATGACAGTATTATTATCGTTATTATAGGCCTTGCGACTCGTTACCTGAGAGTAGTCCCAAGTCCAAGACTCAATTGTAAGCCTGGCCATCTTATCAATATGCTTTGAGATGTGCCCATGCTTCCACAAAGACTCTCTAATCTGATTGTCCACATCTGTAGGAACAAATGTTCCCGCCGTTGCCCAGTGAGCACTGATACAAATATGAAAGTATTCTGCTAGATTGATATTATTTAGCTGTTTAAGGTTCTTCTTATAAAACCTTAGCTTCTCAAGGAATGCACGTTTGTCCCCTGTCGTATCAAGCTCTCCCTGGAATAAGAAAGGAGCTGTATTTTCAACATGTTGGAGAAGAATATTTGGTGCAATACCTACACCTTGTAATGCCATTGTTGTCTTTTTCTTTTTACTCATAAGCTCTTGATAACATATTGATCACAAAAAGAGAGAATTATTTCAAGATGCTATATTTATGACATAAAAATGTGATAGATTGGCCCACAATTATTTACTTAGATAAGGTTTATTCAGCAATGAGAATCAATAAATACATTAGCCAAAGTGGTATCTGCTCTCGTCGTGAAGTTGACGATTTAATTGAACAACAAGTTGTAAAAATCAACGGTGTTCTGGCAGGAATCGGTGCTACTGTTAATGAAGGTGATATTGTTGAAGTTAGAGGCCAAGTCGTAAAGCCTAAGGTTGCTGAAAAAGAAATTATTATTGCTCTAAATAAGCCTCGCGGTATTGTCTCAACAACTGAAAGTAGTGAGAAAGACAATATTGTCGACTACGTTAATCACGTGGAAAGAATCTTTCCTATTGGACGCCTAGACAAGGACTCACAAGGACTCATCTTTCTAACAAATAACGGTGACATCGTTAACAAAATCTTACGTGCTGGAAATAATCACGAAAAAGAGTATGTCGTCACAGTTGATAAACCAATCAATGATAACTTCATTAATGGTATGGGCGCAGGTGTTCCAATTCTAGGAACGATGACGAAGAAATGTAAAGTTGAACAAATGAGTTTAATGGTTTTTAAAATTACTCTTGTTCAGGGGCTAAATCGTCAGATTCGTCGTATGTGTGAATACTTTGGCTACAATGTCACTAAGCTTGATCGTGTTCGTATCATGAATGTAAGTCTTGATGGCCTTGGTGTTGGAGACTGGCGTGAGTTAAATGAGAGAGAAATTGCGACTCTCTACAAGTTAATTGAGGGTTCTTCATCAGAAGATGCAAAAGCTATTAAAAAAGCTCCTTCTAAGAAACCGCAACAGCCACAGAAAAAGAAAAAAAGTAAGTATGACAAACTCTTTAAAGATTTAGATAAGGAGTTTAACTTCAGTGGTAAGACAACAAAACGTGAAGAGAAGCGCAAGCAAAATGCTAAAGGCAAACACCGACGTCGCTAAACCAAGTGCTTGCCCGCATAAATTACTTAGTAATTCCGTACTCTGCTAAAATTGTATTCTTTAGGTATCGATAGATATCAGACTTCTTTGCAAGTCTCTTTCTAAGAGGTGCTCCAAACTTCTTTGCACTCTTTGACCTTCTAAGCTCTCCAGTACAAAACAATGATTTTTGATCTGCCTCAATAAGTAGATCAGAGATTCTTTCTGGTGCAATCTCAATTTCTTCAAGTCCTTCTTTTTTTAGAACGCGATTTACTCTTCTATTAACCTTAGCAACAAGTTTATCAAACTTCTTTCCACCGCCAATATAACCAGTAAATGACATTTTAGCGGCATTCTTAGCAGCAATAATTTTAGAGCTAATAACACCAAACTTTACAACGTTATATACAAGAACAATACCAATAGCACCAATCCCTGCACCAGCTCCAGTTTGAATTGCTTCAATTGGCTTAATTCCAAAATCATCCATAATCTTTTGGGCCGTTTCAGCGTCAATCGTCTCTGTTAAATCAATATCAAGTAGTTCTAGAATTTTTTCACCGAACTCAGTAATTGGACCACCATCAGCAATACCACCAAGAACAAATCCACCGATTGTCGCAACAATTGGAAGTTGAACTAGCCCCAGTGTAAGCTTCACTGGTTGCATAAGTAGATCTTTTCTAAGCTTCCTAACTCTTTGATGATATTCATCCATACACGTTGTATTTGCGGCGAAGTTATTTTGCGCATAATTCTTCATTTCTCTGTAAGTGTTAATCTTTTCAAACTCAGCTGGTACTTGAGTTTGTGCAACAACAGATGATGCAAAGGCAATAGTAATCATAATCGTTAATAAGTTACGAAACATTTTTCTCTCCGATAAATTTCTCTGTAAATAAATATAGATGACACCAATACTGGCCGGTAAGAAGCTTTGTCAACCGTCTAAAAATGCATAAGAGACAGAATAAGACGTGATTCTTTAGGTTATCTAAAGATTAAAATGATGAATGTGCATGAATACTTATAAGAACTAATAAAACTTAAAAAGAAAAAAAATATATTAAAATGCAGCGTCGAGAAGAAGATCGGCTGTTCCATCCAATAACCTCTCAAGAGCATTAGGTTTCGTCTCTTTGTGAAGAAATGGTCCATCGGAATAAACTGCAGACTCTAGAACAAGGCCAGAAGAAACAAGTTTTGATTCGCCGTTAATAGTTGTTCCACCAATAAAATTGAATCCAACTGCTTCCCCATTCGTAATATCACAAGTAATCCTAGGATTCCTGCGATTTAAAAACATTTGAGTATAATAATTTTCGACCTCAGCATCATCGGCAAAGCAATGTGTACAGCCTTCATAATTTGGTCGTGGAGTATTCACAACCTTATCCAAGGGAATAACACATTTATCTTTTCCATAGGTTTCTATAACGATGACACGCCCACTATCTGCTGAAAGCCTAGTCTTAACAATTTTTTTAATCTTATAAGTCTTACTCTTTTCGCTAGAGGTGCGAATTGTTAATGTATTCATTTCGGTCTCATCAGCAAGACCAAAGAATACAAATTGAAATATGAGAAGTGTTTTAATTAATCTCATACCTACTTATCGTAATAATTATTGCTAAGCTTTAATCAACAATTGCATCAGGAACTGTAACATAGCGAATTCTATGTTGTAGATCTTGAGAGATATTATTTTTAATCCATTTCTTTAGGTCACTTACATTTCTCTGTCTCATATAAGAGAGATCCACAAGAATGTGGATATTGCCTACGGCCTCAAGCTTATGCTTAATACTGTTGCCAGCATTTTCAATATTAAAGCGCCATGAATGAGTTAGAAGTGGAGAAATTGGAGTTTTGACATCCCAGAAGATGCCATTACCATCAACAAACTCCGTTCCCTCAGGACCTCTTTCAATTCCTGCAGCAATAATTCCCCTCTCTTGAGCATAAAGACCACTTACGGCCTCTAGCTGACTCGTTTGAGTTTGCTTAAAGTTATGGTCCGGATCTGATGCGAGAGAATCAAAGTCTTCATGTGAAAGATACTTTGGGTTCACAGATGCTCCCTGCTCTTTAAAGATATGCCATAGCATAATATTCTCTTCAATATTTAAGGGAGAAAGAAAAGTTCG
The DNA here is from genome assembly GCF_047085025.1 of Halobacteriovorax sp. RT-2-6. NCBI lineage: Bacteria > Pseudomonadati > Bdellovibrionota > Bacteriovoracia > Bacteriovoracales > Halobacteriovoraceae > Halobacteriovorax > Halobacteriovorax sp. RT-2-6. The sequence goes on from NZ_JBKIYH010000002.1 coordinate 504,706, forward strand.
AAGAGCACTTGAACAACTTATTTCAGAAACTGATCTTGAAGTTGAGTAAGAGCTTATTGATCGTTGGCCTTCTTTAATATTAGAAGAATAAAAACCTAGGCCAACAAGGCAAAAAAGAACTATAGATTGAATTGATAGTACAAAGAGCTTTAAACGCATATGAACGTTTATCGACAATCTTTAATAATAGTTGAGCTTATTCTTTAGGTAAAAAGCTAAAATTATCAAGAGCACTCGGGAAACGCTTGATCTTATCTAAATTAGCGACAAGATATTTTGATTCTTTACTAATTTGTAAATCAGCAACCACACCTTTAATTTTACTCACTTGATTTTGTAAATTAGCAAGGCGCTCTCCAGTAAGCTTAGGAGTTGCGATCATTCTTTTATTTAAAGGATTCAACCATCTACCTCTCGAATCTTTAAATCCAAAATGTAGGTGTGGCCCAGTAACTCTTCCAGTAGCTCCTACTGTTCCAATCACTTCATGAGACCTAACCCATGCACCTACTTTCACATTACGGCGGTGAAGGTGATAGTAAAGAGAAGTTGATCCATCTCTATGTCTAATCCCAATCTTATTTCCCGCAAATTCATTGTAAGTAGACATGATTACTTTTCCAGCTGCAACGGCATGAACCCTCTCTCCAGTTCTTCCTCTTAAATCAATTCCTCTGTGCATAGCTCGCTTACCCGTTACAGGGTGCATACGCCAGCCATAGCTTGAACGAATGTGAAGTCTTGGAAGTGGATAGCGAAGCCCAGAATTAATTAGGGCCTGACCATTTGGTGTATAGTGTGCTGTATAAGTCGAACTTTTCTCTTGGTCTTCATAGAAATAAGCTTCATGACTGCCAGCTTTTACTCCACTATAAGAAGTAAAAAGAACTTTCGTTTGAACTGTTTTTTTAGAATGTTTTCTTTCACTAAGAAGAACTCTGTAATTGTCTCCTGCACGAGCATTCATTCTAAAGTTAACCTTGCAAAGTAAAACGTTAACAACTTCATTAACAACTGATCTTTCTAGCCCCATGGCCAAAAGATCATCTTGTAGTGTCGAGCCAGAGTTTAGTTGTCCCTCGATCATACGAGGTTGCCAATACGTATCTAACTCACTTAATGAGTAATCCCACTTACCAGTATCTTCATTTAAAGAAACCAAGTGAGTTTCATAGTCATTTTGAGCAAAAGAAAATTTAATAAGTTTGTTGTATTCGTCGAATGTTGCTTCTAATCGATCCCCTACTTTCAATTTTGAAAATTCAACTTCATCTCTAAGTTGATTGATTAGATTCAGGGCCTGCTTATTATCGATATTAATATTTTGTAGAGCCTGATATAGACCTTGGCCTCTTTTGATCTCACCCTTCTTAACAATAGTTGTATGAATAAGAGGACTCTTAGGAATCATAGTAGTAGAGCTAGATGCTTCTACATTTTGAGACACATAAACTTGTTGGCAGCCAGTAAGGCCACTTAATAGAATTAAGCTAATAAATAATTTCGACATCTTACTAATAAGCATAGCAAACTTATCGGAATTTACCAAAAAATCTTAACCAACTCTTAACGAATTCTAAATAAGATCTAGCTAATTTTTGAAAGAATGGCTTCAATAAATCTCGCCTTCAGGGGGTTTTGTTTGAAAAAAGGTCCAATACTGGACCCTTATACACCTACTATTTGTATTTACGAATAAATCTATATATTTCTTTATGTCCTGCTTTTCTTGCCAGAGTTTGTGCATTTCTTTTATTGGCATTCTTTAGTTTTTTATCGGCACCATTCTCTAATAGTGTTTTCACCCATTCCATACACCCATTTTCAGCAGAAATCATAAGCAAGGTTTCTTCATAATAACCAAATCTTTTATTTATATCATCAAAAATTGAAATTAGATTTTTATAAGTCTTAGGGTTACATGCTTCTGCAGCATACTTCAAATTATACGCAATACTAGCTGAATTTGTATTTGTAGCTAATAGTTTAACATAACGACTAGTTATACCCATGTTAACATATTTGTTTTTAAAAATATCTTTACCAAGAATTGGCTCATTAGAATACGTTCCTGTAGTTTTCATGGAAATATTAATCTTACTATTTTCAAGTTTATCAAATATTAAATGTAATATTTCATGATTATCTATTTCTGAAATTCGATAAAAAATCTCTCTTAAATAACTATTAACTTCATTCCCATATCCACTAGTAAATTCATTAAAATCGGCAATTCTTATAAATCGCTTTAACTCGTCTAATGTAAGAAATCCTATTAGACGGTGATATAAAACATCAATATTTTCTTTTGAAACGAAGTCAACACCATACTCTTTTAATTTATGATAATACTTTTCCGCCAAGTCTTTTGTTCTTATACCTCCAGACATTAAATTAATTAATTTGATATAACCTATTGGCATCTCTACCTTTCTATCAATAATATTATTCATAGCTACTAAAAAAAGAGGTTGATACCTTTCCCAATCACTATAAAAATAAAATTCATCTACAAATTCTTTAGAGTATTTATAATGTAAATCTTTCTTTAGAAAATATTTAAAATATCCACCATCACCTTCATTCTTTCTAATACCTGAAAATATTTCTTCGATATTCTCAGAGTCAGGTCTAATTAATTTATAAAACCCAAAAGGCATATTTTGAGCAGAGATAAGACCTAAAGAACTGTTCTTACCATTTTTGAAACCGGGAAGAATTCGATAGATTTCACTATGTAGTTCTTCAAATTTCTCTACAGTTAAAGTTTTATTCTTAACATGTTCATAAAGAGAACTCATGAGACTAAATTGGTGATCTATTGCCTGAGCACACTCTCCAATGCCATATGCTTGCTCAATAGTTCCTTCTATATCAAATGGATTAACATCGTAGTTCTTTATAAGTTTTTTAAGTAATCTAATATTTTGAGTTTCACGACATGCCAGCACACCTAAGTTTACTGCATTAGGCTTATCTGATTTAACTTTTATATCTTCTAAGTATCTTGCATTAGACAGAAACCATTCAAAACGATCATGTATAATTGCGTAATCAATCGGCCTAATACTGCCATTATTTAAGTTGTACTCGTTTAGTTGTCCGTTATTATCATGATAGTTTTCAAGTAGATTTGCGTCTTTTTTTAGGATAATTGCCTGTAAAGGAAGTAGTTCACTAGGATCCCCATTACCTACAGGGTTCAAAGTAGCACCCAGTCTTAAAAGCGACATAATATTACTTTCGTCACCACTTAAGATTGCATCAGCTAGAACATTACGATTATTATAAGAAATATTAAAATTACCAACAACATTATATACAAGAGATGCAAAAGAGTAACCACCTACAATCTCTCCATCAACATACTTTAAATTACGTGCTATCAACCACTTCGTTTTATTAGACAGTTCTTTTTTATCAAGATTTAATATTGCATTAAATGCTTTGAAATTCTCAGTTTTAACTGCATGAACGAGGGCATGACCTTCAGTATTATCTGGTTCAAAATCATTTTGAAAACTTGTTACATACCAATTAAACATTTCCATGTCTTTAGATTCTATAATTCGCCATAACTCAGGTTCTCCTTCACAGCCATCATATCCCCCCGTATATTGATACGTGTGAACAAGTTTTTTAAGATCTTCAAGACTTCCTGGTTTAATCGATAATTTCCAAAACAAGTTTTTGCAATTGCCTCTATCGTCAGCAATGTTAGCGTCATTTGCGAGGTAATATTCAAACATTTCCATATCTTGTGCGTTATAAATCAGATGCACATGGTGATCAGAAAAAGAAACAAGTCCACCATTATCAATATAGTATTTAACAATCTTATGATTAGAAGACAGTACAGCTCTTGTTAATAAGTACTCACTTATATGAATATCTGAATTATTAATCAATTTCATATCTTCAACAAGAGGATTAAAGCCGTAATTTTCAACTGCATCTTTTAATTGATTGAGATTGCCATTATTAATTCCACTGATGGCCATTTGACGGCCCTTAATCTTTTCTTGCTGTTTGGCCTTAATTACTTTCAAAGACGCTTCTGGAAGTTCATATGCAAAGATATCTCTCCCATATTTATCTTTCTTATTAATTTCAATCCAAGGGTCAGCTAATAACACTTCTAGCATATCAAGGTTAGCGACTTCGGCTGCATACAATAATGAAGATTTATTATAGAAATCAAATGCATTAACATTTGCACCAAGTTTTAGTAATGTACTTACTAAAGAAATATCATTATTTTTAACAGCATTTATTAATTCAGCACCAAATATTTCAATACTTTTTTTCAAGTCAGCAAAAGAATCATCTTTTATTAAATCAAAAAGACTTCTACCATGCTTATCAAAACTTCTAATACTTGCTTCATTTTCTATTAGAAATAAAATGACATCTTTTTTCAAACTGATATTCTCTTTCATGCAATAAGACATCGAGCTCATCGCACTTTGTCCCTTTGAGTTTTTTATATTCGCATCAACGCCATTTGAAACAAGCTCTTTTAATTTGTCGAGGTCACCTCGACAGGCAGCACTAACAAACGCTTCAGCGTCATTAGTTTGTTCGCCCTTATCAATTTCCATTTTTTCAGTTAATCCACTAGCTGTAATATAGATAAATGATGAGTTACTAACTGGAACAAAATTGGTAATTGGCTCTTCAAACTGCTGAACCGGTGTAACATTTTGAGTAACAAAGTTTACTCGAGAAACTAAGTCGCGAGTTATGACATAGATATCACTTTTATAAAAACTATAAGATTCTGCGTTTGTGTATTGTGAGCTAAATAATAAGTTTCCATTAGCAGTATCGAGAACAAATACCTTCTTTTCACTATTTACGAAAATCGCACGACTTCCATGATTTACAATCTTTGTTCTAGTTACGGCCAACTCATTCTTGCCAGTAACACTTCGCTTATCACTAATCAATTTACTTTTTAATGAGAGCTTGGCCATATGAAACGTGCCGTTGCGCTCTCCTGCGGCAATAACAATCTCTTTACTATTACTTATAAGGCTTCCACTTCTAAGGCGAGTGTCAAATATTTTGACATCTTTAATTAGCTCACCTTTGTTATTTAAGCTTCTTAAAGTAGCATCACTATAAAGAACATAAATAGTATTTCCCTCTATCAAAAGAGAAAGGACTAGGCCATTCTTCCTCTCAATACTATCCTCGATAAGTTCAAGTTTACCATTCCACAATTTAATATTACCAAGGGCATCGGTTGAAACAACGAGATTCTTTTCCTTATTACTTGCGACGGACGTAATCGCATAATCGTGTGCTCCTTTGCGAATAATGGGTTTGTCATCAAAATCAACTAATAGGTCCCCCTTAAATCCACCAATATAAGCAGTATTACTAGTATCATCATTATCAATATAGCTAATCTTCCCCCCCATCTCATTTGTAGAAAAAATCTTATTATATGAAGATGCTATGGTTGAAAAAGAATTAAATATAATAATAGAAAAAATGACTAAATTCTTCATTTGTATCCCGGTCTAAATTAAACTTTTTTGTTTAATAACATGATGTGACCAGAATACCGGCATTTATGTATTCTTTACACACCGTTTTTTATTTAGTGATAATAGTAAAGATAACAAGTATAAATAAAGAATGAGGACATTAATTTTAATTATTTCATTACTTTCAGTGGCCAAAGTCAGTGCAAGCAGCTGTACGGCAAGCAGAGACAACTGGTGGCTATTAGTAGATAATAGTGGATCGATGGGCGTACAGTCATCATACAACTCAAAAGCTGCGATTACAGTTCGTTCACTACTTCAACTTACAGATGAAATAATAAAGAAAAGCAACAGAGCGAAAATAGGACTTTCTATTGGGAGCACTTCCCAAGTAATAGCTAAGCCAGAAGTCGCATCGTATTTAATCGTCGAAAAAGTACTAGAGAACAAGTATCATAACTATTATTCAGGTAATCCTATTGAAGATATTCATAATGCAAGTGAAATACTTAATAAATATAACCAATGTTACAATATACTTTTAGTTGCAGATGGACTTGATGGCCATTTTCCAGAAGAAGCATTTAAAAATATATCAAGCCAATGTAGCTGTGTTAGTATCATAGGTGTTAATATCGATTATGCCGATAAACCAAATATGCAACGACTTGCAAAAGCTGGAAACGGAACTTACTGCGATGCCAACTCTCGAAATCAAGATGAAATTAAGAACTGTATCTTCGACTTAGCCTTTCCTGTATTTAAATGGAATTCAAAACAAAAAAAATGTCTTAGTAAGCACAATCAAGAAGGATTAAATAGGGTTGATAACCCATCGGCCCTGTACGGACTTAGGGATCTTCAATGTTACGATTTCCGTGACATCGATTTCACGGATTCAGAATACAGTCGAGTTCCGATTACCATAGCAGATATCAGTGGAAGCGTATTTAAAAATTCAAACATATCAAGCCTAAGATTCTCTAGAAAGCGTCCATTATATAATGTTAGTTTTATATCAACAACAGCCCAAGGCACACATTTTGAAGTACCACTAATTGATACAAAGATTAAAAACTCTGATTTTTCTAGTGCATATTTATACAATCTACATGGTAATAATTTAATAGATAATACCATCTTAAAAGATGCTAAGATAAAACTTTCAAGACACCTCCTTGGAGAGGAGACAATATCAAACTCCAATCTAGATAATGTATCTATTACACAATCTAGTCCTGACGACAAAAGCCCAAAGTGTATAAAATTGGCCATTAAAAACTCAACAATTACAAATTCACGTTTCTCAACATTGAATCTATGCCGCTTAAAAATCTCTAACACAAGAATTGATAATACTGAATTTGAAAAAATAACAACAATAGATTCAACCATTAGTGATTTAGAGATAAGAAACTCAATGGTTGACACATTTGATCTTCAATCATCAAATGAAAGTATTAATAATTTTCAAATTATTAATACACATATCCAATCTCTAAGTTTTAACAATTATTCAGCTATAAGTGATTTCGTATTACAAGCTGTAACGCTAAAAAAATTAAGTTTTCATAATACATCAGTGAACAACAGTACACTTGAAGTCACGGGTAAGTTCGACTTAGGTATTTATAATACAAACTATAAAAGCTTAGACCTAATGGATAACTATGTAAATCTAAGTACTAATAATGCGACAATAAACAATGCAGTCCTAAGCAGCAATGAAGATCACAACCAACAAGTTATATTAAAAAACACAGAATGTATAAGTTGTGACTTTTCAGATTCTCTATTTAATAAAATTGTTACAGAAAACTCAGACCTTTCGAGATCTCAGTTCAACAACTCCCATGTTAAGCTTTTTGACAGTGTACACACTAACTTCACCTCAGCTTTTTTTAAAAAAGTTGATATTACTCATTTCAAATCAAACAATGCTACTTTTGATTCAGCAGACTTTAGAGATACATCTTATTTTGAAAAAGCAAACCTTATTAATAGTTCATTTAAATACTCATTATTAGATGGAGTTAAGTTCTACTCATCAACAATAAATAATTCAGACTTTTCAAATGCAAGTTTAAAAAATGGCGGTTTTAATAAATATACAAAAATTTCAAACTCAACATTCAAAAACACAGACGTATCGGGAGTAAATTTCTCAAGCCTAACTTTAGATAACAACAACTTTGATAATGTTATTGGTTTTGGAATTCCTATGGTCGACTTTATTGGAATTAAAATCCTTAATTCTACATTTAGAAACACTATCATTGCGTCTAGTTTAGTTAGTGCCACTATTTCAAACTCAAGCTTTGATAACTCTGAATATAATGCACTCGAACTTCATGGTTCTATTCACAAATCATCATTTAAAAAGACTAAATTTAAACAAACAACAATTGGTGGAAGCATCGCTTCGTCAATTACAGAATCTGACTTTTCAGATTCAAGTTTCACACACAATAGTTCAATAAAAAACACAGAGCTTAAATATGTAAAACTTGTAAATGCACAAATGAAAGGTTTAACTTTGGAAAAAGTTAATATTCAAAACAGTGACTTCACCGAAGCTGACCTTAGTAGTTCAACTTTACGCGAAGTGACTGTTAACAAGTCTCTTTTTGACTATGTAAACCTCCTAAAATCAACGGTGTACTCAGCAAGCTTTAACGAGTCATCATTTACACTAGCAAATCTTTCTAATTCAAAACTACATCAATTAATGATTTCAAACTCCTTTGCAGCAACATTACAAGGAATGGGAACATTAATTGATGCAAAGTTAATTTTTAATAATGTATCCCTAAAAAGTGCAGAACTTTCAGGGATTAGTCTATCTTCTTCAGTCTTTAATAATACAGACTTCTCTGAAAGTTCGCTTGCGAATAGCGTAATCAAAAACTCAAAATTCAACGATAGCTTATTCTATTCAACAAATATGTCCAACGCGAGCTTTACTAATATAGAATTTAATAGCTCAAACTTTAATTCTACCAATTTTTCTCAAGCTAGCTTCTCTAACTTTAGATTTAATCATAGCTCAATTAGTGCAATCATTGATTTAAAAACCGCTAAATTCTACTCACTTAATAAGCTGGGTAGTTTCGAAGGTTCTATCTTAGATGATCTTGATTTTTCAGGCATGAACTTAATGGATATCTCATTTAGAGACACAAGTCTTCAGTATACACTTTTTAATGACACCATATTATATAACTCTGATTTCAGAACTGCTCAAATCTTTCAGGCGGAATTTTACGGTGCCAAAGTGAGTAGTGCTCTTTTTGATGAAAATAAAATATATGCCCTAGGACTAAGCCCAAATAAATAAGGAGCGATACAAATGGCAAAATCGATTTAGCTAATTTTTGAAAGTACGGCCTCAATAAATCTCGTCTTCATTTCTTCATAAAGAGCAATATCATTTGAGTGATTTTGTATGAGATTCAATTTTGCATTCTTATACTCAGTCGCAATCATAGGCTCTGCATTTAAATAATCTCTAAAGTCTAAGATATCACTGATACTTTCATCACCTTTTTTAAGAATACGCACACTTGTCAGCACTCTATTGCCTTCAGGTGCTTTACGCTCAAATAAGAAATGTTTTGAATCATTTGAAGTTAGGGAAAATCCTTGGGCCTTGAATTCATTTCGAAACATTTCAATGCCATCAAGAGTATGGACAACACATAGAATATCAAGGGTTGGACGAGCAACAACTTTTGGCATAGCAGTCGAGCCAATATGCTCACAACCCATTAAATTATTTCTCAAAAGCTTTGCCAGAGACTGACTCTCTTTTTCAAATACTTTTAACCAAAAATCATTATATTCTACTAATTCTATCTTATTTTCCATGAACCAAACTTAGCATAATCATAAAAAGAGTGCGATAGTAAAGTTATGAAAAATCAAAGCGTAAAGAAATTACTATTCATCGTCCTCTCTATCCTATGTTTAAGTCCGTGGGTGTCTTCAGCAACGGCCCTTTTTGCAGGAATCATATTCTCACTATTTATAGGAAATCCATTTCAAGAATGGACTACTAAAGCAGTAAAGAAGTTATTGGCCCTAGCTGTAATTGGTCTAGGAGCGGGAATGGATTTGAATGTAGTGACAAAAGTTGGATTGCAGTCAGTTGGGTTTACGGCACTTAGTATACTGGCTGTATTTGTTGTAGGAACTTTACTAGGAAAACTTTTTAAAACACCGCTAAATACAACACTTTTAATAAACTCCGGAACGGCCATATGTGGAGGTAGTGCAATTGCAGCTGTCGCTCCTGTTATCAAAGCAAAGAATCATGAGGTAACAGTCTCATTGGCCGTGGTATTTACATTAAACGCCGTTGCTCTCTTTGTTTTTCCATGGGTTGGTCACTTATTAAAAATAGATCAGACATCATTTGGACTTTGGTCGGCTTTGGCGATTCACGACACCAGTTCCGTTGTTGGAGCATCTCTAAGTTATGGACCGCAGGCACTTGAGGTTGGAACAATTGTCAAATTAGTTCGTGCACTTTGGATTATTCCATTAGCACTTATCTTTAGTGTTACAACTGCCATGCAACTTAAAAAGCAAGGTGCATCTGTTCAAACAAAAACAAAGAAGCCTTGGTTTATTTTAGGATTCATCACAGCAGCAGCACTTGTCACTTTTATCCCAGAATTAAAGTCGCCAGGACTAATGATTTACGCCGGAGCAAAAAAGCTTATGGTTTTAACTCTCTTTTATATTGGTTCGAGTATTACATTAGATCATATTAAAGAGGCAGGAATTAAGCCTATGCTTCAAGGTGTGATACTTTGGTGTTTCACAGCAATCTCAACACTTACTTTAATCATGACTAATATTATAAATTTCAAATAAGAAAGGAGATCTATCTTGTAGCTAAGATAATATACTCTTTCTTATGTGATGGAACTTGGCGGCTAATAATATTGTTAAATCCCCAATCATAGAATTGATCTTCAAATGATTCGATATTCTCAATATATTCCATCTTCACAACCTGAACGGTGAAAATAACACCTTTTAGTGTGCGGTTATACTTCTTAGCAAGACGTAAAACCTCTTTGATGGATTGTTTTGGATTTATATTAATATCTGCATGAATCCAACGAACCTCTTCTGGCAGGTCTTCATGAGAAAGGTCTTGAACCGATCTTTTGATATGTGAGAAGTTTTTATTATTAGCTAAACTTGGATCAATTTTTGCAGGATCAATTCCCACAACCTTGCAGCCTTCATTCAAAAGAAACTGTGACGCTCCACCAGGGGCACAACCAAAGTCTAGCCATAAATCACCTTTGAATAATTTAACGGCATAGAGTTTTACAATTTGAGCAAGTTTTAAATATCCTTTAGAAACTGCATTCTCAGGAACATCAACTTCCACCATTGAATTAGGATAGCGAGTACAACCACTTGCAACAGAGTGGGCACCAAACCAAATTTCATCAGGGCCAAGACTAATTAAATCAATAACAGTCTTTCCTTCAGCACTGTAAGCATTCACCTCTCGTCCAAAAGCCGCCTCAGCATCAAAGTCAGTTTCGCATCCAATAGCAAAGCTATGAATCATAAAATTGTCGATATCAAGGCCGCTACTCTTTACATCTTCAACGATCGTCTCCGGTTTCGACTTTCCATAAAAAATCCCACAACGTGTAGCAAAAGTAAGCTGTAGTTGAGAGATGGTTTTTAAGTCATAAACGACACCAGTATTTTTAAATGTAACAAAGCCCTTCTTTGAAAAGCTAAAGGTAAATTCTGGATAGAAGTTTTTAACTTCTTCTTTTAAAAGAATTTCATTACCTGGGTTCGTACAAATAAAAATAAATTGTTGCTGACTCATATGTCTCCTGGACACTTATCGGATGATATACATTTAAAGACCAATCTTATCACATATCTAATTTCATTTATGTATATATTTATACTACTCAATCCAATATTTATTCTTGTTCTCACTGATATTCCTTACCGGCTCAACCTAGTCTTTATTATTTTTAAAAATCTTCCTATGGGATTATTGAAATCAAAGATCGTTTAAACTTTCTTCAAATATACAGAAAATGACACCCCGGCCTTCGTGATTATAACAACTTAAATCATAACCGTTGGCATTTAAGTTGCTCTATAAATCTCATGTTTATAAGACTATTTAGATATTTACTACTAGCGACTTTCTTCGCAACGTCCAGCATTGCCTCTGATATAAGTCTTAATGACCTAATTGAATCCCGTGGTAAAGACCTAGCTTCAGGACAAATCATTGAACTTATGAATGGTGAAAAGGTCGAGTTTATCAAAATCCTTGGTGCTGGAAATACAACAACCATCCATGAAGTAAAATCAGGGAATAATATCTACGCCCTAAGAGTTCCAAAATATCACGGAGCATTTAACACGTTTTCAAAATATTCGAATTATATCGATGCCTTCTATCTAGGACATGCGAGTCTTGAAAGCCAAGGAGTTTCAATTCCTGAGATCTATGCATATGAGAAAGAGAATTACCTACTCGTTGAAAAATTGAATCTCAAAGATTCTTTTGATCTTGATGCATTCTTCTTAAACAAAGAAGCGATAAATCCAGAAGATTTTGCAAAGGCCTTAGATAAACTTCCAGACTTTTTCGAATCGATTGCGGCCTACACATTAGTGAAAGATTTCCACCTCGGTCAACTCGTCTACTCTCCTCATGATGGAAGGTGGATTCTCATGGACTGGACCCACTCACATGAACTATTTAAAGATGGCCAAGACAAGCTTCCATTCACAGTTGATTCGGTAAAAGTTCAAGCTGAAAAATATGAGAAGACATTTAAATTAACTGAGGACTTTAAAGATCTTTTTAAAAGAATTGAATCACGTATGCAAAATAAACGAAATACTATTTTGGATAATGATAAGCTCTTCCTAGAAAGTCTAAGTTCACTTAGTACAGAAGAATTTATGAGTGCAATTCAAAATCCTCCCAAAGGTTACTCAAATAACCTGACACTAGGGATAATCGACCGTCTCTCATTAATGAACGTACCAAATGAATTACCCGAATATCTTATTGCCAACCATGGAGACTTTAAATACCTCTTGGAGAGATTTCTTGAGCGCACAGACTCAATTGATGATCTTGTGACACTTCTAAATTTAAAAGACAGCCTCGGCATGAAGATTGATTGGAATCTTGAAATGAAAATTCAAAAAATAATCACAAATAGTGACTCCAACACACCTATCAATCTTTATAGGAAGCTTCTTGATCATAACTTTGTTACAAGCTATGCAAAGGCGTGGATAAAGCGCGAACGATTGGACATTGAGACAAGCAATAATTGTGTTGATGTACTTCGCCAACTGGTAAGCAATTCCCTGTGAAAAGGGCGCGGGTACATTTGGACATTTTAGGTACTTACACGTAATCCCGACCCATTTCACGACAATTATCCATTGAAACTTTAGTAATCTAGCTAATTTGGGCCCTAAAGTGTCTTTTAAAGGCATATATAACTCTTCGTAATCTCGAAAAGTACCCGCGCCCCTTTTAGGAGCGCTCCTTGCTTTTCATTTTACCTAAGAAACCTAAATTGATGACTGTAGACAGGTACATATTTGGGTTTTCGTTCATTCTCTTTTTGAGAAGATCAATCATATACGGAATATGACCCTGAGAAGGATACTTAGCATATACTTCAGAATAATTTTTTTCATTCAAGCGATGACTCCACAAATCTGCAACGTCCACACCAGCCCCATAGTGCAGATATTTAAGTTCGTTACTTTTATTCTCTGCATGCCCTATCGCTCCGTGAAGAAGAATCATTTCATGAATAATATCAAGCTGCCTTGGTGTTAAGATATCCTTACAATGAGCACATGCATCATCTGCACCAACAAGCTCAAAAGTCGTACCAGTACAATCCTTGATTAGCCCCAGATCATGCAGAAGCGATCCAATAAAGAAAACTTCGTTATCAACCTTTTCATCATTTAAACTCATTAAAATCTTTCCAAAGGCGTAACTTCTTATTCCATGATTGAAGAGCGGTCCATCATAGAGCTTATTAGCAAGAGCAATAATATTTTGTACCTTTTCGCTCTTTGGAATACTCCACTCAACGGAATTGATATAGCTCGCACTTCTTCTCGTTAACGCCATCTTGCTACGATAAATAGTTTCTTTTAAGTCATATTTGATTAAGCTCTTGATTACCCCACACTTGTGAGGAGGTTTAATTGTGTTCATATTAACTCCTTAACTAAACTATACCTAAGTCTTGACTTAAACCACATTGTCATTTATGACATAAACTATGCAAAATACGACAACATTAAATATTCATATTCTAGATTGTAAAGATTCTTTAAAAAGCACAACACAAAACTTTATCGATTACTTTGAAATACTAAGATATATAAATGATAAGGTTATATTTAATATCACTAACCAAATGAACACAAAAATAACAGCAGGAAAAGTAGCGGACTACCTTATCCTTCCCCCTTGCTACAAGCCTCAAAAGGCCACAAAAGAGGAAGCTAGAATAATAAGTGCCCATATATCATCAGAAAAATCAAAAATAGTAGCATGCTGTGGTGGAGCACTAAAACTAGCATCCACAGGAGCACTTGATAGAAGAAAAGCAACAACACATTGGCTATTTGAAAAGAAGTTAAAAACAGAGTATCCAAAAGTTAATGTCGAGGCCCACAGAACAATCATTGAATCAGGAAAGATTATTACGGCAGGCGGAGTTCTTAGTTACCTTGATGTCATTTGCCTAATAATAAAGAAAGAGCTGGGGAAAAAGACGGCCAGAAAGTATAACGAAATTATCCAAGGGCCAGGGATTCGTGAGTATCAAATACCAAAGCAGAAAAGAGATGGTAATCCTGAGTTAAATAATTTGTTTGCAATATACGACAAGCTAAAAGGCGAAGATATTTCCTTAACAAATATTGCACAAGACATGGGTATGTCACCTCGAGGTTTTCAACGCCATCTTAATGAGAAGTACGGAATAACTTTTCGCGACAGCCTAAAAAAATATCGTCTAAAGAAAGTTCAAGAATATATTCTAAAAAATATTCCTATAAAAGAAATCTCTTTCAGACTTGGTTTTATAGATGATATGAGCTTTAGACGTTTCTTTAAGAAGGAAATGAAAATGCCAATTTCTCAATACAGAGACCTTCTCTTATTGAACATATAGATTCTGTTCTACCTAAAACATACTTTTTATAATTGTATAAATATTTTTGTAGAAATTTGCACTGAATAGAAAATCATAGATTGTCTTATCTGTATTATCCATTGAGAAATAGATAATGATTGGTAAGATATAAAATGTAATCGTACTTATAACCCTTATTGTTTCAAACTGAGCCGCTTTATATTTTTGTAAGTATTTTCCCAATACATAATGAAAGCCCAAGTAAATAATAACATAAGGCCACACAAAGTCTGCGAACATAGATAAATAGAAGAAGTTATAAAAACCAATCAAATACAAGATAATTTTCAAAACTTTAATTAGTCGATTACTAATAGACATAAACTTCCTTTTATCAAATAAGAACTGTCACCTTTATTTAGAACTACAGAAGGATTTAACTCTACTGTACTAATCTTCATATCTAGACTTTCGGCAACTTTTTCAGTTATTTGAGATTTACTATAATTACAAACATTCAGAATCTTCAAACTTTTATTTATAATATAAACTGAACCATTGAAATTGGATGTTAACAACATTTCTAATGCTTTGAATTTGAGTCCGGCCTTCACTATTTCAGCTTCACCCTTGAATGATACTCCACTATCGTAAAAATGATAAGAAGATACAATGTTCTTAAACACATTACCATTTTCAACAAACAGTTTTTCATTTAAATCAGAAACAGCTAAACCAAAGATGCCTTCAAAAAGAATCTCTATTGATTTAACTGAAAATAACTTATCAGCACCACTTCCAAAAATGGTTTTTGTTAAATTAACTAATAGCTTAGATGGGATTACATCATCAAAAAAACTTGATAGTTGCCCCTTAAACTGTTTACTAAAAGGAATCGATAATATCACGTCACTCAAACATGAAACGATTCGCGTACCATCTTCAAGAGATGAAGTGTGTATCCCTAAGCGAATGCGGTTGAAATACTCATAACTACATTTAAGCATACCAAGACTTTTTGCAACAACTGGCCCACCTGGAACAGCATGAAGAATAGGATTAGCAATAACAAATATTACATCAATTATCTCTTCAGCTCTTTTTGCATCGTTAATCTGATCGGCCATTTTTAACAGAGAAACAATAATTGAAAGATTTTGATTTTGCTTTAAATCTTCCATTTTAGCATCAGGGTAGACCTTACGAAATTTAGAAATTACTTCTAAAATACGCTCTCTTACGATACCTGTTGAAGTAAGTTCAAAATCTAGTGGAGACTTATCCTCTTCATCTACAGAAATTGGCATTCCTGATTCATCTACAACAAAATCACCATAGCTAGTAAGGATCTTAACTGAAGTAAGTTCACCATCTGTTACCTTTTCAATTGTCACTTTATCCTTTAAAGAACGAATAAATAAATCACGACCTTCAATAGTATAAAGACCCTGAGAGTCCTTCATATTTGTAGCTAGAATATCGAACCACTGACCTAATAATGAAGGAATATTTTCTTTAGAATAAGATTCAAGCGTTTCTAAATTCTCGAAGTTAAGAGATATTGAATTTATTACTAAAGGGGCATATTTATGCTCTTCTTTAACGATCAAAGACTCAACAGTGAGCTCTCTATCGATTCCTAACTCATCTTTTAATTCACTTCGCTCACTAGCATTAACTTCTACCGTCGTTTTTAGAAATTGATTCTTAAAAACTAGTTCCTCAATTGAAATTAGCTCATTTAATACTTGATTATCAGGAGACTTAATCTCTTTTAATTCTTTTGATTTTAAAACTATATCATTACTTATTATTCTGGCACTATCTAATAAAGAAGCTTCTTGTGTCTTAAGGTTTTCAATTTCAAGCGCCATTTTATCAAGATTATTAACTTGATAACGATATGTATGTTGTGAATCATAAACCGAAGAATAACTTGCATATTTCAA
This sequence comes from Halobacteriovorax sp. RT-2-6, assembly GCF_047085025.1. Taxonomy (NCBI): domain Bacteria; kingdom Pseudomonadati; phylum Bdellovibrionota; class Bacteriovoracia; order Bacteriovoracales; family Halobacteriovoraceae; genus Halobacteriovorax; species Halobacteriovorax sp. RT-2-6. The sequence continues at coordinate 521,338 of NZ_JBKIYH010000002.1, forward strand.
TGAAAGGGACATAACTTTATCATTGAAATCTTTTGCGAGCTTAGTACCATTATCAGGAAGTAAAATGCTTGGAGCACACCCCAACATCCCACACCTCATAGCATCCTTTAAAGATGCTATTGAGTTTAGTTTCTGCACAGAAGAATAAAGATTATTCCAAGTATTTTCAACACTAGAAATATCCCCAAAACGCTTCTCTATTTCATTCTTTAAGCCTTCGACTTCTATCCTTACATCATCAAACTCTAGGTCTCTCCCATATTCAAGAGCAGCAAGTTCATTTCTAACATTATTTTCTTTTAATTTGATTTCATTATTAATTTTTGTTCTAAACTCTTGTATTTTCTGACTAGAAAATGCTTTAAATTTTGCATATTCATTCTTTGTAAAATTATAATTCTTTAACATATCGTTAAATATTCGGTTTGATCTTCTACGCTTCTCATTTAAATTTTCAATTTGTTTATCTAATTCTTCAATTCGCTTAACCATTGCCCTACGTTTTGTCGTCCACTGGCAAGTATTTGGGTCATGCCCCGGATGATTTTCTCTTCTCTTATAATCTTCTTTACTCCAAACAGCAGAAGCTATGTTCGCATTCGCCTGTCGTATTAGCTTGTCATCTTCATCCAGATTTGATTTAGCATGATCTAGCTTACCTTTTTCATGTCGTACATTAGATTCAAGAGATAATAATTCACCACTATAGTAAAACTTAGTTTCTTCAATAGAAGCTAAAAGTTGCTTCTTAGTTTGAGTAAATTCTTGTCTAACGATATCAATTTCGAGAGAGATTTTATCTTTGCCCTCTTTAAATTGCTTAAGAACACCTTCTAGCTCATTACGATGAGAGCTAAACTCTTTCAATTCAAAATTAACATCATTTACAAAGTTGATGATATTACTGAGTTCCTCTTTTAACTGAGAAACACTAGAATTAATCGTTCGATTAAAACCCTCACTATCAAAACCATCTAAACTGGCCTTAAGCTTTTGATAAGATGCGACTGTTTCAATCTTCTTTAGTTTTATAGCATTTAAAGAATTCTGTGTATTTCTCAAATTCGATTTAAGATCTTCAATTTCTTTTAATGCAAAAGAAAAGTCTTCATCTTCAACTGATTTTAATTTTAGGATATGTGATTTAAAATTAGATACTGATTTTGCAATATATGCATCAACGTTATCATTAACAAATCTGTCAAATAAACGATCGCCGATATAAGAGTCGATACTGTTTAAGTCCTTAGCAACTTGGTCAACAGTTTTAATATCAGCATTTAGATTAGGTGTATTTAATTGTGCTGAATCAACACTAGGTAATTCATTTAAAGTCGCTCCAACCTCTGCAGGATTTGCACGTGGAGTTGTTACGTCTGCTAAGATAACGGCACGGTTTCCGAATTTGTCCACATGTGTGAAATCATACTTTCCTTTCAATTCTTTTAGAATAGAATTTAATAGCTCAGGCTTATACTTTGCAAGTTTAATAACAGCATCAGTACCATCATTATTTTGGATATTGATTAAATCAAGATTGTTCTTTATATAATTTTCGGCATTAGCATTATCAAAATTATCAATTATAAGCATTAATGCTGTATCACCATTTCTATTACGAAGGCTAAGTTTAAGTCCTCTTTTAATCAAAGAATCTACGATTAATGGACGATTTTTGATAATTGCTAGATGTAGGTATGAGTTACCTTCAATATCTTTAATCTTAAGATCTTTTTGTTTCTTAATAATATTTAATAAAATATCATCTGGAGCATCATTTTTAAGCGCAATCTCAAGAAGACTCTCCCCTTTTGGACCACTTATGATATTTGTACGATAATTCGACAATTCTTTATAAGCCTCGAAATTTTTTGTAATAATAAGCTGATAGATAAATCCTGTTTCAAATACATCCAAACCAAGTGATGCAAGATAAGACATTGACCACTTATTAAGAGAATTTGATTTAATCAGAAAATCTAAAACAGAAGTATTATTTATTTTAATATTAATCGTACGGTACTTACTTAGGTACTGCTCAAGTTTTTTTGACTCTCCATTAACAAGAGAACTCTTCAACTCATCTATTTGACTAATTGAAACATCTTGAATTTTTTTATACTCGGCCTTAATAAACTTTTTTATTGATTCATTACTATTCTTTTCTAGATAATAGAAAATATCACGCTGATGCTTATCTTTAACTTTTAGATCAACACCATTTGCCATAAACAGTTCAATTAATTCGAGATCATCAAACTTACTAAGAGCAATCGTTATAGGTGACCTACTAATATAATCTTTTGCATTAACACCTAATTTTCTCGTGATTAAATACTTCGCTACATTTAGTTTTCTTTTATGGAGAGCATAAATTAATGGTGTTTGTCCGGCCCTATCTCTTGAACTACTTGATAGTTCTTCATACTTATGTTTTGCAAGTTTTTCAACACTATCAATATCAATAGCACTTTTAACACTATCAGATATAGCAAGAATATTCAGAGAAAATAAAAATAAAATTAATAATTTACTCATAGAACACCACTTAAGACTTTATTGAGATCCGTGATAGAAGCTATATTATCTTTTAACATTCTTCTTTCACTCTTACTCAAGTGAAAATATTCTTTTTCTAAAGCTGTCTTTACAAGATAGCTAAAATATTCAATATTTTCCTTTTGAGTAACTTGACTCTGATATTCATAGTCATCAAATGTTCTCTCAAACTGGTCATTGAGATTGAATGACTTTGAACTACTTAGTGTTGCACCATTTTCAAGTAATAATCTGATCATCTTCAAGTCTCTTTTATAGACCGCGTAGTCTATTGGAAGCTTTCCTCTAATATCCTTTTCATCGACTCGTGCACCATTTGCGATTAACTTTAATGCTTCACTATAATTTGAACTTCTCACTCTCATCGTCAATAGTGTTTTACCTTGATAAAGAGTATTAATGTCAGCGTTTTTGAAGAGATACTTCTTATCTGAAAAAATCAGCTGTGGACGACATGTCCCTGCGACTTCAATACTCTTTTGATCGAATGATAATTTAAGCGAATCATTACGTGCGCTGATATTGTAGTCCCCATATCTTAATACACGACTAGAAGGTGCAGCTTTTTTATACATACCTTCTGAAATCTCATTTTGAACCTTATCAAAGCTAATATTTAAATCTTTTAAAATTCTAAACTCCTGTCCGAGGTCTAATACATACTTTTTAAAGCCAATATTACTATCACTAAAAACATCACTTACATCATATTTATACTTAGTGAACTGATTTTCAGTTAGAGAATAACTAGTTTGTAACATTCTTGTTTTTGGAAAACGGTATGAAATCAAAATTTCAAGAGACTCAAATGACATCTCTTCTTTAATATAGACACTAATTGTTTTACTGATTCTTTCGGCTTGTTTAAAGAGTTTATATTTGGCATCTTCTACATTTATTAATTTTTCGTTAGCTTCATTAAATCTTAATGTTCCAACACTCGTTACAATTTCTTTAACAGATTCAAATTTATCATTATATTTTATAACAAGATTTAGTTTCATTCCTTCTCTATCATAAGATACAATGACAAACTTATCTTTAGATATCCCAAAAGCAGAAATAAAGTACTGATCCGCTAGATCAAATGAAACAGGAGTAACAGAATTATCTTTAGTATCTAGTACTTGAAAGCTTCCCTTATCTAAAACAAGAATTGCATCAACTACATTTAATTTTGTATAAATGCTATCTTTAGTGAAGTTTATTTCCTTTTCTTCAATACTAATTAAATTCCTATTTCCATTATCTAAAACATACTTCTTTAATGAAAGACCTGTCCCACATTGAGAACCATCATCAAGTACAAAGATATTATTCATACGAACACTCTTAACTTCACAGTCATGACTGTAAGTCATATTTGTATGACTGACCGTTAAGTCTGGAAATAGATCAACCATATCGATAAGATCTTGTGATAAACCTTGATCAACTTCAACTGAGCTCTTAGCATTGATTAACTTATTTTGAATCTTATCGTCTAAGGAATAAACGAACTCTCCATCTGATGAATAATCGATACCATAAAGATAAATATTTCGACAATAATAGCTTGATGTCCCCTGATTCTCTAAAGTATAAACAGATCTGAATAAGTCGCTATTTGCTGGCTTTCCAGTTACAGCAATTGATTTTCCAAAAGAAAGGTTCGAATAGAGAAAAATTAATAAAGGTATCATTCTCATTGCATATCCTTATTGATGATAGAGACATCTCCAACTCGGCCAAAAAAGATATAATCACCACCACCTCTTAAAGATGTTCCTATTCGTCCTGGCTCACCTGGATTACCACCACTTCGTTTCCACAGTCCGCATCTTACAGAGTCACCACCAGAGCCACCTGCACCACCATTTCCAGGATTGCCAGCAAGTCCCGCGTATTGTCTTACATTTAATCCAAATGGTATTTGTCCTGTTGTAATAAGAGGTAAGTCACTTTGCCATGTGATATTTATTGCACCGACACTTCCAGGGAATCCACCTTGTCCACCATTTCCGCCATGTCCACCGTTGGCACCGCGATTTCTATCACACTCTGCATGGCTACCACCTTGACCGTCTGATCCATTTCCACCATGACCTCCACTTTCTCCAACTAAGACGACATCAAGCTGTCCGAATGAGGCAATATTAATATCTAAATTTAACTCTTTAATTCCACTGATTCCGCTTCGACCATTTTTTCCATCTTTTCCATCACGGCCTTTATCTCCATCACCACTTTTAGCACGCTCATGATTTACACGCTCCCCATCTTTCCCTTTCTCTGCCCTTGGAATTAAATCTTCGAAATACTCTTTTAATCCAACTTCTCCCTTATGACGTACAATATTCACATTGCTTCTTACTGACTGAGCAATATAGCCTTTGCCATGAATATGGAGTTCATCAATAGTTATTTTTGCTATTTTGTTAGAGAGATCTCTTGGAAGGAATAAAACAGACTCGTTGTTTAGAGTAAGTTTTTTGATGTAGAGAGAGTAAACAGAGTCACTTTCTTTCTTAAATTTTTTTAGATTCAAATAGACTGTTTGATTAGGTTTTACAAAAAGCTCTTCTGCAAAAACAAAAGAGCTTAATAAACAAAAAAATATAGTTATAGTTTTAAATTTTCCCATACTGGCGTCAAATGCTTTTGCGTTTCCTTTAGTTGGTCTAGTGCCATTTGTATTTCAAGTGGCGTGTCTCTTAAGTCTTGTCCGTAGTCAAATAGATACTCTTTCAATTCCTTTACTTCATCAATGCTGTCATATCCGAATTTAGCTTTAACCAATTCAACATCACCTTCTAGGTGTGGAACAAATTTTTCAAGTAATGCTCCCGTTGCTCGCATATTATCAATTTCATTAATGAAGTTTCTTTCCTTTACTGCAATATCTTGGCTAATATTGATTAGCTTTTGGAAATAGAAGTTTTTCTTATTTTGAAAGACGTTATTTCCAATATCAATGATCATCATATCTTCAATTTCTTTAGCTTCCTTCATTTTTGACTTTTTAAAATCTTTCGCACTCTTTTCAAGATTTTCTAACTTATCAAATTGCTTTTGAAGGTTTTGAGCAAAGATCGATAAAGCACTCTTTACATATTTTGGGTTACCTTCTAAACAGCTATATTCTATAAATGGAGCAAAACCAGAATTATTTGATAGAAATTCATCCATCTGTTTTAGGCTTATATCACAATAATTTTGGGCAAAGCTGTTATTACTAAACAAAGCAAGTAGTATGCCAATTACTATTGTTGTTCTCATTCTAAACTCCTGGAATTACTAGTATTTAACTTTGATATAGTTAAGGTCTTTATCAAAAATGTATATTGATTTATCTTCATGTTTACTTGTTAGACACTCTGGGTGCAGGCCTTTTTTAAAGGCCATTGTATATAAAACGCCATTTTCGATTCTCTTTGAAATCATGCCGGTTTTATAATTCATCTCAACGCACTTGTGGCTTAATCCTGTAATAGGGTTTGATGTAACAAAGGCCCCTTTATCAGTTTCGTTAATTACTTTAAACGAAATTTTATTATAATCCTTGTCTAATTCTTCAATATTAAAATCGATTTTAAAGTTTTCACTAAGAGCATTATCAATATTAATAGACTCAATGATTTCAAATTCTTTTCTAGAAATATTGTCACTTGAAACTTCTCTAACCATCTTCAATTCATTATCAAACCAAAACTCATAGGTTCCATTTTGATCGAGATTTCCGACTCGGCGTGCAGCGAGATACTGAATAGGTGCATCTGAAATATGAGCAACATAGTTTTTAAGGTTTTCACTATCATCCCTTCTCTTCAAGATGATTGTCCCATTTTCTAATGATTTTGAATTCGGTGTACTGTCATAAAAGCTATGACGAAGAATACTTTCAGCTTCAATTACATCGAATACTTCAAGAATAAGTTCTTTGTTAGAGCCTTTTTTTCTAAAGACTGGATTAGTCCCAGAGATATCTAGTTCTTCAATATTAGATAAATCAGAAACACTTAACTGTGCAACAACCTTGGATGTATCACGATTCTTTAAAATTATATTGCCCTCGCTAAATTCACTAACTAGATTTACAGGACTGTAAGATATCGATACATCTTCGTATTTTACTCGCTTCAAAATATCAATATTTTCCAAATTGAATTTGCTTGTATTCGCAACAGAAGAGACTTCTGTAGAGTTACTTTCATGATTTATACGACTATTTGTCTTATCTTTACATGCAATTAAAAGTGAAGGTAAGACTAATGATAAAACGAAAAAATGCTTCATTCTAACTCCTAATAGTTTACTATTGCTTAAAGTTAGCATGAATAAATTTTAGTTTGTGTGTTACATGATTATTTACACAGGGTGAATAATGATTAATCAATATACTTCATTTTCTCAATCCAAGACCTCGTCTTGTTATCATCGAAATTGCGTACAGGCCCTACCAAAACCGTTCTCTTAGTTTTTATCCCTGAAAAGCTAAGAATTAAACTTTTAAGCAGCTTTGGCCCTAAATTCCCTTGAACGTACTTGTAATAAAAAGGTGGCGTATCCATTGTCGTAACAATTGTCGCAGTCTTACCACTCAGAAGTTTTGTTTGAAAGCTCTGCCCTGGCTCAAACTTAAAGGCAAATCCTGGCAAGAAAACACGATCAAAGAAACCCTTTAATTTGGAAGGTAGACTCCCCCACCATGTTGGGTAGAAGATAGCGATATGACTGGCCTCTTGTATTGATGCCTGTGCAGAAATAAGCACATCTTCAAGAGGAACTATTTCTTTATATCCTTTGTCTAAAATAGGATTGAATTCAATTTCAGATAGATCAATTAAGCTCACACGATTTCCCTTGGCCTCCTGTGCCTCAAGATAAGACTTAGCAAGAGAATATGTGAGAGATGTTGAATCAGAATGACCTTGGATAACTAATATATTTTTCATATGCTCCTCAGATGTTAACACTTGTTTACATAATATAAGTTAACACTTGTTTACTTTCAAGACAAAAGAAGGCAAAATGAAGAAATGAGAAAAAAATCGGATACTTATCATCATGGCGCACTTAAAGAATCAATCCTATTGAATGCAAGTCAAATCATTGCAGAGAATGGAAGTGTCGATTTCTCAATCAGAGATATTAGCAATGCTTGTAAAGTATCTCCTGCTGCAATTTATAAGCACTTTAAATCAAGAAATGAGATTGCAGTGAAACTTGCTCTTCAAGGAGTAAGTCTTCTTAAAGAAGAGTTTGATCTTATTTCAAACTCAAAGTCCCCTGGCCTTTTGAAATACTGTAAAGCTTATATTAATTTTGCAAAAGAAAACGAGGGACACTTTAGGGCCATTTATTTTAAGAAAATTTGTTCAATGGATGAGTTTCAAGAAGTTGAAAGCATTACAGATCAACTCTATGCATACCTTTTAGAATCAATCGATACAAAGACATCGCTTAAGAAAGATGATTATAAAATAAAGAAAATACTCGCCTGTATCCACGGTGTTTCGTTTCTTATCATAGATAATTGTGCAGAATTTTCTGAAAAGGAAATTGATAAAATCCTAAAAGATGTCATCTAAGCCGATAGCTATATTATATTTCAGATTTAAGTTGATCTAAGAAGGCATGAAAGAAAGTAAGCCTTCTCATTCCTTCTTCTTTTCCTGCTTGCGTGTTAAGACGATCATTTAGTTTTAATAACTTTTTTTCAAAATGATCTAGAGAATAGCTCTTATCATCTAATGAGCGATCTTGTGCCCAAGGATCCTCGAGATGATAATACTTAGACTTCATCTTAGTTCCACAACTGGCCCATCTCATCACTCCGATTGCACCCATTGCATCGAGCTTGTCCGCATCTTGCAAGATTTCAGATTCTATAGAGCTGGCCTTTAAGTTGGCACTATAAGAATGCTCTAAGATAACTTGTGCAATATGCTCTACTTCATTATCAGTATAATTATATTCACTAAGTAAGGACTTAGCCTTTTGTGCAGCAAGAGCGCTGGCCTTACTACGATGTTCACTATTTTTAGGAATATTAATAATATCGTGTAAATAGGCCGAAGTATTTAAGACTCTTAAATTGACTTCCTGGCCATGAGAAAGTTTTTCACATAAATTTGCAACTCTAATAACATGAGACCAGTCGTGACTCGGATCATCGTGGTCATAGTATGACCTAATCTTATCTAGCAATTCTTTTTTAAACATCTAAGACTCTCCCATCAAATACTATCGAGAAACGGAAAATCACTTCCCTCTTTGATACAATCGATAAGATAAAGAGCAAGTCCCATCTCTCCTGTAAAAAGAGTAGCACGGCCATTTCTTTGAGTTAGTGCATGCATGGCAAATGAACGAGCGCGATCAAGCCATTTCTTATCACCAGTTCTTTTATAGAGTTGTAAGAAAGCATAACCATTTCCATCTGTTCCATGACAAAGAGAAACCCCTTTATTAAGTGGCCCAGCTTGCCAGATAACCTCAGCTGATTTTAAAAGTCTGTCATCAACAAATTCATCGCGAGGATAATTTACAAGTGAAGTCACTACCCCAGGAGCTCCATGACACCATTGTGTTAACTGCTTTATTTTCGGCATTGGTGGATAGACAACTTCATAATTCATCATCTCACCTTCTTCCTTGCTAACAGCTTTCATAACTTTTTTAACGTGAGCAAGGAGATAATCCCTATCACCTTGAGAGAGAAGATTAATCTCTTTTAAGATTCCAAAAATATTTCCAAAGTAGCCGTGACCTGCTCCAATATAGCGAACCTTCTTGCCATACATATCTTGTTCCCAAACAAGCTCACCTTTGGCCTCTTCTTCTTTCAGTTTTTTAATTAAAAAATCGACATTTTTTAGGAAGAGTTTCGCCCAACGCTCTTCTTTTGTTTCTCGATAAAGAAAAGAAGCTGCAAGCATAGTTCCAGGAGCACCCCATAGGGCCTCAATGGTTGCATTTTCGATATTAGACTCAACTAACTCAAATATTTTATCTTGAGTTACTTTTGCAGGAGAAAACTGGTTTTGAACGAGAAGAATCCCGACTTCTCCAAGAAAAAGAGAAGGAACTACATTTTTAGTATCTGGGCGACGAAGATAGTCCTCATGAATTTGATTTAATAATTCTACTTTATTGAAAGGGAGCTCACGATTAAGAAATTTTGAAACTTTATTCAACGCCCAAACAGTACCTGCAGCGCCATAATAAATCGTCTTATTACTTTCGATTTGCGCATCTTCATTCTTGTCTGCAATCCAATACTTTTTAGCATCAAAATTTCTCAGAGTGTCATTAAAGATTAACTCAATAACTTCGTTTACTTTCTCTAAATTCCATCCAGCATCGATCAAAGTTTCGTGCTTTGTTGGTTCAAACAACATAATTATCCCTATCACTGTATTATTAGGATAATTTTAACATTGTGTTCAAAAAAAATCCTCTGCCAAAGGCCGACATCTGATATTTTATATCGTAGAATCTCACTAAATATTGAATCAATTACGGAGTTCCATATGGACACAAATATAAAAGAAAGACTAACGCAAATCGTAAATAATATGCCGACAGACTGGCTGCGCTTAACGACACACAGACTTGATATCTATAATGAGTCACTTGCCAAAGTTGAATTTCTTCAAAAATTAGAAGCTGGAGTTGAGCTAGAAGAACTTCCAACTGCATATGATTATATTCGTCTTGGTCATCCACTTTCATGTGTTCTTGAGTGGGCCATTGCAAAAGAAGCGGGACTTAATGCTGAAAGTGTTATTTCATTTTCATCTGAAACAATGCCAATCCTCGCCGTTCTTCGCGCAAATAAGTTTCTAGCAAAGCGCACTCTAATCGTTAGTGAAAGGCCATTATCAGAATTATTTCAATCAGTTTATCAGTACGACTTTATTCAATCACAACAAATGGATAAGGATTTTGATGGAACTACAATTGTAATCGATGGAAGTGAAAAAGCTGATATCAATGTTGCTCGTTATCCAAAGCTAGGAAGTATCATAACTGTAAATAGTAATGATGAAGCATATATTAAAGAGATTCAACACGTAAGACGTCGTGAATCGATTGCCATGACTCCGCAAAACTGTCTTACAGTTATTAAGGCAATGCTTGGAGAAAGTCCAAGTGAGATGAATACTGTTGATACAACAGAGCTAACAAAAACAATTCAGGATATCACAAACTCTAAGACACAAGTTGCATTTAGTAACTGCGGTCTATCCGCACAATATGCAATCATGATGGGACAAGTGCACTTTGCTAATGTAAACCATCCTGGAAAAGATATTAAGTTCATTGTACCGCCGAATTGTTACGGTGGAACAAATGACCAAGCAAGACGTGTAGCTGCTTGTATTGATAACGTCGAAATTATTGACCTTCCAGTTGATAGTGGAAAAGATATGGTAACAGAACTTGAGCGTATTCTAACAGACGTTGCTCATGCGGATGGTGTTCCATATATTATTGGTGAGATTCCAACTAACCCACGTGTTGAAATCCCAGACTTAATTAAACTGCGTGAAACTCTTAAGAAGCCAAGATTTACTGATGATGGAGCAACTGCAGTTGGTGCAGTTTTCAATCTCGATCAAACTTTTTGCCCAAATGTAAAATTCTTTGGGGATCACGGCTACCTAAATGACGTGAAAGTTATTTCATATGTAAGTGGATCAAAATTTCCAAGTGGTGGCCTTTGTACTGCAGGCTATGCAGTTGCAAGTGATAGTGCTGCTGAGTATATGAGCTATATTGAAAATCATCTGAAACTTTGTGATAACGTAGCAACTAATCTACAACTTCAAATTTTAACTCGTGAAATGCCAGGTATGAATGAAAGGATCGCTAAGGCCTATGCAAATACACGTGGGCTTGTTGACTATATTCAGAAACATCTTCCAAAGGCAAAGATCAATTTTGTTTCGCATGAACTTGCAGATGCAACTTTTACTCCTTCTGTTTTCTCACTAGACCTTCCAGCGACTAGTGAAGAGCATAAACGTGAACTTAACCACAAACTTATCCGAATGATGATTGAAGCAATCCCTGAAGAAAGTAAGCATTGTGTAAGCTACGGCCAATTAAAAGGCTGTTACTGGACAGTTCCTGCAACCTCAACTCAAGGGACGACAAAAGAGAGCGACAAAGACTATATCGTTCGCGTCTCTGTTGCTGCTGACTTTGATCTAAAAAAACACCAGGAAGTCTTTAAGAGATTTGTAAAAGAAGCTTACTAATAGTACGCGCCTAGCGCGTACTTCTCCTATAAGGCATCCTTCAATAACTTTTGAAAATTTGCACACTCAAAATGATCTTTTTCCTTACAATTATTCAAGTGTTCTAGGCTATTCTTCATTTTCTTTAGTTTTTCAATCTGCTCATCAATTTCATTAATCTTCTTTGTAAAAAGTGATCGTCTAACTTTAAACTTTCCGTTAGCTGTAAGCATTGAGGAAATCTCCTCTAGACTTAGGCCACAAGATTGTGCCAATGAAATAAATGAGAGATTATGAATAACACCCTTTGGAAACACTCGCTTTAGGCCATGCCTACCTATCGACTTTATTAGACCAATCTTCTCGTAATAACGAATCTTAGATGAAGCAAGAGATGTAACTTTTGATAATTCACTTATATCCATATTAATCCTTGATAACACTAATTGACTTGAAGTTAACTTTAACTTGTAGAGTGAATATAACAAAGGAATATTTTATGAAAATTATAATACTAGGAATTCTCGCTACTTTATTTATGGATTTATGGGCATATATGATGAAAATTACCTTTAATATTAAAGGACTTGATTACAAGCTCGTTGGCCGTTGGGCATATTATATAACCCAAGGTACTTTTTTCCACCAAACAATTATTCAAACAAAGCCTGCTCCAAATGAATCACTCATTGGCTGGAGTATTCACTATTTAATCGGAATATTTTTTGCAATTGTCTTAATTATAATTTTCGGAAGTGATTGGCTTCTTGCCCCTCAATTAATTCCTGCTCTTATCGTTGGTTTAATTACATTACTGGCACCTTTTTATATCATGCAACCAGCATTTGGATTTGGTGTCGCAGCATCTCTAACCCCGGCTCCTTTTCAGACACGAGTAAAGAGCATTATGGCACATACCTCATATGGAGTAGGTTTATACTTAGCAGGACTTACTTTATCTCTTTAAAAATTTAGGAAGCTTAAAAGCAAGAGCAGACACACTTTCAGGATATTTTCAACAGAACGAATTTCGCACCTATCCTAGTTTAATTATTACTTAGAATAGGTGCGAATGTATTAAAATTCTCTTTCACAACCAACTTCTCGAGCACCAGAGAAACTAACTTTGTTACTAGTAACCTCTTCAGAGCCTTCAATTACGTATTGTGTTTCCAGTACAAATCGAGAGTAATTTGCACGTTCTTCAAAGCGAACTTCAAACATTAAATTTTTTAGATTAACGACTTCAACCTTATCTGTTTCATGAGGTTGGCCAAATAGTGGATTAGTACGTGTCACAGTAATATTCTCAATATTTCGACAACTGATTAGAAGCCTATCTTCACTGAAACGACATTTAGACTTATCTAGACTAAAGCTTGTAAGAGCTCGAGCTTCCCAGTGATTAAAAAGCTTAAAGACTGTTGCACCTGTTAGACTAATATTTAGACTATTTTCAGTTTCAAGAACTGACATCTTATTATAAGCGAAACTCGAGTCGCGACAATCAAGGTCACTATGAATAACGCCTGCTTGAGTAGTTGCTGCAATTAATAGACCTAATAATAACTTCTTCATCTCTCTCTCCTTGGTTAGGTTCTAGAGAGAATCTATAATTCATATTAAAATAAATAAAATGATTATTATTAATCACTGCAATAAGATTATTTTATACCTAGAGATTATGATTTCAATGAAGTATAAGAGATAATTAAAAAAAGTAGCACTAAGTTTTTAAAACTTAATGCTACCTACTACTCTTTTTCCCCACTTATCATAACCATCCATGTTCTTCTCTTCATCTTGTAAGCATCAAAAAATACTCCCCCTAAATGAAGTAGAGACAGGAAAATAAGAATATTAGAAAATACTTCGTGAATATCCTCTAATAAGTCATTTCCAAAGAATCGATCAAGTCCCATTAGAAATCCCGTCGTGGCCAATCCTATGATTGCTGTCCACATCAGCCAATAAACATACTTGGCCTTTGGATTATAATGAGTGATTGGATTCTTCTTATGAATTAATAATCTTAGCAAGACGAATGAGACCGCAATGTAGCCGAGATAACGGTGAGCTTGCTTACCTTCTTCAAGAATAAAAGCATTGAGGATGACCGCAATGGCCACCCCCCAATGTAAGACTCTAAAAATAAGTGGGAGTCTTATCTCACCCATTAATGCATCTCTTTCTTAACGATCGATCCATCAACTGGACTAAAATAAATTTCAACTTTATTTTGCTCTTTATCCCATCCGTAAATCTCGTAGCAATTTCCTTCAGTTACTTTAAATTTATTAATTTTGTAACCTTCGGCAACTAACTTTGCTTGAAAATCTTCTTCATTTTGCCATTTACTCTTATCTTCAGTTGTACACTGAGTTTTCTTTGACGAGCATGAAACAAGAGTTAAACCAACTGTTGCTAATAGTAATAATTTTTTCATCTAATACTCCTTTCTAGATTGATATTAATGAAAACATAACTATATAAACCAATAATATATCGGCATATAGAAGACGTTTTCGGATTAAATTGAATTTAAATTTTTGAATTTTATCCTCACTACATGAATTGCAGTGAGTCCTATAGATGGGTACGAGACAACACAGCAATTACAATTAATTACTAGTGCTAGTCTCGTCAACAAGATAATTTCTTGCAGTTACACCGGGGTTTCCCCATTATGTCGACGTAACTTTTGCCTTTTTGGGTGGCAACTGACTACTCCCTAACTATAAAAATTTTAAAGTGATAATTTTATACAGTCAAGGTTCATAAATGAATTCTGGAAAAAAAATTAAGATATTTTAATCTAATGATAAATCACATTAGCTTCTTGTATAATAAAGATGCTTATAACAAAATAATTGAATTAGAGTAAATACGTATCTCTTCACTTGCTCTCATAATAAAGAATTTTTTGAAATTATTTCTCTCGAATTGAACCTCAAAATAATCAAACACTCCATCATATAGCTTAAATATACTTATAACTTTACCTACTCCAAATTCGTGAGAATATACTTCAGTTTTATTTTCAATATGTTTTTCAAAATCTATAATCATAAGTTTCTCCTAGTAAAATTGTAAAGGCGCCAAAAAATGACGCCCGATTTATTCAGAAACTAGTAGCGATCGTGCGATTTTTTCTTTGTAGTTTTGGCCATGTTCACAATTAACGATCTTCCCATAAAGTTTTTATCGTTAAGGTTACTGATCGCCTTTTCAGCATCACTTGCTGTTTCCATTTCAACAAATCCAAACCCTCTTGCTCTGCCTGACTCTTGGTCTCTAATAACATTTACTGCTACAACGTTTCCAACATCAGCAAAAAGCTTTTCAAGATCAGAATTTTCGATATCGTATGATAAATTTCCTACATAAATATTAGATTTCATTTTTACCTCCAAGGTAAATCGCTCTTAACAAGATAGGATCCATGCTAAGAGTATAAAGAGACTACTGTCCCTGCTACACAAGATTGTGTAAGTACATTTTCTTAATAAAATTATTTAAACTGTTGCTAATAGAGAAAATAACCTAGGATCATTTTTGTATTAATCCTATAGTCAAAAAGATATTTATTATTCAGTGATTGCCAGCTACATGGCCATAAAGAACATCTCGACTTTATAAGTATAGCCTATCAATGCGTTATTAGCAAATAGAGTAATCTTTGTGTAAATACACAGGCTTAAATGATAATTATTAGAAAATAATAAAATAACTCAAGTAATAAAAATTAATTTACATACTTTTAATAGAATGATAGTTAACCAAAAATAATTTTAACAATAATTCATAGGTATTTTTAATGAAACAACTAGCTATCATTTTCTCGTTACTATTCTCTTTAAACTCATTTTCATCTGTTAGTTATAATCAATTCTACGAACTATACGATCAGTTAGACTATTATACACCAACAGGCTTTAGAAATAATGACGATAACTACAGCAATACAGTGAATGATATTGATGTATGTGTAATTCAACTTAAAAGCTCACAAGAGTTATATTACTGGACTTCAAAACAAGAAGTAACGATCTACCTAGGAAATGGCGGATATAGAACTGAAGTACAAGACAGTGGCTATGGTTACTACGGACTAGCAATTTATTTCGATTCAAATGAAGTTACGTACACAAAATACGAAGATGGTGATGTCGATACAAAGAAACGTTCTCACTACATCCTATGGTACAGAAGCTCATCAAGTGCAAAGACAGCGAAGAGAACGCTGAGAGAGCTAGAAAACCTTTGCAAATAAAATAATAAATTCTAATCATATTGGGGAAGTCTAAGTACTGATACCAAGGCTTCCCTAAATTTCTTTGATAACTTTATTTTCTATTGTCGTACAACTCTTTTCATCTCTTCTCCTCCAAAACATCTCATATATAAGTGATAAGATGCACCGTTGTGAACTTTTGGCGAGAAGTGAAGTTGGTAGCGAATCGTTACACTACGCTTTGTATGATCTGTTGTTAGGCCAACAAAATTTCTGTCATTAACAAGATAACTATAATTATCAATCCCTGTATCTCTTGCGTATAGCTTATCAAAATCAACATATGACCCGAAGTAATCGACATCATCCAAAGGAGCACTATATTCGTCGTCAACAAGTGATTTGATAAGAGAAACTAATAGCTGCTTGCCTTCACTCTCTGAGTAAGGTTTTTTAAAGTTACTTAAAGGAAGTCCTGCAAAGAATGTATATAGACTTGGAGCAGTTTGATAGACAAAACGTTGATATAAATATTTATAATCAGCAAGAGGAAGCTCCACATTCTCAGGAGTAAAGCCTCTGTCTAAGTGAAGAACTTCAACAGGCCCTAGTCTAGTTTTAGTGTATACGAAATTATTACGAAAAGAGAGTTTCTTATCCTTAAAAAGAGTCTCGTAAGTAAAGATATCTTGGTAAGAAGCAGTGAATTCACATCCACCTTTATATCTCTTGTAGTCCATTGCATAAGTATTAAGACCAAGAGCTAGCAATAAAATAGAAAGTGATAATTTTCTCATAATAATTCCTAAATAAATAATGTCTTGAAAGTTTTGTCTTTATAGCAGATCTAATATTAAAGACATCCAAATTGTAAAATCTTTAGGATAATGCACTTTTCAAAGCGTGTCATTATTACCACCTAGCTTGTTCCAAGTAATTAAAAATACTATAAATCGGCTTGAATTCAATTTAGAAGCGACAAGGAATATCAATGAAGAAAATTTCAATTCTTCTTACTCTTTTCACATTAAATACCGCTCTTGCAAATGACCCACTAGAAAAAGATCAGTGGCATCTGAAATATAACGCTAAAAATAAGGGTGCAAATATTGAAAAGGCCTGGAAAATTCTCGAGTCAAATTATCAACCCGTTATTGCAATTATCGATGCTGGATTTGATATTGATCATGAAGATTTAAAAGACAGTATTCTTATTAATAAAGAGGAAATTCCAAACAATGGGATTGATGACGATAATAACGGCTATACAGACGATTATTATGGTTATAATGCGAATAAGAAAAATGGTGATCTTTCAGGAGATTATGACTTTCAAACAAAACACGGCACTGCTGTAGCAGGCGTCATTGCAGCAAAGCATGACAATGACCTCGGTATCAAGGGCGTTGCAAAAGGTATAAAGATCATTCCTATCGTTAAACCAGAGCCTATGGCAAAGAGAAAGGATAAGCTTCCACACCTTATAGAGGCAATGAGATACGCAATGGAGAGAGGAGCAGATATTATAAGCTTTTCTGCGAGGCTTAAAGTAACGTCACCGGCATTTAAGAAAGTACTCAGAGAACTAAATGACAAAGGGATTCTCGTCATTGCCTCTTCTGGAAATGTTGGAGTTGAAAACTCGACGAATCGATACCCAGGTGCTTATGCAGAGGAATTTTCAAATATTATTGTCGTGGGCTCAAATGATAAGAATGGTAATAGAGTAAAGTCTTCTAATTATGGAGATCAATCAGTTCACCTCTTTGCACCTGGTGATAAAATTCTAACAACACACCTATCAAATACCTATGGTCCATCGAGTGGTACAAGCTTTTCAACACCACTAGTTGCAGCAGTTGCGGCCATGGTTTTGGCAACACATGGGCCGCAGTCGAGATGGACAATGCGAGAGAGACTAATTAAGACAAGTCGTCCACTAAAGAGCCTTGAAGGCCTGAGTGTATCTGGTGGAATTGTAGATGCCTATGAGGCACTTAAATAACAAATTATGAAGTTTCATTTTTCTTAGTATAAGCATAGGCCATTGCATGTGTTGCAATCGGTGTCGTAATCAATAAGAATATAAAAAGAAAGAAGTTAGTTATTACGATATTAAGATTAGCAAATATCATTGCTGTTCCTAACAAGATTAAACCTGCTCCAAATGCACTGGCCTTACTTGCGGCCTGAAGCTTCATATAAAAGTCCGGCATTTTCATAAATCCCACGACAGCAAGGAAAACAAAGATAGATCCTAAAAAGATTAACACTTCACCGATAAGATTTATCATTAATTCTCCTTACTCATATCAGATAAATAAACTGCAAATACAAATGCTGTTACAAAGCCAACGACAGCAAATAACAAGGCAATATTATAAAAAAAGAGATCTCCGTATAATGTATAAAGAATTAGAAAAAGGCTAACACCAGAGATTCCAATTAAGTCAAAAGCAAGGACCTTAACAAGGACTTCCTTTTCTCTTTTTGCTTCTAGAATGAGAAGAAAGAAGGTCAAGACAACAAGGCCAATAGAGATCATTAGCAGAACACTCATTTAACTCCTCCATTTGAAGCTCCCCTTAGAATTCTTAAAACACGACTCTCAATAACTTCTTTGAATTCCTTAATGGCCTCCTCTTCATTTTCTAAAAACATCATGTGAATAAAGAGATGTTTTTTATCTGCATCTAAATCAATAACCATGGTCCCAGGAGAGAAAGTAATGAGATTTGATAACAAAGCAATTTCAAAATCACTCTGTACTTCTAGT
This sequence comes from Halobacteriovorax sp. RT-2-6, assembly GCF_047085025.1. NCBI lineage: Bacteria > Pseudomonadati > Bdellovibrionota > Bacteriovoracia > Bacteriovoracales > Halobacteriovoraceae > Halobacteriovorax > Halobacteriovorax sp. RT-2-6. The sequence continues at coordinate 540,134 of NZ_JBKIYH010000002.1, forward strand.
GGAAATTTTATAATTCCTGGAGTTGATAAGTTCTGAGGTGTCACTACATCTTGAGCTACTCTAAAAGCACCTAGAGTAAGATCCCATAAATAGAGAATAATAAATTCTAAGAAATACCATAATCTCATAGGAGAACCTCGTTAATAAATTAGTCCGATCTTACCGACTTCCAGGGCAAGCTCATAAATTAGTAGTGGGTTAAAACTAATAATTAAAGTAAAAATACAAAGCAAGATACAGGAGATATATGATCGAATAATAGAGACCTTTGGAAAAGACACAATAAACTCATGATACTCACCCCAAAACACTCCACTCCAAATTTTCACCATACTATATAAAGTAAAGAAGCTTCCTATAATCATGGGAATAATGATCCAAATAAGACGGCTCTCAGTTGCTATTTTAAAGAGACCAAGTTTCGCCCAAAATCCAGAAAATGGTGGTATTCCAATCAGGCTAGCAGCAGGAATCATAAAGAGAATAGCAATAACAGGAGATGTTTTTAGTAGTCCACCTAACCTAGAGATCTTCTCTGTATATGCAAAGTTTCTGATCAGGCCAGAAACGAAGAATAGATTTGTTTTAACTAAAATGTGATGAAAGATATAAAAAAGAGAACAAGAGAAACCAAGCTTCTTTATTGCCAAATCAGGGTGAAGACAAAAACTTACACCTACTCCAATAAAACCAACCTGACTAATAATATGATAACTTAAGATCTCTCTTAATTTGTTTTGAACAACTGCAAACCATACACCGACAAGAAGAGTAAGAATCGCTAAAATTAGAATTGTCCAAAACAGTTGAAGATCAGAAGGAAAAACCTGACCGAAGACTCTAATCATTGCATAGAGGCCAAGTTTTGTCAGAAGTCCCGCCAAGACTCCGCTAAGTCCAGCTGAAAGTTTTGGATAACTTTCTGGTAGCCAGAAAAATAATGGAAAAAATGCTGACTTAATTGCGAAAGCACCAAAGAGACAGATCGCAAGAGAGCGAACAAGGCCTGGGTCACTAGCGTATAATTGTGCCAATCTTTCGCTTAAAACCTTAAAGTCTAATGTATTTGTAAACTTATAAATGAGTGCAATTGAAATCAAGAAGATAAGTCCACTAATGAAATTTAGGAGTATATACTTAAGACCGCTTTTAAGTCTTTTACGAGATGAATCAAGGACAACAAGTACATAACTACTCATTAGCGTAATTTCAAACCACACAAATAAATTAAAAAGATCGCGAGTAAGAAAGGCTCCAGTCAATCCCAGAAAGAGTGTATTGTACAAGAAATGATAAATGCTTTTTTTCTCAACAGTAACACCAGGATAAGCGTAAAGCACACCAGTGAAGTATATTGCGCCGACAACGAAAATCATAACTCCTGAAAAAATATCATAACTTAAAGATATTCCAACTCCACTTTCCCAGCTTCCTACTATAAATGTTGATGTTTGTTTAAATGAAAAAAGGAATAATCCAGAAATTATAAAATATAGAAGTGCAAATAAATTTGAAAAGAATAAGATCAACTTGTCTGACTCCTTAAACAAGAGAGAAAAGGCAGCTGAAACAAGAGGTAGTATAAGAAAGACGATAAAAAAGTTCTGATGTATCACTACGCCTTCCCCTTTTCTCTTGAATCATTGATTTTCTTTATAACTGAGATGACAAAGCAAAGTGTTGCAAAAGAAATAACAATCGCAGTTAAGATGAGTGCTTGAGTTAATGGGTCAGCAATACTGGCCTCAAACTTCGCTCCGACTTTAGCAAATGGATAACCATGGGAGACGACTTTTCCAATTGAGAAGATAATTAGATTAGCACCATTACCTAAAGTAATAATCGCAAAGATACTATTGACCCAAGTATTCTTTAATAAAAAAAGAAAACCGATAATTAAAAATATACAACCAACTAAGAACGTCATCTAGTTACCATTTTCCTTTGAAAAGCTAATAAACTTCACATAGGCCATCGTTGTACTCAAAGAAACAATAATATAAACGAGAGTATCAAAAACAAGAACAGAACTAATTTTTCCAGCTATGGGGAAAGGAATACTTGACCACATTGAACTAAGTGGTGCCTTTCCTAAAAAAACAGGAAATGAGAAGATAAAAACAAGAGCTAAAATGCTCAATCCTATAATATAAGTGTAATTATCGTAAATCCATTTTCTTAGTCTTGAGTCATGGTGGGATATAAAGTGCAGAATCATGGCCAAAGATAAAAGTAAGCCTCCTATGAATCCTCCACCTGACAAATCATGTCCTCTTAAAAGTAACAAGACAGATAAAATGACCAGAAGTGGACAAACAAGCTTAAAGCTACCTCGAATTAGTGCTTCATTCACGCTCACCTCTTTTAGAAAAAATAGCTAATACACCAACAATAGCGATAGCAACAACAAGAACTTCACCAAAAGTATCCATTGCCCGATAGTCCACGAGAATCACATTGACAACATTTTCTCCTTTTGCCAAAAGTTTTGAGTTTTCAAAAAAATAGCGACTAGCACTCATATCAAAATCCAATTTCTTTGTTAGAGAAAAAATCATAATTGAGAGGCCATAAAGAAAAGCAATGATAAAGTTTATAGGCTTAATATTGATTCTTAGATCACGTCCATCTATTGGAACGGCCTTTATAAGGAAGAAAACAAAGAATAAAGAAAGTGTCTCAACCATAAGTTGAGTCATGCTAACATCTGCAGCACTATGATAACCAAAGAAGAGCACTAGGAAGAAACCAGAAAGTACAAAGTATAGAATAGCCTTAAGATTTGACTTACTTATATATGCAAATACTAATCCAGTTAGAATTCCTGACAAACTTAAGAATTTTGAAAGAGTAAATTCTATTTTTGGAAGGACAAAATTTGTTATACCAAATTGAGAAAGAATAGTAAGTAAGGTTAAAAAGCTTAATGTTATGCGTATATAGTGTGCAAAACTTCCATTTTGCATCAACAAATTCATTTTTTTAAAATAGTCCAAAATCAAATAAAGTATTTTTTCTAAGTGAGGCCACAGACTAAACTCTGAATACTTCTTTGAAAATTCATCAAGCTTAATAAAGTATTTATCGAGAAAGAAACTTCCTCCAACACTACCTAGAATAGTCAAAACACTCAGAAGAAGAACAAGATTATATGGATATTGAATACCGTGCCATAACTTAATATGAACACTTTGCTCTCTTAAACCAATTTCTCCTAATGTTTTTTCAGCAATAAGGCCGACACCAGTTAAATTAGGTACTAGTGCAATAACTAGGGCCAAGACTGAATAAATGAAGGGAGATATAAGGAGTCCCTTATAATTTATCACATAACTCTTTCTTGTAGGCCACGATACCCGAAGAAGATTCACCGCTTGAATTCCCATAAATAGATTACCGATAAAAAAAGTAGGAATGAGAATCCAAAGTAAGTATGTCTTGATACTTGTTAAATAGATATACTCCTTTGCATAAAAGCCAATACTTAAGGGAAATCCAATCATACTCATGGTACTAAGAAGTGCAATAATGAAAGCTAATATTCCAACTCGATCACCATTTAAGAGCTCTTTTCGTTCCATCGTTTTTAAGGCCTTTGCAAAATAGCCAACATATTGAAAGAGACTTGCTTTATAAAACGCGTGAGCAATAACTAATAAGACGAAACTTATAATTGAATATTCGTTAGCAATTCCTAAAAGGATGGCCAACATACCAAGAATACAAATAGTAGAATATGCTAGCATTGTCTTAAAATTACTTTGAAGTAAGCACTGAAAACCACCAAGAAGAACTGTAATGGCACCAACACTAATAAAGAGCATCTGCCAAAGTGAGTCTTGTGCGTATAATGGAAATACCTTTAATCCTAAGATCAGGCCCGCCTTTACCATTGTTGCAGAATGAAGAAAGCTGCTCACTGGAGTGGGCCCCGCCATGGCCAAAGGAAGCCAAAAAGAGAATGGAAAAAGAGCTGATTTAGAACAAATACCTATAAAGAGTGCGATTAAAGAGACTCTGAAATAAATATGATTTTCAAAGTTCTTCAATTCCATCAACTTAGTTAAATTAAATGAGTCATAAAATGACAGGCCAAAATCAGCACCTATTTGAGAAATAAGCAATATTCCAAAAAGAAGAAAAAGCCCTCCTCCAACGGTTGTATAGAGTGCCCATTTTGCTTTTTCTCTAACTTGCGAATCTTCATTTTTTAGGCCGATAAGAAAAAAGGATGTAACACTAGTCATCTCCCAAAACAGATAGAGAAATAAGAGATTTGAAGAGTATATTATCCCAAACATCGATATTGAAAAAAGAATTAGAGAAAGATAGTAGATTAGCTTATCTTTAGAACTAAAGCTCTTCATATAGATGAGACTATAAATAAAGACACCTATACCTATGATGGCGACAAGAGCACCAAATAGATTATTCACACTTGAAAACGAAAATATACCTTCCACTAGTATCTTCAAAACAATCCTTCGTATAAATTACGAGTTTAATTTTCAGTGAGTGTGTGTTTGAAATATGAGGTCATACAAAATCTAGTATGACCTCAAAAAATGAATCTTTCTTTTTCTAAGCACTTTTCTTAGCCGATAATTGACTTTTCTTTTTCATGGCAACCAAGTGATCAGTTGTAACCTTTGCGCTACGATTCTTTGAATCACTCAATTTACTTGCATTAGTATAATATTCTCTTTTTGAAGATTTTATTTTGATAAACTTCTCAATCGTAATATACACTCCAATCAATGCGAGGCATGAAATTAGGAAAATGATTTCATTGACATTCATGCAATGCTCCTTCGTTAACACTTCCTATAACTATACCGGATTTTTAGACATCAATAATATATATATTGACAATAGATTGTATTAATTTATTCAAAGCTAAATCTTAACTTTTTTTACTAATGTGTGATTTTGAGGAGCTAAAAAATGATCAATTATTACCTTCATACACCATCATTGTTGAATCCCCTTCATCAATGATCTGTGATTGTGCGAGACTACGTAATTGCCTTATTTGATTTGGATTTGGTAAATCATAATTTTCACCGAGAACTTCATTCTTATAATAATATTCACTAAGAACTGCTCGTCCACCAAACTCTTCCATTAAAATATCCTTGTCTTGATACGACAATTGGTAGAAATCTTCAGGCTCTATATTCTTCAAAATAATATATGCCCTCTCTGCATTTGAAAGCTTATCCAAAGTATCAACCTCGACTCCAGAACTTTCTTTTAGACTTAAAATAGTTTTACTAAGATCATTAGCAATTGCACTTGAAAGATCATCTGACTCATAAATTTTTATCTCGATCTTTTCGATCCTATCTTCAATATTTACAATTTCTACTTCTTCGAAAGAATTATGATCATCACTCAAAATTATTTCATTTAAAAATGCCTCTTCATTAGCTCTTTCAACAACTGATACATTTGCCGTTTCAACATCCGTGTCGATAAGCATAACTCCTGAAAATGTGATTATAAAAAAGATGACAACTTTTTTCATCATTACCTACAAGTTATATCCATAGTTCTATAAAACGAGTTACTAAGTGGAGCTTTAGCATGCCATGGGTGTACAATTGTAGCTTTCATTCTAAGATACATAGAATTAGCAGAGACATAATACCCATTTCCATTATGGCCTCTTAGAGCAGATAAGCTTTGTAACTTTGTTGCTCCAATGAGATCACAATTATTTCCACCAACGATTTGTACAACAGCACTTGTGGCCTGATTACTTTCAGCTTGGTAGTTAATTTTAAATTGTTTATCTAGAGAGGGAACCGATTCAAAATCAACTTGATAAATATCATTTGTCCCTACAATAGTATTAAATTTATTACTCCAATTACTAGAAGCAATTGAAGTTAGAACCTTAGCTTGTGCTCCTCTTTTTAAAGTAAAGTAGATCTTATTATTATCTTCTACGCCGTTTCTCCCCTTAACAGAACGGAAAGTAAAAAGACCAAGATTATAGTTACAAACGTAAGCATTCCAATTCGTTCTTGCACTACAGCCATTATTATTGAAACTATTATAAGGAACAACGACTGAACCACTAACGCCAGTCAGGGAACCATCAAGGTCTCTAACCGACATTGAATAAGGCGAATCAATCCAATTTTGATTATTCGTTTCATAGTAAAATCTTTTCCAAGGTGTTGTGGCAAATTTCAAACCGCGTACCTTATTTTCAAATCGATTCGCTCCTCCAATATTAGTGATTGGAATTGGAGTAATATTTTTACCATTGTAACTTTGTTGTGTATTTGGGTAATCAAAGAAAGTTACATTATCTAATTCAAAAGGCCCATCATAGACAACGATTCCGGAAACAAAAGAATTACCAGGTAGAGCACTTGCGAGAATCCCTTTATCTTTATTAGAGTTATTTGCTGATTGCCCAACAATTGCCGAATTAGTAAAACGCTGAGAGTAAGCAGTAAAGATTGCCCAACGATTATCTGCTAGTACAGCATTATCAAATTGAGCGGCCCTTCCTCTAAAATAGATTCCACTCTCTGTATTCTTGAAAGCAACCAGGTTTTTAAACACAGGATAAGTAGAAGGCCCATAATGAGCACTTACAAGCTCTCTATCTTCGGGATTATTTGGATTATTTCTTAAGGCCCCATCAGGTGCCCCATCCCATGTGTGACCAACCTTACTTGAGTGGGCCGTATTATTGTCATATCTTAGAGTATTATTCGTTATCGGAGTCGAACATAGTCCGTCAGGAGAACAAATTCTATTTTTTTCAAAAGCCATCCAGAATCCAGTACCTTCAGATCCGGCCGCTACGTTGTATGCTACAGTATTATCTGGGTTAGAAATCCAAAATGTTGATGGACTAGGAAATCTTGCTGAAACACCTCTTACATCTGAAATTAATAAAGCACGAGATTCTGGAACTTTCTTTGAAACCAGACCGATATTATGACTAAGCGTATTCTTTACTTCATTACCATCTTCTAAAAAGTAACCATGTCCGAAGTGATTATAACAAACATTGCCAATAACGCTTACGTAGTTAGTTGCATGAACTGTGATACATCTTTGATAACTATCTGTTACAGACGAGTTTTTAATGTATTGTCCACTTGCATTTCCAACCATATGCCAATGGAATGGATATCTTGCCATCTCCCCCATTCTTCCTAATTTTGAAAATTGGACAGAATCAACATATGCCTTAGCATTTCCCATCACCATAACATGACCACCAAGATATGATGACTCATGTCCGCCACCATATGAAGTAATCAAAATATTACGAGTTAGGTTTGCAACAGTTGCTCTATTATCAAGCGTCCAACTTTTCCCACTATGACTAAGAGTACGATTAACTCCCCAGTGTTTGTGATAGAGAGCTCGATTAAGTACGACGACATTATTATTTACTGAAACAATTTTTACTCTTTCAGCTTCATTCATATCAAATGAAGTCGAAGAAATAATAATCTCATCATTTTTCTTCCAGTTAACATTTGTTGAAAGTGTAATTGATGTATCACCAGGATTAGCGTGACTTGCTAACTTGATGACTCCACTATTCTTATAAGCTCCATGCAGGTGTAATTGTCCTTGACCATGAACAGCAAAGGCCCTCTTTCCCATTGAGTGGTTTCCACTATTTAACTCTAGTCCATCAGCAAGCTCTATTCTTAAATTTCCTTGAAATCTTTTAGAACTTGTTCCACATATAAACTTACCATTCACTAAAATACCTTTGGCTATAATTTGATAGCTTGATGTATTATCTGGGCACCTGAACTCTCCATCAACTTGCAATAAACCGACGTTAATATCACGATCAAGAGTAGCAGTAATCCCATTTGGTATCGTTAAATTTTGTCCACTCGTTGTATAGAAGTCACTAATCTTTCTATCAGTAACATAGGCTGGAATTCGAAAGTAACCACTTTTTCCAATCTGAAGATTCGCTCCACCAGTTAGAGAGATACCGAATCCAAAAACAAGCTTTCCAGCATTTGCTTTCCATTGATCGTCAGAAAATACGTGAGCAAAACGATGTTTATTAAATGTATTTTGGCAAACATTTGAAACAGCGGCTTCACTTGGATTACTTGCTTTAAAGTTTGAAAGTATTTTCTTGCTGCTTAATGAATCACCGGCGTAAATATGAACATTAATGGATTGATTTACTGTCTGATCACAGGCCCAACCACTTACCACCAATTTATTATTTACAAGCTTTACAGCATCAATATGACCTTTAATCTCAGCATATACATTATTTAAACTTAGTATTCCAAAACTAATAACCACAAACGTTCTAAATAAATCTCTCATTTAATTCCCTTATAATAAAACCAGTTAGAATAGATCCTTTGGTATTTTAATCGTGGAACAAAAGTGATTTTAACTTTTCTAAAGAACATTTAATTAAAGACAGTAATTTCAGCAGTTTAGATATTGCAATAGAGCAAATAATCAAGAAAGTAATATGCACAAAAATGTGCAAACAAAAGTAGGTTCATGTTTTAATAGGTAATATTTCAGTATATTTAACCATTCAAATTGTGAGGCTTTTTTTAAACTAATACTAAATTAGGAATGTTGTGAGATGAGAGTTTTTGTGGCAATTGATTTACCTAAAGATATCAAAGAGCATATAGATCAAATAAGCTTTGCACATCAATATTTCAATCGCTACCCTGCTGCCAACTTACATCTAACTTTAAAATATATTGGTGAAGTCTCTGATGCATTATTAGCTCAAATTAACAAATTAATGGTAACGATTAAGTTTTCACCTTTTCCCCTTACGTTTCAATCTTTAGGGTATTTTCATCCGCACCGTAGAGGAACACCGTTATGGATTGGAGTCGAACATAATCCACAGCTCGAAAAGCTACAAACTCAGATTGAACAAAAGCTACAAACATTAGATTTAAAATTAGATAATATGAAGTACACTCCTCATCTCACCATAGGCAGAATGGATAAAGGTATTGGTGAAGAAGAGATAAGAAGCTTCCTTAAGACGGTACAAATACATGACTTCAACATTCTAGTTAATGAGTTTACTTTATTTCATAGTCATTCAACCAAAAATGGTGTTGAATACATTCCTCTAGCAACTTTTTGAGGAATTGGAGTATATATGCCTATTGAAAAGTACTTTAAATACTATCCAGAACATATCAAACAACAAATTGAAGACCTCATTGCTAGTGGAAATCTCAAATCTTACCTGCAAAAAAAATATCCAAACAAGCATGAAATAAATTCTGATAAATTACTTTATAAATATGCAAATGAGCTTAAAGATAAGTATATGCGTAATGTTCCTCAGCTTAGTAAGGTTATTTACGAAAAACAGAAAGATCTTGTAAATGATGCACTTGGTACACATACCTACATTAGTCGAAACCACGGAGGAAAGTTAAAAAAGAAGCATGAAATGAGAATCTCACGAGTTCTTAAAGACGCACCAAAAGAGATGCTCGAAATGCTTGTGGTACACGAACTTGCCCATTTTAAAGAAAAAGATCATAACAAAGCATTCTATAAACTTTGTGAATATATGCAACCAAACTATCACCAAGTTGAGTTCGATTTAAGACTCTATCTTGTGCTACTTGATCAGGGAGAAGTTCTTTTTTAAAGGACTATCCAAAAGAAATAAAATCAAGACAAATACAAAAGCGATGAAAATCACCCTAATCCAATCCATGAGATGAAGTGGAGATAAGTGCAACGCATTTGCCATTAAGTTATATTGTGTGAGAACAAGAGATAATAAGATTGTGCACAGTATGATCAAATTAGCGGCAGTTGTTCGACACTTTGTTAATGCTATAACTATGCCAGCACTCCAAAGAGAAAGCAGTGCCATCGCTTTAGCACGCCCGTGAGCGACATCTTGACTCTCAGAGACCGCACTAATATAAGAGATAATGAGTATTGCAGTCAAACTCAATCCCAATGTTAAAATAGTCATTAACTCTTTTTTATTAAAAAATGATCTTCGATGTGAAAGATCCTTTTGCGTATCTAAATTAATATTTTGTTGAAAAGCAAAAAGAGCAGTAGGATGAATAACTAATTCAAGCCATACTACATGAATTGGCAAATAAAGAAGTTTATAGCCAAGTAGCGGTATTAAGGCAGCTGATAGAACAAATGGTATATGAATAAGTAGTAAGTATTTAAAACTCATTCTGAGATTTTCAAATAATTGCTTGCCCTCACGAATTGCATTTACAATTGTGCTAAAATTATCGTCACTCAAAATGATTGAAGATACCTCTCTGGCACTTCTCGTCCCACGAAGCCCCATTGCAACACCAATATCAGCGGCCTTAAGTGCTGGAACATCATTTACTCCATCACCAGTGACGACAACGAGCTCCCCGGCCTTCTTTAGACTCTCAACAATCTTAAATTTCTGTACAGGATTACATCTTGCAACAACATCAACACCTTTAAAGAACCCTGGATTATCTTGTAACCACTCTTCTTCAAGTTTATGAGGCTCACTCTCGGCAGAAATAATGACAGCTGATTCTTGTATTAGGCCAATATCTTTCGCTATTGCGCGGGCGGTATCGGGATGATCTCCCGTAATCATTAAAACTTTAATTTCATTTTTCATGCAATACTTTAAGGCTTCTTTTACTTCGGGACGGGCTGGATCTTCAAATGCCAAAAGCCCATAAAAGTGAAATCCTTCTTCAGGCTCTAAACAAGACTCCACAAGCTCGTCATTAACCACAAGAGCTGCAACGGCCAAGACCTTGTGACCACCTTTGGCCAATGTCTCAATTTCTTTTCCCCACATCTTCTTTTCTTCGTCATTAAGAGATGATTTAGATAAAATAATTTCAGGTGCCCCCTTGATGACACACCTTAAGGTATTTTCATATTCAATAAATGCCGTCTCTCTCTTTCTATCCTCTGTAAAAGGTATTACCGACAAACGATTAAGTATTGTCGTATTTCTATTCTTCGCTTCATTAATAATTGCAATATCAACAGGATCGGCCCCCTGCCTATTAGATGCCGCAAGTGCCATTGTAAGAAGATGAGACTCTGAAGTATCAGATGCATTCACAAAGTGGGTCAACTCTAAATTACCAACCGTTATCGTGCCTGTTTTATCCGTACAAATCTGAGTAACTCGACCAATATTTTCGACCGATACCGCTCTTCGAACAAGTGCATTGTGTTTCGCTAAACGATAGACACCGACTCCTAAGAAAAAGGAGAAGACTACTGGAAACTCTTCAGGAATAGCAGCAACCGCCAATACTGCTGCACTTAAGAGAGCATCAAGCCAACCATGACCTTGGTAGAGCCTAACCGCTGCAATGACAAAACAGAGCATGACAGCAGCATATATTAGAAATCGTGTGAGCTCTAAGATCGCAGACTGTAAAGGAGTTCTTTCGTGAGCGATCTGAGCGACAGACTGAACGATCTCTCCATATGAAGTATTCCTACCAGTCGATAGTATTCTAAGATTTCCCTTTCCAGCTAAAACTCGTGTTCCAGCAAAGCCTAATATATTTGTTTCAACTAAAGTATCAGCTGTATTTTTAAATGGATCAAAATGTATGGGATTTTTCTTTATCGGGAAGGCTTCCCCTGTTAGTACAGATTCATCTACTTGAAGTGAATCTGTCTCCTCCCAAAAACCATCTGCAGGCAAGTAGGCTCCTTCAGAGGAGAGAACCACAAGATCGCCAGGTACAATTTCATACGAATCAACTTCTACTTTTTTACCATTACGAATTAATATAACCTTAGAGGATAATTGACTCCGTAGAGCTGCCGTTGAGACTTGTGTACGCAAATGTAAAAAGGCATCCATAAAGATTAACGGTAGTGTTGCAAGCATTAGAATGAGAGACTCAGTATAATCACCAACAAGATAAAATACAGCAGATATCCCAACGAGAAACCATACCATAGGGTCCTTGAGCGTATCAATAATGATATCAATCCATGGATTTCCTATGCGTTCGACAATTTCATTTGATCCAAACTTTAAACGTTGCTTGCTAACTTCTTTTTCATCTAATCCATTAGGTGTTCCAGTAAGACCGACTAAACTACTAAATGAGACTTTCTTTTGCATACTGACGTTCACCAATCATTAAAGTTGATCATATTCTAGCAAGAGTAGCATGCGTAAAAATACTTAAGAGGACTAAAGTTTATCTGTTCAATTTGCACAGAAGGCTTTTAACGAAGGGTCCTGAGTTTCTCTAAGACAACAAGAAATAGAACGCGCAATATCAAAAGAGTTCTTTTTCAAATATTCCTGAGCTTTGCTAATAGCATTTCTGTAAACATTATTTAAACTATTAGACTTTATCTCATATTTATTCTTACATAGATTCTTTGTACCATTTTGAACACTAAAACAGGCCTTCTCAATTTCCCCATTTGGATCAAATTCTAAATTACTAAGAACGGGTATCGTAACTCCCATACGTCCGTATTTTCTTTCATAAAACTGGACTTTATCAATCTTATTATCTTCACTAGTTACGAGAATATTTCTTTTATCGAGGCCATTAAGTTTTACCTTTCCATCCCTAAGGCATGATTTCCTATTAACACGATTCGATTGAAGATCATTATATATGCCATCAACAACACTGCACATATGCTGGCCATGCTGCAAGGCCATTTCTTGTCTCTGCCAAGGCTCATCTAAAAATTTGATTACATTAGGGCCTAAGCCAATTAATGGCCCACAATTAGGATCCTGTACCCAGTCGTGATAACCGATTTCCTGACATCCAGTCTTTATCGAAGTTAACATTAAATCAACACCTGTAACTCCTTTAATAAATTTCGTGTTAGATAAAAGTCCAGCAATTCGACTTCCTAAAGATTTCGCATGACTCTTAATTTGTGAAGCTAGTGCGGCCCTACTAATTGCAAACACCCCAGCTTTCTTTTCATTGACAAGCTCACCATACTTTAGCTTAACATCTAACCTAGACTTAAGTTTTGCCTTTTCGAGAACACTCAATTTCTTATAATGAAGGTCCTTATTGATATCTTGATAATTATCTTCCAGATACTTCGCTAAATTTCTATCCATCTTATCTTTAAGAAAAAAGTCACTTTGACTTGCCAGAGTTGTCTTCCTTCCAAATTCCTCAGTTGCAACAGGACTCATACCTCTATCAACAAAGTCTGCGATTTTTTCAATACGTAGTATTTTTTCACGTGTCGAATCATTAAGATTAAACTGATCAAAGACTTCTTTAACAAATTTTTCATCCTGATTATTTAAAGCATCAACAATTTTACGATCTAGTTTTTTTCCATATCCTTCATTATAGAGCACTTCATAAAAAGGACGTCCGTTATAGCGACTAGTGGTTCTTACTTTGGCATTATCATGTACGGACAAAACACTCTTTAAAATATTTTCATCCAAGCCTTTAAATTCGTCAGGAAATTCCTTAAGTAGTCTCATTCCCATCTCGACAACACGCTTCTTATGAGCTTGCATATGTTGATAAAAATCAAGTGCATCATTTACATACTTTCTAGGAGCAAGTTTTTCTGAGATGACTTGCATCGAAGATTTTTGAAGAGCAAGAAAAGTAGATGTAACAACAGGATAGCCAGTAACAGGTAGAGAGCAAACAAGAGCTGAATCCTCTTTAATAGCGGCATCAATTAAATGAGAATGCTCAATATCTCTTAACTGCACAAGTTCAAGACAATCATTTAACGATGAAGAGTTTGCGCAAATAACACTTGTTCTTAAGTAACTTATTTTATCTTTGACCACTTCAGAATTGGCCAAACAACTGCCGGTCTCAGCAAATGATCTACTAGAGAAAGTAAGTAGAAATATGATAAGAATATACTTATAGATTCAATGCTCCTTAACGAGTGGTCATAGAAATATATTCGGTATTAAACGATAAAAGTTGAACAAAATCATCAACTTGAGTTTCTGAAAAGCTTACAATTATAGATTACTAGAATTAGGGAGAATTAGCCTTGAAAGTTAGCACTAAAGCTTACACTATCATTAGTTAAATGATACTCACTTGTGCATAATCAAGGCTTTTATTATCAAGAGAATTTCTTCGTTAACATTTTGAAAGGTTCTTTAAAGGGAACGTACGAATACTTCTCTTCTAATACCTCTGCGGCCTTTCTAAGAACAGATCTCTTTAGCCCTCTTTGAATTATATAAGAAGCAAGATCATTACAAAGAATAAAAATTGCAGAAATTAAAGTTATTTTCTTTCCACGAAGACCAACAGGAAAACCACTTCCATCAGGCTGTTCATGATGCTGATGAAGAATAAAATCAACCTCTGGGTATTTAGTAAATAAACTTGCTAACTCACCTTCTCTCACAGGGTGAATCTTAAACTCTTCCTGTTCATCTTCAGAAAACATTCTTAGATTTGGATCTTTAACTGAATTTATCTTACACAAGTCATCATTTTCTAATGTTGAATCACACAAGAGTGCACTGAGTATAATTTTAGATCTTGTCCCACTTGCCTTATAATTGATGGATTCTAGGATACTACATCCAAATAGAGATGTAAGAATGCTCTTTTCAGCAACGTCTCCCGCGCTAAATGGAAACTTTCCAAGCAGGGCCAATAAATCCGGCTCCTTTTCAATTACGTACTCACATTTTTCAATCACCTTATCAACTAGAGATAAAACAGCATCCCCAGTACCAATCCATCTTAAGTACGAATGGATAATACCAACTGATCGAATTAGGTTCTCAAGCAATACTTTTGTATCCTTATACTTATCAAGCGTAATATACATCTCTGTAATAGCATCTTCTAGAACTTGTAGCTGATCACTTTTATAGAGATATACAAACTTAACTTTTCTTTTAACAAAACTTTGAATTAAAGCTTCAGTGATAAGAGTATTTTTCTTAATCACTTTCATAAATTTATTTGAAGAAAATTTAATATATGCATCCGCTGGTATTGATTTAAATAAATATAAACTTCGAAGCTTTAATGGAGCAAATTCAGATTCATCGATTTCAATCAAGGCCGCACTTTCTTCAATTCTTTTATATTTTAATATGATATCCATAAACACATTTTCTAGTGCGTCTTCATTAAAAGGATATTCAAGGTGATGGGCCACGGCCATCATCTCTTCATCGAGTTGGGATTCTACATTTCCAGCATATAGCGATGAGTTTCCAAAGAATACAAAATCAATACTATCGACAAGTTCACTATATGCAGTCATTAGATCAAGCGCTTCTATATCCTTATTTTCAACATCAATTAAAGCAATATGAAATGGACCTTTACTCAATACTTGATCGATAGCCTCATCTTTAGAGTTCACCTTTACTATCTCGATTTCTTTAGGAAGGTTACTTCTTAGATAATTGTCTTTATTGATATCTTCATCAGTAATATATAATGCTCTTATCATTTCTGATCTCCTAACAACTTTAGCTTAATTAAATTAAATAATAGTATATAATACATATGAATTATTACGATGGGAATTATATGCGATCTAGAGTTTTGATTATTTCTGATGAAAATATCTTAAGTTCCGTTTATGCTGCGAACTTAAGTGCATACGTCGGTTTAAAAGTAATCGTTGCAAAAACAAAAAGTGAAATTCAAAACTACTTAGGTCGTAGAGATTACGTAAATCTAATTGTTTGTGCAAACTTTCTTGAAGATTTCCCAAATATTTCTGATGAAATATTAAACCTCATTTCTTCTGTGAAATTGAAGTCTAATATTATTATGTTTAATAATTTAACTGAACAAAATTCAACAGTCGCAATCCCACCATCTGTTATTTACATTCCTAATCGATACGATATTAAATCAATCGTTAGATCATCAGCAAAGCTAATGAATGTTACGGCAAAAGATATGGTTGCATTAGATGTTGGAGATTTTTACCCACTTCCACTAGATCTACTTAAATTAACTGATCAGGCCTTCTGTGATATTTATCTTCGAAAAGAACAAAAAGATGAAGATGAATTTGAATTAGTATATTCAAAGGATGATAAGATTAATGAAAAAGACATAAGTGCAGAAGATGATCAAGTCTATGTGAGGTCAGAAAAAAGACTTCAGTGTATCAACTTTTTAACGATGCAATTAATCATGCACTTAAAAACAACAGCTACGCCAGAAGAAAAGCTTAAGGCCGTTGAAGTCTCATTAGAATCTCTTGCTTCTGTACTCTTAAGCGATGAAGCAAACCTCGAAGAGGTATCAAAAGTAAGCCAAACTTGTATAAAAATCATCAAGGAAGTTATTGAAGAATCGAGTGAACTTGAAAAATTATTAGCATATCTTCTTGCAAATAAATCATCATATCTTTATACCCACTCTATTCTTGCAACATATGTAAGTCAGTTTATCTTAAAACAAGTTTCGTGGGGTAACTCTGCTCAAGAAGAGAAGATGGCCTGCGCTTTCTTCTTTCATGATATTTACCTAGCACCAGTCTACAAAGAACATCCTGATGCATTTGAAGTTGAAGATCTTGCATATAAACTTGATGTTAGTGAACAGAACTTAAATTATATTTTAAGGCATGCCAAGCTAGCAGCAGAGCAAGTCTCAAAGCTTAAAAAACTTCCTAACGGTGTTGATCAAATTATCCTGCAACACCACGGTACAAGAAATGGAGAAGGCTTTGCTATGGATCCAGGTGATGATATCTCCCCTCTTTCAAAAGTTATGATGATCTCAGAGTCATTTGTGAACTTCTTCTTTGAAACAAAGGATAAGGGACAAAACTTTTCAAATGAACAATTAATTACTTTTCTAAACCAACAATATACTAATAAAAGTTATCGTAAGCTTATTGCTATCTTAAAAGACCTAAAATAAATAAAATATACCAGAGGATCCATGAAAAGATCCTCCAGTATTTATATTTATGATTCAACTTCTTCTAAAATTTTTCTTCGAGGTCTTGCTATTAGTGAATAAAAGCAAGGAACAACAACTAGAGTAAAAATAGTTGAAAGAAAAACCCCACCAATAATAACTAGGGCCATAGGCCTTCTTGTTTCAGAGCCCGCTCCCACAATGACTGCCGCTGGAACAGCAGATGCAAGAGTTGTGAAAGTAGTCATAATGATAGGTCTAAAGCGTGTTTCACAAGCCTCTAAGATGGCATTCTTTAACTCTTTGCCTTCATCTCTTAGTTGATTTGAAAATTCAACAATAAGAATAGAAGTTTTCTTAACAATCCCCATTGTGAGTAAGATACCAATCATCGAGTAGATATTTAGAGTACTTCCAGACAACCATAGTGCGATGAATGAGCCAGCTAATCCAAAAGGTATCGCCAGAAAGACAGTTAGTGGATCTGAAAAAGAATTAAACTGACTGGCCAGAACCATATAGGCAATAACAAGTCCTAAAACCATGATCATTAAAACACTAAAGAGTGATTCATTTAGATCCTTCGAAAACTTTAAGTAATAACCCTTTGGCAATACTTTCTCACCAAGTTCTTTGATATAATCAATTGCCCTACTTTGAGCAACACCAGTTTTTAAATTGGCATCAACTCGAATCCCTCTGGCCCTATTTTCACGATAAATAGACTGTGGTCCAAATGCATCTTCGATCTTTACAACATCATTTAGAGTTACAAATTCTCCGCGATTATTTTGAAGTAGTAGTGACGAGATATTTTCGCGTGTACGATCTTCCTCTGCTAATTGAACAAATACATCGTAACGTCTACCACGCTCCGTATACTTTGTTGCGGCCGAACCAGCAACTCCGACATTAAGAGCAGTTGCAATAGTATTAACTTCAACACCACGTTGTTGTGCTTTAATTCGATCAGGAATAATGTGAACTTCAGGAAGCTGTCCGATGTCATCGGAGCGAATTCCAACCATTAGATCAGATTCTTTCATCCCCTTTTCAAGTTGTTCATATAATTGTGCTTGAATTGCGGCATCTGGCCCCGTAATTGTAAACTCAATTGGACTTCCTCTTCGGCCACCAATGGCAGATCCCATACGATCTCTAATGATAATCTTTAGACCTTTTATAACAGATAATTCTTTTCTCAACTGAGCTGCAACTTCAAATTGAGTGAGCTTTCTCTGATCGCGGTCTTTAAGAATTAAAACACCAAAACCACGGTTTCCAGAAGTAGCACCTCGTCCACCACCAACTGCAACAATCATTCTTTGAATATTTTCATTTTTAGAAACGATTTCTTCGTACTCTTTAACTTTCTCATTTGTGTAATCTAAGCTCTTTCCATCTGGAGCGATGAAAATTACAAACATGAAGCTACGATCAGACTCAGGTGCAAATTCCTTATCGATATGATTAAGAGATAAGAAAGCAACAAGAATCAGTGCAGTCGATACAAGAAGAACTTTAATTCTATGACCTAGTGCGAACTTAAGAATTCCCATGTAAACTTTATTTCCAAACTCTACGGCCCTATCAACCCAAACGTGAACAAAGATTCCTTTTGAAGCAACATTTAAGAATTGTGAACATCTCATTGGTGCTAGAGTCAGGGCCTCTAGAGAAGATAGAGATACAGCAATACAGATTGTTAAAGCAAACTCTTTAAAGAACCTTCCTTCGATTCCAGGCATTAGTGTAATAGGTGCAAAGATAGCAACAAGAACAGCGGTCGTGGCAAGAACAGCAAATGCAATCTCACGACTTCCTTTAAAAGCTGCCTGTACCTTATCATGTCCCTTCTTGGCGTAGCGAACAATATTTTCCAACATAACAATAGCATCATCAACGACAATACCGATTGCTAAGGTTAGTCCAAGAAGAGAGAATGTATTTAATGAGAATCCCATTAAGTACATAAAAGAAAACGTTCCAATAATGGCAGTAGGAATGGCCAGAAGAATATTTATGGTTGCCGACATTGAGTTCAAAAATAGCCAACATACTAAAGAAGTTAAGATTACTGATAGCACAAGGTTTTGAAGAAGTTCATCAATTGATAACCTAATAAAAGATGTTCTATCGAAGTTTACAGAAAGATTTGTCCCCTCAGGCAAGTTCTTAGAAATCTCTTCAACTCTCGCCTTAACTCTATCCGCAACATCAACTGCGTTAACACCTCTTTGCTTGTAAATTGGCATCGATAGCGATGGTTTTTGATTAACACGTGAGATACGCGTACGATTTTCAACACCAGCGTAAATATTTGCAACTTCAGAAAGTCTTATCGGTACGTAATTAGCTTGGCCACCACGTCGATTAATAATCATATTCTTGAAGTCTTCAACTGTTCGTCCTTCACCTAAGACTCTTAAACTCTTCTCATTTGAAACCGTCTCAAACTTACCAGCAGGTAGCTCAACACTTTCTCGTTGGAGTGTAAGAACAATATCAGAGAGAGTTAATTGATACGCTTCTAGCTTATCAGCGATAACATCAATTCTCATCATAGGCTCTCTCGCACCAAAAGCACGAACTTCAGAGACCCCCTCGATTGTAGTCAGCTGATCAATAACACCATCTTTAAACAAAATATTAAGTTCTCTTTCAGACAAAGTATCTGAAACAAGAGCTAAATAGAGAATTGGATCATCAGCTGCGTTGGACTTTGTCACTGTTGGAGTTTCGACATCGTCAGGAAGCTGTCTTTGAGCACGTCCTAGAAGAGTTTGAACTTCCTGAAGTGCGAAATCAATATCCTTATCAAGTGTAAACTCTAAATCAATTCGTCCTTGCCCTCGTCCAGCAGTAGATGTCATATCTTTAATCCCTTGCATTGAAACAAGAATAGATTCGGCCGGCTCTAATACGTCTTTTTCCACAACTTCTGGAGTTGCCCCTTCATATTGGTAGGCGATTGAAATTGATGGGTAATCAACATCTGGGTTTTCATTAATTCCTAATTCTCTAAATCCTAAGATTCCAAAGAGAATGAGAGAGAACATTAACATCCATGCAAATACAGGATTTCTTATCGATAATGATGATAAACTCATATATAACCTTCTTAATTTTTAGGGATATTACCTAAGTAAGCATTCGCTTGATAATATAAAGACTTAACTTCAAGAGACGATCTAATCGCTAACTTCTCAAGATCAATAACATCATCTAGTGACCTAATAACTTCAATCTGTGTAACAAGGCCTTTATTTAGATCTTTCAACTGCTCTTGATACGAAGCACGACTTCGAAACAATGCTTTTCTAAGTGTTTTTAATTCATTTTTCTTATATTCAAAATTTTGAACAAATGCATTCCAACGATTTTTCGTATTACGTCTACTGAAATCAATTTGGGCCTTGTTGATTTGTGAAGCGATTCTCTTACTTACAACTCGAGACTTTCTTTCACCAAAGTCTAATAAGTTTAAAGAGACATTGAGACTTACACCCCAATCACGCTCTCCAATCTCGTTCTTATCAATATTGTAATTGGCCCTAAGATCAACCTGGGGATAATATGCAGCCTTTTCGATCTTTGCTTCTGCAATAGAAGCTTCATAATCATACTTCAAACTTTTAAGTTCAGGTGTGTTCTCAAGATCGACATTTAATGAAAGCGTTAACTTTAATGGATCAACACTATCTTTCACTTCAGCAATATTATCGAGTCCAGAAAAATTCATAAGATCAGTCATCGAAGTCTTTACCTGTGCCTTACTTTGTACAAGTCCTGCTTCGAGGCGATGTAGTTGGGACTCTAGAGCAAATAGATCGGCCTTGCGATCTCGTCCAATTTTTGTTCTACCTCTAACAATACTAACCCTCTTTCTTAGGTTCTCTAATAATGCATCGACTCTTTCTTTTTCTTCAATAGCGGAAGACATTTGAAAGAATAGCGACGTGAATTGAGAGTAGTACTCTGCAAGACTTCTATCTGTTAGAGCTTTAGCTTGCTTTGGAACAATTTTATTATAGTCATATAGAGCAAACTCAGCTCCACCTTGAAATAGTTTCTGATTTAAAGAAAGGAAAACTTCTGAATCAACTTCATTATTACGAGTTGTAACATTGCGATACTCTTCACTATAAGTATTAGTATTTACAATATCAACTGACGGATAGAGTGTTGACTCTACAGTTTCAAGGTCTGAAATAGTTTTCTTCTCTGTAAGATCGAATACTTCAACTTGTTTTGACTTTTTTAAAGATTTTAAATAAAGATCCTCAACTGAAGCGCTGCTTAAGCAAGGAACAAGTGTAAAAAACAATAATCCAATTTTATAAAACTTCAAGAATTAGTCTCCTGTATATTTTTAACAAAATTTTCAATTACCAGTAGTGCATCTGTTACTTTTTTAACCTCAGATGAATCAATATCATCTAGGTTTTCTAAAAAGCGACAGCTAGCAGCACTTCTGACTTTTTCAAATTTCTTTTTGCCTTTTGATGTAATTTTTAGATTCGTGATTCTTCGATCTGTTTTACAAGTCTCACGAGATATATATTTATCGTTGACCAAAGTATCTACTAATTTTGAAATGGCCGCACAAGATACACACATGACTTCAGCTAGGTCACTTACTGAACATGTGCCATTATCAACTCTTGCAAGGATTCGATATTTTGGAAAGCTAAGCTCTGACTCACTAGCACTTTTAATATACGATCTAATAATGCCCATGGATGATGGGATGACTTCGATAAATTTACGAGATAATGAATCTTTAATAATACGTAACCTTGTTAATATTTAACTTTGTTAAGTATTCTACAAAGATATCTTAAGATTTCAAATATAATTCATTAGAAAAATTTCAGCTTATTTAATCGAGTTAACTAAAAAATCCATGCCACCAATAATTGCGGCCACTTGTGCATCCACACAATTTTCAGCACTAACCCTTGGGCTATCTGGATACACCTCTGTTGTCGTACAAAATTTTGCATCAGAAAAAGATGCACAAAGATGAAGCTTCTTTAAAGGATAATTAATCACACCCTCTTGTTCTAGCTTCTCTCCAATAATATTCCCATTTATATCAGCTGGTGCGATATGTGTAACTTTACGAACAGATTCAATAATTGCTTTTTGAAATTCAGGTGTTGGATTCTCACTATCTCCCACCAGATAGAAACCATCTGGAATATCCCAAATATCTTGAGGTATTCCATCTCTTTTTTCGAGGGCCGGCCTAAAGACAGTATTATCAGTATCCGTTGTCTCATGAAGATCGAAATGAGCAAAAATCTCAAGATTTAATTCAGAAATGGCCTTCATGAAAAGGTTGCATTCGGGCGCAGGACCATCATTGAAGAATGAACGATTAGGATCGACGGTCATTGGATTCCAACGATTAATTGTTTCATAACCCCAAGGACTAATACATGGAGCAACAATAATATTAAAATCGTTTGTGTAGTTTAAAGCTTGTGTTTCTAAAAAAGCGAGAGCTCCATGAACACCACTAGTTTCATAACCATGAACACCACCAGTAATTAGAATCGTTTTATTCTCAGGTAAGAAATTCTTGCTTTTTATTAAGAACAGCGGATACCTATTCTCATCGTACGGAAGTGCTCCATACTGAGAGATATCAAAAAGATTTTCTAGATTCTTAATCTTTGTTACGACTTCTTCTCGATACGATCTTTTTATCTCTTGTTCTTCAAACCAAATATTCTTTTGTTCGTCATTCCACATAAGTGCCTCATACTAAACTTCACAAAAAGATTTTGGCACTATTTTTTTACTTCTTCAATATCTTGAATCTCAATTAGAATTTTACCAATTGTCTTTGATTACACGTATCGAGGATTTGTTGTCTGGGCAACTTCGCTTATTTTCATATAACCAATTCCTTGCATACATATCATTTCTATCGGATTTGAAGAAAACTTCCAAGCGCCGAGGAACAAGACTCCGGCGCAAAACGTATTCCAAAGGTATGAACTCGATCTTTTAAACTCTCAAGGCTTCCAGCTCTTTGCTCATCTAGATGCTTGAGATGAATTCTCATTGATTCCACAAAGACTTCATCGTTATCCAAAGCCTCTTCAATGGCGCTTCCAACAAGGGCCAGTTTATTGCGATTCATCCACCAGTCTTTATATGATGGAGGAAGTCTGAAGCCCTTAGCATCTCCAATTCTTTTCCTGTAATCTTCCACATCTGAATAGCTTTCAAAATTATTAAACCACTCTCCTAACCATGCTGTATTGTTTTTTTGACCTTGATAGTAGAAGTCTTTATGATCATCCACGAGAATGATTGAATCAAGATCATCACTAACAAGGGAGATATCTTTCTTCCACTTATGAACAAAGCGAGAATCTTCGGGGACATTTTTTCTATTATCGTAAAGGTGGCGCTTTGAAAGAATGCGATAAGAAATATCATGAAAACTTTTATCACTTCCGTCTGAAAGTTTGAGCGATTTTAACAATTCAAGATTTCGATCCTCGCTCCCACCACTAAAAAAAGAAATTGAAACATCTTCTCGTTTTGATAACTCAGTGATGAGTTCCCGGGCGTATGGAATAATCCTATAGTGAATGCCTTGGATGGTAATAGTTCTTTTCGGATTAAATGTTTCACCCTCTTCTATTTCTGCCACGAGCGTGTGGTCCAGATCAAAGACAATATGCTTCTGCTTTAGCTGAGCTGGGCCCCTAAGAACTTTAGAGCATGAAATGAATATTAGGATGAAAATAAGATATCTCACTGATATCTTATCGACCATTTTAGTCAAATACTTAAAAAATTACTGAAACCTCTTCTAGAAGGGCCGCATGCTTATTTCTAAGCTCAATCGGATCATCAAAACTCATAGACGTTGTCTTTTCAAAGAGAATTAAACTCTCTCCATTTGGCAGCAAGCAGGTGATATGAGCAGAGCATTCATTCTTATGCTCCCCTAGCATTTTCGTCTCTAAACTTAGATTAACTCTAAGCTCTTTAGAGGCTTTTCCTGGATACTTCTTACATAAATCGATAAGGGATTTCTTAAGCTCTGGATTATCCCACTTAAGGGCCTCAATGATTGATGGCTCAGTTGATTTGACTTGATAGAGCTCACCATCAACAACACACTTAATTCCTTTATCAGTCGATGTTTCAAGGTAGCGATAAGCGAAGTTTTCGAGATTATGAATGAAGAGCGCTGAAACACCATCAGACTCAATTAGCCATTCACGATTCTTAGAATTCATTTCTTCTGTTAGCTTTTCTTTATCAATTTTCGTCATATATACATAATACTTGCTAAATCTAAGCAGTAAAGTAATTCTATAATTATAACTAAATAATAACTGGAGAAAGTTTATGAGTAATGCTAACGAACCATCGTTAAAATCGAAAAGAGCTGGAATTGTCTTCGGCTTCGTCATCTCCTTTGTTCTCGGATCAGCATTTGTCTTTTCAGCACTAAAGGCTGGAATTACACCGGGGATCAGTCCCCTCGTCGTTTTGTTTGGCTGGGTCGCAATGGGTACCTTCTTTAAAGACGATATGAAAGGCTTTCTTGCCATGGCCCAAGTAACAGGCTCAGCAGGAGTTGCCGTAACAGCAGGTGTCGCATTTGTTGCTCCAATCGTTCAAATCTTAGCAGCAGAACTTGGAGTAGCTGTTCCACCAGTCGATATTTTATCTCTCATTTTAGCTTCAGCTGCAGGATGTTTCCTAGGTTGGGGATTTGTTGGTCTTGCAACACAGAGATTCTTAACTGATCCAAAACTTCCAGCGCCAGAGGCCGTTGCCTGTGACCGTCTAATTCAGACAGCAGCAGAAAATCCTCAGGCACGACCACCTTTAAAATTTTCACTTATTCCAGGGCTAGCATTTGGATTTGTCATGGCCTTCCTAAGTCAAATTAAAGTTTTAAAGGCAAGTATATATGACCTAAAGTTCACACTAAGTGGCGTTGAAACAAAACTTCCACTTCCAATTAACCCACTATACTTTGGTATTGGAGCACTTCTAACTGTTCCTACTGCAATCCTAATCTTCTTTGGAGGACTTTTAAATGCAGTTGTTAAAGGAATGTCGGCCGCTCAAAATATGCCAGGAACAACTTTTCGTTGGGTTGGTGGAGCAGCTATGGTTGTTGCAGTTGTTTACTCATTAATTGCTTATATTATAGAAGGTAGAAAAACTCGCAATGCTCTAGCTAATAAAGAAGCAGACTTTGATGCTGAACAATTAGAAATTCCAGCAAGCGTAAGAAAGCAACTTCTAGCATCGATTGGGTTTGGTGCATTCTTACTAATTGCGATGATGCTGTATTCTGGAGCGACACTCGTAGGTCTTGTTGCACTTGGAATTGTTGCCCTACTACTCATCTTTTTCCTAAGTGGCCTAGGTGCACTTTTATCACTTCAAGTTGGATCATCTGCTTCACCTGTTAGTGGAACTGTTTTTATGGGAATGCTAGTTCTAAGTTTGGTTGGACTTGCAATTGGTCTTGAAGGTATCCAAGGTGTTTACTTTCTAGTTCCAATTATTGTTGCAGCTTGTGTTGCCATCTGTGCATCTAACGACTCATCTCAAGATTATAAGACAATGCAATTTAATGGCCTTAAGGTTTCAAGCTCTTTCATCGGACAACTTGTTGGTCTTCTTGGTGGTGCAATCTCTGTACCTCTAGCGGTTTACGTTGCTCATGAAACAGGAACACTTGGAAGCGAGGCCCTTCCTGCACCACAGGCGGCTTTCTTTGCAACAGTTCTAAAATCACTATTTATTCAAAGTGATATTCCAATGATGCCAGTACTTGCCGGAGCAGGCCTTGGACTATTAGCTGTGATCATTGAAATCATCGGAAAGCGTAAAGGTATTATTCTAAGCTCACTTGCTTTTGCAGTTGGAATCTATCTTCCTTCATATATCGGTACAGGAATTCTTCTGGGATCGCTTGCAAGACTTTCTGGAACAAAGTCTGTGACAAAGATCACTCACCGAGGAATCTTAACTGCCGCAGGACTTATCACAGGAGACGCTTTATTTGCACTTCTTTTTGGAATTCTTGCCATTGGTGGAATGGAGATCGCTGGAGTTGAAGGCTTTAATTACCAAACAAGCCTAAGCGTCTTATTCTTTGTTGGGCTTCTGCTTACAACAGCGATTAACTACGCTAAGACATCTTCAATCGAAAAGAACTAAGATAAGATCTAATAATTCCGGGAACTTCTAACGAGGTTCCTGGATTCTTCCTTTTCAAACCTTGTTAAAAGTACAATCTCTGACTCAATATATTGAATTTGGTGTATAAAGTAGAAATATTAAGGAGATTTTATGAAATTAATCAGTCTAGCTGTATTACTACAACTTTCTGCGATGGCCTTTCACCACTCTAATGACGGTGCCCTTTACTGCGGGAAACACGAGTCTCACATTAAGATCTATTACAAAGAAAGTTCTAAACTTTACTACTATATCGACAATACTGATTTGAGAAATCTAAAAGAATACAAATGTGTCGAGTTCACGCCAGATCTTCCATTCTACGATGAAGTTCAAAGCGCCTATCTTGAGGCACAAAAAGATGTTGAACAATTTAGCTCAGCATCTACTGCTGTTTATCGACTCGAACACGACAAGCGCTACTATTGTGGAAATCCACAATCAGGTGGACTCTACGTTGCCTACACAAAGAGATATTCTGAGGCACTTTATCTTTATGATATCGAGTCTCAAACTTTTGATACTTACCGTTGTATACACTTATAAAAAATTTAGATGCTTACTTCTTATGATTCTACTTCACCACAAGTAAGCATCTTCTTTCCGTAATATGGATTCTTAACAGAAGATCCTTTTTGAATCCAACGGGCCTTTGCCATTGGGCATTTCACGATCTTCAGGTCGCTATTTTCAAGTGACTTACCATTCTTGATATAAATTTCAGAAAGAAGTTTAAATGAATCTCTTAAAGCACTGACACTTTTTATATTCTTATCACAGTCACCGTATTTATAATCTTTAGCATAGTGGCCAAGTTCTTTCTTACACATCGTTTTCCAAGACTTTAGGCCCTGGTCGAGATTTCCCTCAACTAATGACTTCTGAAGACTTAGGTAATTTTGATATTCTAGCTCATGGCAAAAAACGTTAAAAGATAATATAAAAGCTATAAATAATTTCATAATTTCTCCTATGGGTAGCATGATATTACACATACCCCCCTAGGGTATATCGTAAAAACTATAAAATCAAATTAATACTTATTATCTCTAGAACTAGTAAGCTTCAATTAAGGCACCTCTCTCAAGTAGCTTTTTATGTCGCCGTTTTAGTTTCTGAATTTCATTTAAAAATTGAAGGCGCTCCTTCACTTGATAGAACTCATAAGGAATCTTACCACTTTCAATATAATCAATTATTAAGCTCTCACTTATTGTTTCTAGACTGATAATTGAGTTCATTGATCGAATAGCATCCGTTAACTCTAAGGCAGGCCTTGAAGCTTTTACACGAAGTTGACTAGTAATGACTTCGTGAATGCCACTAGAGAGATCAAGTAAGAGATTTGCCTTCTTATCTTCAAATGTTACTTCATAAAGTTTATCAAGAGCCGTTACGCTCTCGATTAGAACACTAGAGTTATCAATATTATCGATGCTATTTTGAATAAGAGAAAGGAGCTCAGGATCGTTAGTTAATCTCTCATCTAAAATAAGATTTCTTAGTCTTTCTTTGCTTTGAGCAAGCTTATCCTTACTCTTATAATGTAGCGCCGTAATTGAGTCTTCATGATAATAGGCCCTAGAGTCTAGGGTTTCACCTTCGATAGGTTCAGTAAGGGTAATTCGGTAAGTGATATCATGGATTACTTCTTCACTTAACTTATCACCATAGCTAATACTCATATGTCTTAAAGCTTCATGAATAAGAAGCCCTATTTTTGAAAAGTCACCGACACTATTCCAAACAGGAGTAGAAATCCAGGCGCCTTTATCTCCAGAATAAAAAACTGCACCTTGAAAAATCTCTCCCTCATAAAAGCTTCTAACTCGATGTGGAGTAAATCTCCAATCAGCTCCCTTTAGGGCGGACTTAATCCCATGAGTAATCAAAGGACTACCCTCTTGCCACTTCTCGATTCTCTCTTCTAAAAGTGGATATATTTCCATTTCTTTAATACGGTCAAAAGTGAATTTCTCATAACCAAGAACACTGGCATGTTTTTTTAAGACAACTGATGAACCTTGAGAATAATTAAATTCATCAACAAAGTTTTGATCATAAACAGCAATGTCTAATAAGATAGGTGCACCGACTCCTGTTTTAACAATCGTTCCTCCACCAGAACTCTCAAAGCCACCCTCATCTGAATTGTCCTGCACACTCTTTTTTAAAAAAGAATTTAAATCTAGTTGCTGAGGCTTTTCCTTATGAAGATTAAACTTCTTAATATCAAGAAGTGTCTTATACTTTGATAAATCCACTTGAACTTTATGCTTAATATCCAAACTTTCCACACCAAAGGCCTGGTGATTCAAGCATAAGCATAGTCCAATTAGTGAAATAAGTTTTTGAGTCTTCATGCTTTCAATATAGACCAAAAGCAATTTAGCAAAGGGCAAAGTGTTTAATTTATAGGCCCTGTATTTAATAAATACACAACGATGCCGAAGCTAACTAAAAATATGCTAAAGTATTAACTAATACTACGAAGAAGAGAACACAAGCCAATAATAACGAGAACTTATGGATATTTTCAGTTATCAAAATTACAAAGATTTCACTATTGATGCTCTTGAAGAGCTTGGAAAACGGGTGCGCGGAACAAGGTCAAGACTTGCTGAAAAGCTGGCCTGCCAAACGGCATATATCTCACAAGTCCTAAACAAAGATGCTCACTTTAGTCTTGAGCAGGCACTGCTCACAGCAGATTTTCTGTCTCTATCGAATAAGCAGACGGAGTTCTATTTAACGCTAGTTAATTATCAGCGCGCTGGAAATAAGAGATTAAGTGACTATTACAAGCTCAAGATAGATGAGCTTGTCAAAGACTCAAAAGATCTCAGTAAACGCCTAACTGATAAGAAAGAGCTAACAAAAGAGCAGCAATACGAATACTACTCAAGCTGGCATTATCTTGCGATCCACGCATACCTCTCAATCACAAAGCAATATGACAGAGAAGTGATCGCTGCAACTTTTTCAATTTCCACAGAGACTGTGGCAAAGGTTATCGACTTCCTTTTGGATGCGGGGCTTATTACTAATGACGGTGATAAAATAAAGCTTACATCAAAAAGTTTTCACCTTGGAAAGAACTCTCCAATGATTGCAAGACATCACTCAAATTGGCGTCTGCGTGCGATGGAAAGTATGGACCGAGAAACTGAAGATGAGCTTCACTATTCCTCTGTTATCACTCTTTCTAAGGAAGATTTGCCGAAGGTTAATGGCATCATGGTAAAGGCCATTGAAGAGATACGTGAGGTAGTAAAGAAGACAACCCAAGAGGATGTCTTCTGTTACACGATGGATCTCTTTAAAGTTTAGTTAAGGTCTAGCCGCTAGCATCACTTCATGAAGTAGTGCTGAAAAGATCGCTAACTTATTGGCGAATTCATCATCCATTGTTACTTCAAATCTCTCATCAAGTTCGAGGATATTTGAAAGAATAACTTTCGAATCATCTAAATTATTTAAACTCTCTTCAAAGATTAGCTTAATCTGAGAATCGGCCATAAGCTCACTATCTTCACCAATAAACGTCTCAAGTTGAGTAACGATTTTAACAAGTCTTGAGTTTTCAACCTCTGTAGAAGCAAAAGTGTTTAGTGAAAGAATTAAGCTACTAAGTAAAATCATCATTGTCTTTTTCATTTGTTTTCTCCTTTTTTGTTTTGTTGAAGGAGTTATAGACCAACAGATGACGCACTGATAAATTAAATTAATTAAAAAAATCAGCCTTTCTTAAGCTCAGCTATGAAAAACCTTTTAAAACAATATAATTACAGTGACTTATGATAGATCATTTTTAAAACCCTAGCTCACATTTCGTTAGCTGTTGATCCCTATAGTAGCCATCAGACATTAATCTTGCAGCACTCTTACACTCGTATACGGTGTATTCGCCCTCATAAATGTCTTTGCAATTTTCAAGTTGAGTGTACTTGTCCATGCTCTTAGGAATCGATCTAATGAGACTGCTACATTGAGAGAAGTTAGATTGACCCTTAAGCTCTTTAAAACAACTAGCAACCTTATCCATATAGATAATATCAAAAAGCGTTGCATGAGATAGACACTCTTGAAGCGTGTAGCTACCCTTAAATTTATCAAAACATTTTTGCTTGTCAGGATTAGGGCCCATTTTTGATGCTTCAGAACAGTCTTTGAATGTTTCTACATAAGCAGGAAAAGTGAGTTTACTAAAGGTATAGTCAATATTTTCATCTTCTTTATCACTTACTTTATTAACAAGAGTGAATAGGTAGAGCTCTTCTTTTAGCTTTTTGAGTTTATGTCTTACGTTTTTAAAACTTACTTCTTTAATTTCATCTAAATCTAGATTTCCAGAATCATCTGTTGTTGCATAGTGAAACAACGTAGCAAACCTTTCATCAAGTGTGATGATTTTTGGCTCACCGGCTTCATCAATTCTTACAATTGCAAACTGAATTTTAAACTGTGTTTTTGGTAAGTACTCTACCCTTCCATTGATTTTTATATTTATGTCACTACCATCAAAATCAATATCTGACTTCACTGATACTTTAGGAGATATAGTTGCTGGAACTTTCGGCTTAATAAGCTTCAATTTTTTCTTTAGCTCGACGGCCATAATTTCAGGGGCCCCATAGAGTTTATTAATATACTCAAAGGTAATTGTTCCATACCCATTACTTCCCCAGCTTTTTCCATAGCTATTTTTGAACTTAAAAGTTTTATCTTTTAGGTTATAACCTGTAATGACGATGGAGTGAGCAAAACACTGATTAGAAATATTGCATTCATCTCTTAGTCTTGTATTATATTTGATCTCTCCATTTTTCGAACTAAGCATGATGTCATCATTAATTACGATATTAACAGATACTGGCCGTTTATTTTTAGCGAGGTATGAAATAATTAGATCAGATCTTTGATTTTCATAATCGTCTATATCAGTGATTTCTAAATTATTACCTAATGAGATAATTCTATTTTTATCGGCAACGCTATTATGGTGGTAGCATTCATAACCAGATGATCTAACAGAGGCGTCTTCTGAGCATGGCATGCCTGGGGAGAACCAGCTTTGTTGATAAGGTAGATCCTGCTCAAAAGTGATCCCATACTTTTTTGCTGCATAAAGATTCCTAATGACACTCGAGCCCTCTTCTAATTCTCCATAACGAGCATAGTTCTTGGTAGCATAAATCAAAAATTGTTCAGAGATATTTATCTCAATATTTTGCTGTTTAATTATTTCACTTTCTAATAAAGAGGAAGCACTAAAGAATGTACACGCCCCTCGATTTCCTTGATTTTTAACTGAAGACTGAATGCTACTTAAATCCAGTGATGCCGGAATTACAGACTCACTCGCTATTGCGAAATTGCAAACAGATAACTGCAAGGCCAAAATTGTGAATAAAAATAATGAGTACTTCATAATTCCAAACTTTTAAAAGAGTTGTATCAGTAATTAGATACAGCAAGACAGAAGCCAGTTTTTGCAAAGAAGTGGGCTTTTGAGGTGTGGATAATCAGCTAGTTATGGGTTGAGAACGAAGTAAAGTGTTGAATAAATTGTAAATGTACAAAAATTGGCCAGCATTAAGCTTTTACGCGGTAGATGCCGGCCTTTCTCTCCATTAGCTTCTCTGCAATAAACTCACGTCTAATGGTACAAAAGTCTTCGTTATACTTTTCAATCCTTTCGTTAACTTCAGCTTCTGTGTAATCACGGCCCTTTTTAAATTCTTGTAAGAGATGCTTTAAAATAACGAGTCGTTTTTTACGTTGTACAGGGATCGACTTAAGCACACCATTTTTAAAAAATGACTTGATGATCTTCTGTTCATATTGAACTTCATTTTCATCTTCGTTTGAAATTGAAACCTCTAAAATTGAACTTAGGATATTCTTATCAAGCATCTTCTTTTGTAGTGAAAAGACTTTGTAGTACTGCTCCTTACGCGACTTAATAAGTCCTACAGCTTCAAGCTT
This sequence comes from Halobacteriovorax sp. RT-2-6, assembly GCF_047085025.1. NCBI lineage: Bacteria > Pseudomonadati > Bdellovibrionota > Bacteriovoracia > Bacteriovoracales > Halobacteriovoraceae > Halobacteriovorax > Halobacteriovorax sp. RT-2-6. Next base: position 572,251 of record NZ_JBKIYH010000002.1, read on the forward strand.
TTTCAAGTGATGCGTAATCGTTCCAGGAGACAGAGAAAGTCTTTCTGCAAGAACTTCTGCATAGAGATCTTTCTCTGCCAGGCTTCTGATAATACTTAATCTCGCCTCATCACCTAAAACTTTAAATACGTTCGCAAGACTCATCTCTTAACCTTCGCCAAGGGATGTGCGCATTTCTTGCACAGATGGAAGAGATACGATCCACTCAAATGTACTAAGCTTAACCATCGCCTTATCTGCATCTTCATCACGTCCAAATCTGATGTCTTCGCTATAGCTCTGTGACCAATCACGGTACATAAGTTTTGTCGTCTTGATGAAATTAGCAGTCGTAGCATTTCCGTAAAGCTCTTCCATAATTTCAAAAACATTCTCTCTAATCTTTCTTTCAACGTTGATATCGATTTTTCCTCTTGAAAGGTTCGATGCCTGCTTTGAAAGTTCTTTCAATTCATCCAAAAAATTCATTTTTACCTCCTAAATCTGTTTTGATACTTGTCAAAATAGACTCAAGAAACAGAAAGGTCAATATTTATTTTGACATTTATCAAATTAGATTTAAAACCAGTATATTAAAACATATGCTATTATACCTAAATGAAACTAACTTTCTTCTCAGACACTCATAATCGCCACGGCGAAGTTCCCTTCGAATCAGGGGATATCCTCTTTCACACAGGAGACTTCACACGCCGTGGCTCGTTGGAAGATACGAGAGCATTTGCAGAATTTGTAGCTGGCCTTGATTTCAAACACAAGATCGTCATCGCTGGCAACCACGACTTCTGCTTTGATGATGAAAGAAAGGAAGAGGCCGAAGCAATCTTAAAAGACAACGGTATCATCTACTTAAATGATTCAGGAATTGAAATTGAAGGGTTTAAAATCTGGGGCTCACCGATTCAACCGTGGTTTCATGACTGGGCATTTAACAGACACCGAGGCCCTGAGATTCAAAAACATTGGGACTTAATCCCAAATGATACTGACATCCTCCTCACCCACAGGCCACCTCGCGCCGTGATGGACTTATGTGCAAATGGCGAACGTGTCGGATGCACCGACCTGCTAAAAACTATTCAACGAGTACAGCCTCGCGTGCATGCCTTTGGCCATATCCACGAAGGCTACGGCACTGATATTTTTGGTGGAATCATATTCGTTAACTCTTGTAGCTTGGATGAGAATTACAAGTATAAGAATGCACCGATTACGTTGGAGTTAAGCTAACAAGAGATGCTAAAGAATTTCTTTTACGCGTCCAACCTCTCCGCTTTCAAGACGAACCTTTATTCCATGCGGATGATAATCTGACTTCGTTAGAATATCTTTTACGATACCTTCAGTAAGGTTTCCTGTTCGTTGATCTTTTTTAAGTACGATGCGTACTTTCTCTCCGATTTCAATATGGTCTCTTACGTTGCCTTCCACTTTATTCCTTTTATAGTCTTACCTTAGCTTCCTTAAAAGTGATTTTAACAGGTTGTACACATAAAAACCTTAATTTATTGGAAAAGTTATTAAGTGTTAGCTTTCTAACGGCCTATAAAAATTCTTCAAAATGAATGAAACTAATCATAAAAGTAGGGATAATCAATACAAATATTTTTCATTAAACATTACATAGATGATAGGAGAATATAATGAGAATGTTATTAGTTACACTTCTTGTCCTTGGAAACTTTTTAAGCTTTGCTGGTGAGTTTACTCCAATGTCTACGTATGACGTATGTGACTCTCAAGATAGCTCTTGGACTAGTCAATCTAGTGACGGTTATGAAAAGTGCATGGAGATCGTAGATGTTGGATTCTTTGATCGAAATGCTGTGGCAGTATGTTATGCCATTTCTGAAAGTTGGAGCTCTCAAATTGGCGAAGCTAATGATTGCCTTTCATTTATAAAAAATAAAGAATTTGAAAATTCAAGACAGCTTGAATCTTGTTACAAGAAGGTCAGCTGGTCATCTAGAGCAGGTAGTGCCTTAAAATGCTTAAAAGAAAGTAAATATATAAACCTGTAAGCTTGAAGGTTTCTAAAATGTAAAAGGTTCCTGGAACCTTTTCGGGATGCGTCCCAGCATCCTAGTTCTCCGACGCAATCTCGCGATTCGACTTACACCAATCCACCTTCTTCTTAGTGCCGCCGTCATACGCATAGGCAAGGCCATTTTTAAGAAGATAGTATGACAGGGACTGGCCATCGATTTTCACATCGGCTACCACGCGAAAGTACTTACCTCTTTGCACATTCTCTAGATCAATGCGCTTGGCGTGCTTTAAAAGATTCGTCACAATCTTCTTCGCATCTCGCCCCTTACTCTTCTCGCACGCATTCTTCGTTCGAATCTCCGGCGTATCCACCCCACTCACTCGTACATTGATTCGACTTCCAATTAGCGGATGCACATTTGGAATATCAAATGTCACCGTGTCCGCGTCGTAGTTCTTCACATACTTTACGCAGCGAAAATTCTTAGCGTCGTGGGTGCAGTCTGATGTTGCGTATGTTGTTAGTTGGAAAAGTGTGATTAGGAGTGTGAGGGTTATGTATTTCATACATAGCGTATCGGTTTATTTCAACTAATAGATTAATTTACAATATAAGAGTTCCCGTCAGTATCTTTTTGTAGAATGATCTGGCTTGGATAGCCTGCAGGATAACGTTTTGTTTGTTCTGTAGAGGTTACTTTGACATAAATTGCAAAAACTACAACGGCTATAACAAAAAGCCATTCTTTCTTTGAGCGTTTTTCACAACTTTTGAATTTAGATATATTCTTTAAACTCATTCAAATATTTTAACACAAGTTCAAATATCAATAATCTTAATAGGTTACATCGTGTATTTATAAATCTCTAGTGAACTTACATTTTGGATAGTTATGACAACCCAAAAATCCTTTCCCCGCATGCCTCCCCTTACGAGCTACTTTTTTTAAAAGTTTTCCACCACAACGCGGACAAGCAATCAATGAATTATGTCGTTGATCTAATGATTCGAGGTGATCAGCTAATTTTAATTTTGATGTATTCATAAGATAGACGATATTCTCATTAAGAGCGCTCACCTCTTCATCATTAAAAATTTCACGCTCAATTCGCTTTATATAATAACCAAGCCCGGTATCGATAACATTCTCAGGTAGAACTGTTTTAAATTTAAAATTGCCATTAAAATAAATGATTGAAAAATTTGTTCATCATTTTAACCCAGAAACTCAGATAGTACCAACTTTTGTCGGAAGACTTGTCTTAGAGGATTCTGAAACGAATATTTTTAGCCGTAAAGAACCTGAGTCCATTTACTCTGACTTTCATCGCCAAATATTCACCCTTTAAGGCTTTTCGTTTCAATAATGAATAAACCGTACTTTGAAACGATAACATGATCCAGTTGGGCCGTGCCATTTGATGCAGGTATAATTAAATCATGGTAATAACTACATACTTCTTTTTCTAACTCGACTTTTAGAATAAGTGCGGTTTTCCTCTCTCCCTTCAAATTAATACGAGAAAAGGCAATTAAATAGAGGATGAATATAAAAGTTAGAATTAAAATATAAATCAAAACAGATTAATGTCTATCGCAAAAAGTAAAACCAAAGTGCCGCTTTAACGATCTTACCTGGTCCATCAATAGCTTTATCGACATCATCCATATCAGCAATGCGCCTTGACCCCGTCCCTTCTCGTAGGTTATCGTCTTTACATTGAATAGGGTTCTTGAGCCGGTTCCTTCTCTAACCTTATCGCCACTGATAATTAAGACAGTACGCGAACCTGTCCCCACACGAATTTTATCGCCGCTCACATTAGCAATCGTACGACTTCCATTCTTCAGTTTCACTCCATCAAACTTTAACTTTCTCATTACGCACACCTTAGTTTATTTGTTAGCTTAAATTCATCAAGAACCTGTGGACTTTCGGCTAAAAGAATAAAGTTTGGTTTAAACCTATTTTTAGGATAGTTGTCTATCGCATTCTTTAACTCCGTCTCAGATGGGGAAAGAATTACACCAGACCTTTCCCCCATAAAACTAGCAAAGTAGAGACCAATTACACCTACTCCCTGTTTAGAGAAGTTCTCCTGATATGAGTAGTAATTCGAAGGACAATCTGCAATTTGATAATTCCCATCCTGAAAAGGTACTACATATAACTCCTTATCTTCTGTTTTTAGAAGACGTTTATATACATTCAAAATATCATCTTGTAATACAACCTGACTAAACACATTCGAGAAAAGTGATTCCTTACTTACAATCTCAACCTCTGGATAATCTTCAAATAAACCTGTATTTGATTTACTAAAAATCTCACAAACAATTCTCGTATCGGCTCCATGTTTTTTTAACATATGAAGGATTGTTTTCATTGTAAAAAGGATTTTAGCATCTTTTATATTCCCAGAGTAAAAAGAGCTTTCATTTCCTTCTTTAACTTCTTCATCATAGACTATCACTATTTTTGAAGCATGCCAGATATTGATTTTTTCTAGTTCATCTTTACAGGAGTAATCAGTTTTTACATATTCAAATAGGGAGTGGTTAAAAACCACTTCTCCACATGATGAGTTTTCAAAGGCATCTCTCACCTTTAACTTGTCCATTCCTGCAACAACCACAACCCTTCGTCCTAAAGTTTTAACAACATGTTCGCAGAGGCTAGGAATAAGATTATTCCATCCAACAATAACAAAATCATCTTTCTTAATTGTCGTCATTCCGACTCCCTTATCCATAATATCAAAAATTCCGTCATACATATTTGAAAAGACCCCAATAATAGAGGCGTAAACAAAAAGGCCAAAACTTGATCCAATAAATGCAATAACCTTTAAACTATTACTTGGAGCATTTGTGTAGGATTCACCATAAGGACTAATAAAAATATTCAGTCCCCAGTTTATTGAATTACTTAAAGCGATATTCGATTTACCTAGGTAGACTAAATATTCGTAATGAACAAAAGAAAAAACTGCACCAAAAACAACGAGGACAGAAAGGTTAATACCTAGGACGAGACCTTGGCCATAAAGGCGATATCTAAAAAAATTAAGAATATAATCAAAAAGTAACTTATTCTTTGAGAAAACACGGGATAAACGTAAAAGCTTCAACGCACGTAATGCTCTAAGTGCTTTTAGATCAATCAAATGACTTCCAAATATATGACTAACAATATCAGGAACTAGAGCGACCAAATCAACAAGTGTAAAGGAGAGACTGAAAAGTCCAGAGAACTTAACTTTCGAGTTCTTTAACTTTTCTCCAACATACACTACAATTTTCATAAATAGATCAAAGCAAAAAAGTGAGAATACAGCAGAATCAACCCAATGAGGCACAAAGGTCTTTCCTAATGAAAATTCAAAAACACTCTCTATTCCGGAAATCAAGGCCAAGGCGGACAGTGCAATTGTATATATAGTGTTATTTTCTAAAAAATCATAAACTTGTTCACTTCTCATAGTAATTCTTATCGACAAAAATGAACATAGGAATAGAAGAAAATTACATACAATAAAAACGTGAAGATACAGCTCATTAATATAGAAATTCTTAACAAGTCTTCAGCGTCAACGAGCATAAAAAAAGTACTATATGTGAATCCATTCAAAGCTAATTATTAAATATTGCTAACTTAAACTGCTCGACCAGAGACTCATCCTTCACACGCCGGGCAGCCCTTGATGTTGAATTCCCAATAATTACTTTAATCTCTCTAGCTTCTACTGTGATCTTAAAACTATCTTTCGCTTTTGGGTTCTTGAATCTTTCAATATGAATTTCATTCTGAGAGAGATACCTTAAAAAATCGTCATATGTATTTGTACTAGAAGAGAAGCCTGTAAGTAGAATATTCTTAAGATTTGAACTTCTCTTTATAATCCCGAGTATATCTCTATACTCTTTTATTTTAATCTTCTTATCTTCTGCACTTCCATCAATACGCTCAATCACTTGCCCCAGATTTTCAACACCAACCTTGAGTTCTTCCATAAGTCCTATTCTTTCAGCAACTGCACTTTCTTCATCAAAGAACTTTAGTTCGTGACCAGCTACAGCTGCTAATGTCTCCCAAAATCTATTACTCTTATTTGGATAATAGAAAGAATAATTCCTTCGCTTTACACTTGGGGGATAAGTCCCTAATATTAAGCATCTCATTCCTTCAACATGATGATACCAATTTGGATGTTCTTCAATTTCAACAATCATCACTCCCTCCTTTTCTATGCCCCAAAACAACTTAGTAACTTATATATCTGGTACTTCTTCATACTTACATCTAAGTCAATAAAACCTTTCAACTAAATATAGCAAGGGAAATAATATGCACAACTGGACCAGATACTTCTAAACTCATTTCAGGGTAACCTACTTTAAATTACAACTTTAAACATCTCGACTTGCTTTAATCTTCTTCGTCATCGTCACTTTTAGGCACTTTAATACTTAGATCCGGCATCTTGATTTCAGGTATCTTAATCTCTGGCATTTCAGGCATTTTAATCTTGGGCATCACCGGCATCTTGATCTCGTGCATTTCAGGCATTTTAAGTTCGGGTAATGACGAACTTAAAACCACACTTAAATTACGAATTGCAGCTAATGACCTTTCGCTCTGAAGTCGAAGATACTCTATTCGATGATCTTGGCAAAAAACATCCTTATCATCAGTTGTCCAAACCTTATATTCACAACCTTCGACAGTGCATTTCTTGAGCAAAACAACAGTATCACACCATAGGCATTTACGTTTAGACGAAGAGATGGATTCAGAGAAATCATAATAGCAGTGAGGACAACGATAAAAATTTTTCCCAGTTTTAGTTTTTTTCTTTTTTAACGCAGTTACTTCTTTCATCCTATTAGAAAAGTGCTTATCTAAAATATCATATATTGAATTTAGGTTACCAAATGAGGTGACAGTTTTCAGATCCTTGAATAAATTAGCACTTCTAAATTCTCGTGTATAAACTTTCTTATATACCCTCATCGCTTCTACAAGTTCTTCTAGGAAATTATCGTAGTTTACAATGTGTGCATTATCACGATGCTCAAATAGGTTTCTTTTATTTATTATAGAAAGGATTAGACTTGTTTCTCTTTCATCAAGAGGGTTCTTTAGTAACTTAAGAGCTCTTGCAAATGCCACACGCCCAACGCAATAAGAAGCTTTATCTTCAGAACTATCTGCCAAAAATTTATATGAAGCTGTAACTTGATATGCCTGGTTATCAAACAAGTCTAACTTCGTTAGTAATAGATATGGACTAACTCGTTTTAAGATTGCTTTAGAAAGCATCTCAAAAGCGTGAGCAAGCGAAGTACAAGATGATACTAAGTTAAAGCCATCTATATCTTCATCTCCACCTTTTAAGATATCCGAAATATCCTCTAAGTAAAACACACTCATTGCAAAAGATCTCATGGATCTTTCTTTAAATTCTGGCCGAAACTTTGCTCTTTTTCTTCTACTAATTTTTTTAGCTTCATCTGATTGTTTTTTTGATGCTGCCTTCTTCCCCACTTTTTTAGTGGTTTTTTTCGCTACCTTCTTAGTAGTTTTTTTAGACATACAATTATCTCAATTCAAAAATCAATAATATCTATCTATCGACTGTTTAAAGTTTAAGTTAAATGAAAGATCTCGTTCCACGTGCTTTTTCGTTGACACCGCGTAGACCTATTGTAATTTTTCTTAGTTATTATTCGACAATTTAAAGAAGAAAGTTGAACAAAATCATCAACTTGAGATAGACATAAGCTTCAGGGACTAAGTATTAGTTTTTACTGAGATAGTTTACTATAACTAAAAAAGTGAAATTTGATTTGAATTCGATTTATCGACAGAAATAATCTTTTCCCAAAGGCTATCGTATTTAACGTATCTTGGATGAATAACATCTGGCTCAACTATTCTATTTTGAAAGTCCTTGCAATAACGAAAACCTGGACGAAGAAGTCCTTGAGAGATACTTTTATCTTCATCGACATTAAAGCTATTATTTAACCACTCAAGATTTTCATTAGTCTTAAATAGATCAAACTCAAATAGATTAACAACTTCGTAGAGAGCAAAAGATACTTCACAACCGAATTGCGTGCAAACTGAATAAGGGGACTCTTGAACTTCAGACACAAAATTAGCCTTTACAGGATTTCTTAAAATATACTTGAAAGTATTCGCCCTATAGCTTGCATTAATTAAAAGAGAAGATTTATAACGACCACCATAAATTGAATTTAAAACACCGGCGTTTTTCTGGACTTCAAGAGTAGAGATTTTCATAATCCAATACATAACTTCATCAATATTTGCCATTGACGTTTAAAGTTAAGTGAAAATGTTTTTTCATGAGAGTAAAGGCATATATTTTAACTTTATAATCCTTTACTACTTTCTCTAGAGCATTTAAATAGATTATCCACATCTCTTTTATTGGCAAAGGAAACCAAGTTTTGTTATGTGACCTAGCTACAACATGATACGGATACTTATTAGATCTTAGTATTTTTCTTCGTCCCATTTCGCCTCCTCAAATACAAGTAATATGCAAAGAGAGTTATCAATAAAGTAAACGAAAGAACTCGATATGTTTGAAAAGCTTTTAATTTTTTTTAAAAAATTATAAATAGATTACAAAAATCAAGAAACGCTAGCAAAATGAAAAGGTCACCTAAAACCTTCATTTTATGAGTTTGAAATAAATTTAAGCATTTTCATTTCTACTTTCAACAATAAAAAAATCCTTTTAAATGGTTTAACTCATCAATATTTTTATACCAATACCTATAGATTAACTTAATAATGATGTTATTTTTCCGATAAGAACATACAAAACCATAATCTTATATGAGGAATAGCTATGCATAAATATTGTTCTAATTGCTTTCAAAAGTCACATTTCAAAATGAAAGAAAAAAAGAAATTTAGTAATGATACATATACATGTAATAATTGTGCAACTGAACAAGTAACTTGCTCAATTACCAGTTGCGATGCAATGGCCTTAACGACAAAACTTGATAAAAATGGAAAGCAGGAAAAAATGAAAATTGCTGATTACTTTTGTGCCGAACATAAAGGTGGAATCAGAAACTTTAAAACAGTAAACAAGCAAATAAGCTCTTTAGATAAATATGAGAGCTTTATGAAAAGACGATCATGGAACTGGAGAACTATTACAATTGGAGCTGGTAGTGCTGTCGCTGTTGCAGCTGTTACATTTTTCACAGCAGGAGCGGCTGCTCCTGTTGTAGCTGCTAAAGCTGGTAGCATGGGAGTGTTAGGTGCAGCAGGTACAGGTACGGCAATTGCCTCTCTTAGTGGGGCAGCACTAGCAAGTGCCTCACTAGCAGCTATAGGAGGCTCTGTTGCGGGCGGTATTGCAATTTTTACTGCTACAGGAGCAGCCTTTGGTGCTTGGAAAGGTGGAGCTATTGCCCAAGGTTATTTCGGAGATATTAATCCGTTTAAAATAAGAAAAGTAAAAAATGGTGATAAAAGCAAACCGGCCCTGATTTTTATAAATGGCTTTATGTCTAATTTAGAAATGAATCGAAAAGAATGGTTAATGCTTATAAAAGAAAAGTATCCAGATAGAATTGCTTACGAAGTTGAGTGGGAGTCCAAAAAATTAAAAGATTGGTCAAATATGGTAAAAAGTCCATCTGCACTTCTCAGGTTCATAGGAAAAAGAGGTTTCAAGAAAACAATTCTTGCAATTCTTAATGCCGGAGCAGATATTGCAGACAGTCCATTTTATCAAGCAATGTACAAAGCTCAAGCGACAGGTCAAGTTCTAGCTGAATTAATTGCTAGGACGCCAACTGATCAAAAATTTACACTTATGGGTCATAGCTTGGGTGCTAGAACTGCTTATTTCACACTACTATCTTTATCAAAATCAGAAAATAATAAGAACGCTTTTAACAAAATTCATGAAGTTCATTTTTTTGGAGGAGCTGTTGGTGCCAATGAGAAAGAGCTAAAAGAAATAAAAAAGTTAAACATCTATAAAATACACAACTATTATTCAATGAATGATCTTGTTCTTAAGAATCTCTATCAAGGTGTAACAGGATTAACAAGTAAACCAATAGGTAGAAATAAAATTAAAGGAATCAAGAACTTAATCAACCATGATGTTACTAACTGGGTTCCAGGTCATCAAGAGTATATATACTATGCAGATGAATATCTAGAGGTATCAAGTTCTAGTTCATTCAAATGTAGAAAAAGATCAATAAAGAAAAATAATCTAAATCAATATACATCTGATAACTATACATTTAACTGTCCTGATTGTAGCAAACAAGTTTATGTAAATGAAAATGATGACTATATATGTCCACATTGTGAAAATATTTTTTACAAAGATGGATTATACACTCATAGTTTGAAAAATACTGCCTAAAATGACAAAGTATATAAATGTTAGTAATAAAAAAATATATTCTAATGAGCTTCAAGAAAAATCACCTGGAGCCACTTTCTGGTAAGATTCCTGAATATAGTCTAAAGCATGCACACTAATACTTTTCAATAACATTAAAAAGTATTAGTGTTCATAAAAATGAATTAATTCTATCTAGTGCTAACTTAATATCTTCAATCCTAGAGTTCGTACCAAAAGAAAGCCTTAAGCATGATGAAGCATATTCTCGATCATAGCCAAGTGCCTTTATTACATGACTAGGTTCATAGCTACCAGATGAGCATGCGCTTCCAGTACTTAACATAATGTCAGAACGACTCAAATTAAGCATTACAGTTCGTGAATCAGTACCTCTAAGATATAGATTAAATGTATTTGGAGATCGTATAGATTGCTCACAATTGATCACTATACTTGTATTATTTTTTATATATTCAGTTGTTTGAGAACTTAGTGAAATAAGTTTATCATATGATTCAGTTTTAATATCCTTTAGTGCTAAGGCAAAGCTTTCAATTGCAGGTAAATTATACGTACCAGGACGAATTCGTTTCTCTTGCCCACCTCCAGTTTGATTAGGAGAAAACTTTTTTAAATTTGCAATATAGAGTAAACCGACTCCCTTCATTGCACCTATTTTATGTCCTGCGAAACTAGCAAAATCTACATCGAGATCATCAAGACTAAACTTTATCTTTCCAAGAGCCTGAACTGCATCGACATGGAGTAAGGCATTATTTGTTCTACAAAGCTTTGATACTTCTGAAATATCATTAATGACACCTGTTTCATTATTTACGTAGAGTAATGAAACTAGAGTTGGTTTTCCATCTTGAAGAAATTCCTCTAACTCCAATAGATCTAAAGCTCCATGTTTATCATTATTGATATAATGAACTTCAAAACCTTCTTCCTCACGCTTCTTTACAGTATCAAGTGTTGCATGATGCTCCATCTTTGAAGTTATAATGCGTTTTATATTATTTGAAATAAGGTTTTGTGATGAGAGAACATTATTAATACTCTCTGTTGCACCACTTGTAAAAAATAGGTTTTTAGTACTAATATCTAAGTATTCTGCAATATTTGATCTGGCCTCTTTAATTTTAATTGTCAGTGCATAACCAGCATCATGTTCAGATGATGGATTGGCCCAGTCGTTTATCATTGTATTAGAGATGTAGTCTTTAACAGAGTCAGAATATGGTGCAGTTGCATTATAGTCTAAGTATATCATCGTTTAAGCATAGCATTTTAGCTCTATATTGTAATGCGAATGTAAGAAAATTGATCAACACAAAGCAATAATTGAGATGGGCAATTCAACTAGTTAATTGCATTCGATTTACACTTATGGAATGCTTCTCTAACTTCATCACGGTTTTCAAACCATTCTCCGAATACGTTATACATGGATAGCTTTTCATGAAGCTCTTTTTCGATATCTATGAAGCTATCAGACTCAATAAAGTCAATGATATCAATTGGCCCCGGGTTACCCGTTTGGATCTGACGAATTCTATCGCATGGGTGCATGGCCCTACCAATTTTTAAGTATTCCGAGTTATAGTTTGCAACGAGGTAAACAATTGGTTTACTGATCTTAAGCTTTCTAAACTCACTTAGTGTCACTTGATGCCTTTATAAGTCACAAATGAGACAAGAGTCTTCACCATCGTCATCATTAACGACATCTTTGAAAATGTCTGAAAGATCTTTTTTAGAGCAGGCTTTCGCTTTAGCTTTGGCCATCTTATCTTCATGCTTTTGTTTGATTTCATCAGCACGAGCTTCCATCTCCTCAAGAGATGTGCCATTTACCCAGGTAAAGTTTCTACCTTCTCCGACGTATCCACGTTTTTCATATTCTTTAGCTTTTTCAAATAAGTCAGGATGACGTTCTTTAAGTCCAACCCATTCAATTTGACGTTGAAAAAAGCAAAAGTAACAACCAGAGCGAGATCTCCATTCGTAATACTTTGGCATCCCAATACCTGATTCTTCAAGTAATTGGTTAACACCATCTAAGTCAATACCATACTCTTTAAATGGATATCTTGGCTTAATATTATCCTTATCAGAAATATAACCTTCTCTATTCTCATCTGCTCTAATACCGACATAAGATTCGATTAAGTCGTCCCCTACAAATTTTTCGTAAGACTTAATTTTCATCTCAGCTGTACACCATCTTGCACGTGCTGAAGGCAAATAATTACCATTTTTTTGTAATAAGTAATCAAAAGTCTTTTCTGAGTTAAGTCTAATAATTGGCTGACCTAGAAAAGCCTCAAGCTTATCAAGGTATTCATAAGCTTCTGGTAGCTCAGCTCCTGTGTCTGTGAAGACATATTCTAAGTTAGGAATTTTCCCTTTTAGAAGAATTGCTAGAGCTGTCGAATCTTTCCCCCCCGATAAAGGACAAATCTGTCGACGAGTTGGATCATATTTGAAATCTTTTAAATCGAATATATTACTCAATGTATTTTCCCTTTATATTTTGGATCTCAACTGACTCATTATTTTCAGCAACAGGTTTTAAAAGAGATAAAAGTAGATTATTTCTCGTTTTTGAGTCTAGATCTTTTAGCAGATCCTCCATTTTTGATTTCACATCATTTTCTTTAGACTCAGTATAAACACCAAGTCTTAAGTACTCTTTTTCACCATCATTCTTACTTAAGAATGCAATGACTGACTGGCCAGCAAAGCTTTCATCAAGAAGCTCTGTAACCATCTCTAACTCATTTAGACATTTTGTTAGGTTAATTTCAAAAAGCGACTTACCTTTCTCTGACCAATTTCGAGGATTTGACTCAGTTAGAGCATCACCACAAGTCTCAATAAAGTACTGAGCATGTTTTTCAGAATTGAAAGATTTTAAGCGTCCGAAGAACTTTGCAGTAAGTCTATTAAAAGAATAAGTTCTCACCTCTTCTGGTAGCCTTGAGAATGTTGCTTGAAACTCAGCAGCTAAATTAAATCCTTTCTTATACTCAAATGCATTCTCACCTAAACACGCAGTTTGAACATTTTGTAAAAATGAAACAAGTGAAGCATTAAGTTCTTTTACTAAGGCAGGGTAAACTGCAAAGATTTTGTCTTTAGCGTCTTTTAATTTTTTTGTAATTCCTTCAATATCAGACTTTGTCGTTTTTGAAGTAATTCGTTCATAGCCTAATGCTTCTGGTATAAGCTCAAAAACTAGAGTATCAGGCTCTTTAGCTGATTCGAGGTAAATTAGTACTTTCTTTTCTTCAACAGTTAGCTTTCCACTATTCTTAGTGTAGTCTGGTACAGATCTCTTCCACTTAAAGATAGCTTCTACAACTGAGCTAACATTTGGCTTATCACTACTATCACCAAAAATATGTCCAATACTTTGTAGTAGCATTACTTTTTCTTTAGAAATAACAGCATATTTTACAAAACAATTCTTTGGATGCTTCAGCATTAAATCGTAATGATCACCGTCTGGTACAGGAATATACTCTTGATCAAAATAATGATTTACAGGATGTTCCAAGCATTGATCAAACATTGCCACAAGTAACGGAATCATTGACTTTCTAAGACCATATGGAGGAGCTACAAATATATCATATAGCTTCTTAACAACTAGTCCTTTTGGATAGTCCTTAAGAATATTTGCGTATTCACTTAAAAGAGTACCGTATTCTGAATTCTTTTTAATCTGGTATCGATCTGATTCTTTATCGTACTTAAGTCCACTTACTAGCTTTAAGCATTTATAGATTGAAACTTCAGGTCCATTACCTTCCATTCCAAGATTTTTCTCATCTTTGTTATGAATTAATCGATCAATAATCTGTTTTCTAGCAAGTGAGATATTCCCAGAAACTTTATGTTTATTAATCATTTCATTATTAAATGGTGTAAACTTAGAGTATTCAGCTTCAAATACTCTACCTACTTCAATATTTAAATCAGCATAACTAGATAAAGATTTTCTAATATTTACTTTAGAGTAGAAAAACTCTGCATCTAAATTAAATTTTCCAATTAATGGATTTAGAACTGATTTAATCGCCTGAAGAGTTATAACTTTATGTCTTTCAAGTTCCTTCTTAACAAGAGGGCCAGAGTTTAATAAGTCTTTGTTTCCGAATAGAGAATTAATTGCATTTAGCTCTTCAATATCTCTTTTACACTCAACGAATGTTTTAGGAAGAACAAAAACATTCATCTCATCCTTATTCTCAAGTACAAGCTTTCTCGCTAATTCTAATTCATCTTGATCAAATGGAATTACATAGAAAAGCAAAGCGTCTTCTCTATAATAATCTGGAGTTGAGATATACTTCTTAGCTTGTAGCTCCTCTACTGAAATCAGTTCCGTTCGACAGAAGCGTGTAATTGAATTCTTATAATTATAACGCTTAGGAATGATGAAATCTCTTTTATAATGAGCTTTCACTTTATTAACGAGGTCTTTTCCTGTTAGTTTAATTTCTCTAAACTTGTTGATTTCTTCATCAATATCAATACTAGAACCTTGTTGAAGTTCGTATTGTTTTAGAATCTTATTAAAGAAGAAAATCTTCATCTTCAATAATGACTTTAGTGTTTTATCGACTTCTTTTTCAGAATAAATTCCTTCAAAAGTTGCTGTAATAAATTCTTTTGTTAAAGGAGCAAAGTTGTAGTTTTTAATAATTGTAGAAAGAGCGACAAGTGAAACTATCTGCCTAGATAGTTCATCTTCCTTTTTAATTTTTCCAAATGACTCTTCAACAATAAGATTAATTTTATACGACCCCCCCACTCCTACATCTTTTGCGATAAGAGGAGAGAAGTATTGATATAAATCAAGAGGCATAATGAAATCTAATTCATCTTCGATAATACCTTTGTCAAGAAATCTCTTTAACCCAAATTCTTCATCTCGAGTAAGAAATGTATAAAGCGTTCTTTCATTTTGAGCAACTCTTTGAGAAAGAGATGGAAGGAAAGCTAGAGTTACAGGGTGTAGAGGGAAACATGAAGTTAAAAGTTTAGTTGCACCTTTACCATCGACAACTCCTTCTAATCCAACCTTAGACATTTTCTTCACAAAGTTAGTTGAGAACTTCTCTACTTTATTAGCGAGCTTTGGTGCACCTACATATACATTTTGCTCAAAAACATGTGATATCATGTCATAGCCAGTGGTACCTCGGTCATAAAAAGATGTTTCATGAAAACGTCCTTCAATCTTGGCCCACTCTTTTTGTATATTAATAGGTAATTGAGTTGCGTATTGAGAAACTGATAAGTGCGTAATTAAAGTTAAGTGACACTGAGACTCCCCTGAGCGATCACAAAACTCTGCAAAGTCTTGTAAGAACTGAATATTAAGTGCAGAAGGGTTATGAATCCCCTTCTCTAAATACTTACCAAACTCATCATAAACAACAAATAGACCGTGATATCCATTTTCCTTTAATAAAGATATAGCCTTTTTATAAATTGAAACAACGTCATTATTTGCTTTTGTCTCAAGAGATGATCCTCCTGTTACATTAACATAGACTCTTTCAAATACTTCTTTTGCAGAAACTCTTCCCTTCTTTAAAGATTTATGAAATTCATCAATTGAATCTGTTTCAATTTCAAGCTCACTTAAGTATTTTGTATATATCTCTGGGTAGTTTTTTTCCCACTTAGACACTATAGAATAATATTTCTTAGAAGAAGACTTCATAATTTTCTCTAAGTCTTTTTCTAGTCCAATTAATGAGAAAGCATCATGTAACTTTTCAAGGAAAGCATCTTCAATATTTCCTATATACCCATTTAGAAAAACGGGAAGAAGTTTTGTCGTCTTACTCTTTTGAAACTTTTCATATGATGAGACTAGACTCTCAATCTTATCCCCTTCACCTGAAAGTAATTGTTTCTTAATGGACTTAGGGTTATTCTTTGCAACAATTGTCGACATAAGTAGAGCAAATGTTGATTTTCCTAATCCAGGAGACCCTGATAATACACGAACTCTTTGATTTGAGTTTGATTCAGTAATCGAACCCAAAACTTCCTGAATAGCAGATGAGAATTTAGGTGTAATAAAAATATCGCTAAGTTTATTTCCACTCTTATAATCTAACTCTAGATTAGTTGATCTATTAAAGCTTGAAGCTAATTTTACAATATCATTATTAAATAGTTGAGATTGTGACATATTAATTTCCTAACCTTGAGAGTGTTTCATTATAGTAGTCTTCTAGAGCTTTTTGGGCATTCTTATACTTTAAATTTAAGATGAAATAACCACCTGTACGAGAGTAAGTTAAGTACTTATCCCCGTATTCTCTTTCTATTTCTTCAATCATTTGAACAATATCGTCTTCATTAAGACCAAGAACTAAACCTGGGCTCATCTCTTTCTTAAGTAGCTCATCTAAATTAAAAGACTCAGCTCCCATAAGAACATCGTTCCAAAACAAATAAGCTAAATAAATAAACACAAGAGGATGAATATCTGAAAGTCTAAGTTTATTCTTAGTAAATTTCTTATTATCAGCAGTTATTAAATTAAATCTTGAAAATGGTGATGGATTCTCTGACTCTGGAGTAACTTTATCTTTATAAATTGGTTCACGATAAGTACGTAGTAAACAATTAATATCTTTCTTAAGAGTATTTGGATTAATTTTTTTATCTTGTGATTGAACAAATGCTTCTAGATAAACTTGAAGAGAATCTGAATCAAACTCAGTCGCTGCAAAATTATTAAAGAACCAATAAAAGCTTGTCGCTTGCTCTTTATTCGTCACTAATAAGTAATGAAGCAAGATTAATGATCCATCTAATTCAAGGAATTGGTCATTTGTAAAAATAGAGGCTGCAATTTCAGTTAACTCATGGCCTTCAGAACCTTTTACAAGAAGACTTAAAGCAGTCATCCAGTACTCAATCGATTCAACCATATTCTTTCCGACACCCAGTGTCTCAATAGCTTTTGTACTCTTAAACAACTTATTATCAACTTCAAGTGCGTCATAGCCTTTAAGAAGCCACGTGTCACGAAGGTGAAAAGTCTGGTGTGCGCCAAATCTCATTGAAGATACTCCTTGGCCTCTTGAGTCAAATCAAGGCCTCTATGCATTCCTTTAGTTCTTAAAATGTAACCTTTTTTTTCAAGCGCTTGAAAGCACTTATGGACAGCTCCGGGATTACTTATAGATAAGCATTCCTGAACTTCTGGGATTGTTGGAGGATAGTTTTTTTCGCGAATAAAAGTGCGAATGACCTGCAAGGTCTCCTCTTGTCTTTCAGAAAGTGGAAGTAACATGTTGCAAAATTACCTTAGGGGTTGTGTGTTGTCCTAAGGTAATTTTGGGGTAAATTTCGGGGAAAGTAAACACTGAATCTTTTAAATAAAGAAATTAAATCTAGTTTTTATTTAATGACAAAAGATTAGGCTTTATAGTCAGTGCGTAAATATTTTCGTAACTTTATTCCCCACTGCTCACGCACATCTTTAAAGGATTCGTATAAGTTCTTATCATTAAAAGACTCATCCTCAGCTTTTGCAAATGCCATTAGAATTAAGTTAAATGCTTTTTTTACTGAGTGATCTTCGTCTTCAATTTTTGAATACAGTTCTCTATAAAACACTGATCCAGTATTAATTGTTAGCCAAGTATTCCCCATCTTTCCATCAATATCGATAAATGTAGAGTTATCCCCTAGGTCTTTGTACGCAAGCTTAACAGGAACACTTAAAGCATTCTCAATGTCATCTTCAGATGGATCAGGAATTCCACCATCAATTAACTTCTCTTTCCCAAGTTTTAACAACTCTTCTTTTTCAGTAATATTTTTATAGTGTTGAGAGGCTGACTCTTTTGTATTTCCTTCTTCTACCTGCTTAACAATTTGCTCTTCTGTCACCAGTTCTTTTTTCTTTGTCCTTGATCCTTTAGCTCTAGCGGCTAGAAAATTAATCATATTATTAATTTCTTTTGAGATAAGATCATTTAGCATGAACCAGACAGGTTGAACTTCCTCTTCAGAATATTCATCTTTATTTAACTCATACAATTCGACCTGCTGTTTGTTATTTGCAACTCCAAAGACTTCATCAAGTTCGGGCCCAAATATTACTTCGCACCCCCACCATCGATGTGTTGGCTTATTAACCTCAGAAAAAAAGTCAAATTTTCCAAAGTCAATTTCTCGATTTGCTCTTATTATAGATACTCCTACATTATCCTTTAAAAACTTACCTATTTCAGAGCTCCCTCCAGCTTTCTGATATTCTTCTTTAGCTATACTGAACTTGATTTGAATTTTAGATTTTTTAAGTTCATCCTTAGAATTGTAATATGGTACATCTTTTTCCACTACGCCACATACATCTCCATTGTCCCATAACTCAAATATAGGTTCTCCATTTGATAATATCTTATCTGGATTCTTCACATCACCTAGAACTAAATTATCCTTCATTAAGCACAGTGGATCATTAGGTTTTAAAATTTCATCATATGCATTAGAGTTTGCTACAGTTAAGCCAATATTATGTTTTTCATTATTAACAAAATATCTAAATTTTCGTCCTAACAATCTTTTAAATCTTTCAAATAATGGAGCTACTGTTTTAGGCTTCAAGCGATCGCAATTCTTCCATACAACAAGCGTACCTGATTTTGAGAAATCCATTTCTATATCATTTTGGACATACTTTTTAAAAAATCTTTTATAAATAGTAGGTACTTTAACGCTTTTCTTCAAAATGACAGATGATTGATCTCCTGCTTTTATTTCTGATATATCAAGATAGACCATATTTATCTCGCCATCTTTTTGCCAAGAATATACTTCTACACGAGGGCATACATGCAACGAGGCTTGAGGCAAACCTACACCAAATCTCCCCATGCCTTTTCTCGCTCTTCGAGAACTCTCTCCAATCACTAGTGAACTACTTAATGTTTCGATATCCATACCTATACCATTATCTAAAATAGCAATTTCATTAATACTTCTTCGTTTACCTGAAGAACTGTCTTGGGTACATATAATTAGGATGTCATTTGCCTCAGCCTCCAGGCTATTATCGACAATTTCAGCAATTGCACTTTCCGCATTCCTATATCCAGTATTTCTTAAAGCATCTGTATAATTCTTTATATTAATAATATCTGACATATCTCTCCCCTTCTAACTCCAATATTTATCAAAATAATTAAAAGCCCACTTTTCATCGCCAAAATTTTCATTGTCGATTACATCGATTAGCAAACACTCTTGTTTTCCGCCCATTAGCCTCCCTCTGATGCCTCGACCTATTATCTGGCTATACAAGATAATAGAAGAGATAGGGCGGCCGACAAAAACGCAATCAATATTAGGGCTATCAAATCCCGTCGTTAAAACACCCACATTAATTAAAATACTTAATTCGTCATTATTCTCTTGAAACTTCTTAATGACACGATTTCTCTCAATAGGAGGAGTCTCTCCAAGAACAAGTCCCGACTTAATTCCAGACAATTTCAAAGCAGCATTTATTAGCTTTGCATGAGCTATATTACAGGCAAAAAATATCGTTTTAAGTCCTTTTGAATCAACTTCAATTAATTTGTTTATAATCCTTCTATTTCTTTCTTTATTTATTGATAACTTATGTAAGATTTCAGAGGAAAATTCTTTTTCTTTCTCTAATGACCTCTTCATACTATTAATCTCTGCTGGTGAAAGTTTTAAATCAGTCGCCGACAGCTTTATTGGCTCTCTTACAAACGTTGATAAAATTTCTCTTTTCTGAAGAAGATCAATTTCATTTTCTGCTTCAAAATTTACAGGGCTATAACGTTCAATAATATCCATACTGATTCCAAACTTCACATTATCAAAAAGCATTTTTAATTTTCTATCCTCAATATCATAACTATTTGTTCGCCCAGGAGTAGCTGTTAAACCAATCAGATTAGGATGCCGACCATAGGTATTTGTAGTATTAAGAACTTTTAAGATAACTTCATGAGTCTTACTAGCAGGAGCCTTATGACACTCATCAACTAAAAGTAAATTTACATCTTTAGTGAGTTTTAAAAAATCACTCTCACTTTTTTTTAATATGGCTTGCAGTTTTTGAATACTTGCAAAAATTATTCTAGGGTTTTCTTTTTTTTCAGGAATAGTCGCTGCTCCCCATAGCTTTTCAACATCAACGGAGAATGCCCCTAGGACATCCCAAGTATTTACAAATGTGGCTAGAGCTTGGTTTAACAGTTCTTCAGAGTGCGCAATCCAAAGAATATCTCCTCTTTTAGCATAATTAAAGCTCCACAGTTCCTGTAAAATATGCATTGAGGTTTTTGTTTTTCCCGCTCCTGTAGGCATATGAACAAGACATCTTGCAGCCTCTTGCTCTAAAAAGAGCTTAATAACCTTGCGTCTAATATCATATTGATAGTCAAGAGTTTCGTAAAACACATTAGACTTATCTTTTTCTAATGTAAAAGACAGCTCATCGACAGCCTCAATTGGAGTATTAAGCACATCTTGACTAAATCCAAGCAACTTTAAAAGCTCTATGGTCCCTTTATTATCTTTAAAGGGCTTATGAGCTACTTCGTAAATCATCACAGGTATATTTTTTGATATAGGAACCTTAAAACATCTACAAAGATCCTCAATTTCAGATTGTTCCAAATTATTTAAAATAATTATAAAGCGTACTTTTGGGTCAAAAAGTAAGTTAGTACCATATGCAGATATACCAACTTTAACAATATCAGATATCGTTACATCATCTGTTAAGTACTCTGTGAGATTTACAATCTCTTCTCCAAGCGCTGTTCTTAATTCATCAAAGTTACATTTTTTTAGTAAATTACTAAGTATATCGGAATCAGATTTCTGCATCATTCCAAATCTCCCTCATTCTCTCTCTAATCCAACGTTCATTTTCATGAATTTGACCATCAGCCTTAATGAGTCCCATTATTTGCTGATACATTATTTGCCTTAAGCCTTTGTACTCAGAGTCTTTTAAAAATTCTATACAACTTAAAACTGTTGATTTTACTTCGTCTGTAAAATAATCGTTATTATCAAACATATCTAAAATATTCTTTGACTCTATAGCTTTCTCTGACTGATTAACCGCGAGTAAGATCTTTCTTGCATTTGAGTTATTCCAAAGAGAGAGATTAGACTTTAATTTATCAATTTCAGATTTATCTATATGTCCATCAGACTTCATTGTAATTAGGAACAAAACCCCTAAAGCAGCAAGACTATTTTTAGGTACGAATGAACGACTATCATAATTATATTCAAGAAAATTATCAGGATCTTCAATTTTATGTTCCCAATGAATCTTTAAAATTTTCATAAAACTCTGTCCAAACACAGGAACTTTAGACAGTATCTCATTTAAGTCTTCATATAAAATCCCAAGTAAAAGTGCATCAATATTTTCAGATATATCGATACAATTATTTATAGCCTCTTGCTCTGTTAAATTATTCTTCTCACTAGCTTCAAAAAACCTAAGCCTGTACTCTCCATCACCTAAGCTCCATTTTTCAAGAGTGTGGACATAAGAAGAGTCTTTAATATTAGGAGATCTAGTATCACTCACATAAAAGTAATTTAAGATTGACCAAATCGCTACATATGGATCTACCTTATTCATCTGCTACTCCATTCTTAAAAATTGCTTTAGTATGTCTAAATTGCTTAATATATAATTTTTCATCAGCAAGCTCTTCAAGCCAGTTCAAGTAATTATTAATTAATACATTTATTTCATCACGATTTGGCCTAGGGTTATCTAAACATAGCCTCTCTAATTCTTTTCTAATTTTACCGAAATTCACACTCTCATTAAAAGAGTTTAGTAAATACCGACTAAAGGGTAGACTAAAGAAAACCTCTGCAGCATGCTTCTTTACTTGCTCATATGTTAGATCTCTATTTTCTAAGATAGAAAAAGCCAATGCATCAGATTCAATATTAAAAGACTTTTCATTATTATTTAAAATGCATTCTACAACTTCAGAAAAGCTATTCGAGCGAGGGAGTTGTGATGCAAAAACTCCTTCAGAACTGTCAAATTCATCTTGAATCAAACATTGAATAATATCTATCTCTTGATTTGAGATTTTTTCAATATCTAATTCTTTTACTTTTTCACTTATCCTATCAAAAAGACTCTTATCGACTAAAACAGACCGACTTATTATAAAGTCACAGTAGCATTTAAATGATTCACTCATCTCGTTCAGGTGTGAAAGTACTTCATAATTTGCATTAGAACACAAACCAAGTCCACGTTTTGTACAGTTTGCAGACCCAATCAATCCGGACTCAAAGTCTTTTAAATACGCCTTCATATGTAAACGATTATTTATGTATACATATGTATTCTTTTCTTTAAATTGCTCGAGAACTTCAAGATCAATAGCATTTCTACAGAATGAGCCTACATCAAAGCTTACGATGAATGTTTTCTTAACATTATCACCTAAATTAGCTGTTATATCTCTTAGAGCACTTATCTTCATATAAGGACTAAAGATACATATAGATTCTTTAGCCTTAGAGAGCTCTTCCCTAACTTGAATATTCAAATCGCAATAATGGATCATTTCAGTTTTCTTTTTTATTGGTTACAAGTACTTATCGGGAGTTTTAAATAAAATAATTAGATTTTATTAATCTTTAGGTTCTCTTTAGCTTACATGGTGAATTGACAAGTATAGACCCACTAACAGATTTATTAGTCAGTAAAATCTATATGCCTCATCTGCATATTTCTAGGAAAAGTTCAATATGCTTTTTCATAATTACCGCGTTTAGAAAAAGTACCTGGAGCCTTTTTAAAGTTGATTTTGAAGGTAATCAATTAGTGATTTCTCGTTCAATGAAGCGTGAAGGATTAATTGAAAATACGAAGAGAGGTAAAACTCGTTACATTCCAATGAATGATAAGGTAAGAGCCATCTTAAAAAATCGCCTTAAAACGCAAATGAGAGGTCCATTTATTTTCTCGAAAGAAGATGGAACTCCAGTTCGCTACGTTCATATCACTCAGAGGAATTTCAAGCCCTCTCAAATCAATTCAGGCGTGTCTAAGATCATTAGATTCCACGATTTAAGACATACTTTTGCAAGTCATTTTGTCATGAATGGCGGTAACATCTACGTGCTACAACAGCTCTTAGGTCACAACGAAATTCAGACAACAATGATATATGCTCACTTGGACAAAAAGTTCATGCAACGAGCGTGTGAGTTTATTTCATTCTAAAATAGAAAAAGAGGCTTTTGCCTCTTTTTCCATTTCCATAAATATAATAAAATAAATTGATACTTAACCTTTTATTAACAGGATAATAATATTGTTTGATAGAATTCCTACTATTATAGCTTTGCTAACACTTATTTTTACAATATTTGCTTTCACCTATATTCATGGCTATACAAGTAACTTCAATTTTTCCACATCTTATGACTTCAATATTATGATGATGTATCTCTTTAAAAAGAAAGTGATTTTTATACTTTCTATTATTATTGCTATCTACAGTATTGTTAGACAAAGACAAATTGACTCTATATTTAGCAAGGCTGGAAACATATTTTTCTCAATATTTGGCTTAATATTTCTAGCTTTTGCAATTTACCTAAAGAATGCTGAAATTTTTGTAATCCCACTTATAACATACCTTTTCATTAGAATAATTTACAAAACAAGAGCAAGAATTGCATTAAATCAGAATATTGTATTAGATCAGAATATTGTATTAGATCAGAATATTGTATTAGATCAGAATATTGTATTCTCATCCATAATTATACTTTCATCTATTCATGTCCTAGGTAGTTTAGATTATAAATTTACCAAATTTCCCAGTGTAACAATATTTGAAAATAATACACCGAAAGATTACATACTAATATGGCAACAAGGTAATAAGTCATACGTTACAACGTGTGATACTCAATACAAGGTATATGAATACAATGGAAGCACAAAAACTATTTCTTATGATTTTAAATTTGATAAGTATAACAACCCTTGCAAATAACGACTTAGGTTGTAAATATGTTTTTAAAAATGACTTTTATAATTCTTCATTTTGCTCTCAAGAATCTAAAAAGTTTTGGGTTCTTGCTCCTTGCCACTTAAATGGAAAGTTATGTTATCTGGATACCGAGCTAAAAACTGAAAACAAATATAAGACTTACTGTCAGAAGAGCGACGTAATAGGCTTAAATAAAACACTACATATGTACCAAGATCAAATAGATTTAGCTTACCTAAGTACAACTATTGAAAATGCCGACTATTCAAAGGCTGAAGCTTATTTTGCCCAACTAAAAGAAGAAAAGCCATCATCAATTGATCAAATATACAATCAAATATATGAAGCCCTTAACCTAACAAAGAGAGAACAAAGTACTACAGGGATTGGAATGATAATGAAAAAAAACTTCAAGCCTGACAGAACATTATCAGGTTTACACAGTTACAAAATAACTAGAAATGGAATGAGTACCATAACAGACTCTAAGCAAACTAAGTTCATAGATGAATTCAAAAAGAAGTACCCTAGATGCCACTAACCAAAAAATAACTCTGCCACATTTTTGCCACAATCGGGCAAAATCACCAGAAAAAAGTCTTTAATTTCAAATAGTTACTAAGTTCTGGTGGAGGTGGTGGGAATCGAACCCACGTCCGAAATAGCGTCTTGATAGCGGCCTACGTGTGTAGTCTTCGGTTATCGTCAGAAGACAAGACTGTCCGTGATACGTGACCTCGGCGAACCCCGGTGAGTGATTAACGAGATGCCCCGGCAGGCTCGAAACCTAGTTAACCAGCAGATTCAACTGGATTGCTACATTCTGTTTCTTGGCAGTAGCGCCTCACAAGACTATTCCTAATTAATTAGGCAGCCATTGGCATTGCATAATCGTCTGCAATTAACGGTGGACTCCTTTTTACCAGGACCGTGGAGACCAACCTGGACACGCCCGGATACCTGTCAACCATCCCGTCGAAACCAGGGCACCCCCATTAGATTTTGACTTGCGGATATTTGGAACAAATATACGTAAGCGGCAGTATAGCACAGCATTTCAAAAGTGGAAAGAAAACGGTTCATAGTTTTATTGCGTATTTGCAAAACGAAAACGTCCTCTCACTCACCTTTCGATAAATGCGCTAAGCGCAATTACTTCTTAGAAAATAATGAAGCTCCAAAGTTAATAACTTTAATAACTGCGATGAAGACAAAGGCTACTGACATTGCTGTGAATAAAGGGTGGATGATTCCTAATTCGTATCCTAGCTCTAAGTTCACATTTTTATAAAGAAAAAGATTAAATAGAACAAGGGCTCCTCCTAACTCAGCCATTCGTGAGTTTAGTATTACCTTTTCTAAGATAGGATTTTTAGCTACGTAGTCATCTATACTCTTTTGAATTGATGGCCTTACTATTTTTACAATATTGATAATAATCCCAACAACGACAATTTCAATAATTACTCCAAGTATAAAAAATAAAGCTCCTTCAAGAACAGAGAAAGTCCATGTCTCTACCAGACTTCCTTGTCCAATACTTTTCTCATAACTTTGAAAACCTACATAAAATGCAACGAGGAGTGGAAAAAGAACCAATACATTTATCATTCGTTTATTTTTCATCTTAATCTCCTACATCCCAATCTGTGGTATACCAAAGTTAATCTGTACCTCTTGAAGGTTTACTTCTACTCTTTCTTTTAAGTCTATCATACTTCCAAAAATAATCTCGTCTCCATCTCTTACTCGAGCAGTATTAACAGCAGTATTATCCTCACATTTACCAGCACCATTGCAATCTTCATTTGTAATATCTTTTTTTGGTGGTGTTACTTCTTCTTTCTTCTTTGGCTCTTCTTTCTTTTTTGGTTTATCAACATCTTTAGGCTTATCTCCATCTTCATCCGGCTTTTCGTCGTCTCCAGACTTAGGCCCTAGATCAACCTTAGGAATATCCGGCTTGCTCTCTGGGACTTCAGGAGCACCAACGCTCGTTCTAGGACGATCTGCTTCCTGTGGCTTTTCATTTTTCTTTTTCGCACTTTCCATTTCCGAGTATGCAACACCTAGGCAACCAATTGAGCATGATAATCCCCCCTTTATGACCGCAGGTAATAAGGCTCCTCCAGACAGGATTGAACCGAGTGTACCTAAACCTGTAACAACACCACATACACCAAAACACAGCTTTGTTCTTCTTGTATCAACTCCACTATTCATTGAATAAAGCAAACTATTCTTATCCTGCTCAAGCTTATTAGCAAGAATTGGACTTATCATTTCTTCTTCTCTAACTCCAGGTTTAGAGTCTCCCATACGAGGTTTAAGTACATTATTAGCAAAATTTTTTTCTCTATTTTTAGCTTCCTCATTGTTATCATTAAATTGATTATTGAACCCCGCCATACGAGGGCCACCAAATGGATTATCACCATGATTAATAGATCTAGGGTTAAAATTAAACGGTAACTGGCTCCTTTGTTTTGGAACATCGATACTTGGCTCATAATTTCGATCGATTTCGATTCCAAAATCCTTTTCAAGCTTATCTCCGATAGCAGGATTTAAAATATTAATAATATTTGCCATACTTAGAACTTTATCCTTCTTTCCAAGAGAAGCATAAATATCCATGAAGACAATAGCTGGATCTAAAAGACCACTATGAACTCCATTTTCTCGTATATTGATTTTCATTTGATCAAGAGTTGATTTGCGATCGATTGTTGGATCTAAAAAGTCTAATCGAATCTCATCCACTAAATTTGATGTTAATTTTTCAAGAAGTTTATTTGGAAATGATTTACTTAATTCATTAGTAAATTTCTCTTCATGGCGTAAAAAGGACTTAAAACTCTCAGCTCTATCTTGTACACATTTTCTATCAGTACACAATAATTGTTGGCCTGCAAATACGGAGCTAGTTAAAAGTATTGTTAATATTAATTTTATCATCTTCATAAGATCTCCCTCTTAGTAACGAATTTATCCGAAACTACGTGAGAAACACCTCAAAAACGAAATATTCCCAAAATGAAATAAGAAATTTTAAAAGAGAAAAGACTCTAATGATTAACCACCGCCAAAATCACCTCAAGCGCCTCAACCTGATCACTGAGCCCCATGGTCTCAAAGTTTGGAAGATGAACGAAGCCGGCCTTGGCGCGCATCTTTTTTTCTTCAATTATGTGGCGAATGCCATAGAAGACGTGATTGCACACGAAGCGTCCGCAGTCGCGAGAGATGGCCACGGGAATTTGCGCAGCAAGAAGGGCGTCTTCAATCTCCCCTATAGGAAGAGTGGAATCATAAGTTGCGGCTGCTCCCTCAAAGATCACTTCGTTTACGGGGCAATTGCCTTCGTTGTCTGCGATATTTGCATCGTTAAGGTTGTGGGCCAGAACTTCGAGATTTATTTCGCGGGCCTTTTCGTTAAGGCCAAAGCAGATGATATAGTCGGGATTTAAAAAGAAGGCCTCCTTCTTTAAGATGGCCAAGCTCTTTTCAAAAACTGTTGGAAGAATTAATTTGTGAACCTCAAGGTGCGAGAAGTTCGCCGTGGTTGCTTGAACCACTTCGCCGCTTGGATTAATGAGATTATTTCCAAAGGCATCAAAGCCTGTGATTAAAACTTTCTTTGCTCTCATATCATAAATCTCAGTATGCCACGTATTCTAACTTAAATCCCCACGCCTCTTCGTCAATATTTGTGCGTGGATAGATTGAGTTATTCTTTTCACTATACGAAGTCTCACAACTTCCCTCACTCACCTCATCCATCGTCAGGAAGTTCGTGCGAATAACACTTCCATCTTTTGTCGATATAGCAAGTTCAGCTGCGCCGTAATGAAAGACTATTTCAGAATCTTTATAATTAATCTCAAGAAGGTTTTGCGTCACATACTTTTTGCCAAGTACCTTCACATCGGTGCGATAAATCATGTACTGATCCATCACAAAGAAATTATCACCTGATAAGATCATCTTACGAAATGAATCTTCCTCAGTTGTATAAGCGCCACTGCACTTATAAAGCGTGTTGATTTCAAATTTCCCACCAAGGTTTTTTAGCACCACTTTGCCTTCTCGATTTCGAGTCATGGTATGCCCAAGATAGAGATAGGCCATACAATCACCATCAGTAGAGATCGCTCCGGTATAACTTGTGGTTAGACCTCCAGGGTGGCGTGACTTTAGAAGATCAGCAGATAGACTGCAATTATAAACCTCATCCTTCATTTGATAATCTTGATAGCACACATCCACTTGATGCTTTAGGGCCTTTAAGTAGTTAAGCTTCTGGCCAACACTTGTGCGAAACTTGGCCTGGCCTTCGGCGTCTTCGGGATAAAATGTCTTTTGTAGCTCGGCCTTAAGATCACTTTTGTAAGTGTCTGCGATGACCTCAAGATTTGAGCAGTTATTTGCGTAAGAGCTAAGACTTAAAATTGCGATTAGGATTATTTTTTTCATAGGAATATCCTCCCAAATTCTGGTCCCATCGCCTAATAAAAACTTATGACATCTAATGACATATCAAGTACTTACCCTATCAATATATTCGAACAGATTCCGATAAGAAGTCTGTGAAGAAATATGTAATTTCAATACTTTTACTCCTCTTAATGCTACTTAATGCCACGGCCTCTGCATTAGATGCTGCCCTATTAAGTAGTGCCCAAGAAATTATAAAAAAGCACGGTATTGAAGATGGCCTTACGAGCGAAGAAAAGTTTAATGCCTATATCGTCTTAGCATTTGAGCTTGAAACCTACGGCCACTTAGACAAGGCCGTAAACTTCTATGAAAAGGCCCAAAAACTTAAACCTAAAAAAGTTGACCCATTAGAGTTAGAAACGTCCTACCTCTTTGCGCTTTATAAATTCGATCAGGCCAAGGCCAAGAGCTATTTTCAGTCATATCAAAAAGCGATTGCTTCTTCTAAAGATTCCGATAAAGACGAGATCCTGCGTTTTTGGAAGAATGTCTTTTCTAATTCAAAACAAATTCAAAGCGGATTCTATGGCCAATTCTTTAAAGATAAGAATGTCAAAGAACTCATGGCCAAGAAGAAATACTCAAAGGCCCTAGCTCTTAGAAATCCTTCAGGACTAGAACATGCAAATATAAATGCCAAGCTTGAATACGACACTCTTTCACGTCTAAAGGGTAAAAAGCATGGCTTCTACTGTGAGCAAATGCTTAAAGAGTTTCCAAATTCCTACGCGGTCTCGATGGAGATCTGTCGCTATTTAAAATCAGGAAAGCTAAAGCATAAGGGATTAAATGAGTTAATTGAAAGAGCAAAGAAAGAAGCTCCTGCTCTGGTGCATATAGCCTCTGCTCTTAAGGATATTAAGTAATGAAGTTACTGGTATCCGCTTTCTTTCTTATTTCTTTACTAGCTCTCGGCTCATGTAACCAAGCAGGACTAGGAGCTGTTACGGCGGTAAAAAATCTTATCACAACTCCTTATCGTGGAGCGAAGTCGGCCATTAGTAATTATCAATACAATCAAATTAAAACCGCTGAGGAAACCAAGAGACTTTCATTTCAGCAACATGTACAACTTCTGTCATCTGAACAAGTGGATTGTCAGCGTCCGACAAGAGAAACAGCTTTTGAAGACTTTGGAAATATCCTTAAAGAAGTTCGCCAGCAGGTTTGTTCGTGTAAGAGTTGGGGAAGCTGCACAAGTGAGACTTGCTCATGTGAAACCCTATGTCCAAATAACTTTGATATTTTCAAAAGACGCGATCCCATAATTGAAAATAGCAAAATAAATAATTCAATGGCCTTTAGAAATTACGATTCCATCACATTATCAGATATTGAAGGGACTCAGGGGTATTGCTGGGGACATGCTTCTCTAACATCAAAGTTTAATCGCCTTGCCTTCTTTGATGGAAGTAAGAAAGAAGCTCGCGCTAACTTGGATGCTGCTCCAGATTCAAAAGAGCGCAAAGAATCCCTTGAATACTACAAGAAGATTATTGATGATATTGCCGATAATAAAGTTCGAAAAATTTCTGGCTTTAACAATCTTTATGAGCTCTCTTCTCATCCAGATCTTCAATCATATCTTGCGACGAAAATGTCAAAAGAGTGGGCCAACAAGGCCATGACTTTTCAAGGCCTAAAGACAACATTGTCAACGTCACCAATGAAGCGTGAAGATTCTCAAAAGCTACTTGAGGATATAAAGAAGAAAATTGACAATAACCAACAGCCACAACTTGTCTTCACAAGAAAAGAAAGCGCTGGTTTTACTCATACAACCCTAATTTCTGATTATCGAATCGTCGATGGAAATATCGAACTTTGCGTACGAGACAACGACAACGAACCTTTTTTAAATCACATGTGTCACAATAGAATTAAAATCAATGAGAATGGCGGCCTTTACTACAACTTTCCAAATTGGGGAGAGCTTGGAGGAGCGACAATCGCTCACAATGATAATGCTGATGCTGCTGTTCAATTTCATGAGTTAAGAAGTCATTGTGCAAGTGAAAAAGATTGTCCACTAAATGAATAAAAAAAGACCCCTTGGACGAGGGGTCTAATTTTAATTATAAATTTCTTTGATTCTTATTTTGCTTTTACATCGATTACTTTACTTTGTAGTAATTCGCCTTTGTAAGAAACATCGACTTTAAACTTAAGTTTGTCGTCTTTTGTCTTTTTCTTAAACTTGTAAGTTAGGGCACCAGTTGCTGTTACACCGCGACCAGGAGCTGCAACCTTAGTTGATCCTTTCTTAAGTTCAACAAACTTATCCCCTTCTAGTACACTGATTGCAACATCGTAGCTTCCAGGAACAAAGTCACGTAGACCTGTTAGCTTAACTTTTACATCGTGGCTTCTAAACTTACAGTTAAATAGACCTAGCGCACACTTGCGATCCTTAACCTTATCTTCAAAATCAAGGGCAACTTGAACCTCTGGGTTAACGACAACATTTGCATTGAATGTTGCAATCTCAGTGTAGCTTCCACTTAGCTCATCACCTGGGTAAGTTAACTCGATCTTCATTTCGATATCTGAACCTGGACGAGCGTTATTGGCAACTTTCGCTTGGATAACATCTGTTAGCTCAATTTGTGCTTGTGCTGGTAGAACTCTTAAGTTTGTACGAGAGTTTACGATTTCAACATTTGAAGTTGCTGCAACTACTTTTGCACTAATCGCACCGCGGTTTGAAGCAAGTTTTCCAAAGTTTACAAGCCCAAGACCTACAGAGAATTTTCCATCTTGAGTTAGACCTTTTGCATCTTCAGTTTTTACACTTGTTTGTGCTGCTTGGTTAAGGCGAACAACAGCGTTACTAGCAAATAGCTTCTTTGCTTGGGCCTTACCAAGAGCAAGCATTTCTTCTTTTGCTGCTTGGATATTTTCATCAAATCCAGCTTCCTCACCATCTGCAACACCATTTTTGAAGGCAACACCTTCTCCTTCTAAGCGAGCTTCAGCAAAGGCAGTCTTGTAAGCTTTGTCGAAACCTTTTTGCGTTTCTGCTTCAAAATTACCAGCGGCAGCTTCATCACGAGAACTCTCAAAGAAGTCCACGTAGCCTGCGAAGTAAGTATCTTTGTGACTAACACTAAATTCAGCTTTATAAGCGGCATCGTAAGAAGCACCACACGCTTTCTTGAACTCATTAACACCTTTGTAAACATCAAAGCAATTTTTGAAGTCTTCATCGATATCGATACGAGTTGGCGCAGTGTAGGCATACTGAGGAAGCGCTTTTGTTTTTGCACTATCATTTTCATATGACTCGATCTCTCTTTGTGTTTTGGCGATCTCTTGATCTACTTTTGAAGTAAATCTTGAACCTAATGATTCAGTAGTCGCTGTGTATTCAGGAGCGATAAAATCTAATGCTTCAAAAGCTGGAGAAACAAATTCTTGTGCCATTGAGAATGCTTTTTCAAGGAAAAGGCTTCCGTTAACACTATTTGATAACATCACTCTATTTGTTGGTTTATTAGAGAAAGTCTCGCTCTTAACTTGCTCATATCCTTTTGGAAATTCTTGTGACTTTGCTAAGCTCTTAGCTTTTGCAACACCAGCTTCATACCCTTTTGCAAAACCTTCATCATAGCTTGCTTGAGAATTAACACCGGCCTCATACCCCTTTGTAAGACCATCTTCTTTTCCATCCACAAGTCCCGCAAGGTAGCCACGTAACTCACCTAGCTTCTTCCCGTTGGCACCTCCAAAGAAACTTGCATCTTCTTGTACATCAGCACTTGCCTTGTACTCACCTGCAGTTGCTCCAGCGGCTTCACCTTGAGATGCTCCAAGAGCTTTTGCATCTCTTTCATATTGAACATAAAGGTTGCTGCGGCCTTGGTACGCTTGGTACTTATTATTTGTGATATTTTCAAGATCACTTGCAACAGTGTCTGCTCTTGCAAACTCTTGCTCTTTAACTAGCTTATCTTCAAGAAGACGACTTCTTTCAACTTCAAGATCTGCGATACGGTCTTCGTTACTTGCCATCTGTGATCTTTTCGAAGCGATAACACTTGAGTTTTGCATGATTCGTTGTGATGAATCAGCGATGATATTTTGGTTGGCAACAAGTCTTTCACTTCTTGCTTGAGACTGCTCTTCTAACTCTAAGCGAGTTACGTGAAGTGAATCAAGACGATCAACAAGTAATTTAATGTCTGACTCAACTACTGATAGTCTTCTTTCATATGAATCACGTTCTGCCACGAGTGCATTTTGAGTATTTCTTAGTGAGCCAACTTCACGGCGCTGACTATCAAACTGATTCTTCTCACGGTTTAGTTCATTTCTAAATTTCTTTAGATCTGAATCAATGAGTGCGACTCTTTGTGATGCTTTTTGCTTTTGATCTTGAAGTGAAGCGATATCACCTTCAAGACGCTTTATATCAGATTTAACTAGGGCAAGCTTAGCTTGTGCCTTATCAAGATCAGACTTGGCCGATGCTTGAGCTGTCTTTGCACTATTTAAACTATTTTGAGCTGCAACTAGTCTTTGCTTTAGCTTTTCAAGCTGAGGTGCCGCTTGTGCGATCTCAGCTTCAATATCTTTAATATCTTGGCGAAGACTTCTAACCTCACCCTTTTTCGTATTTATTTCAGACTCAAGGATAGCAATCTGATTGCTACCACCACTGATTGTACTTTCGGCCTTAGCAATCTTTTTAGCAAGTTGCTCAAGCTCTGTAGTCACTTGAGTTAGGCGTGTTTTTGTTTCTTGGATTTTATCTCTTAAAATTTTACGACGCTCTCTAAGATTTTTGATTTGATTAGCATTACCTCGATCGTTGCGATCACCGGCCATTAGAGTTTTAAGGGCCTCCTCAACTTGTACCATTTCAGCTTCTAGTACAGATCTCTTATTATCAAGATTAGTCTTTTGAGAAGCAAGAGGACCTCTTTGTGATTTAAGTCCATCGATTTGTGACTTTGCACTCTCAAGTTCCCTCTTCGCTTTTTCAAGTTCGCTTGTTTTAGCAGATAATACTGTTTGAGCAGTACTTAATTGAGACTGTAAATTACTTCTTTTTTGAACTAGTGGCTTAACTGCTTGTTCTTGTTTACTGATCTTATTTTCGATTTGAGTTACTTGCGCTTGTGCTTCACTAACTTCAGAATTTGCCGTTTGAAGTTTTGTGCGAGCATTTACGACTTGTGACTCAAAAGTAGAAACCTTAGAAGTTGCTTGCGCAAGATCTTGTTTCTTTGATTTTATTTCTTCTTGGATTTTTGGGAGTTTGATATTTAAGCGGTCGCGCTCATCTATTGCTTTAGAGATATTTGATTCTAGTGATTTGATCTGATCTCTTGTGCGGTCTAATTTCTTTTGTGCTTTATCGAGTCGATCTCCATTAGCTCTTAGACTTGAGAGAACAGAGTCTAGAGCACGCTTAAGGTTGCGGGCCGTATTTTGAGGGCCTGAAAGATCAGATTCAGTGCGATTAATTTCTCCGTTTACATCGCTTAGTGAGTCAGCAAGTCTTTGAAGTTCTTGTTCTAGGCCTTGGTTTTCAAAGCTTAGCTCTGAAATTGTCGTTTCAAGATTCATATTTTGTGTACTTAAATCAGAAACAAGAAGGATGGCCTCTTCGATCTCTCTTTTTGAGATTGAGATCTCACTTCCATTGGCCTCAAGCCTAGCAACGATTTCAAGGATAAGATCACTGATTTGAGTGGCAGACATTCTAGCAGCATCACTTTGAGACTTAGCTGAGTTGTATGCGGAAAGATAGGTACGGTAATCAATCTCGTCTGGAAGCCCCGCATGTGCATTGGCGGCCATGGCCATAACAGCTAATAAAACAACATTTCTCTTCTTTGCTACTTCAGCAATTGATCTCATCATGATTCCCTCTCCTTTTGATCACTTTGATAAGAATTGTTTTATAATTCCCTTTTGAGAATGTTGAGGGCACTTCAAAAAGAAATTAATTTATCGAGGCAATTGTAAGTTTTTATCAGAATATGACATTGTGATTTGAAATATTTACAGGATCTAAAGGCCAAAAAGGCCCACCTATTTGCTAAGTGGGCCCTTTTGACATTACTTTACTTTAACATTGAAAACTTTGGTATGCAGTACGCTCCCCTTATAGAGGACTTCAAATTTAAATTTTAACTCTTTTCCAGAAGCCTTCTCTTTAAATTTGTAAGAAAGTTTTCCTGACTCAATTTTACCTTGCCCAGGAACCCCAAGAGTAAGTGCTGATTCTTTTAAATCTATATACTTACCACCTTCTAGAACCTCTAATCTAACATTAAATTCACCAGGGATATTGTCACGTACTCCCTTAAGTTGGAACTTAACATCGTGAGTTTTATACTTACATCCTAGCCAACACTTCCCGTACTCGACAGTTTCATCGAATGAAACCGCATATCTAATGTCAGGATTAGGAAGAACAACAGATTTGAAAGTTGTCACTTCAGTATACTTATCTTTTAAGCTATCACCTGGGTAAGTAAGTTCAATATCCATAATTACTTCAGAACCTGGTTGAGCATTATTTGCAATTTTCGCAAAAATCACATCTTTTAGATCCATCTTAGTTTCTGCTGGAAGATCAATAAGGTTTACCTTCTTATCGAAAACTTCAACGTTATCAGTTGTAGAAATAACCTTTGCAGAGATAGCGCCTTTCTCACTTGCCATCTTTCCGAAGTTTACAAGTCCAAGTCCAACTCCAAAGTTACTATCTTGAGCAAGTCCTCTAGGATCTCCACTTGTTAAAATGGCCCCTCTCGACTTATCAACTCTTACAACAGCTTGTTCTTCAAAAAGAGCGTTTCCTTTCTCTTTTCCTTCCATTGCCATTTGTTCGCGTAGCTCTCCAAGATTTTCCTCTTCAGCTAAAAGTGCTCCATCTTTCTTTCCATTTTCGAAGGCCACGTTCTTACCTTCAACCATCGCATCACCAAATCCATAACGGTGTCCACGATCAAAACCAATCTTACGAGTGTCAGCATGATCGTTAGTTCTCGCTTCTTCTCTGGCATCGACAAAGAGTTGATCGTACTCTTCAAAGTATACCTTTCGATGTGAAGCTAGGAACTCTTGCCCGTAAAGCTCATGATAAGAAGATTCACAAATGGCCCTTAGCTCAGCAACCGCTTTATATACTTTTTGACAACGAAGCTCTGCCTTACCTTCTGCAATCTTAGCTGGCGCTGTATATACATATTCAGCACTTCCTTTGATCTCTTCAATATTACTTGTAAGAGATTCTATTTCAGCTTGGATACGAGTAACTTCTTCCTCATAAGTATCTTTTGAATTTCCAAGATCAAATGGAACATGATCTGAATGAGTATCATCAGATGTGTTCTCATCAAGGCCTGCAAGATATGGCATTTCCACAGCACCCATAAAGAAAGCTTTTTCTTGTACTTTATTAACAAGAACAACATGACTGTCTGGAAGAACTGACATCTTAAGCTCTTTTGCTTGCGTAAACGCAGTGTGAAAGTCTTCTTCCATAGCAATATTTTTGGCATTTTGAAGCCCTATTGCATAACCTTCATTATGTCCTAGGTCGTAATCTTCTTTTGAATTAACACCTTGCTCATAGCCATCAGTCTTGCCTTGTTCAAGTCCTTCTTCAAGACCAACAAGGTAGCTATCTAACTCTCCTACACTTTGACCATTTAGACCACCGTACTTATTAGCATCCGCTGTTGCATCTGCAGATGCTGTTTCAGAACCAATACTTGCACCATCAGTAATAGCATCAACTTGTCCAAGAACCTTAGACTCACTTACATACTCATTGAATAGGTTTTGACGAGTTTCAAACTTAATTCGAGCATCTTGAGTTTTTTGCTCTAATTCTTCTGCTCTTGCTTCAGAGACAATTAGAGTTTCTTCACTCTTAGTCTTACGCATAAGAAGTTCTGTACTTTCTTTTTCTAGCTTGGCCAAGAAATCCTGACCGGCCTTAAGTTCCGCTTGATTTTCAACGATAGCAGAAGAATTTGTTCTAAGACGAGAACGTGTTGTTATGATTTCATCTGTAAGCTCAGATTTTCTCTTAGTCTTTTCAGAAACAATGATATTTAACTCTTCTGTTCTCTTAGCAGTATCTTCAGACATTTTTTTAGTTTCAAAAATCTTGTCATTAAGACTTGAAATTTTCTTCTGATGTAAGTCACGATTTGATTCAAGAGTCGTCTGATTTCTTGAGATCTTTCCTGAGTTCACTTCAGTTTCAACGAGTTTATTTTGAGTATTTACATGCTCTTCTTTAAGTTCTTTAAGAGACACTTGAGCAACTCTTAGCTTATCCTTTGCAAGAAGCTCTTTCTTTCTAAGATCAGCACCTTCTTCACTAAGTACTTTAATCTCACCATTTAAAACAGTAAGTTTATGCTTCACTTCTTCATAATCATTGATCGATGCACCAAGATCATCTTGAGAACGTTTTAACTCTAACTTAGCTTCTTCTAGAGCAGCTTCGACTTGTTTAAATCGTGGAGCAGTTCTAATAATCCTCTCATCAACAGAGACAAGTAGTGACTCTTGATATCTTAGTTTCTTCTCAGCACTAATATATTGTTTTTCAAGGAACATTAGCTTTAAATCGCCTTCTTTAATCCTGTACTCAACTACTGAAAGTTTCTTTTTAACAGCTTGGAAATCATCATTTAATGCTTTAATTTCACCTTCAACGAGTAACTTTCTAGCTAGTAAATCTTTTCTTTGAGAAGTCTGATCATCACCTAACTGTAGTAAGTCGATTTCGATCTTTTCTAATTCATGTTTTTTAATCGTTTGATCTGCTTCAATTCTTTCAATCTCAGCTTCAAGAGCAGTTGCTTCTTCTTTAACAGTATCCATAATTTCTTGGTACTTAATGAGGGCAACATGAGTTTTAGAATATTCTTTCTTTTCAACACTAAGATTTGCAAGAATTGTATCTCTCTTTCTTAAAAGAGGACGAATATTACTTGTTTGCTCGTTATAGTCGATATTAATTTCTTCGGCCTTAAGTTTTGCTGAACGAAAGATTTCTCTTTTTCGGGCAACAAAATTATCAAGCTTTTCCATTTCTAATTCTAATGGTCTAACTTTTGGTAAAAGAGTATCGAGCTGCTTCTTATTCTTAGAGACTTTACTAAGTACACTACTGTACTCATTCGTTAAGCTCTTCACTTCAACAGTCTTATTATCAGTTTGCTTACTTAAAAGAGTAACTCTTGCCTTTAAAGAGATAAGTTGATCTTCATTCTCTTTAGCTAAACGACTATTAGCATCAAGTTGTGCGATTGTTTCTTTTAGAATTGACTGCTCAAGTTCAACACTCTTTTTAAGAGATGTAAGCATGGCCTCATTATTACTAATGATGACTTGACCTTCACTCAGTTCCTTTTTTACAGAAACTAAGAGCTCTTCTACTTGCCCCTGTTCTCTA
Organism: Halobacteriovorax sp. RT-2-6; assembly: GCF_047085025.1. Lineage (NCBI taxonomy): Bacteria > Pseudomonadati > Bdellovibrionota > Bacteriovoracia > Bacteriovoracales > Halobacteriovoraceae > Halobacteriovorax > Halobacteriovorax sp. RT-2-6. The sequence continues at coordinate 610,678 of NZ_JBKIYH010000002.1, forward strand.
ACTAGCTCATTTAAGTTAACTTCGAGAATTTCGCTTTCCCCGCTTAATTGATCAATCATAGCAGTCGCATCAGCAACGATTTTCTGAGTTAATTCAACATCGTGAGTATTAACTTCAAGAAGCTCAGCAATTTTCATAATTTCAGCTTTAAGCTCTTCTACTTTAAACATCGCTGAATGGCTTTGGGCCTTCGAAGTATCATAAAGCTTCGAATACTTTTGATAATCAATTTCATCAGGTAATGTTGCATGTGAAGCAACGGCCATAAGTGATAAAATAACTAATTTTTTACTAATTCCAATTGTATTCATATTTCTCCCCTTCTTCTAAAAGTTCAAAAGACTAACTTTATGCACAAAAAACCGCCTATTGGTATTACCAACAGTCTCAGTGCATCTAAATTTTGTGAGGAGTATTAAAGCAACTTGAGATTTAATTATAAATTTGAGGATTGAAAAATGCCTGGCCGCAACTTAAGCAGAGACAGGAAAAGACGGCGGCCAGGCTTTTACACACAAGATAAGGACTTTTCAATAACCTCAAATAAACATTATTTTGAGCGAATCACATTGTAAATAGCTCTTGTTAAACTTTACTTTTTCTTTACTTAAATACTTGGCAATTATTTGAAGATTTCCTTATTTTGGAAAAAGACATTTTTCAAAAGATAAAGTCAATCAAGTATGGGTTTTTAATAACCCGAGCAAATTACTCTAGTGAAATCTCCTTTTCTGCCGGTATCTAAACACCTAAATTTATTATATACTTTATAGGTATAGCTATTTTCCAGATAACAATAAAATCTCTACATAAAATGGAAAGGGGGAACAAATGAAAAAGCTTTTTACACTATTACTTTTAGGTTCTGCACTAGTTATGACTTCATGTGGTTCATCATCAAAAACTGATGACACAACTTCTGTAGAATCTGTTGATTACAGCAATGCTTCTCTTGAAGTGAATGGTGACTCAGATTCAGGTAAAGCTGGTGCACTAAGAACTGTTTATTTTGCATTTAATTCATCAGGACTTAGCTCATCAACTAAAGCAACTCTTGAAGCAAACGCTGACTTCCTTAAAGGAAATACTTCTGTTGAAGTACAAGTAGAAGGTCACGCTGATGAAAGAGGTGGACGTGAGTACAACATGGCACTTGGTGAAAACCGTGCACGTGCAATTAAGAACTACCTAGTAGCTCTTGGTGTTGATGCTTCAAGAATCTCTACTACTTCTTACGGTAAAGAAAGACCAATTTCATTTGGTCACAATGAAGATTCTTGGTCACAAAACAGAAGAGGAAACTTCGTAATTATTGCTAAGTAATCTTTAAAAAATGAAAGAATTAAAAAATAAAATCACATTTTTAATTTTACTTCTATCTTTGGGTAGCTGCGGTCTAACGACCGTACGCCCGAAGTTAGAAATGACTTATGCACAGGTTGCTTTCCTTGCGGCCAAGGAAGCTGGCGGACAAACACTCGCCCCTAACCTTTACCGAAAAGCCGAATTCTACTACTTAAAAGCAAAATCAAGCTACAAGAGAAAATTTTTTAACAAAGCTAAGAAGTACGCCATTCTATCTAAGCAATTCTCAGAAAAGGCCGAGTTCAAGGCATATCGTAAGAAAACTCTCGATAGCATTTAATATATCTTATTCGGAGAATTTCTCATGAAGAAACCTTCCCTACTTACAACGATTACATTAACAATTTTAATGGGTGCTTCAATGACATCTTGTAAAACACAAGAACAAATTGAGCGCGAACAAAAGATCAATACGATGTCTGTGCAAATGCAACAGAATCAAAAGCTTAATGCTGATTCACTCTCAAAAGTACAAGAGCTACAAGATAGCGTTCTTCAATTTCAAGGACAACTTGAAGAGTACACAAACGGTAAGGATCAAAAGCTAGAAACAGTTGATCAAAAACTTCTAAAACTAGAAGAACAGAATACTGTCTTAACTGATGAGGTAACAAAGCTTACAGCTAAGATTGAAGAACAAGATAAGTTCATCAAGGAAGTATTAGCACTCCTAAAAAAAAAAGAAACTGAAAGAAAAGAGATAGCGAAAGCTAAAAGTCGCTCACCTTATGATCAGGCCATGTTTCTTTATGGAAAAGGTAAATACAGCGAAGCTCGCCCTATTCTTGAAAAACTCTATAATGAAAATAAAATCAAAGGTAAAAGAAGAGGTCGTATCATTCACAATCTAGGAATGATCTCGTATATCCAAAAAAGAAATGACGATGCTGTCACATACTTTTCAACTCTTTATACATCAATGCCTTCGTCTGCTTACAATGCTAATGGACTAGTTTATTTGGCCAGAACTTTTAAAAGACAAGGCCAAGCCGAACAAGCAGTTGTGACACTTGAGGAGATGCTTAAGTCATTCCCAAAAAGTCGCCACGTCCCTACTGCTAAAAAGTTATTAGCAAGCTACAAAAAATAAGGAATAGCATGAAAAAAATTTTAGGACTCCTAAGCTTAACTTTCGCACTTTCGTGTCAAAGTATTATTGACCTGGATCGCGATAGTGAAGAGTTAAAAATTGAAGGACCAAAATTTTCAATCCTCTTCTCTCACTCAATCTCTGGAGAGACTCACCCATGTGGATGCCGCCAATTTCCATTAGGAGGTCTTCCGCAAGTTGCAGGCTTTATGAGTGATTTTAAAAAGGATCATCAATACCTCTATATTGACACTGGTGATATGCTCTTTCCTTCATCAGTTGTTCCTGGCCATATTGAAAAGTCTCAGAAATTTGCGGCCTTATCACTTGCAAAAGGATTAGATAAACTTGGGCTTAAATACACAATCCCAGGAGATCAGGATCTAGCTGCTGGACTTGATTTCTACAAAGAAGTACTTTCACAAGTAAGTTTTAAAGTTCTCGTTTCAAACCTTGCTGATAAGAAGTCCCTACCCCACCAAGAATATGCAAAGATTCAATTTGGAAAGAGCACAATCTTTCTAACAGGAATCGTGGCGGCCGGAAGCTTGCAATCAGAGTTTAGAGATCTATTTATCAATCCAGTTAAAAACTTTAAAAATACATTAACAACGCTTAAAGAAGCTGGCTTTGATGATAAGAATCCACTCCATAAACTAGTTCTCATGTCCCATGCTGGACTTGATTACGATAAGAAATTTGCTGAAACATACCCGATGATCGATTGGATAATTGGTTCACACTCACAAAGTTTTACAAATTACTCTATTGACGTTGGTACAACACAAATCGTTCAAGTTCTCTCAAAGAACCACTATATCGGAGAAGTCGCCTTCTCTGCAGGGACTGAAAAAATTGAAAAAGAATTCTCTTACCATGAAATGCGTGAGCAGTTGGGAGAGAGGATTCCAAATAACCCTTTTACAAGCTATATCAATAATCACAAACAAGAGCTTGATAGCATTCGCGATAAAGAACAAAAAAGCCTAAGCTTTGCTGATAGCGGTATTAAAAAGCTTGCCGATACAAAAAGCTGTCTTGAGTGTCACTCAGATCAAGGTGATCACTGGGCCAAGACACCTCACGCGATTTCTTTTGGAACTCTTATGATTGCCAAAGAAGAGAATAAAACGAGCTGTATGCAGTGTCACTCTCTTGGAATGAATGAAGAAGGTGGCTATATCAACCACAACGATATCGTGCACTTTAAAGATTTAAAAACAAGTGATGCCAAATTTAATGCTCACAAACAAAAGTACTGGCAGGATGTATCAAAGGCCTTTAGTGGTGTTGCTTCTGTTCGCAAGCTTGATCCTAAAAAAATAAAATCAATTCGCGTTGCATGGGATAAGGCCAATGAGAAACACAATGTGGAGCACTCATTTGCTAATGTTCAGTGTCTAAACTGCCACTCGATGGTAACAGATCACCCATTTGCCATTGAAGATGAGACACAAAAAAAGGCCCATACAAAAGCGGCCATTAAGAATAAATGTCTTGGTTGTCACACTAGTGACCAATCACCAGAGTGGTATAAGAAAGATCGCGATGGAATTTATTCTGGAGTAAATGACGAGTACTTCGATAAAATGTATCAAAAAATGACACACTAAAAATACGACGGGGACTTCAGTTTCTTACTGATAGTCCCCTTTTCTTAGCTTCTTCTCAACATCTTTTTTCTGCTGATCAGATCTCTTATCATGAAGCTTCTTCCCTTTTGCAAGAGCAATTTCAAGCTTAACACGTGAGCCTTTAAAATAGATGATCGTTGGAACAATCGTAAGCCTTTCGGCCTTCACACGGTGAGCGATTTCAGCAATTTCCTTTTCATTTAAAAGAAGTTTTCTCTTTCTCGCCTCTTCGTGATTGAATTGATTTCCAAATTCGTATTCAGGGATTTTGATATTATTGGCCCAAACTTCGCCGTTCTTATCAATTGTAATATGGGACTCACCAATTGAGACTTTTCCAGCGCGCAAAGACTTAACCTCAGTTCCCACTAACATCATTCCTGCTTCGTAAAGTTCAAGTATTTGATAGTCGAACTTTGCTCTTTTATTTTTGGCGATTATTTTCTTTCCCATTATTTACTCATTTAGATACTTATATAAATTTTGAAGGTCCTCTAATTTTAGCGCTTCTGCTCTAACTGTCAAAGGCTGATTGATTTTGGCCAGGGCCTCGGCAATCTTATCCGCTGGAGCATAAGTTTTAAGAACTTTTCCAAGCTGTTTTCTCTTAAATTGAAAGACAGCTCTTAAGAATTTCTCAAATTTACTAAATTCAGACAGAGGAATCACTGGACTCTCCAGGCGCTCAAAGCTAATTACAGCAGAGTCAACCTTTGGCGGAGGTGTAAAGGCACCTGGAGGCGCTTTTACAAGCAAAGATGTCTTAAAATATGTTTGTGATAGGGCCATTAAAGACCCCATGTAATTCTTCTTTGAAGCAAAGGCAAAAACCTTATCAGCAACTTCTTTTTGAAACATCAGCGTCATATACTTAATCGCTGGTGTTTGTAGAAATTTTAAAAGAAGTGGTGTCGAGATATTGTATGGTAGGTTTGAAACCAGCCATAACTCGTCACTAATATTCTTATCGCTAATAAATTGATCAAAATCTAGCGCAAGGGCATCTGTGAAAAGAATATTTTCTTCTTTAACGATTGGTCCAAGATATTCGATCATACGAGTATCCATTTCAACAACGTTAAGATTGCCATCATGAGCAGCAAGATGCTTTGTTAGGATTCCAGGACCAGGTCCAACTTCGATGATATTCTTTGCAACATCTGCATAATCATCTGTAATTTTAGTAATGATATTTTGATTATTTAAAAAGTGCTGACCGAGTTCTTTATTGGCCCAAGGTAGTTTTGATTTTGATTCTTCCATGATTAGGCCTTCCTATGTTCTTTCTTATTAATAAATCGTGATCTGGCATCGATACTTAGTGTATCAGGATACTGGATACGACTATTATAGTTTCTAAAAGCATAATTAGCGATCATTGCACCATTGTCGGTACAAAATTTCGGCTGTACAAAATGTACCTGCTTATACTTTTCTTGAAGCACTTTTCTAAGATAGCTATTACAAGCAACTCCACCACCAACAACAATTGGAAGATTATTAAATCCCTTCTCTTTTGCTGCTTCAAGTGCATAACGTAGCTTAAGCTTAAGAGCTGAAACGATAGCATGCTGATAAGAAGCACAAATATCTTTTGTATCTTGATTAATATCTTCTGGAGACTTTACAAGATACTGAGGATTCTTATCGAGAAAGGTTCTTAAAGATGTCTTCACACCAGAAAAGCTTAGGTTGCAATCTTTTGATGTCTTAAGCCCAATTGGAAACTCAAAGCGATTAATATCACCTTCTTTTGCAAGATCATCAATAATGCGACCAGCAGGATAGCCTAGCCCCATTAGCTTTCCACCTTTGTCATATGCTTCACCAGCGGCGTCATCAATTGTTGAGCCAAGAACTTCAATCTCATCACTTGCGCTCACAAGTGTGTAGAGGCTGTGGCCTCCACTTACGAGAAGTCCTAAGTATGGATATGAGACTTTTTCTGTTAAGTGGATTGCTTCCAGGTGAGCAAAGAGATGGTTTACTGCAAAGAGATCAACTTTCTTTAAAAGAGAAATTGTCTTAGCAGCATTAAGTCCTGTAAGTAATGGCCCTAGCAGTCCAGGGAAAGTCGTCACACCAACAAGATCAATATCAGAAAGGTTTACACCGGCCTTACCAATTGTTTGCTTGATAAGAGGTGCTAATTTTTCAAGATGATTTCGAGAGGCAATTTCTGGAACAACTCCACCCCATTGGGCGAGCATTTGTTCTTGAGAAAATAGCTCAAAGGCCAACACCTCAGGCACTTCACCTTGAGAAATCTTATCAGGATCTCCCTTTAGAACTGCTACTGATGTATCATCACAACTTGTTTCAATACCTAAAATATATTTAGTGGCCACGAAATATTCCGTTCTTACGATTAAATAATAAGATGCACCCTATCATTATTTTAAGATTTTATCGACAATTTTGATGATTTTTTCAAAGTGATCGCGTCCGAAATTATCCGCTAAGTACTGATAAATAGTACGGCTTTCGTCGAGATTGTAGTTTCGAAGCTCAATTTGCTTAGCAAGTTCATGGGCAACAATAAAGACGGCCGTTAGTGGCTTAATCTGATTCGCATAAAGTCCACGAGGAAATCCGGACCCATCTGGCCTTTCGTGGTGGTTAATTAGAATCTCATACATATTCTGATCTGCCAGCCCTTCCTTCTCAAGCATCTCACTAATTAAGCGTCCGTGCCCAAGGACAAGGTTCTTATCATAATCTGTAAGCTCGGCCTTAAGTAGTTCTTCTTGTGACGAAATACGAGCAAGGGCCTCATCTTCAAGTAGAAGATCATGAAAGACAGCTGTTCGAATAAGAGTTTCAATATTATCTTTCTTCCCCCACTCTAGTTGCTTTGAAATTTCAACGGCAAAGAGGCTTGTTAGATAACAATGATCGTAGAGATAATTTGTCATATTCTCGCGCTCTTTTAAAAGGTTTCGAAGTTTTGGACTTCCCTGCGCAAGTTTTGAAATATTTGAAACATAGCTATCAACAACAGTAGATGTTCCTGTGCTAATTCCATAGCGGCCAACGAGGCGCTTTAGAGTCATCATGGACTTTTGAGCTATATCAAGATGCTCTGCTGGAGTTGAGGGATCATACTTTAAAAATGAAACCTCTCCTGCTTTCTTAACGTACTCATCGATATCGTCTTTGTTGATATAGAGGTAGTTTATATCGCGATCAAGATAGCTCTCAATTTGTGAAATCGTAAATGTGTCTCCGCGGTGAATAACCTTTACGAATTTAGAGTCACTAAGCTTTACGTATGTATCACAAATGGCCAGAGTTCCTCTTAAGAAGTACTCTGTATTAATTTTCTTATATGCACTACTTGATTGAACAAAAGTAGAAACACCACCTAATTGAGTTAGAAGCTTTTCAAATTTAACAAATGAAAATGGCTTTGGTAGATGTTCTCTTTTCTTATGATAAGTTACATCTCTTTCAAAGTTAACAAACTCTGCTTCAGTGTATGAAGTAATGACAAGAGATGGGATATTACAATCAATTGAATCATAGAATGAGAAGATATCATCATCACCTTCTCTAAAATAGTCTGTGACAATTAATTTATAATCTTTTGATGATTGAAGCTTTAATTTTAATTCGCGAAAGTTTGAAACACGAATGACGTTTACACCTTGAAATGCATTTTCAATACCCAAGACATAAATATCACTTAGTTCAAAATCTGGTTCGGCCACTAGTACGTTAAAGCTCATAGGAGTTATTTTAACACTTCCATGTTTATAAACTAGAAGGAACTTTGTGCTTTAACGAACCCAGTATAGGACCATGGCAATATAGCAGGCCAGGAAAACTCCACCAGCGATGCGGTAAAAGGCCCTTTTTGCAAAACAGATTGCTAGTAAAAATAGTGAAGCAAATAGTAGAGCGGACATCTCCGGTATAAAGTTTTCCGCAATCTTGATTTTATAGAACACTAAACTACCTAAAACAAAAGCCGCATTGAAAATATTTGAACCGATAATATTTCCTGTAATGATATCCGAGTTCTTTCCCTTACGACTTGTCATGATTGCCGTAACCAGTTCAGGGAATGAAGTACCAAAGGCAACGAAAATTGCCGAAATAACATAATTTGAAATTCCAAACTCAAGAGCAACAGCTGTTCCACTTTTAACCAGTAACTCTCCCCCTCCATATAAAAGGGCAAAGCCAGCAAAAAGGTGAATGATTTCTTTTGGCCCTATTTTCTCATCCATGTGATGAGGCTGTTCTTGATTACCTAGGTGAGCACGCTCTTTTTTCATCGAAGCAAATGTGTCCCATAGATAGAAAAGCATAAAACCAATTAGTAGAGCACTTCCCCACCAGTAGATTTGATCTTGTAGAAGAACGATCCCAAGAATTACTGTAAGTGCAAGGTGTAGAAGAAGTTGTTTCTTGATTTCTGTTCCAGAGATGAAAAGACGTCCCATTAATCCAGATACACCAAGAATTAGAAAAAGGTTGGCAATATTAGAGCCGACAATATTTCCCAGAGCAATTCCCGGCTCACCGCGATAACTTGCAAGTTGAGAAACGAAGAATTCCGGAAGCGAAGTCCCAAAGCCCACAATTAATAAACCGATAACAAGTGGTGATAACCCTAGAGCAAGTCCAATCTTTTCAGCTGACTCCAGAGCGAACTCTGCACCATAGTAAAGCATAACAATAGCAAGAATTAATAACACAACTTGTAAAACCATATTTTATTTCCAATAATTAGCTTATGACTAATTCAAATAACTCTTCATTTCTAAAAAATATTTTTTCTAAGTTTAGCAAAAAGAAATTCAAATTTCTAAGTATTTCGACATGTATGATTGCAGATGCTTTTGTCGCTTTTTATCTTTATTTAGTTTACGCAAATCCGCAAACCTATCGAGAAAGCTTTAAGATTGCTTATCAATCACTAAGGCTTGTTGATCCGAATATTGCAAATGGAATAAAAGATCCTCACTTTCAAGATCAAGTTATCCAATTAATGGTCCATACGGTGATCTCAATTATTTGTGTCTACTTAATTATTCACCTAATTATTTATATCTTTCGCCTCTATAATAAAAAGTTTGCACAGAGTTATATCAAACTCTATTCATGGACAGGTGGCGTGCTTATGATCTCTATAGCGCTCTTTAATCTTGATACTCCAAGAGTGGCCATGTTTATGATTCCAGGGGTTTTACTTTTATTTAATGCACTAGGCTTTAAGCACGTGGATCAAATGAAGGAAGAATAAAATTTGTTAAGTGAGGAAGAGTCCAATCTGGCATACTGCGAGCTTGTCCCTTTGCTTTTTGCAATCCACAAACAGCAAGTAAGAATGAGTCAAAGGCCCTTACATTTTTTACAATAACTTCAAGATCATTATCGTAAATAAAGATTCCCAATTTATTCTCAATCTTTTTAACGATATCAAGGCGTGCCTCAACTCCAAGATCAAGATCCGTTAAATTGACGATATTTTTTTTAAGGACAATGCGACTCTTTAGAAGCTCTAATAGAATGAGGTTTACATGTCCTTCATAGAATTGGCACTCTTCAGGAAAGTGTCTCTTCATATATGAGAAGCGTGAAAGCATCATAAGAGATGTATTTCCAAATGAATCAAAAGTTGTATTGAAGAGCTCTAATAGCTGATCGTGATAAGAGCACCATATCCAAAAATCAAGAGAGCGATTCCAGTAAGGAATAAAGCCTTTCTTTAATCTTCTCTTAAAAGACTTCGAAAGCATGAAATCATTAGACTCTTTTACAAATGTATCGCGATCAAAATGAGTGAGGTCTTCAAAATTTCTCTTTCGCTCATACTCTTTTGGATTTTCCTCTTCCATCTTTCGATCCATCTCTAAGATCGATGCAATATCTTCACGAACCTGCTTCACATCGCCAACTGGGCATTTTGCGACACCTGGACACTTAAGGTCACAGTTATGACAAGGAGGCTTCGATAATGGAAAGTCGATAATAACGTGCTTAAGATTATACTTATCTATCCACTGATTGAGGATATCATCACCATCCTCAACGTCTTCATCACGAACTTCATCTTTTACATGTAGAATTGATTTTAAAAACCAGCGTCCGCTCCCCTCGTGATGATCAAGAAGACAGAAGAAGAAATTATCTCTTCGTCCACCTTTCATTGATAGTCCTGCAACACGATTGAAGCTTAAATTCATAGCGGTTTCTCAACACTAAACTCTAACACTTGCATATCTTTTACACGTGCTAGTTCTTTTAAAACCTGGGACTTATGCTGAGGGCCATGTGCCAGTAAGAAACATCCGCCTCCGCCAGCTCCACAAACCTTCATTCCAATAACCAAGTCTTTTTCACGAAGTTTATTATAAATATCTCGCATATCATCTGTAACAATACCCGAAAATAGCTTTTCTCTTTGCACACCCTCTTGGCAAAGCATTCCAAGAAAGTCATCGTACTCACCATTTCGAATTGCATTGTATGCGCTAAAAGTTAAATCACGAATTTTTCCAAGCCCTTCTCTTACACCATTTTGATTATCAAAGAAGTCTTTATAAACTTGCCAATTATTAATGGCCGAAAGTCTAAGTTGTCCTGAATACACAAGTGTTAAGTGTGACTCCACAAAGCTCTTAAATTCTTCATTGTAGAGCTGCTCAACTTCAATACAACTATTTGTCGCCTTTAGAGCAAGTACGCCACCATAAAGAGCAGGATAATAATCCTGATACCCACAAGGGCCCTTATTTAAAATCTTGGCCTCAATATTTTGAACTGTATTAATCGCAGTTTGGCGATGAAACTCAACTCCACAATAGTCACACAGGGCCTTATAAACAGTTACTCCCATAGAAGACGAACCACCAAGGCCTGCCCCCGGAGGAGAACCAGACTCTGTCGTTAAACGAATACCACTAGTTAATTTAAAGTGATGAAGAATTTGGGCCAGAAAAGATAAAGCTCCAAATGTATCACTATCAAAGTCTTCGTATGTGAATTCTACGCTAGAGTGTCTTGTTACCGAATCGTAATCAACTGAAACAAACTCAACACCCTCAAATTCTATTTCTTCAACCTTAACCTTGGCCTTAAGAGAAGTTGCAAGATTAAGAGTAATTGTATGTCTTAAGACCTGATTTAGTGGAACAATATCAAGAGTTCCACCAAGAAGGTCAACGCGAACCGATCCTTCGGCCTTGGCAATCATATTATCCATTATAAATTCCAATAAACGGAAGCTCTCGGTAGCGGCCATCAAAGTCAAGCCCATAGCCGATAACAAATTTATCCTCAATTTCAAAGCCGAGGTAATCAATTTGAACTTCGTGTTGTGTTTTTACTTTCTTATGTAAAAGAGTCGCTAGCTTAATTGTCTTAGGCCCTCTTTCTTTTAACATTTTCGTTAGCTCACTAATTGTAAGACCTGTGTCCACGATATCTTCAACAAGAATAACATTCTTATCTTTGATATCGACTTTAATATCTTTTGTAATGGAAACCTTTCCAGTACTTTCGGTCCCTTTGTAAGAACTTGCTCCAATGAAGTCAAAATATACAGGAGAACTCATTTGGCGAATTAGATCGGCCACAAAAACGAAGGCTCCGTTAAGCACGCCAATGATCACAACTTCCTCACCTTGAAAGTCTGAATCAATCTTAGTTGCAAGCTCTTTGATTCTTTCGTTAATTTTCTCTTCAGAAAAATAAGTTTCGATTGCCATGAATTCTTCCCCAATTCCTATACAAATGAATTATTTAAAATTTCCCCAACGCCACCTGCGCCCGGAACAATATATTGCTTTCCAGTAAGCCCAACTTCTTCATCCCACAGTGTTCCTGGAATTGTTTTAAGAACATGATCTGGAGATAGCCCACGATCAAGTCTAAGAGCATAGATTTCAACATCTGGATGATCTTTTTGCATTCTCTTAATATACTCAGGAGTTACGATAAGATTAAGTGAAATATACTTAAGTGCACGCCCTTTAACTTTGTCTTTATAATGACCAACGGCAAATGACATTGAACCACCTGTTGCTCCCATTGGATCAGGAAGCAGAACAATAGCATTTTCTTGGCCACCACCAATTTTTGAGCCCGAAACATCAACACCAATGACCTGCTCATTCTCATCGACTTTGCGCTGAACATAGAAATGGTCTTGGCGAATTAGTTCAGGATTTAAAAAGTAATTTAAATTCTCAAAACAGATATGACTTGGAAAAGTTCCAGCGCGAGCAAGGTCCACACAAAGAACTGGCTGTTCCCTTTTTATCACCTCTTGTTTAAAGATGGCCTTCTCTGTTAATCCGGCCATACGAGAGCGCACTTCCACGACTTCTTTAGGAAACGAGTTTCCTAAAACAGATTCTAATAAAATGAAATAGAGTTTATGAATTAAGTGATTTAATTCTGGCTGAATAACACCTTCGCTTGAGAAGCGTGCAAGTAAACTTTCAGCAAGAGGATTGGAGAGAATAAAAACATTCTCTCCATACTTATGTTCGATTTGACTAATTTTATATTGGTTCGAATTTTTAGATTGTGTTTTCATTGTTCAATTTCACCTCGCCATTAGAGTTTACCTCTTTTAGGCCTCCAAGTGAAATCGAAAATGCCTTAACATCTTCATCTTCTTCGTAGTAATCGAAGTGAGCACGACAACGAGCTTCGTAAAGATCGGCCTCACCTACTAATACTGTTTTATTATTGTCAGATGGTAGTCTGTAAGACTTCGAAGCAGGTGCGCCACAAACAGTACAAATCGCTTGAATCTTCATAACATCATCAGCAATACATAAAAGCTCAGGCATTGGACCAAATGGCTTTGATTTGAAATCTTGATCAAGACCAGCACAGATAACGCGAATTCCACGACGTGCTAACTTTGAAACAACTTTGATAATTGTTGCATCAAAGAATTGAACCTCATCAATTGCCACGATACGAGTTGAATCATAAACCTTCTGTAAGATTTCAACTGCGTCTTTGACAGGCTCAGCTTCCACATGACGTGACGAATGACTTACGACATTTGTCTTGTGATAGCGATCATCAATAACAGGCTTGAAAATTTGAACTTTTTGACGAGCAATTTGTGCTCTAGTTACTCGACGGATAAGTTCTTCCGTTTTTCCAGAAAACATTGGGCCGCATACGACTTCAATGCCACCAGTTGCGTGTGCGTGACTTGCGTACATTGACTTAAACTCCTCTTAATGTCAGATTTTTTTTGTGTTGTGTCTCTAAATTCTATTATGACGGCCGGGCCAGTTTTAGGCCACTTACATCTTCTTTCAAAAAAGGAAGGCAATGCGCTCAACGCGTAAAGACTAAATAAAGCTTATCATGAGCGTTAGGTACATCACCATAAAGAGCATGAAGCCCACGATGAGTAATAACGGAGACATAAGGATGAAGAAGCTCTGCACAAATGAGAATTGCAGATTATAACGCAGTCCAAAGTACAAGTAGATCACTTGAGAAATAAATTTTAAAAAATCTCCAAAAATTGGGATGATTAAGAAGAAATTCCCAACTAACGCACCTGCTATCACATCTTCTAACTCAATATCCTTTAGGTCTTTATCGAATAGACTTGCAAACATTGTGATAATTAAACGCCAGAACTTAACAAATACCCAAGCAGAAAGTGGAAAGAAGACGACTTTAAAAAGTGTCGAAAAGAGAAAAAGCTTCTGTTGAAATTCACTTGAAGAAAAGATTGCTGGCAAGAAACCATCTTCGGCCATTTTCCCCGCAAGATTTATTCCAATATGAATTTGTGCAAGAGAGTATAGTCCATAAATGAAAACAAAGGGCCATGAAGCTAGAGCGAAGTCTGCAAACTTTAAATTAACTCCACGCTCACTCTCCTCTTTAACGATCTCAAAAAGCCTCGCTTCTTTAATGCGTTCTATCTCTAACCTGTGGTGAGCTATATTAGAGTTCACAAGTTTCGGATAAAGAAGAAATTTAATGTATTGAATATATATTTCTAGCACGTCTCTATTTTAATCGAGTTCCTCATAAATTGAAACTAGGCAATGACCTACTCTTTAAGTTCAGTATAAAAAAACTCTTTAGGTGTTTGTAAAACTTCACGAAATTTCTCATAAGGAATACTTGAGCGATCGCGATTCTTATCGTTAGCATCTGCTGGAAAAGCTGTTTCGAAGCGAGCAATAAGCCATGTCGACTTTTGTCCATCAATTACGGCCATATAAAAAGACTGATTTAATTCAATCTTCTTTCCCACTAAGAAGCTGACAACTTTTCCGCTAGTAAAATTAAATGTGATAGTCTCTGCCCCATCAAATTTTAAAAGATTCTCGTCTACTTCATCACTTTCAAGGATGCGATCAACTTTCAGCTTCTGTAATTCATCATAGAAAAGGTTAAGATTATCTTCAATTGCTTCTTTTATCTCAATTGTATTTCCAGCAACAGTAATTGATTTAATCTTTCCATAAGTAGAGAAGCTAAGAATATTTCTTTTCTGAGTTATTAAGGCAACTTCCTTCTGCTCATCTTTTTCAACTAAGAAATACGCTGCAAAAATAGAAAGAACTAATATGACAAAGAGATAACGATTCTTCATTAAGCTGCAAACTTCCTTCTCTGGTAAAGAACTAAAGCGATCACAAGATAAACAAGAGGCAGAACAACAATAGAGAAATAAAAAATCACTTTCTTTTCAATATCTGAAACTAAAAGTGGAATTTCTTTAAATACGACTGAGTGTAGAGAAGTCAGTTGTCCTTGACCTGATAACCAGTGATAAAGATTTGATACATATTTAAAATTACTTTGATAACTAAAGAACTTATTTGAAATAAAGGCAGAGTTTCCAATAGCAACAATTGCAGGAACTCCATCTCTTGTAATGGCCGCGGCCATATCAATAGGTCCTTCAATATCCTCACTATCTTTTTTTACATCCCCAGCGATAACAGAAATCATCTTCTTCTCTGCCCAGCCTTCAGGCGTCGAGGTTGCCAGGGCGTGGAAACTTCCCTTCTCTTCTTGTGGTAGAGTTGAAGTTATGGACGAAACAAGCGGAAAGAAAACTCTCTCAGTAAAGTCTGAATTGATATTTAAAGAATCGTAGCGAGAAATAATCGGCGCAGTCCCTTTTGATGACTCAAGTCCATTAACAGGATCCATCACGATGTCATTTGCAATATTAAGTCCGTTATCCGAAAAGAATTTCTTTATATTTGCCAGCTTTTCTCCGTGGAAATTCGGCATAATCGCTGCAAAAACTCGACCACCATCGAAGTAGTAATTTTCTAGTTTTGAGATTTCTTCTTTTGAGAAATCATTTGTTGGCTCAAGAATCGTAAAGACATCACAAGACTTGGGAATTTCATTTGCTTTTAAAAGATCAACTACATTTAAACGATAAGCCGACTGCTTAAGAACATGTAATAGTCCTGTAAAACCATTATCAGAACTATCTTGAAATTTCGCATTATAATTAAAACAAATAGTTGGATCCTTATCTCTTTCAAGTCGAATGAGACCATTAGTAATTCCTAACTCAAGAATACGAGTCACCACAACTTTCTTAAGTTCTTGTCCATCTTGTTTTGCTAATACAATTGAAGGAGAAACTGTCACTCCATATTGAGCAATCATATCTGGCCTTAACTCAGGATCATAAAACTTAGTCACAAGTGAAGGATTTTGATTCTTATAAAGTTCAAGTAGTGAAAGAATAGCATTCTTTGATTCTTTATTAGAAAAGACCACCATTTCAACCTTATCATCAATCTTCTTAACAGTTTTAATTGTTAGTTCAGAAAGAGTATTTAATTGTCTTTTACTTAAGTCCCAGATTGGTCCTCGTTTAAAAACAATTAGGTTTAATACTGCAAGGATACAAAATATTAGAAAGAAGGCAGTAAAGTTTGATAGAAGATTTTTTCCAAATGTACTCTTAACAAAATTTTTAACTTCTTCAAGATGAAAGTAAAAAGTTAGAAGAGTTAAACAAAGAGCAATGATAAATGTCGCGCCAACTAAAAAAATATGCTCAGGAATTATAAGAAATAGAAAACAAGCAATAAGATAAAAAATGGCACAGAGGCTTAGGGTAATTTTCTTCATTTTCTAACTCCCAAGTTTCGAATACCAATAAAGCTAAAGAAGCCAACGAAAGAAAGGATATAAACTAAGTCAAAGCTAGAAACAGCTCCTCTAGCGAAATAGAAGATATGTGAGCTAAAACTAAAGTATCTCATCATGGCCTGAATCATTTCATTATCAATAACATTCGAGCTTGCATAAATAATTAAGAAAGAAAAAAGTGCACCAAATGAAATAACAATGGATGCAATATAAGAGCGACTTAATAATGAAGCGTTAAGCCCAACAATTAAGTAACAAAGCCCTAGTCCATAAATTCCCAGCATATTTGTAAATAAAATGGCAAAGTCGTTAAAGCCTTTTGGCGCTAAGAAAAGTGGAATAATAAAAATAGGTAAAGTAATGAAAACAAGCTTCGTTGCAGCTGCAAAATACTTTGCAAAGAAGATTGAATCGTCAGTTAAATTTGAAAGCTTTAAAAGCCCAAAAGTATTTTCTCTCTTCTCCTTCACAAAGGCTCCCATCGTTAGCATTGGAGCAAAGAAGAGAAGAATAAAATTAAGTGCTGAAAATGTCGGTGCAATAACAAAGTCCACTATTGTCTTATTTGTTAATTGCGGTGCCATTTGTAGATTATTGTAAAAGATTGCAGACATAATAAAATTTGAGATGGCCGCAAAGATATAAATAATTGGAGAAGAAAAGCTTTCGCTAATTTCTTTCTTATAAATCAACTTAATACCTTTAAACAGAGGAAGCTTCTTATTCATGAGTTCCCTCCTTTTTTGCTGTTAGCTTTTTAAAGATATCCTCAAGTCCTACCTTAATATTTTGCTGCGATAAAATAGCTAAATCATTTTGAGCAAAATATTTAGATAGCGTAATTCTTAAATCACTGTCTTGTGTTTGTCCGCTAAACTCATAAAGATCATTCTTTTTAATAAAGCTTATTCCCATCTCTTTTAGGCCTTGAAGCTTATTTTCATCAACTAATTCAAACTCAACTTCAACTCTTTGATCAACTTCAAGCTGCTTTTCAATATCACCTATAGGCCCATGAGCAACAATGATACCTTCATTAAGGATTGCAATATCATCACAAATCGAAGCAAGATCACTTAACTGATGAGAAGAAATGAAGATCGTGTGATCTTTTGAAAGATCCTTAATCACGTCCTTAATTTGAATAATGGCATGTGGGTCAAGCCCAACAAGTGGTTCATCTAGCACAAGAAGCTTTGGATTGTGGCAAATTGCAGCAGCAATCCCTACTTTTTGTTTATAACCTTTAGATAAATTCTCAATTCTTTGATGAGCAACTTCTTTAAGTCCGCACTTCTCAATAACTTCTTCGATTGAATAGATATTTTCTTCAACTTGATAAATTTCTTGGACGAATTTTAGAAATGGCCTAACACACATATGGCGATAGAGCGCTGGCTCTTCAGGAAGGTAGCCAATCGTTAGCTCGCTATCTTTAACGAGACTTCCCCCCGTATACTCCTGCTCTTCAAGGATGATTTTCATTAGAGTCGACTTACCTGCACCATTTGGTCCAAGGAATCCTAAAACTCCTTTGCGACCAATTGTGAGATTCACCCCTTTGAGAACATCTTTACCAGGAAATGTTTTTCTAATGTCCGACAACTCTACAAGGTTATTGTCACTCATTCCATAAGTCCTTAATTAAAAATCCTTCTTTAAAATCCTAGCAAAAAATGAAACAATAAGAAAAGTCTTAAAATTTAATCATTTACCTAACTCTGCCGACTAGGATAAATATGACCAGAAATGTAGAACGCTTCAAGAAGCTTATTGAAAAAGCTAATAATATTGTTATTACAACTCACATCTTTCCAGACGCCGATGGTATCGGAAGTGAGATTGCCCTTTGCATGGCCTTAAGAAAGCTTGGGAAGAATGCAATCTGCATTAATGAAGAAAAATTATTCGATCGCTATCGCTACCTAGATCCAGATGGTGTGATTACAAATTACAATGATTCAAAAGACTACTTTGATAAAATTGATTTATTTATCGTAACAGATACTAACGCTCTTCCTCGCATCGGAAAGAACGTTCAAGAGCTTGTTTTAAAATCAAGCGAGCTTCTATTTATCGATCACCACCCTTGCCCAAAAGAAATTGCAGCTATCCACTGTGTCGATTCTTCAAAGGCAGCAACAGGAGAACTAGTTGGCGAGTTAATTGAGGCGCTTGGTGTAAAATTTGATAAGAAAATGGCCTTGGCCCTTTATACTTCAATTATTATCGACACAAGCTCATTCCGCTATCCTACTGTAACAGGTAATACGCATCGTATTGTTGCAAAACTTATGGATACTGGAATTTCTCCTCCTCAAGCATTTAATCAAATCAACGGTGTTAAACAAGTTGAATACATGAAGCTCATAGGAAAGGTTCTATCCTCTTGTCAAATGAGTCCTAATGGCAAGGTTGCTTGGATTTCTCTAACAGAAGAAGAGATTGAAAGCTTTGGTTGTGAAACTGAAGACACTCACGGCTTTATCAATCACCTACTCATTCTTGAAGGTATTGAGGTTGCTTGTATGTTTAGAGAAGTTGGTGACAAAGTTAAGATCTCATTTCGCTCAGTCAATCAAACAGTTGACGTTGGCGTGATTGCCCAGGCCCTTGGTGGTGGTGGACACAACCACTCAGCAGCTACAATCATTGATGGAAATCTTGCAAAGGTCATTCCTGAGGTGATTGAAAAAATTGAATTAATGATTGAGTAAGTAGACTCTACTGATTAAGAATTTTTGCCAGAACATCTCTTTCTTTATCAGAAAAATTAAATGCCCCTGCTGTTAGTACACCCTTAAGCTTTTCTTGAGTAGCTGGATCTTTTGGATCATTCTTTGCGATATCACCAAAAGGCTCTCCTTCAGGAGTGATCTTTACTTCCGCCTTTGTCGCCTCTTTAATGGCCTGCGCTTTTTTCTCTACAGGTGAAGACGCTTTTTGCACTGCTTGCCCTTGCTTAGTAGCTTTATGTTCAGCAATTGCGGCCTTCATTTTTTCTTCTTTTTCTCTTTTGTGATTTTCTATTTTTGCCTTAATTTCGCCTCTACTTAGCTCAGAAGGCCTTTCACGTCGAACGATACTTTGACCACCAGTAGATTTTGAAGCAACAGGTAAGTCTGCAGCGGCATTACTACGCCCTACTTTCTTAGTGGCCGTTGTTGAATTAGTTCGTAAATTTGTTCTGTCACTTAATAATCTCACCCCTATATTTTAACCTTTTCTCACTTGAGATGTTAGGTGGAAAATTTCGGGGGATGGGCCTTTTCGATTAAGGTTTCGACTAGTTACAAAGGCAGTGTCCATTTTCTACGGCAGTTTTGAAAGTAAAATTCTAAACGACCATCCGAGGCGATCACCCTCAAAAAAAGTCATGTAGAGAACAAGTAAGTAGCTGAAATAACAAGACCATTTCTGAAAAAATTTACATTTTTTTCAAAAAAAGTAAATTCAGATCAACATCACCTTGTTTAAATTCTTGATTTCTTCATAATGCATTTATCGAAATTGAAGAGAGAACGATTTGTGGTCTTTGTCGTACGTCAGTGGAGTTCAATTAGTTGTAAAAGAGCACAAGCCTTCAAAGAGACTTCTATTAAAAGGAAAATGAATAATCAATAGAAAGTCATTTGAGGTAATTATGAAAAATTCTGTAGTATTTAAGCAATCAAAACTTTTAATCACTTCTGCACTTATGGCCCTGTCACTATTAACGACGTCATGTGGTTCGGGGGACAGTTCTAGAAACATGGACATTCCAGGTGTAGATGGACCAAAAGTAGTCCTTCTAGGTGATGATATCTTAGTTGATATTATTTTAGAAAACGTTGTTGTTGAGGGTGGAGCTCGTTTCAATATCCCTAACTACACAAATTCTTATGTTGAAATTTCACCAGACCTTCAATCAAACGGTACACTACTTGCTTTCTCTGTATCGTTAGATGATATTTTTGGCGGAAAAGTTGATCGTCTTGATCCACTTACTCTACCAGGTGGACGTGCAATTCCAGGTGTTTCTGGTGGTGCCCTTCCAGCAGTTGCTTTCTCAGTACCAAGTATTAAGAATATTGCTTTTTACGTAGGTCCACAAATCTTTGGTATTTGGGTTCCAGTAAACAACCTTAATATGGCAGGTGCAATGCTTACAACTCGTTTCTATACTGATAGCAAGAGAGTTGGTAACCTTTCACTTGTTGGTGAAGATGCAAATGGTGAAAACGGTGGTTTCTTCTTAGCGCTTACAGTTTCAAGCTCACAAGAAAGATCACTTGAAAGACTTGCTGATAGATACTAATCAGAAGTTTTAAAAATTCTGTAATAACTGACCAAAACATTCTATACAGGAAAAATGCCCCTAGGAATCTAGGGGCTTTTTTTTTCTTCAAAAAAAATTAAGAACCCCTTCATATCTGTCGATAGATGAACATACGAGAGAATTTTTTCCTATAAACTAGTGAGGTATGGATATGGAAATCACATTAAGAAAAAGACTACTGACAGTCGTGGCTCTACTAAGCTTCTCTTTCTTCTCTGTTTCTTGTGGAGAAGGAAATGTTGAAATCCCAGGTGTTGATGGACCGAATGTTAATCTACTTGAAGATAACGTTGTCGTTTCAATGGTACTTGAAGATGTTTCAATTATGGCAGGTGCTACTTACAAAGTACCAAAGTACAAGAAGTCATTTATCGGACTTAACCCTAACCTAGAAGGTGCTGGTTCAGTTCTAACGTTTACTGTTTCACTTGATGATATTTTCTCATCAGATGTAAATAGACTAGACCCTAAGACTCTTCCTGGTGGACGTATGATCCCAGGTGTAGCAGCAGGTGCTCTACCAGCAGTAGCATTTACTGTTGAAAAAGTTAAAAACATGGCATTCTATGTTGGTCCAAAAGTTTTTGGTATTTGGGTACCACTACAAAACTTTAACCTTTACGGATTTGCATGGACAAAATCATTCAAAGCTGGTGACAAGAGAGTTGGTAACATCTCACTATTTGGTCAAGATGAGAATGGTGAAAACGCAGGTTTCTTCCTAGCTCTATCAGTTAAATCTGCATACGAGAAGAGACTTAAGAAGCTATCACGTAAGTATTAAGCATCTACAAAATAGAAGGCCCGCTTATAGCGGGCCTTTCTTATTCAGCTTGAGTAACCCAAATCTTCCATCTAAACTTCGTCTCTTCATTATTATCAAGAACAATCTTAATTGGACGAGTTCTCCCCTCTAGATCGTTAATAACAAAGAATTCATTTCCTAGAATACTTGTCATATTATAAAGACCTTGATGAAGGTTATAATCGATTAGATACTTAATAAACGTTAAACTCATTGGGGCCTGAAGGCTTCCAAGGTTATCAACTCTCTTCATTTTAGAAAGTTGTTTTCTTGTTTGATAGCTTCTTAATGAACCGTTGAATCTTTCAAGAGTTTTCTTTGAGAATTTATAATCGTCTTTAAAAGAAGGCATTGCTACTTCAGTTTGTTTCTTAGACTTCTCATAATTTAAGACTGCCGTTTCAAACGCAGAAAAAACAATCTCTTTAACTGGCTCAGGCTTCTTTGGTTCAGGCTTAGGTTTTCTAATGATTTTAATTGTTTTTATATCAACAGTTTTGATAACCTTAGGCTCTTTAACTTCAACCTTTGCTACAATTTTAGGTTCTTCTTTAACGACCTTTTCTTCAACTAAAGTAATCCCCTTCTCATCAAACTCTCGCAAAGAACCAAACCAGAAAACTTTTAAGTCATCCTCACCCTTTAATGCGGTACGAATAATCTCAGCACTCTTCTTATCGATAGAAACTTGATCCTTTGTCATCTCTTCATAACGAGAAAAACAAGACTCACCTTTTCCACTAGCATTGATAATTTTATAGGCACTCGTCGTTAAAATTTCTTTCTTAATCTCTTCAACATTTAGCGCAGATAAATAGCTATCTTCCTCACTACACAAGCTTTGAATTTCACTCTTAACGAATTGGCAGCTGTTAATAATAGAAGTCTTGCTATCACCACCAAAGTGACTGCTAAGAATCTTAACTAAAGTTGGATGGTAATTTGCTAAATCAAAACGTCGATCCGTTTGGAGCTTAATAGGATACTTCCCCCAGTCAACGATATCGGGAAAGTAGTCAGATACTCTTTTAGTAAAGAGTTTCATATCTTTAGACTTCGGCTTACATGATTTAAAAATTGCATCATAGCTAAGAGCGCAACTCTTTTCATCACCTAACTGATAAAGAGCAATACTTGATTGACGGTAAAACTCATAAAGACTTGCAATACTTGTTAGTCGCACTAGGTAGCGCATATACTCAATATTTTCAGTCATCTCATGCTTTGAACAAGCAAAGTTAGGATAGATATAGCGATCAAATTCTTGAGTTAAATCAAAGATAGCAGGCTCAAGCATTACACTAAAGTATGTGCGCCCTGTAACCTCATCAAGGAACTCTTGTTTATCGTTTTGATAATCAATAACTAATCGAGGGTCCAGTGGTCCTTCATAGACTTCAAAGTCCCACTCACCTTTATTCACGTCTAAGGCCGAGGCAGTAAAACCCAAGGCAAAAATTTGTAAGTATTTAAAAATATTCATCCTCTTTATTTTACCCAGATAAGACTCAGGGCAGGAACATAGGTAATAATGGCCAAACAAATTAGTAAAATAAGAAGAAAAGGTAAGGCCGAGCGATACAGTTCAGTAATCGGTCTCTTAAATCGAATAGAACTAATAAAGAGGTTTATTCCCACTGGAGGAGTTATATAGCCGATCTCTAAATTTGTTAAAAAGACGATGGCCAAGTGAATTGGATGAATATCAAACTCTTGAGCTAATGGAAGGATGAGAGGTACGACGACAATTATCGCACTAAATATATCCATTAAACTTCCAACAATTAAAAGGAAGATGTTCAAGAAAGCAAGAAAAGCGTACTTGTTCGTAAGAATGTGGTTAAAAGCACCAAAGAGTTGATTAGGCACCTCTTCATCTACTAAGAAATTAGTTAAGCCAAGAGCACAACAGAGAATAATTAAAATAGCACCTACCATTGTCATTGAATCCACAACGATTTTAGGTACATCCTTTGTAAAGCTTAGATCACGATAGACAAAGCACTCGATCATTAAAATATAAAACGCAGTAAAGGCAGCTGCTTCTGTAACCGTTACAATCCCACCGTAAATTCCGACAAGTACAGCAGGGGCCAAAAATAATTCAAACGCTGCGCCCTTTAAAGAAAGAAGCGCCTCTTTCAAATCAAACTTCCCTCTTTCACTATGGTTCTTCGGAGCCTTTAAGATTGAATAAATTGCTAAACCAATGATGAGAAGCATTCCTGGAACAATACCGGCCTTAAAAAGCTGATCAATATCCACTCCTGCTACAATTCCATAGAGAATAATTGGTAAGCTTGGTGGAAAGAGAAGACCTAAAGAACCTGAAGTCGTAATAAATCCCATCGTGAATTTATCATCGTGGCCGCGATTCATAAGAATTGGATAAATTAATCCACCTAAAGCAACAATCGTTACCCCACTAGCACCAGTAAAGGCAGTAAAGAAAGCACAAAGAACAAGTCCAACAATAGCAACTCCTCCAGGCATCCATGAAAGTAGCGCATTCGTGAAACGAAATAGTCTTTTTGGTGCATTCGATTCAGCAAGTAAGTAACCAGCAAAAGTAAAAAGAGGTATCGTTAGAATTGTCGGAGCCGATGCGAGACGGTAAATTTCAACAGAGACGGCCGACGGCTCAATTCCATTATGAAAGAAAGCTGCAAGGGCAAGACTTCCAAGAACTACAAAGAGTGGCACTCCAATTAGTGCCAAAATAAATGCGGCAATACTAATTGTTATGAGGCTCATAATCTTCCTTAAAATTTAAAAATGCCAAGATCGTGCGAATGAAGATCAGGGCAAAGCCAATTGGGATGATTGCAACTAAAACAGAAGAGTGCAATCCCAGTGAAGTTAAGTTTCCAAATTGTTTCTCGACATTATAGAACTGAACACCTGAAGCAAAAAGCCAAGTCGTTCCAACAATAATACACACTTGAGTTATCTTATTTAGAATGAATAAAGAACGGTGTTTACCTTCACTCTCTAAAAATTTTGGTAAAATCTCAATTGCAATATGCCTCGACTTTCCACTGGCAAGTGTTGCACCTAAGAAGGCCAGAGCAAATACGAGATGTCGAACAAGTGGATCAACCCAAGAAAATGAAATATCAAACCAACGAAAGATAATGGCCAAAACACTTAAGCCTAGCATAACAGCAACATTGGCCACAACTAGCCAGCCAACAACGAGATCTGTAACTTCTTCTATCTTGCGTATCATGAGTTCTTTCTACTTCTTTTGAGCTTTTAAACTTTTTTCAAGTCTATTATATGCTTCTTCAGAAAATAATTTTCCTTTTAACTTTTTAATTGTTGCCTCACGTACTTCATATCCACGTTTAATATCGGCATCACTAAATTTAACAAATTCAACACCAGATGCCTTCATCAGATCAAGAGCATCTTGATTGTCTTTTTCATTTGTCGCCTTAACAAGATCAATATACTTCTTAGAAATTGCTAATACCTTCTTTTGGTTTGCAGGAGAGATCTTATTAAAGACTTTATCATTTACTAAGAAGGCTCCAACAGACATTGTAAGAGGGAAATCAATAAGATATTTAACTTTAGTATTCCACTGCATTGATAGAATCGCTAAAGGTGGTGCATAAGCTGCTTCAATGATTCCAGTTGAAAGAGAAGACAAAACATCAGGAAGAGGTAGCTGAACCGAAACAAGCTTCATCTCTCCAAGAATAGTTTCAACAAGAGGATCCCCTTCCCAAGACCAGATTTTTACACCTTTTAGACTATCAATAGAAGAAATCTTTGTTTTTGAAACAAAGTAAACCATCCCAATATCAAAGAAGCCAAGATTAACGAAATTACTTTCATTAATTTTCTTATTTAAAAATGGCGTTAAATCATCAAGTGTCTTTAGGGCCTTCTTGCGATCATGAAAAAAGTTAAAAGGAATTTCCACAACACGAACATCACCATTGATATCACCAAGTGTCTTAGCAGTAAAAACTCCACCGTGAAGTTGTCCAACGCGAATCTTTCTTAAGACATCCGGCTCATCTCCTTGAGATCCACCGAAGTAGAACTTCACTTTTACTTCACCATTTGTTTCTTTCTTAATGGCCTTTGCCATTTTCTTAAGATTCTTTGCCCAGTTCGTTCCCTCAGGAGTTAGAACACCAACTTTTAAAGTTAGGGCCATTACATTCGTCGTTAATAGTAGAATTAATAATGCTTTAAATTTTGACATGATTTTTCCAATTAGAAGATCTCTTCTTCTAAGCCTTCAATTATTTTTAATCTCTTACGTGCAATTAAATTAAAAAGGTTATTGTAATCAACCTTTGGTGTTTCAATTTTTCCACCACTCCAATAAGTTGGCTCCATCTGCTCACGGTGAAATTTATTCATTTCTAATTTCTGATTACGATAGATATTTTCTTCAAACATTGGAACTGCATAAAACTGAATAAATGAAAGTCTAACTAACATATTATTTGGCCATTTTTGAATAGCTTCTTCAAATAAGCGCTTACCAGTTACAGGGTCCCCACCAAGTCCACGAGGTCTTGAAGCAGCGTAAGAAGCATTGAAAATATCACAAGCACCTTGCGCTAAATTTCCATTTTTTTCACATGACCAGTCGTACATAACCTTTGCAAGAGGAAGATAAGCGACGGCCCTCATATTATCTCTTTGTAGATTAATGATTGAAGCAAGCGTTTGTCCTGTATAAAAAACACCTTCGATATTTGTAGCGTTATCACTTAAGTTTTCATCAAGTAATTTTTTAAAATCTTCTGGTGAAGAAATGTAGCGAGTGAAATCAAAATCTTTAAATCCTCGTACTTCAAAAAATAGCGCAGAATAATTTAGAGCACGAGTGTAATTTGAAAGAGCATTAACTCGGTATTTTGAATTTGATAGTTCTTTAAGTTGATCTTTAAGATAGTAAGTTTCATCGATGGCAAATGCCTTACCGCTATATGCTTTTATGAGAGTAACAATGAATTCAGGATTTTCGCGATCAGCGGCGTAGAGGTTTTCAACTAATTTAATATTGCTATCAATTGTCGATTCAAATAAGTCCCAGTTATCTTCAGTAAAAACGGCCTCAGATGTCTCAAAGATCATATCCCCCATCTGGTTAGTGGCCACTTTCTTTATACTTGAGCAAGAAACTAGATTTATGAACAATATCAGCAATGCCAACATTTTTTTGCAATTCACAGGCGATCCTTATAATTAATATAGTAGTAATTTGCCTTATCTATTCAGTAATTACAAGTGGTTAATGCATTTTCATTGACGCCCAAATCCCTTAGTGATAGCCGTGTTGCACCATTTCTAACCTCGTGATATGATTAGGGAAATATTTCGAAAGGCTCAATTTTTTGCTAATTTGTGCCGAGTATATATTTAAGTTACTAAACTTTGTCACGGAGTGACCATTGAGAGTAGTTTTTCTACGAGTAGATGAACTACTTACCTAATCGGATTTAAGTTCTGGAGTCTCTTGAATCTTATTACGATTAAGGTAAGTGATTTTTAACCTTTAATCGTTTAATAAGGAGATGGAGATGTCATCACAAGAAACATCTAACGAAAAATTATCGTCTAACACGAACAACAGCGTAATTGGTCAAATTAAGCTAAAGACTATTCGTAAGTCAGCTTCACTAAAGCCAAGAAAATCACTATTAAAAGTGAGAAGCTTAAGACCAACTCGTGCAGTTCTTGGTAGAACAGCAACACAAGAAGACGCGGAATAAGAATAGGCCCACAGCTTTTTTCTTATTTATCTTTTCTTGCGATTTCCCTTAGGAGAAATCAGCTGCTTGTCGTACGTAGCTTTTAAGCTACGTAGTGTTTCCTCGCGTATCTCTTCCAGTTTTTTCAGTCTCTCTTCATGTAAATGATTGAGGTAATTCTTTTTGGCTATGAATAAGTTATTGATATAAGTAACTTGAAAGCCTCTAAGCTCTCTGTAGCAAAGATCTTTTTCTATTTTAGTTAATTTATGCTGACTGGCCTCGATATCCTTATGATCTAAAACAAATGTCGAGTAATCCCCAGAGCAAACACCCTTTTTAAGATCAATATAATGATCAATTTCTTTTCTTATGATTTGAGTCTTTGTTACGTAATCTTTTGGAGGGATATTCTTCACCTCTTCAATTTTCGCATACATTACTTTACTCATCTCTTTTTCAGATTGAGTCTCACCTTTGTCTGCTTGAGCATAGACAGTCAAAGTCGGTATGAATAAAAGAGTCATTAAAACTGATTTCAATTTAGGGCCTTTTTTATCTTAGCTAAGTAATATTCAGTATCTTTATTATGCGCAAAGACGAAGCTTATGGCCATTTTTTTAAACTTAGACTGAAGTCCTTGAGTAAGTTGAACTTGATTTTTTGCTACGCCGAATTTCTTTGCAACTAACTTTTCAATACCAGCATTGGCCTTTCCATCTTCAGGTGGGGCCTGAGTGCTAACGATAAGTTGCCCAGTTTCCGCAACACTCACCTTTTCAACTTTTGCACCAGGCTTTGCCCAAACTTCAAGTTCAACTATTAATTCACTTTCACTATTCGAAAGAGTAATGAAGTTCAGGCATTGTGTTTTTAAATAGTCTTTTATTGAAATAATTCTCTCCAATTGTTGCTCTCAAATCCAAGCTCATCAAGAAAAGTTTTCATTTCAGCAATAAAGTCAGCGAGAGGAAAACCTACAACATTTGAATACGAGCCACTCATATGTTCAACAAAGAGTAGACCTTGTCCTTGAATTCCGTATGACCCCGCCTTATCAAGGGCCTCATCACTTTCTAAATAAAGTTCTAAAATTTCCGGTGAAATATCTGTGAACTTTACTTTTGAACATCTTGAAAAAGTATATTCCTTGTCTCTATAGGCCATATATACAGCTGTAAAAACATCGTGCTCTTTACCAGATAACTCTAGTAGCATCTGCCTTGCATGGTCGCGATCATTAGGTTTTCCTAAAACTTTATCACCTATAGCAACGAGAGTATCAGAAGCGACAACAAAGACATTTCCATCTTTTGGAAATTCTTGCGTAAAGATATCTCTTCCCTTTAGCTCGGCCAATTCTTCGACAATATCTTTTGGATGTTCTTTAGTTGTTATTTCTTCAACAGCTGAAGGCTTAATTTGAATCGGAACTTTCATCCAAGATAGTAGTTCCTTTCGACGTGGACTCCCTGAGGCCAGGATAAATTTCAGTGTAGATACCATTTAACTTCTTCCATAGTTCTTGTTTTTCTGAATTAAGCTTTGGAAAATAACTTCTCGAATTCTCCATCGCACCGATTTTATAGTAACTTTCTTGTGCCTTCGTGTAAAAATCTTTTCGTAGGACATCTTTATCACGACGGTTTGCTCGATTTAAAACAGACTTTCGATAACGATCAGCGATCGCAAGATTTGTCGTTTCAACCTCTCTAACATGAGTCCATAGAAATTTTAGACGCTTTTCTAATTCTTCTTTTTTCCAAAGTCTCAAACCATAATTTTTGGCTAGCTGAACCTCATCACCTTCAGCAAATAATGGCTTTCCGTAGCGTTCTAAAAAGATTTCACGAGTATAGTAGATTCCGTAAATTCGCTTCGTAAATAATTCATTTTGACTTAAAACTTCAGAGTCTTTCGTGACAAAAACATTTCGATTAATGAAAGAAAATTTATACCAACTTCCATATTCTAACTCTTCAAAACTATCATTTTCATAACCACGTAAGTTTACTTTTGGAGATGAGGCCAAGTCATTTTTGTATCCTAACTGTTCATCATCTCTGAATTTAAGGTAGCTATCATCACCAATTGAAACATAAGTTTCAAATGATGGAGAATAGGCTTCAAATGAATACAATGGAGATTGTATAAAGAATCGACTCTTTCTTATGACATTTTTATTGTTCTTTTCTATCGCCTCATTAATAAAGCGAGTACGAGATTTATAACGTAGTCCATCTTCAAAAAGATACTCATTCATAGAAACATCTTTATCAAAGACGACGGGATTGGTTTTATTAATAGGAAGAGGAAAGAAAACAGAATCAGTATCTCTTTGGTCCAACTCTTTAAGTTTTTCTTTTGAGCGTGAAATCAAAAGAACATTTCCTACATTCATACGAATATTGAAAAATACTTCGTCTTTTAAAATATTCATTTCTTTTAGTGAGATTGAACTTTCAGGTGCTATACGAATCAATGTACCATCAAAGAGCATAAGCCAAAGGTAGCTATCGATACCAGTTTCAATATCATCATTTTCTTTTATCAGAGATCGAAAACCAATTTTATTATTTCCAAGCTTTCGAAAGAGAGTACACTCCCCCACACATTTGATCACACGGCCAATCTCTTCATCGATACCTGAGATTTTTTCAAGATCACGCCAAAGTGGATAGCTTTCTTTGAAGCGTAATTCCTCTTTCCACTCATCAAAGTCTAGCCACTTCTGGGCCTTAAGCTCATCCCATTTGATTAGAGACTTACGGTCGTCCTTAAACTTTGTTTCTAACTCTGATGAGCTAGCAAAAGTTGAAAGTGTAATGGTTAAAATAAATAAAATACGTAGCATCATGAACTTTATCGACAATTTCGGCCACCGGCCCTAACTGTGCCGCGAATTTGCAAGTTTTTCGGTAAGAATTGCCACTTTCAGGCCCATCTAAACTGTCAAAATCATGGGTTTCATGTTAAATTTTGGGCCAAATATTAATTTACACAAAACTATAACAGACAAGGTTGATACGATGAGTCAGGATAACGGACAATTTTCTTTTGTTAACACAGAACATGAAGTCTTAAAATTTTGGGAAGAGAATGAAATTTTCCAAAAATCACTAGAACAAACAAAAGAGAAAGAGCCATATATTTTCTACGATGGCCCTCCATTTGCCACAGGTCTTCCTCACCACGGTCACCTACTTGCTGGAACGCTAAAAGATATCGTTCCAAGATATTGGACAATGAAAGGTCGCTACGTTCAAAGAAGATTTGGATGGGATACTCACGGTCTACCGATCGAGCAAGAAATTAATAAAAAATTAGAAATGACTGCACACGAAGCACTAGAGAAACTTGGTGTTGCTGGTTACAACCAAGAGTGTCGCTCAATTGTTGATCGCTACACAACTGAATGGCGTAAAACTGTAACACGCCTTGGACGTTGGGTAGACTTTGACAATGACTATAAGACAATGGATCCAACTTTCATGGAATCATGCTGGTGGGTATTCAAATCTCTTTGGGATAAGAATATGGTCTACAAGGGAACAAAAGTTGTTCCTTACTCAACTGGTCTAGGAACAGGTCTATCAAACTTTGAAGCAGGTCTTGATTACCGTGACGTTCAAGATCCGGCCGTAACTGTACTTTTCAAATTAGATGATCCAGCTAAAGCAGGTGCAGATTATGTTGCCGCATGGACGACAACTCCATGGACGCTTCCATCGAACCTTGCTCTTTGTGTTGGGCCAGATGTTGATTACGTTCGTGTAAAAGATAACGACCGTGGTGTAACAATCATCTTCGCTGAAGCAAGAGTTGAAGCTTTTGCAAAGAAGCGCAACCTTGAAGTTGTTGGGGAATCATTCAAAGGAAGCGAACTTCTAGGTCTTACTTATGAGCCACTTTTTGACTTCTTCGCTGATCTCAAAGCTGAAGGTGCTTTCAAAATCTTAAATGACGACTACGTAACAACTGACAGTGGTACTGGTATTGTTCACCAAGCACCGGCATTCGGGGAAGACGATAATAGAATTTGTAAAGAAGCTGGCATGATGGCAGAAGTTTGCCCTATCGATGATGCTGGTCAATTTACAAAAGAAGTTTCAACTTATGCAGGTCTTTATGTAAAAGATGCTGATAAAGAAATCATCAAAGAACTAAAAGATAATACAAAATTATACGATCACGGAAACCTAGTGCACAGCTATCCATTCTGCTACCGCTCAGGAACTCCACTAATCTATCGTACAATCCCACAGTGGTATGTAAAAGTAGAAGAGATCGTTGATAAGCTTGTTGCAAATAACGAGCAAATCCACTGGGTACCTGGTCACATCAAAGCAGGTCGTTTTGGTAAGTGGCTAGAGAACGCTCGCGACTGGGCAGTTTCTCGTACACGTGTTTGGGGAACTCCTCTTCCAGTTTGGATCAACGATGAAACAGGAAATATGAAATGCCTTGGCTCAATTGCAGAGCTTAAAGAGCTTTCAGGTGTTGAGCTAACTGACCTTCACCGTGAGTACACAGATGAAGTGACATTTACAATCGAAGGTGAAGCTGGAACTTATAAGCGTATTCCTGATGTATTCGACTGTTGGTTCGAATCAGGATCAATGCCTTACGCTCAACTTCACTACCCATTTGAAAACCAAGAAATGTTTGAAAATGGTTTCCCTGCAGAGTTTATTGCTGAAGGTCTAGACCAGACACGTGGTTGGTTCTACACACTAACAATCCTTTCAACTGCCCTATTTGATAAGCCAGCTTTCAAGAACGTAATTGTTAATGGTTTAGTTCTTGCTGAAGATGGAAAGAAAATGAGTAAGTCTCTAAGAAACTTCACTGCTCCAGATGAGCTTATGGAAGAATTCGGATCAGACGCTCTAAGACTATACCTAATCAACTCAGGACTTGTGAAAGGTGAAGAACAACGCTTTACAGATGCAGGTGTTAAGGACATGGTTCGTCGTGCCCTTCTACCATGGCTAAACTCTTTCAAATTCTTCCAAACATATGCATCAATTGATGGATGGAATTTAAGTGAGCATGCTGAAAGTGGCGACAATATTACTGACAATTGGGTAATCTCAAAACTACAAACTCTTAAAGAAAATATCGAAGCTGAAATGGCACAGTACCAACTTTACAACGTTGTTCCTGCCCTATTCCACTTCATTGAAGATTTAACAAATTGGTATATTCGCCTTAACCGATCACGTTTCTGGGGCGAAGGACTAACATCAGATAAGAAACAAGCATACACTGCACTTTTCACAACACTAAAAGAAGTTACGATTGCAATGGCACCATTTGCACCATTCTTATCTGAGCATATCTTTAGTGAACTTAAGAAATTTGATTCAAGTGAAAAGAATCTTTCAGTTCACCTTTGTGACTACCCTGTTGCTAATAAAGAACTTAAAAATTCAATCCTTGAAGATGCAGTTGATAGAATGCAACAGATTATTCTTCTTGGACGTCAAAAGCGTAATCAAGTACAAATCAAGGTTAAGACTCCACTTGCTCGTCTAAGTGTAATCCACAAAGACCAAGCTTTACTTGATGAAATCAAGAAGCTTGAAGGATATATCCAGTCAGAACTTAACGTTAAAACTGTTGAGTATACTACTGATGAAGACCACTACATCAAACTATACGCTAAACCAAATTCTCCTGTTCTAGGAAAACGTCTAGGAAAAGATTTTGGTAAGTTTATGGGGATCATCTCAAAGCTTGGAGCAGCTGAGCTGAATGAGCTTGAAGAAAAAGGAAGCCTAGAACTTGCTGGAGAAACATTTGAGCCTTCAGATATCTTAATCTTCCGTGAAGCAAAAGAAGGTACTCAGGCCCTATCAAATCGTTATATCTCAATTGATATCGACACGAACCTTTCAGAAGAGCTAATCCTTGAAGGTCTTGCTCGTGAGGTTGTAAACAGAATCCAAAGAACAAGAAAAGATTCTGGTTTCAATGTTGAAGATAGAATTGAAGTAACTTTTGCAGCTACTGATCTTCTTGCAAAAGCAATCACGACTCATACTGATTACATCACAAAAGAAACTCTTGCTAACTCTCTAACTGTTAGCACAGGGGAACTTGAGCATGAGTTTAAGGTTGATGATGAAAATCTAAAAATGACAATTGTTAAAGCTTAATCAGCATATAAAAAGAAAGCCTCCATTACGGAGGCTTTTTTTATTCTTTAATTAACATATATCCAATCGGTTGTGGATTTAGATCAAAACATTCATTTCGTTTATAATCTTCTTTTGCATCTAAAATAGTACCTTGAACTTCAATACTTCCCGAAGCAGCTTTCATCACAATCTCATCTGCTACGACAAACCATTTCCCAGTTCTAACTTCTCGATCTGTATATTTCAAGATTCCAGTTGTTAAACACTGTTTCTCCTTTTTAATAAAAAGTGTCCCTGACTCTTCATCTATTTCATATACTTCAGAAAATTCTTTCACTTCTTTAGAGAAATGATTAAATAACTTCACCTCATATTTTGATAAAACTGAAATACTTACAAATTCTTGCCCTTTCTTAGGCTTAGAGATCACTCCATTTTTCATTACGCGTGTGACTAACCTTGTTTCTTCAGCTTCATAAAACTCAGCTTTTTGAACAAGAGCACCAGTATAGATTTTTTCCATCCTCAAGTTTTCACATCCGTCAGGTTGAACTAAATTTTGAAACTCTTCAAAATTCACTTTTCCTGTTACACACTTTAAAGATTTTCCTAAATCATATTTAATATTTTCCCCATTAGTAAGAATTAGGGACTTTGTCTGCAGATAGACTTCATGTGAAAGAAAATTTCCTTCTTCAAGTTCAAAAAACGAAAGTTTTCCTTCGTTTTGATTATAAACAGCTTCATTTGATAAAACCTTCCCATATTTTGAAATCAATATGAAACGGCCTTCAATAACATCTTCACCTAGATTTATTTTAAGATTTACGAAGTTCTCTACTCCATCTTCATAAATGTTTTGATTGTTAGAATAATCAAAATTAAATAGAAATAATTTTTGGTTTGTAATACCGATCTTGTTACACTCACTATCGCTAAATAGAGAACTCTCTAACATATTACATTCAAGTAGAAATGATTTGCTTGAGATCATTGCTTGATTAGCACTTTCTTTACTTTTGTCACTACCTGAGCCACAAGAAACTAATACAAATAACATAACTAAACTTAATACTTTCATAACTCTCCCTATTCCTTAACTACTACAAATCCAGTTAAAACAGGCTCAACAGGATAACACTTTTTTTGACGACTTATTTTATAGCTAGATTTATCTTTTATGATATTAAGACCTTCAAAATGACTAATGTTCAAACGATGTAAGCTCTTGTCGATATTAACTTTAAAAACTTCCATCACTCCTACAGTTACACAGTAACTTGAATCATTTAAAAAGTAGTGAAGGCCATATTGGTCAATACTTTCAAGATAAAATAAACTTGGATCGACTTCACCTTCTTCAAAATCACTTACTGATACATATTTAAAATTTACGAGATCTCGATTTGGTAATTTTATTGGACTATTTGCTGTAGTAAGTGCTGAAAGCCTTCCATTGGTCGAAACAGTCTCCACTTTTGGAATAATAACCTTGGCCTTTACAAGAGGAATGAATTTTAAATTTTCACACTGACCTTTAAGATCTGCAAGATTCACATCATTAATATTAAAAATACCTGTATTACAATTTAGATCTTCCTCTGGTGATACGACTTTCGGACGATCTCCCGTAAAATAATTATTAATCTTTAAGTAAATTTCATGGGCCGCAAAATCTCCACGATTTAACTCTTGAAACTTAAGAGTACGACTTCCGTCAAATAAAGTATCTTCACTTAGTCTTTTTCCATATTTAGATACAAGGTAGAATCTTGCATGAATCATTTCTTTAATTGAAATTTCAAGTTCTACTTCGCCAAGCTCTGGATACTTCTTCATATCGATAGCTTGCTCGTCCATATCAATAGAGAAAAGAAATTGTTTATCTTCATTGATAAAAGACATAGGGCACGTAATTTCTATGTCTGTAATATTCGTTTTTATTGATTCACATTGAATTTGTGTTGCAGTAAGTGACTGGCCTTTAAAGCTTGGATTAAGATTTTGGCCATAAAATGCTCTTTCGTTAGGTTTCCCACATGAAAGAAGTAGGATCATGGGAATCAGAAAAAATGAACGCATAAAAAATCTCCTTAAAATTAATTTTTGCCGTTATAGCGAAAATCAATCCAAAGGAGATATTTTTTCTATTTTGAAATAGTTGTTTTTTAATTTGGAATACTAAAAAGCGACTTAAGACCCAAAACCCTTAAGCTGTTCCCCGCCAAGTACGTGAAAATGCGTATGGAATACACTTTGACAGCCATGTTGGTTGATATTTGAAACTACGCGGAAGCCATTCTTTTCAAGCTCATTTGATTGAGAGAACTCTTTGATGGCATCAAAAACTTGGGCCATATCATCGCGGTTCATCTCATTAATATTCTTAGAGTGATTGCGGTGAATAAATAAGTAGTGCTCTTTTGCTAGCGGTTGAATATCTTGAAATGCATAAACATTTTCATTTTCAAATACCTTCGTTGAAGGAATCTCACCATTTAGAATTTTGCAAAATAAACAATCACTCATTACGCTTCTCCCTATTCGTTTACGAGTTCGACACTTGCACCAAGCTTCTTAAGCTTTTCAGGTAGATCTTCATAACCACGTTGTAAGTGGTAGACACGATCAATTTTTGTTTCACCATATGCACAAAGAGCAGCAAGAACAAGGGCCGCAGACGCTCTTAGGTCTGTACACATAACAGGTGCAGCTGTTAGAGGTTTACCACCTTCAATAAAGACAGAGCTACCAAGTTGTTCAATACTTGCACCAAGACGAGTTAGTTCTGGTACGTGCATGAAACGATTTTCAAAAATATTTTCTGTTACAAGAGAGTTCCCTTCTACAACTGTTAGAAGTGCTACCATTTGTGCCTGCACATCAGTTGGGAATCCAGGAAATGGCTCTGTAATTACTTTAGAACCTTTTAGTGATGATGGGTATGTCTTAACGAAGTCATCACCGATCTCAAGCTTGGCTCCCATGCCTTGAAGGTTTTCAAGAACATTAAAAAGATGCTTAGGATTAAAGTTCTTTACCGTAACCTCTGACTTTGTCATAAGGCCACCAATAATATAAGTAGCAGCTTCAATACGATCACCAATTGCTTGGTACGTTCCACCACTTAATTCTTTAATTCCATCAACAACAATGCGAGATGTACCGATACCTGAAACTTTTGCACCTAATGTATTTAGGAAGTTTGCAAGATCGTCAATTTCTGGCTCCATCGCTGCGTTTTCAATAATAGTCTGACCATCAGCAAAGACACCGGCCATCATTAAATTCTCAGTGGCACCGACTGATGGAAACTTAAGTTTCACATGTGCGCCTTTTAAATGATCAGTTTCAGCAAAAACAAAACCATTCTTCATTTCGATTTTTACATTCATCTTCTCTAGATTATCTAGGTGGATATCAATTGGACGTGTCCCAATTGCGCACCCTCCAGGAAGAGAAACCTTTGCTTTTCCAAGACGTGATAAAAGCGGCCCTAGTACAAAGATTGATGCACGCATTGTTTTAACAAGCTCATAAGTTGCTTCGTGAGAACTTAGAGTTGATGCATCGAAAGTCACATTCTTACCATCACGATTACACTCAACTCCCATCATTTCAAGAAGCTTAAGCATTGTATTGATGTCACGAAGCTTTGGAAGATTCGTTAGTGTTACTTTCTTATCTGTTAAAAGGATTGCTGCTAAAATTGGCAGGTACGCGTTCTTTGCAGGAGAAATTTCAACTTCACCAGAAAGACGAGCTGGTCCTTTAACTATAATCTTATCCATTTTTAATTCCTTTTAGAAAACGGTAGCGGTCTGTGTAGTCCTTAATCAACTCGAGATTAGTAAATTTATATTCACTCAAAATATCTTTTAAGTGTTCTAAATGCAATTCACTACCTTCCATTATGAACAGTCCACCTGCTTTCAGCTTTTCCTCCACCTGTTGGAAGAAATTTTTAAACCAATTATCGTAATCTTCATCTTTTAAGTAAAGGGCCAGATGTGGCTCAAAACGATGAACCTGTCCATGCACTTCACTTAAGTCAGCACTCTCCTTTATATATGGAGGGTTACTAATGATGATATCAAAATTTTCATTGAGGTTAGTTAATAAATCAGACTCTTCAAAGACTATTTTCACAGTCTTTGGATAACGGTAACGGTGAAAGAATTTATTGGCACGAGCAACTTCAAGGGCCTTTGGACTAATGTCACTGGCCACAATACGCGCTTCTATTTCACCAATCTCACCTGCTAAACTTAAGGCAATAGCGCCACTTCCCGTGCCGATATCAGCAATTGAAATATCATTTAGCTTATTTTTTTTAATATATTCAGAAGTCCACTCCACCATGATTTCAGTTTCACTACGTGGAATAAGAACATTCTCATTTATGTAAAATGAAGAACGATAAAAGAATGCACGATTACTAATATATTCGAGGGGAATCCCCTGCCTGACTTTTTTTAAGAATTGCTCGATGACACCTTTATTTTCAGAAATATAAATGTCATCGAATTGAGATTCAAGGATGCGACAGAAATCTTTTAGCTCACCCTTTAAGCGAGAAATTGTAATTCCAGGGTAATTTGCCTCTAAGAATTTTTTATTCTCATTAAAGAACGAGCTAATGTAGTCACCGAGAGTTGTAAAACTCATTTACTACTCTTCTTGGCCCTTTAAGAGTTCAGCTTGGTTATGAGCAATAAGAGCATCAAGAACTGGAGCTAAATCACCTTCTACGATTTTATCGAGAGAGTAAAGAGTCAGGCCAATACGGTGGTCAGTTAAACGACCTTGTGGATAGTTATAAGTTCTAATACGCTCAGAACGATCACCAGTACCAATTAGACCTTTTCTCTCAGCTGCTTCAGAAGCATTTTTTTCTTGAAGCATTTTATCAAAGATACGAGCCGCAAGAATCTTCTTCGCCTTCTCTTTATTTTTTAACTGTGACTTTTGATCCTGGTTATAAACTGCAATTCCTGTTGGAATGTGAGTCATACGAACCGCAGAGTCTGTCGTGTTAACGTGCTGTCCACCTGAACCAGATGCGCGCATAACTTCAACACGAACATCATTCATATCAAGTTCCCACTCAAGATCTTCAGTCTCTGGCATAACTGCAACAGTGATTGTTGATGTGTGAACACGTCCCTGAGACTCAGTCTTTGGAACACGTTGAACTCTATGTACTCCAGACTCATATTTCATTTTTGAGTAAACTTTCTCACCAGAGATTGAGAAGATAACTTCTTTAATCCCCTCATCGTTTTCAGAAAGAGAATCAATTTCAACTTTCCATCCAACTGAGCGAGCGTAGTTTTGATACATTCTTAGAACATCACCAGAGAAGATCGAAGCCTCATCCCCACCAGCACCGGCACGAATTTCAACCATAACGTTCTTATCATCTAATGGGTCTTTTGGCAGAAGAAGAATCTTTAACTCATCTTCAAGTTCAGGAATTAATGGCTCGTTCTCATCAAGAACTTCTTTTGCCATCTCCTTCATATCAGGATCATTTTCCTTAAGCATCTCTTTTGCTTCCGCAATATCTTCTTTGATCTGCTTATATTTCTTGTAAGCAATAACAACTTCTTCAAGATTTGAGCGCTCAGCTGAAATCTTTTTGAACTCCTCTTGCCTATCATATAATGTTGGGTCTGCCATTTTTTCAGTTAGTACTTCAAAGCGCTGTACAACTGAATCAAGCTTATCAAACATGCTCATTTGAAAATCCTTTTAGCTGCTTCTTAGCTATTCATTGAATCCATGAATTCAGCATTAGTTTTAGTCTTCGTAATTCTTTGTAGCATGAACTCCATTGCATCAATTGTACTCATTGGGTGTAGAACCTTTCTAAGTACATATGTTCTTTGAAGATCAAGTTGATCCATAAGTAGATCTTCCTTACGAGTCGATGACTTATTGATATCAAGTGCTGGGAAGATTCTCTTTTCAAGAAGCTTACGATCAAGTTGAATTTCAGAGTTACCTGTACCTTTGAATTCTTCAAAGATAACTTCATCCATTCTTGAACCTGTATCAACAAGAGCTGTTGCGATAATTGTAAGTGATCCACCATTTTCAATATTTCTAGCAGCACCGAAGAATCTCTTTGGTCTGTGTAGAGCATTTGAGTCAACCCCACCAGAAAGGATCTTTCCAGACGGTGGAACAACAGTGTTATATGCACGAGCAAGACGAGTAATTGAGTCAAGAAGGATGATTACATCTTTTCCTGCTTCAGTTAAACGCTTCGCTTTTTCAAGAACCATCTCTGCTACTTGAACGTGACGGTTTGCTGGCTCATCAAATGTTGATGAAACAACTTCTGCGTTAACATTTCTCTTCATGTCAGTTACTTCTTCCGGTCTTTCATCGATTAGAAGAACGATTAGAACTGAATCTGGGTGATTTTCAGTAATTGCGTTAGCAACTTCTTGTAGTAAATGCGTCTTACCAGCTTTTGGAGGTGCAACGATTAGACAACGCTGACCAAAACCTTGTGGTACGAACATATCAATCATACGAGTTGAGTAATTGCTTGGATTAAACTCAAGGTTGATTTTCTTTTGTGGATATAGTGGAGTTAAGTTATCGAATAGTACTGTCTTTTTGTGCGCTTCAGGTGTTTGGTCATTGATTGTGCTAACCTTTAGAAGAGCAAAGTATCTCTCGTTGTCTTTTGGTGGACGAATTTGTCCTTCTACAGAGTCACCCTTTTTAAGAGCGAATTTTCTAATCTGACTTGGAGATACATAAATATCATCGGCACCAGGAAGGTAGTTATAGCCTGGAGACCTTAAGAAACCGAAACCATCTGGTAAAATTTCAAGAACACCGTTTCCGAAAATGTCCTGCTTCTCTTTTGCATGTGCTTTTAGGATAGCAAAGATTAGTTCATGTTTTTTCATACCCGCAGAGTTTTCAATTTTTGCTTTTTCCGCAATCTTGTTTAACTCTTTGATTTCCATCTCTCTCAATTCACTTAAATGCATAAAATGTACTACTCCTGAAATATCTGAATATATAAAATTGGATTGGTTTAGAATTTGCCTCTATTAATGATCCATTAATGGCATGGATTTTATAAGATTAAATTGGTTGGTATTGATTTAATTAGATAAACTCATCATAAACCTTCACCCTTTCCTAGTCAAGCTGACTTTAGAGATTGACTTGAGGCGCCAAAATGGGCATAACTACCTAATATGAATGAGTTTTCTAGCTATCCAAAATTTGAAGAATTACGTGGTCTCAACATCCTTTCCATCGACTACGGTGAAAAAGTCATAGGCCTTGGCTTCTTCTGCCCAGGACGTGAGCCTTTCCCAATAGGTGCAGGACGTATCATTAATAAGGGAATTGCACATTTCTATACAGAACTTGAACAAGTGATCGATGATCAAGTGGTAGAAGTTATTGTTATGGGAATACCTTATTATGTTGATGGCAATGAGAGTGAGAAAACAAAAGAGCACAAGGCCATTTTTAACGCTTTAGTTGAGAAATTTCCTAGTATAAAGTTCTATCAACAAGATGAAACACTTACGACTAAGTCGGCAAAAGAGAGAATGCTTAACTCTCCGGAGTATAATTTTCAATTTGATCCAACAAAAATTGATGAGCTTAGTGCGGTGATCATCTTAGAAGATTTCATAAGAAGTTAATTTCACAAAATATAAAAATAAGATATCCTATTATCATTATGATGAAGAAAAACTTATTTGTATTTTTGGTGCTAGCACCAGCATTATCGATCTGCCTTTTAGTGGCCCACACTTATTACAACATTTATCATTGGCAATACAACGGTCCAGAGACTGAATTCCAAATTAATAGTGGCGACACTTTTGGAACAATCAACTACCGTCTTGCCCAAGATAAAATTATCTACTCTCCTCGCCTCTTTCACCGCTATGTGAAATTCGAGGGTAAACTAACCAGCTTTAAGGCCGGACGCTACATCATCCCAAAAGGGATCACTATGGATGAGCTAGTAGACCTTTTAATTAGCGGAAAGAGTTTAACTGTTCGCGTGACAATTCCAGAAGGATATAACTTATTCCAAATTGCTAAAGTTCTGGCCGACGAGAAAATTGTTGATGAAAATGAATTTATCAAAGAAGCAAAAGATAAGAAATTTGTTCACTCACTAGGAATTCCAGCTGATCGAGTTGAAGGATACCTTTACCCTGATACATATCAATTTCACGAGAAGATGAAAGCACGTGCAATCATTCACCGCATGTATGACAACTTTAAAGATAAAACGAAAGAACTTGATTTTTCTAAAGTAAGACTAACAAAGCACCAACTAGTAACTCTTGCTTCAATGGTAGAAAAAGAAACTGGTGCAAAATTTGAAAGACCAACAATTTCTGGTGTTTTTCACAATCGTTTAAAAAAGAGAATGCGTCTTCAATCAGATCCAACGACAATTTACGGGATCTGGGAGTCGTATAAAGGAAATATCAGCAAAAAGCACCTAAGACAGAAAACTCCTTATAATACTTATAAGATCTCAGGTCTTCCGGTTGGGCCAATTGCAAACCCTGGGCTAGAGGCACTTAAAGCTGCTCTAAACCCAAAGAAGCACGAATATATTTACTTTGTTTCTAAAAATGATGGAACACACGTTTTTTCAAAAACATACAAAGAACACAGCCAGGCAGTAGATTACTGGCAAAAGAACAGAGCGAACCGTAAGGGGCGTAGCTGGCG
Source organism: Halobacteriovorax sp. RT-2-6 (assembly GCF_047085025.1). Lineage (NCBI taxonomy): Bacteria > Pseudomonadati > Bdellovibrionota > Bacteriovoracia > Bacteriovoracales > Halobacteriovoraceae > Halobacteriovorax > Halobacteriovorax sp. RT-2-6. The sequence continues at coordinate 652,621 of NZ_JBKIYH010000002.1, forward strand.
AGACTTAAATAAAAAACAATAAAACTTAAAGAAGTAATTAACTATGAAATTATGGTCATCATTCGATCAGGAATATATCCTCAAGAGGCTTACTGAACTTTATGAGGAAGGCGCAGTTTTGAAATTTTGGCAAAACAATGAAGACATGCGCGAAGAGTACACTGCAACTTTCAGCTCAGTTACAATTGAAAAATGCTCTATCAGGCTCACAAAAGAAAGTGCTCCTTTTTATACTCGAATAGCACCTCTTTCACCTGTCTTTTTTCACTATCCTGCTGGGGATATGATTTTCAAAAAAGATATTTTCAAACTTGAAAATGGTGGTCTTTCGTTCAAGACTCCTAGTGAAGTTCGTATGCGCGATCGACGAAGTGTGGAGAGATTCAATTATAAATATCCAGACTTCAAAAATATCTCATACAAAGTTGAGGGTGAAGATGAAACTCAACATGATATTATTCTCGATATCTCTTTAAGAGGTCTTGCATTTGTTATCGATGCGAAAAGAAAAGCGAAGTACGAAATAGGAAAATCAATTTTTATTACTTCAATTACAGATCAGGAATTACCTGAGCTACACGAAGCGAAGATTGCCTCAGTTAATCGCTACCGTGTTTCAGGAGAAGGACTTCAAACTCACCTCCTACGCATTGGAGTTGAATTCACACAAACGCTAAACTCAATTACATATGATTCAATTGGCTCTCTTGTTAAAAAGAGACAAAATAAATTAAAAGGTCTTGATACAAATCTATTCAATGGCCTAAATCCTGATGATTATCAAAAGCAACTAGCTAAGATACATGAAAAAAACCCTCAACTCGCTATCAATATCTCAGAGTCAGTAGAAGATATCGATCGCCTTCGCTATATGACAATCGATATGAAGCGTGAGTTCTTTTTACAATTTAGTCTTGATCTTATGGCCTGTGCTTTAAGAATGTCGTCTAAAGAATTAATCAATGATCTTCTTTCTGAAGTTACTGCTGGTGTAAGAGAAGAATTTCTTATGAAGTATGATCAACCAAAGCCAGCTTCAGCAATCAATAAAGCACAAGACGAGTTAAGAAAGTATATTCATGAAAAGGAGCGCTCGGGCGAGCTTGTTTTAAGCCCGAAGTCATTTGTTAAGTATGTTTAGTCTCCTATCTCTTCTCGATGATATTGCAACAACATTTGATGACGTGGCCATCATGTCTAAAGTTGCCATCAAGAAGACCAGTGCTCTAATGAGTGATGATCTTGCAGTTAATGCAGGTGTTATCCATGGAGTAAACGCCGATCAGGAGCTTCCAATGGTCTGGAAGATTTTTGTAGGCTCACTTTTAAATAAAGTCTACAGCATCTTAGGCGTTGTTGCCCTTACCTATTTTTATCCTCCAGCTCTACAAATCGTTCTTCTAATTGGTGGAATTTATTTAGCATATGAAGGCGCCCACAAAGTGGTCGAAAAGATTACCAAGCAAGATAGCAAGAAGATCCTGGCCGAAATTAGTGAAGAGAAAAAAGTTTCAGGAGCGATTCGCACAGATTTAATTCTTTCAATTGAAATTATCGTAATTGCACAAAATAGCATTAGTGGACCTTTTGTAAATCAGCTAATGACTCTTGTAATTGTGGGGCTTTTAGCATCTGTCCTTATCTATGGACTTGTCGCTGTCTTAGTTAAAATTGATGATCTTGGCCTCTACCTTATAAGAAAAGAGTATAAGAGACTTGGCTACGCTTGTGTCAGTTCAATGCCTTGGATTATGAGAGGACTTGGAATAGTTGGGACAATTGCAATGTTTCTCGTAGCTGGTGGAATCTTTGCTCATAGCTTTCACTTAGACCTCTATACCTATGAAATACTGCAAAACCTATTCTTAGGTGTCATTGGAGGTTTTTCGGCCCTTATCGTTTTCAGTATCCTCTCGCATATTAAATCGAAGTTCTTACGCTAATTATTGGCAGATCTCTTTATGAGAATCCTACTAAACACCTAGAATCACGAGAAATTTAGTCCACACTAAATTAAAGTTTATTATAGCTATAGACGATAATTTATTTAGTTAACTGCCTGAGGGAATTATGAAAATTATCAATATGCTACTAATATCATTCGCAATTATCCTTACTTCATGTGGAGGAAAGTCCTCAAACGTCGAAGTAAAGCTTCAAGGTGCGTTCTCTCAAGTAGCAGGACTCTTTGATAATGGTGCGGTCATGCTAGCAGTTGGTGGGCCAGCGGATAAACCTCCTCTTCTCTATGTTGTTCCTCTTTCACAAGCAACACTTGATCACGAATTTGATAATGGAAATTGGAATATTATGATTCTTGGTTGGCATGGTTCAACTGCAGGCGAGATGATGGAAGGAAGCCTTTATTGTTCAGTCGTAAAAAACGCAGCAATCCCAGAGCAGACAACTTTTACTTTCAATCTAACTCAAGTCGATTCAGTGGCACCTGCCAACGTCGTTGATACAAGTCACCCTTGTGCTGAGTTTATTGATGGCCTACAAACCGCCAAATATATGTCTGTTTGTGAAACTTCAGCTTGTAATGTTGGTGAATACATAAGATTTAATTCAACTGACCTATCTATTAAATTTGGTATTCCTCACTACGAAGGACCAATTAATAAGGATCTAATCTATACTCAATCAAGATTTAATGAATCGATGAATACTTGCTATAGCAATGTTAATGGAAATTTACTCGATGGTGTCGACTATGCTAAAATGGTTCTTGATGCTTCTGTTGGAATGGTTCTTCCAGTAAGGCTAACAGGCGGATTCCACTTACCTCTTAGAATAGAAGGATATGAAGATAAAGATAGTGGAACAACTGACTGCTCTACCGGGCCAGTTGGTACACTTATGACCATGAACAGTATCGGTGAAAAAGACCTAGCAGGAAACGATCGTCACTTCTACGATGGCACATACTTCACTTATATTATGCCACCTACTCCATTTGAACTTTCTCTTACAAATTCGAGTTATTCATTTGAAAGAAACTCTGCAACGACAGTACAGGTTGGTGGCCCATATAATGTTGGAAACGATACTTATCTTGGCAACTCGATGAACTATACTTGTGAGTACAAAGTCGCTGGAACAGATGATTCAACTTTTGTTGCCTGTGGATATCCAATCGGCTCAGGCCCTATATCATTTGATACGACGTCAGGAGATGTTGTTCTCGACGGTAATACTACTAGTTTTAATCTTGGAGATACTTTTGAGTTTAGAATGATTGGATCGTATTTTGATGACGCTTCAAGTAGATTAATCTATTCTCCAGAGAAGCGCTTTAGCGTAATGGCAAACCCTATTGTTATGATTCCGGATTCAGATTTCATACCAGCACCTGGATCAAATGTTGATATTACAACAGGTGGAAGCACGACAATTACATTTAATAATAACACTGATGGTATTGTGACTTTTAGTATCTATTCAACACCAGACACCTTATCAATCTCAGGAGACATTTCATGTTCTCCCTATACGACTTGTACACTTACAATCACAGGCTCTCCTGCAGGTACAGGAAATTTTGACTTAAATGCCAATGGTCAGCTTTTTAATTACACATATTATTAATATGGCACTAAGAAATGGCATTCACTATTGAGGTTAAAACCATAACCAACTGAAATCCCGTAAGTTTTTGTCCCCAATTCTTTAAAGGTTAAGATTTGCTTAACCGATGAGTTTTGTGGATTAAATTGAATTTGGGGACCGTATGCACCGTCATATATTTGGATTATTTCTTGTTTCACTTCTTCTCACTTCATGTGGAGTAAAAACATCAAACACAAAAGTTACTTTTTCAAAATCACAATTCTTAGTTGGAGACTTAAACTCAAACTTTGATGGTGGTGTACTTATCTTTGGAAGAAATAACGATACAAAACAAGTTTTTCAAATTGGTCTTGATCCAAGCTCCCCTTCTGAAATCGAAATTGAGCTTCCTTTTGGAAACTACGATGTAAAGGCCATCGGTTGGCACCAAGGAACGACTCCAACGAATCTAGTTGGAACAAAGTATTGTTCTCAAATTAATACTCAAGTTGACTCTACTGAAACTCCAATGAATCTAGTAATGACAACGGCCAATTGTGCATCACTAACTAATACAGTTGTTCATGACAGTACGACAGGAAATCAGTTCAAGGTTGAAACTTGTCACGGGGTTGTCCAAGTTTTTGGGAAAGGAAAAAGAGAAAGCTGCGATGAAGCTCCAAGTAACGCTCAATCACTTAAGATTCGCTACCCTTCAATTAATGCTGAAGGAGTCGTCGATCCAAGCTTAATTCTTGAATCAAAATGCTTAACACCAAATGCTGGAGATATTTTCACCTATGACCTAACTGCCGACTATAACGTTGTTACTAGTGATAGTGGTTTTTATAATCCAGTTGAAATTGTAGCCTACTATGATACTGCTTGCTCTGGAGCCTCTCAAGTTAAAAGGATTCCAAGAACAGCAGGACTTCCTTCAGAGGAGTATCTACTAGCAACAGAAGATTCAGCGACAGGTCTTACTCTACTTGCAGGCTTTGATTCTTGTGCGTTTGCAGGAGCGGCAACAAGCTCTCCATTTGCAGCTGATAGCGCTGGATCAAGAGGATTTAATATTATTTGTACGGCCGATCAATTTAATAATATCGCTTCCTACCCTTCAGAGAATTATATTGTTGCGAGAACAATTGATTTTGCAGGTTCAGCACCAGCAACGGGCGCTACTGACTTTAGTGGAAAATTAGAGGGAGATATTCTTATAAGTCTTAAGAAGCTTCCACATATTATTGGAGCATCTGACTCATTATTTAATAGTATTGGAAGCACGGTTGCTAACGCTGAGTCAGGACTTAGTAACTTAAATATCAATGTTAATTCGTTAACAGCAGGGCCGGCACTTGCAAAGTACTTAGGCGATTCTTCAAATCTTCATGAATTAATAATCTCAGGTTCAATGACAAACTCGAATCCATCAACAACACCACCTGGTTCAAGCTTTGGTTACTCGTGCGGTGGATTATTTAATCAGTCTTACTATGATGGAACATCAACAAAGAATGTATTCGCACAAGTTGAAAGAATCACTTTTAGTAACTTTAGTTTAAAATGTACGGGACTTCCTGGTTCTGATAGTGCTTACGTAGGCTCCCTTATTGGTGCCCTAACAAGTGGCTCAACTGATACTGCAACTAATAGTCGTGAAGTTAAAATTTATGATGTTAATGGAAATATTAATATCGAAGTTGATGCAGCTAATCCACAACAATCAGTTGGTGGCCTAATCGGCTTCTCAGAAAATCTTACTAATATTAGTACTTATAGTAATAGTTATGTTTTTACTAACTCATATACTTCAGCGGCACCAGCGATTATTGGTGGCCTTCTAGGACAACATCAGTCAACGGCCGCAAACTATCTAGGCCGTCTAGAGCTTGGTGAAAATAATATTCACTTAGCAATTTCAAGTGATCTTCCATATAGTACGATTCAAGGTGCTGGCGGAATTGCTGGAAAGATATTTAATCCTGAAACTTTTCAGATTCGCTCATCTATTACAACAGGAAGTATTGATACGACATTAAAAAATGCAGGTGGGTTTATTGGTCATGCTGCTTTTACTAATCCTGGTAACACACTTGGAATTTATTCTTCAGCAACAAGTGTAAGCGTTAGTGCAGATGGAAGCGCTGGTGGCTTAATTGGAAGACTAAATCTCGATGGAACTTCTGCAAATTTTGCACTTAATCATATCGCAACAAGTTCAGTCACAGGTGCAGCTGCGGGATCAGCAGGACTTGAAGGTGTTGGTGGAGCCCTAGGGACACTTTCATCAACGACAAATCTTTCCTCAGCAAACTTTGATAATAATTATTATTCAGGACTACTTTTTAATAACCTTGGCTATGCTACTGGAAATTCAAGTGGATCTCTTGTTGGAGTTATGCCAGACATCAACACATTCGTTATAGTTAATGGACACCATTATACAAGATGGGGAACGAGTACTTCTCACATTATCGACTTCATTGGATTTATCAATGACTCTACTCTATCAAACGTCCTAGACAGAATCACAGCAAATCATGTTGTTTACAATGGCTATAGTGATAGTACAACAGCACTTGCTCAAAGTGCTTTAAAGTATGGAACACCAGGGGGCGAAATAAGCCTTACTTTCAATGATCTTGCCAATAAATCTCTTCCTTCGACTTTTGCTGGAAGTCAGTACTTTACAGCAACTGGAGACTCAAAACTAAACGTAGCATTTAATCGTTTTATGAAGTTTGCAACTAACGGTCGTGCAATCGTAACAGGATTAGAGGAAAGTCCATTCCTTATTTCAAATGCAAGTGATTTAACATTCATTAAGAATAATTTATTCCTAAGTAATTTTAGTTTTAAACTAATGAATAACATTGATATGGGTGGACAATCACTTCAGTTATCAGACTTTAATAATTCATACAATGGCTCTCTTGATGGAAATGGCTTCACTATTTCAAATTTCTACAATGACTACACTGGTGCCAATCAAATGTTTAATGGTATCTTTCCACACGTTGAACATGGGCGTATCAGAAACTTAAGAATTGCAAACTCAACGGTGAAATTCGATTGTGATGCTTCAGGTGATGCTGGAATTCTCATGGGAAGAATTAGTCGCTACAATAACTCTGGTGATGATCGAGCGCAATTTCATAATATTCAATTTGATAATAATACGATTGAAAGTAGTATCGGATGTACAGCAACAGGACTAGTTGCAGGAACTTATTCAACAGAGAATAGCGGAGATGGGCCAGTATTTGAAAATATTAGTGTGAAAAATAATACATTTGGCTCACCTACAGGTTCTCTCTTTGTTGACCGTATTGTTTACTCAACATCAGCGGCTGAAACATTCGCCTTTAAGAATCTTGAGTTTATTGGCAATAAGTTCACTGATCCTGCGCCAGTCAATACATATGCATTCTTCTCAAATAAAGGAAATAATACATTTGATGTTAGCTTCGAAAATGTTCTCTACGTGGGACATAAAGATGGACACAATCCAACAGATATTCACAGCACGAATAATGCTGGTTCAGCAATGTTAGTAAAGAATCATTACGTATTCATTAACCCTACTTCATTTGCAGGTGTTCTTGATACAGCGATACTAACCAATGGGACGAATTACGCTCTTGCAGATATGGCGACAACGGCTTTTGATAAGTACTTCCTAGTGAATTCAACAACAGGAGCTGTCGATTTAAATCGTCCAATGATTCAAGAAGAGTTCGAACAACGATAAGCATAGTTTAATGCCAATAAATTTAGGCGAAAAAAATAAGGACGCGTTCAGCGTCCTTTTTTTATTATCGGCAGAACTTACCGATATTACTGGTAAAAAGAAATTAACTTAATTATTTTCCCGCCAAACACGAAGAGTGCCTACAATAGGTTCCCATGAAGCTTCAGAGCGAAGCAAAGGCTGAGGTTTTAGGGCAACTATTGAATATGTATTAAAAGCAACAATTGCCGACTTTTAAGAAGACTTTTGAACTAAATAAATTCAGGGTTAAAATTAAGTGTCGCGTAATAGTTTAACCAACAAACTTTGCTTGTTTTACTTCGTTAAGGAGGAGGACTAAATGGAAGCTGAAAGACTAGAATATTTTAAAAAGAAGTTATTGGCCGCTAAAGCTGAGATTCTTAACGGTGGTATTCTAACAAGTACTGAAGACCTTAAGATGTCGACAGATGATCTACCTGATGAAGGTGATGTAGCAAACGCAGTAATTAACCAACAGGTTACATTTAATATGCGTGCTCGAGCAATGACTAAGCTAAGACAAATCGAAGAGGCCCTTCACCGAATTGAAGAAGGTACTTATGGGCACTGTGAAGATTGTGACGAGCCAATCGGTAAGAAAAGGCTTGAAAATCAACCATGGGCCGATCTTTGTATCACACACGCAGAAGAAAGAGAGCGTGAAGAACAACACATGCGAAGAGCCGTATAGCTTTTTTCATATTCCAAATGTTAGTAAAAAAGCCTGCTTATGCAGGCTTTTTTTATAGGGCCATCCCCTCGTCTACACTAAAGGTCTCCTTCTTTATATAGACATACTTCGATATGTCTCTCTTAAGCACTTTCTTAACCTGTTCATTTGTTTTAAGTACTTCTTCCACTTTAGGACTTATTGTACTTGAGTTCGTATTATTTATTGGCGCGACGATCATGACATATGCAAACACAAAAATACTGATTGATAATGTCCAAATAGTTTTCACTGAATTACCCTCCATGGTAAGTTCTTCTTCTGTTCATAATTAAGCACGGCCCATGCCAAATTCTGGTACAATGATTACGGCAACTTAACTTAGTGGAGTAATGAACACGGTGGCTTTTTGGCCTTATTTTCTACCACCACTTTTAAAATAGTGTATAAGATTTTGACACCTATCTATAAAGTATCCATATGGGCTATAGGTGAACAACTTAAGTAGGTAGAATCCTGTCATAGTGTTGGCACAAGCTGTGCATTCTATAACAGTGAGTTTGAGTTACTAAGGAGCACTTTTTGAAACTAAAATCTTTTCTACTACTTTCTACTTTAATTGCTAGCTCTTTTGCTTTTGGAGCTGGTGAAGGTCAGAAATTATCATTTGATCAACTAAGACAACGTGTTTTCAAAAAAGAATACCAACAGGAAACATCAAATACTGACGTACTACACTCACGCTTTTCAAGCTGGGGTATCAAAAATAACTTTGCACAAGGATCAATTAATCTTCCAGGTGCACTTAAAAAATTAAAGACACAAAAAGAAGTTGTTGTAGCTGTTATTGATACAGGTATTGATCCAACTCACCCATTCCTTAAAGATAATATCTACGTACCTAAAGGAGATGCTAGCATTTCTAATTTTGGACTAGATTTCTCTAAAGGTGCTGATAATGTAAATACTCCTTACGATAAGAATCGTCACGGAACTCACGTTTCAGGAATTATTAAGTCAGTATTTCCAAATGTTAAGATTCTTTCACTGAAGTACTACAACCGTCACGCTTCAGGTAAGGACAACTTAAATTCAACAATCAAGGCTCTACGTTACGCAGTTGATCTTGGTGTTGATATCATTAACTACTCAGGTGGTGGACCAGAGCCGGATTTAGAAGAACTTGAAATTCTAAAGAAAGCAGAAAGAAAAGGAATCATCGTAGTTGCAGCAGCAGGAAACGAGCAAGAAAATATCGATAACAAGAATACTGCTTACTTCCCAGCAAGCTACAAGTTATCAAATATTATTACTGTAACTGCTCACGATCAGTCGATGAAGATTCTTAACTCTTCAAACTGGGGAGCACAAACAGTAGACGTTTCTGCACCAGGATATAAGATCAACTCTGCTATCCCGACTTCAAGAAACGGACTACTAACAGGAACTTCACAAGCTACTGCTTTTGTTTCTGGAGTAGCAGCAATGTTAAAAGCTGGATACCCAGGTCTTTCAGCAAAGCAAATTAAGAAGATCATCTCAATCACTGCAAAGAAAGAGATCACTTTTAATGGAAAGGTTAAGTCTTCAGGACGTGTTGATGCTACAGCAGCTGTTGAACTTGCTGAAAAGCTAAACACAAAGACAAATGGTCAACTAGCTAACTACAAAGAAAGCAAAAGAGAAGTAGCAAACACTCCAAAAGTAATTATCAGAAAATAATTAATTCCTAGATGGCCCTAAAATAGGACGTAAGCGCAAGGGTCGTCCCCATAATAAAGATCACTCCTAGCATTCCATACAATAAATAAGACACCTTAAAAAATCCCATCATCTTATAATCAAGAAAACTTTCAATTTGACTCTTATTATTTAGCTCGCGTGTTTCAGATATTGCTTCCTTAATACGCTCATAAAGAGAAACCTCTTCGATACCCTTTTGCGTATATGGTTGCCAAATTTCTTGCTCGCTCACTCCAGAGTTCATCATTTCAATAACGATATCCACTAACTCTTGAAGATAAAGCGCTCTCAGCTTATCAGTCTTTGAGTGCTCACTATAGAAGTAATCAAGAAGATTATTATAACGGCGACGCACTTTAATCATAAATTTCTTAAACTTCACATCACCTTGGAAAATTGCAGGGTTTTCCATTTCAAGAGGAGAAAGTGTCAGCCAATACTTTTCACGAAAAGTATAGAAGCTCTTCTCCCCTAATGGTTCTCCTAATGGATTAAAAGTTAAATCGAAGTCACAATCTTGGCAGCGTTCTTCAATAATATTTTCACTTTCGCACTTAGGACATGTTATAAGTTGCACATCCTGTGCAATATTATCTTCCATGAAGAGATGTTGATGTTTTTGTATGTCGTTTAAGAATTCTCTATCCATAAGAATATTGTAATTTCATAAGCTTAGTATTGGCAAATGTTAAATCATATACGACAATAAAGTATGTCTAGCCTGCTGAAAAATAAATTCTTTCTACCTGTGCTTCATATTCTTGCAGGTATCATTTACGCATTAAATTTTCCATTCATAGGAAAGTTCACAATCTTTCCAACAATCTTTTTTAGTGCGGCCGTTTTATTCTACGGGCTTAAAAGTGAAATTCGTTTTAAGTATAACCTCATAAATATTTTCTTATTCTGTTGGGGTTATAATTTTGCAGGATACTATTGGTTAACATTCACACTAAACGAGTTTGGAAACCTATTTTTTCCATTTAACTTTATCCTGTGGCAGCTCTTTTCGGTTATTATTGCGCCACAATTCTATCTCTTTCTTATTATCTTTTTCTTTTTAAAGAAGTATGTGAAGATCGATACATTAGCGGGAGGAATCCTTTATTCGCTAATCTTCGTTATTCTTGAATATTTTACGCCACAACAATTCCCAGCTCTTTTTGGCCATCCGTGGCTTAAGATATCTCCATTCTTAAAACCAGCACGACTCCTAGGAGTTCCCTTCTATAGCTTCTTAAGTTTATTCATTGGGCATCTTATTTTTATGTTCTACCAAAAACAAAAGCTTCCAAGAGTTCAAGGTGGTATCATCCTTGCACTTTTACTGATGAATTTTGGAGTAGGCCCAATAAAGTCTAATATAAGTAACGATCTTAAGATTCGAATTGTTCAAGGAAATATTGGAAATGACCTAAAGCTTAAATCTGAACAGGGCATAAAGCTTGCCTCATCAGAAGTTATTAATATCTATAAAGGACTAAGCTTGGCCGAAGGAATTGAAGATATCGATTTGGTTATTTGGCCGGAGACTTCTTATCCTAGATTTGTTTTCTCAGAAAAAAGTAAAAAGTTGTCAGACGAGCTAATGGATCTCTTTATTAAGAGTAATGCTAGCTACTTCTTTGGAACATACGATCTTGCTTCAACAAATCCAAGTGTCTTAGAGAATACGTATAATGCGACAGTACTATCTCGAGGTGAAGGAATTATTGATCAGGTCTATCATAAGCAAGTACTCATTCCTTTTGGAGAAGGACTACCTTTTGGGCCACTTAACCAATACCTGGCGCCTTACTTAACAAATATCTCATTCTTTGCGAGTGGAACTAAGTACACAAATTTTGAAGTTAAAGATAAACACTTTATCTCACTCATCTGTTATGAAGTCCTATTTCCTCGCTATGTTGGCAAGTATATTAAAGAAGTGAAGAAGCGTGGAGAGAAAATTGATTTCATCGTCAATGTGACTAACGATTCATGGTATGGGCCTTACTCAGAACAAGAGCAGCACCTCTTCTTGGCAAAGTGGAGAGCTGTGGAATTTAATCTTCCAATTATTAGAGCGACCAATACTGGAATCTCGGCCGTCATCAAACAAGATGGTCGAGAGTTAATTCGTACAGAAAATTTTAAACAAGAAATAAAAGATTTTTCTCTTTAAAATTAAAAACCTTCTTTAAGAAGATCATGCATTCGAATGAATCCCTTGAATTCATTTCCATCAATCACAGGGAGTACATAAATCTTATTTTGCTCCATTGATGTTAGGGCATCGATAGCAAGGTCATCAGAAGAAACTTTCTTAGGCTCTTTCGTCATAATCTCGCTAAGAGCCGTTTCAAGTGCATTAGCATTTTTAGCAATCGAGCGTCTGATATCACCTTCGACAAGAATTCCACTAAAGCTATTATTCTCAATAACAGCAAGGGCCCCAAGAGGTTTATTCGTCATTTCAAGAACGGCATCTTTTAATAGATTTGATGGTTTAAGAATTGGGCACTCTTTCGCCACCCACATTAAATCTTTTACTTTCATCGTAAGAGACTTGCCCAATTTCCCACCAGGGTGATTAATAGCAAACCCTTCACGTGATAGACCCACAAATTTCTCATAGGCAACAGCAATAGCATCTCCCATTGCCAGAGCAACAGTTGATGAAGTAGTTGGGGCAAGATCGTTAATACAGGCTTCGCGCTCTACCGAGCAATCAAAAGAAATCCCACACTCAAGTGCAATTTGTTTCGTTAAATCACCTACTAGAGCAATACGGTTCTCTTTTCTTATTCTTAGAAATGGTATTAATTTTAAGATCTCACTTGTGGTACCAGATTTTGATAAAAAGATAATGGCATCGTTTTCACTAACTCTCCCAAGGTCTCCGTGAAGGGCCTCAGTTGGATGAAGAAAGATTGAGCGAAGGCCAAGAGAGCTAAATGTAGAAGATAATTTCTCTCCAATAAGGCCTGACTTACCAACACCACATAAAACCATCTGGCCGTTATGAGCATGCAGATATTCGAAGACACCAGTCAGTTTGTTACACATCTTCTCATCTAAAAGATCTATTACTCTTAGAATTGAATCAGCTTCAAGTTTTAAAACTTCCTTCATCTGACCAAAATGCTCCACTACCATCTCCTTTAGTGTCAATTTTTCTATCTCGATCGAGTCTACGACTATGTTATTATAATTATATGAAAATGTTAAAAATAATAGTGCTTTTTTCCCTGCTATTTAGTTGTAGTTCATATGAACAATTTGAACAATTAGTTGAAGAATCAGAAATACCTTCAAAAACTTATAAGTCGAATTTTAACCAGACATGGCAAGCTGTTCTTGAGATCATGCAACAGTATGATATTTCAGTAAAAAATCAAGAAGCTGGAGTCGTAAAAACACGTTGGATCAACAACACGAGTCAAATTAACTTCTCCGATGCCTTCGGCTCAAAAGAGATGGTTAAAGCGGCCCAATTTAAATTAGTTATCAATGTCATTAAAGGATATCGCGGAAAGCAAGAAGTTTCTAAGGTTTCAATTTACCGACGCCAAATGATTGAAAAAGATTTTCTACAAGGTTGGCGCCTTGTACGTTCGGATGGAATTCTAGAGAAAACTATCCTCTATAGAATTGAACGTATTCTAAAACGTGAATCAATGATTAAAAAGATTGAAGAACAAAAAGCGAAAGAAGCAGAGAAAGAGTTATTCTAATGAATAACACTTTCTTCTTCTAATTTATTTGTCACGATCACAACATCATCAATATCTTCTTCAACTTCTTCTACTCTATTCATTCTTAAAATTTTGCGCTTAAAGAAAACCATGAAGTCTCTTTGGATAAGAAGCATACATGGAAGAACCACAAGAGTTAAAACTGTCGCAAATAGAAGTCCCCACCCCATACTCATGGCAAGGCCTTTCGTAAATCCGGCATCTCCACCAATTGCATATGCCATAGGGAATACACCACCAAGTGTTGTAATACTTGTTAATATGATCGCTCTTAGACGACTTCCTGCCCCTTCTAAAATCTCTGGACGATGAAAGCTAAACCAATCACTTCTTTTCTCATTAATTGTAACAACAAGAAGTAAGCTGTCATTTACAACAACTCCGGCCATACCAATAATACCAATAATCGCCATTAAACTAATGTCGAGTCCTTGGAAGTAGAATGCCCAGATAACACCTATCACTCCAAAAGGAATGGCCGAACAGATTAAGATCGGCTGCATAATACTTCTTAAAACAATCGCTAAAATAAAGAAGATACCAAGAAGAGCAAAAGCAAATTTCTTAACCATTGAACTCTTATTCTTTCTCGACTGCTCATCAGCATCCTGTGCATTAAACATCAAATCTGGATACTTCTTTGAAAGCTTTTGAGTTAGTAGATCAACCTTTTTAATTAGAACTTCTTTTTTAATAATTTCTTTATCAAACGGAAGATCAACAACAACTTTTCTCATTAAATTTGAGTGCCTAATTGTCGATTGCTTCTTTTCTTTTTTCCAAACTCCAATATCAGATGACTTTATGATCTCACCATTTGCCAGAACGACAGGAAGGTTACCTAGTTCTTCGAAATTTAGATCATCGCCATCAGCTGCATAAGTTAAAAAGCGAATCTTTCGATTACCACTTGTATACTCATAAACTTCATTCTTACTAATGAACTGAACTAATTGACTTGAGACTTGAGCCAGAGAAAGTCCTCGTGATTGAATCTCATTTTTATGAGGTGTAAAAATCCAAGCGTCTTTAAAAAGCGAATCATCAAGATCAACTGATTTAATTCCCTCAATTTTTAAATCCTCAATCGATTTTTTAGTATACTCTGTCACTTCTTCAACGTTAAATGGAGAAAGAGATTGAATTGTTACTTCGACAAGGTTTTCACGACTTTCATCATCTCCACCCTTTGCAATCTTAACCTCTAGCCTTTCAAACTTACCAGTTTTCTCAAGCTCTTTAAGTTGTTCCTTAAGGAAGTCTTGTACATCTTTCTTGTTGGCTTCAACATTATTATCAAGCTGTGAAAAAGAAACTCTATAACTAAAATACTGTGGCCCCTCTTGCTTCTTACCATTTGTATAATTTTGTCCAATTGAGAATTGGTAGTTATTATACTTATTTTTGTCAATCTTACTCATAACCTCTTCTACAGGAGTCAGTTGTTTATATGAGTCTTCAAGATTTTTTGATTCTTTCAAAGTACCGACAAATTCAACTGTTTCAGAAGAAATATTTAAATTGAAATTGAAGTTAATATTCTTGCTCGCAAAGATTATTGAGCCAATCATTGCCACAATGAAACCTGTTAAAACAATATAGCGCCATCTTAGTGCTCCATCGAGTAATTTAAGATACCCTCTTTTAAAGCGCTGGAAGTAATTAGACTCATGATGTGCATTTGCTTTTGTTACAAAGTGTTTTAAGTGGTTTGGAAGGATAAAGAAACTTTCAAATAAACTTAAAAGAAGCGCCGAGAAAACCACAACAGGAATCGCCATTAAGATATTTGACATTGAATCCTTCCCAACAAGAATTGGGGCAAAGGCAATCAGTGTCGTTGCAACAGTTCCACAAATAGGTTTCCAAGTCGAAAGAACAGCACCTACGGCCGCATCTTTTGAACTGGCACCGTTTTCAAGATTTTGCATATACTGTTCAGAGATAATAATAGCATCATCAACTAGGATCCCAATAACAAGAAGCATCCCTACAACAGAGATTAGATCAATTGAAATCCCCATTGTTTCAAGAACTGTAAATGTAAAAAAGTATGCAAGAGGCATCCCAAGAGAAGTCATAATTGCAGTTCTAAAACCTAAAAATAAACAAAGCGTGATCAAAACAAGAACGATTCCCATTAGAGCATTTGATTGTAGAGCATTAATTTGTCTTTCAATGAATGCCGGACCATCTTCAACACTTATGATATTCACACCTTCAGGAGCTTGCTCATTAATCTTTTTAAGCTTCTCTTCTAGTTTTTCCTTTAGTGTAATTGAATCGGCTTCAACATCTTTAAAGATATTAAAGTTAATCCCTGGCTTCCCATTTATGTAATTAGATCGTTTAATTTTAGGTAAGCGATACTCAAGAGTTGCTAAGTCCCTTAGACGCAAAGTATGGTTTGAATTATTTGAA
Organism: Halobacteriovorax sp. RT-2-6; assembly: GCF_047085025.1. Taxonomy (NCBI): domain Bacteria; kingdom Pseudomonadati; phylum Bdellovibrionota; class Bacteriovoracia; order Bacteriovoracales; family Halobacteriovoraceae; genus Halobacteriovorax; species Halobacteriovorax sp. RT-2-6. Next base: position 668,516 of record NZ_JBKIYH010000002.1, read on the forward strand.
CGAATCAAAAGATTATTAAGTGATTCAATATCGTAGTTTAAGTTTTCAATTTCAATCGAATAAGAATCACTTCCTTTACGGATACTTCCTAAAGGGTAAATTCTAAAAGTTTCTTTAATCTTATTATAAACATCTGATGGCGCTATTCTATAGCGAGCCATATTATCGACATTAAGTTTAATATAAAGATCTTTTGTATATCCATATGTATCGACTCTTGATACTCCATCGACTCTTTCAAGCTCTTCTTCTATTTTCAATAACCAGTTCTGGTGTAAGTCATTACTTTGTTCAAAATTTAAAATTGCATAATAATTAAACCAAGAATCTGTTTGCTTAATATGGCGAACGACAATATCTTTAGTTTCAGATGGAAGATCTCCACGGATTGTTTCAATAGCATCTTTAATTCGAGTCTCTAAATCACCTATTTCCTCAAACTCATCTTTCACATCAACATTGATACGCATATACCCTTGTTGCGAGTTTGACCAAATTTTATCGATACCAGCACTACCTTTAATTGCACGCTCAATTGGGTAAGTTAAAAACCTTTCAATTTGAGATGCACCTGCACCAGTCAATGTGGCAGTGATTTGAATTCTCTTTGATGACCAATTTGAAATTAGATCTCGTTTCATATGGGCAAGGGAGATAATCCCAAAGAGCACCATCATGATACTTAATAAGTTTACTAGAAAGCTATTTCCTACAAAGTATGAAACTAGTTTTTTCACAAGCTACTGTCCTATTTAGATTTTAAAAACAGTAGCTTGTAGCACTAAAAATGTGAATTTATTTAGGTTTTAAGAAATTCTGTCGAATTTACACTAACTAAGGCATTGAAAATACGTTAGTAGGCCATGATATAAGTCACCCAAGACTCACAGTTCTCTTCAACAGTTGAACGATAGAAGATACCATCACCTGAACCATCATCATCCTCACCTTCCCAGAAAGTAATGATATTTTCAAATCCAGCATCCTTCATGATGTCTTTGATCTCGCCAATTGACCAATGTCTCCAATCATATGAGAAGGCCTTACGATACATTTTTCCATCTTTATGTGTTTTAAAGTGAATATAGTACTGAACTTCCTCTGTTAATGGATTGTAACTATCACAATCCCAGTAGTAAGTGTGATCATCGTGCTCAGTCTCTTCTTCTAGCTCTTGACGACATTCTTCACCACCAAAGATATCCACCATAAAGATACTTTCAGGTCCCATATTCTTTTTTACTTGTTTAAAATAATTAAGAAGAACATTTCTTTCTTTGAAGATGAAATACGAAAAATTAAAAGCAACCGTAACGTCAGCTTTAAATTCATAATCATCAAGCACGTTTCCATTAATATAATGCATACGTGTTTTTTCTTCTTCTGTTAAACGAGAGTAGTGATTTTCCATTCCATATGCCTGTGGCTCTTCATCAAGATCAATACCCCAAGCTTCACGATCCTTCCCTTCTTTTACCCAGTCACAGGCCATTGCAGCTGTACCACCAAAGTCTTCACGTAGAGATCTTGGAGAGCGGCCAAAAATCTTCTTATATTCTTTGTTGATAAATTCAATATCAACTTCGTGATTTTGGACTGACTTTTCATAAAGTTCGTACTTTAAATTCGTTGGAATTTTCGACATTAAATACTCTTTTGTTATTTATTTATATGATTTGACTTCTTTTATGCCTGAATTGTAACTCATATTGATTGAATTTTTAACCTTAAATCTTAAATCATTTGTTTTATAGACACTACGTGCCAGAGAGATAAACTCCTCACCAAAGTCTGCTTCTTTTTCCTTAAGACGGATATCATCTTCAATTACCCAGAGCCTCTCATTAATCTCTTTAAGCTCACTCATAAAAGATTCTATTCCTTCTAAATTTAGTTCGGCCAAAGTTTTCGCTAATTCATCATATTCGGCCTGTGCCAAAGATACGTGCTCATTGTCTTCTATACGCTCTGTCTTAATTTTTAAGATAGTCATCTTATCAACGAGCTCACCAAGTGAAACAGGACATTCAATAATCATCTTATACCTCAATATCAATATAATTAATTTCTATAATTGTGTACTCAAAATCATCCCCTGGTGCCTGAACAATAACCTCATCACCTTCTTCTTTTCCAATCATGGCCCTAGCAATTGGAGACTTCCAACTGACATATCCTTTTGTCGTGTCCACTTCATCGACGCCTACAATTGAATATTTCTTCTCTTTTCCATTCTCATCTTCTAAGGTAACCGTTGCACCAAATTGAATCTTATCAGTTGTGACAGAGAGAGGATCAACAATTAAGGCGGCATTGATTCTTGTATTTAGAAAGCGAATGCGACGATCGATCTCACGCAACCTCTTCTTTCCATACTGATAATCAGCATTTTCAGATCGATCTCCAAGTGAAGCAGCCCATTTAACTGTTTCAGTTATCTCTGGTCTTTCAGTTTTCATTAAAAAATTTAACTCTTCTTCAAGCTTTGCAAAGCCTTTGGGAGTAATATAATTATCTTTCTTTATTGCCATATTGACTTAGAATTCCTTCTACTCCATTTTCAACGAGGTCCATCACTTCCTCAAAGCCTCTTGCACCACCAAAGTATGGATCGGGTACTTCTTCATATGAAGTATATGGACCACTACAAAAACTACAAAATAATTTAACCTTATTTTTATAATTTTCCTCAGGGTCAAGTTTTAAAATATTTCGATAATTAGACTTATCCATAGCAACGATAAGATCAAACTCTTCAAAATCTCTTTTTGTGAAACCTCTTGAAATACTTGGAAGCTTATATCCTCTTTTCAAGGCATGCTCCTGCATACGTCTATCGGCACCTTCTCCTGCGTGATAGGCACTAGTACCTGCAGAATCAACCTGAATCTGTTCTTCTAAGGCCAGCTCCTGAATACGATGTAGAAGTACCCCATCAGCGGCCGGTGAACGACATATATTTCCAAGACAAACAAATAAGATTTTCATTACGAAATTATGATAGAATCGAGGGTGAAAGTAAATTTAAAGGAATAAAATTATGACAGTACAAAGAATCAGAACAATGGGAGATCCAGTTCTAAGAGAAATAGCACAAGATTTTACTAAAGAAGAAATTCTTAGTGAAGAGACAAAGCAACTTCTAGAAGATATGAATGATTCAATGCTAGCAGTAGGTGGAATAGGAATTGCTGCTCCCCAAATTGGTGTTTCTAAGAAAGTTACAATAATTGATGTACCTGAGGATTCACGATACGAAGATGCAACACCAAGTGGAAAGCTCATTATTTTCAATCCAAGAATTGAGTTCTTAACAGAACAAGAAGATGGATATTGGGAAGGGTGTCTTTCGGTTCCTGGACTGAGAGGATATGTAGAAAGACCAAATCATATTCGTGTGACATATTTAAATGAAAAGGCAGAGGAAGTCGTTTTTGAAGCACAAGACTTTTTAGCAACAGTTTTTCAACATGAGATCGACCATCTATATGGGAAACTTTACGTAGATAATGTAAAGGATATAAAAAAGCTCGTTTACGAAGAAAATTTATAAAATAAAAAGGCCCTCTTAATAAAGAGGGCCTTTCTTTTTGTAGAAGGTTTTATTTATTATTCTGAAACAATTGCACGCATTACATCTAATGTTTCAGGAGATAGTGATGATTCGTAGCGTGCCCAAATTTCTTTAGTCTCTGCTACAGAAGTGTCTCGATCCATTTGAGCAACAACTTCTTCAAGGATTAAATTTGCTTCTTCAACTTCAGAGTTGTAGATAGCAATTTGATCTGCACTCACACCTTTAATTGTTCCATACACAGGGCCAAACTCTGCTAGTCCTTCATTATCAAGAACAATTAATCCAGCAAGACCAATCTTAGCGGCTTTTGCCCAATCTTTTTGGTCACCTGAGAAGATTGCTTTTACTGAGTAACCAACACCTACTTTCATTGCCAGTAGTCCAGTATAAGCGATGTAGCAGTTACCTGTTAACATACCAACTGCTGCAGACGCATTAAAAGAAAGACCTGTTGCAAGAAGTAGACTTAGAATTACCTTTTTCATTTTTTTCCTCCATGTTTTTTTTGGTTGTAAATAACGATAACGCCCAACTAGATTTTTCTAAACTTAAATAAAGGTAATATGTCGAGCGAGATTTTATAAAAAACAACTCGCTATTTTTACAAGTGATAGAGTCTGACTTTACTTCTATCAAGTATTTTCAAGAGATTACGAATTTAAAGTAAAGTTTTTGCATTTAAAATCCGACAAGATAAGAAGGATAAATACTAATGAGAGAGACATACTATGAGTGAAGGTAAGAAACAAAGTTTTATTGCTTTAGCGTGCGTACTTAGTGTTAATGCATTTGTTGCATATCAATTCTTTTCAACATCTAAGTTTGATAACGTCTATTCGAAAGAAAAAATCCATGAACGAAGAGCTCCAGCGTCTCAAAAAGTTCCTGGCGAATACAAAGAGTTCCCACAACTATTCCCTTTTGAAGAGTATGTCATCTATGAAGACTTCAATGGAAATGTCGACTACAAGATGTCTGTAGACTTCTGGTCAGACAAAGGCGCTAAATACTTCACAAAAAACGGTAAAGAAGCAATTGAAAAAGGCCTTAGTGCTGGATTCAAAAGACTTATCGAAAAAGGAAATAAGGAAGGGACGACTTTAAAATCGGAACTACTTCCTGAATTAACAAAAGAATTCCTCAATACTTTTGTTTATACAGTTAAGGTTCATAAGCTTATCGATTCTAATTTTGAGTTCGATATTATGTTTACACCTTACAATAAAGACTCTGTTTCATATAAGGATGAGTTACAAACAAATCAACTTATAAACCTTGAGACTCAAGGATCACTTTATGAAGCTTTCCAAACATATAATAAGAATTTCTCACATCGTGTCCTAGATACACAAATCCCAATTTCTAACGATATTTATCAATATATCGGTGGGGCAATTACACTGACATCAGAGCTAATTGATACAGACTGGAAGATATCTCAGCCTATTCCCAATCCAAAAAAGAATGGAATAAAGGGATATGTACGACTTCGTAAGTATTATCGTATCAACTACCCTACAGACTTAAAAATAGATTCATTTAAATCAAAATATTTGAATATCACAGAGCAGGAATTTGAAGCAAAGAATGAAGAACCACAAGTTCTTACTGTTGATACAATCTATGAATACAATCTTGATAGCTTGGTTCCTAAGAAAACTAAAACGATCTTTCACTTTGGCGAGATTGTTTCCCTTGACAAGAAGTACGATAGCTTCTTCAAAAGACTTTTTAGTGTATTTGATAAAAAGAACGACATTAGAACTTCCAAATTCAAATTTCAAGGAGACTACTCTAATGGCACAATCCGTACAAACTTCAACGGTGAGCTAAAAACTTTAGTATACAGCCACAGTGATAAAAAGTTTACGAGTAAAAGTCGTATTACAACGAACCCAAGAGATTTTGATTTAAGAATGCATGTTAAAGATGCAATCAGAAAAACTCTTCTACAAGAAAATACAGACTTTCTTGTACAAAAACTTAATCTAGAGAAATTTATTAAATAATAGGATCGACAATGAAATCGACAAAGAAATTATTAACAACAGCTCTACTTTCAACTCTTGCTACGCAATCATTTGCAGCAAGCTTTAATATCAAAGACCGTCTCGACTCACAGAAACTATTTCTAGAGTCTTACGAATCAGTCTATGGAAAACGTGACTATGCTCATGCTCCGACTTTCTTTGATGCGATAAAAGAGCTCGATAAATCGAAAGAGAAACAAGCAGTAAAGTTCTTAAAGAATATTGACGAAGTTTTGCCAAATAAAATAGCAATGCCTGTTACTTACTGGACAAAAGTTTCTCCAAATGAAAAAGAGCTTGGTAAGGTTCTCTACTACTTCCTGGCCTATAAACTATTTATACTCAGAGACTTTATTGATAATCCTCTAACGAAGGATAAGGATAAAAAAGCTGCACAAGAGCTTCTTACAAAGATCACGAGAAAAGGAATCACATCAAATTCTATTTCAACTTATTTTCCAACATTAAAGCTACAGGCAATGAAAATCGCAAGCAGTAAAGATGTAATCGGAAGTATTAAAGAGAATGAAATTGCAACAATTGATTTTTCAGAAACATTTAGTGATATTAATAACTACTCTCTTTCAGCGCTTGGTTTTGTTCCTTCAAATAAAACAGAAATCGTCTCGGAGAACGAGCGTTCGCTAGAGCGTATCGATTGGCTGAATCAAAGAGTTATCTTTGCAGGTGGGACTCTAGACTTCGATTCTGATTATATTAAGATGCCAACACCTGAAGATCCTACAGGAAATATCATTTTTCAACAGGATCCGATTTACATTAAGATTCGTGATATGATTGCAAGTTCTAAGGACTCAATCTTTATCGATATTTTTCTCTTCGGAGGAACTCTTGGAGCAACTCTATCAGAGTATCTTTTAGATCAAACGAAAGAGAAGCTTAAAGAAAATCCTAATTTTAAAGTTGTCCTACTACACGACTATGCTACTAACTATAATATGTTAGATGAGATGATGCCGATCTTTGAATACATTAAAGAGCGTCGTGAAAAAGACCCTGTTTTAAAGAAAAGTGTCTCATTACTTCAGGCAAATATTCAGCGTCACCCTCCAGGGATCCCTTTTGGAATTACAAAACTAATCCCAAAAACTGCTGAAGCGATCAAATATTTTGAGTCAGGTAGTACATATTTTGAATCAAAAATTGATCACTCTAAAGTAATTGTCGTTGATGGAAACACTGAAAATGCACAAGCATATTTTGGTTCGAAAAACTGGACTGACCATAGTGGTGGTTACTACTACGATGATGCTATCTACGTAACAGGTGCTGCAGCAGGACTTGTTCAAGCTTCTTACTACCGCGATCTTCAAGCGGCACTTACGGAAGACCCAAAAGAGCTAGTAGGTTTCTACTATAAAGAACAAGGTTTTGATAACCGTGCCTACCTCTCTCAAAAAGATCAAATCTTAGAAGATATGCGAATCAAGAAAGAAAAATATGAAATTAAAGGTGACTCCGTTATTCGCCTTGCCGAAGCCGATGTTGATGGAACAATTAAGAATGTTCGAAATATCCTCGTTGATATGATCTCAAAGGCAGAAAAGAATATTTTTATGGAACAGCTATTCCTATATGACTCATATGTAATCGATGCCCTTGTAAAAGCCAAGAGACAGAACCCTCTTCTCGATATTAAGCTAGTTATCGATCACAACGGAAACTTTGGAATGAACGGCCTCCCAAATACCCTATTCGTTAAAAAGCTTGTTGATGCAGGAATTCAAGTACGTGCACGTAAGACTTATGGTATTACAGCAAACTTTCCAGACGGCTCAACTAAAGAGTATCACCAAGAAAACCATAGAAAGATTACATCGATTGATGGAATCACTGTTCTAGGTGGTTCATCAAATATTAATCCAGATACTCTCCAAGGTTCATTTAGAGAATTTGGTGCACAGATCTTTGATAAGAAAGAAGTAGCAAGCTTTGAAAGACGCTTTAGTCGAGACTGGCACGACTCAGAAAAGATGGAGATCTTTGATATCGAAAATTTTGAGGCAAATGTTCAAGGGGTTGCTTTTGGAAAACGCTCATCTGCAATTATCAATGCTCTTGGAAGTATGATCTATAAGTCAAAAGACGATATCGAAAAACGCCACAAATAATAAAGAGTTCTATATTCAAACAGGTAGCTGTTAACCGCAACAGCTACCTGAATTTCCTTTATCTTCAAAATATTTCTTTACTCTCTTAGGTAGCTCGACAAATAGTAGTGAGCGAAGAAGTAGAAGTGTAAACACTACCGCTAATGAAACTTCCCACCAGCTTGATGTCTCGTGATTGTGATGAGAAACATTAAAGTTAAGAGGCCATGAAAATGCACTGTAAAGGTAGTCCGTTAAAAAAGAAAAACCTAGCGCAACAAGAGCAATTGAAAGAAGGTTGATCACAACACCTTTTTTTCCAATATACTGCCCGATAACTAAAATATTTGAGATATTCGTCGCTGGACCTACTAAAAGAAAAAGTAATGCCATACCAGGACTCATTCCCTTCATTACAAGAGAAGCTGCAATAGGTGTCGTCGCTGATGCACAAATATAAAGAGGAATCCCTACAAGTAGAATTGCCCCTCTTCCACCCCAACCAGAAAGGCCATCAAAGAAATTAGCAGGAAGTGCAAAGTCAATGAATGCTCCGGCCACAATACCAAAGGCAAGCCAGATGGCCATATCATCAACAAGCTCAACAAATCCAAAGTGAACAGAAGCTTGCGCCTTCTTTGCAAAGCTTTGCTTTACAATAACACTTTCATCTTTCTTTTTTGAACTTCCACAACAACTAGGCTTAACTTCCCCACTAACCTGTTCAACATCTTTATCTGTTTTAAAAACTAATTGAAGAGCACCAGCAACAAACGCCGACACAAAAGCAGCGACTGGGCGGATGATCGTCATTGGGATATCCATCATTCCATAAGTCATGGCTATTGAATCAACCCCAGACTCAGGTGTTGCAATCAAAAACGCAGAAGTGGCCGAATTTGAAGCCCCCTGCTTTTTTAATGTGGCCGCAGTAGGAATAACAGCGCAACTACAAAGAGGAAGTGGAATACCTAAGACAGAGGCTTTTACCGCTCCCTTTAATCCCTTACCACCCATTGCCTTCTTTATGCGCTCAACAGAGATAAAAGCTTTAATAACTCCTGCAGCAAGAAGCCCAAACATTAAAAACGGAGCCGATACTAATAAATAATTCCAAAGTGACGTTAAAAAACTCATAAAATTTACCTTTTTTTCGTTGACCAATCTTAGCAGAATTATTCTGAAACGTCCTTTATTACTGGCTTTTTCACACAACCATAGACAAATTTTATAGACAGGCTAAAAAAAATTGAACTTTTTTTAAATTTTTCTATTGACGAATGAAACCGAAATCCCTATATTAAGTCTTACGAAATGCGGGGGCGTAGTTAAGTTGGTTATAACGTCTGCCTGTCACGCAGAAGGCCGAGGGTTCGAGTCCCTTCGCTCCCGCCATTTTCATTTCGTAACATTCAAGTTTTAATCTCTTCGGAGACTAAGATATTAAAAGCCGAGTTAACCCACTCGGCTTTTTTTTTGCCAATTTTTTGCTTCTGCAACTTTGGTCACAATGTCACGGCGCTGACGCTTGTTCCATTCTTTCGCAAGCCTATGCAGACTCAGCGTTAAGAGCTTACGCTCTCACCGCAGGTCAGAACCCACTCGGCTTTTTTTTTTGTTTGCGGCCATCTGCAGGAGCAGATGACGCAATTCAACCCAGCGAGTCCCACGATGGGACGAGTCGGGTAACCAACTCTGAAACCTCAATCACATTTTCGATAACACTTAATTTCAAACTAAAGATGCCACGATGGCAAAATGACGACGAACAACTCATGACCGACCCGGAAGGGGGTCTGCTTCGGCTCCAGCCTCTCACAGACATACCGATCATCCTGATCATAAGGTCAGGAGAACCAACTAAGCAATCTCAATAACATTTTTATAAGCTACTCATTCAGATAAGTGACACTATTATAAATCACACCTTCAACTTTAATATCTTTAATCTTTATTGGTTTTACTTTAAAAGGGTTCTCTTTTAGAAGTGTAAAATTTGCTCTTTTACCTACTTCAATACTTCCAATTTCATTTTCAAGATCGAGTGTTCGTGCTGCTGTAATCGTGATGGCCTTCATAGCATCAAAGACAGAAATTTTCTGATCTTGTGAAACAGAACTTCCTTCAGACGTAACTCGATTGACTGCTGTCCAAGCTAAGGTTAAGGGCTCGACTGGTGACATCGAAAAATCGGAGTGAAAAGATAAGGGTATTTTTCTGTCAATTAATAACTTCATGGCCACTAAATTGTGACCTCTTTTTTTTCCTAGACCATAGTTTGTGTATTTATCTGCTAAGGCCCATAAGTAATAAGGATTCACAGATGCTTCCATATTTAATTCAGACATATCATTTGCAATCTTCTCATCAAAATACCCCATGTGATGAAGTGTAAAGCGATGATTATTACGTGGATATTTTTTCTTAGCAATTCTAACATAATCAATCACTTGTTGCTGACCAAGGTCTCCATTCGAGTGCATATGAATTTTGTAAGAATTTTTCCAATACATTTCAATCTGTTCTTTAAGTAGATCAAGTGGAGTCATCCATTCACCTTTATGGCCATCAGTATAGTTTTCTTTCATCTGCATTAGTTGAGAATATATGGCACCATCTGCAAAGAGCTTTACCTGCTTTGGAAGAAACTTCAGATTAGTACTATTATATTCTGGATTTGTACTAAGAGTTTCAATGAACTTTAATGTATTTTTGTTTCCACCTTTCATTGCATATAATTGAGTACCATTTGGAATAAGATAGAAATCATAAGGGGGATTCTTACTCATTTCTTTCATAAGCAGACTTAGCTCTTGTTCAAAGTTTGAGTTTGGAAAGCCAGGGTCTGCAGCAGTTGTTACTCCATTTAATAGTAGAAGCTTAGATAGATTACTAAGGCCTGCCAAGTAACTATTAGGTTCTAATAGATATGGTGCCATTTTAGGTACCAGCGCTAACCAACCACCTTCATAAAAGTGTCCTCTTCCCCACTCTACTTGAGGATTAGCTTTATAGTCTTCTTCCTTAATTCCTAGTTTTTTTATAGCAGCATCATTTAAGAAAATCTCATGAAATGAACGATGTAAAATAGCAACGGGATATTCTTTTGTAATGTTGTTTAGAATCTGTCGAGACATATCACCATGCCATAATTGGTGGTATCCCCAGATAAAGTATATTTTATCTTTTTTAGCATTCGCCTTTATAGAATCCGTAATTCTTTTAATATACGCTTTATGCCCAACAACACCTTTTTTTACTCCAGATGGTATCACCCAATCATAAGGAGCAATGATTTCATTTTGTAGAAAGACTGCTGCTAATGAACCATGTAAGTGAGGTTCAATAAAGCCTGGCATTAGTGTCCCACCTTTTAAGTCTATCATCTTTGCGTTTTTATATTTCTCTTGAACTTCGACCTTATTTCCTACATATAAGATCTTTCCATCACTATGAGCAAGTGCCTCAACATAATCAATCTTCTCACCGGCCATTGTGATAATATCTCCACCATATAAGATTGATACTTGTTTATTTGTATTTAAGTTATTTTTTTTCACACATGAAGATAACAACACAATGAAAACTAAAGTTAGAAGTCTCATAAAAGTTCCTTTTCAAAGGTTATAAAAAATTGCTATTTTGTCGAGCACACAAATATAAACTATTGAGAATAATGATAGCATAAAATTATCCTACCTAGATAGCTTTAGAAAAATGACCACACAAATTGTTATACTCTTTGTTAAATTTAAATCTAAATGAACTGCAAGATATGTATTTTAACTCGGTATCGTGTCTTTACGCTCCCGCCATTTTCATTTCGTAACATTCAAGTTTTAATCTCTTCGGAGACTAAGATATTAAAAGCCGAGTTAACCCACTCGGCTTTTTTTTTGGACGCGAAAAATGCCACGAAGGCATTTTGCGCGGAACAACCCTGCACGACCGAGCAGGATGCGAGTGAGAGAGGGTTCTCCGCAAAATTTCCAACCTACATTTATACGTATACACGATGATGGGACGATTCGGGTAACCAACCAAGCAATCCCACTAACATTTTCAATATCACTAAATTTCAAATAAGAAATGCCAGTATGGCAAAATCATTAGTCTCCCCTTTAAAGGGTTCTTCTTAATGAATTTGATAAAAATTCTTTTCGAGTAAAAACAAAAAAACAGTACCCTAAAGCACTGTTTTTAAGTTCTATATAACTTTTTCTTGATTAATATGAAGCTGACATATTCGGTGTTGTTTCTTTTTGAGAGTATAGTTCATAAAAATATCCTAGTGAATCTTCTACTTTACTATATTGGCCTCCAAATATAACTCTAGAAGCTCCATTACGACTAAGCTTGAAACTTACTTCCTCAGCTGAATAAGAAATAGTGTTATTGAAGAAAGTACTATGAGACACTTTGATCTCTGTCTTATTTCTATGAATTTCTTTTAAAGAATCAATATAACTATTTTCTGATAGGAAACTAATCGGAAGAAGATACATACTTCTATGTGGAATATATTTAGATTTATCGTACTCACGTACTGGCTTGTCTTCTAAACGAGCAATGTCTTTAATAATATCAATAGTACAGTTTGAAAGAGAAGTCGAAATACATTTATTACCTGCATGTAATGTTCTACCTCTGATTAGGCTCTCTAAGGTATTGCAAAGGTTTGAAGTTTTAGATTTACAAAGCTGTGCAATTTTCTTGTGAGTTCTATTCTCGACATCTTTTTCCCATCCATTAACTCCTTCAGACTTAGTTCTAAGTTCAGACATTTCTGAATGAATTTCATTAATCTCCTGGAAGAATTCTGCAATATCACTTTCTAGTGATTCATCTGCTGTGTAAGTATTCTTTCTTCTTTCGTATACAGTTTTGATTTTATTTTTTAGAAGAAGCTTAAGTTCTCCATTGAATGACATATTAATATGCTCAACAAGGTCTCTATAATCAGATTCGTTGTTTTCTTTTAAGACTTTAGATCGCTCTAATGACGTAGTTAAAATGTTCGTTACTTTTTCTTCTACAAGCTTTACTTTTGCAGGGTTTACTAGTGAGTCAAATGTCAACACAGGTGTTGCTTGAGCTGTAATGCTTGGTAATGTTAAAAGTAGTGAAAAACCAATAATAATCTTGTTCATAGTGTCTCCTCGGCCAAAGTAAAAATGTGAATACGAATCAATTTTATAGATTATCTTGATCGAGAGACAGTCCTATTGAAGAATTTTTATGGAGAAAGTAAAAGTGTCTAAAAAGTATACATAAGAATCTGATGGTTTTGATGATCAGATTATTGAAATAATCGTAAATAGTGGGAATTCTAATAACTAACCGTACATTCTATTACTTACGTCTATTCTTCATATATGTTATCGCAAAGTCATATGCATCTTGACCCTTTGGAACATTAACATCGGGCTTTATACCTATAGACTCTATAAATCTGTTATCTCTATAGCTATTAAATGTTGAAGGTATATTTATCTGAATGCGACTTTCAGGAAGTACGACAAATCCAAGATTACCGAATTGAACCTGACCAGCTGTGTTCTCACCGACTCTTGTTACATCATCAATATATTCAAAAAAGTCTATTGTACTTTCACATGAAGATGCACAAGCACGATCTTGTAAAATCACGACTGGCTTTAATGCCTTGGCCCTAATAACTTCAGGTATTTCTTTATTTACAATAGCGGTCTCTTTTTTATAGTCAGAATATTTTTGCTTATCTCTTTTTATGAAGTCTAAAAAAAAATCTTTTTGTTTCTTTGATTCTGCACTCTGTGCCAAGAAAGAAAATAAGTTAGCTAGACTTTCTAAACCAGCTCTTGTAACGACTTTGTATTGATTTGCATATGGTGTTGAAAACGGAGAGCCACCAGTTAATAATTTTGCTAACTGATATCCAATAGTATCATCTCCTCCACTATTACCTCTTAGGTCAACGACAACAAAATCGATCTTATCTAAATGCGTCTTAATTTCTCTAAGCATCCCATCCCATTTATTTGAAGAGTGTGATGCAAACCAAGAGATAGTGATAACGAGAACGTTACTATTACCTTCAACAACTTTTTTTACCGTCCAAAGTCTCTTCTCTTCACTATCGATTCTTTTACCGACATTTCCAACGAATGTATTTCTCGCACATTTCATAGGGCCAAACTGAAAAGTCAAATGCTCATCTTGAACATGAGAAAACGATTCCCCTAATACATTACAAAAATCTCCTGGTTTAATCGATTCAATATTTACAACAGATTCTTTTAATTTTTTAATTCCTAGTTCTACGTTATTTTTATTTTTAAAAAAATAACCTGAGTAGGAATTTTTAAGAGTATATTCAACAAGATTTACATCTAAATCTATTTTTTCCTTGTTCAACATGGGGGGGGCTTTAACTTTTATTGATGGATCATAAACCAAAGAATACTCTTCCTTATTTGTTGAAGAGCAAGAAACTAATATTGAAAAAAATGAAAATGTTAAAATGAAAAATCTCATATAAATATTATCGGTTTTTCGTCAGCTTTCCTTAATAAATAAAATTATTTACTTAGCATAAAGTACTGTAATTACATCTCGGTATCGCGTCCCTGCAATCTCACGAAGCTGACACTCGTTCCATTCTTTCGCAACCCTATGCAGACTCAGCGATCAGAGCTTACGCTCTCACCGCAGGTCAAGCTTTCGGTACTGTAATATTTATATTAAGAACTCCTGTAGTTTTTACAAAACACTGAAATTATAACTATATAAGTTGCGACTCATATTTAGATTCCTTATAAGAGCATATGTATCAATTATTAGCTCTTGTAACTATTTTCATATCGCTTAAGGCTTTTCCTTATAACTTTGCTAATCAGTTTAAAGATCACCGTATGGTCACATGTCATAGTAAAGATTCTCGAGGTCAGATTCAGGTGTTTGACGTTGTTGAAAATATTTATAGTGCTCAACAATACCTTCACTCCAAAGAATATAAAGTTACAACTACTACAGGTCACAGCAATGGCAACCTAAACAATGATCCATTGTATTTCCTCTCTGATGATTTTTGGGGAGTACCAGGAAAAATTGTACAATCACAAAATTGCTTATTCTCAAACCCTGCTCTCGTAGATACTCATGTTAATACTATAAAAACAATAAGAATCGTAAAAGAGCACTTAGGGTTTAATAGCTTTGATAATAAAGGGTCGGAAGTAATTTCAGTGCTTTTAAAAAAAGGCTCATTTAATGATAATGCAAAGTGGTGGGATAAAGATAAAAATATAATTACATTCGGGCAGAGTTCAAATATTTCAGATCACACTCACTTGTCTGCAAGTATTGGAATCGTTGCCCATGAATTTGCTCATGGGCTGTTAGCAAATACAATAGAACTTGCTTCCGAAGGTGACCAGGGATCACTCAATGAAGCATTTGCAGATATTATCGGGGTTTTTGTTTGCTTTAAAAATAATCCAAGTGCAGATTGCTATCAGTTAGGACATGAAGCATATATTGGTCAGGGTACTTGCTTACGTGATATTTCAAACCCAGAACAAAATGATCAAGCAAGTAACTTTGACGAATACAAGCCTAATGGCCCTAATGTTTATTATAATGCAGGTATAGTAACGAATGCTTTTTATCTCTTGTCTGAGGGAACAGTTGAATTTGAGGGTGTAGGATATGAAGTTGCAACTAAAGTTTTTTTCAATGCTTACATGAAATATCTTAATAAGAATTCAACTATCAGGGATATAAAGTTGGCAACAGTTAAATATTTAAATGAAGCCCAAGACTTAAATCATAAGCAAACACTTAAAACCCTGCTTTCTGTATGGAAGCATATTGGGCTATAAAAGAAGCAATCCCACTAACCTATTTCAATCTACTTCGCTTTACTTGCAGCACGTCTGCGTCTCGCACTTCTTTGCTGATTATTCGACTTACTCGTTTTGTTGCCTTTAGACTTCGCACCACTTCTTGAAGAAGCCTGCTTCTTCTTTTCTGGACGTCGATTATTTTGAGGTTGTGTAGGAGCTCCTGCGACACCATGAAATGGGTGATCCTTATCTTGAGGAATTTGATACTTAATCGTTTTCTCAATATCCTTTAAAAGGTTCTTTTCTGTGTCATCACAAAATGAAATAGCAACTCCATCTCGGCCAGCTCTTGCATGAAATCTCTCATTGAAAGGCGCTCTCCAATATTCTCTTCATCATAGAGCTCTCCGCGTGGGTTAATAGCAAGCGTCCGCATCCACCCATATTTTAAATTCTTGTTTTTTCATTAACTAAGTTCCTATAATTCCCATTTAAAGTTCATGAACATTAAAAAGAAATATATCCTTCTTTACTTCTAGCGAACTCAACACCACTACCACTTTCTTCCAAATAAAAAGAATATTCAGAGCCTTTGCTCGTAGCAAGGTCGTTTAAAATAACTTCAAATGAATTCGTGCCATTATATGTTTTTGGAAGTAATCGATACTGATCTCCTGCTTCATCAGTTACGACTAATGTGCATGAAGCTGGATTAAGTGCTCCATTATCAAGATCATGAGAACATCAACCGTTAAGATCTCTTAAGTCAGGGTTGGTAGAAATATCTTTTCCTACGCTAGCTTTAGCAATCATTGTTGTTATATCAAAAGAAGTATTCTGACATACTTGAGTACAACTCTCACCTGCTGATGCTCGAATATCTTTTTGTTCGCTACAAATACAAAAATCTTCAATAATAACAGAGTTATTTGGTCTAATCGCCGGTACTTGCGCAAATGCTTGTAAAGATAAGAGTGTTAGTATTATTTGTTTCATTAAAAATCCATTTAAAGATTATAAGTTACAATATTAACAAAATCTGTATCATATACTACATATAATTTATTACCGCCTAAGAGAGGAAGTATGAAGATAATTGTTTTTAGTACCCACAATTTTGAAAAAAAATATTTATTAGATCAAGCGAGTGGACACAATATTACTTTTATCAAAGAGCAACTTAATCAAGAAACTGCTCCACTTGCTAATGGTCACGATGTCGTATGTGTTTTTACAAATGATAAAGTGAGTAAAGAAGTTCTAGACCAGCTAAGTGATTTTGGTATTAAGCTCATCACACTAAGATGTGCAGGGTTTAATAACGTCGATTTGGAATACGCTAAATCAAAAAAAATCCCTGTTACAAGAGTTCCAGAATACTCCCCTCAAGCAATTGCAGAGCATACGATGGCAATGATTCTAACTTTAAATAGAAAAACTCATAAGGCGTATAATCGCGTTAGAGAGAATAATTTTAACCTCGATGGCCTCGTTGGTTTTGATCTCTATAAGAAAACTGTTGGTGTTATTGGAACAGGAAAGATTGGGAAGGCCTTTTGTAAAATCGCCCTTGGTTTTGGATGTCGAGTTCTGGCATTTGATTTAACAAAAGACTCTGAGTTAGAGAATCTAGGTGTTGAGTATGTTGGCTTTGATGAGATTTTAAAAGAATCGAAGATCATCTCTCTTCATATCCCACTTAATAAAAACTCATATCATCTCATTAATGATGCCAATATTTCGAAGATGCAAGATGGTGTCGTCTTCATCAACACAAGTCGTGGTGGGCTTGTCGATACAAAGGCCCTAATAAAAGCCTTGAAAGAAAAGAAGATTTTAGCTGCAGGTCTTGATGTTTACGAAGAAGAGGAAAATTTATTCTTTGACGATCACTCTCAAGACGTACTTCAAGATGATGACCTAGCAAGGTTAATGACTTTTCCAAATGTTCTAATTACTTCTCATCAAGCTTTCTTAACTCATGAGGCATTAAGTAATATTGCACAGACAACATTTGAAAGTATTAATTCAATTGAGAGTCAGAATTTTAAATATCTTATTTGATATTATTTTCTGATATCGGCCAAGAAACGGTCCCATCTAAATGAGATGGGATCAACTGCATGCTTCATGACATAGTCATAAGACATATAACCATATCCTTCATCACCCCACTCACTTGACCAACTATTTTTGAATTGAAAGATTCTCTTTTCTTTGTCATAGCCAGTAAAGTGAATCGCATGGCCATAGCAGGCAACTTCACCAGACTCACACTTTGCAAAAACTTCATCAGGAAGTGTAACATGGGCATTTTCCCAAAGAGGAGAATAAACGAGAACTGTTGCAACAAGGCCATTCCCACTTCTAATCTCATCTTCGTATAAGTCTGTTTTGGATTTCCAAGAACTCCATAAATTTGTAACCATTTTCACTTCTAATCCATCCATCTTGACTCTCTTAAGCGATCTAGTATCGACTGGAGCATGTGAGAAGCAATATGAAGGCGCGCTTTCATCAAATGGATCGAATTGCGAGCAAGGGCCATTATTTTCAAAATAACTCATCTGATAAGGAAGCTGGGCCTCTTCGATAAAGAAGTATTGATTGCGAAAATTACGTGCAATCTCGTAAGTGTACCCATGCTCAGCATTTGGATACTCTCCAAAGTGCTCTTTCCCATAGTAGATTTGAAATTGCTCTGAAATATCGAACTCCATATCAAATCTCTTCTTAATAGCACCCTCAAGCATGGCAGTTACCGCAAAGTATGCACATGTATTTCTGTCTTTTTGGTTCTTAACTGGAGTTTGATATTGTCTAATCGACACCATTTCAGCGTTAACACCAAGAGATAATAATAGGCTTAAGATTATGATTTTCATGAATTTCCCTTCTTTATTCTCGCTGAATTTAATAGAAAGGAAGAGCTTATTCAAATGACTTCTAAGGAATCAGTTACTTTTACAATATTGTTGAACTGTAAGGGTTTGAAAATATGTACAAATGAGAAAGCCTCCGCTTAAGGAGGCTTCGAAATTATTTAATAATGATAGTTCCTAAATAGTTAAACATGATACGCTCCTTCAAATATTCACCTAATGAGATTTAGATGATGAATAAACCATACCCTATATTAAGATAGCGCAGAACAACTGATTTCAAAGTACCAAAATATGGAACTAAGAGCTTCGTTTAGACCACTCCTATACCGACTCAATAACCTTTTCAAAAGCACGACGAGATTTAGGCATAACTTCTAAACGATTATAATCATCGCTAGCAGCATAGCCTACGGCCAGGGCCACCACAGGCCTAAAGTCTTTCATCTTTAGAATCTCCATATACTTATCCGCCTCTATCCCCTCCATTGGCGTCGAGTCTAGACCAAGTTGTGCTGTCGCAGTCAAGGCCTGCCCTAGAGCAATGTATAGCTGACGAGTAAACCACGCATTAAGCTGTTCAGGAGACATTTGTTCTTTGCCACCTTGGTACATTGCGAGTGTACGTTCAGGCATTTCTCCAGAAATCATTTCTTCAAAAGTTTCAAGATCTTCGGGGACGCTGAACACAACTAGAAGACTAGCTTGTTTAATTTTATCAGCATTAAAAAGTGAGGCATCAGCAAGATCAGACTTTACTTTTTTATCTTCAACAAATGTAAACTTCCAAGGCTGAATATTAATTGATGAAGGTGCAAGATGAAGGACTGACTTTAATTCATCGACCTTCTCTTTTGGTATCATTTTACTTTCATCATATAATTTTGCAGAGTATCTTTGTTGTGCATACTTTATTAAATTCATATCATTTCCTTTTTTTGATTTTTTGAGTTTAGTAAGTAACTAATCCAAACGACTCCCATCGCCACATCAACCAAGCCGAGAGCCAGGGTTGATCCTCCAACTTCTTTTGCATACCAACCGAATACCAAAGCAACGAAAAGGTTAAACTTTCCTATGGCACCAACTAATAGTAAGGGACGATTAAATTCTCTTTGACGGGCCAAAAATAGATAAACGAAAGACCAGATAAAAATATTTCCGGCCCCAAATGCTGCATAGACCGCATGGGGTGGAAAAGGAAGCCCGGAAGCATTATTAAAGGCAGCAGGGAAAGCAAAAGAGATTGTTCCAAATAAGTTATAGAAGAATGTAAAATACAACAGTCCTCTACTTAGCTTTTTCAAATTCATTTTATCACTCCTACAAAATGACCAGTGGTCACAGCTTAATTGACCACCGGTCAGTAATCAAGTAAAATTTTAAAAGAGGTAAGAATGGATAAGAAAACATTAATAAAAACAAGTGCTTATGATTTATTTATAAGTTCAGATTTTGAACTTGCTAGCGTGAACCAGATCGTGGCCAAGGCCCAAGTAGCTAAGGGTACATACTACCTCTACTATAAAACGAAGGAAGAAGTTTACTTAGATATTCTCTATGACTTTTATCAGAAGTGGTTCGAGCATATTAATAATGAACTCATCAATACCTCTAGTATCGATTCATTCCTTAAAGAGCTTGTTAAGTCTTTTACTAAGGACACAAAATTCTTAGAATTATTATCCAGAGCAAGTCTAATTTTAGAGAAAAATATTACAAAAGAAATTATCTACCCTTTTAAAAAGGGCCACCAAGATGACTTATTAAATTTAAGTAAGAATATTGCTAATCATTTTAAACGTGATATTAAAGAGACCACTCAGAATCTTCTCATGACATATACATATATCATAGGCCTTTATCAGACATCTAAATTACCTGCAACATTAGATACGAAGGAGCTTAATTCTTTAAGTCAAACTAGACTTGATTTTGAACTAGAAGTAGACAAATTCATTAAGCTCATTTGGAGATAGTTATTTTAAAAATTAGAAAGCATTTGATCTAAGTGCACAACTTGTAAAACACCACTTTGTGAATGCGCTAACTTCGCCTCTTTAAAGATTAGAGTCGTGGGAATGCCACGAATACCATACTTAACCGAGATCATTGGATTCTTTTCAGTATCGATTTTATAAAACTCTGCAGACTGCCAATTCTTTTGAGCAAACTCCGTAAAAGTTGGTCCATACATTTTACACGGGCCACACCAATCTGCGTAAGCGTCAACAAAGACAGGAAGCTCAGAGTGTTGAATAATTTTTTCTAGCTTATCAAAGGTAATACTTTGAACCTTTGCTCTAGTGTCCAAGTCTTTAGAACATTTTCCACATACAGCTCCACTGGCAGAAAGCTTTGTCGTATCAATTCGATTAATTGCACCACATGAATCACAGATAATAATTTTTTTCATTTTTCACTCCTTAATCCTACTATACCAATAAAAACTTAAAAAATATTTGATAGAGATCAATGAAAAATTATATATAGACAGGCAACAATAGAAAGTAAGCACTCTGTTAGACTTAAGTCCTTTATGCGACCAGCTACAATATATAAAATAGTATGTACAAACAATCCCCACATTATCCCTGTTGTAATTGAGAAACTTAGTGGAATAAGAACAATACATAAGAATGCAGGAATCATTTCTTCAAATTTTTCAAAGTTTATTGATGAGATATTCTTAAACATGAGAATCCCAACAAAGATAAGAACAGGGGCCGTTGCATAGCTTGGAATGGACTGTGCAAATGGAGCAAGAAAGAGAAACGGAAGGAAGCAGATTGCTGTAATAACTGATGTTAATCCTGTGCGGCCACCGACGCTTACTCCTGCGGAACTTTCGACAAAGGTTGTCGTCGTAGAAGTTCCAAAGAATGCAGAAAAGAGAGTCGCAAGTGCATCAACAGTTAGGGCCTGTTTCATATTCTTAATTTCACCCTTTTCATTTTTAAGATTGGCCGTCTCTGCGACGCCAATAAAAGTCGACAAAGAATCAAAAAGATCAGTCATCATAAGAGTGAGAATACTTGGGATATAAGCAATCTTTAAGGCCCCCAAGATATCTGCTTGCATAAAGTAGCTAAAGTCAGGAGTTGCAAAGAAGTTTTCAGGAAGAGTCGACTTTCCAAAGAGAGCTCCTAGTGTCCAAGTAAAAAATATCCCTATCAGAAGACTTCCAGGAATATTCTTCTTAAATAAGGCAATAATAAGAACAAATCCAAGGATGACAGCTGTCCCCTCACTTGAAAGCGGTGCTGTTTGAACAAGTGTTACAGGATGGTCAATGATAATACCGGTATTCTTAAGTCCAATAAAAGCAAGAAAGATTCCGATCCCAACGGCCATTGCCATTCTTAAGTTCTTTGGAATCGATTTAACTAACTTCTCTCTAAATGGCGTCACTGATAAGATAACAAAGACAACACCTGACCAAAAGACCAGGCCCAAGGCTTGCTCCCAGGGAATTTTTTGGTCGAGAATTAATGTATAAGTAAAGAAAGCATTAAGCCCCATTCCAGGAGCAAGGGCAAAAGGTAGCTTTGCGATGAGACCCATAAGAAGTGTTGCAACGAAACTGGCAAGGATAGTCCCTGTCATAACAGCAGAAAAAGACATTCCCGTGCCATCTGATGATAAGATGAGCGGATTGACAAAAATAATATAACTCATCGTTAAGAAGGTTGTTATTCCTGCTATGACTTCTGTGCGAATACTATTTGCTTTCATACATGTATTCTAGCATTTCAGTTTAGGACAAAAAAACTTAAATAATATTCACAACTCTTACATTAACAATCTTGAGTTCTCCTATTTTCAATCAAAATACCACAAATTATAATGAAAGCACCGAGTAGAAATGATGTCCATTGAATCTTTGCTCCCCAGAAGAAGACGTTAACAAGTATAGCTGCAGGGATAACTGCATTATTCATAACAGCGAGTTCTCCGTATGAAACTTGCTTAGAACCAGTATTCCAAAGATAGTAACACACACCAGATGCAATAAAGCCTAACCACAACAAGACTCCCCACTGCAAGGATGTAATTTGTGAAAGATTTGCGAAGGTTGATCTAGAGATTAAAACAAATGAGATTGGAATAAGGGCACCTAAAAAGAACAGTGCAAATTTTTGCATCTGATTTTGCTCAGAGATTATCTTGCGATAAAGAACCTGTCCTAGCCCAAAACAGATATTTGCTCCCTGAACAAGCAAGAAGCCAATAATATAATCATTTGAGATCTCACTCCACTTTATGATGGCCGCACCAAAAACAACTAAGAAAACACTGAAGAGCTGTCTTAAGATAAAGCGTCTCTCGATAATATTTCCAATAATTGAAATAATGAGAGGTGTTGAAATAGTAAAGAGTGCTACTTCTGACACTGATAGATACTTAAAAGAATTGTAATAAAAGAGGTACATCACTCCGATTTGCAATATTCCAATGAGCATTGTCTTAAGAGATTCTACTCTAAAAAGATTTCTAAAATTTAAAAATGGAACAAACACTAAGAATGCGAAAAAGAGTCTTAGAAATATGGCCAGATAGGTATCCATCTTACCAGCAATATATTGCCCTATTAGACTAAATGAAAATGCCCATAAAACAGTAACAAGTATTAATCTTTTCATTTGGCTATACTAGCTTCTAACGAATCCCTTGAAAAGTTCCATTAAAGAAATAATCGAGTTGCCATTTTTGTGAACTGATAGCCTGTTTACTAGTAGGTTGATCCCATTTGGGGTAAAGACGAAATCCACGCTTTCCTTCTTTATATTCACTAGAGAGAATACCTTTTTTCACTAGAGCATCTTTTGGAAATAAGAAGTAACCCTGTTCACTTTCTGTATCGCAAATAATCAAAACATAATCGAGAGGGTCATTTAAGTGGTATGGTATTGTTTTTCCACTTTCGTCTCTCTTCCACAATGTGACAAATTGGCCAATTTTCTTAGGTGTTACTTTGGAAGATCGTTGAATATAGTACTTTCCTTCATATATATATGAACAACCATTATATTCCTGCGCTTCCTCATGAATAATATATGAATCAAGTTTTTCACTTATCTTTTTTATGTCAATCTCTCCGATAAAAACTCTTCTAATACTTCTAGTTTCTTTGAACTAGAAGGTTTTCTAGAGGTTAAGAAAAATAGACTATGAGATGGAAGCTCCCAACTCTTAAATAATTCAATTAACTCACCTCTTTGTATTTGTTCATCTACTAAGTAACGAGGTACATTGAGAATCCCAACTCCTAACTCACAAGCCTTTATAAGAGACATTAAATTATTCGATTTATATGAGCCTTGTACTTGAATATGACTAATCTTTTGACCTTTCTTGAAGCTCCAAATAAAAGGGCTATCTCCTCTTAGATATAGCAAGCAGTTATGCCTGCTTAAAGATTCAAGGTTTGTTGGCTTTTTAAAATGATCAATATAGTAAGGGGAAGCACAAATAACACGGTCGATTTGTGTAACTCTTTTCATATAAAGATTTGAATCTTTTAATTGAAATGCCGTTCTAATACTTAAATCGATATTATGTTCAACAGGGTCAAGTACTCTATCTGTCAAAATCAAATCAATTTCAACATATGGATAATGAAGCTGAAATTCAGCAAAAATTGACGCCAAGAAGCTTTGACCGATTGTCGTTGGCGCAGTAATACGAATAACACCTTTAACTGAGTCAACAACTCCATGTAACTGCTCTTCTAGATTATTTAATTCCTCTAAAAGATTTTTAGACTTCTCAAGAGTGAGCATTCCCTCTTCGGTAAGAACAAAAGATCGAGTTGTTCTTTTAAATAGTACAACTCCGAGATAACTCTCTAATTTCTGAATCTCTTTAGTTATATTTGAAGCTGATGTTCCTAGAACTTTAGCTGCTTTTGCAAATGTTCCCTCTCTAGCAACCACAGTTGCCACCTGAAGGGCATATAAACGATCAAATGTAGTCTTCTCTATTATTTCCATATTAGAAATAAATTATTTCAAATTAGCTTTATTGTTTCAAGCGCAAAATTGAATTAAATTTAAAATGTACTAGAACAAGGGGGAAATCATGAAGAAAATAAAAGTGGTCATTATTGGAGCTGGCTTTGCAGGAATTGCCCTGGCAAAAGGTCTTGCTAATAAAGATTCTTTTGAAGTCGTGATACTAGACAAGAAAAATCATCATTTATTCCACCCTCTTCTTTACCAAGTAGCATCTGCATCCCTATCTCCAGGAGATATATCAATGCCAATACGTGAAATCTTATCTCATGCTAAAAATATCAAAGTACACATGCAGGAAGTTGTCTCAATTGATAAAGATCTAAAAGTTATAGAATGTAAAAGTGGTGATGAATATCAATACGACTACCTAGCTGTAGCAACAGGATCAAAACCTTTCTACTTTGGCAATGATGACTGGGAAAAGAGTGCCCCTGGCTTAAAGACTCTAACTGATGCTCTTAGTATTCGTGACCGTGTCCTTAACTCATTTGAAAAAGAAGAGATAAAGCTTAATCAAGAAGAAAAGAAGTTAAACATTGTTATTATTGGTGGTGGCCCAACTGGAGTAGAGCTTGCGGGGGCATTTGCAGAAGTTGCCTATAAAACTCTTGTTAACGAATATCACGACTTCGATCCAAAACTAACAAAGATATATCTAATTGAAGGTGGTCAACATATTCTCTCAAGCTATAGCCATCCAACTTCAGAAAAGGCCAAGAACTATCTCGAAAAGCTAGGTGTGATTGTTTTAACAGATGAAGTCGTTGAAGAAATTGGTGACGATTATATAAAAACTAAAAGCCAGAAAATTGAATCTAAGAATATCATATGGGCAGCAGGAAATCGCGCAACAAAGTTAATTTCAAAGCTTGGTGTTGAACAAGACAGAATGGGACGTGCAATAGTAGAAAAAGACTTAAGTTTAAAAGATTTTCCCGAAATTTTCATTTTAGGAGATGCAGCTAACTTCCAGTCATTAGACGGTAGCCCACTTCCCTCTCTTGCACCAGTT
Organism: Halobacteriovorax sp. RT-2-6; assembly: GCF_047085025.1. Taxonomy (NCBI): domain Bacteria; kingdom Pseudomonadati; phylum Bdellovibrionota; class Bacteriovoracia; order Bacteriovoracales; family Halobacteriovoraceae; genus Halobacteriovorax; species Halobacteriovorax sp. RT-2-6. The sequence goes on from NZ_JBKIYH010000002.1 coordinate 693,971, forward strand.
GCGGCCCAACAAGGAAAGCATCTTGCCAAGCAACTACTAAAAAATAAGCGCTTTGCCTTCAAATACCTTGATAAAGGATCGATGGCAACAGTAGGTAAATACAAAGCTGTACTAGAATGGAAAGGTGTTAAGCTAGCAGGTCCAATTGCATGGCTTGCGTGGAGTCTTGTCCATATCTTCTTCTTAATCAACTTTAGAAATAAGGTTATGGTCTTTATGCAATGGGCGTGGTCGCTTCTTTCTAATAAGAGAAGAATTCGTATTATAAAGTAGCAACAAAGCGTCCTTTAAAGCTCGCTCTAACACTGTCTCCTACCATAATCTTTGAATGAACATTTAAGCGGCCGACTTTGCGTCGCTTAAGTGATTGTATGAAACTATTTACTGAAGCTTCATCAATTTCTGCAATGGCCTCAAAGTCAGAATCCACGGGCATAAGATAATCAATCTCACTATTTTGGATAACGAGAGACTTGAAATCAATATTATGAACTTTCATCGTATGATGAGTTAAGAGGTAGCAAGAAAGAATTGCTAGTGTATTAATACTTCCACCAAATGCAGTTCCTTCATAATTAATATTCTTACTTAAAGGAGCTTTTAGTACGATTTTCTGATCTTCTACAGTCTTAATTTCAAGCTTCATTCCTGAGACGACTGGAATCGACTCCAGTAAATCACGCTTGTATTGCTCGGAAATCTTTTTCATATCAATAACCTCCAACTCTCAATTCATAGTATAACCATATGAAATCACGTCTGTCTAATCTTAGAACAGGCACTCATTTTTTCATATTTTCACCATCAAACTAACTAATTAGTTAAGATGATCAAAATAATTTAAGAGGACGACATATGAAGAAATTGATAATGCCACTAAGTATCTTACTATCTCTCTCTGCCCTATCGAGCACTGAAAATATTAGTGATATGCGATTTAACATCAAACCAAACATGATGCAGGCACAAGAAGATTCATATTCTAGAATGGCCAGAGAGTATGTAGAGCTTTCTGAAAAGTACAAAGATATAGTTATTGGAGACAGTGAACAATCAACTCGAGCTGCCTCAATCTTTTTTGAAAAATATATAAAGAATAATGAAGAAAGACCCCAAGATTTTAAAGTCCTAGGACTAAGTCGTGAATCGGCCCTTTTCTTATCAAATTCTAAGTCTGACTACTTTATCGAAAATGATGATCCTTGTAGTGCTTTACATAACCAAGGAGATATTTCAAATAAATGGTGTCATGCAGGCTTTTCTAAAGTTGCTTACGCTGTAGCGAAAGAAAATGGACTTGGAGAATTTCTTTCACAAGGTGCGGGTTTACTCGTCTTTGTTATTAAGGAATTCGGTGATAAGAATTATGATTTCTCAGATATTAATACTGCCCCAATTGGCGGGAAAATCGGTCAAAACACAGAAGTCTACACCACTTTTATGCTAGATGGTGCGACTTACTTTGAGTTTTTAACGCGTTTTTAGTGTTCTTAAAGAGACGATGATTTAGACTTTTGTTTTGCTCTTCTTCGCCTAGCGCTTCTTTGCTTATTGTTATTATCTTTAGAAGATTTTGCTCTAAGCCTAGGCGTCCTAGGAGCTCTAGGCGCCTCTTGTGAGTCAGGTTGCCCCGCAACTCCATGAAAAGCATGATTCGTGTCGACAGGAATTTTGTAGTTAATCGTTTTTTCAATATCGTTTAATAGCTTTGTTTCTGTATCGTCGCAAAAAGAGATAGCAATCCCTTCTCTTCCAGCACGAGCAGTTCTCCCAATACGATGTACATAACTCTTAGGATCATCAGGAAGATTATAATTAATAACATGAGTGATATGGGAAACATCAATTCCACGAGCCGCAATATCAGTAGCAACAAGCACCCTAACAGTTCCCTTTCTAAAACCACCCAAGGCCTTCTCTCGTGCCCCCTGAGACTTATTGCCATGTATTGCAGCGGCCGTAATTCCAACTTGATCCAGATGCTTAACCACACGATTAGCGCCATGCTTAGTTTTAGTAAAAACAAGCACATGCTCAATTGTAGTATCCTCTAAAATATTCTTTAAAAGCTTCGGCTTATTTGTTCTATGAACAAGATTTATCTTTTGATCAATTTTTTCAACTGTTGTCGACTCAGGTGTCACTTCAACTTTCTTAGGCTTAACAAGCAATTTCTTAGAAAGGTTCACAATATCCTGAGGCATTGTGGCCGAAAATAAGAGAGTTTGTCTTTTTTCAGGGAGTTTAGCAATGATCTTGTTAACGTCTCTAATGAAGCCCATATCTAGCATACGATCGGCTTCATCAAGAACAAAAGTTTCTAGTTGTTCAAAACGAACGTGGCCATCACCCATTAGATCTAGAAGTCTGCCTGGTGTTGCAACGATAATATCCATTCCACGTGACAGTTTCTGAACTTGAGGCCTAGGACTAACACCTCCAAAGATAACTGCGGATGAAATCCCCAATCCTTTAGAGTATTCTTTTATATTCTCTTCTATCTGCGATGCTAATTCTCTTGTCGGAGTTAAGATTAGACACCTCATACGAGCTGGTTTTGTTTTTATTTTTTTAATTTTTAAATTATTTAAAATAGGAAGAGAGAATGCAGCAGTCTTTCCAGTTCCCGTTTGAGCAATCCCTAAGATATCTCCACCATCTAATAGGTGTGGAATTGAATTTGCTTGAATCGGCGTTGGTGCTGTATAACCTTTCTTTTTTAATGCAGAAAGAATTTCAGGTAATAGATTTAAAGAATCAAAAGATTTGACTGAAGACATAATAAATATCCTTGCTTAAAAAGCGCTAGTGCCATTGCTTAATCCAAATACTAGCAAAGGCGAATATTTAAAATGTATCTAGATCAACCCTCTTCATCTCCCGAATAGAGATACAAGTCAACCTTTATAATCCCCTCTGTAAACTATATTTACTTAAACCCCTTCTTAGAAAGGATTTTATTTAACGAGTTCGCGAAATTTGCCTTATCCTTAGTACTAAATGCATCAGGTCCCCCTGTAATAAGACCACCATCTCTAAGCTCTTTCATGAAGTCACGCATAGACAAACGTTCTCCGACATTTTCTTCATCATAAAGCTCTCCTCTAGGATTTATAGCAAGAGTTCCATTTTTTACGACCTCTGCAGCTAAAGGAATATCTGCTGTAATAACGAGATCATTAATTTTAGCGTTGTCAGCGATATACATATCAGCAACATCCGCACCGCTATCAACTTTTATAAAAGTAATAAGTTCATGAAGAGGAATATTCATATAAGAGTTTGCGACAAGAACTAATGGAATTTGTAGACGAATAGATGTTTTGAATAAAACCTCTTTTATAACTTTAGGACAGGCATCAGCATCGACCCAAATCTTCATCAGCTCTTTATTCATCATAGAATTCCTAACTTAAATTTTCTTTTTTTAATTTTTCCATTTCGAAGACTTTCAACGACATGCTTTATATGCTCAGCTTTTACAGCAACATAACTCATATTCTTAGTCACCGAAATATCACCAATTTCTTTCGAATCAATTCCAGACTCACCGACGATTGCCCCAACAATATCACCAGGTCTTAGTTTATCTCTTTTCCCTGCATGAATATAGATTGTCGCCATAAGTGGTCTAATATTGTACTCAGTGCTTTCACTAAAATTAGATGGATCAATAATTTCATAATCTCGTGACTGATACTCTTTTATGTTCTCTAAATTATCAATCTCTTGTTCAACAAAGAAACTAACGGCCCTTCCTTCATTTCCAGCTCGTCCAGTACGTCCTATGCGATGAACATAAACCTCAGGATCATTAGAGAGATCATAATTAACAACAAGATCAAGATCTTTAATGTCAATCCCTCTGGCCGCGACATCAGTTGCAGCAACTCCAGAAAGACTTTTATTTGAAAACATCGTTAAAACAGCGGTTCTTTCATTTTGGTCCAGATCACCATGAATTGACTCGACGGCCACACCGGCTTTATAAAGCCCATCAGCAACAACATCAGTTATTCTCTTTGTCTTACAAAAAACGATAAAGCGCTTAGACTGATACTTTCCAAGAACTCTAAAAAGCATATCCATTTTATCTTTATGGGAACCCAGTTGAATAAACTCTTCTTTGATATTTGTTTCTTCATGAACAACATCAACACTAAGTCTAATAGCATCGTTTTGAAGTTTTTTACTTAAATCTTCGATGTCTTCAGGAAATGTTGCCGAAAAAAGTAAAGTCTGTCTTTGCTTTGGAACAAATGCTGAAATTCTCGAGATATCTTCATAAAAGCCCATATCAAGCATACGGTCAGCTTCATCAAGAACATAATTTTTAACAAAATCAAGAACGAGAATTTTTCTTTTTAAAAGCTTCAATACTCTTCCCGGTGTTCCTACCACAATATGGGCACCATGAGATAGAGACTTCTCTTGTTGATACTCTGATCTTCCACCAGTTATTGTTAATACTTTCATGTTAGAAATTGCTCGAGCGAGTTTCCTTAGCTCCATTGCAACTTGTTCTGCTAATTCTCTTGTTGGACATAAAATTAAACATTGTGGTCTTGTTTGTTTAACATCAATAGTATTTAAGACACCAAGTCCAAATGCTACAGTTTTCCCGCTACCTGTTTTAGCTTGAGCAATTATATCCTTGCCTTCAAGAATGATTGGTAAAGACTTTTCCTGAATAGGTGTCATATTCTCAAACTTTAAATCTTTGAGATTGCTTTTTAATCTGCTATCTATCTTTAAATTAGTGAAGCTATTGCTCATATAGTTTATTTCTCTTTTATTATATTTATTAAGTCATTAGTCTCTTTTTATAAGCTTCCCGTCAACCTAAACAATTTAAGCATACTAGCTTATTAAAAATTGCTCACAATATCGAATAGATAAGAGCATTCTTCTTTTGTAAAATTAACGTTAAATGAATCACTAATTAGCTTATATAACTCCTCTGCTGAGTTTATATCAATACTTTTACGTTCATTTTCATAGATTTCAGAATAGATGAGATTATTGATAAATCTTGTTCCATTTTCGATTTGTTGAGACAAGATGAGAGATGTCGTAAATTTTGAATCATCATGAGTATTTGTATAGTAATTTGCGACCTTAAAATCAGCATCGTTATAATTAGCAAGGTTAAATTGATAGAGAGAAAAGAACCCATCCTCCTTTTTAATTTCTAATTGATAATCAACATCATTAATTTTAGAAACTCGATAAGTTCGCTTATTGAAGCTTTCTACTTCCTGACCAGTTAAAGGGATTACTGCTCCAGGTGTATATGGTCCAAATCCTACATCCACTAAGTATAACTTATCATCATGTGTTATGACTGTAGCCTGATGAGATCTCGGCTTATCATCAGGTGTATCACCGTAAACAACACGACCTAAAACTCTTTTCACCTCAAGGCCATTCTTTTTTAATTTTGTGTAGAAGTATTGATTATTTTCAAAACAATAACCTCCACGCTTTCTCACAATAAGTTTGTTTTCTAAACTCTCATCATCAAGTTTTAAAATTTCTCTATCACTGATTAAAATATCAATGTTGTTAAATGTGTTATTTAGAAGAAACTCTTTAATTTCATTATTTAACTGTTTCATTAATTGCACTCCAATTGATAAAATATACACCTATAAATAAGAAGGCTACGCCAAGAATTTTGTAACGATTTATTTCAATTACAGGTAAGTCAAAAAAACCGAAATGAGAAACAATCATTCCAGCAATAATTTGTCCTGTAATTATACCACTTAATACTTTTGAAACCCCTAAAATTGGCATTAACCAATAAACGAGAGTTAGACCCACAATACTCAGAATACTTCCAGCTCCCCAAAGGTAGAGAGGAACCTCTTTTATAACTTCTAGGCTTGGTATTTTTAGACGTGTACTTAGAAATATGAACATCATAAAAACAGCACTAAAGAAGTAAAGCACAAACGATGAAAAGAAGGGATTATGCGTATACTTAGAAAGTTGCCCATTAAGACTACTTTGTAAAAGGATAAGACATCCCGAAAGAATTGATAATAATACTAAAGCTAAATTTGTCATGCCCCTAATATATAAAAATAGAGGTAACATTTCCTTTACATATGTTGAGAAGAATCAATTAATTGTTTTTCTGATTCGACTCAACTGGGTTGGTGTAATGCCTAGCTTGGAAGCCAAATGATAGAGAGGGACTCGTTTCGCCAATAGAGGATTTTCTGCGATAAAGGAAAGATAGCGCTCCTTTGCTTCCCCATCCAATAAAGATATCTCAACGGGCTCTTTTTCCTTTACCCAGTGTTTTTCTAAATATTTTATGTGATACCACTTTAGGTCTTCATACTTCTCAAGTAGTTCACGATACTTAGAATGATCTATTTCAACTAGAGTTGAATCCTCAAGTGTTTCGATACATATCTCAGAAGGAGTCCTATCAAGTGTTGCAACGACAGCAGATGGAAACCTGCCTTCATCAAAGAAGTTCTTATTGATCTCCTTCGCTGCCTCATCTTGTCCCATGGAATAGGCCCTAACAAGCCCTTTGTAGACAAAATAAAACTTTGTTGGAATATCGCCGAAGTCGACTAAAACAGTCCCCTTTTTAAAAGACTTTATTCGCAATGCTTGTTGAAGCTCTCCCCAACAATCGTTCGATAACTCATGATACGAATCCATCACACTCTTCAAATAACTTAAAGCTTCCATAGTTTGTCCTCTATCTCCAACTCGTATCACGAGTAACATAATTGCCTATCTTAATAATTTTTAATTAGGTTTTTTTTATAATTAAAATCAGCTATTTTATTCAAAAAATCTTTAACTAACTGTTATCAAAAGACTCCCACGAGTTCAATAAAGTTTATCTATAAAAAAAATATCAATATTTACTATAAAGTTATTTAGAAAGTTTTCGATAACTCAGTTAACAATTTTATTTTAGCGTAATGAAAAAGGATAGTTAATGAGTATAAGTAAATTTTCCCTTAATAAAAAACTAGTTCTCGGTTTCTTATTGGCCGGGCTCATCCCTTCATTAACAATTACTTTTGTTGTCTTAAGTAATGTCGATAAGACACTACATGAGAATGCAGAAAATATGTTAGTTTCGATCCGCGAGGGAAGAAGTTTTCAACTAGAAGAGCTTTACAAAACAATGGCCGGACAGGCATCTGCATTGGCACAAAATATTTCAACGATTGATGCTGCTAGGAAGTTCAAAAGTTCATTTCAATCATTTGAAATAGAGACGAGAACAGACTTTAATGCTGCAAAATCCTCATTAACATCTTTTTATGCAAATGAGTTTGGGCAACAATACAATAAAACAAATATTGGAAAAGAGTTTGATAAGACTAGTGAAATTATCAGAGAACTGAGCAAAAATGAATTACTTCTTCAAAATGCTTTCATCAGTTCAAATAATAATCCTCTTGGTTCAAAGGATGCACTTATTTCTCTTAATGATGGAACAAGCTATTCAAAAACACACGAAAGATATCACCAGGCATTTCGTACTTACTTAAATAAGTTTGGCTACTACGATATTTTCTTAATTGATGCGGGAAAGGGTGAAGTTGTTTATTCAGTATATAAAGAAGCTGACTTCGCAACAAATCTAAAAGTTGGTCCTTACTCTGACTCAGGATTAGCAGAAGCATACAATTTAGCAATGAATGCGACATCAAAAGATGAAGTATTCTTTACTGATATCAAAAAGTATTACCCAAGTTATGAATCTCCTGCTCAATTTATTTCGGCACCTATTTTTGAAAATAACAAACTTAGCGCAGTACTTGTATTCCAAGTTCCAGTTGCAAAGATTAATCAAATCTTAACAAGCGGTGAAAAGTGGAAAGAGCAAGGACAAGGTGATACTGGAGAAACTTATATAATCGGTAAAGATAAGATTATGAGAAGTATCTCTAGAACAATAGTAGAAGATGAAGCTAGCTTTTTTAAGACAATGCACGAAGTTGGATTAAGTAAAGAAGCTATCGATTATATGAAGTCTAAGAAGACTTCAGCGCTTGCAACTAAGATTGATACACTTGGAGCAGATCATGCAATTGCAGGAAAGTCTGGTGCAGAAATCTTTAAAGACTATAGAGATGTAAATGTAATTAGTGCATATAAACCTTTAAACATAAATGGTCTAAACTGGTATATCTTAAGTGAAATGGATGAAGATGAAGCTTTATCTTCACTCTACACTGTAAGAAAAGTTATCATGACTTTAATTACAATTTCAGGGATTGCAATTCTACTACTTGCCCTGACTTTTGCTAAAACAATTTCTAATAGCCTTGTTAAGCTTGCTGAGGGGTTAAAAATTGGAGCACACAATGTACTTAACTCTGCCAATGCCTTAGCTCAAAGTTCATCTGATCTTTCATCAGCAACAGAGCAACAAGCGGCCAGCTTACAAGAGACTTCGGCTTCAATTACAGAGATCTCTGCAATGGTTGATAGAAACTCAGAGAATGCTAATACAACTTCAGACCTATCAGAAAAAAGTCAGGAAAAGGCTCAAGAAGGTAAAAGATATGTAAGTAGCGTAAAACATAAAATCGAAGATATTCATAAGAATAACGAAGTTCTGATCAAGAGTGTTGAAGAAAACAATGTTGAAATTCAAAATATCACTAAAGTGATTGATGAAATTTCAGAAAAAACAAAAGTTATCAACGATATCGTGTTCCAAACAAAGCTTCTATCTTTCAACGCTTCGGTTGAAGCGGCCAGAGCTGGGGAACATGGAAAAGGTTTTGCTGTCGTAGCCGAAGAAGTTGGTGCTCTTGCAGCAATGAGTGGTACAGCAGCACAAGAAATTACAGAACTACTAGATAGAAGTATTGGGCAAGTACACCGTACAGTTGAAAGCTCTAAGTCTAAAATGTCTGGCATTATCGAGCATGGTAAGAAGTCAGTAGATGAAAGTTTAGTTGAAATCAAAACATGTGATTCTGTTCTAAGTGAAATCCTAGAAAGCTTCAATGAAGTAAATAGTTCAGTTAGACAGATTGCAGCTTCTTCAACAGAGCAATCTGCTGGTGTTAACGAAATTACAACTGCTGTTCAACAACTTGATGCGGTTACTCAACAGAATACTTCTGTTGCCCACACATCATCTTCAAAAGCAGCAGAACTGAAAGAACAGTCAAACGATCTTTCAAGAATTGTTCAAGATATTCAAATGATCGTATTTGGTGAGAATGAAACTGGAGCAAGCACTATGACAGCGTCAAAAGTAACTCCATCAGTAATTAAAATGCCATTTTCTAAGAAAAAGAATTTGGAACTGATTGACTCTGACTCAATAAGTTCAGATGATTCAAGATTCAAAGATGCTATATAAGAAAGGCGCCACGTAAGTGGCGTTTTTTTTTATTAAGACTCAAATTTTACATTGATATTTATTTTTGAAGCATCCTTAGGCTCAAGTATTAGATAGCGATCATCTTCACCAACAACTCTCCCCTCGACTTTTAAATTTTTATCATCTTTTTTCTTTAAAGAAGTAATCACTTTCAAAATATCAGAATTGAAATTATTTTGAATAATAACATGATCTTCTTTTACTTCAACAACGAGAGACTTCTCTACTTTTATAACACTCTCTTTTCCATCTACAAGTATCTTTCCATTATCAATATTTACCAATTCATCTTTACCATCAACATCGACAATACCAGCAACTTTAACTTTTTCATCCTTACCGTCAACCGCTATAAAGTCCCCTAGGATATTCACTTTTTGCTCTTTTTCATTAACTTTAATTGCTCCCCAGAAAAGAGAAAGTGTAACCTTACCATCGTCATCTTTTGAATACTTAAAAGAAGAAAATACAGCTATCCCCAGAACAACAAGGCAAATAATTGCAATTATGCCAATAGTATTTAAAAAACCACTCATACTCACTCCTCAAAGATTTCTATAAACTTATTGAGATATAGCAACCTTGAAATTAAATAACATTAGTTAACTTTAATCTTGAATTATTTACTTAGTGAATACGTAATCCGTTGCTCTAAAGTCAGAGGCCATATAAGTCATGAAAGTAATATTTTCAAGATTCTCTTTATCATACAGCAGCTCTTCTCTCTTTGACCTCTTAGCAAATTCCGATTGCACATCATCCAGGGCCTTAAGATAGTCTAATACTGATTCCTTCTTTAGATAAAAACTTCCCCTAGAAGCATGTGACGTCTTTTGTTCCATTTGAAATTGTTCTTGAGCATACTCGAAGAATGCACGATCAATATTGAAGCTGACTAGAGCACCTAACTTCGCAGAGATATTGATATCACTCCATTTAAACAGGAGTTTTACGCGATCCTTTTCTCCTAATTCAATAAGATTAACCTTATCTAAATCTCTTAGCATTGAAAGACATTCATTCTTATCGAGTCGATGTTTTGAAGCTATTTTCTTCCAATCGCCATCGACAGAAAGCAACTCTGTAAAGAAGTGATAGATAATTGGTTTCTTTAAGAATAGAGCTTCTTGTTTATCATTGATTTTTAAAGTTGGTTCTTTTGAATTCTGAGCAATGGCAAAGAGATCTCCTAGATCAATATTAATAACATCACAAATTTGATCTAACTTACTTATAGAACAATCCTGACTTGCCATAAGCTTCTTAAGGCCAGACTCTGACATATCGATTCGGGCCGCCAGATCCTTATAATTAACCTTACGAACCTTCATTACTTCTTTTAGTGCAACAAATACGTCATTTCTCATTTCATTCTCCTTGCTATTAAGTTAATGAAGAGAAAGTAGTTCAAGCGAGAACTATTTTAAATACTTATCACAATAGTACCAATATATGGTACTTCAATAGTATTTTAGGGTAAATATTATCGATTTTCGGCCATTATCTTCGCTGTAGAATGCGGGATAATGCATGTACACCACCAGCATTGACTACATTCTTAAAGCCGAGTCTTTGAAGGTGTAATTTGGCCATTGCACTTCTTCCACCTGAAGCGCAGTAAACAATGACAGACTTGTTCTTATCAAGCTTTTCATAGTCAGAGGCTAGTCGATCAATTGGAATATTTACTGAGTTAGGAATTGAAAATGAGAGAAACTCACCTTCACTACGAACATCGACTAGTTGATAATCATTAGAATTCAATATTTTTTCGACCTCCTTTTTGGACTTGAAAAAGCGATATACTCGCCACAAGACAAAAGCAGAGATAATAATAAAAACCATATTGTGTCGTATAAATTGAATAAGTTCTTGCATATAAAATATCCTATTCCACTATCTTGAAGAATTATTTGATGTAGGTCAAATATCATTTAATAATTTGGAGGTATGATTAGTGAATTATAAATAAAAAAAGGAATAATATATGAAATCAATCACATCACTTCTTTCAATAATCATTACGGCAATTTTCTTAACAGCTTGCTCAACTTCTAATAATTCGACAAGCGAGCCACTTGTAATGAATTATGAAGAGGCCAAGGTTGTTGGAAATCTAGCAATTGCTCCGCAACCGACGAAAATGACTCTTAGTAAAATCAAAAAAGATGGTTATGAAATGGTAATAAACCTAAGAGGAGAAGATGAATTTAAAGGATATAACGAAGAGGCAACGGCAAAAATGCTAAATCTTCAATACCATCGAATCCCATTCTTTAATAAGAAGAGCGAAATTGATGCTAACTCACTTTATCAAATATCAAAACTTATCGATGCTAATAAAGACAAAAAGATCTATATTCACTGCTCAAGCGGAAATCGTGCAGCAGCTTGGTATCTAACTCACCTCTACCAGTATGAAGGAATGACTAAACAAGAAGCAACAGAACTTGCTCGCAGAACAGGACTAACAAAAGCACCTCTTGAAAACAAGGTTCTTAAATATCTAAATGAGAAATAATTCCTATTTTAGATTTTAATAAATCTTATATAATAAGTAGATAACGCTATATTTTTAAAGAGGGAGAAGACATGAAAAAGTGTATGCTTTTAGGTATGTTCGTACTTGCTGTAAGCTGTAACAAGCAAGAGGTTAAACAATTTGATGATAAAGGATTACTTACTGAAATCGATGGAGTTCTAGCTCCACTACCAGCTTCTCTAATTGATACAAAATCAAATAAGGATCTTATTCATCTAGGTAAGACACTTTACTTTGAAAAGAAGTTATCAATTAATGACACCATCTCTTGTAATTCATGCCACAAGCTAGATCAATTTGGTGTTGATAACCTACCAACATCACCAGGTCACGATGGAACTCTTGGTGGACGTAACTCTCCTACTGTTTATAATGCAGCTTTAAACTTCCTACAGTTTTGGGATGGTAGAGCGAAAGATGTTGAAGAGCAGGCACTTGGCCCTATTTTAAATCCAGTTGAGCATGGTCTTGCACAAGCATCAGATGCGATGAAAAAAATCGATACACAAGAGTACCGCGAGCTTTTTGAAAGAGCATTTGGAAATAAAGAAGCTTTCAACTTTAATAATATTGGTGTTGCAATTGGTGCTTTTGAAAAAACACTATTAACACCAAGTCGCTATGATGAGTACTTAAATGGAGATCATTCAGCTCTTAGCTACCAAGAAAAAGTTGGTTTAAAAAAGTTTAACGAGATTGGATGTACAACATGTCATGATGGTGCCAACGTTGGTGGTGGAATGTTCCAAAAACTAGGACTTGCTGAAGAGTATCCGACTAAAGATGAAGGTCGTTTTGAAGTAACTAAGAATGAAGATGATAAGTTCTTCTTCAAGGTACCTACTCTAAGAAATATCACAAAGACAGCTCCGTATTTTCACGATGGAAGCGTAAAGACTCTTGATGAGGCCATCACTATTATGGCCAAGCACCAATTAGGTGTAGAGATCTCTGCTGAAGACAGAGAAAGTATCAAGGCCTTCCTTGGGTCACTTGAAGCTAAAGCTTTACCTAAAATGTAATTGAATAGGGCGTGAGAAATCACGCCTTTATTTTATTTCCATATGTAGAAAGAACGAAATCTTTACTATTTTAACTTGCCTGAATAATCCACAACTTAACTCCTTAGACTCAAGATTCAACTATCTCTTTGCACAACAAGATTCACATCTTGTGAAAACATAGTTTGCTTTATCGTGAAATTTTATTTACATACTTTTATCTGCTACATATTTTTAGTTTAGATTCAAAATCACATGATTCAACTGAATCAAACTAACTATAGGGAGAATTAAATGAAAAAACTAATCACGTTTATTGCCGCACTATTCGTAACAACATCAGTATTCGCTGGTATGCCTAATGAGAATGATTCATGGGAAACAATCAAAGACAACTTTATGAAAGTTACTTTTAATGAGCCAGCACTAAACCTAGATAATGGTGGAGCAATCTCAGTATTCTTTGGTTGTATTGATGGCGACACAATTAGAACAAAGAAAATGCTTAAGAGATGTGTTGAGTGGCAACACCGTGGTGGCGATAGAGATAGTATCTGTACAGCATATACTAGCTTCTACGGAAGAGCAGAGATCGTTACAGAAAGAGAAAGATGTGTAAGATGGTCACTCCAAGGAAGAAGAGATGGACGTGATATCTGTCTAGAATATGAAACTTATTCATATACTCACCCACTTTCATATGACATCGATGTACACAAAACACTTCACGGTAGAAGACATGATAATAAACTGGGTAGAAAACTATTTACTAAAAACTACACAATTGAAGCTTGTGAATAATTTTAAAAAATCTAAAGGCCCTTATTAAAAGGGCCTTTCTTTGATTAGGGCGAAGATGGAAGAAGTACAAAAAATTGAAGATCCAAAAGTTTCAATTTTCGACTTTGAAAATTATTGTGACTTCCTCATTAAGGCAGGGATGCCAGATGGCCTCTACTCTCATACATCCAATAATCTTAAAACATGGGCAAATCGACTTGGTTATCGATCGCCAAGTTCCTTAACAATGGTCATTAAGGGACAAAGATCCCCTAGCCTCGAAATGATTAATGCTCTTAGTGAAGATTTGGGAATGAATATGAAAGAGAAGCAATATTTCATGCTTCTTGTTCAGCTAGAAAAAGCACAAAAGAAAAATAAAGATACAAAAGAGATTCTAGAAAAAATTGCGATAATCAATCCAAGAGGAAAAGCAATCGCTCTTAGCCTCAAAGAGTTTAATGCAATTAGTGACTGGTATTTTTTGGCAATAAAGCAACTTATATCAATGCCGTCATTTATAGAAGACGAAGAATGGATCTATCATAAGCTCAGGAAGAAACCGACAATCAATCAAATCAAGTACGCTATTGAGACAATGCTTGAAACCAAGACAATTGGTAGGAATGAGAATGGCCGCCTGATAGTACAAAAAGAAGGTCTTATTACAACCAATGATGTGCCTAGCTCAGCAATTAAGCGACATCACTACGGTATGATAAATCGTGCTCTAGAAGCAATCGAAGAACAACCAGTAGAAGAGCGTCAAATTACATCAGTCACAATGAAAGTTAAACAAAGCGATGTATCTGAAGCAAAAAAATTTATATTTGATTTTATAAAAGACTTCAATGAGAAATTTTCAACAAATGAAGCAGATAATCTCTACCAATTAAATACTCAATTCTTTGCCCATACTGGGGAAGTCGTTAAGCACTAGGAAAAAATAATGAAAAGTTACTTAATTTTATCAGTAATACTATTTTCAAATTATATATTTTCAAAAGAACTTGAAAGGCTAAGCCCTTCTCAAAGTTATATCTTAACGAAGAATTTTAATAAAAAATCAAAACCTATCATGGATGCACTAGGCTCTGGAGATATCGTTGGTAATGGATCAGGACTTATCGAACAAAACTTCAGTTTTGCCTACCACAATCTTCAAAGAGCAATCTTTAATTGCCTCTCAAATAAATACGAGTGCCAAATCGACGCCCTAGAAGAAGCAATTTTAAGAGAGATCAATCAGTTATTTATTAATAAGATCTATATGAAAAGACCTCTAATTTTTGTTAGTAAGAAATATGCTGGAGAATTCTTTCATAATAGTGTTGATATGACGGCACGTATTGCTAAAACGGGATTCAGTCAACAAAGTCATATATTTATAAATCTTGAAGAGTCAGAAATTATAGCTAATGACATTCCTGCCATGATTAGTATTCTAATCCACGAATTAGGACACCAGATTGGGATTATTAGTCATAGCTACCTAGATCAACTAGGTACTAAGGTAAGAAATCAATGGGATTCGAATTGGCAATCATTTGAAATAAAGGTCGATGAACTTCCCCTTACACTACGACTATTTTCAAATGCAAAAAGTTTTATAAGCTCAAACTTAAGTTACAGCTACAATGGAAAAGTTGAACGTTTAGATAATCTTATCTACAAGCAATTATCTTGTGGAGATGAAGAAGTTGTTTATGGATTTAATTTAAATAATGGTCACTGGCAAAGGCCAAATTTTCATGGGACAAAGTCAATTTTTAGAATGAACTTTTGGCTAGATACCTATTGTGAGAATCCAACTAATCAAATGAGAATTAAGCAAAATGACTTATCAATTGAATTCACCTTCAAAGATGGAGAGATTCAAGCAAAGGTTTTAATATTCTAAAAAGGATCAATCCCTTCACCATCAATAACAGAAATATTGTAGTTAATACTAGGGGTTCCATCTGATATTGAAGCACTTAAAGAGAAAGTCGAATTCGAATTAGGAGCTTTCAAATCTCCTTCTACTGTACAGACTCCAGTAAATGCACCTTCAAATCCGTAGATCTGTTTCTTTAAACAAGTTAAAGTATTTGTCTCAAGATTAATATTGTGGCTTCGTTGAATTTTGTCTTTCTCAATTAAAATTTGTGCAACTAAACCGTTTTCAACGGCCTGTTTTTCACACGACTTTTCATTTATCGTTAACTTCTTATTATGAACACTAATATTTGCTTTCCCATCATGGATACTAACAGAATCTATTTTTATATATTTTTCACCAGCGTATGCAGCAACAGGAATACTTGAATTCAATATGAATTTATAATCACCACATTTTGCTAAGTAACTTTTAAAAGTAATTCCAGGCACTCGCTCGATGATTTTATTAGAGATTATATAATTATCGTCATTAACTCCACTTGCTCTAAGAAGCTCATGAAGAACTAGCCATTTTACATTATCGTTTCTTTCGATATAGTTAATCCAAACTTCTTCATTTAAAGATATCTGACCTTCACTTGCAAAGGCATCAACAATAGAGCCGGTATTATCAATTAACTTTTTTGAAGTAACTTTAATATATTTGACATCAATGACTTCCTTTAAGCTATTTAGAGAAACAAGATCCTTAATCAATTTGGGATGTTTTTTTAGTTCATTGAGAATTTCATTAGCTTCAGAAATAAAGTAGTGGCGAATATTGTCACCACCACCACTGCTTCCGACACCAAGTCGTTGAGTTTGAATTTTATAATTCTGATAAAAATCTTTCTTAATCTCCTTAGGAACTTCTAAAGACGGTATACACTTTACCTGCTCCGCTAACGCAGATTGAACTAAGAATAAAGATGTTACTAAAAATAGACCTTTCATCATATCTCCAAATTTATCACCTTCTAAGTGATACTCATGACTTTTTGAAATAATTACGTTCATTGTCTGTGTCATAGACAATTACTCTTCACATTGAAGCGTATACACATTGTAAGAAGACGCTCTTACGGAAATCATAAAGTCACAACTAGAGTTAGGGGCCCTAAGATCGCCTTGAACAAGACAGTGTCCAAACTCAGACCCAGAGAAACATTCAAGAGTTGTTGAGTCCAAATTAATTGAAAATTCTTGCTCAATTAATTGCTGATCTAATAGAACTCGTGACTTTAAATCTGAAGAGCTAGTTGCAGCGACAGAGAGTGAAATTAAAGAAATTAATAGATAAGTTACTGTTTTCATTTATGCCTCCATTGATATTTATTATTGTGAAGGCTTTATATCTAAATAAATGACACGACTCTATATAAAAGTTATAACTTTATTACTAATTATGTTATAAAATACTAACATATGAATATTTATGATTTTACCGATTACAGAGAATACTTAAGAGAATGTCTTGGCCCAAAGTCTAAGAACTTTACGAGGAAGTCTCTAAGCGACGAGCTTAATTGCCAGCTCTCCTTTATCAATCAGGTACTCACATTTCGCTCTCACTTATCTTTAGAGCATGCAATTAAAACCTCAAATTATATCCAATTAACAGATGAGGAGAAAGACTATTTTCTTCTTATGGTTCAAAAAGATCGTGCCGGTAGTGTAGAGCTTGAGAGATATTTTCTAGAAAAAATTAATGACATACAAAATAAACGTAAAGAAATTACGAATCGAATAAAGGCCTCTAATACACTAACTACTGAAGATCAAATGAAGTACTACTCAAGCTGGTACTATGTTGCAATTCATATCTTAACAGCACTTCCTGCATTTAATGGGGCTCAAGAGATAGCGACTCATTTAAAGTTAAATATCAAAGTCGTTAAAGATGCACTTGATTTTCTTATCGATAAAAATTTTGTCACGATAGATTCTCATGGAAAACTTGCCATTGGCAGTACGAGAATCCATCTTCCCCAAGGCTCTGACATGCTTCCACGCCATCATGTTAACTGGCGCCAAAAGGCCATGGAGTCAGTCGATCATGTCGGAGAAAATGATCTTCATTATTCAAGCTTACTTGGTATATCACGAAAAGATCTACCAGTGCTAAAAGAGAAAGTTTTAAAACTACTTGAAGAATTTGAAGTTGTTCTAAACGAAACGGGAGAAGAAATCCCTGTTGTCTTCACATTAGACCTTTTTGAGTTATAAAAGTTCCATACTTAACCTTTCTTAAGGTATGGCCGGCCATGCTTCTGTACTAAAATCTTAACAATAACAGAAGGGATTGTGATGGACTTTAGAATTGAAACAGATAGTAATGGAGAAATAAAAGTTGAGTCTTCTCGCTACTGGGGAGCACAAACTCAACGTTCATTAGAGAACTTTAAGATTGGTAAAGATCACTTTACACGAGAAATGATACGAGCATTTGGAATCCTTAAAAAAGGTGCCGCTCTTGCGAACCAAGAACTCGGTAAACTTTCAAAAGAAAAAGCGACTCTTATAATACAGGCAGCGGATGAAGTCATTGCAGGCAAACTCGATGAACACTTCCCTCTGGTTGTTTGGCAAACCGGCTCTGGCACTCAGACAAATATGAACACCAATGAAGTTATTTCAAATCGCGCAATTGAAATTAGTGGAGGTACCATGGGCACTAAATCTCCAATTCACCCCAATGATGATGTCAACAAGTCACAGTCATCAAATGACACCTTCCCTACGGCCATGCATATTGCAGCAATTGAGCAAATCGAAGAACGATTAATTCCATCACTCAATCGCTTAATTAAGACCTTCGAAATTAAATCTGAAGATTTTCAAGACATCGTAAAAATTGGAAGAACACACTTAATGGATGCAACTCCACTTACTTTAGGACAAGAGTTTTCTGGTTACACAGCTCAGCTTAAAGGAGCAAAGAAAGATATACTTCATTCTATCGAAAATTTAAGAGAGCTTGCTCTAGGTGGAACGGCCGTTGGAACAGGATTAAATACACATCCTGATTACGCTAAACTTGTAGCACAAAAAATCACTATAATATCAGGTAAGAAATTTGTGACGGCCCCAAATAAATTCTCATCCCTTGCAGCACATGATGCTATTGTTGCAGGTTCTGGTGCCATGAGAAGACTTGCAACGGCTTTAATGAAAATTGCAAATGATATTAGGTGGCTTGCCAGTGGTCCGCGCTGTGGGATTGGAGAAATTTCAATTCCATCTAATGAGCCTGGTTCATCTATCATGCCAGGAAAAGTAAACCCCACACAATGTGAGGCGCTAACAATGGTATGCGTACAAGTCCTAGGGAATGATGCTGCAATCGGCTTTGCTGGATCTCAAGGAAATTTTGAGCTTAATGTTTATAAACCAGTTATGATTCATAACTTTCTCCATTCACTTACATTACTTGCTGATTCAATGGATTCTTTTAATGAAAATTGCGCAATTGGAATTGAACCAAACTATGAAAATATTGAGAAACATCTAAGTAATTCTCTAATGCTTGTGACGGCTTTAAACCAACATATTGGTTATGATAACGCTGCCAAGGTTGCAAAGAATGCACATGAAAAAGGATTTACTCTTAAGGAATCAGCAATTGAATTAGGGCTTTTAAGTGCTGATGATTTTGATAAATTTGTTGTGCCATCT
Organism: Halobacteriovorax sp. RT-2-6; assembly: GCF_047085025.1. Lineage (NCBI taxonomy): Bacteria > Pseudomonadati > Bdellovibrionota > Bacteriovoracia > Bacteriovoracales > Halobacteriovoraceae > Halobacteriovorax > Halobacteriovorax sp. RT-2-6. The sequence continues at coordinate 713,274 of NZ_JBKIYH010000002.1, forward strand.
AAGATGACACAACCTTTATAAAAAATACTACTGTTTATTATAGTGATAAATTGGTGAACCACCGGCTTCACGACATGTCTTGTAGTTTGTGAAAGTGTCTTTAACACTTAGGACAAGCTTTCCGTCGTTATATTCATAATCAAAGATTGATCCATTTGATTCAACACCAAAGTGTTGCTTCTTTAAAATACCTTCCCAAACACCAAGGTTACATTTAACTTTAGTCATTTCAAGTCCACCTTGATACTGACCTGGGCCAACATATTTAAAGTCACCCGAGTTAACTTGAGTACAATTTAGTAAGTACGGTGCCCACTTCGCACTTTTTGCAACTGCTGTCATTTCAGCTTTCTCTTCTTCAACTTTAAGTGTCACATTATATCTCATAAAGGCACCACCAAGCTTTAATGTCTCCCCTGTCGTACACTCAATACGATCAAGAAGATATGTCCCTTGAGGGATTGTTGCAAATACTGATGTTGCCATTAAAAAGGCTAAAATTGTTTTCATTAGAAACTCCGTTTATTAAAAATGCTTTATTTTATATTGAATACTCATTTTAAAATTTCGTCCAACTTCATTAATATATGAGCCATGTCGACGATATGATTTATCACTTAAGTTATCAAGTCTTGTCGTAAGCTTCACTCCTTCAAATACTCCTGAAACAAACTCTTTTGAAGCAAAGACATTGTGAAGTGTATAACCTGATGTTGCCGTTGTTCTCTCAAGTGATGCCGGATTCACTCGATCTTGCCTCATTGCCATAAGCGCATCATAACCAAGCTTTATACCGTATTGATCGAGGTGATAGTTAAATCCAAAAGTATAAGTATTTGCTGGCATATTAGAAAGCCACATCCTTCTTGAATTATCCCAACCAACACTTCGTGAATAACTTGCGGCAAGCTCAAATTGGTCGTAAAGATATTTAAGATCAAACTCTTGACCATAAAGAGTCACTTTATCTCGGTTAACAAATTGGGTCGTTCCATTTTTTCCATCAAAAATGGCATAGTCGATAATTTCTTGATCAATATAATTGTGGGCCTTTGATACATACCCACTTGCCCTAAATGTCAGAAGATCTAAATCAGAAAAAAGTTGTTTCTTAAACTCAGTTCCAAATTCAATTGTATTTGATGTTTCAGGCTTTAAGTCTAAATTAGTCACAAAGTAATTATCTGAAATAAAGAATCCATCTCCCGGGCGGTGCAGTCCTGTTGCATAGACTTCTTGAACATCTGGCGAATTAAAGCCCTGAGAAAAGTTAGAAAAGAAATTAAAACCTTTGTACTCGTAATTTAATAAAATTTTTGACGAAAGGTTATTATCTTTTACATCATCAAAACCAGAATCTTTCGATTCAAGTTTATAATCACTGAAGCGAATCCCAGGTGCAACAGTTAGTCCACCTACCTTATAATTAAGCTGAGCAAATGCAGCGGCTTCAGTTATTTGTCCATCTGGATAATCAGAAACACTACCTACAGAGCTTTTTCCAGTTACTTTATCAATCGTTGCATCCGTACCAATAACAAGTTTAAGATTTTCTCTAAATTCAATATGATCTTTAAGGCGTGCTCCAAGCGTTTGAATATTACGCTCTTCTTGGCGATTATCACTATCGCGCTCTTGCTTATTAAGCTGGCCAGAATAATAGAGATTTCCTGCGTAAGAGTTATTTGTGTAATTTAATCCTAAGGATTCACGTTTGATTCTTGTCTTGCCATGAAGTGTTGTTAAATCACTTGGTGGATCAAGAGTTGCATTTAATGGCGACTCATCTTCAAGGTCATAAATCTCTCCACTTAATTTTAACTTTTGACCTTTACCAAGATCAAAAGTGAACTTTGAAGAAATATTATAATTTTCAAAAGCTGAATTCTTAAGAGTTGTCTTATCACTTAGCTTAAGATCATTTGAATCTTTATAGCTAGCGCTTATGAGGTAATCACCACCATCCATTAAACCAAAAGTTTTCAATGACTCAGCATTCATATTTGAAGCTTCTTCATATGAGTATTTAACAATACTTCCAGACTTCTCACCGGCCTCTAAATAATCTCGCCCATCTTTCGTAGCAAAAGACATTCCGCCACCAAGACTAATTCCTTGAGAATAATCTGTATTAGATTTAAAGATATCAACTTTCTTTATGCTATCTGGATCAACTGCAAGATGCGAGTAATTATGATTCGAAAAATAAAAAGTCTGCTTCACGCCATCAATGTTAACAAAAAGCTTATTGGCCTCAAGGCCACGAACCTGCGGAGTCTCACCAATAGCACGTGGTCCACCTTTAGTTGTAGCACCAGAGGTATTTTTTAAAACATCATCAATGCTTTGAGCAATTTCCTCTTCAAGCTCGTCTGAAGTAATTTCATCTTGAAGACCTAAAGCAGTGCTTTGAGCATCCTCATAGATTTGCGCCTCGTCGGTAATATATATCGACTCCAAACGATTTACGTCTTGCGCAAAGATAAGTGAATTTGAGAGAAGGCCTAAAAAGACTAGCTTGTATTGGCCATCAAACTTTTTTATCATGTAGGCAAACTATCATATTTGACATGATTTTTGGAATGGTTTTAGTAAAGAAGTTAGTTTTTACAGTGCGTTAGTCGTGTTACAACAACTCATATTTAATTGGTATTGCTACCTTCAAAATTTCAGACTTTAGGAAGTCTGGCATTTGAGGCAGCTCATCAAGTGCCTCTATTGTCTCAAGGGCAGATTTATCAAGAATTGCGTGGCCACTCCCCTTTTGAATTTGAATATTTGAAAGATTACTTGGATAAGAAACCTCAAAGTAAATATCAACAATTCCTTGTTTTTTTAACATCTTAGCAATTTTTGGATAGCGCTTTTGGGAAAGAATTTGATCTCTAATACTCTTGAGATACCTGGCCTTCTCATTGGCCTGTCCCGTGTTAACGACTTTATTTACCACTGGCGAATTCTCTAGAGACTGCTCTAGCGGCTTCGTTGATATTGGCCTAGCAACCTGCTTAGATCTGGCCTTCTTTTGAATTGTCTTCTTAGGTGATTGGGTAATCTTCTTCAGCTTCACCAAACGTCTAACTTGAATTACTTGGGCAGTATTTGTAGAAAAATGCGTATTAAAAGACTCTGGCTTCAAAGTCGAAGCTGATCCAAATATCAATAGTCCGTGAATTCCTATCGAAATAATTGTCGAATAGAGAAAACGATTCCTGCGCATAGCTCTTATTATCACCAAATAGGACCAAATTCACAAATGCTTTCGCATTCATGAAGTTTTTTCAATAAACATGAAGGAGTCAAAGACTCCTTCACTATTTACTATGCTGCTTTTTTCGTTTCATCTTCACCTTTCTTTTGTTTATTTTGTTTAGACTCACTGGCCTTGATATCACTTGGCCCAATCATATCAAAAGTAGGAACAATTGTTTTTACACGACTTCGATAATCCATGTATCGCGTCCCCCATTGCCTAACAAGATCCCTTTCTTCAACTGAAACGCCTGCGATAATATAGGCAGAGAAAATTCCGCTAAACATAAGATGATCAACTGTCATTTGAGGAGTAAACCACATACCGATAAGTGCACCTGTCATGATTGGGTGGCGATCAAAACTGTACATCCAACTTTCTTGAAAAGGCACACGATGAAGCGGCTTGCCTTGATAATAGTTATAAGTTTGCTCAAGACCAAACAGTTCAAAATGATTTAAAGCAAAGCTTGCAACAAAAAGGTAGGCCCAACCAGCAACACCGATACTCATAATGAGAGTCGAGGCAATTGAGTTTTCAATATTCCACAGAACAACTCCATTTTTAGGCCAAAATAAAATAGCACAATGAAGTGTTATACCCGACATCAGAACATAGAGCGATCTCTCTGCCGCAGCTGGAATATATTGATTAATAAATCTTTTAAAAGTCTGCCTTGCCATTACTGTATGCTGGATCGCAAATAAACTAGTAAGCCCGATGGCAATTGCAAAGGCACTTCCCACAGAGTCTGTTGTATAGTTTACAATTCCATACTGAAAAGGAATTAGCCCCAGCATACTACCAATCCAACCGACAAGCGCAGAAAAGCCTACTAAGTAGCTAATCACTCCGAATGTTAAAACACCTGTTTTGTTCGTCATATTATCCTTCCTATGTTGTTGTGAGTTTCTTCATTATAAATTGAATAACAACACGGAAATAGAGAATCAAAACGGCCAGCGTGATAGACGTAAACACCTAATAGCAGAGCAAGTTAAGTCAAATTAGTAAAAAATTAGTTTTTCTAAAAAATCATTTACTCTGCATTTCCCTAAGAACCATTTGTAAAATACCACCATGAGTATAGTAGTCAACTTCAGCTTGTGCATCGACTCTTAAAATAACATCAAACACTTCAATACTTCCATCATCACGTTTCATTTCGATGCTTAGTTCTTTACGCGGGCTGATACCTTCTTCAATACCTTTAATCGTAAATGTTTCTAAACCAGTAATCTTTAAAGTTTTAGCACTTTGACCTTCTTTAAACTGCAGCGGTAGAACTCCCATACAAACGAGATTACTGCGGTGGATTCTTTCATAACTTTCAGCTAAGACGGCCTTTATCCCAAGTAATGTCGTTCCTTTTGCTGCCCAGTCTCGTGAACTTCCCGAGCCATATGCACTACCTGCAATGACAATTAAAGGAATATCATCTTCTTGATAGCGCTTAGAAGCATCATAAATACTCATCTGTTCACGACTTGGTAGATGTGTTGTCCATGGCCCTTCTGTCCCTGGGGCCATATCATTTCTCAATCGAATATTTCCAAAAGTTCCACGAATCATTACTTCGTGATTACCACGGCGTGAACCAAAGCTATTAAAGTCTTTTTGTGAAACACCTTGCTCCATTAAATACTTTCCGGCCGGAGAATCCTTTCCAATTGTTCCAGCAGGTGAGATATGGTCTGTCGTTATAGAATCTCCAAGTAAGCACATGACTCTTGCTTCATTGATATTCTTAAGAGGTGCTACATCTTTTGGTAAATTTACAAAGAAGTCGGGCTCTCTAACGTATGTCGAGTTTGTTTGCCATTCAAATAGATCACCTTTTGGTACGGCCATACTCTTCCACTTATCATCACCTGCAAAAATTCGTCCGTATTCATACTCATATTGCTCTGAACTTACTGAAGAAGCGATCAAGTCTTGAATTTCACTTGCTGTAGGCCAAATATCTTTTAGAAAAATATCTTTTCCATCTTTATTTTGCCCTATTGCTTCAGTTGATAAGTCACAAAGGAAAGTTCCTGTGAGAGCATAGGCTACACAAAGAGGTGGTGAGGCCAGGTAACTTGCTTTAATTTGACTATGAACTCGTCCTTCAAAGTTTCGATTACCTGATAAAACAGAAACTACCGCAAGCTCATTCTCATTAATATCTTTTGAAACTTCTTCAGGTAGAGGCCCAGAGTTTCCAATACATGTAGTACAACCATACCCTACTAAGTTAAATCCAAGTTTCTCTAAATATGGAAGTAGCCCTGCCTTTTTTAAATAATTTGTAACAACACGAGAACCAGGAGCAAGAGAAGTTTTAACCCAAGGTTTTGTACTAAGACCTGCTTCAACTGCCTTCTTTGCAACAAGCCCTGCGGCAAGCATGACTGAAGGATTTGAAGTATTTGTACAACTAGTTATCGCTGCAATTGCAACATCACCATGTTTAATAACTTTTCCCTCATTTTTTCCAACTTTAAAATTATCATCAAATGATTTACGAGCATCATTAAGATTAACTCTCTGCTGAGGTAGTTTAGGGCCGGCAAGACTTGGTACAACACTACTTAAATCTAAGTCTAAAACTTCAGTAAACTGAGGCTCTCTATCTCCATCATTTCTAAATAGCCCTTGTTCTTTTGTGTACTTTTCAACCAACTCTACTTTATCACCTCGACCTGTCATAACTAAGTAATCGAGAGTCACTTGATCCACTGGGAATAAAGTTGCAGTTGCACCGAATTCTGGTGACATATTTGAAAGAGTGGCTCGATCTGCAATACTTAAACTACTCAGGCCATCTCCGAAAAATTCAACAAACTTCCCAACAACACCGTGTTTACGAAGCATTTCAGTAAGAGTTAGTACTAAATCAGTAGCAGTTGCTCCAGCTGGCAATGTCCCTTTTGTACGAATACCGATAACAATTGGTGCAGGTAAGAACATTGGTTGTCCAAGCATTGCCGCTTCTGCCTCAATTCCACCAACGCCCCAACCAAGTACACCCAATCCATTAATCATTGGAGTATGTGAGTCTGTCCCCACTAGAGTATCAGGGATCGCCCATCCATTCTTACTCTGAACAACATGACCAAGGTGCTCAAGGTTTACCTGATGGCAAATCCCCATACCAGGAGGAACCACTCGAAAATCTTGAAATGCCTGTTGGGCCCAGTTTAAAAGAGCATAGCGTTCTGCATTTCTCTCATATTCAAGCTCCAAGTTCTTTTCATATGAATCAGCATGCCCGAAATTATCAACTTGGACAGAGTGATCAATAACTAAATCAACTCCAACATATGGATTTACTTTTTTAGGATCTCCCCCTGCTCTGGCCATTGCACTTCTCATTGCGGCCAAATCGACAACGGCCGGGACACCAGTGAAGTCTTGCATAAGAACTCTTGCAGGCATAAAAGCAAGAGAGGCTTTTTTATCATAGCCACTGCCCCATTTAACGAGAGCTTCAACATCAGTGAGCTTAACATCTTTTCCATCTACTCTTCTTGCAATATTCTCAAGAAGAATTTTAATTGTATGAGGAAGCGTTTCAATATTTACGCCATACTTTTCACATAGATTCTTTAAACTTATGTAAGATAAGCTTGTATTTTTTAGTTCTAAAACTTTTTCAATTTCTTTGATCTTATTTTCCATAAAAAATCCTTGGTATAGATTTAATTAAGTATATTTAAATATCTTAGTGATAAACTTGGTTATCAAATTAGTTTAAATGGTTTTTTCAATATTTTACTTTTCGGATAATCACTTATGATATTAAATTTTTATAGTTTAATGAATTTACAATTAAATGTTAGAATAAGAATAATTAACTACATTTTATAAAGGGATTAATATGAGCTATGACTTACCTCCACATAATGTTGGTGTAGAAGAGTTTAAAGGAAATAAAATATTCAAAATTTATAAAGTTGATGAAGAAGGCAACGAACTTGAGAAGTATGGTACGGTAATGAGTTTCGGCTTAACTAAAGCAAAATACATTCTTGAGCATGTTGATGAAATCAAAAAATTTGTTGATACATTTTCAAAAGAATAAAACAAGGAAGTTTAAATGAAAAAAATTATTTTTACCTTAATGCTCACTATGCCTATCTTTGCAGGTGAATGTTATAAATCACTATGCCAAGATGATAAGGTTATGGATGTCTTTGGTTGGTCTGGATACGTTGTAAGCTTTGATCAATCAAAAGATATGGTTGAGGTAGAGCTTGCTCATGGGCCAGGTACATACTCATTTCCATATTCAGAACTAGGTAAATCAGTTGAGTGTTTTGAAAAAATTTGCGTAGAAGATAAAGTTATCGACAAGTACAACGAAGTCGATATTGTTCTTGAAATTTATACTCATGGCAAGGCCAGAGTTTACTCACCAGATCGTGATGGTGAGTTTATCATGGATACAAAAACACTAATCAAATACTAGAAAGTGATGTCATTCTGACCAGGCAACTGGTCAGATCACTTAATTTTTCTTAAGTTTCTTACTTTTGACAGAATCATCCTAAAAATTCATCTATCATATTTGCAAATAATAAATTGAATCACTATAGTATTTCTAAATTGACTTAGGGATAAATTAAACTTGTAATACATAGGATAGTAGTATGAAGTACGTTTTATTCCTTGCCATCTTAGCGCAAAGTTATTCATTCGCTTTTTCTCACGAAAGCACTCTAAATAATGAATTAAAATCATTATTCAATGGATTCAAAAAAGACATTATTTTCAATATTAATAAAGAAGTTAAAGAAAATTTTAACAACAAAGAAATTGGCAGTAATTTAAAACTTATGAGTGCCAATATTGCTGAAACAAATATTCTCGACTTCCCAATAGAATTCTATGAAATTACGGATAATAAAATTGTTGTTGGTATTCCAGATTCTAATAAATGGAAATTAAAGCTAAGAGCTCGTTTAAGATACAAAACAAAATGGTTTCGCATGACAAAGCTTATTAAGCTAAATATCAAAGAGCTAAAGTTTAAATACGTTATCAATTATGACAGAGATGAAAATAGTGTTATCAGAGTTAAGTCAATTGATACTATCGACAAGAAATTAAAACTTGATCTTAAAGCTTCAAATGTACTTCTAAACGGTGTACTTGTTGCGACAAAAAAAGTTCTAAAAAAGAAAATCAATAAATCCTTTGATAAATTATTGGCGCAAGGTAGTGAACAATTAAAAACAGTATTCGTACTAAATGAGCGCTTTAGACAAGCAACTCCTGAGCGCCTAAAAACTCCTCCACTTTATAGCTTTTCAGACCTAGAGGACACAATTGAAAATATCGAAGACAAAATAGCAGAAAAACATTTAATTAATGGTACTGTTCTCAATTTAATTTATGATCAAAATGATTATATTTCTTGGTTTGATGCTTATGGGCCAAATGGTATTGGAACAAAAGGAAATGTCGTTGGTTTTGGAACTTTTTCAGATGCTGCGATTTGGAATGGTGCCTATCTTGCATCTCAAGCTTTTCGCTATAGTGTTTCTCAAAATGAAAAAGCCTTAAATAATATTAGAATCAATCTTGATGGTATTGGAAATCTATTAGGAGTAAATGGGTTTACTGGTTTACTTTCAAGATCTGCACAACCCCTTAACAGCATGGCCGGTCGTGCTCTGATGGCCAATAGAGACCCTCTTGATTATGAAATCGTCGATTACAAAGGTGAAAAATGGGTAAACCATCACGAGAAGAAAGGTATTACAAGAGATCAATACACAGGAATTATTTTTGGACTTACGATCGTCTATGATCTTATTGAAGACGAAGAGATTAAGACAAAAGCTGCTTCATATTATCGCATGATGCTTGATTATCTTATTCGTAATAATTGGACAATTTCTGAAGACCGTGAAATCAGCATCACTCCTGCAAAAGTAATTGCTCCAACTGTCTGGTTTGGAAGTCCTGAGCAGCAACTTAATATGTTATTGATTGGACAACATATGTTTCCTGGACAATACACACAAGAACTTAACCGCATGTCTGAATTAAGTAAGACTGCTTATATTTTTCATAATATTACAGCAAAAGATAATGTTAATAAGTATTATAAATTCAACTTACTTAATATGCACTTCTACAATTACTTTAGACTTGAAAAGAACCAAGAGCGCCGTGCAGATATGCTTAGAAGCTATAACGTTATTAAGTACAGCACAGGAAATCACGACAACTCTTTCTTTAATTTAATTGAATACTCTTTTAATCCTGATGCGGTTTCGCAAGAGAAGATCACACGAATTCAAGAAAATCTTGTACGCTTCTTAGAACGCTCTCCAAGAAATGTAAGTGTTGTAAAACCACCACTAGAAGACATTGAACTTGTGCAATACCCTGAGTATGGTGGAAAAGGTTTCATGTCTATTTCCGCAGACCCACTTGATATCAGGCATCGCCATCCTGGTGGATCATTCATGTGGCAAAGAGAACCATACACTGTAGGCTATGAAAAAAGAGGTGCTGCTAGAGACGAGAACCCTGGCTACGATATCACTTTAATCTACTGGATGAGTAAGTATTACGGGCTCTAGCTATAAAATAGCATCAACTCCAAAACTTCATTTTCTGTCGGTACCATATAGTGAGACTTCATTCTATCAATAGTGATGAGGTCTCCTTTACTTACTTTAGTAATTTCACCCTCAATATGAATCGCTCCACTTCCTGATGTAATATAAACAACTTCTTTTTGCGGATGCTTATGAGCACGGCCCCTCTTTGAAAAAGAAAGGAAGTTCACTTCACTTACTTGACTAATATCTAACTTAACTAAATGACCAAATGATGTTTCTAACATGACGACTCTCCATGCTTAACATTACTTTGTGAGAGATTTTCTGAACAATATATAATCGGTATTTTTACTATTCCAGAGAGGAATCATCAGAACCTGACCGAGAAAGCTCGGCCAGGCATATTACTAATTAGTATTTTAAATCAAAACGATCTGCTTGCATTACTTTAGTCCAAGCCTTAACGAAGTCTTGCATAAATTTCTTTTGACCATCGTTAGCAGCGTAAACTTCAGCGACAGCTCTTAGCTCAGCATGAGAACCAAAGACTAAGTCAACAGGAGTCGCAGTGTACTTAACCTTTCCAGACTTTCTGTCCACACCATTGTATAGTCCAGGAGTACTTGATTTAACCCACTTGTTGTCCATCGTTAGAAGATTTACAAAGAAGTCATTTGTAAGTTTTCCAGGACGACTTGTGAAAACACCATTTTTAGATCCATCTGCGTTTGCATCAAGAGCGCGCATCCCACCGATAAGAACTGTCATTTCAGGAACTGTTAGACCTAACATATTTGCTTTATCAATAAGCATATATATAGGAGTTCTTCCAGACTCTTCTGTGTAGTAGTTACGGAAAGCATCTGCTTTTGGCTCTAAGAAAGCAAAAGATGTTACATCTGTTTGTCTCTGAGTTGCGTCCCCTCTCCCTGAAGAGAATGGAACCTTAACTTTGTTACCAGAAGCCTTCTCGATTGCAGCAGCTCCCCCAAGAACAATTGTGTCAGCTAAAGAAACTCCATGTCTTTTACTAATTTTTGAAAGCTTAGCAATCACTGCATCAACGTTTGAAGCCTTATTAATTGCCCAATCTTTTTGTGGGGCCAGACGAATTCGTGCACCATTTGCACCACCACGCATATCAGTTCCACGATAAGTAGAAGCTGAAGCCCATGCAGTTCTAACAAGATCTGATACAGACAGACCCGATTTTAAGATATCAGACTTAACTGCAGATGCTGTTGCATTAGAGATCTTCTTTCCTTTCGGTGTTGGATCTTGCCATTTAAAAGAAGTTTTTGGAACTTCCTTACCAATATAGCGAGCTTGTGGCCCCATATCACGGTGAGTAAGTTTGAACCATGCTTTAGCAAATGCGTATTCAAATTTCTTTGGATCATCTAAAAAGCTCTTAGAGATTTTTGCATATGCAGGATCTTCTTTAAGTGCAATATCTGTTGTGAACATGATTGGTGCGTGACGCTTATCTTTTATGTGAGCATCTGGAACCATATCAGCTGCGCCTTCATCTGTTGGAATCCACTGATGTGCACCCGCTGGAGATTTCGTAAGCTTCCACTCAAATGCCCATAGATTATCTAAGTAACCAGTTGTCCATTGAGTAGGTGTTGCATTCCAAGCACCTTCAAGACCAGAAGTAATTGTGTCTTCTGAGTGACCCTTTCCACACTTGTTCTTCCAACCAAAACCTTGATTTTCAATTGGTGCTCCGGCAGGATCTTTTTCTAAACAGTCATCTGGTTTATGAGCACCGTGTGCCTTACCAAAAGTGTGTCCACCAGCGATAAGAGCAACTGTTTCTTCATCATCCATTCCCATTCTTCCAAATGTTTCACGAATATCTTTAGCAGCAAGTAATGGATCAGGATTTCCGTTTGGCCCTTCAGGGTTTACATAAATTAGTCCCATCTGTACTGCGGCAAGTGGTCTTTCAAGATCGCGCTCACCTTTATATCTTTTGTCACCAGCAAGCCACTGAGTCTCTGGTCCCCAGTAAACAAGATCAGCTTCCCAATCGTCTGTTCGGCCACCGGCAAAGCCGATTGTTTTAAATCCCATATCTTCAAGTGATACGTTACCAGCAAGAACCATTAAGTCTGCCCATGAAATTTTATTTCCATATTTCTTTTTAACTGGCCAAAGTAATCTCCTGGCCTTGTCTAGTGAAACGTTATCTGGCCAACTATTAAGTGGTTCAAAACGTTGTTGACCACCACCGCCGCCTCCGCGACCATCATGAGATCTATATGTTCCAACACTGTGCCATGCCATACGAATAAAAAATGGCCCATAGTGACCGTAATCTGCTGGCCACCAATCTTGGGATGTTGTTAATGTTTTTCTGATGTCTTTTTTCACTGCTGAAAGATTTAGTGATTTAAATTCTTTTGCATAATTAAACTTAGGACCTAATGGACTTGACTCGAGAGAGTGCTGCCTAAGTGGTGTTAAATCGATTCGGCTAGGCCACCAAAAGTTATTCGGCTTGGCTTCACCGCTTGCAAATTGCTGTTTCATATTATCATTTGAGTTCGATGCACAACTCAAAAGCGTTACTGCAGCAATTAACAAAGGAAGTTTTCTTTTCATATTTAGCTCCTTTGAAAATCTATGTTTTCGATGCAATCAGTATCGATGAAAGACAGGTGTAAAGATAATATATTTCGTCTATATCAGGATAGATTTTGACTATAGAAGCTCAAACTTAATTTTTCTTAACTATCACCGCAACAGGTCAATTAATTAAATAAGTACTCGAATTTATTGATATCTTTCGGAGGAAGCATAGAGTTCAGATAGTGACGATAGTGCTCAATATGGCTATTCATGTCGCTTATGAGGTAGAAGAATTTTTCTTTAAATTCTCGACATTTTAGATAGGGTTTCCATTCTCCACGCTCAAGAGAGTCTTCAACTTTTTTAAAAAAGTTGATCTGCATTTTCTTTAATTCTTCATTGTGAAAGAACATATGGCCATGCTCAAGATCATGTAGAAAAAACTCTAAACAATCTTCACGCATGAGTATCGGTTTAAAGTTTTCTTGCTCAATTAATGTCACTGGACGAATCCCCTGTGCTTGAAACTTTAAAACCTCATATGGTGATGGAATATAATCGAGAAGTTCAAACTCCCATTGATTATTCCCCCAATGCATTAGAGCATTGAGGGCCTTTGCTTTAACTTTTTTGAAGTTAAAAGTTTTTAAAATAGATAGGTAGTCTTCATGTGTTGATGCAGCCTCAATAGCAGCGGCCAATTTACGATTAGGATATTTCCTTTCGTGATTTACGAGAAAAAATAATAAAGCACTACTCGCTTGACTCATAAATGATTACTTTTTCGTTTTCTGCAGTTCAGCTAATTTCTTCGATACATGATCTGCATCTAACATTGGATCAACATCGCGATCAATTGCTACAATCTTTAAACTTGGATCAATAATAAAAGTCCATCTTTTTGAAATATTAAATACGGCCATCTTTGCACCAAACTTCTTTGTCACTTCACCTTTTTCATCCGAAAGAAGATCGAATTGCAGAGCATGCTCTTCGTGAAAAGCAGCTTGATCTTTTACAGAGTCCATACTGATCCCATAAACCTCAGCACCTAATTTTCTAATTGATTTAATGCTGTCGCGAAAGGCACATGCCTGCTTAGTACAACCAGGAGTCCCCGCCTTTGGGTAAAAGTAAAGAACAGTCCACTTTCCTTTGCGTGATACGATTGAAAAGTTTTTGCCTTCATGATTCTTTGCTGTAAATTCTGGCACACTTTGACCTAATTTAATTTCTTCCCCATGGGCAAAAGAGAACATGATACACATTGCAATAAATAAACGACTGATTACTTTCATAATTCCTCCAGAAATTAAAAATTGGTTAAGTTTATCTCTCTTAACTATATATACGCAATAAACTTCAAAACAGATCACATAAACATAAGTTCTTTTTAAGATTTGATAGTGCTATAATCACGGCATGACTGATAGACAAATTGAATTCCATTCAAAATTTGGCACGATTTATATTTGTGCTAATGAAAACGGTGTCTCATACCTGGGTTGGCAAGAGCAAGATTTTGATGGTCCTCATTACGAAGACGACGAGAGGATTGTAAAATATCTCAATGAGGCCCACGATCAACTTGAGGAATACTTTGCAGGTAGTCGTAAGAAGTTTTCAATTCCTCTAAGTATTAGCAAGGGAACGGACTTCCAAAAACAAGTTTGGGCCCAGCTTCTTGATATACCCTACGGCGAAGTTACAACCTATTCAGACATTGCAAATAAAGTTGGTTCCCCCAACGCTGTGCAAGCAGTTGGTAGTGCCAATGCTAAAAATCCAATTTGTTTAATGATTCCTTGTCACCGCGTCATAGCCAAGTCGGGCGAACTTTCAGGATACGTTGCAGGAGCACAAACTAAAGAGGCCCTTCTCAATCTTGAAGGTACCTTTATATAGACGAAAACGCAGGGCAATGCTAAATTATTCCCTATGAATAATGAAGTAAAAGAAAACAAAAAAGACATGCGTCCAAAGCAGGACATTCCAACAATCCTATCTCGTGTAAGTCGACCAAAGAAAGCTGTTATTACAGCAGGTATGCCATATGCAAACGGGCCAGTTCACATTGGTCACTTAGCAGGTGCCCACGTACCAGCAGATATTTACTCGCGTTGGATGAGGCTACTGATTGGTGATGATAACGTACTATTTGTTTGTGGTACTGACGATCATGGATCAACAAGTGAAGTTGCTGCAAAGAAACTTGGTAAAACAACACAAGAGTTCATTAGTGAGGTTCATGCAAAGCAATCTAAGACAATGGAGCGCTACTCGATTGGCCTAGATACTTATACTGGAACTTCAAGAGAAGAAAATTACGAAGCTCACAAAGAACTTTGTCAGGATTTTCTTAGAAAAATGCACGCTAATGGAATGTTAGACAAGAGAACAAGTCAGCAATGGTTTGATCCAAAGCTTAATATGTTCCTACCTGATCGCTATGTTCAGGGAGATTGTCCAAACCCGGACTGCTCAAATACAAAAGCATATAGTGACGAGTGTGATGTTTGTGGCAAGAACTACGATCCACATGAGTTAAAGAATCCTGTTTCAGCAGTAAGTGATGCGACACCAGAGCTTAGAGATACTGATCACTGGTATCTGAATATGTGGAAAGTAACTGATCAGTTAATTGAATGGTTAAATACAAAGCAGAAAACTTGGAGAAAACCAATTCTTCAAGAAGCTTTTGGAACTGTTTATCCATGTGTAACATTCACAAATAAATCAGAGCCTGATTACAAAGAAATCAAAGAATCACTTCCAACTCACAAGAGCCGTTATGCTCCAGGAAGAAAAGTTCTTGTACAATTTGAAAATCTTGCGGATCTTGCAACAGGTAAAAAACTTTTAGAAGAAAAAGGAATTGAGTGTGAGCTTAACGATGGTTGGGCACATAGAGCAATTACTCGTGATGTATCATGGGGAATTCCTGTTCCGACAGATATTGAACCAGGCATGGAAGGTAAAACTTTATATGTATGGCCAGAGTCATTAATTGCACCGATCTCATTTACAAAAGTTGCCCTTAAAAAGAAAGGACTAGATCCGCAAACTTACAAAGAATTTTGGACTGACCCAGAAGCAAAGGTTTTCCAATTCCTTGGAACTGATAACGTTTTCTTCTATGTTCTTATGCAGGGAGCGATGTGGTTTGGTGTTCAAGAAGACCCAATGAGACAAGCTGTTAATGGTGAATTTCAACAAACAGATGTCTTCTCTAATTTCCACCTACAAATCAATGGTGAGAAGATGAGTAAGTCAAAAGGAAACTTCTACACAGGTGATCAGCTAATTGATGAGATGGGATATACAGCAGACCAAGTTCGCTACTTCCTATCAACTCTAAGTCTTTCAGAGAAAGCATCAAACTTTGATTTTGAAGTTTTCAAAGCAAAGAATGCATTTCTTGCTGGGCCAATGAATGCTTCATTTGAAAAGCCAATCTCTGCTTGTCACAAGCAATTTGGTGGCGTGGTTCCTAAGGGTGAGCTTATTGGTAAGACAGAAAAAGAAACACTTAAGATTGTTCAACAGTATACGAAATTCATGGAAAAGGGAGAATACCCAAAAGCACTTGGTGCTCTTGAAAACTATGCTCGTATTATTAACGGACTATTTAATACGCACAAACCTCACGATGACCGCTTTGATGAGAAAGAAAGAACTGATGCTCTTTATTCTTGTTTCTACATTCTAAGAAATATCTTAGTAATGCTTAGGCCATTTGCACCGGAAACAATGGAGAAGCTTCGCGTCTCTTTAAATCTTCCAGAGAGTGTTTACTCGATTGATGAGCTAGCAAAAGAATTCCCAGAAAATCACAAGATTGGGGAACAAGTAGAATACTTCCCAGCAGTTGATGCTGAGTAGAGATAAAAGAAAAGGCCTCATTTGAGGCCTTTTTTGTTAATCAATATCTTCAAGCTGAGTTTTAATTTTATTTTTTAATTGTTCAAAATTAATATCTTCAATTTCAACAATCATCCCTTCATCAATTTGCCTTGCTTCCACATCGTCAAGATCGTCGCTATCAGCAACGCCGATAACTTGCTCAAGTGCAATTGACATATCTCTGTGAACAAATGGATCGAGCTCATCAAGGCCTGCTGCAAATGTCGTCCCCACGGCCGTTCCCGATGGTACACCAAAGAAGAACCCACCAACAGCGGCAACACCACCATCAAGACTCACACCTGTTCCAATATAGTAAGCGGCCGTGGCCTTTGCACCAATAATGAGACCAAGGTAAGCAGAAACTGCTAAGATTGCGACATCAGCACCGGCGGCATAAAGAGCGTGGCGTCCATTCATGTCGGCCATCTTCTTAATGTCACTTCTTGCAAAAGTTCTGTAATCAGAAAAGAGGTTGCGGCATTTAAGCTCTTCTCTATTCCCATGACATTCTTCGAAGATATAACGGTCATTAACAATTTCCGTTGCCTTAATATACTTATAAGGAGTCTCTTCGGCCTGAATAAATGTCGCGGCTTGATTTAGTTGTGAGAGTAAAAGAACTCCCGTTAGAACAATTTTCTTTAGTTTTGGGCTTAGTGTTTTCATAGCTTAAATTTATCAAAAAAATAGATCGAGATAAGCTATAAGGTAAGATTTCTAATGGGTGAATAATTCTTAGTCACCGGTGTAAGTATCTGAAACATGGCCATCAACAAGGAAAATCTCTCGATCTGCCATAGCAGCATAATCAGGATCGTGAGTAACCAGAGCAATTGTCGTTCCCTTCTCTTTATTAGTTTCTTTTAAAATATTCATCACAATCTCAGCATTTGCCGTATCGAGATTCCCCGTAGGTTCATCCGCAAAGATATAACTTGGCTCCATAATAAGGGCCCTAGCAATAGCAACTCGTTGCTGTTCACCACCTGATAGTTGCCCTGGAAGCTTATTACGAGTATGTGGAATATTGAGTTTTTCAAGTAGCATATTTGCACGAGGCTCATACTTTTTTAAGAGACCAAGATTTCGAGGAGGTAATAGAATATTTTCTAAGGCCGTCAACTCTGGGAGCAAGTAGTGGAATTGAAAAATAAAACCAATGTGGCGATTTCGAAACTCATGAATTTCATCAACACTCATATGAGTAACATTCTTTCCATCAATATAAATATGGCCAAATGTTGGTTCATCGAGGGAGCTAATAATATAAAGAAGGGTTGATTTTCCACTTCCAGAACGTCCTGAAATAGAAACAAACTCTCCCTTATTTATCTCCATGGAGATATTGTGAAGAATACGTTGTGGAGGATCACCAAACTCTTTAACTATACTTTCAGCTTTTATCACTACTCGCCCCTTATGATATCAATTGGAGTCATTCGACTTGCTGATAGAGCAGGAAGAAAGCTTGCAACCAGCGAAGCAACAAGGGCCGCAACAAATGCAATGATATACGTTGAAGGTGTATAATCCATAAGTAAGTGATTATCGCCACCAATATTTATATTTAACTCAATACTTTCGACAGCTCGACAAATGATGAATCCCAGGATTAGCCCAACAACTCCACCACTTACACCAAGGAATATGCCTTGATACATAATAAGCTCAAGAATTCGTTTGGGGCCATAGCCAATAGAGCGAAGAATAGCGATCTCCTTTCGCTTTTGGTTAATCATAATTGTTAGAACATTATAAACCCCAAAGGCAGCTACAATGAGAATGGCAATTGTAATAAAGTAGCGAACTATATCTTGCATCATTATCATTTCCATAAACATGGGATTAGACTCTTTCCAGTCTTCAACTTTATCATGGCTTAATAGAGACCACTGATCAGCAAGCTCTTGTGACTTATTCATGTCGAATAGTGAAACTGCTATTTCAGAGACTCGCCCAGGTGTCTTATTAAGTTTTTGTACATCTTCAAGGTGAGAGAATGCTATGGACTTATCTGCTCGATCATCTCCGAAAGAAAAGAGGCCTACGATTTTAAATGAGTTTTTATGTGTCAGGCTTCCCGCTATGACCTCTACATACTGACCAACACGTGCTCCAATTTCTTCAGCAGCAGCGGCACCAAGAATGATCTTATTTCCTCCACTGGCAAGTGACGAAAAATCACCTTCCACCATGTAATCAGGAATATCACTAATTCTGATTTGTCGTCTGGCATTTGTTCCAATGAGCCCCATACTGTGAGTAAGATCACCACGCTTTAACATAACCTGTATTGTTAAGCGGGGGCTAAAGTCATAGACATCTGGATGATGAGAAAGACGATCGGCCCAGCCTTGATAATTTTCTAATTTTGATTCACTTCTCTTTCCATATGGAGGAGTTATCCAATCAACTTGTTTATTTTCATAAAACCACTTATTAACAAGAGGACGATCAATAAGATCTTCTTTTCCTGAAATCAGGATATGAGCGGTATTATTTAAAAGGGCCTTAATGATATACTGCCTAAGTCCTAGTTGAATCCCTGAGATAGCAACGTAGAGCATCGTACCGAAACTAATACCTAACAGAATAAGAAGAGTTTGCTTCTTTTTAGAAAATAGTTGCTTCATCGACAAGAACAGCATGACTACCTCTTGATAAAAAGTAGATCGGAAAGCTTAATATCTCCAGAGATAACCTCAACCCACATTCCATCATTATTTCCTGTAACAACTTCGACTTTTTCCCTCTTCTTATCTCGCATACGAAGAACCTTTCCGTTACTTATCGCCTTTACAGGTATTAGAAGAACACCTTTTTTCTTTCCAACTTCTATTACTACGTCCGCAGTCATGCCTGGAAGAATACTTTTCTCCAACCCCTTCACCTCGATGCGCGTGATGAACTCTCCTTCCCTTGGATATATTGTTTTTACATAGCCTTCATATTTTCTTTGGGACTGGCTTTCAAAAATAATTCTCGTTTTTTGATTTGGGATAACTCTCAGTGCAGCTTCTTGCTCTAATGAAACTTCAATAAATTTTTCATTAAGATTTTGCATTCTAAGAACTGTCACTTGTGGAAGTACAACTTCTTTTTCTTTATTTGCAACGAGAGTAACCGTACCATCAAAAGGTGCTTTAAATAGAACACGGCCGTCGAAGCTAACAAGGCGGTCACCTTCTTTAACTTTTTGGCCTTCTTTTACATAGAGTTTTTCGACAAGAGATAAGACTCCAATTTTTACATTAAACTCTTTATCTGTATCGACTCGTCCGAGGCCATAAATGGCCTCCACAACATCACCCTTTTTAGGGGAGATTAATTCATAATTATTTTTAAAATAGAAAACTCTTAAAAGTATCGCAGAGACGACAAAGATAATGACGATTATAAATATATATATCTTTTTCAAGCAATACTCCTAGGGTACACGTTTTTTATTTATTTTCGCATACCCTAGTGGCCAATATCAAAAGAAATTTTGACGTTTAAGATAAGCAATTAAATCTTCACTATATTTAAGATGGGACTCTTCTGTATATTTCGCCTGTGTATAGACTTGGGCCAAATTCTTTGCTCCGACATCTTTAATCATTTGATTTAATCGTGGGTTGTCACGATAACGCTTCATCCCCTCGACTTCTCTTTCTCGATATATTTCTAGCACTTCTTCATCTGAATATTTATGATATTTCTCATAATGAACGAGAGATTCAAGTGGAAGCCTCTTTCTTAAATCAGGTGCCTCATCTGGGTAGCCTAGAGCAAAGCCTACGACAGGAACGACATTCTCAGGCAACGCTAAGATCTCACCAATTTCGCCAGCACTGGCCAACGTTGTCCCCATATAACAGAGTCCCATTCCAAGACTTTCAGCTGCTAATGCCGCATTCTGACTAGCGAGAATGGCATCAATAGAAGCAATCATAAAGCTCATGTAATTATCAAAGTTATTGGCCGCCTCACTTAATTTAAGCCACCTTCTCATACGATAGAAATCAGCACAGAATGTTAAAAAAATTGGAGCATCCATTAACATACTTTGTTCAAAGTGGGCCTGGTACATCTTCTCTTTCATTGCTCTATCTCTAGTCACAACAACTGAGAAGGATTGCATATTTCCAGAGCTTGATGCGCTTGCTGCTGCACTAAGAATGAGTTCTAAATCACTTTGTGAAATATCCTTATCAGAAAATTTTCTAATTGAACGATGAGAATGTAATTGTTGAATAAAGTCATTCATGGCACGAATCCTCTCTTCTAATATAGTTCGTATTTGTAAAATCACTTTGTCCTAATATAACAAAGCATAAAATAATCTTTTTCATGATTACCTCTTAAATTTTTTAAAAAAATAGATCGAAATTTATTATTAACTAATAATGTGTGAAAGGCGCACTAGCGCCACCAAAGGATAGAAATAGAGATTGCATAACGGCAAAGTCGACAATTCATTTTCACAAAATAGAATTATCAACTTTATCCGTAAACAATTTCTTTCTTACAAGAACTCTCTTTATTTTGCTTTTCTTTCAAAATAAACGAGATCAATGAAAATCGAAGTCGCGAGAATAATTTTCTTCTCCTGCTCCGTTAGTGTCTGACTCTTTAAATCAATGGCAAAGTTGTCTCGATCAGTAAACATCTCTGAAAATAGTCCAGAAAACTTTTTCAACACAAGTGCAACCTCTTGCCCTCGAGAATAGAAAGGATAAGTCCAAGGCTTCCAAATTGGTGAGCGCATTTCCATAATGACATTTCCCTGAGCATCCAAGACATCAAATTTCTTTGTTATTAAAGAAAATCTTTGCTGAAGAGAACCAATCAACTGCCCATTCAGATCCTGTATTTCAAGACGTTGAAAAAAGAAGCAAAATGGATGCTTAGCAATCATATACTCATTACGAGCTTGGTCAAAGAAGTGCAGATCAAAAGTCCTCCAGTGACCCAGGAACTGGCGCATGATAAAGCCAAGGAATCCCTTTTGTTGTTCTGCCGCATAGCCAATAGGGTTTTGCGCCTCATCTAAGAATTGATACTTATTTCTTGTTTCATAGCCCAAAAGCTCCCAATTCTCTCTAACTTGCTGTACCAATAGCTTATTATGCTGATTTAAATCCATTTCTCCCCTCATATTCTTAATAAATTAAGAACAGATTTTAACATAACTTCTGTGCTAACTTGTTACTTTCACAAGAAAAAGTACTAATCTCTACCCTTACATTACTTCAAATTCATCTAAATATTATTGAACTCAGTTTATTAATGCGGTAAATCTATAATGACTTCAATTAGTTAGGAAAAGAATGAATTTAAGAATAAATCCGAAAAGACCTACAGAGAGTATTAAAGATATCTTGAGAATTATGGATTATACTCTTGGACCGTTTGCAATGCTCTTTGCAATTTGTGTGGGTGTTTACGAATATCAAATCTCACAAAGACTAAATAGCTTCTTTGGAATCTTCGCTTTCCTTATTTTCAATCTCACAATTTCTCAAATAAGTATTCGTGTTAAGAACTCTTTAAAGATTGAAATTTTTAGACAAGTATTTGCAATTTGTATTCTTTGTCCATTTGCTATTTATATTATTGATGAGCCATTTTCACCTTTTTGGTATCTATATCTTATAATGATTGTTGCCAGCAATAATATTTTCTTTGAAGTTACTGGTAAGCATATCTACAGTGGACTCATAACTCTCTTAGCTATTATTAGCTATGTTACTTCAAGTTACTTACTTCTTGATGAGCCAGAAACTTCTCTTATCATAATTCATTCTCTGACTATGATTATGTTAAGTCTACTCTTCTACAGACTTCTTAGTCTTGTGGATCGCACTTATCGAAGTGAAGTGAATAAGTCGATTGCCTTACAGGAAACAATGGATAAGCTTAATAGCACTAAAGAAAATCTTATCTATAGTTCTCGTCTAAGTGCAATTGGTGAAATGGCCGGTGGAATCGCTCACGAAATTAATAATCCTTTAACAGTTATTTACGGCTCAATTTATCAGATCAAGCGACTTCTAAGTATCGGTGAGATGAATAAAGAGGCGTATGATATTCATATCAATCGTATCCTAGATACAATTGATCGAATTACTCGCATTATCTCTAGCTTGAAAGTTGTTTCTCGCGAGAGCGGTGAGATAAAAAAAGAAGTTATTCCCCTTAGAGATATTATTATTGATGCGACGGCCATTTGTTCAGAGAAGTTTAGGGCCCATGGGGTTATACTTAAATTTGATCTCGACGACGATGCCTTTAACATAAAAGTAAATGTAGATAGAGTCCAATTATCTCAAGTCTTCATTAATCTTTTAAATAACGCTTATGATGCCGTTGAAGGAAGTGAATCTGCTTGGATTGATATCTCCGTAAAAAATACAGAAGATTCCGTTTTAGTTTATGTAATGGATTCTGGCCCCGGAATCAATCTTGATCTTCGAAATAAGATTTTTGAGCCATTCTATACATCTAAAGAAGTTGGGAAAGGAACGGGATTAGGACTATCGATTTCAAAAGGGATTTTAGAGAAGCATCAAGGGGAATTATTCTTAGAACCAAATAAGAAAACAACTTGCTTTGTGATAAAGATACCCAAAGCAAGCTGAATTATTTCTAAATTAGAAACAAGCAATATACGAATCGCCGATGCTACCTAGAATCTTACTTCCAGACTCATCGAAAATATTTCCATAAGAATTACCACCATCGCAGCTATCTTCAACAGTTACTACGATTGTGTACACAGTGCCAGTTTGTGTCGCCTCTACTCTTCTAAGCTCTAGGGCGTCTGCACAGTACTCATATTCGAAATCTGCTAATTCTGTATACTTAGCAAATTCCTCTCTTGATAATTTTGGCAGTCTCTCAGAGTAAACTTCAGTGTATTCATCACGATCATAGCTTGATGCAAGATCAACATTATTCAACTCTGGACAGGCCATGACCGAGCTTAAAAGAATAACTGATAAAAGAACAACAACTGATTTCATAGCGACCTCCACATAAACACAGGCTTTATTTACCGCGAGGCCGTTCAGTTATCAATTATATTAAAAATATAGATTTCATCTAATTATGAGATATTTACGAGATGACCATCATCACTGGGTGACTGCGTTATTTCCCAACGATTTCCATCTGGATCAATCAAAAGAAAGCTCTTTTCTCCCCACGGATGATCTTTTGGTTTACCACTCACTTCAAATTCATACTTAGCCTTTTGCGCCATAAGTTTATGGTAGAAGTCATCAACATCCTCAACAGTGACACCATATGAGACCTGGGCCGGATTCTCGACTAATTCAAAGAACTTAGAAGCTTTACCTACTGGACGAAAAAAGGCCACACGGCTTTTGTCAGGTAGAACAAAATCAGCAAAGTCTTCATTAGCAAAATGCGCTTCAACACCGAAGACATCAGTGAAAAAATTCGAAATATTCGTAACATTCTTAGAGGTAATGACTAAATGTGAAAGTGCCTTGATCATGATTTATCCTATTTCTATTTATGTTATAACAATTAAATTGACTTAGATAGCCTTTAGGATTAAATGATTTTATCCATTATTTTGGTGACCAATCCTTCCTGTCACCTTTTAAGGCCCTAGGCCTAGTGAGAACATTTTAATGCAAGAGCTTGAAACGCTGGTCGAATCCTTAACTGAGAAACGATACTACGTGAGTGATACGCTTATTTCAAATGAACTAGCTCGTTCTTTAAAGGACGAGGCCCAGACACGTTTTCACATTGGAGACTTTCAAGAAGCCAAAGTTGGACGACAGCTAACAAAGCGCCTAGATGAAAAGATTCGTGGAGACCTCACTTCTTGGATTGAGGGAGAGATGGCCGACCATCCACCGGCACTACAAGAATATTTAAAATTTCTCGATGATCTTAAAGATTTACTTAATCCTATTTTCTACCTAGGTATTCGCTCATATGAAGGCCACTTTGCTTGTTATGATGAAGGTGCATTTTATCGCAAGCATGTGGATCAACACCGTGGAAGAGGCCTAAGGCGCTTAAGTGTTATTCTTTATCTAAGTGATATGAATGATGGTGATGGTGGTGAAGTCGTTATCTACCATCACGACGATCAAGATCAAGAAGTTGCTCGCATTAATCCAATGCTTGGAAGAATCTTAATTTTTCTTTCTGAAGACCTTCCACACGAAGTTCTCCCAGCATTTAAGCCAAGGCTTTCTTTAACCGGTTGGCTTAGAGCATAACTCTTAAAATTCTTTAACATTAATTCATTCTAACCTCAGACTATGGAGATAGAATTCATAGGAGTTAACAAGGAGTTTAGCGATGAAAATGAATGAGAATAATACTGATAGAGGTATCCGAATTATTGCAGGACTAATACTTTTATCTCTCGTATTTGTAGGTCCAAAAACTTACTGGGGGCTAATTGGCTTAATCCCGCTTACAACAGGTGCTTTTGGTGTATGCCCAGGATACTTACTATTTGGTCTTTCAACACGTAAATCGAAGAAGGCCCACTAACTAATAAACTATGATATACTCTCATAAAGAGAGGTCATTGTTTTGGATACAAAAGAGCTTATTAAATCAGAGCTGGGCTTTGATGGTATTACACTTTATATCGACAAAAGAAGTAAGTTTTTCTTTTTCATGAAATATGAAAAAGAGAATTATATGGTGCTCTTAAAAAATGAAATCGAACCAGAAGCTCTTCCATTGATGAGAAGATTTAATGAGGAATTTCCTGAACTTCCTACCCTACTAAAAGAAACCGATTCACTCATTCTCTATGACATTCCTAACGGAAAACTTGCAAGGCTTGTTGAAGAAAAAATTGATGAGGATTTGGCCAAAAAAGTTTCCGAAATTCAAATTCGCCTAAATGAACTGACCGCTCCATACGGCTATCACTTTGAATGGCAACTTAACTATTTCTTTATAACTAAAAATAAGCTTATGTATATTGATCTTGAGACTTTAGAGTTTGGAGACAATACAAAGGTTATAGAAGCTCCAATTTATGAAAATTTGAGTTTACAAGAGCGCGTGAAGCTTAAAATCCAAAAAGAAAATAAGAGATTAAGCAATCACGAGCGCTTCACAAGATGGATTAAATAACCTCTACATAAAAAGGTAAACACTTAGTCCAATAAGAAATAAAATCCCTACGATCTTTCTTTCCTTTTTCATTGTATAAGCTAAGTACAATCCACTTAAAATAATTAGCAGTAAAAAAATCCCAATAATCTTTTCAATATAACGAAGAAATTGTGGGCCATGACCTTTGTGTAGTTCAATCAATCTTTTTAGAAGATTTGGCTTAACATGAGAGATATGTGTTCCATCTTCTTTTACTTGGAATTTATAGTAGTCACGAGTTGTTGGTCTAGTGATTGCACCATCTCCAACTTGTTTAACATAGGCAAAGTCATAGCTTTCATCGATTTCATTTAATTGAACTGAAATATTTTCTTTCGTAAGTTCAGATTTTGAAAGTTGTACAACTTTTATAGGTTCAACAACTTCACTTCCTTTAAAACCTAATAAGTAAGAAACACCTGTAAAGGCCATCATCAAAAGTAGCGGCGAAGCGAGGGCCGATAAGTATAGGTGAATCTTAATAAAAAATAGGCGATTAAATTTCATATTCTATCCTTTAATTCCACATCGAGAAAAAGCTTGTGGTAATGATAATAAGTTTAAGCCGATTTCTTCATCCATCTTTCTTTCAATTTTTTGCATGATTGGAAAGAAATAGATTTCTGTAGTAACCGCAACAGTGGCACGAAACAGATGTCCACCTTTACAAGAAAAATCTTCATCACCTAAAACCGTATGAATATGAAAGAATGGTTTTCCATCCAAATGAGACAAGTTCCCATCAAGACTTAATAATTCATAATCACCACTGAATTCTTTTCGATCATATGTTTTAGTATCAAGATGGTAGAAGCCTAGCTCAACGTCTTTCAGAGCACCAATGCCTTTTAACATCCCCGCCCCCAGCTCTTCTGCAGCAGCGAATTCCTCTAGAGATGTGAAAAGATCTTCATCCTTATATAATTTAATTAAGTAACATTCTTCTTGCTTGATATATTGCATGGTAAGCTCCTGATTTTACAGACTAATTATAACAATTTCACCACCAAAGTCTCGACCCGTTGCTCCCTGAAAAACTTCTATGCTCACTTTACTCAAATTTGGCCAAGTGGTAGTACTAGAGCATGAAAGCGCTTCTTTTCATTCTTGTTTTCCTAAACTTGGCCCAAGACTCAATGGCCATGGAATGTTTTGAAGAGCATCTCGATGCGGCCATCTCTAGCAATCGCCAACGTCGTGAAATCTATTCAAAAATCTCAAATTCAGAAAGCAGGAAAATATCTAATAGCTTAATATTTGCAGAAAAGATCTCGCGTATCTATGCAAAGAGCTTAAATCTAAGTTTAGATAAATACAGAACTGCTGGTATTCCAATTCTTTGCCTTGATTTTATCGAAATGAGTAAGGCCCCAAAAATTGAAACAAAACTACATGCTCCTCGTTTAAAATATAGTGATATTGAATCAGTCGATATTAAAGAGCTTCGCTCCGAGCTATCCAAACAACTAAAAAATGAAGATTACTTAGGAATGGTTGAATATATCGAGAATGAGATCTCTGATAAAAGCAAATATGGAAATTACAATTGTATGCTAAAGCATGTTCTTGAATCACTTGGGCGCAGCTCATTTCTGACTCCCTTCTATATCGAACATGCCAATAAACTAGGTCTTAAATCACCAAGAAAGCTTCTAAACAAATATTTAAGAAAAAATATTTTCGCCCTTAAATACTCCCACTCTCTCGATAAAAAAGCCGCTTTTCTTCAAGAGAGAGGTATTACAATTTTATGTGGAGATGTCCCTCATATTCCTATAAGATTAGAATATGAGATGGAACTTTCTAAATACTAAAATTGGTCTTGCTCTTGGTGGTGGTGCTGCAAAAGGTATCGCACATATAGGCGTCTTAAAAGCTTTTGAGGAACAAAGAATTCCTATTTCCTACTTATCAGGAACAAGTGTCGGTGCAATAATCGCTTCCTATTACGCATTTGGTAAGAACTACGATGACTTCTTAGCATTGGCCAATAAGCTTAATTATAAAGATACAATAAGCTTAACAATACCAAAAAAAGGATTTTTTAGTACGAAGTCCATACGAGAAATGATCATCAAAGATTTAGGAGATGTGAATATTGAAGATGCAAGGATTCCCTTAGCAATTTGTACAACAGACATCTCAACTGGAGAGCAAGTTGTTTTCTATAAGGGTAATCTTGCGGATGCGCTCTGTGCTTCTGTCTGTGTTCCCGGTGCATTTATTCCTCAAGTAATCGATGGTAGAACTCTTGTTGATGGAGGTATCACAGAGAACGTTCCGGTTTCCCCTCTAGAAGATATGGGCGCGGGTATTATCGTTGCGGTGGATTTGAATGGTGTACAAAAATATCAGGAGCCAGATGATACATTTGCGATCATAAGTAATGCTATGGATATTGCAATAGACCTTAGAACAAGGGAGCAAATTCAAGATGCTGACATCATCCTCTCTCTCGACTTAAGTAAATACAACAGACTCGATAATTCAAAGTGTATTAAAGAGTTAATCAATGAAGGCTACGGGCCAATGACTCAAAATCTTTCAAGCTTAACATGGTATCGCAGGGCAAGTTATATTGAATTTTTTAAGAAGCTTATAATCGAAACAATTCCATTTAAGGTTCCTAAAGTCATTTCAAATCTTTATAAAGAAAAGCTTGCAAAGATTTCAATCAAATAAGCTCCTTTTTTATTTCTTTTAAATACGATAAAATTTAGGGAAATAATTTAAATGGAGTTTACATTGTTTGATATAAATAGAGTTTTTACACTTATTTCTGGAAAGTTAACTTTTTGGTACGAAGCATTTATTAAGAATATTCCTAATTTGATCGTTGCTATCGTCGCTCTATTTGTTTTCTTCTATCTTGGAAAAACTCTTCGAAACTTAGTTAAGAAAGTTCTCCAAAAAGTTTCTTATAAAAAATCAGTTAACGAGATTCTTGGAACAACGACAAATGTCATCGTTATCGTCGTCGGAATATTTACAGCACTAGAAATTATCGGTCTTGAAAAAACCGTTACATCAATTCTTGCAGGGGCCGGGGTAATTGGTTTGGCCTTAGGTTTTGCCTTCCAAGAAATTGCTGCAAACTTCGTTTCAGGTGTTCTGATTGCTTTTCGTGAGCCTTATCAAATTGGAGATATTATCGAAATTGATAAGATCGTTGGTCAGGTTACAAATATTGAATTAAGAACGACGGGGATTACAACATATCAAGGTCTTGAAGTCTTTATTCCAAATAAAGATATGTTCACAAAACCTTTTATCAACTACACAAGTACCCCGCAACGTCGAGTAGATATCTCCGTTGGAGTCTCTTATCATGATGATTTAGAGAAAGTAGAAAAAGTTACTAGAGAAGCACTAGAGGCAATCGAAGGAAGACTTGAAAATGTTCCAGTCGAAGTGTTCTTTGAAGAATTTGGGGCCAGTTCAATTAATCTTACGGCAAGAGTTTGGATTCACTACAAGACAGGAGTGGCCTTTTACAAAGCACGACACCAAGCTGTTATTAATATTAAAAAGTACTACGATCAAAATGGTATCTCAATTCCATTTCCAATTCGTACAATTGAGTTTTCCAATCCACTTGATGTTAATAAGGGCTAATCACGTCCTGTACACATTCTTTCCCAACCCTTAACATCGCCCAGGGCCTTGTTATAATCACTACGGCATCCTTCATTAGGAACATATGAATAATAGAGGGAGCCGTTGCTGATTTTCTCCATGATCTCTCGCCCCTCACCTGGTACGAATGCAGGACAACCAAAGCTTCTTCCCATAATATTACCGCGGTTATAATAAGCCTCATGCATCACAACACCTTGCGATCGGGCCTTATCATTTACACCTTTTGAAAGACCATCTAATCGCATACCGTTATAATTTCTTCCAGATGCTTTGAAAGTTGGCCATCCTCTCTCACCTTTTACTCTTTCGTCGTGACTACTAGACATATAGAATTCACCTGTCTTAAAAAAGCCTGGTCTCGTCATCGCCCATTGGTCATGTTGAGGTTTCGCCCTTGCAGGAACACGACAGCGAACTAACCTTCCAACATGATTTGATGCCCTAGTCACTCTACCACTATCAGCAATTGTTGCATCAGCGTAAGTAACTCCTTTAACTTTTCCACTACCATGAGAAACCTTATAACTTTTCACATCACCAGTTTTCATATCAAGTAGAAAAAAGCGTTTCCTTTTAGAATTCTGAGAGTAGTCAGCAATAGTTATGTAATTTTTATTCTTAAACTTATTCTTATTCTCTTTATAATAAAGAAGTGACTGCTTAAGTGCCTCGATAGGAACACCTTGATCGATAAATCTTTGATAAAATTGGCAATCCTCTCCTCTTGCGGCAGCTTCTGCTAACTTAAGTCCTTCTTCAAGAACTCTCTTTGCCTCAGGAGCGTGATTATCTATAGCTGTATTTGGATTACAAGTGACGGCACTTTCAGGATTTGAAACAGGGTCCATTTCCATATCTTCAATTGCTTCATCGACGACATTATTAACTTGATTAGTGACTTCTTCGACATAGTTTGAGGTTGAAATTTTCTCGTAAGTATTAACAACAACGGCATCAGCATAAGCCTGTACGGCCAGCATACAAAGCATCAAGTAAACCTTTCTCACCGTCTCCCCCCTCTCAAAGAAATCTCTCAATACCTTATCGGAGGACTAGGTTACTTACTTAACAATTATTCTTTATATTCCAGTGAATTCAAGAAATTACACCATCTTCAACAATGGTCTCTTCTATTACCTTTCGCTCTTCTTCAGTAATTGGATCCGTTAGATTCTTAATCCATCGATTCTGTTTAATAATAAAAATCGCAATGGAAGCACCAAGAATATTACCTACAACAAATGACAAATAGATTCCTGTTTGGCCAAGACTTGTATGCTTTGAAAGAACATAAGCAATTGGAAAACGAATGACCCATAAAGAAACGATGGCCACCATCATCGAGATCATCGGACTTCCTCCCCCTCTCATGGCACCAGAAGCAACCTGCTGTACACCTATTAGACCGAATGTGAGAGCGATGATACGAATAAACTTCGCCCCTTCATTTATAACTTCAATTTCATTCGGTACAAAAATCTGAAGTGTTTGTTCAGCAAATATGAAAAAGCCTATTCCAGCAATTGATAAAGCAATGAATATTACCCATAGCGCTTGACTCGTAACAACTTTCGTTCTTTCAATTTTTCCCGCACCTATATTTTGACCTACGAGAGTTGAGGTCGCCATCGCAAAACCAAGACTAGGAATAATCATTAAAGTTAAAACTCGAATTCCGATTCCGTAAGCAGCAAGAGCAATATCACCGAAAGTTGCAATTAGAAAAGTCATAACCATCATGGCCATGGCCCTTGAGGACTGTTCTGTCGAAGCAGGAAAGCCAAGATATATAATTCTTTTGGCCAAAGAAAGATCAAAAGAGATTTTTGTGAAATCAATTTTTATTCCCCCCTTACCTTTTGCTAGTAAATAAAGTCCAATAACTGCTGATAAACCTTGGGTACAAATAGTCGCATACGCTGCTCCATCTACACCATAAGCTTTAATAGGCCCATATCCCATGATTAGGATTGGATCAATGATGAAGTTTAATATGACAGAGAATAGAACAATATAAAATGGTGTCTTAACATCTCCAACTCCTCGATATAGAGATTGAAACATCATGTAGAGATAACTAAAAATCAAACCAATAAATGAGATTCTTAAATACGATATTGTTATATCTTGAATATCCACGGTCGGTGTCATCGCGCGAATGACATAAGGAATAACTGCGTAGGCAACACCTGCTAATAAAGCCGAAGTAATAAGAATAATAAATAAAGTATGAAGACATACTTTTGAAACCATCTTAGTATTTTTTTGACCAGTATACTGAGAAACAAGAATTGTACCAGAAACAGCAAAGCCTGCGCCCATTGAAATTAAAAGAAAGATAACAGGAAAAGAAAGAGAGAGTGCTGCGATAGCGTTTGTTCCTAAACGCCCAACCCAAAATGTATCCGTAAGTTGATAGGCCGTTTGTAGAAAATTGGCCATTACAATTGGTATCGATAATTTAAACAAAGACTTGATGACAGATCCTTGTGTAAGATCACGAGCTTCCACAAATATCCTTTAGTTAGTGACCTAACTAATTTTAGGCCGCATGTAACTCTTGTGTATCATCATCCTCTTCATCTAAATCTTCAATCTTTTTTTTTACGAAACACTCTTGAGCCGCTTCTAGATCCTCTTTTAGTTTAGTCACTAAAAGAATTTTATCCCCTTTTTCAAAAACTGTTGCACCATCTGGAATAATAAATGCACCATGTCTTTTAATAAAGAGAACGATTGCCCCTGTCGGAAGTCGTAGATCGACAACCCTGTGCTCAACCGCATAATCTGTTTGTCTAATTTCTAGTTGAACAATACCATGCTTTGTTTGCTCCAGTAGTTCCAGATCCACAGGAAAGTTTGTTTCATCTTCTTGCTCAACAATAAGACCTAATTTCTTTGCTACAAACTTTAAAGATGAACCTTGCATTAGAGCTGAAACAATTACAACGAAGAATACAATATCAAATAAGACGTGTGCTTTTTCTCCGATATGTGTAGCTGCAAAACTTGCAAAAACAATTGGTGTTGCACCTTTGAGCCCTGCCCATGAGACAAAGAGCTTTTCATTTAAGTTAAAACGACTCTTAACTAAACATAGGAAAACAGTTATTGGCCTTGCTGCAAATGTCAGGAAGCAAGCAATGAAAAGTCCAGCTGGAGCGATTGAAAGCAGACGACTTGGAAATACAAGTAGCCCTAGCATAATAAAGAGTCCAATTTGAGAAAGCCAAGTAACTCCATCAAAGAATAGTGATAGTAGGTTCTTGTGTAGAATCTTTCTATTACCAATCATCATTCCAAATACATAAACAGCTAAGAATCCATTTCCACCTAACTTCGTTGTCAAAGAGTAGCCAAGAAATAACATGGCCATTGTTAGAGGTGGATACAGTCCGTTAAAATCTAGTTTAACCACATTATTGATTAAGATGAATGAGCGAGCAGTTACCCAACCACCAATTAGACCAATAATTGGATTTGAAATAAACATGATTGCTGTTGTTTTAACGTCCCCCATTCCTTGTTCAATAAATCCAATGATGACTGAAACAAGAAAGTAGGCCATAGGGTCGTTACTTCCCGATTCAAAACGAAGAATATTTTTAACATCACCAACTTGTGCAGTTGGATCTTTAAAAGCAGAAAAGACCGCTGCCGCATCTGTTGCCGATAAAATGGCACCAATGAGTAGTGATTCAAGTAAACCTAAGTCCGTTACAAGATGTGTGAAACCACCCACAAGAAATGTTGTGAGCATGACACCAATTGAAGAAAGAACAACACCTCTCCCAAAGTCCCTCTTAACTTTACTAAATGGAGTTTCAAAACCTCCATTAAAAATAATCAAGCATAAGGCCACTAAACTTAGAGAGTGAGTTAACTCATAATTGCTAAAATTGATTCCACCAATTCCGTCAGAACCGGCCATCATTCCTATGAAGAGAAATAGTACTAGAACAGGCAGACCAAAACGGCTTGAAGACTTACTAAGCACAATACTTAAAAGAAGTAAGATTGAAGATGCCAATAGAAAATTATTTAAAAACTGCTCCATAGGACTGGGCTTATCGGAGAGATTTCTTAAAACTTTAGTAAAAACATCGGGTTATTTACTTTTTTTAAGATTGGCCCGTCAAATTTTCATACTAACTTTACTCTTTGCCAAGACAGGAGTATGAAAAGGAGAATTAATGTTTTACTCATCAAACAAAAGTGATAAAGGACCTCATAAATGAAGACACTCCTGCTTACAATTCTATTTATTTCAAATACTTACGCCTCAGACGAGATCATTCCAAGTGCCACGGATATGAAATTTGTCACTGAATTTACAACTTTTGCGTGCAAGAGCTTTCGCGATAAAGTCGCTGCACCAAATGAGATAGCGGGACTTGATATTTCATTTACGAAACTAGGTATTTCCGATTCGACGAGAAGAATTATTCTTGATGTTGAGTCAAATGATGGTCAATGCTTTTATAGTGCAGACTTTTCAAGACAAAAAGGATTTAAGAGATTAGATTTTGAAACATCATATATGACAAATACACCAGAGTGCATGGTGCTAAAAGAACAACTCGATCGTTATATTTCGCCTGGATTTAAATATATCATTAAATACAATGCATATATTTCTATGCTATTCTTATCGAAAGAATTAACTAGCGTTTGTGATGAAATAAGCGGAAATAAACTTATCGAGTTTCAGTGGAAAATTTAAAAGAGATTGAAAAATATTGTTTAAATAAATCAAATATCCCAAGTGATCTTTGCGTTGAGCTGGGTGATTATACAAAAGATAATCATCCACTTGGACGCATGATTTCGGGAGAACTGGTCGCTTCCCTTCTGGGCTTCTTTATTCGCTCAAATAATTACAAGAATATTTTAGAGATCGGTACTTTCACAGGCTATTCGGCCTTGGCCATGGCAGAGAATATTCCTGTTGATGGAAAAGTGATTACCATTGATAAGAATAAAAAAATCAATACTTTTGCAAAGTCTTACTGGGATCGTAGCGAAGTAGGTAAGAAAATCGAAGCTCGCTTCGGTGATGCTAACTTAGTTCTAAAAGAGTTAGCAGGACAAAGCTTTGATTTAATTTTCATTGATGCCGACAAAGGAAGTTATAAGAACTACTTAGAACTCTCTTTAGAACTACTCAGTGAAAATGGTATGATTGTTGTGGACAACGTTCTTTGGAATGGCAAGGTCGCTTCTGATATTGTTGACCCTGAGGATAAGACAACCAATGCGCTCATTGAATTTAATAACTATATTGAATCGAGAGATGATCTTTATAAGACCATGCTCCCTATTCGCGATGGCCTTTATCTGATTCAGAAAAATAAATCTGCTTAAAATCTTTTTTCATACTAATTAGATTTACAAAGTATTTATCACCTTCAGTTAGAACCTTATCAAGTTTACCAACGTGTGATTTTCTATCATAGGCAAACTCACGTGCACTATCATCGTGATGAATAATACCAACAAATGACTTATATTTTGAATTTAAAGTAGCATACTTCCCCATTGCAAAGTCCCCATCTGAATTCCCTAAAACAAATACAGGAACTTTTCCAATATGTTCTAGAATACCGACAGGCTTATTTTCTTTGTCATTTAAAAAAGCAAGCTTTGCCTCATTTTGAAATTCGACTTTTCCATTTTCAGAAAACTTCTTACCAAACTTTGTTCCAACAATTTGATATGAAGGAAGGTCGTATACAATATTATTTAGAACCCTAACAAAGTGTGTTCCCCCACCTGTTACGATAAAAACTTTAAAACCAAAATCTTCAAGCGTTCTCATTAGCTCAACACTTGGAGCGTAGATCAGCTCTGTGTATTTCTTATTTAACTTTGGGTGCTTCTTAGTCTCTAACCACTTTGCCATGTATTCCATATACTCGTCATTAGTAACACCAGCTTGCATATCAAGTAGGGCCTGATAAAGCTTGCCCTTATCTTCAACATTAGGAAACTGCTTAAGGACTTCATCAACTAAGGCATTTGGTCGATCATACTTTCCAACAATGATGTCTTTATAGAAGTCTAACAACGCAATAAATTGAACATACATCGGGTACTCGCCCCAAAGTGTTCCATCATTATCAAAAACAGCAATTCTTTCACTAACAGGAATAAAGTTTTTAGATTTTTCATCAGAAATATCTTTCAAATAAGTTTTAATCTTATTTGTTACCGCAGTATCATTCCAATATTTTAAATCAGCTTTAGGCGCTACATTTTTGTTACATGAAATAAATAGAAAAATAGATAGAAAGGAAATTAGAAATATTTTTTTTTGCATTAATTACTCTTCGATTGTTAGGCTCATATAAAATACTTGTTTATTCATACCAACAGGAAGCTCAAATGGAATCGTAACAGTTCTTGGTCCTGTTATTCGATCATTCTTAATACTCTCCCCTATGATTACTTCCGGTGTTGTTCTTTCAACAGTAAGTCCTGTTATTTTATTAATGTCAGCTTTGGCCTGACCTAAAACCATATTAACAAATTCAGCAGCTGAATCTGAAATATCCTTATTTAGCTCTGTCTGGTTTTCAGAAAACATTGTGTTATAAATAGTTAAAAAACTATCCTTATTAAAACATAGTGCTAACTCTCCGTTAATCTTTTCACTACTAATTCCAATAAGTCCTACAATATCAACAACATCCTTGAATTCATAATTTGGATGGACCTCTCCTGCCAGAAGAGGGATATTTAGTTGCTTTTTAAACACTTCAAGTAAAGCGTTTAAAAAAGGTTCGATTAACTCCATTACAGCTCCAATTTCGCAATTAATTAATTTTAATTGAGAAAAACACTTCCTACAAACATTTACTCCATTTTGCCGATAATCCCACTATTATTAATCTAGTTTTTTTATCAGTCTTTAAGCTTCTGTAATTGTTGGCCAAATAATTACTAGTTTCAAATAAGCATTATCTCAAACCAATGATTATTGGCATTATTTTGCTAAAGGTTGAATTGTACAAAAAAGTTAATCGTAGTTAAGATAAATAGACAGAATTTAGGATAATTATTATTAACAATGAACATAGAATAGTTTTTTTAAAAAGGATTTTGTTATGAAGAAATTACTATTTTTGGCCCTTATCGTAGGCCAATTTACTCATGCACAATTTAAATCAGAAGATGAAGTAACATTTATTGCTTCTGGTGGAAATACTAACAAAAAGACATATGACTTTGCATCACGTAACTCTTATAAATGGGATACCAATACCCTGACTTTTAATGGGACATACTCTTATGGTGAGTCCGACGAAATTGTTGATGATGAAAAATGGAGTGCCCTACTAAGACTTGATCACGTACTTTCAAAAAATGTAGATATCTATCTTGGCGACTTATTTGAGTCGGATCGCTTTAAAGGTTTTTGGGCCAGAAATAACATGGAAATAGGTTTTAAGTATAAGTTCTACGATCAAGATGATTATAAAATGTTTGCTGAACTTGGTTATCGTTATACAAGAGAAAATTTTGTTCAAAATGAGCCAGATAGCCACGAACAAAAACTGCGTGCGTATTATGAAATTAGTAAGGAACTTCGAAAAGGTGTGAATGCTCGTTACTGGCTAGAATATATTCCGAGTCTAAAGAATAGTGAAAATTACATTATTAATATGGAGCCATCTATTCGTATGTTAATTAATAGTACTTTTTCTTTAAAAGCTGGTGTTATTTGGGAATACGAAAACGAGCCAGTTGAAGGAAGAGATCAACACGATTACAAAACAACAATTAGTCTTTTGGCGAATTTTTAGGAGAATAAATGAAAGAATTATTAAATGAAGCCAATATTGAAAAATTAATGAATCATGCTGCTGAGTATGGAATTCAATTTATCAAAGTAATTGTCGTCCTAATTATCGGACTTAAAGTTATCAATTTCATCGATAGATTAGTTGATAAAGCGCTACAAAAGAAAGAAGTTGAATTATCTCTAAGAGGTTTTATCACTTCAATCGTAAGTATTGCTCTAAAAATTGGACTATTCATCACTATCATTGGAATGGTGGGAGTTAAGACAACGAGTTTCATTACAATGCTTGGTGCTGCAGGTCTTGCTTTTGGTATGTCTCTACAAGGAGCTCTTGGTAACCTTGCTGGTGGTGTACTTATTCTATTCTTTAAGCCATTTAGAGTTGGAAATGTAATCGAAGCTCAAGGGTTTATTGGTAAGGTAAAAGAGATTGGACTATTTTGCACAATCTTAAATACTGCAGATAATAAAACTGTCATTCTACCAAACGGATCACTTTCATCTGGAAGTATTGTAAACTACTCAGCTGAAGGAATTAGACGCGTTGATATGACTTTTGGAATTGGGTACGGAGACGATATCAAGAAGGCCAAGGAAGTTCTAATCAGACTTACAAAAGAGCATCCAATGGTACTTGATGAACCTGAAGCTGTCGTTGCAGTTGCTGCTCTTGCAGATAGTTCAGTTAACTTTGCTGTTAGGCCATGGGTAAAGTCTGCGGACTACTGGCAAGTTATGTTTGATATGCATGAGAATGTAAAACTAGAGTTTGATAAAGAAGGGATTACGATTCCATTTCCTCAAAGAGATGTTCATATCTATCAAGAAAAATAATCACCATAATAAATACAAAAGGTTCTTTGCTTTGCTTAGAACCTTTTTTCTATACCAATTCCTAAGTAGTGCTGAATATCTAAATTACGATTAAGAAAAGACTTTCCATAATTCTCGTATTGGCGAGTATACTGATCATCTTCAATTCCCATACCCGCTTTAATATAGATAACAGACTTTTTCGTTGTATAGACATTTGTTTTAGCTTCAACACCATAGTAATGATTTAATTCACCTTCTTGTGTATATTGGCCGTCATAGTAGAAACGAGTTTCTACCGCTGGAAATTTACCGTTACTATCTTGTGGCTTGAAGTTAACTTTAAACTCGCCACCTAAGCCGACATAATTTTCGTTTCCACTAATATGAGAAAGTTGTCCACCAGTATAGATTTGAGAGGTTGTTGAAATCGTCCCCTCTTCATTTTTATAATCATAGATCTTTCCAACCTTAAAATGTGCTTTTGGTGATACCACTTGATCCATATGACCGTAGTTCTTATACTGAACCGTTCCCGCGGACTTAGACATTTTATGCCACGCTCTTTGCGTATTCATCGCAAGCCCATTGTCGTCAAGGATTGTTAAACCTGCTCCAAGTTGGACAAAGCTCTTTTTATCATCACCTATTAATCGATAAACACTAAGGTCAATATCGTCTCTATTTAATCCTTCTTGATTCCATGTACCGTCGTCGTTTTGATAGCAGAACCTCTCGTATAAACGTCCATGGATTTCAACGACTCCACAAGATTTTTCAACAAGTTTAGTATAGGCCCTCGAGTTATAGCTAAATAGGACCTCACCATTTTCAAATTTTAACTTAGCTGAAATTTTTGCACCAAAAGTCAGACCTCGATCATCTCCTTCAATACCATCACGCTCATTGAAGTTAGTTATCCCAAGGGCCATTAATCCACCATGTAATGGATTATCATTTGAAGTATTTAATTCAAACTCGGCACCCTCAAGTTCTCCAAGGCCAAAGAAGCCTTCTTTCTTAACATCAAGCTTTTCTATTTCAATCTCTGCCGTATAAGCAACTTGGTCATCTCCGATATTAATTCTCGAATCCCCACAGCCATAATCATCTGCCTCATTAATTTTTGAAGCAACGGCCAGACTCTCCTGTAAAATTTCTTCAGGAGCGGGAGCTGAAAGATGGTACGTTTTCTTTACCATTTTTAATCTTCTTTCGACTTCCCCGTGATCCTCGATAGGAATACGATGAAATTTTTCGAGAATTAAATCGTTGTAGCGAAATCTTGAATATTCTGAAACTGATTTTTCATCTCTAAAGATAAATTGATCTTTACTGCGGTCATACGAAATCGTTGTCGCTCCATTGCGATAGAGAACACCCGATTCAGATGCCATGGAAGGCAGCGAAAGGCCCACACATATAAATAAAATAAAAAATAGTTTCTCTCTTAATATTCTCACATCTCACATATCGGTAACTTATAAGCAGTACCTTAGTAAAAGAGTAAGACTTCCTAAAATTTCATATACTTACCTCGATCAAATCTGATATATATTTACTCGTGAAGAATAAAATCCAAGTCCTATTTGAAGATGATCACTATATAGCGGCCACAAAGCCAAGTGATCTTTTAGTCCACCCTTTTAAGGCCAGAAGCTCTGATCGAAGAAGTCTTCTAAGATCGCTAAAGAAACAAACAGATATTTATCTCTTTCCTATTCACAGGCTTGATAAACCAGTTTCAGGAGTTGTTCTTTTTGCAAAGTCAAAGGAAGCAACAAAGCTCATGAAGGAACAATGGAATAGTGACAATGTATCAAAGCACTATGTTGCAATGGTTAAGGGCGTAGCGGAAGAAGAAGGCGTGTACGACTTTCCAATTAAAACAGACAAGGGTATTCAAGATGCGAAGACAGCATTTAAAAGACTCGCTACAAATGAAGAGTACAGTCTTGTTGACATTGAAATCTTCACAGGTCGCCAACATCAAATCAGAAAACACTTTTCTCGTCGTATGCACAATTTAGTTGGTGATGCGAAATATGGCC
The DNA here is from genome assembly GCF_047085025.1 of Halobacteriovorax sp. RT-2-6. NCBI lineage: Bacteria > Pseudomonadati > Bdellovibrionota > Bacteriovoracia > Bacteriovoracales > Halobacteriovoraceae > Halobacteriovorax > Halobacteriovorax sp. RT-2-6. Next base: position 753,021 of record NZ_JBKIYH010000002.1, read on the forward strand.
ATTCGTCGATTAACAATCAATTTAGGAAAGATTATAAGTTCTACCGAATCTTTCTTCATTCTTATAAATTATGTTTTAAGCATCCAATCACTCAAGAAGATATCGTCATCGAGTCCCCAGTAACAGAAGACTGTCTTAATATAGCCAACGATTTATTTGCCTTTGATCTCGGCAATATAACCAAGAAGATTGAAGAAAACTGACCACAAAGTTGGATCACTTAATTTATCCTCCTCAATTTCTTCGACAGCTTCAAGGATTGTTTGATGATTCTTTAAGTTTGTAATGAGTTCAAAGATCCCCTCTGAGATCACTTGAATCTGCATTTTCTCATCTCTCTTATAGAGAATTGTTAATTCATTATTTTGAATATCATGATAACTCTTGTCACTATCACCTTTTCTCATTTGCCAAAGCTCAGATAACTGAACTTCACTAGAAAAAAGAGAGAAAGTATCTTTTAAATTTAAAGGAATTTCAAAAATTCCTTCTCCAAATTCTTGAGGAATAAACGATTTTGAATTGTCTCTTTGATGAAATAAATTCCAAAATCTTTTTTCAAACTCTGCGAGTTCTCTAATAAAAGAAACTTCTTTTACACGTGAAGAAATAAACTCGGGAAAGTCATCTCCATAATGAAGTAGATTTGTAAATTCAGATGGCCTAGACTCAACATAGGCCAGTGAAATATCAAGGAAGTCATCATCGCCTATAACAAACCAACATGTTTCAAAATTATCACCAATAACTTCTTGTAAGCGTGCACGATAGTCATTTTGGTAAACTTCCATCACTTGTTCATTTGATAATTCACCAATAGGAATCATTTCATTCATAATATCGTGAGATATATCTTTCGAAAGAACACCCTTCAGGAACTTATTTTGAAAATCATGATGATTCATAATAAGGCTCCTTCAAAAATCTCTTTTGCTTTTAAGACTTCTCTTTCTAAAACTGGGAATTCAGGAATGTCTTCATCCCATTCTAGAAGAATTGGAACATCAAATTTATGGCAATACTTTTTAAACAATTGCCACACCTCGGCGTGAACGGGATGAGAATGAGTATCAAAAAGATGTGTACCTAAGTCAGAGTAACCAGCAAGATGTATTTGAGAAACATTCTTGGTCTCAATTGTTTCAAAAAATTCAGCTGCATCAAATTTTTGGTTTACTGCATTTACGTAGACATTATTAAAGTCTAAAAGAATTTTACAGCCACTTTTATTGGCCAATTCATTTAAGAACTGGGCTTCACTCATTGTCGATTTATTTAAAGTAAAATAGGCCGATAGATTTTCAAAGGTCATCTCTCTTGCGTAAAAGTCTTGAACTCTCATTACCTTATCAGCAATGAATTCAAGATTTTCCTTAGTATACGCAAAAGGCAAAAGATTGTGTAAATTTGAATGGGCATGCCCTGTCCAACACATATGATCACTCGTCACGAAAGGGTCGAAGTTATCATATAGCTCTTTTGCCTTTTTCATATAATCGAAATTTAATTCTTCACTAGAGGCAATTGATAAAGAGACTCCGTGAAACGCTATTGGATAATCGGCCCTAATCTTCTCAAGCATTTTATATGGTCGCCCGTAAGTTCCCATATAATTTTCGAGAAGAGCTTCAAACCACTCGACACCTTCTTGTGACTTCGAGTGTTCACTTTCCAAATATGGAAAATGTGTATGTCTTAATCCAACACCGTACTTTTGCATTTCTTACCTTGCAGCTACTTTTCCGCCTTTAGCTTCACACTCATCTTTTGTAAGTTTAATTAGGCCTTTACCTTTACAAGAGTTTTGTCCACCACACTTAAGCTCTGCTTGACATCCGTTTTTTCCATTACAAGCATCAACTTTACCGTGGCAAGCCCCTTGACCTTTACAAGAGTTTACTCCGTAACACATAACTTCATTAGCAGCCGTTTCTGGCATCTTAGTTTCTGTTCCCGTACATGAAATCATTAGACCAGCAACAGCGGCACCCATTAATAGTGACTTTTTAGAATTCATAATATTCTCCTTTATTTTTTTTAAGAAGCTAAATTCCTTCTTACTCAATTATTCGAATATAAAATTAAAATTGTTACATTCTACTTTATTTTTTTGTAAATTTAAAAATTATCATACCTAAAGTTGTAATAACCAAGATTGGTAGATAATGAGAAATAACTAGATGCTTTGTCGAAAATGAACAACCAAAGTAAAGAATTACTAATGGGATCATCCCACTTGTTAATAAGCTTGTCGCTACAGTTGCATTATTAAAAGCGATAAAGCCTTTCTTAAGCATATAGTAATTGTGAGCAAATCCAATAATCATAAGAACACTCAATTCTTGATAACAATTTGCTCGATGCTCATGGGCCGAATCAAGGCCAATAGGAAATAAAAGATTAAAGATAATAAGAGCGAATAAAATAATAAATGGTACGAAAATAAGCTTTGCTTTCTTCTCACTTAATAGACCAGGTACAGTATTAGCAAAACCAAAGTAAGAACCAATGGCAAGTGCAATTAGGGCAACAATTACTTGGATTATAAATTGTGCATTTTGCATATACTTAAAGTCAATTGGTGAACTAATCGAAATTGCAATTAAACTAATCGCGACTTGTGGAATAAGCCAAAAGAATGTCCTAAGACTTGGCGATGCCAATCTCTTTACTGGCCTCAAGTCACTTACTAATGAATTTATTAACTTTTCATTTTCCATTATTAATCCTAACCGCTTTTTTTAGCTTTGCCATAGCACGAGAAATTCTCGTTCGTGTCGCAGCCTCGCTAATTCCGAGCTCTTGTGAGATTTCCTTCGTTTTTAACCCTTCAAGTTTTGCCATGAGAAGCGGTTTACTCAATTCGTCAGTTAGATACTTTTCAATCAACAGCTCTAGCTGCTGCTCGAGCGCAACTCTTTCTATTGTATTATTCGATGCATTAGCCTCTTTTGTGACGGCCTCATCAAATATTTCTTCTCTTTCTTCTAATTTCGTGTATTTACGAATGTAATCGATTATTCGACGTTCAATAATACAATTAATCCAAGGCATTATCGGTCGATCTGGCGAGTATGTCGGTAGTGAATGATGAATACTTATTAAGATTTCCTGACATATATCGTCGCGATGTGACTCGTTAAAAACCTTAAAAGAAACAATGCGTTTTATTGTTTGCGATACGGTTTCCAAAAAGACGTGATAAGCCTGTGCATCACCGCTTTGGGCAAGAATAACAAGTTTCTTTAAATCATTCACAGAGCAATTTTAACATAGTATATTTATAACGAAACTAAATCATGAGGTGTATTTTTGAAAATTTATCATATTGTTTGGTCGATGATTGCCGTTCTTGCTTTCCTCTTTATCCTAACTCCATACTACCGTAAGAAAGAAGAAAAAAAGAATAAACTAGAAAGAGAATATTACTCTCTTCTTAAGAACGAAATCGACAAAGAAGATCCTTCTAAAGAATTAATTGAAGCAGCAAAAAAAGTTCACACTTCTAACTACATCGACACTGATGAAAAGTTAATTGCTCAAATTAATAATGATAAGAAAATGATGAAAGCAATTTAATAGGAAATTAATATGAACGATGAAAATAACAATGAGAACCTATTAGACAGATTAGCTAATGATATTGATGATGCAAAGTGGGACTTACTAAAGCCTCACCATGAAAGAGAAGCATTATTCATGATAACTGATGAACTTGAGCTTACGGCCGTAGGATTTACAATGGCGCGTGACGAAGTTGAATATATTAAGAAATGGCTTGCTGATGAACAGATGTTTCGTCCAACAGATGAACAAATCACAATGTGGGAAGAAGAGAACACTGAATTCCAATACCTAATAGTTCAGCCGTATGTTTTAGTGAAAATTAAAAGAGAAGGACTAATTTAATGAAAAGACTCGCTAGACTATCAGTGATTATTGCTGTTCTTTTAACAACAGCATCATGCTCAAAGGAATTTCTAATTCAAGAGTCTTCGAGTCTAGATAATTTTACTTGTCCATCCATCGACAACTGTCTTTCTTCTAAAGAGAAGAAAGCATCTTCAAGTTATATCATGCCTTTTAAAATGCTAGGGGCAACTCCTGAAGAGAATATTGAAAAGATTGCAAGTGTCATCAGAAAGATTGGTGGCTATCAAATCGAAAGAAATGAGGTCTATTTAAAGGCCACAAATGAAGAAGTTCAACTTGAGTTCATCTTTAACGAAGCTGCAAAGCAGATTGAAGTACGCTCTCAAGTTTTGAAACAAAGTTTCTTCTCATATAATCAAGGAAGAAAGGATATTGAGGCGGTTCGCTTTAACTTCTTTCAAGGCAATTTCTAGCCATTTATACCTAGTTAAAGACATAGTTAAGATATGTTAAAATTTCTTCAGTGAAGAGATTTATCCTACCCATATTCCTACTATTATCATCAACTACTTTTGCCGCTGTTGACACTGGCGATGGTAGTGATCTTTCGTGCAACTGGACAGGATTAATCCCAAGTGGGACTTATAATTGTACTGACTTAACGACAACAGGTGCTCTTACAATCACTGGAAATAATCCACTAATCATTAAAGTTCAAGGTGACGTTACAATTGCTCACACAATCTCAGTAGCAGAAGGCCTTGCTGGAGGCTATGGTGCAGGATTAAGTCCAGTAGCATTTCCAGGATCAGAAGGATCGAGTGCAACGGATGCAGCCTGTGGTGGATCAAGCTTTTCAGATATTGGCGGTAGTGGTGGTGCCGGTGGCTCCCATGCAACCCTTGGTGGAAATGGTGGCTCAGGTGTTTCTTCAGGACCAGTTGATGGATCGGACACTCTAAGTGCCCCTGGTTCCACATCTGTAACATATGACTCAGCTTTAAATCTTGAAGCACAAATGCTTGGTGGTGCCGGTGGCGGAAATGGCGGAGGTGGCTGCGAGCAAGGTGGTGCGACTGAAACTGGTGCAACTCCAGGAGGAAGCGGAGGTGGAGTCATTCATATCGCCGCAGGTGGAGATATGTATATCAACGCTCCTATTCTGGCCAATGGTGGAGCTGGACAGCCGGGCACAACTTCTGCCAACGGAGACTCTGGTGGCTCAGGTGGCGGCGCCGGTGGAGTTATCTTCTTACAAGCAGTTGGTAATATCGAACTCAATGCTGCTCTCGATGCTTCTGGTGGAACAGGTGGAGCCGCAGGTGGAGTTTTAGGAAGGGCCGGTGGAAATGGCGGAGACGGGATCATTCGTCTTGATGAAGTTGATGGAGTCATTACAGGAGTTGGTGGTTCTTACTCACCTAACCCAACGATAGTAACCCTTGGAGCAAACGGTTTTGAAACTCTTCAATCTGGAATTGATCCTGGCTGCGCTGTGAGAGAAGATATGACACCGAATAATGAAAGTATACTCGGTGCCATCGTTCTTATGATTTTATTATTTGGAATTAATTTCTTAAATATTAAAAAGAGCAAGGAAGTTTGCTAATACAGGTGACTCATCATCACCGATAGAATCTGTATTTCCATTACCAAGTTGTCCCTTACTACCATTACCAATACATTTCACGAGACCTTCATCAGTTGTTAAGAAACAATGATGATTAAGTCCACCTGAAACTTGTGAAACGCTCTTTCCAAGTTCAATTGCTGGAAGGTTTGCAAGATCACCTGTAATCTTGGCCGTGCCAACTTGACCTAACTTACCAGAAGTTCCGTTACCCCAACACTTTGCATCTCCAGCTTTAGAGAGAGCACATGTTGCAGTGTTTGAAGCAACAACTGAGGCAACTTCAAAACCTAAGTCTAGAGCAGTATGATTATCTAAAGTTTCATTATCACCCATTGCTTCACTTGTTCCATCTCCTAGCTGACCTTGAGAATTATTCCCAAAACAATATACTGTCGAATCAGAAAGAAGTGCACAAGTATGGATACCACCAGTTGTAACTGCAATTACTCCTTTCGGCGTTGGAGTGGCCAAGCTTGGAGAATTCACATTGTCAGTATTTCCTAGGCCAAGCTGTCCGTGAGTCCCACGTCCCCAACACTTAAGAGTACCACCAGATAAAATTGCACAGGCATGGAAACTCATCGAAGAAATATCCATTTGAATGGCCTTTGCCCCTAAAGCAACAAGATTACCCTGAGCTGGAGTTTCATCATCTCCAATTATTTCAGTATCACCAGTCCCAAGCTGACCATAATAGTTTTGCCCCCAACAACGAACATCACCTGTCGTTAGAAGAGCACAGTTATGATAAGTACCACCATAAAGCTTTCTTACAATTCCACCAATTTCAGTATAGCCGTATTCTGATAATTGTTCGTCATCACCTAAAGTATCAGTTGATGCCATCCCTAATTGTCCATAAGTATTGTCACCAAAACACTTAACTTTATTAGATTCAGTTAGAATACACGTGTGAAGATTTCCTGCAATGACTTGTAGTGCAAGCTCTCCGTTTAAATCAATGGCCGGAATCGAATCAATTCCCTCATCATCACCACGATTAACAGTATCACCTTGTCCTAACTGACCTTTAGAGTTATCTCCCCAACACTTTACTTCACCATTTGCAATAAGAGCACAAGAGTGTGAACCACCTGCTACAATTTGAATAACCTGTTTTGTAACTGAAGGCTTTTCACAGTATTGAACAGCTGCAATTGAAAATGGACCTCGCTCCTCATTGAGTGAAACAATATTCAGTTCAGTATCGTATGAATACTGTACTTCTTTTCCATCAACAAAAGTTCGAATCGTATTCGTATCAATATTCGTTACTTCTAGGTTAAATGAATTAACTGGATCAATACGTGACATTGCTAGTGTACCTAGTTTAGATAACCCATCTCCGTATTCACCAGTTGCCATGTCGACAGTGAATCCACCACCGAATTCAACAAACTCTTTATAACCATATCCAATTTCGTTTTCTCCACCAAATGGAATAGTACTTAGATTGTTATAAATAACACCACCTGTAACAAGTGGACGATCTGTATAACGGGCCTTTAATTTATCTAGAACACTCTTAGGAGTTACGATTTGTGTTTCACCATCAAAACATTCAGTAAGACGTGAACGATCCTCACCACCTTGAGGGTCAGGAACAGGTGTTACACCTTCCGGATAAATCGCACAAATATCTTGCTCATCAGCGACAAATACAACCACAAGAGCTGCATCTTCTCTAAAGAAGCCTTGTCCTTGAATAGAGCTATAGTAATCGTCTTCTAGTGCACGATTAAGAGATGCAAGTCCGGCCTCCCCACCATCAGTTCGATAGTCTCCAGCTGGGTTCTCCATTTTTGTTCTTAAGTGTGTTTTAATCTCTTCAATTGTTAATGAACGATTTGAAAGAATTGTCGGCTCCGTCGACTTTGTATAAAGCTTACCAAAGTGTGTCGATCCAGACCCATGCCCCAACATAACTGCGATATTTACATCAGCGGCCGATGGAAGAACATCTAAGAAGGCATTAAATCCTTCTGCAATTTGCGCTCTTTCAGAAATAATTGAAGCAGAAGTATCTGGGATAACCAGAATATCTATATTTCTCGTAATATCTTCTTCTTTAGGTGCATACACATCTTGGTAACAAGCTACATCAAGATTTGGAAGCGTTGGTAGATCTGCTCCCGGTACATTTACTAAATCCTCAACTTCATCTTGTGGAACACAAGATGAAGCAACCAACATAACCCCAACGAGAAAAGCAAATAGCTTTACCGAATATAAATGTGAATGTGGCCTTTTACTTTCTCTTTTCAAAATGCCCTCACAAGTTCAAGTTTAAACCTGCTCTAATTATAAAACGCCCATCGGCATGCCCCGAAAATGGCCTTACTTTTATTCATTATCAATAACTTAGAAGGGAATATTAAGATTATTGGGCCAAAAATCTGGCCCATATACTGGTCAGTCTATAAAATATATTTTCAAAAACTATACTGAAGTTTGAAGGCCATCTTATCAAGCGTGATACTTGGGTCATCTTTTTCAAGGGTCTGATATTGGAAACCAACCTGATATTTATTATTAATCTGATAGAGTGCCTCTGCATTAAGGCCAGAAAAACCAAGGATGAAATACTCTGCTTTTATCTTAATTTTTTCAAATTCATAAATACCGCTTATACCAATATTGAAAGTAAACTCAGCATTTGAAACAACTTCACTTCCCTCATAAGCAAGGGTACTTCGATAATCAAAAGCAACTGCCGCACCATATTTGAAGCGAGGGAGCTTCTTTAAGGGCATGTGACTGCTAACTTTTAAGCGCGTTTGATTAAATGCTAGATCATCAAAAACAACACCACTTGAATGACGTAATTCAAAATCAGTTACAGCGACCTTAAAATCTTTCTTAAGGCCAGCATAAAATGAGATCAAGTTCATATCATCAACGACAATTTTCTTTCCATTACTAATGGCTTCATAATTTGTTTTTTCAGGAGCGTAGCCTACATACCAATTTTTTTCTTTCTTATTACCTGTAGTAAAAATCTTTTTTCTACTGTTTTCTACTTTGGCAATTTTTTTACTTAAAACATCAACTCTTCTTTTTTTAGAATAGATTACGTCCTTCTTTTCAATGGCCTTAACGCGCCAATAAAAGCTTTCTGCTAATTTATTTCTAAAAGTATAAGTTGTTTTATTTCCAAGAGGTATTTCCTTAATATTTGTGAAATACTTATCTTTTGAAATTTCGATAAAGAATTTATCTCCACGAACTTGGTCAAACTTCATCTCAACAATATCACCTTCATTAATAACAAGGCCGTGTCTTGGAGAAACGAGATCAATCCCCTTTGCTCCACCAAACTTTTTTGTAATGATTAAATCCTCAAGCGCAGAAAATGGACTTTCCTGGTTCCAATAATCAATTGCAGAAACTCTCCACTGGAAGTTACCTGTTAGATAGTCATCCCACTCATAACGATTATTCTTAACTTTCTCATCAACGATAATTTTTTCACCATCAAGAATCTGTATACGATACTCTTTAACATCACTTACAGGCTCCCACTTAAGTTCAATCTTCTCTTGAGCAAATGCCTGATCAATTAGTAAATTTACGATGGCAATTGGTAGTGACTGCCTAATAACTTGAACTCTCTTTTCGACCTTATCAATACGAGGCGCTTTTGGTGGCGGCGGAGGTACAATAATTATTTTAACGGGAGGAACAAATTTATTTTCCTCATTCTTAACACGCCAATAGTGAACACCAAGTTCCTTAATAAGTAGCTTAGTATTACTTTCAGTGGTCTTTATAGATTCTTTAATAGCACTAAAATTACGATCGCGAGAGATCTCAACAATGAACTCATCACTCCCCTGTTGCTGCCATGTTAAATCAATAACATCACCTGGCTTTTTAACAACTATCTTACGTCCTTGTTCAAGAGCACTATTGTCATTATCAAAAGTAACAACATATTTATTTTCATTTGAACGAGCAATCACTTCATTATTTAGGACATACTCCAATGACCAAAAATATTCTCCACTTTCATTAACACTAGTAGAAAAAGAACTCCCAGCAACCAGTTGTCTTTTGCCATTTAAAACTAGATAAGTACTAACCCCACTAAAGAGATCTTGAGTTTCCCAAGAAAATTTAACAGTACCATCATTATAGAAATAATATTCTTCGCCATTAAATGGTCTCTTTAAAACAATATCTCCAGGCTTTGCAACGGCCTTTATTAGAACAGGATTAGAAAAGAGCGCATAAGGATGCGTCTCACTTTTATTTCGATAAGAAAGTTCATACTCACCAACTTCCTCAAAAGAAATTTTCAACTCACCTTCATCATAATCAAAATCTTCCCAAACTTTTCCATTAATCATTAATTCGATATTTTCAAATGCTTGAGTATAAATGAGCTTCTCTTTATTCACTAAAACGGTGTTTTGAATCTCATCGAGGTTTTCAAACTCAGGGACAACTTCATAGATAACTTCAAATGACTTTTCCGTTGAAACATTACTTTCATCACTTACCTGCCAATAGTAACTGCCTTGAGCTAAATTCTCTAACTTAAGTTCGAGTCCATTAACAGTATGTGCTTCTCCGTTTTCAAAAGCTTCACGAGAGTTTGAAATGTATAACTTTTCTACTTTTTCATTAAACTTAAATGTAATTTTATTTTTTTCATTAACATAGAACACATCACCATCAACGGGAGAAAATTCGCTTGGCCAGCTCTGCTTAATAGTATAGCTCTCATCAGTAAGCAGTACTCTTACACCCTTTTCAATGGTTTCTTCACGATCGCCTAGTCTTACGCTTGCCTTACCATCAAGAACAGATAACTCTTTATTACCATTTGTATTTGAAATCTTAATCTTCGAATCATTTGAAGTGATCTCATAGATCTGATCACCTACTTTAACAACAAAGGCTTCACTTGCATTATTAAGAGTAGCAAAGATAACACCTTGTTCGATATTAAGATTAATTCCATCTGTTTCTTGTGTGATTTTAAATAGACTCTCTTCGGAGACTTTAATGCGGTTACCAGAGCTAAATTCCAACTGAGCAGTAGAATCTCTATCTGTGAAAATACGATCATTATGGAAAAGTGCTTCGTTTGAACCAAGATCATGCCAAGAGAAATTATCAAAACTTCTTCTTCTCACATCATTTTGTAATTCGAAGACTTGGCCTAAAGTAATGCGCTCCCCACCCATGATTGGTGGAATATATGATGTGTTAAAAACTTGGTTGCCGGCAAAGGCCGCAACACAAAGGCACATCAAGATTAGAAATGTATCAACTAATGAATTTAGTCGCCCCAAAATTGTTCCTGGTACTCTTTTCTCATTCTTGCGCATGACGCAAATCGTTAATATCATTGTATCTAAATATTCAATAGACTTCTACATAGGTAAATAATGGGCAAAAGACCGACATTTCCGATCAAGCTTAAATTAATATCGCTTAATACAGCGCTGCTAATAATTGTTATCGCTTTTCTAACTAAGTATGCCACTCACCTTTTTGAAAAGGATAAGAAAGCCTACTTATATGAGAACTCACTATTCAATGTTACAAGTGTTGCTAAGGAGATGAACTATACTCTTAATAAAATTGAGAATGATCTCCAAAATTTATCTCTTATAAAGAACAATAAACTTAGAGCAAAGGCCGTAGCAGAAAGTAAGTATATTCTCGCCTTCATTGAAAAGAACCAATTCATAATCAATAAAGATTTTGAACAAAATGAAAATGATTTCAAGTTAGTGATTCCTAAGAGCACAAGAGATAACTCACTTACTTCTTTCAAATACAAAGAAGATGTTTTTGTTATTCTAACTAAAAAGATAAATAAAGGTCTTACTTCAATTGTTATCAAGGCAAATATTTTAAATAACCTACTCTCACAAAATCGAACATATAATACGCTTGTCTTTAAAGATGGAGCACTTGTTCTTGGAAATGACCTTATTGGACTTCATAATTATGATAAGAATGAGCTTAAGGGAAATAACATTGTAAAAAAGTTAACTTTCAATAATGACGACTACCTTGTTTCCATAGCACAAACAAAGGCATTTGCACTTTCTGTTGTTTCAACAATTTCAGAGTCGGATGCACTATCGGTAACAAAGTTTCTTATTCAGCGAGCTATATTCTTTGCAGTCTTTATTATTGCTCTGTCGACTATAATTATTATCCTTCTATCAAAAACAATCTCAAAGCCGATAGAAAAGCTTTACCAAAGGGCCATCAGTATTGGTCAGGGAGATTTTGAATCAACAGTAGAGATCAACACTAGTGATGAGCTCGGGACACTTGGAGACTCATTTAATCAAATGAGTCGTGAGATTCTAGAATATATTGAAAAAATGAAAGAGAAAGCACGCTTAGATGAAGAAGTGAAAGTTGCTAAAATGGTGCAAGAAGAGTTCTTTCCGCCAAAAGATATTGATACACCAAATGTTCGCCTAAGCTCTTATGCTGCTCCAGCTTCTGAGTGTGGTGGAGATTGGTGGGGACACTTCGAATTTAATGAATATATTATTACCATCATAGCAGATGCAACAGGTCACGGCCTGCCAGCGGCCCTTCTAACTTCAGCAATCAATTCTGCATTTAATAGTATTAAAATAAGACTGACAGAAGATTCGAGTCAAATCTCGCCAGCTTTAATTACTTCACATCTAAATAAGGTTATTAATCTTTCAAATAATAAAATACTTCTTACTGCCTTTGTATCGGTCTATAACACAATGACTAAGGAATACTCATATACTAATGCAAGTCACTTAGAAGTGCTTAAGGTTCCTAAAAAGCCTGAGATTACTAAAGCAGATATCATTCCCCTACTTGATGCTAAAGGACCAAGACTTGGAGAAAGTGCCGACTCTAGCTACGACTATGAAACGATCATTCTAGAACAAGGTGATCTGCTTGTTTATATGACAGATGGAATAACAGAGGCAGAAAATAGTGAAGGCAAACAATGGGGCCTAAGAAAATTACTAAAGATCTTAATGACATATGGAGAGCACACGGCCACTGAAATTCGTGATACAATAGTTTCTGTTGTATACGACCACAGAGGAAGTGATTCATTTGATGATGATCTTACACTCATCTGCCAGGAAATAAAGTGATGTACTTATGGGTATAGAATTTAAGATTGCAAACGAACAATTTAAAGAGATTGAAAAAATGAAAATTCAATCCTCGAGTCTTGATCTTAAAATCAGTGATCAGTTAGCCGATTCAAGTGATATTTTTTTGAGTCGCTACGATATACTTGTGAACTTAAAGTACCTTAAAGACAACAGAACAAATCACCTCATAGGAGCCTCCCCTTGCATACAAGATGAGGTTGAGAGCGTTATTGCCTATCTAACAAAGCAGAAACAAAACAATCTTGATAGTAGAATCAATTCAAAAAAAACAAACAAAATAGAAATAACTCTTGAAAATGAATTTGATCAGAAGTGCCATCAATTACTCGATGGTATTGACTTAAAAGATTATCACGATAGCTTTGAAAATAAATTAAAATTGATTACAAATGAATTTTACACGAATGATATTTTTCATCGAGTAAACAGCCAAAAACATGGAGAAATTGAAATTTCTCAAGATGAACATAAAACGATCCTCCACTACAGGAGTTATACTAATGTGGGAAAATCCTCAATTATAAATTCTCTCTACCGAGCAGCTGTAGAGAAGACACCGAGGCAGGAAGGACGTGGAGCAGGGCTTGGACTTTATCTGATGCTTCAAAATTGTGATCAACTTCACATTGTTGGAAATCAAGATAGCACTAGTTTCTACATCTATATTGAAAAAAATAAACGGTATAAAGATATTAGTAAAAGAATACCATCAATAAGTTTTTATAATTTAAAGGATTAAAATATGAGTAACTTAAAGGTCGAAATTAAGGCCGAAAATGATGAAACGATTTTAAATTTAATTGGAAGAATTGATGAAGATGCTGATCTAACACCAATCCTTGGAGTTAAAGATAAAAATCTTCATATCAACTTCGATGCTGTTGAGATGATTAACTCATGTGGAATTCGTGAATGGATCAATATGCTTTCAGAGCTGACTGGTTCAATCACCTACTCTCATTGTCCACAGGCAGTTATTGAACAAATTAATATGGTTCATGGCTTTATAAAACCGGGAATAAAAGTTGAAAGCTTCTATGCTCCATATTACGAAGAATCTTCAGACGATGTAAAAATGATGCTTATTAAAACAAGTGATGTCGTTGATAACAAGGCACCTGTTATGAAAAGTGATGAAGGTGAAGAACTCGAGTTTGATGCAATTGAAGCACAGTACTTTCAATTCATTAAACAGATGAAGTAAACAAAGATGTAACTGATGGCAAAATACGAATTATACGACTCCATTTTTGAACCAATCTGTGTCATAAATAATGACAATGAGATAGTTTATTATAATCACTTCTTTGCTTCATTTTTCAAAAAGTCGCCAAGAGTTTTAAAAAAATCGCCAAAGCTTAGCACCCTATTTACCGGCTTTGATATTGAAGATTTTCTTGAAGATATGAATGATGTAAAGGTAGGGCCAGAAGTAGAGATTTTCTTAGAAGATCAAACCTTCTATCACGTTATTATCAAAGCAATTGAAAGTGACAACAACGAGAAAGTAATTTGTTTTAACGACATCAGTATCGAGAAAAATCTCTACACGAAGTATCGTTATCAAATTGAAGAGCTGAAGCAAATTCACAATCAAATTATTCAAGCTGATAAGTTAAGTACAATTGGGGAAATTACAGCAACGATTTCCCATGAGATTTCAAATCCACTTACTATTGCTTCAGGAAATATTGAATTAATTAGTGTTCTTTTGGCCGGAGAAGAATTAAAAGAAAATGATATTATCCACGAAAGTATTAGTGATACTCGTGAGTCAATTGATCGTATCACTAAAATCGTCAAAGGCTTAAAGAGCTTTCTTCATAATAGAGAGAGTGATAAGAAGTTTATTACCCTTGAAGATATTATCAATAAGTCTCTTACCCTACTGAAACTACCATTAGAGCAGAATCAGATATCTCTTGATTTTAATGTAAACACATCTTCGATCGTTAAAGTTAATCCTATCGAGATAGAACAGGTTATTATCAATTTAGTTACCAACGCAATTCACGCTCTGGGTGAGGCAAATACTAAAGATCCAAAAATTTCACTTTCAATCTCCAGCAATGATGTCTGCTACATCATTACAGTTAAAGATAATGGAAGAGGTATTCCTGAAGAAAATCGAGGAAAGATATTTGATTCATTCTTTACCACGAAAGAGGTAGGAGAAGGAACAGGTCTTGGACTTTCAATTTCTTCTAAAATCATTGATTCATATTCGGGATCACTTGAATTAATTGATACAAAAACTGGATGTGAGTTTCAAATCACTCTTCCGAAAATGGAAACGACAACTTTTACGGATAGTGAACTTAGTGTAAACCATAGCTTCCAAAAAGTTTTAATCATTGATAATGAACCAAAGATCTTAAATCTTTTTACGAACTTTTTTGCAAAAGGACCTATTACTTTGATCTTTGCATCAAGTGCTATTGAAGCAAAAAGAATCTTAGAAGGTACTGATGTTGATGCCATAATCACTGATTATGATATGCCAAATATGAATGGTGTTGAGTTTGCCAAAGATATCATAAAAAATGGTCTCAATACCCCTACTTTCGTAATGTCAGGAGTAGCGGATAAATCAAAATTTGATAATCATAAAGAGATTAAAGGCTTTATTGAGAAGCCTTTTAATAGAGAAGATATATTAAATATGCTTGGTATTAAAAATGAGGAGCAGGACTAATGGCCATGTCCCCTTCTAAGAATTCACTTACACCTAAAAAACCTTCTATTCTCATCGTAGATGATGAAGATAAGATTTGCTTTTTAATAAAAACGTTTCTGGAGCAAACTGGTGCTTTTAGAAATATTGTCACGGCCGACTCTGTAAGTGTTGCTTTATTAAAACTAAGAAATGAAGATTTCGATCTAGTTATTATTGATTACAAATTACCTGATAAAGATGGAACTTACTTCATTGATATAGCAAGTAAGTCGATGAAGTATCAGAAGATGAAATACCTTCTTATTTCAGGATTCTTAGATAACCGATCAATGGTGAGTGTAATCAATTCAGGAGTAACAAATGTTCTTGTTAAGCCTTTCTCAAGAGATGACCTTGTTGATAAAGTCTTCAATCTATTAAAGCTTAGCAAATAACTTCGACTTCGTTTAAATACTCATCTTTTGTTATTAAGTACGATTTATAGTGGTTACTATACTGCTCTACTTCTTGTGGAGTAAGCTTCCTTTTAACCACAGCAGGCGTTCCGATAATAAAGCTCTCAGGAGGATATACCTTACCAGGAGGAACAACACTTCCGGCAGCTACAATTGAGTTTTTCCCAATAACTGCTCCATCTAAGACGGTCGCCCCCATACCAATTAAGCAGCCTTCTTCGACTGTACAAGCATGAAGAGTCACACTATGACCAACACTAACGTTTTCTTTAATGATTAGGGGAATATTATCTTCTACATGAAGCATTGTTAAATCTTGAATATTACAATTGTCGCCAATATGAATCTCGTTCACATCCCCACGGGCCACAACTTTAAACCAAAGAGAAACATTCTTTCCCAAGAAAACTTTACCAATAACATCAGCAGAGTCTGCAATAAAGCATCCCTCTCCAATTGTCGGTTCAATATTTTTATAACGATATAAAGTCATTTATCTCCACCCAATTACTTCGTAGCCTTTCTCCGCAAGACAACGGTTTACGAAACGTTGCTTGATCTGATCTTCACTAAGCCCCGCTGAAGCGGCTCCACTAGCACCACCAATTGCGGCCCCCTGAGCAGCACCTTTACCAGCATTACCACCAAAGACTGCACTTGCCACAGCGCCTACAATAGCACCCCACGCAGCACCTTTTCCACCTTCACGAACCATTTGTCTTCCACGATCACTCTCAAGAAACTCGTCGGCCTTGGCCATGCAAATTTCAATATCGCGATCGGCTTGGACCTTTCCGTATCTTTGATAGGCTGAGTTCGGATAAAGCTTTGGTTTAGATGCACAAGCAGTAATCGTCAAAAGTAGTAAAAGTGAAAATATTCTCATGGTTGCTCCCAAAAAAAAAGCCGCTTAAAAGCGGCTTCTTATCGATATTCAATTTTAGTTTTTAACTCCGCCCCATGGCACCTTAGATAAGTAAGCCGCTAGGTCTGCAATATCTTCAGTCGATAGTTTTTTAACAATCGTTAACATCTGTTGGTTAACACGGGCCCCTGATTTCATATCAAGAAGTTGCTTCTCAATATACCATTCCATTTGACCACCGATTCTTGGTGCCTTATTTGCAGCTTTCCCTGAACCATCTTTAGCGTGACATGCAATACATTGCTTATAAAGTTTATCTGCTCTAACAAGTTGTGGAGTATCTAGAGGAATAAGAGTCTTCTCTTCGATAACTTCATCACTAACTTTTGGAGGTGCTGTTACTTCTGCGTGCTTCTTAGCAAGTTCCGCAACTTCAACTAAGTGAGCAGCGTGCGCTTTCTTTGCATTTTCAAAGTTATATTTCTCATTGTTGACTTCAACACTCTGGTAACCCGATAGGTTCATAACAAGAACTAGCCCTACTAGCGTTAGGGAAAAAAGCACTAAACGATACATCGTTTCTCCATTCAAAAAATTAATCTACTTTTAATGGCTTAAGTATAAATCCACTGACTTATTTTGGCAATTCCTTTAGCGGGGCATCCCCAAGTTAACGCGACACACATAATAGACGATCTACATTATAGGGTTTATAATTCGGCCTGATATTTTACTAGTAAATTCAGGAGCTTTTAATGCAGTACAACTTTGGTGAAATTGAACCAAAATGGCAGAAGTTTTGGGACGACAACAAAACTTTTAGAACAGACTCAACAGACAAATCAAAACCTAAATACTATGTATTGGACATGTTTCCATACCCTTCTGGAGCAGGACTTCACGTAGGTCACGTTGAAGGTTATACAGCAACAGATATTCTTGCACGTTTCAAGAGAATGAACGGACATAATGTTCTTCATCCAATGGGATGGGATTCTTTTGGGCTTCCTGCAGAAAACTATGCAATCAAAACTGGAACACACCCAAGTGTGATCACAAAAGAAAATATTGGAAATTTCACAAGACAACTAAAGGCCTGTGGATTTTCTTATGATTGGGATCGTGAGATCGCAACATCAAGTATTGACTACTATAAGTGGACTCAATGGATCTTCACTCAACTTTACAATAAAGGTTTAGCATTTGAAGACGAGATCTCTGTTAACTGGTGTCCAGAGCTAAAAACAGTTTTAGCTAACGAAGAAGTAATCGATGGTAAATCTGAAGTTGGTGGACACCCTGTAATCAGAAAGCCAATGAAGCAGTGGATGTTAAAAATCACTGAATACGCTGATCGTCTTTTAGAAGACCTTGATGATCTTGATTGGCCAGAGTCTCTTAAAGAGCTGCAAAGAAATTGGATTGGACGCTCTGAAGGTGCCCAAGTTTCTTTTTCTGTAAAAGGTGTTGATTCGAAAATTGATGTTTTCACAACTCGTCCAGATACTCTATTTGGTGCAACATATATGGTTCTAGCTCCTGAACACGACCTAGTTGCTCAAATTACGACAGATGAGAAGAAAGCTGAAGTAGAAGCTTATATTAAAGAAGCATCTCTTAAGTCAGATCTTGATCGAACAGACTTAAACAAAAATAAATCTGGTGTATTCACTGGAGCCTATGCAATCAACCCACTTAATGGAAAAGAGATTCCAGTTTGGATTGCAGACTATGTACTAATCTCGTACGGAACTGGTGCGATCATGGCCGTTCCTGCTCACGATGAAAGAGACTGGGAATTTGCTAAGAAGTACGACCTAGAAATTACTCCAGTACTTGAAGGTGGCGATGTAAATGAAGCTGCATTCACAGGTGACGGAACTCATATTAATTCAGGTTTCCTTGATGGGCTTAATAAGGCAGACGGTATCGCAAAAGCAATCGCTCACCTTGAAGCTGAAGGAATTGGAAAAAAAGAAATTAACTACAAACTTCGTGACTGGTTATTCTCTCGCCAAAGATACTGGGGGGAACCATTCCCAATTCTTAAATTTGAAGATGGAACAGTAAGATGCCTTGATGAAGATGAGCTTCCAGTTGGTCTTCCAGAAGTTGAAAAATATGAGCCATCTGGAACTGGTGAATCTCCACTTGCACGTATTGATGACTGGTTATACCTAACTGATCCAAAGACAGGAAAGAAAGCAAGACGTGAAACAAACACGATGCCTCAGTGGGCAGGTTCTTGTTGGTACTACCTACGCTTCATCGATCCACAAAACTCTGAAGTTGCATGGGATAAACAATTAGAAGAATACTGGATGCCAGTAGATTTATATGTTGGTGGTGTTGAGCACGCAGTTCTACACTTACTTTATGCTCGTTTCTGGCACAAGGTTCTTTTTGATCTAGGACTAGTTTCAACAAAAGAGCCATTCCAAAAACTTTTCAACCAAGGTCTTATCCTAGATGAGCACGGTGAGAAGATGAGTAAGTCTAAAGGAAACACTGTAAACCCAGATGATATTATCGCTGAATACGGTGCCGATGCTCTAAGACTTTATGAAATGTTTATGGGGCCACTTGAAAAAGTTAAGCCATGGCAAACGAAAGGTGTAAAAGGAGTATTTAACTTCCTAAGAAAGTCTTTCACTTTCTACGGTAACCCAGAAAATACTTACGAAGGTCAAGAAACAAACCAAGACGTTCTAAAGCACCTACATAAGACAATTAAGAAAGTTACTGAAGATGTTGAGAACCTACGTTTTAACACAGCTATCTCAGCAATGATGGTAATGAATAATGAAGTTATCAAGCTTGGCAAGGTTTCTGTTGAGACAGCTAAGGCCTTCACAAGACTTCTTTCTCCATTTGCACCACACGCTGCTGAAGAGATGTGGGCAAACCTAGGTGAGACGACTTCTTGTTCACTTGCAGCTTGGCCAGTATTTGATGCTGACCTTGCAAAAGATGACCTCATCACAATGGCCATCCAAGTAAATGGTAAGACGAGATCAACAATTGATGTTCCAGCAGATATTTCAAAAGAAGACTTTCTAGCTCAAGCGAAAGCTGATGAGAAAGTTGCGAAATTCCTAACAGGAACTATTGTAAAAGAAATCTACGTACCAGGTAGAATTTGTAATATTGTTGTAAAAGGATAATTATGAAAAATACATTTTATACGACGACTGCAATTGACTACCCTAATGGGCGTCCACATATTGGCCATGCCTATGAGAAGATCGTAACTGACTCATACGCTCGTTGGTATAAACTTCTTGGAAAAGAAGTTCACTACCTAACAGGAACTGATGAGAACGGACAAAAACTAATTGAATCAGCAAAAGCCGCTGGACTTGATACACTTGAGTTCGTAAATGCCAATGTTGAGATCTTCAAAGAACTATGTGCTAAAGCAAATATCCAATACGATGATTTCATTAGAACAACTGAAAAGCGTCATGCTGATACATGTGTTGAACTATGGAAAAACCTAGAAAGCAAAGGACTGATTTACCACGGTCACTACTCTGGTAATTACTGTCTTTCATGTGAGTCTTTTTATACAGAAGCACAAGCGCCAGATGGCAATTGTCCAGAACACCACAAGCCACTTGAACTAAAAGAAGAAGAAGGTTTCTTCTTTAAGCTAAGTGAATACCAAAACTGGATTATCGATCACCTAAAAGCAAATCCAGACTTTATCGTGCCAACTGCACGCTACAAAGAAATCCTCTCTCGCCTTGAAAATGACGATCTAAGAGACCTTGCCATCTCTCGTCCAAGCCAAGGCTGGGGTGTTCCAGTTCCAGGTCATGACAAATTTGTTATGTATACTTGGTTTGATGCCTTAATTAACTACTACTCTGCTCTTACTACAGACCAGAGAGAAAAGTTTTGGCCAGCAGATATGCACGTAATTGGAAAAGATATTCTTTGGTTCCACTCTGTAATCTGGCCATGTATGCTAAAGGCTTCTGATCTTCCTCTTCCAAAACAAGTTTACGTTCACGGAATGGTACTTGCTGAAGACGGAAAGAAAATGAGTAAGTCTCTTGGAAATGTTGTTGATCCATTTGAGATGCTTGAAAAATATCCAACGGATACTTTCCGTTACTATATGCTAAAGAATATTTCTTCTTCAGGAGATGGAAAATTCTCTGAGCAAGAGTTAGTAGATAAACACAATAGTGAACTTGCAAATGACTACGGTAACCTTCTAATGAGAGTTATCAAGCTAGGTCTTAAGAGCTTCCCAGATAAAGTTTATAACGCTGAAGGTGTAACTCAAGAGATCGATGCTCTTCCATATTTTGAGCGCGCTAAAGAGTTCATGGAAAAGCGTGAGCACAATAAAGCAATTGATGCTATTTGGGATCTAATCGTTAGCCTCAACGTTTACGTTAACGACAAAGAGCCTTGGAAGCACAAGGCTGATGAAGCAGCATTTGCTCCAATCGCTTATAACTGTTTCTACGGAATGGCCGCAGCATCTTATATGCTACAGGCCTTCCTACCAAACTGTACAAAGACTGCTCTTGAATATATTGGTTCAAGCGTAAATGGATCTGAGTTAATGGAGTTTGGTAAGGCGACTTATACGCCTCAACCGCCGGAAGCACTTTTCCCTAAGGTAGAATTAAAATAACTGCGGCATCTTAGCGAAGCTAAGATTTGACGCTGTTATAGCTCCCCTACACTTTAGCTAGAAAACAAATTCAACAAGCCTGCGTTTATGCAGGCTTTTATGTTAAGGATGAATTGTATGTCAGCGAGAGGCAGGAGCCGGAGCTGACTGTTGCCTCTGGAGCAATGGGAAAGTTGAAGAATAAAACGAAAAGAAAAATCTACAAGCACTCATTAACAATATCATCATCTGAATAGAACTTCGCACGTCCTACAATAGCTCTAGTATCAATAATACTTCGAATGTCATTTGTGATTTCCATAAGAGGAGAAATTTTATCATTTTCTACAGTTGCTTTAATAATAGCAAAGTTATTTAAAGCAATAGTATTTTCCACAACTTCATATGTACTTGATAAACTAGTTGTAAAGTTTGTTTGGTCTATATTGGCCGGAAATGGATATTCCGAATAGATCATGTCATAGGTCTTTGCATTCCGATCAAGAATAATCTTTACCTCGGCCACGTAGCGCTCTCCCGCGATTTCTCTTGAAAGAATTCCAGTAAACATCAAGGCCCTATGCTGGCGAGTATTATTTGTACAAGTACCTATGGCCTGAGCATAGAATGCTTCTTCAACAGAGAGGCTCTCCAGAGGATTAACATCTACACCTACAACGATGTCACTCTCTGTGCATGACGATAAAATTAAGACAAGTAAGCATAAAGTAAGAAGATTTCTCAAAATAAACCCTTAAGTAAATTAAAACTTAATTTATTGTAGGGTACATGAAATGCTATTAAAAGTATTTTTTATTGAGGCCAATAGCTATTAGTGCTAAGGCATACTTCTTTGTTCTTTAAGTCACTCGATATTAGTAACACGGTACTGTTACAACGTAGTCCCCATACTTTTGAGTTGAATACTTATTAAATTTCTGGGCTCCACTATTTGGTAAATCAAATGAGTAAGAACCGCTGATAATTGACTTCCAGCTTCTGTTCTTAGCAGCTAAGTAGAAAACTCCGTTTGGACTTACTGCAAGTTCTTTTGTTTCTCCTGCACCAACAGTATAGAAACCTACTGTATTCCACTCATTCTCAATATTCTTATATTTTAAAGCGACTCTCGCCTCATTACTCTTACAAGTATTTTTAACAAGGATGCGAACTAGCAGATCCTGTTCAATTTTCTTTGTTATCCACTTTTCTTCAAATTCATTACTCGTCGAAAAGCTTCCATCAAAAATTGTATTAATGATTTTTTGTCTTTCTTTAGATAGGAAACTTCCAAAGTTCATTCTAGGACTCTCACTAGTGATTACCCCATGAATAAAGAAATTATCGTATTCTGAGTTGTAGACAAAAATTGGAGAACCACTTTGTCCTTTAAAAACATCACATTCTACATTTAAAGAAAGATGGTTATAATTACTATTAGTGATATCACAACCTGTTTCATAAAATTGTTTTGCACTCGGCTTATCTCCAGGATAGCCGATTGTTAGTGTTTCACCATTTGGGAATGACTCTGTTCCCCAGTAGCCATGCGTTCCAACTCTTTGCCCTGCGTGTTGTCCATCACTGCCAGCACCAAGTTCAAGTATTGCAATATCTTCAGAAGAAGAAAAACTCTCATTATCATAAAGTTCAGGATGATAGACACGAACAACTGGATAACGTCCGCTATCAAAATTATCGACACCATCGATCCCTGGATAAAAGTATGTATTCTTAAGTAAGTTACTTGTATCTGAGAGGTATACACAGTGAGCTGCTGTAATAACAAATTTATTTTTTATAAGTGTCGCGCTACATGTTGCAGTTTTTTTAATTCCAGAGTTTCCAAGCTTCAGATCAGACCTTAACTGGCCAACTTTTCGATAGAAAGTTTTATTTAAATTATCGATCGTTGATCTTCGATCATCATTTCCGATGATGATATTACTACTACTTGCCTCGACTACTTTCTCAATAGTTGCACTGTCATTTTGACAAGAAGTCAGCCCCATTAGTAGCGCTGTCATACAAATAAGTTCTTTAGCTTTGCTCATAGTAAAACCTTTCATTAAGTTGATTAATAAATTGATCTTAGAACGAATAAGGCTAAATATCTTCTATTGTGAACATATTTCATAGGCCGTTCAGGATAAATACGGCCCAAAACAATGTATTTTTAAGCATTTAGGTAATAAAAAAGCCTCCATACGGAGGCTTTCTATTTCGTTGTTCCCCAAATTCGACCAATGCCTAAGCACTGATAAACTTAGTCGTTGTCGTATTGATTTGAGCAATTCATGTAGATTGGTAAGTGATCACTTATTACCTCTTTTAGATAGCTGTAATAAGTCTTATCAAATAACTGAGAATCGATCACGCGATCGTAGAACTCTTGCTTGCTTTCTTCGATATCAAATCTTTTAACCAGCTGACCGCTTTTAACTGTCATTTTATTTTCAATTGAACGTACATAATTACTAACAAGTGATTCAACTTTTTCACGTCCGCCTGCTTTTAGACGGTACATATCTTTTTCTCTTGTTGTTGAGTAGTACATTGCATTTGAACGAATTAGGTATCTTCTATTAATTAGACGAGAAAAATCACCTTCAATGAAGTTAAAGATTTTAGCAGCTCCATCACCTTGGCAATTTGTCGTTTCTTTAGGATCAAATAGAAAGTGGTCATAGTTACTCTTTGTCCCATGAGTGATCGTCCCATCAGAAAGACTCTTACCAACGGCCATTGAAGTTGCTCCCTCAATTCTAATTTCAAGATTATTAAAATCCTTGAAGAAGGTTTCCCAGTAATTATTTGAACTTTCTAAATTAAAGTCACCTAAAATAATATAGTCTTGCTCATAGTAAGACTTTCTTAGGTAATCAACAAATTCTGCCATTAGTCTTACTTCCGCAAAACGAGCGTATTTAAGTTGTGTTACACCTGGACCAATATCTTTATAGTCATCAACACCAAAAACATTATTCAAAATCTTCTTTTGAAGTGCTTCATCTGATGGAGCATTGTGAATGACGTGAGTTGAAAGAAGAGTGAAATCAAACTCCCCTGATTCAAATGTCGAGATAAAAGGCCTACGTGAAAAAAGACCATCAACATCACGTCCAAATGTCTTTTCATCTAAAACTGGAAGACAACCAAATTTACCATTACGGCCGTAACGATCGCTGCAGTAATCCGTCTTCTTTAGCTCAACAACACTACTTCTATAGTAGTAACCTGTTAGCTCCTTTACTGTAGCATTCTCACTTCCCTCTTGTTTACCAGATAGAACAAGTGACCAAGAAGAATCAAGTTTCTGAAGCTCTTTTAAAAGAAGAATATATCCAGGAAAATCGTATTGCTCGCGAATTAGAGCAAGTTCATTTCTTGTTGTTAGTGCATTTACATCTGCGTTAGTTGTTTCAAGCTCAGCAAGACGATTTGTATAATACTCAACAATTGCATCATTGTGTCTTTTACTAAGGCCATTATTTGAAGTTAACTCAACAGCAGCAACAACATCCCAATGATTAATTATCTCTGCCACTAACTCGTGATCTTTGTATTCAGTTTGAGTTGCACCTGGCTTAAATAAATTAAAAGCGCCAATGCGAACTTGCTTGGACTCTTTCTTAACTCTTTGACGATTATAATTTCCAACGAATTTAGAATAGATTTGATATTCAGTTTGGCACTCAACTTCACCAACGCCACCAGCGAGGAAAGTTCTTAGACGACGACAGGTTTCAATTTCAGATTCTGTTGCTCCATCGATACTTGCTACGGCCAAATTTGGCAGTAAAAAAGTAGATAAAACTAATACCTTAAATAAGTTTACCATAATACGTTCCCCAAAGTGAGGCGTCATTGTACCCAAGCGATTCTCTTAATTCAAGGATTGTTCATCTTCATAACATCCTGATTTCCTTCGTATTTTGAGGATTCTCCCCACCGACACGTAGCATCTTACTAAATATTTGATCAAAATTAGCCGATATTTTAGTTAAGAAATTATCAGAAGAGGGTTTGAATGAAATTATCATCAAAAATAGTATTCCTAATGCTTACGAGCCAGTTGTCATTTGGTTCGGTATTCAGTGTATTTAAGTCAGCAGGTCACGGCCTAGATGAGCTTTTGATTAAGAGTGGAATCGCAGACCAAGAAGTGAGGTCTGTTGTTGCGAATAATATTGAATTGGCAATGAAGGATCTTTCTCACACTGGAAAGAAAGAAGACTTTAGTATGAATACCCTTAAGATGATGGTTTCGGGATCGCAGGACAAGGCCCGTTTTCAGAGAATGGAAGAAGTATTTACAAAAGATTCCGCGTCTCCAGAGGAAATCAAAAATGCTATCAATAACTTTGTCTACCTATCACAACGTTATGGGTATAACAAAAGTGGTATCCTTTCATGTGCACCTTGTGTGAACAAAAATTTATCTGATGCTGGTTTCAACTTTGTTTTATCTGAAATGAAAGATGATTATTCTCAAAGAATTTTTAAAGTGATGTCTCGTTATAGCTCACCAGTAAAAATGTCTCGTCAGATAAACTCTGCCGTAAAGACACAAAAATGGTCAAGCCGTACACCAATGTTAAATGCAACGGATGAAGAATCATTACTATATTTCTTAACTGCCGAAAAAGTAGGTTCACCAGTGCAGAAAGATCTAATCTCTGCAATTAGAGATGTTTCAGTTAGTGGTGGAAAGGTTGACCTATTTAGCAATACAAATGGACATAAGTTCTATTCGTTTCTATCAAGTGGATTCAGCGATGCAGAAATGACGGAGTTAACTCGTCTTCTTAAAGCAACTTCTGATGAAATGAAAGAGACTAAAAAAGGTACGATGGATGCATTCTTTGATGTACTTCAAAGAGAAGCTGATGAAGCGAGAACACCAGCAACTCGTCAAAAGAAGCTGGCATTAATTGAATATTTAAGAGATCCTGATACTAAGTGTTTTTCTAAATAATTAAAAAATTTCGACGCTACCAAGTGATCCATTGTCCTTTATCTTTAGAACTTTGAGAGCATTTAGGTAGCGTTGTAAGCTTCCAATATTTTCTTCTTTCATTGTATCTCTCATAACTTTATAGGCTAATCCTGAAAACTCTGGAGACTTAAATAGTCCTTCAACATCTGCACTTGCCCATAGATAGCGTGAAAGAGTATTCTCAACTGTTCCATTTGGAGAATAAAGAATTCTATTAAGTTCACTAAATGTTTGTTCTGGAGTTAATCCATCAAAGCTTACATTATACTTATTCATGAATTTAACAGCTGCGCGGTCATTCTCTAGGTTTCTAACGATTCCAGAGATAGCCTTTTCTTTAACAGTAGCAATCATCGTTTCAACTTCAGTAACTTCCTTCTTACTCATCTTAGGAAGAGCTTCAAGAACTGAAACTTCAAGTCCACGGTAAATATCTCCTACTGTTTCGGCCATAAGAACTTTCTTCATTCCTAAAGTTTCACGTGCTGAGCGACGAGCAACTTCTGAAATAAGTCTTGCACGAGCAGTAAAGATCTTTCTCATAAGAACACCCTCTCCTACTGCTGAAATCACAGGTAGTCTTTTTCCAAAGAATCCACCAGTGTGAGGAGCACCTTGAATTAGCATGTATGGAAAGTCTCTCTTTCTAAGAGGAATCTTTACAAAAATCTCAGTTAGAGTATCAGCATTCTTTGCAATATAATCAGCAAGCTCTGCTTCAGGAAGTCTTTGTAATTCATCATAAATCTTTAAGAATTGGCGACGATTCTTAGCAAGGTTTGCAGTGTTTTCATTCCAAGCGCGAACGATCCAATTTGTCCCTCTCATGTAGTGACCTTGGTCTGCTTTTCTCACTCTTAGCTTAGAGCGAGCTGCCTTAGAAGAGTTACTGAAAGTTGTAGAGTTAAGTCTCTTCACATAACTTCCCATATAGTGTCTAAGCTCTAATGGACTTCCATTAAATAGCTTTGAAACTGTACTTCCAAGTGCTTCATCTACTTGAGAGTAATTTAAATTAACAGCAACATCACTAGTATAACGGTAGATTCCACCATGTGAACGAGTAATTGCTTCTTCAACACTTGCAACAATATTCTTAATTGCTTTGTTATAGCTTGCTTGAGAAAGCTTCCCAGCAGTGTAATTAGCTTCAATACGGTCCATTTTTTTAAGAGTTTTCTCGACAAATTCTTCATCAAGATCAAGATTTCTTAGATTTTGAGCAATATCATCCATCGACTTTGATGAAAGCATTTTCTTAAATACATCACTATATTTCTTAAGACCAAGAACTAGCTTTGCAAATTCAACCTCTGACTCATTTACGATAACCGAAGCATCTTTACCAGACTGCTTTAAGGCTTCTTTAATACCAAGTTGAGAGCGATTCTTAACAATTGCTTTTAGAGATTCTTTAAAGATCTTAGAACCAACTGAAACACTTCTAGTAAGAATTGAGATCATTGAAATCGTTCCAATGACTTCAAATGCTACGGCCATCCATCCTTTTGCTACGTTTTCAGTTGAGTTTGAATCTGTGTAACCAAGCTCGGCCATCTCACCTACGTATTCCTCACTTCTATCGGCACGAAATTTTACTTTTGTTTCTAAGCGAATGGCATTTGCTTGCATACCAAATCCAACTGCACCAGCACTTGCAATAGCAAGACCGCATAGGCCACCAGTTACAAGTGTACATGAACCTGCAGCAAGTACGGCACCCATACCTAAAAGGAAGCCAAATACACCATTAAACATTGCCCACTTCTCGTCGCTATTCCAGTCATCCATTCTATCCATTAACTCTTTAGGTACAGCTGGGATACCTAGTAGTTGATTTAGTTGATCTTGGATCTTAACTGTTGCATAAAAGTTTTCTTTTAAACTATCGATATCATCTTCATCGATCTGACAGAATTTATTAAGCTTCTTATAAGTATCTTGCTGACGCTTAAGTGCAGATCTTTTTAAGATTTCTTTGTATACAGGAGTCTTAAGATCCATATTTAACTTTAGAAAGTTATGTACTAATTCATAGTCATCGAAGATATCAATACTATCTGGACGAGAATCAAAAATTGCTGATCTTTCTTTGTGTGACTTAGCAGCTAAGATTTCTTTAAAGAATGCTACTTTCTCTACATCTTCTTCTTGTAAGCGCTCGTTGATATCCTCAGTTGTTTGATATAGAAGACGGCCATCAATTGTCTCATTGGCAGCATCTTCAATTTGATTACGATCTAGAGTTACTTTATTTGATAAAGAGTCAATTAACTCAAATGCTTTTTTTCCAGAGTTAAGTTCAGCAGTCATGATCTGAGTCGTGTCTTTATTGAACTCATCAAAGATTGTGTTCCAAAGTCTCGCATATTCATCTTTCTTTAACTCATTCGTTAGAAAGTTAGGTTTGATGCTACGGTTTACTTTAAGAATTTCAGCTGCCTCTTCAAGGTTTTCAAGATAAGCCTTCATATTATTATTAAAACATTTATAGCTATAATCTACTCTCATTCCACGAGAAGTTTTCTTATATGTCTTAACCTGCCCATCTCTGATATTTTGCAGCTCTTCACGAGCAACTAAGTATCCTAATCGTACCTTTGCAAGAGGATTAAGGGCCTGCATTTGGTCAAGTAAGTAATCATATTCATTTGTTACAAGCTCAGAAAATACTTTTGGACCAGTTCTTAGGTAATCAAATACTTTAGCAAGAGTAACATAACTCTCTTTAACTTTTGATTGATCAAGGCGTGCAACAGGAATGAATTTTCCATCAATCTTTAAAGAGTCAATATAGCTTACAACTCTCTTTAGAACATTATCTTTTCTTGAAAGTCCCTTACAAATCTGAGCTGGATTTCTGTAACAAAAACCAAAAAGCATTGTATTGTGACGAGAACCAACCTTAAACTCTTGTGAATCTTGAAGCTCAAGAGCTTTATGATAAAGAGTATTTAGTCCCCAGTTACGGTATGACTCTTGAGAATAGAGAGAAGGAAACTCAATTACAACTTTATTGTTCTTTAATTCATTTTTAATTGAATCACTAATAATATCTTCTAAATTCTCAGTTCTAGCTTGTGCCATTTTAGAGGCCAGGTATGGTGAAGCATTAATTGCTGAAGGATAAATATTTTCAACATACTTCTGGTCACCTTCGTAAATATCAACTTCAATAGTCTTCGATTCTGGAACAACACCAATAATATCATTGATAAGGCCAATATCTTTTGTTGTTACTTGCTTAGAAGTTTGCGTTCTTGTACCTCTTTTATAAGAGTAGATATTTTTCTTATAGGCTTGAGCGATCTCACCCATCTTCATATCAACAAACTTATTGTATGCATTAACTTCATCAAAACCTGCTTTCAAATATTTTTGATAGAAGTTTGTAGCTTCTTTTCCCTTTGCCGCTCTTAGAAAATTTTCAACAGTAGTTGAAGCAACCATTGTTTCAGCTAAAGGATTAAGTTGCTCAGCCTCTCTAACGCTCATAAGCTCAAGGTTAGATTCATCATATGAAAGGCCAGAGTTATTAATAAGGTTATCTAGGTAAGTTTTTGCAACTGATTCATCAACTTTTAGTTCTAAAAGTTGTGGCCATGAACCATTAACTTCACTACGACAGCTCTTAGGAATCACGATCTTATCTTCTTTAGATTCTATCATTAGGTCGTAGTTTTTAATTTGAGTTGCCATCATTTGAATCGTTAGAATTCTTAAAGCACGTAGATAACTCTTTGCACTTGGAGATTCATTGACTGTTACAACATCTCTTTTAGAATTTAAAAATGAATTAAGCTTTAGTTCAACATCACTTCCATCAATATTTACAGTGAAGAAAATCTTATCTTTCATTTCACCGTGAACAAGAAAATTATAAAGCTCAGTTTCTTCTTCAATAAAGTCAGTCGTTAACTTTGGAAGAATTTGATCCATTTTGATTTCAGACACATTTCTAAAAGGAGAAAGGATAACCTTAATATCATATAGGCCCTTAACAACTGAATCATTATAAGCAAGTAGAAGCTGCTCTTTATCAGCATAAGCTTCATTTGTGTTATTAATAATGTCTTCGATCTTTGTCTTAAGTGACTTCGCTCTTGTGAAGTAATTTAATGCTTGCTTAGAGTAAGTATCGATTTTTCTATTTTGAGTACGATTTAGTTTTGCATCAACTTCAACTTCAGCAAGAACAGAAGCAATGCTTGAAAAAAGGTTTTCTCCACGAGAAGTTTTCTTTGCTTCTTGTGCTCTTTGCTCATCTTGATAATCTTTTACACCACAAGAATTCTTCTTGATTGAATCAAGAAAAGTAATAAATTCAGTTTGAAACTCAGCTTCACCTTCTGATTCTTGAGCACTTTGTGCTTGAAAGCCTTGTGCAATTTGACCAAGCTCTTCTTCAGAAAGATCACTTGAAACATTTCCACGAAGATTCTTTTTAATTTCACTAAGCTCTGAAAGAACTTCCTCTAGGTCATAA
This sequence comes from Halobacteriovorax sp. RT-2-6, assembly GCF_047085025.1. Taxonomy (NCBI): domain Bacteria; kingdom Pseudomonadati; phylum Bdellovibrionota; class Bacteriovoracia; order Bacteriovoracales; family Halobacteriovoraceae; genus Halobacteriovorax; species Halobacteriovorax sp. RT-2-6. The sequence continues at coordinate 783,784 of NZ_JBKIYH010000002.1, forward strand.
ACACTTGCAACAGATCGAGCATTTTCGATCGTCTGAGCAAACGCCATTTGGAATGAACAAAGAGAAATAATAATGAATGAGATTAGCTTTTTTAGTTTCATGCCCTATATAGTGCAATCACAGTGCCAACTAACTGGGACAAAAGATCAATAATTTTGGCTACTTACAGTATTACATGGTGTCTAAAAAATGAACATAGTGTCTACTTCATGTGATTCGATCAGATCGCCTCATTTAAGGCAAAATACATTGTAAATTCTTTTTCTCGGCCATAGGCGATGTCGACTCTCGAGTTGAGATTTTGCTTAGGTAGAATTTTGTAACGAATTCCTGTCCCAATATGTGTTAGTGGATCGGCTTCAAATAAGTCTGATGGAATCTGGTTTCCAACTCTCGACTCTCCTCCAAATGTAAAACCAACTCCGGCAAATCCAGCTAGACCAAACTTTCCATCCATAATCGATTGGAAGTAGTGCTTATACTCACCTTCAAAGCGTATCATATTAGCACCTTCATACACTTTTCCAGTGTAACCTCGCGGTCCTCGTGAACCATAGTTATAATTATAATTAGGATTTGTGTCACCTAGATTAAAGCTTGAATCAAATAGCCATGAAAACAAATGATTCGTATTTTCTGCCAGAGAAATATAATGCGAGAAAGTTGCCTCTAGCGTAGTGATATTATCATCTCCTCCAAGATTTTCTCGATAGAAATTCGTTCGTGTATTTAAGTAAAAGCCTTTAGTTGGAGAAAATGTATTATCTCTCGTATCATAGAATAAATTAAATTTAAGACCTGTATTTGTTGCATAATTCTCAGGATTTATATCGGCCTTAAAAATAACCTCATTCCAGATGATCCCACCACCAATAAAGAGATCACCCCACACTCGATAGTTAACATTAACAATAACAGCACGAATCTTATTAGATGTATCAAGGAATCGCTCAAGTTCAGCTTGAAACATCTGACTTAATATATTTCCTTCAAGATAACCACCTGTGATACGCCACTTATCTTCACCGAGATGAAGCTTCGTTCCAATGGCCCCCATTGCGGTTCCATTTGTCGTAATCTTTCCATAAGCACCTATAATAGAAGGTGGCACAGTCTTTGTACTATTCTTATACTTTCCGCTATTTGCATCAAAGAGATACATCCCAATAAGATCGAGTCCTAGTTTAGTGCTTGGCATATAAGAAGGACCTGGAACAATGACGAATTGTCCCTCATCGAGGCCTGTTGAGGCCTTAACGTCACGTTGCGCTTTTTGGGCAAAAGTCATAGAATGAAAAAGAATTAACGCTAATAACAAAAATCTCATTGAGGAGCCTATGTTTAAGATATTTTTTCTTTTCTTTTTATCATTCTCCTTTTCTTTTGCAAATAATATTAGTTTCCACAAAGAGATCTTCCCAAGTGTAGAAGACCTGAAGAAGACCAGTATTACTGATACGATTAGTGAGAATCCCATAAATACTACGATTCAAATAGCTTATGATAAAAATGGTAAAAAGCTTGGATTTATTAGAGAAGTAAATACGACGACAGGATGTAATAGTGCATGTCTACCTGTGATCTTTACACTCTATTACAACACGAAGTATGAATTTCTAAAGCTGAAATCTAAGGCAGGATTAACTAAAAAGTTTCACAAACCAATGACTGTCGATGATATCAATCGCCTACACCTACTTATTGGAATCAATCCTGAAGTATTTAAAAAAGTAAAACATCCAACTGATATGACGGATGCATTAACAGGAGCGACAAAGCCAGAATTTGTTGATGCTGTTGTGAAGGAAGCTGCTTATTCGACGTTGAGAATTAATACTTATAATCAAGATACAATCAGACAATTAAAAAGTTTAAAGTTATAAAAAAGGGAGCTGATTAGCTCCCTTTTTATTTTAATGAGGTTATTGTCCTCTTAGATCTTTTCTTAGAATCTTCCCAACATTTGACTTAGGAAGCTCAGTTCTAAATTCAATAATCTTTGGTCTCTTATAAGCAGTTAGGTTTTCTTTACAGAATGCAAGAAGCTCATCTTCAGTTAGAGACTGATCATTTTTTACGACAAATAGTTTTACGATCTCACCTGATTTTTCATGTGGTACACCAACTGCAGCACATTCAAAAACTTTAGGATGAGTAACTACGATTTCTTCAATTTCATTTGGATAAACATTAAATCCTGAAACAAGAATCATATCTTTCTTACGGTCAACAATTTTGAAGAAACCTTCTTCATCCATCACACCAATATCACCAGATTTAAAATAACCATCAGGAGTCATTACTTTTGCCGTCTCTTCAGGACGTCCCCAGTAACCCTTCATAACTTGTGGACCTTTAATACAGATCTCACCGACCTCACCAGCGTTCAGAGTATTTCCATCATCATCTTTGATACATACATCAGTTGATGAAACAGGGATACCAATCATTCCATTGTAGTCTTTAAGATCCATTGGGTTGATACAAGCAGCTGGAGATGTTTCAGTTAATCCATAGGCTTCAATTAATGGAGTTTTTGTTACCTCTTTCCATCTTTCAGCAACAGCACGTTGTACGGCCATTCCACCACCAAGAGTTAATTTTAGTTTTGAAAAATCAACTGATTTAAAGTCTTCATTATTTAAAAGACCGTTAAATAGTGTGTTTACACCAGTAAATGCTGTAAATTTCCACTTCTTCAGTTCTTTTACAAATCCTGGAATATCTCTAGGGTTAGTAATTAGAACGTTTAGTGCTCCAATTTTAGAGAACGTAAAACAGTTCGCTGTAAGTGAGAAGATATGATAAAGCGGAAGAGGAGTAATGATAATTTCTTCACCTTCTTTTACAACTGGTGAAATCCACTCGCCTGCCTGCAGTAGGTTTGCAACGATGTTACGGTGGATAAGTTCTGCACCTTTAGAAACACCTGTTGTCCCACCTGTATACTGTAGGAAAGCAAGATCAGAACTATTAATTTCTGGCTTTTTAAATTTTGACTCATCACCTTTATCAAGTGCCTCAAGAAATGACTTAGCGCCAGGAAGATCCCATGAAGGAACCATCTTCTTAACATGCTTAATAACAAAGTTTACAAGTAGTGACTTTGGAAATTTAAGCATATCACCAATTTGAGTCACAAGTACGTGCTCAATTGGCGTATTCTTTACAACTTCAGCAAGAACAGAAGCTGAGTTTTCAAAAATGATAATTACTTTTGATTGTGAATCCGTTAATTGGTGCTCAAGTTCTCTAGCAGTATAAAGAGGGTTTACGTTTACACAAACCATACCTGCACGAAGAATACCAAAAAGAGCAACAGGGTATTGAAGAATATTAGGCATCATAATAGCGACACGGTCACCTTTTTTAAGCCCAAGATCATTTTGAAGATAAGAAGCAAATTTCTTTGAAAGATGATCAATCTCTTTATAAGTTAGAGTCTTTCCCATGCAATGGAAAGATGGCTTATTAGCAAATTTAGTAAAACTCTCATCTAATAATGCTGGAATTGAAGGATATAATTCAGGATTAATTTCTTCAGCAACACCATTTTGGTAGTGCTTAAGCCAAGGTTTAGTCACAGGACAGCTCCATTTGTTACTATTAATAAATTTAGTCTAGATTTTATTGTATTTTAATTTTTAGCTACTTACAATACGGAATCTAAATGCGTGTTGCATTATAGTGATCAAATTTGAAAATTTCCTTGATGTAATAAATTTTATTAGATATAAGAGTGACCGTTTTGCAAAACACCACACACACTTTAGGCCCCCTGAATTAGGGGCCTTACTTTTTTAGAGCCTATGACAAACTCTCACGACGATTCCAAAAAAGATTTCTATATTAATGAAGACGGTAATACTGTTTTTACAAAAGAATTCCACTTACGTCGTGGCTACTGCTGTGAAAGTGGCTGTCTTCATTGCCCTTTTGGCTTTAACGAAAAAGCTGATGATGACTCGAGCAATATTCCTCTAGAACTTAGAAAGCAAGATTTGAATGAAGAGGTATCTGACGAGGACTTAGCAGAGTATTACCTTAAGGATTTTGAATAAGTTTTAGACAGTTGCAAAATCATTTTACCTTCTTAGGACACCTAACATACTGATATCACAAATAATTACTTGGCATCATTCCTGCTCTTAATAGATTGTCTAAATCTTGGAGGGAATATGAAACTACTTAGCCTAATTACACTTTCACTAGTCTTTACGGCCTCTGCTCACGCGGCAGTCAACTTTAAGTGTTCAACTATGCGCAAGAATATTGAATTCAATCTAAAGGGAAATCAGATTCAAGTAGAAGGTCGTACTCCTGCACAGGCCCTAATCGGACGCACTCACAAAGTTGGAAATTCTGTAACAAAGCACTACCAACTTGCTGGCCAGAAATATCAAATTCATTTTGATGATGTAACAAACTCAAATGAGATGAATACTTATATTTCTATTCGTACAAAGAATGGGCACGAAGTAACTTACCCACTGAGCTGTAATAATATCTAAACTTGTTTTACAACTAAAACCTTAGAGTCCGTTGTTGCCTTCAAGATAGCGGACTCAATATCCTTAACTACCGCAGACCCATACTCTTTAATTTCAGTATCATCAATTTCACAAGTACCTTCTAAAACGACAATTGAACTTATACCATTTAACGACAGAACACTCTCATCTCCTGCTCCTAGAACTTTCACTCTAGCATTAAAATAGTTATTGCTTGTTAGTAGTCCACTCTTATCAAGATTCTTATATTGAAAATATTCCGCGACATTAGCGTTTGGATTAAAATTAATAACATCCATGGCCTTCTTCACATGAAGTTCTCGAGGCTTACCATCAAGACCCATACGGTTCCAATCCCAAACACGATAAGTAACGCCCGAGTTCTGTTGAACTTCGACAAGAGTTACTCCTTCACCAATGGCATGGATTGATCCAGCAGGAATATTAAAGAAATCACCTTTTTGAACATTTATGAAATTGAGGAGATCATTTACATTTTCTCCACTTTCGATGGCCTCTTGTAGTCTTTCTTTTGTGACACCTTCTTTAAGACCAAGATAAATCCCTGCATCTTCTTCGGCATCTAAAATATACCAACATTCATCTTTTCCAAGCGCATCTTCATGAATATGAGCGTACTCATTATCAGGGTGAACCTGTATCGATAAATTCTGGCTTGTATCGATAAATTTAATTAAATAAGTTAATACTTTTCCTTCAAGAACTTCTTCAAGGCTTTGGCCATTCTCACAAAGAGATAGGCCATTTTCTAAAGTTGAAACTTCCCATGTTTCGCCCAGTGGACCTTCAAATATCCCCTCAGGGTCTTTATATTTTTTTAACTTTTCACCACCCCAAACAGTGGTAACTAAATGTGGAATTTGCTTTAGAATCATTAGTATATGCTATCGTACTTTACAGCATGAGCAAAGAAGATTTACCAATATTAATAAGGTTTAATAAGCTTCAAGAGCCTATAAAAGCTATGATAAAGCATGACTTTAAACTTTCCAGAACGAATTGAAATTCCTGTTATCACTCTTCCCAATATAGTATTTTTCCCGGGAACATCTCTTCCTTTATATGTCGTTGATGACATTTTTCAAGATATTTTTGAAGAAGCTACTTGTGCAGGAAATCCCGTTGGTATTTCATTGGCAATGGAAAAAGATTTCGAAACATACTTTGCTTATCCATGTGAAGTTTTTGGAATGGGACAGCCTCTTATGATTGAGAGAGTCGATGGGAACACTTTGAAAGTACTCGTTCGCTGTATTGGCAAATGCCAAGTCAATTACCCTACTCAATCAAATCCATATCCAATGTATAATGTGACTATTTTAAAGGATGATGAATGTGTGATGAGTAATATTGATGAATTTTATCGTCTTGAAAGCATCCTTTATAACTGGTTAGAAACAAATATTCCCAACGATCAGGATCGCGACTATTTTATCGAAACACTTAACAAGCCAGATCAAATTATTAACTACGTGGCAACCTTTATCATCAAGAGTCGTCAAATTAGACAGCTTCTCTTAGAACAAAATAATATCAATGATAAAATCAAGATTTTAAATTCTTTGATTACTGATGAGCACATCTATCACGAGGACCCAATCGTGGCCCAAGCTTTTGAAGAGTTTGTTAGTGAAAAGCTACAGCTTAAGCAGGCCAATTAAACAAGGGCCACTAATATATTGATTAAGGCCATCGCGCATGCGCTAAAGAATGAAAGTGTAAAATTATCATCAATCTTAGTTGATAACAATTCAACAAAAGCTGTCGCAATTGCAGTAAAAAAAGCAAAGATTACAATCTTCAGACTCAGCGGAAAATACAATAGGCCATAGAATGCAACAATCAAAAATGTTGTCAGGAAACACGCATAAGACCCTTCAAAAGTACGATCCTGCATAACCTTTCTCTTCCCATAACGAATTCCAACAAATGAAGATGCCGGATCAGCTAATGAAAGAATAAGAGTTGCTAAAAGTGCAATTTGTTCATCAAAGAGAAAGAATGAAAGCCCGATCCCCAAAAGAAAAAGAGGAGTTCCTGTAAATCCATTAACCTCAGTATCTCTTAAGATTCCTCGGCAAGAGTTAACGAATACCTGATTAATTCCATCAAATTTCAATCGAAGAATTTCAATTAAAGTAAACACGGCACTTGCACTAAGAACAATAATTGAAAACCTATATGAATCTAGATTTGAAATTAGATAAATTGAGGCAATTCCCAATCCTGCAAAAATATGAACTAACTTTCGTAATAAGTGCGGCTCAAACTTACTTGGGAATCTATAAATACTTTCCATTACAACAATATATAATTTTAGAAAAATAAAATAAAGACCTTTTCGAGGCTTTTTAATTTTGGCTATAATGATGGAAAGTTAAGCAAGTAATACAAGGACGTATTTTGAATAATAGTACAAATTCACATTTAGCAGATGCTGGTCAATATCTAGGTGCATCAAATAATGGCAAGAAAATCTGGGCCATTGGTGGCGGAAAAGGTGGCGTAGGTAAAAGTCTTGTTACGTCAAACTTGTCAATTTGCCTTGCCCTTATGGGAATGAAGGTAATTGCCATTGATATGGATCTTGGAGGTGCTAACCTTCACACATGTCTTGGCGTAAATGTTCCATCAAAAACTTTAAGTGATTATTTCACAAAACCAAATACAAAACTTTCTGATCTTATTACTCCTACTCCACTTAAGAATTTAAGTTTAATTAGTGGTGCTCAAGATAATCTAGGAATGGCCAATTTAAAAGCCGCTCATAAATCAAAAGTTTTAAATGATCTTCGTGAACTTGATGCCGACTATATACTTCTGGATCTTGGTGCGGGAACAACTAATAATACTTTGGACTTCTTCCTAGGAGCTGACCAAGGAATCTTAGTAACTCTTCCAGAGCCAACATCAATTGAAAACACTTATCGTTTTATCAAGTCAATATATCATCGCAAGCTGCAATCAGTTGATGACTTCCTAGAGCTTGGACCACTTATTGATAAAGTTCTTAATGGAAAAGTCGGTGAAAACCGCACTCCATCTGAAATTATTGAAAAGGCCATGCAAATAAATGAAGCTCAAGGTCTAAAACTAAAAAGAGAAATTGAAGCAATTACTCCGAAACTAGTTATTAACCAGGCCCGAACTCAAGCTGATATCGATATTGGTTTTGCCATGAGAATTATTTCTAAGAAATACTTTGGCATTAACTTAGATTACGTTGGCTTTCTTGAGTACGATGCAACAGTTTGGCAAAGTGTGAAGAAGAAGAGACCTCTTATTCTTGAGTTTCCTAATTCTGCACTAGTAAAGAATTTTGAGCACGTAATCAACAGAATCTTAAATCTAACGAAGAAAATTGTTTAATATATTAATGAGGAATAAATGAGTAAAGAGAAGAACTATTATGAAGTATTAGAAGTAGCACCTAATGCTTCGGCAGACGATATTCAAAAAGCATATGCGGCCGCAAGAGCAGCCTATAGTGGAGATAGTCTGGCCATTTACTCTCTCCTATCAGAAGAAGAGGCACATAAAGTACTTGAACTTATCGAGGAAGCTTACAATATTTTAAGCAATCCAACGAAAAGAAAGAAATACAATCAAGCTCGTGGAATTGTAATCGAAGATGATACAAATTATATTCCAACGTCAAAGCCTGCTGATGAAAATACAATAAAAGTAACGAATCAAATGAATCGTCTCGTTGCCAAAAAACGCTACGGACTTGAATACGAGCAAAATGCTGAATTTGAAAAAGAAATTGAGCAATGTAGTGAGTATACTGGTGAATTCTTAAAGAAAGTTCGTGAATACAAGAAAGTAGATGTAAGTCGTATGTCTGATATGACAAAAATATCGAAAACTTTCCTACAGTATATTGAAAATGAAGAAGTTGATAAGATGCCTGCTATCGTTTACGTTAGAGGATTTGTTTATCAATATGCGAAAGTACTAAAACTTAATCCAGATTTAGTTGCAAACTCTTATCTACAAAGAGTTAAAGCTTTAAAAGAAGGCAACTAAGCTGTCATGAGTGATCAAAATTCTAAGTTTGTTATTACGATCACCCAAGAAGACCATGATGAGTTTACTAGGCTCGATCAAGTTCTTGCGAGTAAGCTTGAACAGTCTCGTAGTTTTCTAAAGGAGCTTTTTAAAAAAGGCTCCATTACTTCTGATAATAAAATCGAATTAAAAAAAATGCCTCCAGTAGGTACTGAAGTTACTATTGATATACCTCCTCCAAGAGAGGCTACAGCAAAAGCAGAAAATATTCCTTTAAAAATTCTCTTTGAAGATGAGCATCTTGCCATTGTTGTAAAACCAGTTGGCATGGTTACCCATCCAGCCCCTGGTAATTATACTGGAACACTTGTAAACGCTATTCTTCATCACTGTAAAGACATTCAAGGTGTTGGGGATGAAAAGCGTCCAGGAATTGTTCATCGACTTGATAAAGGAACAAGTGGTGTTATGGTGATTGCAAAAAACCAGAAATGCCATGAAGAACTTGTAAAATTATTTCAGGCCCACGATATTGACCGCTACTATCAATGCATAAGCGTCAGTACTAAAATTCCACCAGAAGGAAGACTTGAATCCACAATAGGACGTCATCCAAATAATCGCTTAAAGATGGCCGTTGATGTACGAGGTGGAAAGAACTCTATTACAAATTTTAAAGTACTAAAATATTACCAAAATCTAAGCCATGTTGAATTAAAGCTTGAAACGGGAAGAACACATCAAATTCGTGTTCACTTAAGCCAGCTACTAAATGCTCCCATTCTAATGGATCCACTTTACGGTGTTCCAAAGAATGACCTTCTAAGAATTGATAATCGACTTAAGGCCATTATCAAAGATTACGAGCATCCATTTTTACATGCAAAAATTCTTGGATTTGTTCATCCAATTACGAAACAGAAGCTCTACTTTGAAGAGCCTCCCCCACCAGTATTTCAAGAGGTTCTAAACTTTCTTGAATCAGACTCGGAGTAGAAATGGCACAGCTACTTTATCAAAAAAAAATTGGTGATTTTCTCTTTGAAACCTACGATGATCGTCCAGACTTTGAATTTGATGAAGTAAAGCAAATCCATTCGGATATTGTAGTTAAAACACCTACCACAAATAGTATTGAGGCCGATGGGATTGTCTCTAAACTTGAACTGAGCCAACCATTGGCCATTAAAACTGCTGACTGTCTACCAATTGCCATTATAGGAAAGTTTGGCGTGGCCAATCTTCATGCTGGATGGCGTGGAGTTGCACAAGAAATCATTCTAAATAAAGAAGTTAAGGCAATAGAGCCTCAAATTATTCTCATTGGACCTCATATAAGTGCTGTAAATTATGAGGTTAGCGAAGAATTTAAACAAAATTTTCCTAACTCCCAAGCTTTTGACATGGTAGAAGGCAGATTAACATTCAGCTTAGAGATGGAGGTGAAGAAGCAAATTGCTGAACATTTTCCACAGGCCTATGTCATATCTACCAATATATGCACATTCGCAAATCTCAACTATAATAGCTTTAGAAGAAACCAAACAACCAAGAGAAATTATAATATTTTAAAAAGGAATTAAAATATGACTGATAGTTTTTTAAATCGCCTAAATTTTAACAAGAAAGTTTTATTCTTCATCGCAGGTCTGTCGATGTTTATTCTTTCAATTTATCTAACAAACCACTACTACCAAATTAAGTTTCCAGTAGGATTTGGTTCGGCTTCGGCTTGTAACATCAACTCTTTCTTAACATGTGATGCTGCAACACTTTCACCTCTTTCAAATATTGCAGGTGTTCCTATTTCAATCTTCGGAATTGTTATGGGTGCCATGGTTATGCTTTTTTATATGGTAAATAGTAAGCATGCAGAAGGAAGCTTATTTCTTCTCCTTCTTCTAAACGGTATTGGATGTTTAGTACTATTTATTTACTCAATTGTAATGCTTGGTACACTTTGTCCATTCTGTACTCTTTACTACGTTGCTTCTTGGTTAGCATTAGCTTTGATGTTTCAATATAAGGCAGCTCGTGACTTTGATATTAAATTCTTTGCAACTGCTGCTGTCTGTATGCTTATTAGTGGTTCAATTGGTTATGCGTTTACAAATTCAAAGGTTGAAAATTCAACTGCTAGAAGCGCACAAATTGTTGCAATGTTTAAGAACCTAAATAATTTAGGTACTCCAGAAAAAGCATCACCTTACCGTCTAGCTTCTTCTTCAGAGGACTTTAAAGATGCACCAATCCAGATGTCTGTTTTTTCAGACTTTCAATGTCCGGCCTGTAACGCACTTAACTTAGTTCTTCCAACGATTGAAAAAAAGTATGAAGGGAAAATTAATATCCAATATTTCTTTTACCCACTAGATCACAATTGTAATGCGGGAATGAGTGGACCACTTCATCAACTAGCTTGTGAAGCTGCTTATCTTGCAAGTTGTGTAGGACCTCAAAAGTTTAAATCAGTACATGATGCAATTTTTGAAAACCAAGCAAACCTTACTGCTGAATGGATTAGCGATAAAGGTAAGGAATTTGGAGTTACTGAGTGTATGGCAAAGCCTGAAACAAAGCAGGCAGTCGTGGATATGATCGCTCAGGCAAATTCTTTTAATGTACAATCAACACCAACTCAGCTAATTAATGGTGTAAAAATTGAAGGTGTTAGGCCACTAAGTGATTACACAGCGATTATGGATCACCTTCTTAAAGAAAATAAAGCTAAGAACTAATGAGTAAAAAAAAAGAAAGAATTATTCCTAAATATACAGTGGGTCCAATAGAGACCCACTGTCATCTCGACTATCTCAAAGGCCAAGAATTAATTGATACACTTAACAAATGCCAGGAATATGGTGTTAATAAAGTTGTGACAATTGCAGTATCTCCAGACAATCTTAAAAAAGTTAGAGAGCTTACGGCCAATGATATCGTCTATGGTACTCAAGGAATTCATCCTCACGAGGCCAAACACATTACAGAAGAAACTTATCAAGAAATTCAAGACAACTTAGCAAACCCTAAGATTGTAGCAGTTGGAGAAATTGGTCTAGATTACTACTATGAGTTTTCAGATCCGAGCATTCAAAAAGAATCTTTTGAAAGGCAACTGCAAATTGCTTGTGATAGTGACCTGCCAGTTGTTATTCACACACGTGAAGCAGATGAAGATACTAAGGCCATTTTAAAAAACTTCTCAACTACACTAAAAAGAAAAGGAGTTATCCACTCTTTTACTTCAGGAATTGAGCTTGCTTCGTTTTGCCTTAGTGAAGGCTTTCATATTGGATTTAATGGAATTGTTACATTTAAGAATGCTACTAACGTTCGTGATGTTTTAGATATTGTTCCAGTCGAGCAAATGCTACTAGAAACGGACTCTCCGTATCTTACTCCTGTTCCATTTAGAGGAAGAGAGAATGCTCCGTTCTATCTTCCATGTGTTGCAGATTTTATTGCAACTCATAAAGGAATTGATCCTCAAGAATTAATCGACGTTGCTAATAGCAACGCCGAAAATCTATTCTTTAAATTAAAATAATCCTTCAGTCGATAAGTAGCGCTCACCAGTATCATAACAGAATGTTAATACTGTTGAGCCTTCTGGCATTTCACTAATTTTCTTTTCAATTGCAGCTAGTGAAGCACCACTTGAAATTCCTAGAAGGATACCTTCAAGACGGGCAGCACTTCTTGCAAATTCAAAGGCTTCATCTTTACTAATTGTCACAACTTCATCAAGAAGTTCTCGATTTAAAACACTAGGTACAAAACCAGCACCTATTCCCTGTATTGGATGCGGCCCAGGCTCACCTCCAGAGAGAACAGGAGAATCCGCAGGTTCAACCGCCACAACTTTCAGGTTATTAAACTTCTCTTTTAAGACCTCTGATACACCAGTAATATGTCCACCAGTACCTACTCCAGTAATAAGGTAGTCGATACTTCCATCAATATCAGCGAGAATCTCCTTGGCCGTTGTATCTCTGTGTACATCAACATTTGATGGATTATCAAATTGCATTGGCATCCATGAATTTTCTTCTTGCTCACAAATTTCTTGGGCCTTTTCAATCGCTCCCTTCATACCTTTTTCTTTCGGAGTTAAAACTAGCTCTGCACCAAAAAGTGCCATAAGACGCCTTCTCTCTAAACTCATACTCTCTGGCATTGTAATGATTAAGCGGTAACCAAGAACAGCACATGCCATTGCAAGACCAACTCCAGTGTTACCAGAAGTAGGCTCAACAATTACCGTTCCTTCTTTGACAAGGCCCTTCTTTTGCGCGTCTTCAATCATTCTCTTTGCGATTCGATCTTTAATTGAACCACCAGGGTTTGCGCGCTCAAGCTTTGCATAAATAGTTATATTTTTCTTATTTGCCTCAGGAAAGAGACGATTTATTTTTACAAGTGGTGTATTTCCAACAGATTCCAAAATATTATTAAATTTCATATGTAAGCTCCTCTATATTGAATTGTCGATCCTTCACATCTAAGTGAACTTCGCTTTTATGATAAACAATAGACTTCTTCTTCACACTTTGTGTTAGCCAAACGTTACCACCAATCGTTGACCCCTCACCAATAACAGTCGTTCCTCCCAAGATTGTTGCGTGAGCATAGATCACACAATCATCTTCAATAGTGGGATGGCGTTTCGTATTTTGTAAGTCCTTACTCACTGAGAGAGCACCTAATGTTACCCCTTGATAAATCTTTACTCGATTACCAATAACTGCGGTCTCCCCTATAACGACACCAGTTCCATGATCGATAAAGAATGAATCTCCAATTTGTGCACCTGGATGGATATCAATACCTGTTTTATTATGTGCATATTCTGCAATCATTCGAGGAAAGATTGTTAAAGATTTTTCATAGAAAAAATGGGCCAGACGATGAGAGGCAATTGCAAAAAGTCCTGGATAGCATAGAACAACCTCACAGATATTTTGTGCAGCAGGATCACCTTCTAAGAGCGCAATAGCATCAATTTCTATTTTCTTTGCCAACGTCACTAATTCTTCGCTATACGACGCTATTAACTTTTCTCTGACATGCGCATCAAGTTTCAAATGATTAAAAATTTGATCCGTATTAATGATGTGGCGATTGAAATACAATTCAAAGTCTTCATAATTTAGAAATTGCATTCGCACAGAACCTGGCAAAATAATATTGAGGGCCTCTTCAACGAAATCCTCAATAACCTCAGGTTTGATTTCAGTATCATGACAAACTTTTTTCTTGTGCTCGTAGAGCTTCTTTATATTAGAGAGATTTGATTTTTCCATCGCGTGATTATAACACGCGGCCCGCGAGATATAATTCACAAAAATCTTTATAAATGGTTAACAAAATGAATCGATCTTCTAAGTTACTGAATATTCAACTAAGGATAGCTTCGAAGGATTTCATCAGAGTACTTATCTGCGCAACTACGAAGATCTTCCTCATTCTTAATTCCGTAACATTCTTGAGCTATTTTTATATTTCGCCCACAGTGGAAGCCACTATGCTCATCAGAGATACCTGTAACCTTCTTAATCCAACAAACAGAGTGGTATGCAAGAGAGTAGAGTGTTGCGTACTTCCCTTCCGCACAAAAGCCAAATGAAGCAGATACAATGGCAGCAATTTTTAGTTCTCCGTTAACATCAACAAAGACAGGTCCACCACTATCAATATAACAAGTATCTGTTTGCTTGTTTCTCATATCAATCTCGTTAAAAAAGACTTCAAAAATTGGAATTATGGCCATTCTCTTTTGACCGTAAATAATATGAGCATGGGCAGTGTCCATTGGCATAAAGCCGATTTCGCCAGTATAACCAAATCCAACCGCTGTCGTAAGCTTTCCAGGAGCGATCTTATCTAGAATCTCTTTGGGATCAGTTAAAAGAGAGTAGAATTTCTTCACTCGAAGAGGAGCATCAGTTGTTAAGATAGCAAGATCAACTGTTTTCAAGCTGGCCAAGTCTGCTAGAGGTCCATTTGGATATTTGAATTTCAAGCTCGGATGAAGCTCCACTCCAGTCACACTATACTGAGCATCAAGGTTCTCTTTTGAAGAAGCCGCAGTCATAATTTTTCCTGCTCCAGTATAGATACGAATCGATTTGTAATTTTTATTCTCAAGACAATGAGCGGCAGTAAGGATATGAGTAGGCGTTAATGCCACTCCAGTACAAAATGGACGGCCAAGTCTAACGAGAGCAACGACACTCTGATACTCTCCTTTATTAACAGCTTCCCCCCCAACAATTGCAAAGCAAGAGCTGGCCAAAGCGATACATAATAACAAAAGAGTCTGAATCATGACACTTCATAGCATAATCAGAAGATAAAGACTAGAAAGGATTATGAGTTATTTTGCTGATTCATCTCATAGAAGGCGCGATAAAGGCCCGCAAGTTGTTGCTTTCTCTTGGCCAGATAGTTTTGGTCTAAAATTTGGGTGATTTCTTCAAAAATTTCGCGATGCACATCTGGGGCTTCATCAATTTTCGTATGCCCCTCAGGACGTAGGATATTAATCACATCAGTCGTCTTAAAATCACGAGCGACATTAGGGCCATCATTGAAAATAAAAGATCGATCTAGCATGAAATTAAGATTCTTTTTGACGTTCTTTGGAATGATATCATTATCAAAGCCAACTGAATCGAGTGTCACGAGCAAATCCACACTTCGAAATCCTGCTTCCGCACTATTTAAGCGATTAGCGAGGTTAACAACAGCGTCCCCTCCTAAAGAATGACCTACGAGAATAATTGGCTGATCCTTTGGCCTTCTTAAAACTTCTTCCAAAACCTTATCTTCATCACTCCAACTGACAAACTCGCCATCACTAAATGACTTGGCGATATCCTCAAGTCCACCTTTAGAACTCAGAGTTGAAAGATGAAGTCCCTCTAAAAAGAAAATTGCAGGCTTATTTATTGGAAGTAACTCCTTAATTGGACTAACTTCTTTTACTTCACTAGCTTCTTCAGGTGCATTAACAGCAGACTTTGCAACTGTTGTCACAGCATCTACGGCCAACTTCTTTCCGGCTTGAGCAATTGCAAGAGCATCTGTTGAGATTGAAGCCTTAGCAGCGGCTTCGGCAACCTTGGCAGTTTTCTCCACAACTTTCGTTGCGTTTTTGACAAGCTTTTCAGGGACAGGGGCCTCGCTTTTAACACCACTTTCATAATCCGCTTTGGATTTGTAGTGAATAATATTTGATGGCATTTTTGAACTTGTTTGCATTAGTAAAATTATAGCCTGTTCAGCTATTTTTTGGGCAGTGAGCAAAAACGTCGCATCCTCCTAGAAATATGTGCTTTCGGTAGGCAATCTCTCTCGATTGTGGCATATTACAGTGGTATTTTTTTTAATAATTAAGCACAGGAGTCAGGTATGTCTGGAAAGATCCGCGTTGGTATTAATGGTATGGGCCGTATTGGTCGTACAGTTCTTAGAGAAATTTTTAACCGCAACATTGAAAACTTAGAAGTCGTTGCTGTTAACTCACCAGGTGATATCCACGACTACGTTCACCTTATCAAATACGATTCAGTATTTGGTCGTTTCAACGGTGAAGTAAGTGTAGATGAATCACACAAAATGCACATTAACGGAAAAGAGATTTCTTTTCACAAGTATAGAGACCCAAGTGAAATTCCTTGGACACAAGATAAAGTTGATATCGTAATCGATGCAACAGGTGTTTTCAAAGATCAAAAATCACTAATGAAGCACGTAACAGGAACTGTTAAAAAAGTTATTCTATGTTGTCCAGGTAAAGACGTTGATAACACAATCGTTATGGGAATCAACGAAAACACTTATGATGCTCAAAAACACACAGTTGTTTCAAATGCATCTTGTACAACTAACTGTCTTTCACCAGTTGCAAAAGTACTAAACGATAAGTTTGGTGTAATCAACGGTCACATGACTACTGTTCACTCTTACACTGGTGACCAGTGTCTTCTAGATGCTTCACACTCAGACCTTCGTCGTGCTCGTGCAGCAGCAGTATCAATGGTTCCAACAACAACAGGTGCAGCAAAAGCTGTTGGTCTAGTTATTCCTGAACTTAAAGGAAAGCTAGATGGTTTCGCAATTCGCGTTCCAACTCCAAACGTTTCTCTTGTTGATCTAACTGTAAATGTTGAAACAGAAGTTACTGAAGAAGAAGTAAACGCAGCTCTAAAAGAAGCAAGTGAAACAACTCTAAAAGGTATTCTTGGTTTTGAAAAACAACCACTAGTATCTGTTGATTACATGGGTATGAGAGAGTCTTCATGTGTAGACGCTGATCTAACAAAAGTAATTGATGGAAAGAGTGTAAAAGTTGTTACTTGGTATGATAACGAAGCAGGTTTCTCTAACCGTGTTATCGACCTTGCAGGTTTCATCGGTAGCCAACTTTAATAAAAAAAATTAGGAAAAACTATGGCATTACAATTTATTGACAGCATTGATGATTCAAAAATCAAAGACAAGAAAGTTCTTGTTCGTTTTGATTTCAATGTTCCTCTAGATAAAGAAACTAAAGAGATTACTGATACAACAAGAATTGATAATGCTCTTGAAACAATCAAGCTAATCCTAGACAAAGGTGCATCTAAGTTAATTATGATGTCTCACCTTGGACGTCCTAAAGGACAAGTAAACTCAGACTTCTCTCTTGAGCCTGTTGCAACTTACCTTGCAGATAAACTGGGTGAAGAAGTAACGTTAACTGAGTCATGTCTTGATCGCGGAATTAAAACTCTTCTAACTTTAAACTCAAATAAGATCATTCTTCTTGAAAACCTTCGTTTCCACAAAGAAGAAACTGAAAACGATCGTGAGTTTGCACGTAAACTTTCTGAGTATGCTGACATTTATGTTAACGATGCATTTGGAGCTGCTCATAGAAAACACGCTTCAACTTATGAAATTAATGCTTTCTTCAAAAACAAGGCCTATGCAGGACTTCTTATGAAGAAAGAAATCGAAGCTCTTTCAAAAATTACGCAAAGACCTGAGACACCATTTGTTGCAGTCGTTGGTGGTGCAAAAGTTAGTGACAAGATTAAAATCATTGAAAGACTTCTTTCAAGTGTTTCTAATCTTATTATTGGTGGAGCTATGGCCTACCCTTTCCTAAAAGCTAAAGGAAATGAGGTTGGAACTTCTCTTTGTAGTGACGAAGATGTAAGCCTTGCTAAAAAGATTTTTTCTCAAAGTACGGCACATAAAATCATTCTTCCGATTGACCATATCGTTTCAAGTGAGTTTGGTGGAAAGCCGGAAGCAGTTGATAAAGTTGGTATCCCTGATGGAAAGATGGGTTTAGATATCGGTGAGCAAACAATTGCAAAGTACAGCTCTATTCTTCGTGAAGCAAAGACAATCCTTTGGAATGGACCAATGGGTATTTTTGAGAATGAAGATTATGCAAAAGGTACTTTTGCTATTGCTGAAGTTTTAAGCGAGTCAAATGCCTACACTCTTGTTGGTGGAGGTGATTCAGTAAGTGCAGTTAATAAGTCTGGTCTTGCGAATAAAATGAGTCATGTATCGACTGGCGGTGGCGCTTCTCTTGAGTTTATCGAGAAAGGTAGCCTTCCAGGTATTAGTGCTCTAAAATTTGGTGTTGAATAAATAAGTAATAATAAGGGATGTAAATATGACTGAGAGAACGAAGTATATCGTAGGAAACTGGAAGATGAATCAGAATACTGAAGACGTTATCGCCTTCTTTGATGCTATCGACAGCACGAAACTTCGTCATGAAGCATGGATTGCTCCACAAGCAATCCACATCCCTATTTGTCTGCAAAATACTGATGATTTTAAAATTGGTGCTCAAAATTGTGCCACAGAAAATAGCGGAGCATTTACGGGAGAGATCTCACCTGCATCACTAAAAGATATCGGTGCACATTTTGTTATCATTGGACACTCTGAACGTCGCTCTATCTACAATGAGGACGATGCAACTCTAAATGCAAAAGCAAAGATTGCTCTGGCCAACGACCTAACAGTTATTTTCTGCATTGGTGAAACACTTGAGCAAAGAGAAGCCGGAAAAGTCGAAGAGGTTTTAGCAGAGCAGTTAAGTAAAGGTCTTGCTGATATTGACAGTGTAAACGTTATTATTGCTTACGAGCCAGTTTGGGCAATAGGAACAGGAGTAACAGCAACTCCAGAGCAAGCACAAGAAACTCATGCCTATATACGTCAGTATATAAATGATAATCTATCAATTGATGGAAATAAAACATCGATTCTCTATGGTGGATCAGTTAAGCCTTCAAATGTAGAAGACCTCCTATCATGCAAAGACATTGACGGAGGCCTTGTTGGTGGAGCTGCCCTACAAGCGGACAGCTACATGGGTCTGCACGCTTAATTAAAAGACGTGAACTTTCATTTCTTCAGTATCGTTACAACTTAGTTCCTTGTAGGTTTGAACATCATCGAATGATGGCAAACTTCCCCTTGGTAAGTATAGATTTTTAGTAACTCCTAAGACCGTTCCGTCGGGCTTAGCAAAGACACGCCAGTCTGTTCCCCATTCTGTTGAAAAATCAAACTCACCTAAATATTTTCTTTCTTCTCCAAAATAAATGAGACTATCCACATTAATTTTCATATCACGACGAGCAAACTCTGGGTGGTATGGTAGATAGAATTGAAATTCTTGGCGATCTCCAGCTTTTCCTGCCGGAAGAATTTTAAGAATACCTTGAGGGTTCGTAATAGCAACTTCCATCGAATCTTGAGTTAATGTACGAACACCTTTAACAAGATATCCATTCTCTTTTGCGCAATGAAAGTATTGATTAACTTTTAATAAATCCTCTCTTCCATAAAAATCGTGACGGAAAATAAGAGACTTCTTTTTTAAGAAGAATAGTCTTCTTTTTGTATATCCGAGTTGTCCAACCGATGCCTTTAGTGAAGTTCTAAGTCCTTTTCTAGCATCGATTTTCTCTGTAAATGAATGAGTCTTTAGGTTTGGATTATAACGGTAATGTCCTTCACGTGAAATTTCATCTAAGATTCCCTGAGCATCACAACCAACGAGACCAAGGTAGCGAATATTAGGATGGACTGACTTAAATAGATCCTTAACATCCTTTCCGTTAATACTTAGGACAGCTCCCATATTATTTGAACCTGTCGTATTCTGACTTGTTCCTGCAGCATGAGACGCCCAAAAAACAGCGATATTATTTGGATTATGAAGTTGTCGGCGAAGCTCGTGAAAATCCACACTATGCTTTATGACAATATTGTAGCCTGATTTTTTAAAGTGCTTCTTGAAGATTTTTTCAAGTTTGGGGTCAATCTTCCAACCTTTTGGACGATACCAAACCTTTGGTGTTTCAAGTGAGGTTAATAAAACAACGTTTGGTTTCACATCCTGTGCATACGTGAAATGCGCAGAAACAAACGTTAAAACAGTAAGTGATAAAATAATTAAAGCTTTCATGCCACAAAAAGTAGCATAAAAAAATGAACAGTTAGGCCTAATTAAAGTTAAATTCGAATGTTAAAATTTACTAACAATTAAGCTTTCTACTGAATATCAACTCTTAATGAAACTGGGCAGTGATCTGAGATAAATCGCTGATACCATGAAAGATTCTCAAGTCTCTTTGTGTTTCGACTACTTCCACTACAAGCACGCCAAATTTCAACGTACTTTGTTTCAACTGTATTTGAAACATAGAAATGATCAAAAACATTTCCTGAGCCACCATTACGATAAGTATAATCATAGTCACTCGTTCTTCTTGTCACATTAATTGTATTAAATGCTTCACCTAAAACGACTAAGTCAGATTCTTTATCTTCATAGCGAGTATTTCTGTAAGTATTAAGATCACCTGCAATGACTACAGGCAAATTAGCTTCACGGTATTCTAGTACTCTCTTATTTAAGTTATTAACTTGTTCTAAGCGTTCACTAATTCCATCTGGGCCAGCTTTTAAATGAAGACCAACTAAGTGAATAAGCGGCTGTTTTGAATAACGATCGATAACCTTTCCATAAAGAGCAGGTCTTAAAAACGGACGATTTTCTAATAAAGAGTAAGTAAAATCGTCATCACCTTTTTCAGGAACGATATCAAGTGACTTCTTTAAGCAAATCATTAAGTGCTGGTGATTAAATTGTTCATGACGATAAGAAACACAGTGGTGACCTAGGCCATCCATTAATTGTCCCAATCGTTCAGTGTCGATAACTTCTTGAAAAAGAAAAATATCTGTATTGATATACTTCGTGCTTAAAAATTCTTTGATAAAAGGATCTCGATATTCGTCAGTTCTTTGACCAGAGATTTCCCCCCCAAGTCCGTACCAACGTAGATTGAATGTTGTAATTTTTAAACTACTCGCAAAGCTATTTCCAGAGATCGAAAATACCGCTGCAGCACAGGCCAGCCATGGCCAAAGTCTCTTAATTCTTCCCATATAAAAATGGTAAAGAAGGGATTACCGAAGGTCAAAGAAATTATCTATTTAAGTTACTGATATCACTTTGTGACCATCTTTTTTATTGAAATTATTTCTTATAACCTTCTCATTTTGCATCGCGTGGGATACACCATGCTCAAATCTGTAGGGAGACTCAATGAAAAAACTGCTATTTACGACATTAATTGCAAGTAATATCTTCGCTGGGACAAGCTTCTGGGCCCTCTTCTCACCACACCAAGGTGAAGAAGCATTTAATCAAATTTATACAGCAATCGAAGGCGCAAAAGAGAAAGTTTGGCTAACGGTATACAGCTGGTCAGACTCAACAGTAACAAAGAACCTTGAAGTTGCATGCCTTTCGGGTGTCGATGTAAAAGTTGTTCTTCACCCTAATTTAAAAAGTAGTTCTCGCGTAATTGATTATGCCAAATCAATTGAAGATGCCGGATGCGGTGTTAAGTTCGCTTACAAAAAAATGCACGAGAAATTTTCAATCGTTGATGATAAATGGGCATTCAACTCTAGTGCTAACCTTTCAGGTGGTGCAAAATCTCGTTACTCTGAAAACTTTATTTTCAACAATGACTCTTCTGAAGAAGGTCGTACTACAATTAAAACTTTAAATCGAGAATTTAAGTTTCTTTGGAATTCAGGAAAAGATATCTACACTTCACAAGTTAGTGAAGAAAACCTAGCTTCACTTGATCTTTTAGATCTAAAGAATATTCCAAATGAAGAAGAGAATCCTTCATTCGTTTCAAGTTCAATGAACTTCACATACAAAGAATATGCTCCAAGCTCTAAAAGTTACAAGACTGGACGCTACTTAGGAATGTCTCCTAAAAAGGTAGCTGGTCAGAAAACTTGGTTAGTTCGCGATGCTATGATTAAGCTAATCAATGAATCTCAAAAGAATATTCTGGTTAATGTTAATCACCTTGTAATTAAAGATGTAGCAGATGCACTTTTGGACGCTGTTAAGCGAGGTGTTGATGTTAAGATCGTTGCCGACAATCAAGAATATAAAACAAGCACAAAATCAAAAGAGATGACTCCTTACTTTGTTTACAATTGGAAGAAGCTTCCAGGTAATAAGAATAAGGTCGCACCAGTAAGAATTAAGTACTACTCTCATGCACCATCTCCTCGTCACTGGGCCCTTAATCACCACAAGTACATGATCTTTGATTATGATGAGAGTGATTTCTCTAAGACAAAACTTATGAGTGGTTCATATAATATTTCAGAAACAGCGGAGCTTACTCAATTCGACAATATGTTCACGTATAAAGGTGAAGTATTTGCACAGCTTTTTAAGGACTTTAAAGGTGAATTCGATAATCTTTGGTTCCTAAATAGAGATGACAATGATAAGCCTTCTCAAGAAGCTTGGGATCGCGTCGCTAAACCGTACAACGGAAATATTTATCTTCACACAAAGATGCCTGTTTCCCTTACTTGGCCTGAAATCTATAAAGTAAGAAAGGCCGTTTCAAATGCAGCACCACTATTCTTTAAAAACGCTTACAAGAAACGTGACTGCTATCTTTTCAATCTAGAAAAGCAAATTTTCACTGGTTGTCCAAACTAAATAATTATCAAATCATAATTTTTTAACTCATCAGGTCATAGACAGTACTTGTCATGGCCTCGATGTGTTGATATAAATTGTTGTTAATTTATCTATTTATATTGAAAGGAAATAAATTATGGTTACTGGTTTAATGATTTTTCACGGTGTTGTTTCAGTACTTCTAATCATCGTAGTTCTTCTACAATTTGGTAAGGGTGCGGAAGCAGGTCTTCTAGGTGGTGCTTCAGAAGCCGTATTCACAGGTAGCCAACAAGGAAATATCCTAAGTAAAATTACAGTTGTACTTACTGTTCTTTTCCTAGGTAACTGTATTCTTCTTGCTAAGATTCAATCTGGTAAAGAGTCTAAATCACTACTTGATAGTGCAGCGCCAATCGCAGCTCCACTTAACTCTGATACAACAGCTCCAGCACAAACTGCTCCAGCGACTGAAGAAACAGCTCCTGCTGCAAAATAAATTCAAAGAAATTCTAAGAATATACAAAATAAAAAAAAGCTCCCGAAGGGAGCTTTTTTTATTTCTTCTTCATTAATTTTAAAATTGATTCTATTCCTAACTCTTGTGCATATTGGGCAACAGTCTTCCCGTTCGCATCTGGAATATTTGGATCGGCCTTCATTCCTAATAAAGCACGGACATTATCGAAGCGCTTATTCTTGATAGCAATGTGAAGTGGAGTATCACCTCTCTTATTCTTCTCATTTACATCAGCGCCTTTTTTAGCAATATAGTAACGAATTGATTCAGGTGTTGATTTCTTTGCCATAGCAAAGAGTGAAGCTGGCCTTCTCTTCTTGTGAACTAAGCTTACCTCTGGAACAGAAGCAATTCCACGTGACTTTCTTTTTTTAGCAGCTTCAGCGGCCTTGGCCTCTGCAACTAGTTGAGCTTCATTTTTAAACTTATCTTCAACAAAGCTTACTTCGTAGTCGCTAATAACAAATGAGCTATTTTCAATTTCATTAAGATTAATATCTTCAAGTTGCCAGTCTTTCTCTGTTTGCACAACTCGCTTAGGAGTGTCCCCCTTGATATCAAGTTTCTCTTCAGAGATCCCATAAAGGTCTGCAAGGTAACGATACTCAGCTTCCTCACTTTCAGTTAAAAGCATCTCATTACTTTCAACTTTGCTTAGAGGAAGAAGGCCCCCATGCTGCTCAAAAGAACCACATGAAGCAAGAATAACTAGAAATGTTAAAAATCTTAACTGACTCATCAACTCACTTATCGCCACGAAGTTAAGATTTCTTTAGTCGTTCTATGTTTACTTTAAAATTCAGGTATTTAGAAATAAATAAGGCCCACAAAAGCAGGCCTTAGTCATATATAGAAATTTAAATTAATCTCTAGAATGGGATGTCATCAGCTGTGAATGAAGCGTTCGATGAAATATCGTAACCTTGGTTCATATCATCGTGCTGAGGCATTTCTTGGTTAAATGAGTTGTTGTTATTAGACTGACCCATTGAAGCACCTTGACCAGCAGATGGAGCTGCTCCACCAAGGAATTGAATTGTTCTAGCATTGATTTCTGTTGTGTATCTCTTGTTACCGTCTTTGTCTTCCCAAGATCTTGTTTGAAGTTGACCTTCTAAGTAAGCTTGACGACCTTTTGCTAGGTATTGACCACATAATTCAGCAAGTTTTCCCCAAACAACAACTCTGTGCCATTCAGTTCTTTCTTGTTTTTGTCCGTTCTTATCTGTCCAAGACTCACCTGTTGCTAGTGAGAAGTTACATACAGCCATCCCAGATGGTGTGTACTTAAGTTCTGGATCTTGTCCTAAACGTCCTACTAAAATAACCTTGTTTACACTCATTTGTTCCTCCAATTTTCTTCGCGTATAGCTGAAACAATACTTAAGAATTCAGCTATAACCGCAAGGTTGAGTATTACCTGAATACATTACTACAATAATACGACTTTCCCCTATCGAGAAGTCATAAATAGCTATGCAAATACAAAAAAAAGGACAACTTGCGTCAAGAGCTTGAAATGATATTCATTAAAAATTGAAGGTTCTAAATTTTTTTAATACATGTCTGCAAAAGCTTGCTCAACATTCTCTGGAGCAATTTGAGCATGGCCACCTCTAGTCTGCCAAAACTCTTTTACTTTTGATTTCGCGATACGCACATCCTTCTTGTACCAAGCAGCATCAAAGCCACAGTGAGGACATGGAATTTCTTTTTTGAAGTTTAGTCTAAGCGCTGCTTCAAAGCCTGCCCAGAATAGAAAGAAAGAAAAGATTCCTGCAAAGCTAATAAATGGATAAAGTACACCAGTTGTTGCAACTGTAAGCATGAATACCTGAAGGTAGTTTTTTGCATTCATGTGAGGGTTTGTGACAACTGCCCTTTGAGTGCGACAAAGAGGACAGAAGAATTCAATATGCGCTTTCTTAAATTTGTAAGTACGCGTCTCTAATGGATTAAATGAATTCAATGTCTTCAATTATCGCCCTCCTAAGCATCGACAAAGTAAACATACTTCGACTCCTTAATTTTACCAATTTAGTCGCTGAGAATTAAGCAGGTAAAAAAGGTACCAGGCCCTGTTCTTATTCATCCGTGATTCGAACAAGACCATAAGCCTGGTAGAGATAAGTACTCACAAAAACAAGTACTTAAAGATGACCGAAAGGCCATGGTTAAGGTGGTTAGCCTTGCCTGCACAAACGTTCTACTCCAGGGATTAGGCACCATATCCTTGGTACCTATTTCTATTACAAGTTCAATGCCAACTTAACTCGGTGCAACTAACTAGAAATAGAAAGTGTTCATATCAATTGACGCATAAATGCCACTTTCGGTAGCATTAAGTTACCGGAAAAATAAGGCATTATGACACAACCACAACATTCACATTCGAAAAAATTAGTTAAGAACACGAAAGGCCAAATTAGTATCTTCTTTGGAGTTACACTTGTGGCAATCTTCTCATTCATCGCATTCGTGGTGAATGTTGGACTCTTCGTAAAGGCCAAGATCAATCTGCAAAATGCAGTTGATACTGCTGCCTGGTCGGGAGCCGCTTCTCAAGCTAGACAACTAACAAATATTGCTCACCTTAATTGGGAGATGAGAAATACTTATAAAGAGTGGATGTTTAAGTACTACGTTCTTGGCCAACTTGCGAATGAGAACACTCATGCTAACTCAACAACAACAATGAACTTTGCCTTGAAGCGCTTTGATGAAAGTGGTTCTGACTTTAGTAGTGGTGTTAAGGGTGACCATTACAACGTTCCCTCAATTTGTCTTCACTTTGGCTCTGGTAATAACGAAAACCTTTGTACAATTTATCAAATCCCTGGTCTTCCTCGCTTTCACGTCGCAGGGATTCCAGATGTTAGTGAAGAATTTGAAAGAACAATGGATGCCTTTGTTAATTTAAAAGCAAAGAACTGTATGGTTCGTTCAACTTATAACTTTTCGGCCGCAAAGAATTACGCTTTTGCAGCCGGTGTTTCACAAAATGATGTTCCTATTGCAGCAGCAGATCGAACAGGTGCGTGGATTGAATCAATGGAGCTTGCTCTTAGAATTAGAAATCTTGAGATGATCGTAAACCGCCCACCTATTACACAAGGAATTTGTGGTGGTGGTTCTGCCACTGGTTGCGTTAACCCTGAGCAACTATTTATGGAGAATCAATCGACAGGAATTCCAATTAACGATCGACCACTGAAAGCCTATATGGCCGCGGCAAAAACTCTTGGTGGTGGAATTTTTAAAACAACATTCGACGGTGCATTTGCAAAGTCTTTAGTGCTTTATGAATTAGCTCCAAAGACGTTCACACCTTCACCACAATCTTTATCTAGTTTCCTAATCCCACAAGATGCCAGTTATAACGGCGGTGAACTAGTTGCTTCATCAAAGCGCTATCTTGATCTTGTACCGATGATTATGAATTTCACGACGTTCTTTACAACTTTTGCTCCTACAACTGAAGGGATTTCAACGATTGCTGTTCCTGATTCAAGTGGAACAGCTGCAGAAGCGTCATGTGCATCGACAAAGACTTCACTACCTGTACCTGGCTATATTCTAGGCTTCTATAAGAATCCAAAAGTTGTGACATATTATGCAGTTAAGGCCAAAGCTAAGTACCTTGGTTTACTTAATCCATTTTCGTTCCTAGAAAATAATGGCTTTATCGATATGGCAGCATATGCGGCAGCAAAGCCTTTTGGTGGCCGTATTGGGCCGGCCCTCGTTTCACCAACAGTTGGAAAAGATTATGCTGAATCGAGTTCAAATTCAGCGCGTATTGCAAATGCCTCTGGTTCAAGAAGTGCTAACTTCATTATGGGCTTTACAACAACTGGTGACCCAAGAACAACAGATGACCCTACTGATGGTGTAAAAATTCAGGGCCTACCACTACCGGCAACCTCAGACTTTTTTCTAGATGCTGCTGACACAACTGCTGCAATTGGTGGGATTCCATCAAATGTTGATGTGAAATTTACGATACCGAATATGATCTATAATTTGAATTCGCAAACGACTTCGGAATCAGACCTTCCAACCCTTGCCTACAATCCTAACCCAAGTAATATCACTGGCGAGAAAGCAGGGCTTTTCACAACAAAGCAATTTGTTGATTTAAGGGCAAATATTCCGAACTACACGGTAAATCAAGCCGGGGTGACAGCACAAAATCTTATCGAAGCTTTTCAAAATGTTCGTGCTCCGACAAATTATGATGTTCTCAATTACTTAGTTCCAACAGTTAACAGCTTAGAAACAGATATGACGGCCGATCACTTTCCATCAGTGCGCTATATTGATCCAGCGGCTAAAACTATTGGTTACTTTGCACCACTCTTCCACTCTACTTTACTTTATAAGGACAGGGAGGCCCTGACTGGTGTTCTAACTGATTATATTGATACTCTAAGTGATGCTGTTATCGTTTATCGCAAGGCCCTGGATTTCTATGCAACGAAAGTAAGAAATACTAGTGCTCAAGATCCTACGGCCTATATTGAAGCCTCAAAGGCAATCTTTGATCCAGATGTTGATGGCGACCCAACAACGACTACTGTTGCCCTCCCGATTCCGCAGTGCCAAAAACAAAGTATTGCCTCACGCTTCACTTACTTCATTCTAGGAAAGGATGAAGAAGCAAAGCCAGACAACTGTGAAACGATCCCACTATTAGGGGCCGTGAAGACGTATATTAACACTAAGGCTCAACAAACACAGTCTAACCTCTACTACATTACGACTTACCGCCAGAACAATGAAGCGAACCCTCCTTCACCGTCACTAAATAATAACTCCCTAAGGACGGCATATGCTCCTGGGAAAGATTATGGCGGGGAAAATAATGGACGTTCAGTAAATCCATTCACCAGTAAAAATAAGAATCATCGCCGTAACGCCTATTCAACAAAGCTTATTAGCCTAACATCGATTACAGATACTGCGTCAGGTTACGCGAAGAATGAATCAAATTACATGGAGTTTCAAGCAGGCTTCTCGCCAGAAGGTGAAACTCCAAGAAGCCCTGAAGATGTTAAGGCCACGGGAGATGTCATTTCTAACCCATTGCCAAGAACTGAACTGCAAGAATTTGGTTCGAATTTATACTTCTAATCACTTTACTTAAATTAACCAAGTCCCCTTTAAAATGGCCCTAAATGGGCCATTATAAATAAAAAAGAACTTGCGAAATTTTTAATTTCTTTTATATACTAAGGACGATTTATAACTTTTTCGCGAGGTATATATGGCAAAGAAGAAAGTAGCCAAAAAGACTGCAAAGAAAGCAACTAAAAAAGTAGCCAAAAAAACTGCAAAGAAAGCAACGAAGAAAGTTGCAAAAAAAGCAACAAAGAAAGCGGCAAAGAAAGTAACTAAAAAAACAACTAAGAAAGCTGCAAAAAAAGTAGCCAAAAAAACTGCAAAGAAAGCAACAAAGAAAGTTGCAAAAAAAGCTGCAAAGAAAGCAACGAAGAAAGTTGCAAAAAAAGTAGCTAAAAAAACTGCAAAGAAGGCAACGAAGAAAGTTGCAAAAAAAGTAGCTAAAAAAACTGCAAAGAAGGCAACAAAGAAAGTTGCAAAAAAAGCGGCTAAAAAAGCGACAAAGAAAGCAGCAAAGAAAGTAGCCAAAAAAACAGTAAAGAAAGCAACAAAGAAAGTTGCAAAAAAAGTTGCAAAGAAAGCAACAAAGAAAGCAACAAAGAAAGTTGCAAAAAAAACTGCAAAGAAAACGACAAAGAAAGCCGCTCCAAAAACGGCCAAAACAGTCGCTAAGAAAACTGTAAAAAAATCTGCCGATAACAAAGGTCTTTCTCGCGAAGAAGCAATTGCAAAATACAAAGAGAAGCACAAAGATGCTCTTGATTCTCAATTAGCAGACTCTCTAAAAGAATATGAATTAGAAGATAAGCTTGCAGTGGCAGAACAGTCAAAGCTTGAAACGATCGAAGAGACTGAAGATAGTGTAGGACTTGAAGCTGCGGAAGATTACAACGAGCCAGGACCAAACCTACAAGAAGAGTATAATCCTGATGATGAGCAAGATGAGAAAGATGACCTTAGCTTTGGCTGGGGATACAACGATGCATTTGACTCACCAGAAGAAGAAATCTCTACTGAAGAACTTGACGAAGATGAGAGATATGCACTTGGCCTTGACTCATCTGAGGAAGAAGACGAGGACGATTTTTACTAAAATCTATTGATATCGAATATAAATATAAGAAAAGCGGCTTTTGCCGCTTTTTCTATTTGGAACGAAATTATGAAACTAGAATTTTTTTACTATACAGGCTGCCCATTTTGCCATCGCGTTATGGATGTTATTGATCAATTAGGGATTAAGTTAACTTATTGCGATATAATGAATGACACATCGGCCCTAGAAAGGCATATTAATACTACAGGACGAAGAACTGTACCATGTCTCTATATCGATGATAAGCCGATGTTCGAATCTCAAGATATCATTAATTGGCTGATTGCGAATAAAGATAAGATTAATTAATTTTTGAGGAATTTTTAATGGAAGTAAGAGACCCGGTCCACGGATCAATTCATATTCTTAAAGAAGAAGAGCCAATCATTCGCGCGGACTTTTTCCAACGTCTTCGCAATATTAAGCAACTTGGATTTTCTGAATATATTTTCCCAGGTGCCACTCATACTCGCCTCATCCACTCGATCGGTGTAATGAAAGTTGGAGAAATGGCATTTGACCGTCTCTTCAAAAATCAAATCATCACAAAAGAACACTTAAGGATTAAAGAAACTTTCAAGCTTGCCTGCCTTCTGCATGACATTGGCCACGCGCCCTTAAGTCACTCGACAGAAGTCGTAATGCCAAAGCTTACTGATCTTAAAATTCCTCAAGAGTATCTTCTTGATCGCGATAAAAATAGTGAGCGTCAAGCGACTCACGAAGATTATACAATCAAAGCTATCGCAGATAGCTCCCTTGCTCATAGCCTAAAAGAAGTTGAAAGAGTCTTTGGAGTTGAAAGAAAGTATATTGCTGATTTAATTCGCGGTGAAACTAGTGATCACGATTATTTTAAAATCGATGGAATTAGCTACTTCCCTCTTCTCCATCAATTAGTTTCAAGTGAACTTGACTGCGACCGCATGGACTACCTTCTAAGAGATAGTTACTTCTGCGGAGTTAGTTATGGTTCTTACGATCTTGACTGGCTTCTTGATAATCTTGAGCCTGCAATTATTGATGGCCAAGCTACACTTGGTATTTCAGAAAGAGCAGTTATTACTTTTGATGACTTCCTACTAAGTCGCTACCACATGTTCATCATGGTTTACTTCCACTACCGTGCAGTTTGCCTTGAAAAACTTTTACAACGCTATTTTAAAACTTCTCCATATGAATATTTAATCCCGGCAGATATTGAAAAATATATTGAGCACGACGATTATCACCTTATGAAGATTTTAAGACACTCAAATAATCCTTACGCAAAGGCCATTGTTAACAATCAAACGCCTGAAAAGATTTTTGAATCTTTCAACTCTTCACAATTGGCAACTCTTGAGAAGGTTCAAGCCTATCTAGAGTCTATCAATCTGGAAGTTATTCGCTCATCTTCAACTGGACGTTTATCTAAGTATTATGCAGCAGATAGACCAAAGGACAAGGGGCAATACACGATGAAAGTTGTAAGGAATTCAAAAATGGGTGGAAAGACTGAATACTTCGATATTAACGAAGCAACTGATCTATTCCATAAATTTTCGAAGTCTCACGCAATTAATAGACTTCATTGTGACATGGACAAACTAAGCAAAGAGAATTTAGCAGAAATTAATAAAATTATTTCTTCAAATTAATCTTTGAATCTTTGGACTAGCCTCATGGGGCCCGTCTATAATAAATAGATATGAATAAGTTTTCACTTTATGTGCTATTAATTTTGCTTTATCTCGGTATATCGAAGAGTTTTTCTCCGTCTGAGAAGAGAACAATATTTGTTCCTAATGCGAATGCGTATGCAAATATATTTAAGGGCTCACCAATTTCAGTTATTCTTGAAAGAGAATTTTCTACTGGTGCTCTGATTAAGACTTATCACCATCGATACCAAATCATTCATGCCTTCAAAGCACCCCAAAGAATTAACGTCAGGATTTCTCGAGAGTTCTTCTTGGAGAATCAAAATAATATTGGGATGTCTTTATTTAGAAGATATGAAAATGATGAAAGCTCAACAGTCCCAATGCCTCCGGGTTCAATCTATATCGGCTCCCCTGCTTATGGAACATGGAGAACATCTGATTCAGGACAAAAAGTATGGCGCTTTCACCGCACCTACAAAAACTTTCCTCAAATCTTTCACTGGGGTGAATTTACTCCAACATATGACTTTTATCGCAGAATGATTGTCTTAGAAAAGGCAAGCTCTCCTTTCTATGGCCTAAACAATGAATTTGGGACAAACGGAACAGTGACTACGGCACACTATGCGTTCAAGAAAAAAAGTGAAAATAAAACAACACTAAAAGACATACTTAAGAAATATACAAGTTTACCTAAGTGGGAACAAAAGAATGAATGAGCTATACGATAAATTAATTATTCGAATTATTTTTGCACTAATTATTTGCTTTATTATTTATATTTATAAGCAAGCTCATTTAATTCTCTTTCCATCAATTAAGCATCAAATTCTAAAGAAATTCTCTCCATCAAAAAACTCTACTGATACAATTCACCTATTTGGAAGAATTATTGGAATCGGAATAATTTATTCGAATATTGTAATAAATGTTTCAGATGGAATGTACTTTGCACTTGGACAATTATTTTTAGAGTCGATAATGGTAATCGCACTCTACCTAGCTTCACTGTATATTTTAGAAAGTATTGTTCTTTATAACTTTGAATATGCTGATGAAATTTTACGTCGTAAAAACTATGCTTACGCTATTATATGTTTTTCTCACTCAATTTCTTTGGCCTATATTTTAAAAACTGTTATTAAGGTTTCAAATAGTTCTCTTATTATGACGCTTTTTCTATGGCTCTTCGCTGTAGTTCTCATTGGATTCTGTTCAAAGACATTTCAGATTATTTCAAAGCTCTCTTTTAATAGACTACTTGTGCAAAAAAGCTTGGCGGTTGCCATCTCATACATGGGATTTATTTTAGGGCTTTGTACGATTATTTCATCATCACTTGATCACTCTCTTCAAGATATTAAGTGGTACACGATTCAAGTTATTTTAAAAATCCTACTCTCTATTATTATCATTCCAATTATTCGTAAAGGCCTTATTTGGGTCTTCTCAATTCAAGATGATCTACAGATTAAGAAGGATGATACTGACGATTCAAACCTTAGTGTTGAACTTGGTTATGGTATTTATGAAGGTGCAATTCTCTTCACTTCATGCTTCTTAACAACGGTTATTACTGGGAATATCTATTACGGAAATTTTTACCCTCTCTTCTAAATAAGGGTACATTCCTTCATTCCACTTTTTATTTGGCCGATAAGAAATTGGAACGAGGAGGATTTTCGTGGATTTAAAATATTTTCAAATGCTAGATTTTATCAATACTAGACTAACTAATATTGAACGCAACCTTGCTAAGATTGACGAAAAGGTCGACTTCTCTGTTTCACTTCAAAGAAATCATTTAATTCGCGTAAAAAATGGTGAATTCATCGATGATAATATGATCTTAATGGGACTTCCATATAATGACCTTTCTCCTCGCAAAGCCTTTGATGTCTACGAAGATAAGGATATGGATTATATTATTTTAGATATCACACCTAAGGATTATGAAAAACCTGTAAAGCTTGAAGGTGCTATTCATATTCCGTATGAAGAACTCGATCACCGCTATGTTGAGATTACAAATAAGACAACACCTATCCTAGTGATTAGTGAGGATGGACTTAAATCAATACAAGCATGCGAAAAGCTAGTAAAGAAAGGTTTCTTTAACGTAAATAACGTTTCCGGCGGCTATAAATTTTGGCCGGCAACTCAAGGTTCAGTTGTAGTTAAAGTAGCTTAAACTTCTTAAAAATCGAGAGATAGGTTGAGTTGAATTCTCGACTCTAGAGTTTGCCTTTCAACATTACTTAATTTGTTGTGCATATTCTCAAGAGTAGACTGAATTCTTTCAAGCTCAACCTCTCCAATTCTTCTCGAATAATTACCTTCAATTAATTCAAGAACATCAAAGAGAGAGAACTTAAACTTCTCACCATATTCAGTTAAGTAAACGCGTTGTTCACGCTTATCAACTTCTGAAGATTTACGAACGATATAGCCACGCTTTTGTAATTCATTTAGATGGCTTGTCATTGTTTGTTTTTTTAGGCCACAAGAAGATCCAATCTCCTTGATAGTTGGTCCTTCGTTTTCACAAATATAAACTAGAATTTCAAGAAAGCTTGGCCTTAAGTCTGTAAAGCCTTTGTCTTGTAGATAACTAAGAATGTGATTACTGTAGATACGATAGATCTTCTTCAGTAAACTTCCAATTGCAGATACGTGCTTCATTGCATACCTCACTAACACGAATATTGTAGCGAGATAAAAAAGACATAGTCAAATATTAGTACTATTTTAATCAAATCTTAAAATGTTCTCTCAAAACGGTGAATTAACTCATAAGGTACTGATTTCACGATAATTTGATCTTCGCTCCCTTGAGCTCCCCCATCGATGACATCAGTATTCGGAATTTTCATATCAGTTGTATGCACATATTCGAAATCTAGACCTAGATTCCACATATCTTCTTTAAGGCGATCAAATAACTCGAACTCACTATCGAAACCAGCACCAAAGGCCTGTGGCGCGGATAGTATTAAGACAAGTGTTAAAAAATTGATCATCTTTTTTAGCATATTTGCTCCATATTAAGTTGTTTTACTAATATAGATGCATTATCGATGCCAAAATCCCGCTCCTCTAAAAGAAGCGTCTTGTATTTGAAATAGAAGTCGCTACTCCAATACAAACCCCAAATGTCAAAAGTGAAGAACCACCATAAGACATTAAAGGAAGAGGCAGACCAACAACAGGTAATAACCCCATGACCATTCCCATATTAATAAAGGTGTGCCAGAAGAATATACTCATGACCCCGATAATGGTGACGGACTCAAAGATTCTACTGACGTTGACAGAGAGCCACACAAATCTAAAAAACAAGAAAAGATATAACCCAATTAATAAGATTGCTCCAAAGAAGCCATGCTCTTCATTATAAATAGAAAATACAAAGTCAGTATGATTTTCAGGTAAGTAGTTCAGGGAAGCCTGTGAGGACTTTCTAAGTCCCTTCCCGAATATTTTTCCAGACCCAATAGCAATCTTTGATTGAATAGCATTATAGCCAGTCCCTTTTGCATCCGCAGTTGGATTAATAAAGGTTTTAATACGATTTCTTTGATATTCCTTTAAACCGAATTGATACATCACTCCACCACTGACAAGACCAACAAGAGCGAGAATTAAAAGTGTCTTCCACTTAAGTTTTCTAAAGAAAACCATCGTAAAGAAAATAAGAAGAATAAGAAGTCCTGTTCCTAAGTCCGGTTGAACTACAATTAAGATCGTCGGGATAAATGCCAAGATAGCAGGCTTAATTAAATCCTTGAGTCCAAGTTCACTATCAGGAGCATAATTTCTAAAGTATCTAGCGAGTACGAAAATAACAGATATTTTCATTAACTCTGAAGGTTGGAATCTAATTGGCCCAATCATTAGCCAACGTCTTGCCCCCATTCCTTTATGACCAAGAACAATAACCAATATTAGTAGAACAATATTAAATAGATAAATAGGCCATGCGAAACGATAAAGGTTTTGTGGATTAATAAAACTAATAACGAAAGCAATTACAATCGAAAGAGCATACCATCCAATTTGTACTTTAAATAAATTAGCGTGTGCAGTAGAGGCAGACGCATGTGTTGCTGAATATAGATTAAGAATTCCGAAGAAAAAGATAACTGAACTCAAAAGAAAGAATGAGAAGTCATATCTTTTAAAAAATTCTTTAATATTTGATAAATCCATTAAGTTCTCACTTTTTTAATCTTCAGTTTGACCTTCGTCATCACCATCAGAATCTTCATTCTTCTTTTCTTTTTCGGCCCTAAGTCTTTCCGCTTCTTCACGCTTTTTTCTTCTATCGGCGAAAAAGTCTGACATGATCTTGCGATCTTCTTTGGCATAAATCTTATGAAGATCTGGCATATACTTTTTCATATACGTCGTTAGAACATCTCGAACAATAGGTCCTGCAGCACCTGATCCAGAACAACCGTGTTCAACAACAGCTGCAACTGCAACACGAGGATTTTCATATGGAGCAAAAGCCACAAATAACCCGTGGTGTCTCTGGTTATATGGTTTCTCAGAACATTTTTGAAATAGCTCAGTTGTACTCATCGAGATAACCTGAGACGTACCAGACTTTCCGGCCATCTTTACACCAGTACCTCTAACCCACCAACCAGTACCTCTTGGGTGGTTGGCCACTTCATAAAGACCCTGTCTTACATCAATCAGAGTTTGTTCACTCACCTTTGCTGTTTGAACTAGATCTTCTTTATAGCTTTTAATGATATCACCTTTATTATTAAAAACTTCTCTAACGATTTGAGGCTTATAAACCTTCCCACCATTTGCAATCGCAGCATAAGAAACAGCAAGTTGAAGTGGAGTTGTTAAAACATAAGACTGTCCAATAACACAACTTACCGTTTCACCATCTTGCCACTTTTCTCCAAAGCGTTTTTCTTTCCACTCACGAGTAGGAATTAGACCTGTCGTTTCTCTTGGAAGTGCGATACCTGTCTTCTCACCAAGTCCAAACATTCTCGAATATCTTGCAAGTACATCAATATCCAATTCAACTGCGATTTTATAATAATAAACATCAACAGATCTTCTTAGAGATTTGTATAAATCAGTTATTCCGTGTCCTGATCTTTTCCAGTCATTATAAGTACGACGACCTAGGCGGAAGCGTGGGCCACACATAATTTCATCTTTAGCTTTAATGATGCCTTCTTCTAAAGCAGCAATCGCTGTAAAAACTTTAAATGTAGAACCTGGAGCATAGTGATCTTGGATTGTACGATCTCGAAGTGGGCGGTCAGGATTATTAATAAGAGAGTTCCAATACTCTGAAGTTAGCCCCTTAGAAAACTGCCCAGGATCAAATGAAGGACGAGATACCATCGTTAGTACTTCACCATTTCTAACGTCAACAGCAACAACACCACCAACTTTCCCCTCTAAGGATTTATAAGCAGTTTTTTGCATATCACGATCAATTGTTAATCTTAGGTTGTTTCCTGGTGTTGCTTTCTTATTTTCAATGCCCGCAAGAATATTACTAGTTCCAATAGAACGGCGCATACGCCCTCTAGCGTCTACTTCCATAATTTGATAACCATCTTCTCCTCGAAGGTCCTGATCAAATCTTTCTTCAACACCTGCTTGACCAATAAAGTCTCCAAGCTTGTAATCAATATTATCTCTTTTGCGATAACGAGGTAGTTGGTTTTGAGAAATCTCTCCAATATAACCTAGCAAGTGAGAACCAACTTCCTTATCTCGATACTCGCGAGAAATAAATGTTTCAACTTGAACACCTGGAAGCTTCTCATTTTCTGTTTCAATGATGGCCACTTCTTTATTAGAAATATTTTTCTTGATACGAACAGGACGATAGCGTGCTTGCCCACGAAATTTCTTAAGAGTTGAGTAGATCTCCTTCTCAGTCATTTCAAGAATTTTAGCAAGCTTCTTAATCGTCTCTTTCTTATTGTCTAAGTATTGTGGAATAATAACTAAGTCAAAACGAGGTACGTTATCAACCATGAGTTGATTATTACGTGAAAAGATCATTCCTCTTGGTGCCTTAACTGTTTCTTTTCTTAAGCGGTTTTGAATTGAATATTGATACAGTAGATCACCTTGGTAAATCTGAAGGTACCATAAACGTATTAAAATAATCGCAAACGCGAGTGTAATTAAAGTAAATAGAATGTCGGCCCTAGTCTTATGAGACCGAACTACTTCTTCTTCAGCAAACATTAGACATTATTCCCCATAAGGCCTTCACTCTTCGTTCTCCAAACTTTATCAAGTAATGAAAAGAAGATAGGAGCTAATAAAGATAAAATAATACTCTCAGGAATAAAGCGCCAAAATTTCTGCACAATATAATCGAAGCTATCAAACTTTAAATATAGTAGTGATGAACTGATAAAAAACCAAAGAACCTGAAAGAGAAAAACTGTCAGCATCGTGATAAAGCTACTTGTAAAGTGTAGAAGATCTCTTAGGTATCCAATCACAATACAAATTAAGATTCCCGAAATTGTTCCGTACTCCCACCCTTCAATTGAAAAAAGTGAATGAGTTAATTGAAGAATTAAAATGATAATTGCAAGATACGGAGTTTCCAATTTGAAACCAATATAAAGAACAAGAAGAACATTAAATGGAATCATGTATTTGTTAAGGCCAAATAGTGGTAAGAAAGCACTGGCCAAAACTTCTAGTACAATTAGGATTAATACAGTTATTAATAATCGAATTGGGATATCTGAAGACTTAATCATCTCCCATCTCCTTGTTGAGCATTATTCTCTAGAGCTTCCCACTCCACACGTTTCTTGTCTTGGTCCTCTGAAGGAACAAGAACAGCGACTTCTTCAAGTTTTGAAAAGTCGACAGTTGGAGTTACTTCTAGGTGTTGAGTAATCCCATAACTCTCTCGTTCAATCTTTGTGATAATCCCAACAGGGATTCCTCGAGGATAAATATTTCCAAGTCCTGAAGTAATAACAAGATCATTCAAACGAACAGGATCTGTACGTACCACATACTTCATCACAGTACGCCATCCAGAATAACCTTCAAGAATACCATATGAACGTGTGCGATTTACGATAACATCAACGCGGTTACTTGGATCAAGTATTGTTAGAATGTCGGCAAAGTGATCTGTTAAACGATAAACGTAGCCAACGATTCCATCTGAAGTTACAACAGTAGATTGCAACTTAATACCATCCTTGAAACCTTTATCAATACGAATAACTCTAAAGTCACTTGAAGAGTCCCAGGCCACAACTTGAGCAGAGATCATTTCATGTTTAATTTTTTTACCAAAATTTAAGATTTGACGCAGGCGTTGGTTTTCTTGTTCTAATTGCTTTAACGCAAATACTTCCTGCTTTAACGAACCAATTTGTTCTTTCAAAGTAACATTTTCTTTCGACGCATTAACATTAAGCATATAGTCTTCAAAGAACGAAGCTACATTCTTGTATGCATTTGAAATGCCTCTTTGAAGAGGTGCCAACGTGTCCATCATAACATTTTCAAAAATTGAGGCTTCTTTGTAAGGTGCCTTACGCTTTGACACGCCGTAAAATGCAAGTGATAGAACAACTAGGTTTATGATTAATTTGGTTCGAGATCCTTCCGATGCAATTAGCTTCATTCTAATCCTAAGTTGCTATTTTTTTTTATATTAAAAGAGTACACAGGATTATTTAAACTGCCAATATTCTTTACGGAGTAGCATATTTAAGTGATAATAACGAAAATTAAAATTACATGGAGTGGTAAAATGTCATCTAATTTTCAGAAAAAATCATCGCAGATATTCCTGACTCTTTTCATCGGAATTATCGTTATTTCATTCATGGTTTCAGGCCCATTTTTCAATACGGGAACACCTGATTCAATTGGTAGTGTTGCTGGTCACGATATTAAGGTTCGCGACTTTAACATGGAAGTACAAAGACAATCTGATTTTTACTCAAAGTTTATTGGTGGAGGCCAACCTCTTACTTCTCAACAAATGAGTCAATATAAAGTTTATGACAACGCGATCAGAAATTTAGTTTTCCAAAAACTAAGAGTTGTTCTTTCTGAAGATCTTGGGATTCTTGTTTCAAAAGATGAAGTAATTAATGAAATTAAAAACACTTCATACTTCCAAACAAATAAGCAGTTCGATATCAATAAATATAAAACTCTTCTTTCATATAACAAGTTCACTCCAGAAAATTATGAAGAAGAACAAAAAGAAAGAATTGCACTGACGAAACTACAAAACATTGTTCAACATGTTCCTGTTTCAAAAGCTCTTACTAAAGAATTAAATGAACTTTACAATGACAAGAGAAATGCAAAGATTATTACAATCAAAAGTGCAAACGTAAGAAAGCTTGTAACAATCTCATCTTCAGATATTACAGCTTTTCTAAAAGAAGAAGCTAATAAGGCTAAAGTAGAATCTTTATTTAAAGACAAGCTGCCTCTACTTAGTCAACCTGAGCAAGTTAGAACAAGACATATTTTAATTTCTACTGAAAATGGAAATGAAGCAGAAGCACTTAAAGAAGCAAACAAGATCAGAAAAGAAGTTAACACTAAGAACTTTGTAACTCTTGCTAAGAAATATACTCAAGAGCCACAAGGTAAAACGAACGGTGGAGACCTTAACTGGGTTAAGCGTGGACAAATGGTTCCAGAATTTGAAAAAGCAACATTTGCTCTTAAGAAAGGTGAAATCTCTCAGCCAGTTAAGACTTCATATGGTTACCACATCATTTACGCTCAAGATCGTAAAGAAGCGGTAGTTGCAAAAATTGAAGATCACCAAAGAGATATTGCAAAAGAAATTCTTCAAAAAGAAAAAGATGTTGCTCCTCTAATGGCAACAGCAATTAAAGAAGTACAAAAAGCAGCTTCAAACTCAAAAGCACTTAAGTCACTTGAAGAGAAGTACGGACTTGGTATTAAAGAAATCAATATCAATAAACTTGAAGGTGCTGGACCAACAGGTGAACTTGATGAGAAACAAGTTGCTGAAGTTTTCACAAAAGACTCGGGTCTATTTACTTTTGAAGACGCTACACAAACAACAATTGTTGCTACGACTCCTGCAAAATCAACAGATTCAAAGGGTTATGATGTGAACGCACTTACTAATATTAGTGCTCAACAAACTCTAAAAACTCTGCTAGATAAGTTAGGAAAAGAATATACTTTTAAGCAAAATAAATACGCACAATTACCACAGTAATTTTAAATAATTTGGAGAAGTGAGATGGCCGACAAAAGCGCAAAATTTGATCAAAATGTAGATGGAAAGTTCTATGTTGATGACCAATGCATCGCCTGTGATGCTTGCGTGATGGAGGCTCCTCGCTTCTTTGAAATGAATGACGACGAAGGCCATGCCTTCGTTAAGCTTCAGCCTTCAAATGATGCTGAACTTGAAGAGTGTATGTCTGCTCTTGAGGCATGCCCAGTAGAAGCTATTGGAGAGGACGGCTAAGTCCTCAATTTCTTTGCAACTCACCTCTCTTTTTTAATCTCCTAAACTACTAAAATCACATTAAATTAAATCAAATTGAATTAAAGTTATCTGCCCAAATAACCGAGTAGTATAATATGGTTATGAGGTTAAAAACCCTATTCATTCTAACGAGCTTAAGCTTTAGTGCCGTTGCAAAAAATAGCAATGACAATCAAGAAGCACGTTATCTTCAAGTTCTAACAAGTCAGAACCCGATGTTTGAAAGTGCCATGAGTGTTCCTGGTGTCAAGGATATGTATTCCGAATGCTATCGACAGGAATCAGAGAAAACATCATTTAATGGTGTTGAAGTTGGAAATTGTCTATGGGGAAAAATTCAGGCCGATGAAGGAACACTTAAGCAAATCAACAAACTAGTTGAGAAGCAGAGTGGAAAAGATGGATCCGGGCGCTATCGTACAACAATGGATACGGCCAAAGGAACATCAAAAGGACTTGAAACCTTAAAACAATTTCTTATCGAAAAGCTTGAAAAGGCCCTTTACGGAGAATTTGATAGTAAAACTGGCCAATACGATAAAATCGCAAGTCAAAAAACATTCTTTGAATTATATAAAACGCAACTTGGTAAAAATATTATCTCAGCAGCAACGAGCTACTGTATTGAATCAAAGAACTATGGTTACCCTCTCATTTCTGAAGATGAATCGGTAAGAGAAAAAGTTAAAAATGAAAACCTCGTTGGCCTAAATGAAACTATCATAAGAACAGATCCAAATACCGGTGAACAAAAACAAGTTCTAAAATCTGCAAGTAACTGGGAAGCATGTATTGGTAATATCAACGCTGTTTGCTACGCAGGGGCTGCCGGTGGAGAATTCAAAGTTTTCAACTCCGACCCGAATAACACACAAGGCGAGAAAAAGATCGTTCGTGCAGATATCATAAATACTTGTGCAAAACATGTTTCAGGTAAAGATAGTGACGAAAAAGTTGATAAGTGTGATTCTCTTGTTCGCTACTCATACCCAAGAGCCTGTAACGTCATTCAGTATATTGAGTTAGCAAGACAAAGTATTACAACAACAGATGGTATCGCAAAGAAGTTTGAAAAACTTCAAGGCACAGATAGCTTATCAAATGTAAAAATGTATGATTCACGAGAAAAGTCAGACGAGAGTATTGATGCTCTTACAACGATTTCTTCTGGTGAAGCAATGGACGCTGTTGCAAAAGGACAAAAAGAAGAGATTGCAGCAATGGAAGAATGTTATAAAGATGGCAAGATCGTTGATGCAGAGGCATGTAAAAACTTTCTTTCATCAAATAGAGAGGAACAGTACTCTCTTCTTGGAGAGCTAAAGGTACAAGAAGAAGTTACACTACAAAGACTAAAAGATATCGAAGATAATCCAGAGGAAGTTGCAAAACTTCTTATTGAAGAAGGTTACACTGAGGATGAAGCTAAGAATCTTGCAACTGTTCAAGGTGTAAAGGATCAAATTGCAAAACGTTATGAGGCCAAGAAAGACGCCATTCTTCAATCTCTAAGTGATGAAATCAAAAAACATACAACAAAGGGTGATGAATTTAGCGAAATTGAAGATCTTGAAACCATAGCGGCACTAGCAGAAAAAACGCAGAAAAAAGCCGAGAATTTCTCTAAGCTCGTACACTTTAATAATATCGTTTCTTCATACCTGGAAATTCGTAGTGGAGACGAAAACGAAGATACTCAACGAAACACGCGTGCTCTAGCAATGGAGATGAAAAACTCTATCCTTTCGGAAGAGAATCGTGAAAAGTACAAAGAGATGGGAGTTGATCTAGGATCGATTGGTTACTCTGCAGATGATCTTAATGA
Organism: Halobacteriovorax sp. RT-2-6; assembly: GCF_047085025.1. Lineage (NCBI taxonomy): Bacteria > Pseudomonadati > Bdellovibrionota > Bacteriovoracia > Bacteriovoracales > Halobacteriovoraceae > Halobacteriovorax > Halobacteriovorax sp. RT-2-6. Next base: position 826,093 of record NZ_JBKIYH010000002.1, read on the forward strand.
AAAATTTGCAACTACAGGAATGGACTATTCTGAATCTTCAAATGATGATGCCACACTAGATGTTGGTGATATTAACACTTATCTTTTAAGTTTATTTAAGGGTGAGTAGGTTTCTAAGTAATTCTGATTTTTTAAGTAAATTTTTTTGCTAACTTTCACTTCGTGAAAGTGTCGCTTTTATTTTGCGACATCTTTCCCATTGCTCCTGAGACACATCCTGCGGCAAAAGTGCCCCAAAGGGCAGTTTTGAAGCAGAGATGAATGTGACTCAAGAAACAAAGAGCGTAGCTCGCGTGTTTCGGTCATATGAGAAAGATTATTCGCTAACTTTAGCTTCGCTAAAGTGTCGCTTTTATTTTGCGACATCTTTCCCATTGCTCCTGAGACAACAAAGCCGGGCTTGAACCCGGCTTGTTGAATTAGTTTTCTAGCTAAAGATTGGGGAGCTGGCATAGCGTCCAATAGTTTGCCTTTGGGCAAACAATGACGCTATTCCTCATCCATAATAGCTTTAACAGATGACTTAGTTTCAAAAGCGATATCCTGATCGTCTTCTGCATCAATATCATCAACTTCGTCAAAGCTCTCATCCGCTTCAATATCCATCTCACGAAGAACATCTACGAATGCCTTATCATCATTAAGATCTTTTAGAACTTCATCAATAACTTTTATCGGGTACTTACCAATAATCTCTTTTACATATTTCTGAAGCATTCCTTCTTCAAGAATTGAGATCTTATTCTTAATTTCTTTCCAATATCCAATATAGTGAAGACGACAGAAACCAGCTGTAGTCGCAGGATTATCACATCCTTTTGCTAAACACTCATCTGTATCACCTAGGAAGTAGTCTAAAGTTTCAGCAAGTCTGAATACTTCTTCAACTTTTTCTTCTTCAGTTGCCGGAAGTGGAGTCTTTTTAATTACTTCTTCTTCCTCGTCCTCTTCTTCTAAAATCTCGTCTTCACCAGCAACCTCAAGCTCTTCTTCTTCGATTTCATCTTCATCAAAAAGCTCTGGTTGTACCTCAACGATTTCTTCTTCAACTTCTACAACTTCTTCAACAACCTCTTCCTTCTTTGCTTTCGCTTTTGTTGGCTTTGTTGTTGCTTTCTTTGCAGTTGTTTTTTTCTCAGCTGCAGCCTTCTTAGTTGTCTTCTTAGCTGCTACCTTAGTTGTTTTCTTTGCAACTTTTTTAGCTGCAGCTTTAGTAGTCTTTTTCTCAACTTTCTTTGCTGCTACTTTTGTAGTTTTCTTTGCAACTTTTTTAGCGACTTTCTTTTCAGCTTTTTTGGCCACTTTTTTTGTTACTTTTTTAGCCGCTTTCTTTGTTACTTTCTTGGCAACTTTTTTGGCCGTCTTTTTTGTAACTTTCTTAGCTGCTGCTTTAGTTGTTTTCTTCGCAACTTTTTTTGCAGCTTTCTTAGCTGTTTTCTTAGCTGTCTTAGGTGCTGCTTTTTTAGTTGTTTTCTTAGTCGTTTTTTTCGCAACTTTTTTCGCAGCTTTCTTAGCTGTTTTCTTCTTAGTAGTTTTTTTGGCCATGCCTACTTTCTCCAAGATTTTCTTTAACATAACAAGTTAAAACCGTATCACTTCTCTTTCAATTGAACAACTATCTACTTTAAGCTCTTAAGCTCATTAGCAGCGATAACCACTCTTTGAATCTCTGAAGTCCCTTCATAAATTTCTGTAATTTTAGCGTCACGGAAGAATCTCTCAACCGGATACTCTTTTGTATAACCATTACCACCACAAACTTGAATCGCTTGAGTTGTAATCCACATTGCCGATTCAGCTGCAAATAGCTTTGCCTGAGCAGATTGTAGTGAATACTCTTCACCATTATCTTTTCTACGAGAAGCCTCCCAAATTAGAAGACGAGACGCAGCAAGTTTTGTACTCATATCAGCAAGTTTAAATTGAATCGCTTGAAGAGCGTGAAGTGGCTTACCAAACTGAACTCTTTCATTTGAGTAGTGCTTTGCATAACGGAATGCAGCTTCACCAATCCCAAGGGCCTGAGCAGCAATACCGATACGTCCACCATCAAGTGTATTCATCGCAATTTTGAAACCTTTTTCATACTCGCCTAGTAAATTTTCTTTTGGAACTCTAACTTTATCAAATGCGATTTGAGCTGTTGAAGATCCTTTGATCCCAAGCTTATCTTCACATTTCATAACTTCGAAACCTTCTGAGTCACATTCAACGATGAATGCAGAGATTCCTTTATAGTTATCAGTCTTAGAAGTTTTTGCAAAAACAACAGCGATATTCGCTTCTTTACCATTTGTAATGAAGTTCTTAGTTCCACTAATCTCGTAGTAGTCACCTTTATCTTCTGCATAAGTTGTTAATGAACCAGCATCAGTTCCTGCATTTGGTTCAGATAGACAGAAACAACCAATATGCTCACCTGTAGCAAGCTTTGGAAGATACTTTTTCTTTTGTTCTTCATTACCAAAGTTTAAGATTGGATAAACACATAAAGATGTGTGAGCTGAGATTAGTACCCCTGTTGAAGCACAAGCACGTGAAATCTCTTCCACGATAATTGAGTATGAAACGTAATCCATACCTGCTCCACCGTACTCTTCTGGAACATATGAACCTAGGAATCCGTTTTCACCAAGCTTAGCAACAAGCTCAGTTGGAATTTTTTCATTCTTATCAATAGAAGCCGCAAGTGGCGCAACTTCACTGTCTGCAAATTTAGAAACTAGGTCTCTAAGTTCTTGGTAGTCACTTAACATCATTTATTATTCCCCTTTAAATACAGGTTTTCTTTTTTCAACAAAAGCAGCTGTCCCTTCTTTCATATCGTAAGAAGAGAAGATATCACCAAAGTGGCGAGCTTCAATATCTAGACCTTCTTCAACAGTAAGGTCGTTTCCTTCATTCATAAGCATTTTTGAAATAGCTACAGCATTTGGTGAGTTCTTTGCAATAGACTCAAGTGTCTTCATTGCTTCATCAAGCATTTCTTGTTGAGTTTCAAATGAACGAACAACAAGGCCAATTTCTTTTGCTTCATTAATATCTACATTGCGTCCAGTATAGATGATTTCTTTGGCGCGATTGCGACCAATAAGCTTAGACAATCTTTGTGTTCCACCAAAGCCTGGAACTAGACCTAGCTTAACTTCTGGCTGACCAAATACTGCAGTATTAGTTGCATAGATAAAGTCACATGCCATTGCCATTTCGCAACCACCACCAAGTGCAAAACCATTTACACATGCGATAACTGGAATATTAAGACTTTCAAAAAGTAGCGTTACATCTTGTCCAAGAGTTGAGAAGTCATGTCCTTCATCAACACTCATATCACTCATCTCTGCGATATCGGCACCAGCAATAAATGCTTTCTCTCCAGCACCTGTAAAAATCATCCCTTTAAGGTCATGATTTTCGCTTAGTGAAGATAGGAAATCTTTTAGTTCATGAAGAACTTGTGAGTTAAGAGCATTGTACTTCTTCTCACGGTTTACTTTTAAAACTCCGATATCACCCATTTTTTCAAATGAGATTGTTTCAAAATTAGTACTCATAAACACCCTTACCTACTTTACGTCCGAAGCGCCCAGCAGTTACATATTTTTTCAGAAGTGGACATGGACGATACTTTGTATCACCTAGACCATCGTGAAGAACTTCCATGATTGCAAGACAAGTATCAAGACCGATGAAGTCAGCAAGTTCTAATGGACCCATTGGCTGGTTACATCCAAGCTTCATTGCATCGTCAATACCTTTAGCTTCAGCAACACCTTCATAAAGTGTATAGAAAGCTTCGTTAATCATTGGCATAAGAATTCTATTTACAGCAAAGCCTGCTACGTCGTCTGCGCGTACAACAGTCTTCCCCATTTTCTGAGCAGCTTCTTCCACAGCGTTGATTGTTTCAGAACTTGTTTCAAGCCCTGTGATTGTTTCAACAAGCTTCATTACAGGAACTGGATTCATAAAGTGCATTCCTGCTACTTTCGCTGGGCGAGAAGTTGCAGCAGCAATTTCAGTAATTGAAATTGAAGAAGTATTCGAAGCAAGAATCGCTTCAGGTTTTGCAATTTCATCTAATTGTTTAAAGATTTTAAATTTGATTTCTTTGTTTTCAGTTGCAGCTTCAATGAATAGATCACAATCCTTAAGGTCGGCCATATCAGAAGTTGTCGTAAGATTTGCAAGAGTCGCCTCAACGTAAGACTGCTCCCACTTCCCTTTTGAAACACCTTTGTCTAATTGCTTTTTGATAAAGTTGTGACCGAACTCAAGACCCTCGGCACTGATATCGTACATAAAAACTTTATAGTCATTCATAGCAGCAACTTGAGCAATTCCACGCCCCATTTGCCCTGCTCCAATAACGGCAATTTGTTTAATCATTGTGTCTCCTTTGTATTGGCATTGAAAGTACCTAATTTAAAAGGGATCGTCCATTAAATTACTGGTTAATAGGGCCTTATTTGGTCCTATGGCCCAACCAACAAAAACAACAAAATATAGTGACTTATCGTGTAATTTTAACTTTTCACTTGCAAAAAGGCCCTTGGCAGATTATAAAAAGGGGCTTATTAATTAGATGTTGAACAAGTTAAACGTAGGAGTCGATTGTGGCAAACCACAAATCTGCAAAGAAAAGATCTAGACAATCAATTGTTAGAAACGAAAGAAATACTGCAAGAAAAACTGCTGTTAAGTCAGCTGTAAAGAACGTAAGAAATGCTATTGAAGCAGGTAACAAAGAAGAGGCATCATCTCTACTAGTTAAAGCGCAAAAGCTTCTTTCACGTCTTTCTAAGCACGGAGTTATCAAAGGTAACGCTGCTGGTAGAAAAACATCTAGACTTGCTGGTCAAATCAACAAACTTTAATCTTTTTCGAAAGTTTGAATATATAAGAAGCGGAGATATTTCTCCGCTTTTTGTGTTTGTACTTATTTGAAGTTAATCCTATAGACTTAAGTATTCTCTTCGTAGACTGTCTCTCAACCAAAAGTCCTTTGACTTTGCCATGATTTCAAAATCAATCATTTTCTGTTGAAATTTAACTAATTCTTGGAAATCCCATTTACGAGAAGCAAGCTGAATTCCCCTATCGTATTTACTAGGTGTTTTTTTCGCAGCCAAATATGAAGGATCAATAACCTTATTTACATGCCCCTGGAATGAGCGGAAAAAATCGAGATATATTCCAAAATCGTCTTCAATAAGAAGAAGGTTCAAATAAAACCTTTTAAGATTTGATTGATTGAATAAATCTGCCTGATCAAAAAAATCCAATTTCTTAATCTTAATAAGAGTCTTGGCCTTATCGAGAGATATCATCCCACTCTCGTCAACATGGTGAGAAAGAATATGGCAGCAGTTGAAATAATCACTAGCATTTTCAGGCACAGACTTTTCAATAAAGTTTTTAATCTGAGCAGAGATCTGAAAACCAAAATATTTTGCAAAAACATCAAGATATTGGCCAAAATGCCATGGCTTAGGAGCACTTAAAGAAAGTGCCGTTAAGTCATCTTTAGGAAATCCCTTAGGTAGCCTTCCCTTCGTTATAAAGATAATTGATTCATTAATTAAATGACGATTATTATTAAATGTATCAAATGCATTTGATTTAATATCTTGAGCATCAATTACAATGAATGGCCCTGATGGACCAAACAAACCACCACCAGCAAGAAGTTCTTGTTCAATAAAGTCGAGACTAAATTCATGAGGCCAAAGCTTCTTAGCTTTCTTGGCCAAGCTATCGCAAATAATTTTTGAAGTAAACTCATCTGGAACACTCAGATGATAAACACCATCAAATGCTTCTAGAACTGAAACGATCTTATCAATACCATTTAGTTCGAAGCTTTGCTTTTTAGAAGGCATATAGAAGTACCTCTCTAAAGTCTTCTCCGAACTCTTTTGCATCATCTACTAGAGACTTCTTGAATGTACCTCTATTCTTTACACTTCTTAGAGGTGCAGATGTATCAATGCCACCAACAGTATTTTCAATAATAAAAGAACTGTTAATCGTAAATTTCTTAGAGAAAATACTACGAGGAAATTGAGAATGATCTAACTTGTAAAATGATTCGTAGAATTTAATTTCTTCAAAGTTTGGTTTTTTAAAAACACTTACTTCAATATCAAAATCATATGCACCTTCAGTCGAAAGATAGAATGCATTTCTATTTCCACCAAGTTGATTTTTCTGATCATCACTCATCAGAGTATCACCTTGCTCCCTAACTTCCTTACCAGCAATTTTCTTACTTGTAATTTCGGCCAATAGTATTGCATCACTTCGATAATTCTTTCCAGAACGAACTCTTAAGTTACTAAATGAAGATAATGTCTCAACTATTTGATCTGTATAAATTTGAGATAGGCCAGTAATCCCTGTGTGATTCTTAACAACAAAAACTGTTACACTGTGCACGCCCTGGGCCTCAAAAGGATTACTTGAATCACTAAAACGATACCCCGCACAAGAACTTAATAAAACGATGCTTATAAGTATAAGAAACTTCATATTACTAATATGCCTAGGATTAATGGAATCGTCTATTACTTTGACTGTGAGAGCCTATTTAATATATGATGCATGCTGTGAAAAACCTGAAAGATATTCTTAAAGATATTGATACTGACGGCCAGCTGGCGCGCTATAAGAACTATGCTCCCAAGCAAAAAGGCCTTGGAAGTGTCGACCTTTTTGACTTCCTCGATCTTTCAAATTCATGGGATAGAATTGTTGGGCCAAGACTTTCACAATTTACAATTCCATTGAAACTTAAGCATAAGTCACTGACTATTTTAACGTCTCACCCAGTTTATGCTCAACAGCTTAAGTATATGGAAACAGAAATTATCAAGTCTATTGGTAATGTACTGCCACAAACAAAAGGTCATATTTCAAAGGTCTTTTTCCAAGTAGATAATCAATACTTCACAAAAAAGAAATCTTCTGTTGTTCAAAAAGAGAAGGTAAAACAAGAAGTTGAAAATAGACTTCACCCTCAGTCTCCTGAATACAAAGCAATTATGCAAGCAGCAGAAAATGAATTTAGAGATATTAGTGATAATGACTTGAAAGAATCTCTAAAGTCCTTATTCTTTCAATTAAGAACGAAAAAGTAAAAATATTGAAAAGGCATTTGTCTGATCTAACCTTTCAATTGAATAATTTTTTGAAATATTACTGATGACATTTTTTGTATCTTTATCTTCACGGCAAACAAAGAAGAAATATCCTTTTGGCGCTAATAACTCTGCGCCTTTTTTTAATAATGCTTCAAATTGGCCATCTTTATATTCGCGACATTTCCTAGTTCTTTCATTCAAAGCAGATCGTCCGCTGGCCTGATTAAAGTAAGGAGGATTCATAACAATGAGATCGTAAGAATTAGTAGCTAAGTTCGAGTCATCTAGTATATTACAAATTTGAGTTTTAAATTTAATACTTGGTAAGTACTTACGAAGTTGATCAATATTATTTTCAATATGTTCGAGGTATTCTTCTTGAAGCTCGTAGAGATCAAGAGAAGTCGTGTTTAATGATACTTTATTTGATAGCTTTTGAATTATTTCAAGGGATATAACTCCACAACCACAACATAAGTCAGCAATTGTTTCTGGATTAATCGTTTTTGCCAAAAGGTATTTTACAACCGAGTCAGCAAGCTCAATTGAATCACGAGAAAAACGATAAAATTCAGGTTGAGAATAATCAGTAATTAATTCCATGCTTATCTAATGTTTCGAGAATTTTTTTAATATCCTCACCTTCTCGTATTATTTTTGCACTCAAGCCAGATATAAAGACAATTGTTGAAGACTTCCCACTTGGAGTTAAAAACTCGGAACTGATAAAGTTCGTTTCAGGGCAATGCTTTTGCCAAAATAAGTTAGCTTCTTCAGTATCACTAATAGGATCTTCACCTGTTAAGTTTAGACTTGTAGAAGTAATGAAACCTGGGAAGTCCCTAATACATTCATCAATAATCTCATTTTGAATTACGCGAAAACAGATAAAGCTTGTTTCATCAAATGGACCTGTAGGGAAATTAAGTGACAAGCTAGCTTTTGGTAACCCTACTGTTATCTGAAACTTAAAGAGGTCATCAAATAACTCATCCAAACTCTCCGAGCCTCTAGAGATTGAAATAAGCTGTTGGACATCATTTGTTAAGATACTCAGAGGTTTGTTTACAGAAGTCCCCTTAATCTTTGCGATCAGTTCATATGTTTCTATTTCAAATGGATTTCCACCAATACCCCAAACTGTATCAGTTGGATAAATAAATATATTCTTCATAGGTCGACCATTATGTTCTTAATAATATTTTCGTCTCTTTGCCCTAGATATAGTAAATGAAATGCAATCCAGCTACTATTTTTTTCGTTTAATTTCTCTGCCAGATAAGTTCTTTCAATACTAAAAATAGGTCTTTCAAAAAACTTATCTTTCTTAACTAATTCTCGCTTAAAGACAGGATTTCTAAGTCCAACAATCAATGACATCATTTTTTCAAAATTATATGACTGATAAGATGAAGCTACCTTCTCAATTAACTCATCCCTCTTTTTTCCTATATTTGGAATATTATATTCAAACAAAATATTTCCATAGTCATCAAAACCTTGAATCGCAGGAGTATTAAAATAGCGCTCGACAAGTCTTTGCTTCAACTTAAAGTCTTCTAATTCCTGAACCCAAAATGGAGCGAGCTTGATTCCAAATTTATAACTAGAGAGATCAAACTCAAGAGTCGAGCCAAATGTTTGGTTTAGAAGCTGTGATAGTTTTAATCGACTATCTCCAGAAGAGATATGAGTGAATTTTTTAAAAAGCATTAGTTTATAAACTTCATCAATACTTGAGTTATTAATAATATCAAAAATACGTATGAGTGCTCCCTCATACCTTGCTCTTGCTTCACGCGGAATATTTTCATTAATCCAAACTGGATATAATTCGATATTTCTTTTTAAAAGGTCAATGATTACACCAGTTAACCATTCTGCTTTATTTAAAGAAGAAGCGATGACAATTTCTAACATCAATTGATGAAAGTTTTCTCTTTCTAACTTTTTCAAAAACTTCTGATGTCCAATATTTTTGCTATCAAACTTCATCTTTAAAGCTTCTTCGATTTCCTCGAGTGCTTTTAATGAACGACTCTCTTTTTTATTTTGAACAATAAGATCTGAATAAAATAGCTCCTGACATTTTGCCTGAAACTCAATCCACTGGTTTGAGGACTGGCCAGAAGTTGTAAATGCATAGATTAAATTAAATTCAAATTGTGAAATATTTGAACAATTTGGAGGTGCTGATTTTACAAACTCAGGCTTGTACTCAACTCCACTTAACGATAAATTATAAGAAATATTAACAAAGTTTAAAAATATCTTTTTTTTTTATCTGCTTGAAACTCTTGCGCTAATACTGTTGTAGTAGGCATTTTAAAATGAAGCTCAGAAAAGAGATCCTTTCCCACTAACTTTGAATAAAACTTAGAAATAAAAAATAAAAGAATTATGAGAACTCCAATGGCCACATAGACAAAGCTATAGTCACTCTTTCTCTTTTTCTTTTTTGATTTCGTCGATTTTTTCTTCGTCTTCTTTCTTTTTGGACGAGGCATTTCAACGGCCTTCATAGGCTTTATTTCTTCTTCCTCATCTAAATTTGGCGCCGATGCTGGAAGCCCTGCTAGCTTTTCTTCCTCAAGAGCAAGTCTCGCATCTTCAGCAATCTCGTCTAAATTAGAATCTGCTTCAGCGACAATTTTCTCTTTCTCAGCTTCTGCTTCAGCAACAAGAAGATCAATTTGGCTCTCACTGCTTGATGTGTCCGTTTGCTCTTCAGAGACGAGAGAAAGCGTTGACTGTGTACTTCCCAGATCTGGAAAGTCTAGGTCATCATCACTTGGTAATACAATTTCTTCCTCTTCTACATTCATGGCCTCAGCAACTTCGGCCATACTAACACCAGCATCCATATCCTTTAGCGGACTTGCGTTTGTAACAACTGGAGCATCATGTTGTGGAAGAGTATTATTGCTATAATCAATTGGTTCAGGAAAATCGAGATCACCATCTTCTGGTAAAACGATTTCTTCACCATCTTCTGTTGTATTTATTGAGATTGATCCAGAAGCCGTCGTTTCAGCTTCAGTAGAACTTGGTGTAGCAGGAAGTTCTTCAGAGTCTTTAATTTTTTCGACTATACCAGTAGTCTTTACAAGCTTAGATACGCTAGAGGCAACCTTTGTTTTTGCCTCTGATACAGGATTGAAACTTTGCTCTTCTTCGCCAAATAAATAACGATTTAATAAATCGTCTTCTTTAATCCAAAACCAATATCCATTACCACTACAGATTTCATCTTCCTCTGTAAGTGTTCCATCTTGAACAAATTCGATAACTTTTTGTTTCGAAAGTGGGCCAAGAATCTTATTTGATTTTGTGCGAATTAGCCAATTTCTATTGTCCATCATCATCTATTTACTACATCCTATAGAAAAATTCCTATGAATCCTTTTAAGTCTTCATCATTAAATTTTAGACCAAGACTATAAACTGCATGTGGGTCATTAATTAAATCTTCACCTTCGATTTTACCATAAAGTACGTTCCAAAGTTGTAAATCTAGCCCAACGCGAATATTTGGCCCTACATCTTCTCTATAATCAAAAACTTCTAATGAAGATACCAGACCAATATCGTCAAAATTATAATCCACAGCGAATCCACCATATGATTCAATTAGACCACCACGAAATGTCCAGTTATCAATGCGACGGCCAAGCTGTAGGTTAAGAAGAATATCGTTATATTTTCTTTTCTTCTCATCAACAACAGTTGTGGTTCCACCAACAGTCGTCTCTGTAATCTTTCTTCTTTCTGGTCCAAACTCAGTTGTTGTCACACCAAGTAAGTAGAAACGTCCAGGAGAAGGAAAGATTCTAAGTTCAGCTGTCGTATCAGTTTGTCCTGTTCCCGTATTGGCCCCTGTATAAACAGAAAATTGAGTACGAATACTATCAACACGCCCAATAACTTTTTGAACACTAGCTAAAGTCGTTTTAACCTCATCAGCAATCTCTTCTTCTACAAGTAGCTTACCAACTGTCCCCTTACCATCTTTAATATCTCTTACAAGGCCTTGTAGGTCGGCCATCATACGATCTGTTTTCTTTAAAATTTCTTTTACATCAGCAACTGTACTCTCAGGCTCATTTGCATCTGTTTGAAAGGCAATTTGATCAGAAAATGCTTCAAGATTATTCACAATATTTTGAATCTTCTCGTTATTGCGACCAACAATATCATTCAATTTTGCAGTCATTTCACGAGTATTTTCTAGAGTAAGCTGAACGTCGCGAATGATCTTTTTCATTGCAGGCTCGCCACCTTCTGGAACAAATGATTCTTTGATACTTCCGACAAGTGTTTTCACATCTTGCATAACATCTGTTGCATCTTTTAAAAGCGTCTCTATCCCCGCTTTCTCTTCTGCAATAATTTCTGAACCATCAGGAAGAATAACCTCAGAGTTTCCGATATAAATTTCAAGATACTTATCGCCAAGGAAACCAACAGAGCGAATCTTCAGTTTTGATCCTTTTGTGATTCCTACTCTTGCTAGAACTTCGAAAGTAATTTCTGCTTTATTTCCAATTAGACGAATTTCTTTAATTCGGCCGGCATTGATACCTGCAACCTTAATTGGTGTTTTTGGAAAAATACCAGACGCATCACTTACTGTTGTATAGTACTCATTATATGCTCCAAAACCAGATTGGTTTGAAGTCACAATAAGTGACATAACAACAACTGCTATCATGGCAGTTAGGGCCATTAGCCCAACTTTAAATTCATTCATTTTAACCCTCTTCCCTAGGCTTAGTACTTACAGATTTATAAACTCTTGCACCAAAGGGTGCTTTGAATTTCTAAACTCTTTCGCTGGTAAGTACTCAACAATATTACCACGATTAAGGAAGGCAACGTAGTCGGAAATTTCCAGCGTCGCTTTAACATCGTGAGAAATAATAATTGACGTTAATCCTATATCTTTATGTTTATGGCTCGTATCGACAATTAAGTCGTTGACCATTTTAGTCGTAATTGGGTCAAGACCAGTAGTTGGCTCATCATAGAGCATAACCTGTGGACTTAAGGCCAGCGCTCTTGCAAGACCAACCCTCTTTCTCATCCCCCCAGAAAGTTCACTTGGTAATTTATCAAATGAAATTTCTTGGAGACCTACTGACTTTAGTAGACCAAACACCTTCTCTTCTATTTCTTTTGGAGTCATTTTAGTGAACTCTTCTAATGGAAAAGAAACGTTTTCAAAAGTTGTTTTAGAGTCAAATAAGGCAGCATATTGAAAAAGCATTCCGTAGTTTTGACGAAACTTTCTAAGTTCATCTTCTTCTAAAAGAGAAAGATCTTTGCCTAACACTTCAATTTTTCCAGAAGTTGGATGATGAAGCCCTAGAATATGTTTTAAAAGAGTCGACTTCCCCGCTCCTGAGAACCCCAGGATTGTTGTAATACTTCCTCTTTGAATATCAAAACTAAGATCATTTAAGACAGTATGTTTTCCAAAAGTCTTAGTTAAATTAAATATTTTTACTGACGAATCTTCAAAGTGTAACATTCTACATCACCTGCACTAAAAAGCTCGTTAAGAAATAGTCAAGAACGAGTACCGAGATCATTCCCCAAACAACAGCTAAGTTTGTTCCCTTACCTACCCCTTGGGCACCTTTTGTAACAGAGAAACCAAAATATGTTCCAATAACAGAAATAACAAATCCAAATACGATAGCTTTGATTATTCCTTGGAAAATATCTGAGACATACATGAACTGTCCAAGCTTTGAGAGATAAATCGCATCATCAATTTTTAGGGCAACAGTACCAACAATATAAGATCCAATATTTCCTACTAAGAGAAAGAAAATTGAAAGTAATGGTAGAGATAATGTTCCGGCAACAATTCTTGGTACAGCAAGAAATTGAACACTACTAATACCCATAACTTCAAGTGCATCAATTTGTTCTGTAACCTTCATTGTTCCAATCTGCGCTGCCATAGCTGCTCCAGCACGTCCTGCAACAATCAAACCAGTTAATACCGGAGCTAATTCTTTAGCCAATGTAATTGCAACAACTGGCCCAACTAGTGAATCAACGTTAATTAACTTGAAACCAAAATAAGTTTGGTAGGCCATAACCATTCCCGTAAATGATCCGGCCAAGAAAATAATGAATAAACTTTTATTGCCAATAAAGTCCATCTGCTCAAAAAATAATTTGAAACGATAAGGCTTTCGACTGGCCCAATAGAAAAAGTTAACGATAAAATTCATTATCGTTCCAAGGCCCGCAACATTTTTAATAATGATGCGACCTAAGTTTTCATTAAAGATGACAAAACTTCTAAGTAAATAATTCATTACTGAAATTTTACGGGAAAAAAAATGAAACTGCTACTTACTGTCGATAAATTTTGGGAATTCTTTCTGTTAAGTGAATGAACACTTCATAAGGAATTGTCTTAGACTCGAGGCATATGTTAGAGAAGTTCTCACCACTTTGATCCCAAACCACAAATCTCTCTCCATTTTTAATTTCAAGATCTTGGTTATTAAACAAAATTTGTCCCATATCCATATTCACTCGCCCGACAATTTGGCCAATTTCTTTACCGTGTCTTAAGTGAACATTTTGATATCGAGTCGAAAAGCCATCCCCATAACCAAGTGCAAATATCCCAACAACACCATCTGTTGGACATGGAGTTGCTCCATAACCAATTGGAGTCCCGCGATCTACTTTAAAACTGTTGATAAAAGTTGTCTCAAGTCTAGAAATTAACTTTCCTTGCCAACAGCTCAGGTGACTATACTGAGGAAGAAGTGAAGTTGGTCCATACATCATAAGTCCTGGCCTTACGTGTGTTTCCTCCAAGCCTACTTTCTGTTCAATTGCTCCAGAATTTGCAAGTGATGACTTATCAATTTCTATCCCTGATGCAAGCAATTGCGATTTTAGCTCACGCCAATTTTCTTTTTGTGCAAGATTTCTCTTATTTTTATCCATCGATAAACTAGAGCTCGAAAAGTGCGACATCAAATGATAGATACTCTTTCTACCTGAAGCTTTAATTAGTTTAACGACTTCATCAATTCGATCAAGCCTCAATCCAAGTCGATTCATTCCCGTATTAAATTTTAAACACAGAGGAAAATATCTAAAGTCTTCTTGCTCTAAAAAGTACTTCAAGTTTGATTCGTTTGATAGAACTGGAATGATTCGATTATTTAAATAGATATCTGCTGCTTCTTGAAGATCTAGATTCACATCTGAGAAAACATATACTTCAAACTCTCCATTAGGAATTTCTTCACGCAGTCTTAAGGCTTCACCAATACTGGCACAGCCAAATTCTTTAATCCCTAGTTCAAAGTACGCAAACTTAACAATTGGAACCATTCCATGGCCGTAGGCGTTTGCCTTAACCATAAAAAGGGCTTCATTATTTGGACAAATTTCTTTCAGTAGTTGGTAATTATTTGCAAGAGTTGAGACGTTAATCTCCATGCAACTTTTTATTCTCATATTGTGCTTTCTTGAAACGATCTCTTAGCTTTCAACTTTCTTGCTGTTGTTACCATTGAATACTGAGAATATGGTACTTCAAATACATTTAATGACATTGAAAGAATTAAACTCTTATCCTTCCCTGAAAAATACTTTGCTAAGCGAATATTTTTGCAAAGATCTTTTGCCGCTGCAAAACTTTCTTCGAAGAAATCATTTTCAACATCTAAAACAATTGATTCAAAAGAGATATTATAAATATTTGATAAATTAGTTATCTGCGATAGATTGATCTTCATATCGCGCCAAAAAGTTTCCCAATCAAAATCAAAGTCCGATCTTAATTCCAGTAGATCTGATATTTCAGAAGTGTCTACAGCAATAAGATTTCTTCCGTGAGTAGTTTGAGAGATTTGACCAAGTAACTCAAAAGGTCCTTGAGCACTTGCCACCGCAGCTGAGTGAGTATTTGCATTCACTATTTGAGCATATACTCCACTTAGTAGAGACTCTACAACCTGCCAGTTAAAATTAAATAAGTAATCACGATCAACTTCAAGAGCTACAACAGTTGTAATATCCACACCATTTGCAGACATTGCAAGAGTTACAACAGGATTATGAACAAGGCTAGAAACTATATTCTTTACCATATTCATTCCGTTCTCATTAACCCCTCTAAGCTTAATATGACCTAACCAGATATCAGGAACATTGATATTCTTCATCCCATCATATTTAACGGCACATAACTTATTCGTATTACTATTAAGATCAAAAACTGTAACACTTGTTACAAATTCTTGTGGCTCAAATACATTTGCAATTAGAGATTTAAAGTCACTCTCATCTTTATTGAAATTAATTATGTCGCAAACTTCAAAGAAATCTTTTCCATAAAGAGTCTTCGTTCTTTCACTCTCAAGACTTGCAACTAAAGCTTCTTGTTTGTGACGATATTTATCATGGAAAGTTTCAAGCTGATTAACCTGTCTAATTAAAGATGTTTTGCGATTATATTGATCAAGAACTCCACGCACTTGCACTAGAAGATCTAATTCAGTGAAGATCGATCCAAGACTTTCAATTTTAGCAACTGACTTCAAGTCAGAGTTTGAAGCAACAATGAATGCTCTTTGAACTTTCTTTAGCTCAGGACGATCAAAAAGAGATTGGCCTTCATAGTCCACATCTTGAGCGCGTACTAATACTAAGTCATATTGTCTTTGAATATGAGAGATTAGAAATGAATCTGCGTCATCAAATGAATCAATAAGAATATTGATATTTTTAAAGATTTTAGAAAATCCCTTACAATCTTCAATCATCGAAGAAAGAATGGCTACTTTTGGACTAATCATTGTCATGGCGCAAAAACTCCTTCTAAGGACATAACATCGTCTAAAATCGTATCAAAATAGAAGGGTTATAGCAATTTTAAGAGCTCTTCTACTGTATTTATTTCTTGAATTTGTGCCTGCGTAAGAAATAGATCACTTTTTTCATAGCTTGGAGTTCGCTTTTCATAGAGATCTTTCATAAAATCGATACCATTTTTGGCCAATGGACGATTATTATCCTTTTTAAGCCTTTCCCAGCATTCTTCAAATGTACTTTGAATATAAACAAGCTTTCCGCCAATTTCTGAAATGAAATCAACCACAACTTGCTCATCTAATGCTCCGGCCCCAAGTGAAACAAGATAATCATCTTTCATATTTTGATGAAGTAGCTTAATCATATCGATTTCGTCTTTACGAAATTCTTCAATGCCAATGTCCTGAATATACTCCGCAAGCGAGTCATAGCCAGTTCCCATACGATTAAAAATTTCTTCATCTAAGTCAAATACTTGAAATTTATCATCCTTAGATAGCTTCTCACCAAATGTTGTTTTGCCGGCTCCAGAAAAGCCCGTTAGAAAGATTCTCATAAGTAAAAAACTACACGATTAAGTTCATAATGTCCTAATTTTCTTGCCTTTTGGCCCCTCGCAATATAAACAGAGAACTCAAATCACAGAGGAAAAAATGCAAATCGTAAATAAAGATAATACTTTCTTAAAAGATTCAACGATTCTCATCTCACGCGTTGGTGATGAGTTTGAAACTTATCATCTTACTGATAAAAATAATGCGTGGGTAAAATCAATCCTAGACGGTATTACAAAGGACTTCGAACCTGAAGTTAAGCCTGAGGGCTTCGAGCACTTAAATGTTGAACTTCAACTTAAAAATGCTCGCGACTATACTTTTGGCGAGCACCTAATCGTTAAAGGAAAAGCTTCAGGAGCCTATACAGCAACTTGTGTACGTTGTCTTATTGATACTCCTCAAGAGTTTGAAACTGAGTTCACTTGTGCTTTTATTAATAAGAGATATGAAGACGATCCTGAGTATGAAGAAGTTGATGAGATTTACATCTCTGATGAAACTGCAGATATGTTTTTCCACGAAAGAGGTAAGGCAGATTTAAGAGAAGCCGTAGCAGAAAACTGCTTTTTGGCCATAAATCACTACCCAGTTCATGACGCAGATTGCAAGGGTCTATGTCAAACTTGTGGAGTCGACCTAAATACAGGCAGTTGCGAACATAAGAATTAATAAGGCCTAACTTTTAGGCTTGTAATAATGGAGTGAGTAAGGTATTTAAGTAAGCTCATTCGTAAAGATTTTTAAAAATTGAAGTTGAATATAACGGAGTAGAAAATGGCAGTACCTAAGAAGAAGACAAGTGTTTCAAGAAAAGGCCTAAGAAGAGCTGGTCAAACACACAAGCTTTACGCGAATAATGTAGTTGTAGCTGATTCAACAACTGGTGAGTTAACTAAGAAGGGATGTATTTCTCCATCTGGTTACTGGAAAGGTAAGAAAGTATTCGCTACAAAAGCAGACAGAGAAGAAGTAGAAGAATAAGATAATTCATTATTTCTCATATAAGAAAGCCCACTCTATGAGTGGGCTTTTTGCGTTTTCAAAGTCTGCTGGAATCTAATAAAAATCAGTTTGACCCATCAAACTTTCTTTTAGTATAACTAAACTACACAAACTGAGAGAGAGACCATGAGACTACTTTTAACAATTGCATTCGTATTTAATACATTTGCCCTATCCCCATTAGATGAAGCACTTTCTAAGCTCATCAAAAAACACAACTTAACTTCCCTACCTGAATCCCAACTACAAAATCAGAATGAAGTAATTCTAGGATCGCGCCTATTTGCAGAGGTTCGCCTAAGTGGAAATAAAGATATCACATGCATGCACTGTCATCATCCAATGCTTGGTACAGGAGACAATATTCCATTCTCAATTGGAACTGGTGGTGCCGGACTTGGAAAAAGTCGCGTTCAAGACGGTAAAGGCCATATTATTAAGCGCCATGCTCCGGCCTTAATCAATCTTGGCTACGACGAAATTACAGATATGTTTTGGGATGGACGAGTTCACGTTGACTGGAACAAGGGTGAATTTAAAACTCCAAGTGTGGAGCTTAATAACAAGCCTGAACTAAATAAGAAAATTCGCAATGCCCTAGCAGCTCAAGTTATCTTCCCTCTCCTCTCTGTTGAAGAGATGTTAGGAAAGGATAATGAAATCGCCTCTAAAGAAGGAGACTTAGCAAAGTGGGATGCTCTAGTTAAGCGCCTTCTAAATGGATCTAAAAGCGCGATGTACCAAAATCTTTTCAAACGCGCTTACCCAAAAGATTTTGAAGCGAATAAAATTGATATTTCACATGTTGCTAATGCACTAGCAGCTTTTATCACTAGAAACTTTAACCTTGTTGATACTCCCTACGATGAATACTTAAATGGAAATCAAGGAGCACTAAATGAATCCGAAAAAAGAGGTCTAAAAGTTTTCTTAGATAAAGGCGCTTGTATCAACTGCCACAGTGGCCAACACTTAACCGACTGGGATTATAAATCAATTGGGCTTCCACAAATTGGACCAATCAGTTCAGATGCTACCTTGAACGATAAAGGTCGCTTCGAAGTCACTGGCAATAAGGCAGACCAATATAATTTCAGAACACCACCGCTAAGAAATATTCATCTATCTGCACCCTATATGCACAACGGTGTTTATGAGACTCTAGAAGAGGTTGTTGATCACTATAATCACACGCGTCCTGCTATTAAAAACTATATTGTCACAGAGGTAACTCAAGGTCATTACGAAGAAAAAATCGTAAAAGATGAAAATTTTGTTAACAATAAATTGCGATATCAGTTAATAAGCGATGACGATATTAGACGTCCACTACAATTAACAGAGGATGAGAAAGCAGATCTTGTTCAATTCTTAAAGACAGGATTGGCTTCACGCCGTCTACAAAGGCTTAAAGAAGCTTCAAAACTTTTAAAATGAACACAAGGCCACAAACGTGGCCTTTTATTGTAAATTTGACCCAAAAACACACAGTGTCAAATAATAACGCCCCTGCCCTTCCCCATCATTGTTATACTCAATAAAATAGGCGCAATTTTTTATTACCAAGATTAGGAATTTAAATGGATATTAAAGTAAAGATTAAAGGAACTGGAATCTACGCTCCAAAAGAAGTTAGAACAAATGTCGACCTAGAAAGTATGGTTGAAACAAGTGACGAATGGATTTATGAAAGAACGGGAATCCGTCAGCGTCATATTTGCTCAACAGAAGGTGGCGAGTGGCCAAGTGATATGGCCTACCATGCAACTCAAGATGCACTTAAAGCGGCAAACCTTGAGCCAAATGATATTGATATGATTATCTTCGCATCGGTTACTCCAGATTATAAACTTCCAAATACAGCTTGTATTCTTCAACAAAAGCTAGGAATCACAAATAAGTGTGCGGCCATTGATATTGCAGCAGCATGTTCTGGATTTGTTTACGGTTTAAATATGGTGACAGGACTTATTCGCATGGGTGCAATTAAGAATGCACTTGTTGTTGGTTCGGAAATGTTATCTAGAGAAGTGAACTGGGAAGATCGTAACACTTGTATTCTTTTTGGAGATGGTTGTGGTGTTGCCATTGTTGGTGCAAACGAAGATGGTGATGACTCAGATATCCTTTCACTTGAATTAGGTGCAGATGGTGCAGGTAAAGAATTCTTTGACCAACCAGTTGGTGGAGCAGTTGATCCAATTACATCTCAACACCTAAACGAGAGAACTCACTTTATGCAAATGAAAGGTAAAGAAATGTTCCGTGTAGCAACGAGAACTCTTGCCGAAAATGCTAAAAAAGTTTTAGAAAAAGCAGGTAAAGACTTAGAAGAAGTTGATTGGTTAATCCCTCACCAAGCAAACGTAAGAATCATCGAAACAACAGGAAAACTTCTAGGAATCAACCCAGAGAAAGTAATTGTTAATATTGATAAGTACGCAAATACATCGGCGGCAACTGTTCCAATCGCAATGCACGAAGCAATTGTTGATGGAAGAATCAAACGTGGTCAGCTACTATTACTAGATGCGTTTGGTGCAGGTTTAACTAGTGGAGCAACTCTACTTAGATATTAATTAAGGTTTTATATTATGAAAAAAGTTGTTTTAATTTTCCCTGGTCAGGGATCACAATACGTAGGAATGGGAAAAAGTCTTGAAGGACACCCATCATTTGAATTACTTGAAGAAGCAAATGGAGCTCTTGGATACAACCTTTCAAAAATTATGCTTGAAGGCCCTGAAGAAGAGCTAACTCTTACACAAAACACTCAACCAGCAATTCTGACTTACTCAATTGGCCTATTTCAAAAAGCTAAAGAGATCTTAGATGCAGCAGGCATTGAAGTTTCATGTGTACTTGGACACTCAGTTGGTGAATACCCTGCACTTGTTGCAGCTGGTGCTCTAAGCTTTGAAGATGCACTAAGAGCTGTTCACAATCGTGGAAAATATATGCAAGAAGCTGTTCCTGCGGGAATGGGAAAAATGTATGCAGTAATGAGAGTTCCTGCGGATATCGTTGAAAAAGCATGTAAAGAAGTTTCAACTGAAGGCAATGAAGTAATGCCTGCAAACTTTAATGAGCCAGGACAAATCGTTATTTCGGGACATGCAGACGCATGTGACAAGGCCGTTGCATGGATTTCAGAAAACTTCTCTGAACCACATAAAACAGTTGAGCTGAAAGTAAGTGCTCCATTCCACTCTAGTCTTATGAAACCAGCGAGAGAAAATATGGCAGCATTTTTTAATGACGTAACTTTTAATAAAACGACAATTCCTTATATTGCCAATATTGACGCCAAAAAGTATCAAATTGGTACAGACGGTGAAGTTGTAAAAGAGAACCTGATCAAGCAAATTGATGGTTCAGTTCTTTGGACTCAAAGTTTTGCAAGCCTAGATGATGACACTCTTTGTGTTGAGGTTGGACCAGGACGAGTTCTAATGGGACTAGCAAGAAAAATTAACCGTAATATCAAAGTTATCTCTTTAGACAAAGATGGTGCCTTTGATGAATTAAGAGAAGCACTAAACTCTTAGGAGCAAATATGATTGCAACTTATAACGATTTAAAGAACAAGAAAGTTTTAATAACAGGAGCAAGCCGTGGTATCGGACTAGATATCGCTAAATCACTTGCTTCTCAAGGCGCACACGTTATCTTCAACTACCGTGAAGGAAAAGAAGATGTTGCTAAAGAAGTTGAGTCGCAACTTAAAGCGCTTGGTGCTTCAAATGTAACTGGCCTAATGTTCGATCTAAATAATGAAGAGCAAATGAAGACGGCAGTAAATGACTTTGTTAAGGAATTTGGTCCAGTTGAAGGTCTTGTAAATAATGCGGGTGTTTCAAAAGACACTCTTCTGCTTAGAACGAGAAAGGCTGACCTAGACGCAGTTATCGATACAAACCTTAAAGGTGCTATCATGCTAACAAGTATCTGTTCACGTGGATTCTTAAAAGCTGAAAATGTATCAATTGTTAATATGAGCTCAGTTGTTGGTTTAATGGGTAACGTTTCTCAAACAGCTTATGCAGCTTCTAAAGCAGGGCTTATTGGTGCAACAAAATCAATTGCCAAAGAATTAGCTAGTCGCAACATTCGTTGTAACGCTATCTGTCCAGGATTTATTGAAACGGATATGACTGATGCTCTTGAAGAAAAGGCGAAAGAAGCTTATATAGCTTCAATTCCAACTTCACGCTTTGGGTCAACGGAAGATGTATCAAACCTAGTTTGCTTCCTACTTAGCCAAGCGTCAGGATATATTACTGGTGAAGTTATTAAAATTGACGGTGGACTTTATATCTAGAAAAATATTAATATACTAAAATTAAATTTTTATATAAGAGAGAGAAATTGAGTTTATAACTTAATATATTTATTAGGAGACAAATATGGAACAAAAAGTAATTCAACTAGTAGCGGATCAAACAAAAATCGATATCGCAAAAATCAATGCAACAACTTCATTCGTAGACGATCTAAACCTAGACTCACTAGACATCGTTGAACTTATGATGAAGATGGAAGATGAATTTGATATTCAAATTCCAGAAGAAGATGCAGAAGGACTTAAGTCTGTTCAAGACGTAGTTAAGTACCTAGAGTCTAAGCAATAATCAAAAAATAATTCTTAGATAAAAAAAGCCTGCTTATAGCAGGCTTTCTTTTTATAAATTTTTACAGCTTTGTATTTGAAAAGTTTTGTAATCGTACTTAATCTCAACCTTCTCTTTTGACTTAATTGCCTTTTGAAAGCACTTCGCATCTTTTTTACTCGCTCGGTAAAAGGGAGCACTCTCCACGAAGCTAACAGTAATTTCATCTTTCTCTAACTTAAAAGTTGAGACATGGTATTGTGATGTGGCCAGATTGGCTGCATAAGTAGATACAAAGCTTAGTAATGTACAAAGAATTATTTTTTTCATTTTACTTATTCCTAAAGAATTCTCTTCTCATAATTTGCTAGTAGTTCCTTAGCTGCCTTTGATCTTGCTTCACGGCTCATCATATTGGCCGCAGTTTGCGGGTGATATGATTCCCTACTAGCAATTCCAAAAGCAGTCTTACCTACACTCACAGCATCTAAACTTGGAGGAAACCCCACATGATCGACCTTAGAAGCATCTGCTCCCATTGTCTCTAGCCACTCATTAACATGAATCGGTTTTGAAGCAATAGCAGGATCAATGATCATCTTTGAAACTCCGCCTCTTCCATTATCAACATAAACAACAGGTGCCGTATGATAACTCCAGTAAGGATATTGCTGATTAGGAATTTTAAGTTTTCCTGATGCCCAGGCCTTATCTGCGATAACACCTTCTTCTTCAAACATATTAACCATAAGTTCTGAACGAGCATAGCATCCGTCTTGTACGTACTGCCAGGCCATCCCTTCCATTGCACGGGCCTTCTTAAAAAGCTCATTTGCTTTTTGAATCGAGATAACACCACTAGCACGTGGACGATAGTCTTGAACTTTTTCATATGAATCAGCAGCATAGTAACTATCACCATCGCGACAGCTATTCTTTGGTAAGAACTGGCGATTGATATACTGGCTATTGATATTTCCGTTTACGACATCAACAAGATGAACGAAGTCTAAATTATCTCTTTCGCGCACCGATTGCCTTCCAAGGCCGATAATATCTCCCTGAATCTCTTTTGGACAATGAGGAAGAACTGTTTTTAGGTAGTCGCTAAATCCAGCATCCTGCATGCTGAAGAAAGTTGTGGAGTTGTGCCCCATCGCTTCAGGTGCCTTTCTTTGAACAGTAAGACGTGACTTCTCATACTCTTCATTTCTCTCAATAACAGCACCACCAAGAGTACGAGCATACTTGATATAACTATCGTTCTTAGTGAACTGAGCATTACCTCTCGTATCGCGAGAGTAATTGATAGGCATATACACATTACGAGCTGGATCAAAGATTATGTAGTGATTATCGCCACACTTTTTAATAGTACACTTAGTGGCCATCTCACACTGATGATTTTTGTTATTATTATCTTGGACCCACATCTTTGTGTATGCTTGAGTCACCTTTTCATTTTGATTTTCAATATCGTCTTCAACACCTTCTAAGATATTCTGTAGGCTATCCCTAATTTCTTCTTGGGAAGGATCAATATTTCTAATAAGTGAGAAGATAGATTTTTGGGCCTCATCCATTGCTTGGATACGAGCGGCCGGTGTATCAAATTCTTGTACTGCTCTTTGAGAAACAAATTGCTTACTATTGGCATTATGAAAAATAATTTCTTTTCCATCGCTAATCGTCCTAACAGGAAAAAGCTCAGTTTCCTTGGTGCTTCCATTGCGATAAATCCCAAATAGGTGACCACTTTGATTTCGCTGAAGAACGACCTGCGAGTCACCATCTTCACAAATGACAACCGGAACTTCTGCGGGAGCATTACAGCTGTCAAAGCGCATATCATTGGCAAATTCAACGGAAACCTTTGCGCCAAAAGTGTAAACAGATAAAATTGATAAAATTAATAGGTTAATCTTTTTCATGGCAGTCTTATCGTATAAGCCTTTAAAAATATTAACTTATTAACGATAAAAATGAATAAAGTGTTCAACCTACTGAAATTACGTTAAAAATTAAACAGTAATGCTTGAAAAGCGTAAAAATTAAGACCCTCTATGCCTTGTCAAAATGCCTGCAAAATTATCAAATACTAGGAAAAAAACTTAGTAGAATTGAAGAATAAATAAAGGAAGATAAAGGAATATATATGAGTAACAGAAGTAATAAACGTGTTGTTATCACAGGCCTTGGAACAATTTGTGGATTAGGTCACAACACACAAGATGTTTGGAATGGACTAATCGAAGGAAGATCAGGAATCTCAGAAGCTGAAAGCTTCCCTATTCCAGATCTAGCAATCAAAATTGCTGGAGAAGTTAAAAACTTCGAATTAGATGAAAATATCATGGAAGCTCGTGAAGCGAAAAAATATGACCGCTTCATTCACTTTGCTCTTCACGCAACTGAAGAGGCCCTAAAAGACTCAGGTGCAAACCTAGAGGATTTCGATAAGTACAAAGTTGGTGCAATCCTTGGAGTTGGTATTGGTGGTTTTCCAATTACAGAAGAAACAGCAAGGACATTTGTCGAGCGTGGGCCACGTCGTATCTCACCTTTTTTCATCCCGGCGATTATTCCAAATATGGCAACTGGTGTTTTAAGTATTAGACATGGATTCATGGGTGTTAACTACACTGTTTCATCTGCATGTGCATCTTCGTGCCACGCTATTTCAAATGCGGTAGAAGAGATTCGTTCTGGCCGTCATGACCTAATGATTACAGGTGGAGCTGAAGCTGTTATCTGTAACCTAGGTATGGGTGGATTCATCAATATGAAAGCATTTTCAAAGCGCGTTGATGAGCCTACTAAAGCTTCTCGTCCATTTGATATTGATCGTGATGGTTTTGTAATGGGTGAAGGTGCTGGAGTTCTAATTCTTGAAGAATATGAAAGTGCAGTTAAGAGAGGAGCTAAGATCTATGCAGAAATCGTAGGTCACGGTGCAACTTCAGATGCTCACCATATTACAGCTCCACATCCAGAAGGTGATGGTGCTTACGGTTGTATGAAAAAAGCTATCGAAGATGCAGGTATTTCTCCAGAAGATATTGATTACGTAAATGCTCACGGAACATCAACTCCACTTGGAGATGTTGCAGAAACTGGTGCAATTAAAAGAGTACTAGGAGAAGAGCATGCAAAGAAAATAAATGTATCTTCAACTAAGTCAATGACTGGTCACCTTTTAGGTGCTGCTGGTGGTGTTGAGACTGTCTTTACAGCTCTAGCTCTTCACCACGGGATTATTCCCCCAACGATTAACATCGACAATCAAGACCCTAAATGTGATCTTAACTACACTCCTAATAAGGCAGTTAAGAAAGATATTAAATACGCCCTTAATAACTCATTTGGTTTTGGGTCGACTAACTCTTCATTAGTACTGAAGAAAATTGAAGGATAAAGAATGTTTCATAAAAACGCCAATAGCCTAGAAAAAATGGATGAGGAAATTTTCTCGTTAACAAAAAAAGAACTAGCGAGACAAGAAGAAGGATTAGAATTAATTGCTTCTGAAAACTATACTTCACTTGCAGTAATGGAAGCACAAGGTTCAGTACTTACAAATAAGTATGCCGAAGGTTTACCTAACAAGCGCTACTACGGTGGGTGCGAAGTTGTTGACTCAGTTGAACAGCTTGCAATTAATCGTCTATGTGAATTGTTTGGATGTAAATTTGCAAACGTACAACCTCACTCAGGTTCAAGCGCAAATATGGCCGCATACTTTTCAATCATTGCTCCGGGAGACAAAATTCTTGGGATGGATCTATCAGAAGGTGGCCACCTAACTCACGGTTCACCGGTAAACTTCTCTGGAAAATATTTTGATGTGAAGTTTTATGGATTAAATCCTGAAACAGAAATGATTGATTACGATGATGTAAGAAGAGCTGCTAAAGAACACCAACCAAAGGTAATCGTAGCTGGTGCATCTGCATATCCAAGAACAATTGACTTCGCTAAGTTCAGAGAAATAGCTGATGAAGTTGGTGCTTACTTAATGGTTGATATGGCCCATATCGCTGGCCTTGTTGCTGCAGGCCTTCACCCTTCACCATTTCCTCACGCGCATATTGTAACGTCTACTACACATAAAACATTACGTGGACCACGTGGTGGTATTATCCTGACAAACGATGAAGAACTTGCAAAGAAGATAAACTTCAACGTTTTCCCGGGAATTCAAGGTGGACCTCTTGAGCACGTTATTGCTGCGAAAGCGGTATCTTTTAAAGAAGCTCTTGATCCACAATATAAGGAATATCAAAAGCAAGTTATTACAAACGCTCAAGCATTAGCTAAACAGCTAATTGAGCTAGGAATGGAAATTGTTTCAGGTGGTACAGATAATCATCTAATCCTTATGAAAACTGATCCAGCAGGCGTTACAGGTAAAGTTGCGGAAAAGGCTTTAGAAGAAGCAGGAATTACTTGTAATAAGAATATGATTCCAGGGGATACAAGATCTCCATTTGTAACAAGTGGGATTCGTCTCGGAACACCTGCACTTACAACTCGTGGAATGGGTGAAGAGCAGATGAAGCAAATAGGTACTTGGATTGTCGAGGCCCTAAAAAATGCAGAGAATGAAGCCGCTCTTAAGGACATCAAGTCGCAAGTTGAAAAGCTTTGCAAAGAATTTCCTGTCTACTAATTTCAATACTTTATAGAGGATAGTAGCCTACTATCCTCTAATATTAATAAAATTTCTTAAATTAGCCGATAACTAAATGAGATTTAGTTTGTGGGGATATTGTGAGGAATTTTCATTCGAAATTTATTTCAGTCATTTTAGTTTCAACTTTGTTATCGTCTTGTGCTTCTACTGTCGATCAAATAGAAATGGCCTATGATCAGTACT
This sequence comes from Halobacteriovorax sp. RT-2-6, assembly GCF_047085025.1. Taxonomy (NCBI): domain Bacteria; kingdom Pseudomonadati; phylum Bdellovibrionota; class Bacteriovoracia; order Bacteriovoracales; family Halobacteriovoraceae; genus Halobacteriovorax; species Halobacteriovorax sp. RT-2-6. The sequence goes on from NZ_JBKIYH010000002.1 coordinate 853,136, forward strand.
CTGCTGCAGTATCTCGCTATATCGCTTCAACAACACCAGACTACAATCCATCTAAGTTCAAGATCAGTAAAGAAGTTATCTATGAACTTCAGGAAGCCGTTGAAAAAAATCTTGTGTGGCGAATGGACTTTGCAAAAGCACAAAAGAAAAATAATCAGAGTTCTCTAAAATTTATTTCACCGTATTTTGATTCGAATCAAAAAATAACTTCTGAGCTAAATACTTTTTTAAAAAATATTTCGTGGGTAACAGATCCAACAACACGTTTTGAAATACGAACTAATCAAACGACACTAGTTGAACAAAGACGAGAAATATATTTTGAGGGAAAACGAAAGCTTAAAAGACAAGAAAGAGATATCGACTACGCAATCATTAATCCTTATGACATAAAAGGTGCCGAAATTATAAAGGCCATAAAAATTGGTTTTATCGCAAATATTGCAATCTATGAAAATCACTTACTATTAAAGAATAAAATTCGTGAAGCAATAAAAAGTGAAAAAGATATTACTCTTCAAAAAGAGCTTGAAAATTATCACAACAACCTTGTCAACAAGCTTGTTAAGTCCCCTTCTCATAGGAGACTAGCAAAGATGGCCGCAATTTATCGTGATATAAAAATATTTGAAGAAGTTAAAAATAAAACAAGAATTTCTTATTATATCAATCCACTTATTGAAGAGACGCTTGTCTATAATGAATTGATTAAGAGCTATAATAAAAAGAAAAGATGGAATGAAATTACTTCTTCACTTCAAAATACAATCTCATCGATGGCACTTAAAGATAAGACTTATTATGTAGGCTACTTTAATAAAGCTATCAAATTTGAAAATTTAACAGGTGGTCAAGTTACCTATTTAGGAAAAACAGAAAAAGACCATTTAGTTTATCAACTTAAACCAATGGACATTATTTTTACTCATAATAAGAATAGCTTTAATAACGCTGTCGTCGATCGCTTTTGGGATAATGTTGGAATCTGGATTGGTTCTTGGGATGAAATCGTTAAGCTTGGATTATCTAAGCATCCTCTCATTATTAAGTATCGTAATGAGATTCAATCTAAAAACCTCAACTTTATTACAACAACAAGAGAAGGCATCAAACTAAAAAGTATCGAATCGATCTATAATCAAGACGACCTTGCTGTAATTCGAAAAAGAAAATTATCTTATCATGAAACAACTCAAGGAATTGTTCTGGCCCTAAGTAATATAGGTAAGCCATATGATTACAAGATGGACCCTTCAGATACAAGTCGCATTTCATTTGCGCAGTTAGTCTTTGAATCCTTTCCTCAGATTAAGTGGGATAAGTCCCACATGTACAAACAAGAAGCTGTTGCTCCATATAAAATTACACAGCGCACAGGAGAACAACAAGACTTTTTCACGGTTCTTCTCTACCATGATGGAAACGAAGTAATGGAAGACCTTGAGGATAATTTCAGAAAGCTCTCTTCTCTTCAATAAATATTCACACCGTAAAAATGGGAATATGCAATGCATTCATATTATGCTAAAAATAGATATGTATTGCCCAAGTTGCCAAACACCTAACACAAAAGTTATTGATTCCAGACATCTGTCAGATGGACTTGCTGTTCGTCGTCGCAGGGCATGTCTAAATTGTGACTTTCGTTATACGACTTATGAGAAGCTTCAGCTTCAAGTTCCGGCACTTGTAAAGAATGACAAAAGACGAGAGCCATATAACCGCGAAAAAATTTCGAAAGGGATCAATAAGGCCTGTCAAAAAAGACCTTTAACTACGGCACAAATCAACCGATTAATTGATGATGTTGAGATGACTCTATCGCAAATGAACAATATCGAAGTTCCTGCGAAAATTGTTGGTGAAGTTGTTATGGAAAAGCTTTACGAGCTAGACCCTGTTGCCTACGTTAGATATGCTTCATTCTATTGGAACTTTAAAGACATCGATGGTTTCATCGAAAGTTTACAAAAGAGCATCGGTCAATTTGGAAATTTAAAAGAAAAGTTTTTATTAAATAAGGATTCAACTAGTGAAAAACCAAGCATTCAACAATAAGTCAGCAGCACGTCGTTTTGCTTTTAAATTTATCTACAAATTATTTTTAAAAGACTTCAAAACAGAACTTGAAGAATATAAAGATGATATTGGAAAGCTTAAGGCCGATATTGAAATGTTTGAAGAATCATACATGAAAGAAGACGAAGAGCACCATGATAATGATATCAACCCAAGCGTACAAAGCTTTGGTAATAAACTAATTACAGGTGTTATCAAGAACTTTCCTGAAATCAAAGAAACAGCATCAGCTTATATTCTAAAAAGAAGCTTTGATTCAGTAGATGCAATTGAAAGAGCAATTATTTGCCTTGGAACTTATGAGATTAAGTTTGAAGATACTCCAAATAATGCTGCAATCAATGAGTACATCAACCTTGTAAAGAGCTATGGGAAAGAAGAATCTAAAAGCTTTGTTAACGGAATCCTAGATAAGGTAAGTAAAGCACAATAAAATGGCACTAAAGCACGAACTCTTCACATTAATAAATGAAAAAGTTGGCGCAGTCATCTGTCTCTATGACGAGCAACAAGAAAGTTCTGCTCAAATCCTCGAGGCCATTAACCATCTCGTTGATGGCACACTAGAGGAAAGAATTTTAAAGTCTAAGAATAAAAATCTAATTAAAGATAGCTTAAGCCATTACTTCTTTTCAAAGAATTATGGTGAACAACTCAATATCATTTTCACTTCAATTCCTAATACACCTTCTCAAATTGAATTAAAGCAATTCATTGGTGTTTTAGATGCTCAGAAGAAAACTCATATCGAAGAGAAAGAGATCGTTGTGATAAAACCTAAAGGACATGCCTTTAAGTTTCATCACCCATCATTTCAGATTAATCATTTTGAATACTAGCGGATAACTACTGCCGCTTGAGAAATTTTAGACCAGAAACGTTTCTTCTCTTTTAAGTTACCGTTTGGCGCTTTTCTACCAGTAATCTTCTCTAATGTATCAGAGATTTCACTGTGAATATCAGAATATTTTTCTTTTTGAATCATTGATAGAAGAGGTTTCTTAGCTTTTTCGAACTTAAGATCACCTATTGTAGTAATAATTTCTTTTACAATATGGGCCCTCTTTGTTGACTTGAGTTTTTCATTGATATGATAGTTTCTCTTATCATATAGCATGGCCCAAATATTTGGAGCGAGGTCTGTAAGGTTTAACTTCTTAACATTCTCTAGTGCTTGATAGCGAACAATTAGAGAATTGTCTTTTAGAGATTGCTTATAAACATCCTTATAATCTGTTTGATTTAAAGCTAATAATGATTTTAGAGCGGCCATTCTCATAACCCAGTTAGGATGCTTCGCAAACTTAGAAATAAATGGAGCTGATTTCTTTCCCATAACTCTACCAAGTAAGAAAGTAGCCATCCAACGATTTTTCTCCGGATACTTTTCGTTCTTCATTACATTGATAAGTGCCGCTACTGACTTTCCTTTAAGCTTTAATACTTGCTGTTTAAGCTTATCCATTTCAGCAGACTTTAGATTGTACTTGAATTGTCTTTCTAGCTTCTGCGTTAAGACAGCTTGATGTGCCTTGTGATTAACAGCAGAGTACGAGTTAAAACTAACAATTAATGTTGCAATAAGAAGTAGTTTTTTCAAAAGACATCCTTGTCCAAATAAACTTATAAGATTTTAGTAATTAATTCTAACCTAGCATTTTCTCAAATTCACTTAAAAGTTCTTCTGCAGATTTTTGCTCAGCTGATTCATTATCAGGCGCTTTCTCAGCAGCAACATCGGCCACTGGCGCAGGAGCAGGTGCCTCTGCTTCTTCAATTGGTTCAGGGGCTGCATCCATTGTCGGTTCATCAAAAGATTCTTCGAAAACCTCAGGAGCTTCTTCCATCAGCGTCTCAGGTTCAGGAATTTCAACTGGCTCTGGTGCTTCGACTGGCTCTTCCTCAGGAGAAGTAAATTCATCTGGCTCAGGAGAAAGATCAACCTCAGGTTCGGCTTCTGGAGTTAAGTCAATCTCAGGCTCTGAAGGCTCAGAAGGTTCAGTAGGCTCTTGCATTACTGGAGCTGCTCCAGAATCCGCTAATTGCGCTTTAAGTTGTTCATTTTCTTGCTTAAACTTTCTAAGGTCAGCAAGATCACCTTCAATCATTTCATATTCTTTAAGTCTAGCTTGAAGCTCATCTCTTTCAGAAGCTAGAGCTGATACTTCAGCACTACTATCACCGGCCGTGGCACTAGCAGTTTTTAAAGTTTCAACTTGTGCTTTTAACTGTGCAATTTCAGAATTTAGATTTGTTATAATTTGAGCTGAATCAGAATTAGAACCCGATTGCTCTACAACATTAAGTTGTGCTTCAAGGTCTCTAATTAGAGAATCCTTATTTGCAATTTGTCCATTAAGTGCAGCAATTTCTGCATTCTTACTTGCAAGCTGTGCACCATCAACATTACCTGTTGGAAGACTTCCTCCAGGAACTACAGAAGGAATCCCCTCTCCTGTATCTAATCCACCGCCTCTAAAAAGAGATGACTTAAGAGCATTCGAGTTTTGAATAACTGAGTCTAGATAGCTCTTTAGAACATTTGCTGGAATTTGATGTTGTAACTCCTGCATACGTTTTCTTGTATAAAACCAATAAACGACGATGATACAAATTAAAAGTATAAGAATAGAGAATAAAATATAAAAAACGTTGTCACTAACGTACATCATTTCTCTTGATAATCTCGTGATAGAATTCGTCACTTTTTAATCCTTTTAATATATAAACCTTTGATTATTTTAACATAATCAGCGCTATTTAAAAGATATGAAAAAATAGCAAAAATGAACCTATAAAGTAGGTGTTTGGCCGAGCTTTTTAATCAGAAACCATTTCATTTAGTTTCTCATAAAGGGGATTTCTGCCCACAATAATTGTCTCTGAGAAGATATTATGATCATGACCATTATACTCTGTTACTTTTGCACCAGCTTCTGAACAAATTATTTTTCCAGCGGCTACGTCCCATGGGGCCAGCCCCTTCTCCCAAAAGCCATCAAAGATTCCACGGGCCACATAACAAAGATCGATGGCCGCTGAACCAAGTCTGCGAACAGCAGAGATATTAACCATGACTTTTTTAAATTTTTTGAACTCATCATTAAATGGCTTTCCCTTCTCTGTGGCAAAGCCTGTTGCTAATAGAAAACCACGATCTCTTGAGCGCGTTTTTTTTAGTTGAGTCTTTTCTTTGCCCTTCATAAGATATGCTCCATTGCCTTTTGTAGCACAATAAAACTCACCTTTTTCAGGGATGTAAATTACCCCAACGACCGGTTGAAGTTTATAAGTTAGCGAAAGACAAACACAGTAATGTTCCAGGCCGTGGACAAAATTATTTGTACCATCAAGGGGGTCAATAACCCAAAGGTAGTCGCTATCTTGATATTCCTTAAGATGCTTATAATCACCTTGGTACTTGTGATAGAAGTCTTCTTCGGCCAATACAGGAATATCTGAATGTAGTTTATAGAGCTGATCTATAATATATCCCTCAGAAGCATGATCTGCTGCTGAGACTGCGCCTTGAGCATCTTTATAACTAATCGATAAATTTGAAAGATCTTTTTGATAAGGTTTTAAAATTCTTCCAGCTCCACGAGCAATTCTAATCAACTCACCTTCAATGGCAATAAGTTCACTCTTAGTAATCTTCTTCATCCTGTCTCTTTCTAATTACGGCCTCTAAATCACTTTCAGATAATGGCTCATTACTTGCGACTGTATAATTTTCAGTAAGCCACATTCCCAAATCAACCATTTTACATTTCTCACTACAAAATGGACGAAATTCACTTGAATAATAATTAAACTCTTTTGAGCATTCAGGGCATTTAACCTTCAACACTTTTGTCACCAAATTTCTCCGTAAAACTCGTTAACTAACTTCTTAATTTGTGTATCTTCATTATAAGCTACTTCATCTATACTTGAAATATGCCTTATGCCATTAAATGAACTTGTAGAAAAACAACTTTCAAATTCATGTAGTTCTGCTGCATGAACGCGCATCTCTTTTAGCGGACGTCCTAATTTCTCTAGCATAAACTTAATTCTCTCAAGGGAAATTCCATCAAGAACACCAAACTCAGCAATGGGAGTAATATACTCATCCCCTCTCTTAAAAATAATATTAGCTGTAGGTAGCTCTAATATATATGATTCAGAATCAAGCAAGAGAACGTCATCATAACCTTGGGCCAAACACTCTTTTCTCAATTGAAATTGAAATTGGTAATTACTGCGCTTTAAAAAGTCGGGAAAGTTTCGATCAGGATAGTAGCAACGAGACATAATCTTTAAGGCACTCGTTAATTGCAATTTTTCTACCGCCCAAATCCAATATTGAATTTTTCCAGATAGTTCACGATAGAATGTAATTCTTAGATAAGCATGAGCAATAGAAGTAAACTCATCAAGAATTTTAGCTGTGGCCAATTGGACTTCATCAATTAAAGATTTACTAAAATCATTAGGCCAACAATATTGAAAAGACTTCTCTAATCTTTCACGATGCTGATCCCAAAAAATCGCCTTTCCCTCTTTAACAAGTATTGTTGTAAAAAAAGAATTCCCCCAGAGATTTCCCTCATTAATTAATGCATCACGTGCTGTTAAGCCTTTTTTAGAAAAATAGATTACTTCCTGTGCCATAACTTCCCTTATTGTTTCAATCCATGATATCTAATTTTTATGATGAAAAATAGTAGCGATAATATTTCTAATGATATTTTAATTATTGGCTTTGGCTCTCAAGCAAAATCATGGTCACTTAACCTAAGAGATTCTGCTCGATCAGTCACTATAGGCTTGCGCCAAGGTAGCAGCTCAATCGCCCTTGCAAATAAGATGGGGTTTCCAACAATTGATATCAATAATTCGAAAATTGCTAACTATGAATTTATCATCATCCTAACACCAGATGATACACATGAAGAAATCTTAACTTCTCTTCAATTCTCTGATACGAATTTTAAGCAAAGATTAGTTTACGGTCATGGCTATAGTGTTATGTACCAAGACCTACGATCAAAGCTTCCTTCACATGAGCACTTTCTCTTGGCGCCTAAAGCTATTGCAAGTGAACTACGCTTTGGTTACGAAACAAATGCGCCCTTAACTGCTGTTGTTAATTGTGAAGATGAGAAACTTCTAAAGCTATCAAAAGATTTAGGCATTAGTGTTGGCCCAATTGTCGCAAGCTTCGAAGAAGAAACTATTTGTGATCTCTTTTCTGAGCAATCAATCCTATGCTCAGTCATTCCCCAAGCTGCAAGGCTGTCATTTGAAACCCTGATTGCAAAAGGTCACACTCCAGAGATTGCTTATATCGAATGTTGGCATGAGGTTAAACTCATAGCTGACGCCATGATAAAATTTGGCCCAACCGAGTTTATGAAGCTCATCTCTCCAAATGCCTTTATGGGTGGAGAAATGGCCAAGTCACTGATTTTTGATGATGAGTATCAGAACAAGCTCAATAAAATCTATAAAAATATCGAAAATGGCTCTTTTGCCCGTGAAATTCTTCATACTGATTTCCAAAAGCAGCTCTCTCAGGTTATAAGTGAGTGGAATAACTTAGAAATCACCAAGGTTTATAATAGCTTTGGAAAGAAATTGGTTCATGGGAATGAAGAAGCTAACAACTCGCAAAATTAGAAAATCAAAACTTTCTGCAACAGGAAAGTCACTACAAGTTCTTACTTGTTACGATTATCAAACAGCTCAAATGTTAAATGAAACTGAGCTTGATATGATTCTTGTGGGCGACAGCCTTGGTAATGTTGTTCTTGGTTATGATACGACTGTTCAAGTTAGCCTAACAGAAATGTCCATTTTTGGTGCAGCAGTAAGAAGAGGTGCTCCAAATAAATTTGTTATTGTTGATATGCCTTTTGGTTCATATACAACTTTTGATAAGGCCCTTGAAAATGCCACAAAGCTATTTCAAGAAACTCAAGCTGAAGCACTTAAGCTTGAAGGTGCCTACCCTCACCAATTAGATATCATCAAAAGACTTACTCAATCAGGGATTCCTGTTATGGGCCATATTGGTCTAACGCCTCAAAGCGTTCATGAGCAAGGTGGTTACTATACACACGGTAAGGATGATTCGGATAAAGCAAGACTACTTGCCGAAGCAAAACTTTTAGAAGAAGCTGGTTGTTTTTCAATTGTTCTTGAATGTGTCACTGATGAGATTGCGACAATTATTACAAGAGAGCTTTCAATTCCTACAATTGGAATTGGAGCCGGAAAGAATACAGATGGACAAGTTCTTGTGATTAATGATCTCTTGAAGATGGGACCTGGAAAGTATCCAAATTTTTGTAAGCCAATTGCTAACTTCTACGAACAAAAACTAAAACTAATTAGTGAATATATTCTTAAAAGTAAAAAAGCGGATAATTCAGACGATGCAGACCTACACCATTGATAGTGGAAACACTTTCTTAAAAATAGGTGTTTTTAAAGATAGCATTCTAAGAGATGTTAAAAAATTAAATATCTCAAATTTTAGTTTTAAATTTGAAGAGAGTGCTCCAATTATCTATTCTAATGTCTCAAAAGAAATAACAGACTTACTGCCAGAAAGAGCAGAGAATGCGAATGATCTTATTAGGGATTTTAAAACGACTTACGATCCAAATAAGCTAGGTATTGATCGCAAGGTAATTTCCCATTACCTACAAAAGAATTTTCCGAACGAAAAACTTCTACTCGTCGATACAGGAAGCTTCATCACATTCGATGAAATTGATCATGGAAAACATCTTGGTGGCCCGATCTTTTTAGGACTGGCAAATTACTTAAAATCATACCCAGAATTTTCAGCGAATCTTCCCCTACTAAGTGAAATCGATATAAATGATATGACTAATACAGAACAGGCCATCTCACATGCCTACATGGCCTATCTTGAGATGATAATTTCCCAAGTGAGAAAATATAATCAACACAGAGTCATTTTAACTGGTGGTGATTCTCATAAATTAAAAGATTGTGGTGAAATCCAGAGCGAACTAATTCATCATGCTCTCTTAAGTCTACTTTAACCTACAAAGTTCTTTTTAAAATTTGCTGGAATTTCGATAGCGCGATACTTCTTGCCATTAGAAAGTCGTAGCCAATAACCTTCCTTAACATCACCTTCAATAACGATATTAATTGGCTTCATTGACACGATATGATCGTAATTTATGTAGATTAGTTCTAGTGTATCTCCCAGTGCTTGTACGTCACGTTGTGAGATGATTGAGAACTTACCAAATTTCATAAACTTACCTTTGTTACTTATTACACAGGCCTTCCGAATACCTTCAGATATTTCAAATTCAATGGCCTAAATCCTTAAAAACATATATAAGATAGACACATAGTATTAACAACCAGAAAGTTAAATATATGAAAATATTAGTAGGTGTATGTGGCTCAGTTTCCGCTTATAAATCAATTGAGTTTGTAAGAGGGCTGGTAAAGAAAGGTCACGAGGTAAAGGTTATTTTAACAAGTGGAGCAACGAAATTTGTTCATGCTGACCTCTATACTTACCTTGGTGCCGCCCAAGTCTATAGCGCGCAATCTGACTTTAGTGGAAGTGTCGAAACAAAATCTGTTCTTCATATTGAGCTAGCAAAGTGGGCAGACTCACTTCATATTTATCCGGCCAGTGCTAATACAATTGCCAATCTTGCCATGGGTAAGGCCGATGATCTACTAACATCAATCTTTTTAGCAGGATGGGATAAGTTTCAAACGATTATTTATCCTGCCATGAATACGTCAATGTGGACGAATCCAATCACTCAAGAAAATATTGACCTACTTGAGAGGCTGAATAAGCAAAGTAATATCTTTATCTACCCACCAGCTTCTGGTGAACTCGCATGTGGTGATGTCGGTGCGGGAAAAATTCCAGCAGTTGAAGAGGTCCTGGCCAATTTTGATGCTATCAACCCATCAATAAATGAATCATCAAAACGAGTTGTTATTACAGCGGGAGCAACTGTTGCTCCAATTGATCCTGTACGTTTTGTAACAAATCCATCATCTGGTAAAACAGGTTATGAAATTGCAAAAGAATCTCTTCGCTTAGGATATCAAACGACAATTCTACTAGGACAAAACTCATGTCCAGAATTTCAATTTTTAAAAAGCCTTCCAGGAGTTAAAATCATTTCAGTTCGCACAACGGATGAAATGTATGAAGCAGTTCTTGCGCTTGAAAATCAATTTGATACTTATATTTCAACGGCCGCCATTAGTGATCTAAAATTTAAGACAGCAGAAGGTAAACTAAAGAAGGAAGCCCTATCTTCTAGTTTAGAATTTGAAAAGGCCCAAGATGTTCTTGCTCATGTTGTTGCCAATAAGTTAGAGAATCAAATTATTGTCGGATTTGCTGCTGAAACAGATCTTTCTAAAGAAGTCTTAGAATCAAAATATAATCGTAAGCCAACGAAACTCTTAATCGGAACTCATGTCGACAGTGGCCTTTGTAAGAGTTCACGAAAGGGCTTTGGTAATAATGAAGCTTACTACACAATCCTTAACGATGGCGTAATTGCCTTTACTGGTGAGCTATCAAAAATCGAGTTAGCAAAAGAAATATTTAAAAGGATTAAAGCTTGAAGTTAATTCAAACGCGATCAGATTTAATTGCAGCAATGAAAGAAGTCTCACACGACTCTCTTGGCCTTGTTGCAACAATGGGAAATCTACACGCAGGTCACATGAGCCTTCTAACAAACGCTCTTGAAACCTGTGATAAAGTTGTTGTCACAATCTTTGTAAACCCAAAGCAATTTGGAGAAAATGAAGATCTGGATAGCTACCCTCGAACACCAGAACAAGACCTTGACCTAATCAAGGAAACGGCAGGTAATCGTGCCGCTGATATATTGGTTTTCCTACCAAAAGATAATAGTGAAGTTTATCCAGCAGGCTTTAACACGACGGTATCAGTTGATGGTATTACGCAAAAGCTATGTGGACAAAGTCGTCCGACGCACTTTAGTGGTGTGACAACTGTTGTTTATCAACTCTTCACACTAATTAAACCAAGCCAGGCTTTCTTTGGTCAGAAAGATTATCAACAAGTTTGTGTCATTAGAAAAATGGCCCATGACTTAAATCTTGAACTTGAAATTAAAACAGTGCCAATTAAACGCGAAGAAAGTGGCCTTGCCCTTTCATCACGAAATGGCTACCTGACAAGTGAAGAAAAAGAATTTGCTCTTATTCTTCCAAATAAATTAAATGAACTAGAAAATCTTCTAGCAAGAACGACATGGGTTGAAGCACAGGCTCAGCTTAACGAAATCCTTGAGGAAACTTTAAAAGACTCAAATTGGGATTATCTTGAAGTACTTGATAGTACAAATTTAGAAGATGTTGAATCAAATACAAAAGAAGTTGTTATCGCTGGTGCATACTTTGTAGGAAGTAAACCTACTCGCCTTATCGATAACAGATTAGTGGAAATTACTTATGCTTGATAATGAATTTTTTATTTCACGTGAGGCAAAGGCCTCTCTTGTTTCTTTAGTTTGTCCAAAGTTTAAAGAACATGCGACAGAAAAAGACACTCTCCGTTCACTTGGAGAGCTTAGAGAACTAATGCGAACATTAGATATTGAAACAGGTGAACAGTATATTCAAAATAAGAAGACTGTTGATCCTGGAACAATCTTAGGAACAGGAAAGCTTGAAGAAATCGCAATGGATGCAAAAGCTGAAGGCTCGACTCTTCTTGTTTTTGACTGCGAGCTTACATCTTCACAAATTAGAAATATCAAAAAGCTAACAGGAATGTCGGTTGTTGACCGTTGCCATATTATTCTTGAGATCTTCTCTGAGCACGCCCGTACAAAAGAAGCACGTATTCAAATTGAAATCTCACGTCTACAATATATCCTTCCTCGCCTGGCCGGTTTCTGGTCTCACCTTGGCCGTCAAAAAGGTGGTATTGGTGTCCGTGGTGGAGAGGGTGAACAGCAGATCGAGCTTGACCGTCGTATCATTCGCGAGCGTATCGAGTTCTATAAGAAAGAGCTTAAAGAGGTTGAAAAATCTCGTATTGAGCAAAAGAAGAAACGCTCAAAGAAGGCAATTACAACGGCCCTTGTTGGTTATACAAATGCTGGGAAGTCGTCTCTTATGAATCGTCTTTGCCGCGTAAACGTCTTAGAAGAAGATAAGCTATTTGCGACTCTTGATTCGACATTTAGGATGTTAAACCCAGATACAAAGCCGCCGATGATCCTTATTGATACGGTAGGTTTCTTATCAAACCTTCCAAACACTCTTATTGATGGTTTCAAGACAACTCTTGAATCTGCCCTAGAAGCGGACCTTCTAATAATCGCTTGTGATATTAGTGATCCTAATTACGAAAAGCATCTTGAAGTTACAAATAATGTACTAAGTGAACTTGGACTTGCTGATAAAGAGCGCTTCATTGTCTTCAATAAGAAAGATAAGTTAAATGATAAGATTACTGAAACTATCATCAAGAGAAAACATCCTAATAGCTTTGTGATCTCTAGTTTTAATACTGATGAAATTGATAACCTTCGTGAATACATCGTTAACTTCTTTTTAGAAAAGCAGAATAATTACGATCTCTTTATTCCATATGATGCAGGGGCCGCACACTCAATTGTGGTTTCAAAAACAAACGTCATTAAAACAAGTAATCACGAAAAAGGGATCTACTATCAAGTTAGAGTACCTGACTTTATTTATAATCCATTAGGGTTACAAAAGTTTGAGCTCGGACCTCACGATCCCCTTCTAGACGAACTAGACGAAGTCTAAGTAAAAAATTAAATTTAAATTTTACTATTCCGATGAGCGAGTATGAACAAAATCATACTCGCAACACTTCTATCTACGCTATCTTGGTCTGCCTTTTCAGCAGTTAAAACAATCGACGTTGAAGCTTATTTTAAAACAGATATGGACTTCATGTTCTCAATCAAAAATAAGAACTACGATAAGGTCATTCTCGACTGTCAGGGTTTTATCAATGGCCTAAACCTATATAGCACACGTGGACACGATATTTTCACTCTTCCAGGATATGGACATTGCATGGCCATCCACAATGAAATCATTAAGAATATCAAAGATGAGAAAAGTTCTTGTTTAGTATTAAATGATAAGGAAGGGCAAATACTAGTTCTGGACAGCAAGTGCCCAGAACAGAAGTAGAAGTCTTAAGAGATTCTCTTAATTAGGTGGTAACCAAATTGCGTGCGAACGATTGGAGAGAGCTCTCCAACTTCTAGTGCAAACGCAGCTTTTTCAAATGGTGCCACCATCATCCCTTTTCCAAACTCTCCAAGGTCTCCACCTTGTTGCCCAGAAGGACAATTAGAAAAATCTTTTGCAAGTTCTTCAAAAGTTTTTCCATCTTCAAGCTTTTTTAATAAATCTTTCGCTTCATATTCTTGATCAACAAGAATGTGAGCACAACGAATCTTAGACATAGTTTTTCCTTTGAATATATTTTTTAAGAATGAAATCGCCAATAGTATGTTCCTATGATTACGAGAATTATAATGGCAAGGCCAAGATACATGTAAAACTCATCCCTCTCCATTAAAATCTCCACAAATACGATCGAGGTTAGAAAGTAAATTTGCAATATCTAACGGTGCCTCTATAACACGCTGAGCACCCTCTTCACTCTTCGTCACAAGTTGAACAACAGGGATATTTTGGCAAAACTCTGATTCGATTTTTCCAATTGTATCGGCCGTGATTGTCGAAAGATCCACGAGGATGACTTCAGGCACAATATCTCTGATAAAATGAAAGGCCTCTTCTTCATTAGATAGCGTGAAGAAATCTCCACCGACTTCCCTACCTAAGGCCTCGATAGCAGTTATCATCATTTGGTTATTAGATAAAAAGAATAGTTTTTTAATTTTCACGATTAAGCCTTCGTATGTTACATTTAATCAATAAGAGTAATGGGAGTCCACATGTCTAGCCGCATTAAAATTATTGATAACCTATCCAATTCTACCTTATATGAGTTTTCAATGGAAGACGCAGATCGTGCTTATCAAAAATCTGAAGAGCTGGAAGAAATGGGCCTTGATATTAAGCTAGTTATCCCTTCAGTCTCGCAAACTCTTATTGAATCTCTCGGTGCCTCAAGTGAAACAGTTGAAAAGCTTAAGGAAATGCTGGATGAAGAAATTGCCTCTCATATCGATGAAGAAGATGGAGGGTGCTCAATTTGTCTTCCAGATGGAAAGGTTCATCAATAAATTAAGATCAAAGTTCTTCATTGAGAAGAGCTTCCATCTTCTTTGTATTCTCTTGAAGAGATTTTAAAGATTCCATTGCCTTTTGAAGTTCAGGATTATTTTTTACGGCCTTACTAATATCTTCTTGTGACAGTGATTGACCAGTTTTCTGGGCCGCTTCGTTAATTGATTCCTCAAAGACCTTATCGTAATCAGTCTTTTTCGAAAGATCGTTATTTACTGACTCTTGACTAGATTCACTCTCACTAGGGTTTGAATCTGAACCACTACTTGTTTCTGCAGTTGAGGAACTCGAAGAAGTACTCATAAAAGGTATCTTTGGTAAATATATTCCACCCAGAACCCCGCAGTCCTCTACTCGATTTGAATCATTCACAAATAGATCAACCTCAAATCGCTTAATAATCGTCTTCCCACCATAAGCGTTATTATTCATACGATTAAGTTCTAAATTTAATTTTAATTCCGCACGGTGAAAGTCTTGTCCTTCTACTTTGTTCACATAGAAGTTCGAAATATACATTGAAGAAAGAACGAAATTCGTTCCGTTAACCTTATCTCCTATCGTGTACTTTGCCTTACCATCAGCTCTAACTATCTCTTCAAGAATGAGATCATTCTCTATCACCCCAAGCTTTCCTAGAGACCTTTTACAGATCCCAGGCTTTGCCATATAGGCCTTAATTGCATTAGCGTAGTTATTTAGCTCTGTTTGATTAATTGCAGTCTTTGTCGACTTCATTTGAGTCTTCATGAAACGAGCGAATCCAAGTGCTATAATTGCTAAAAGGCCTGCTGCCATAACAATCTCAAGCAAGGTAAAGCCAGAGTTATTTTTTGTGATTTTGTGCATAAATATATTTTAACGGAGAACTGAGTTTGAAGAAAGAATAAATATAAATTCCATCCTGGGCATGCGTTCGCGGGCATAAAAAAGGCCACCCTAGGGGTGGCCTCGTATAATCAACTATTTAAGTAGTAGATTACTCGTCATTTCCAAGGTTGAAACCTTTAAGAACATCACCAAGAGTTGCAGACTTAACTACTTCTTGTTGCATTCCCTGAGTATCAGAGTTTAGAGCAGACTTCATAGAAAGAGCGATTTTCTTCGCATCTTTATCTAGAGAGATAACCATAGCTTTAACTACGTCACCTTTCTTAACTACGTCTTCTGGCTTCTCAACTCTATCTTCAGATAGTTCAGAAATGTGAACTAGACCTTCGATACCAGTTTCAAGTTCAACGAAAGCACCAAAATCAGTTACTCTAACGATTTGAGCTTCAACGATTGTACCAACTGGAAGTCTTGTTTCAATTTTCTTCCAAGGATCTTCTTTAAGTTGCTTAACACCTAGACAGAATTTTTGGTTTTCTTTATCAACTGAAACTACAGCAGCTTCAATCTCATCACCAACTTTGTAATCATCGTTTAGGTTGATATTTTTCTTAGTCCAAGAGAAATCAGATACGTGAATTAGAGCATCTACTTCTTCACCAAGGTCAACGAAGATACCAAATTCAACGATTGATTTAACTTTACCAGTAACTTTTGAACCTACAGGGAACTTAGCTTCTAGAGCATCCCATGGGTTTTCTTGAAGTTGCTTGATACCAAGAGAAATTCTCTTGTTTTCTACGTCTACTTCTAGAACCTGTGCTTCAACGATTTCACCTACAGTGAAGTGCTTAGTTGGGTTCTTGATAGAGTTTGTCCAAGACATTTCAGAAACGTGGATTAGACCTTCGATTCCGTCATCAAGCTCGATGAAGATACCGTAATCTTTAACAGATACGATTTCACCTTTAACTTTTGTTCCTGCAACATACTTATCTTGAGCAGCTTCCCAAGGGTTTTCTTGAACTTGCTTAAGACCAAGAGAAACTCTTTCTTTTTCTTTATCAAACTTAAGGATCTTAACTTCGATTTCGTCACCAAGAGTAAGGATATTTGATGGGTGCTTAACACGTCCCCATGACATATCAGTGATGTGTAGAAGACCGTCAATTCCACCTAGATCGATGAATGCACCGTAATCAGTGATGTTTTTAACGATACCTTTAACAACCATTCCTTCTTCAATTTGAGAAAGAACTTCACCACGTAGTTTACCTCTTTCTTCAGCAAGAATTGCTCTTCTTGAAAGAACGATGTTTCCACGTTTCTTGTTAAACTTGATAACTTTGAATTCCATCTTTTTACCGATGAATTTATCAAGGTTTCTAGTTGGTCTAACATCAATTTGTGAACCAGGTAAGAAAGCCTTAACACCGATATCAACAGATAGACCACCCTTAACTTTTGCTACAACTGTACCAGTAACTGGAGTACCGTCTTCACATGCTTCAGAAATTTTATCCCAAGCTTTAAGGATTTGAGCTTTGTCCATTGAAAGAACTAGGTTACCTAGGTGAGACTCTAGTTTATCAAGATAAACTTCAATTTCGTCACCAAGTGCAACTTTTAGAGAACCATCGTAGTTAGTGAATTCTCTTTTTGGAACAAGACCTTCTTGCTTGTATCCAATGTCAACAAGTACGTAATCTGGTGAGATGTTAACAATTTTACCTTTGAAAACTTCACCTTCTGTAAATGTTGGAGTTTCTGTCGAATCTAGTAGTTTCGAAAACTCTGTTTCATCTCTTGTCTCGATGTCTTCACCAAGAACAACTTCGTAACCTTGCATCCAAGATTGTTTTAGATTGTTTAAATCTGTCATAATTTACCTCATGGAAGGATTATTAACTGTGTCCAATCAATATTCCTTATATTTTTTGATTCTAAGGGAAACCCTTAGTGTAAATCTCTTCTACTGAAGACAACTTACAATTTTTTGATTTTGCGCATCTTAAGTTTTCTGGGGCCCTACGTCAACAATAAAAACTTATTAATTATAGAACCTTAGGCGTTTGTTCAGGTGCTTTTCGTACAGTTTAAATAGGTTATATTTATAACCATCAATACCGTGCTCATTCCATAGCTCATCACGGGACTTAAGACATGATTCCTTATACTTAGTATTATTTTGGACGATATCTTTAACTCTAGTCCTCAACTCACGTGCATCACCTTGACGGTAAGTCGCAAGAGAGCCGTGGTAGATTCGATGAAGTTCCTCCGTCGTAGCATTGCGCGGAACAGCAGTAGGAATTCCTTTAAGGATTGCCAGAAGTGCGTAGTCTTCAATTGGAGATTTTGACGTGTACGAAATCCAGATATCAGAGCGTACTTCATAAATATTATCGTGCTCATGAAATTCAACGTAATTTTCAAGTTTATACTCTGCAATTCTATCCTTTATCGGATTATAAAGGATATTTCTCTCCCACTTTCGATTTGAGAAGATATGCAGTTTAAATCTCTTAGGTAGCTCATTATCTAAATTCAAGGCCCATAAAGCCTCTAAGCAAACTGAGAGATCATTTAACTCAACTTCGTGATCATTAACCCAACAAGAAAGGTGAATTAAGTTTTCCTCATCAAAAGTATATTTTTTCTCAAAGTTAATCTTATCAACACCAAGGCCAGAAGAATAAATCTTACGTACAGGCACATCCATATGAGTATTAATTGAATCAATCATCTCTCTAAAAGGAATAAAGATCAGATCAATTCTTCCTATCAGGCGACGATACCAAAACTGTTTATAGAATTTACTCACTTCAAAATTAATCGTGAAAAAGAGTGCTGTTAAATTTCTCTTTCTTAAGAACGAGGCCAGCGGCCATAGGAAATTTAATTGATAGCAGTGAACGATATTAATATCGTAACGCTTTATTATTCCTCTAAGTTTTGAAAGCTTATACCAATTCCAAACTCTTAACTTAGTTGTACCTGTATGGAAAATACAATCGATCCCGGCCTTTTTACACTCTCTATGCAAGAACGAGTCTTTCAAGCAGTAAATGAAGATATTATGGCCAATTTCTTTTAACAAAATACTATCTCTTAAAAGCATGCGCTCCTTCGAACCTGAACTATAGGTTGGAGAAACATAAAGAATATTTTGTTGTTTTCTAAAAATATTAACCATTAACTTTACTTACCAGTATCCTTTCCCGCTTTATGAGAGATAAGCTCTCCTTTTACAGTTCCAATTTTAACCTTTGCAGAGAACTTAAGTACAGTCCTAGTTTCATCAGTTGAAATCCAAAAATTTATATCGCCAGATTTCTTTAGAACCCCAGGAAATTGTGTTTGGGCAGTTATCTTATAAGCTTGATAAGCTTTTCCCATAATAGTGATATCTTCTATTTCATCGACAGTCGCTTTTAAAAGCCACGCCTTACCTCTTGTAATAATTGGAAAATCAAAGCTTGTTCCAATCTTCATTGGAATACCGCGAATAAAATAAAGAGCGGAAAAAGAATCAGTAAAGTATCGTGGTAGAGAGTCTACTTTCTTAATCTTCTTTGTTTTTCCTTTCTTCAGACGATTATAAAAAAAGTAGGTCTTCAGTTCGTCATGATCAAATAGTTGAAGATCATCCACAACCTGTCCTGATTCACGCTGCTTCATTTCATACTTTAAAGAAGAGAATTTTCCATGGTCCGCATCGACATAAACATCAAGAGTATCTTTTAGCTTATAGATACCTTCAAAATATTCAGCAGATTCTAAAAGAGCATTTACATGAAGAACTTCTTTTTCTCCGATCAGTGCCATCGGTTGTGTTGTAATCGTTGCGATCCCCGCCTTAAAGATTGACCAAGTAATCTCATATTTGAATTCTTCACCAACAAAGAAGATCGGCTTATATGAATCCCAATATTTCTTTGATTCTTTATCAAATTTTAAAAATGCTTTTGGGTAATCTTCTTTTTCTTGAGGATTAGTTTTTACCTTTGGAGCCGCTTTAACAACAGGCTTAGCTTTAACAACTTTTTCTTTTTTCTTTGCAACTTTCTCAATCTCCTTCTCTTCAATTGAAGAAGAAAAGGGAGTCGATGTCGGAGCAGGCTCTTCGACTTCAGTCGTTTTAAACTTCTCTAAAGTCTTACTTTCCTCATCAGAGAAAATTTCCACTAGATCCATATCATCGCTATCACTTTTCATAAGTGCACCAGCACAACCAAAAAGTAATAAAGCCAAAAGACTTAAAGAAAAAATATTTCTCACTCTAACCTCTAACAACCGAGTTGATTTTATCTTTTACAAATTGTTCACCTTTTATAAACTCGATACCAATTTGTAGGTAGTGAATTCTCTCACTACTAGAACACCTCTTCATTTTAACAATATCTTTCTCTGTTGTAAGAATGATGGCATCCTTTTCTTGTGCTAGTTCCACTAAGCCTTCTAACTCACTAACTTTATAAAGGTGGTGATCAGGAAAATTAAAATCGTCAACTATATTTGCATCAAGTTGCTTAACTAACTTTAAGAACGCCTCAGGAGATGCAAGTCCAGAAACACAGATTACACTTTTTCCTTTTAAGTCAGTCAAAGCATAATCTTCTTCATGTAAGAGGTTCTTAATTGCACTTGGAGCATACTTAAAGAAACCGCTCGGCGTATTCGGTTTACAGTTTTTAAGAATATAACTTTCTAACCTTTCAAGTTTTTCTTCAGTTACTAGATCAGCCCTACCAAATAGAACAATATCCGCTTCTCTTAGAGCACTTACGCCCTCTCTTAAGTATCCCCTAGGAGGACAATGATACTTCGACATTGGAAGTAGAGAGTCGAAAAGAACGATATTCAAATTGCGGTTGATTTTTAAATGCTGAAACCCATCATCAAGAAGAACAACATCTGCTTTTTCTTCTTCATAATATCGTCTTAAATTATCACTTCGGTCTGCACCAACAACAACACTAGCATTCTTTAGATTGCGACTTAAAACAAGTGCCTCATCACCAAAAACAAAAGGGTTTTCACTGATTTTCTTTCCCGTTTTAATGATTCCACTTGAGTTCTCTAATTCGCCCTTATAGCCTCTCGTTAGAACCATCGTCTTTTTATTTAAAATATCATTCAAATAATTACCAATCCAAAGCGTAAAAGGTGTTTTTCCTGTTCCACCTAGCGATAGATTTCCGATACTAATAATTGGTACTTCAAAAGATGATGATTTTAGAATTCCCATCTTGAAAGCAAAACGACGTAAACGATAAATCCACTCCCACAAAAAACTAACAGGAGTAAGAGCAACGGAAAAAAAGTTAATGAGTTTTATATTAATATTATTCATGATTCCTCATTATAAATAAGCACTTTTAATTTTTTCGAGAAGATATTGAGAAACCTCTATATCCTCACCTTCAGTTAAATCTCTTAGCTTTTTCAGTTCACTTAAAACAAATTCATAGCGTTTTTCATCATCGAATAAGTCTTTGGCCTTGCGAACAAGATTATATTCACTGAAGCCTTCGCCGAGTAGCTCAGGATAAACTTCATGACCTAAAATTAAATTAGGAATAGAAACGAAGCCTTTATACTTAACAATATTTTCTGCAATAAACATATTGAGCAGATTAAGATCGTATGCGATCACGCTTGGTACCCCATAAAGGGCCAAAGATAGGTTTACTGTTCCACTAGTTGCGAAAGAAAAGTCTGCTGCTTTGAGCGCCTCATCTAATTCACGATCTTCATAAATCTTATCAAATTCATTTTCAAAACGAGAAAATAGTTCTTCATCAACAGAGCTTGCTTTAACGATTGAAAGCTTAAATTTATAACTCTCTCTAAGTTTTTGGCATGCCTTAATAAATTGAGGCAACATGAATTCAATTTCAAAGCGACGACTTCCAGGCAGAAGTAAAATATTAAACTCTCCATTCTTAAAATCGACATTGGTTCTTTGAAAATTTTCCAACAGAGGCTTTGTCTTCTTAAGTAGTGGATGTTCAATTGTTATGGCCTTACTTACTCCACGATCCATAAACCACTTTTTTTCAAATGGTAAAATACAGAATAGAGTATCAACAGAAGCTTGAAGATATTTTGTTCGCCACTCTTTCCATACCCATGCTTGAGGCGCAACATAGTAGAGAACTTTGACACCTAGCTTTTCAAGCTTCATGGCCAACTTAAGATTAAATGTCTGAAAATCAATTAAGATAGCAACTTTAGTTCCACGCTTTTTAACTTCATCAATGATGTGATTGTAAGCACCGTAGTAAAACGGAACCTTTTTAACTGCTTCTGTAATTCCCCAAGTGGAAAAATCTTTTAAATCGTAAAGAAGTTCGACTCCTTGCTCTTTCATAAGCTCTCCCCCTACTCCAAAGAATTGAGTATCAGGAGCTCCCTTTGTAAGAGTCTCAAGGAATGTCATTGCATGTTCTTCACCAGATTTTTCACCGGCAATAATTAAGCAGCTTTTCAATTAAGTTCAACCTCAATGTTTTTCTCGAGTGATTCATTAACTGCAGCAATTAATTCCATTGCAGCAATTCCATCATCAATCGTTACAAATTCTTTCGTATTATTTAAAATTGAATTATAGAAACGTTCTTGTTCAATTAGTAAGTGATCTCTTTTTTCGTAATCAAATTCATTAATTACTTGCTCTTCTCCAGCTTTAATATCAGTCGAATAAGATGCCTTATTATTTAAAAGATCAACTCTAAGGATTCCCTTAGCAGAGTTAATCTGAACGCTTCTTTCAGTCTTTACATCATTTCTTGAATTTTCAATTGTAACAAGACGATCACCATAGCTAAGTAGAGCTTTAACGTGATCAAACTTATCAGTGAGAACTTTCATTCCATATGCTCTAATCGATTTTGGTTTTCCAAATAGCATAAGGGCCAAGTCAAGGTCGTGAATCATTAGATCTTCAACAACTCCAACATCTGCGGCCCTTCCCTTAAATGGAGAATTTCTTACAATTGTAGCAACACTAGAGTTTGCAGTAATGTCTTTAAACTCTTCAAGACGCTCCCAAACTTGATGGCATCTTTCACTATGTCCAACCTGTAACTTAACACCCTTTTCAGAAGCAATAATCTTCAAGTCTTTTGCTTCTTCAACCGTTACTGTAACCGGCTTTTCACAAAAAACATGCTTACCTTCTTGTAATAAGAATTTAGCAATTTCAAAATGAAAGCTTGTTGGTGTAGCAATAACTGCAGCATCAATTTCTCCAATAACTTCTTTGATATCAGATACAACTTTGATGTCAGGATATTTTTCTTTTGCTTTTTCTTGGTTAGCGGCAAATGGTTCAACAATGGCAATCAATTCACAATTATCTAAGTTGTATGCTTTTTGAGCATGCCATTGGCCTAAGTGTCCATAACCGATTGAAGCAACTTTTACTTTAGACATAATTTATTCCTATTAGCTTAAAAATGGAGCAATACCCATTTTTGTCGTTACAATATGCTCTTTAATGCGCTCGATGATTTCATTATTTGCATATGGCTTCATTAGCTCTTCAGTCTCAACGAAAGTACGTGGTGAGTATGTTGAAGCTTCCATATCACGGAAGAAATCAACAATTTCAGAAATAGCATTTCTTTCAACACCTGCACGACGAAGACCAATAATATTGATCCCACGTAGCTTTGCACGGTTACCATAAGCAGTACAATATAGTGGAATATCTTTATCAATAGCTGAAGCACCACCGATATATGCACCTTCAGCAACTTTTACAAATTGAGAAATATTTGTACCACCACCGATGATAACTTTATTACCAACCTTCACGTGACCTGCAAGGTTTGTTGAGTTTGCCATAATAACACGATCACCAACAACAACATCGTGACCTAGGTGAACTTTGGCCATCAGTAGACAATTACTTCCAAGAGTCGTTTTCTCACGATCTTTCATTGTTCCTCTGTGAATTGAAACGTACTCACGTAAAACGTTATCATTTCCAATTTCAACAGAAGTAGCATGCTCTTCTTTGTATGTTAGATCTTGTGGCTCTTCACCAATTGAACAAAATTGATAAATCTTATTATTATTACCAATTGTTGTATGACCATTAATGATTACGTGATTGCGAATATCACAATTAGTTCCAATTTTTACATTTGGACCAATAATGCAATACGCACCAACAGTTGTTCCCTCTCCAATTTCAGCTGACTCGTGAATAATTGCAGTTGGGTGAAATCTCTCGCTCATGGAGGCTCCTTCTTAATTTTCTTTTACTTTAAAAGATGCAAGAACCTGACACTGGCTTACTAAGTCGCCTTCGTGATAGATTTTGCAATCATTTTGTAAGAAACCAGTACGCATTTTTGTACATACAGTTTCAATATCTAATTTCATTCCAGGATGAACTGGTTTTCTAAATTTTGCGCCTTCAATTGATAATAGCGCAACTTCAAATTCACCTTCTTCTAAATTTTTGTAATAAAGCTTTAATTGAAATGAAGTAAATTGTGCCATCATTTCTACTTGAACAACACCTGGAAGAATTGGATTTCCAGGAAAGTGTCCTGCAAAAATAGGATGATCTTCACGAGTTGTATAATGTCCTTTTACAACTGCTCCAACTAGATCTTTTAATTCGTTTACCTCACCTACTGCTTCTACACTTGTGATTTCATCAACAAATAAGAATGGCTCGCGATGAGGGAGAATTTGCATTACTTGTTCTTTGTTTAATTGCATACATTACCTTCCGTTAAATATTCTTTCGTAAAAAAGCAATTCCTCGTAAAAATTCACGCATAGGTCTTGCTGGGTATCCACCAACGATTTCCTTCGGCTTCACGTTTCCAATAGCAACCGATCCTCCTGCAAGTTGAGCGGCCATACCAACTTCTAAGTTGTCTGCAACAGCTGCTTTTCCTCCAAGAACGGCATAATCTCCAATCTTTGTACTTCCACCAAGTCCGGCCTGTCCGCAGAGAATAACTCCGTTTCCAACCTTAACATTGTGAGCAACTTGAACAAGATTATCAATTTTTACGCCACTACCGATACGTGTTGGAGAGAATGTTCCTTGGTCAATTGAAGTATTTGAACCAATTTCAACATCATCACCAATTTCAACTCCACCAAAGTGCCAAATCTTATGATGAACACCTTGATGAAAGTTATAACCGAATCCATCACTACCTATAGTCGTACCAGAGTGAATTCGACAATTTTTTCCAATGACAGTTTGAGGATAAATTGTCACGTTTGGATAAATTGTACAATTCTCGGCAATTTTAACATTTGGTAAAATCACGCAGCCAGGCATGATTATACAATCAGCTGCGATTTCGACACCCTCTCCAACAAAAACATTTTCAGCAATTTTTACTGAAGGATGAATTGAGGCCAAGCTACTTTTACGGCCATCAAGATCGTAATTTAAGCTCCCAAGTTTTTCGTCGAAAAATAATTTAGATGCTTTCGTAATTGAGATAGGTATATTTGAAGAAGTAAGTAACACTATCGAATTATTTTCTAGTTCTTTCTTTTCAGAGTCATCAAGCGATTCAAAAAGACTTGTATCAATAATTAGTGCTAAATTATCTCCAGCGCCAGCATCTCTATATTTAGCTAGAAATTTTTTAGCACCAATGAAGAGAATTTTTTCTTCAATAATTTCTTCTATCGATGAAATCCCAGAAACAGAGTACTCAAGATTTCCAGATAGAAAACTCATATCGCTATCGTTTTCGATAATATTTTTAATCAGAATGGACATTTTATCCCCTCCTTTAAAACGACAAAAGGGAATACCTTCGTATTCCCTTCATGAGTCTATTTTTATTAGCAATTTACTTATGTTTGTTATCGTAAGCTTTAATTACATCTTCAGTAATGTCAGTAACTTTATTGATGTAAAGAATTGGAGTTGTCGAAGTCTCATAAGTCCAATCAAGACCTTTCTTCTTTGATACTTCTTCAACAACAGTTTTAATTTTATTTAAAATTGGTCCTTTTGCACTTTGTTCCATTTTTGCAAGCTCACCTTGGTACTGTTGCATTTTCTGTTGGAAACCAAAGAACTTCTTCTGTAGTTCTTGACCTTTTTGTTGCTTAGTTTTTTCATTCATAACAAGAGCTTGTTTTTCAAACTTCTCTTTTTCTTTTACTAGAGCTTCTTCTTCTTTCTTAAGCTCAGCTTGCTTCTTATCGATTTCTTTTTGCAGTTTATCCTTAATCTTTTTAGACTCTTTAACTGTTAAAAGAACTTTTTGAACATCAACACGTCCGATATTCATTGCAGATGCTGTTAATGAAGAGAAAAGTAATCCAATTACTAATAAATTTTTCATATCGTCTCCTTACGAATTAAAATAATTGTCCAATATCAAAGTGGAATTTTGTTCCCGCATTCATATCTGGGTCAGGGTTAATAGGAATACCCCACTCAAATCTTAGAACACCAATTGGTGAGAACCAACGGAAACCAAAACCATAATCCATATATATCTTATCGATATCTTCTAGCCTTTTGGCCGTACCTGCATCAAAGAAAGTAACAAATTTAAGGCCTGCTTCTTTGGCAAGTGGGTGCTCAAGCTCCAGTGTTGTAAACACAGTGAACGGGGCACCTGTATTAAATGTTTCAGTAACATTAGGAGTTCCCGGGTCATTATCATCATCATAAGTAACAGTCTCTTTTGGACCAATATCTTCGATGTCATAACCACGTAAGTTTCTCGCACCACCTAATGAGAATTTCTCATTTCTTGGTACAGGAACACCTTTATCTTCAATTTTCCCAGTGTAGAATCGACTTCTAAAAACTAGCTCTTTCCATACCGGATAGAAATAACGTACATCAATTTCATTCTTCCACCATTCTTTATCACCACCAAGTCCTGCATACTCAGTAGCAAGGTTCCAGTAGTAACCATCAGTAGGCTCAAAACGGTTATTTCTCTTATCCTTTACAACAGCAAGACGAACTGAAGAAGTCACACCATCTTCGTTCTCATCGACTGTTGGATCTTTAATATCTGTAAGCTCAGTTTCTTCAAGTTTATATGTTGTATATAGCCTTGTGTATTCGAAGATAGGATAACCAATACGGGCCGCAAAACCATGCTTCTTATAATCGTATGAATCAAGTTGAGTATCAACTGTTCTAAACACCTCTCCACCTAGAGTCCATTTCGAATCCATAAAGTATGGTTCAGTAAATGATAGAGAGAAGTTTTGTTGCTCTTTTGCAATATTTGTTGAGAACGATAATTGTTGTCCTAAACCTCTAAAGTTGTTTTGAGAAATAGAAGCTTGAAAGAAACCACCTGTTGCCGTTGAGTAACCAGCACCAAGAGAAATTTGTCCTGTACTCTTTTCTTTAACACTAATCTCAACATCAAGAATATCGTCTTGTCCCGGCGATGAAACAGTATTGAAGATAACGCTACCTGGTTCAAAGAAACCAAGACGATTAACATTTTCTTTTGACTCACGAAGACCTGAACCAGAATACTTCCCACCTTCATGAATTTTAAGCTCACGACGAATTACTTTATCACGAGTTTTAGTATTTCCAGTTACTGAGATGCGACCAAACTTCGCAAGCTTCCCTTTTTCAAATGAGTACTGAATATCAACTCTATTTTCACCAGGTACTAGTTGGATATTTCTGATAACGTTGGCAAAGGCATAACCAAGGTCTTGGTATGACTCAGTAAGAGTTTGAATATCACGTCTTAAAAGCTCTTCTGAATAAACTTCTCCGGCCTTAAGTTTTGTTTTTTCTCTAAGTTCATCTTCAGTAAAGAGAAGCTCACCTTGGAAGTAAACATCACGAACATCAAATTTAGGACCTTCTTTAATCTTAACAGTAATGAATACCCATTTCTTATCTTCTGAAACTGTTACTTCAGGGACAGCAACGTTGACTTGAAGATAACCTTTAGTCGAATAGAAATACTTAATTCTTTCAATATCTGTTTTAAAATTTAGTTCTTTAAAGTTTCCTGAACCAGAAAGGAATGAAAATAGACTCTCCTCTCTTGTCTCCATAATTGACTTAACTTCTTCTTCTGCAAAAGCAGTTAGACCTAAGAAAGTCACTTTCTTAACTCGAACCTTATCGTACTCACTGATTGTATAAACTAAGTGAACATTCTCTTTGTCGACATGTCTAATTTCATACGAAACATTGGCCAGGTAGAAGCCCTTTTCTTCGTAGGTCTTCTCCATTTGGCGAACATCAGCTTGAATTGAGTTAATGTCTAGGATTGAGTATTCTCTTGTCTTTAAGTTTTCACTTAAGTCGTCTTTATCGACTTCATCATTTCCACTAAAAACGATCTTAGCAATAATAGGCTTTTCAACAACTTGAAAGATTAGCTTATTGCCATCCTGATGAGCCTCTACGGACTCAAAGTACTTGAGGTTATAAATTGTTTTAATGTCATCAAATAGAATTTCATTTGTAAGAGTAAGGCCAGCGCGAGAACGTAGCTTATCAAGAACAGCTTCTTTCTCTACCTTCTTTAAACCTTGAACTTCAACACTTGAGATTTTAAACAGACGAACACGTGGTCCAATTTCACTTGCTTGAATACTTAAGGTAATTGAAAAAACAATTATATATATAAAACTCTTCCAAGAGTTAATCATCTAGTCTCCGTGATCTCACGATCCTGTCATGTGTGTGCAGACAAAAAATACTTGAGTAAAAAAATATCAATAATCTTACAAAGTTACAAAAAGAAAAACGAACATCCTGCACAAAAAAGTGATGTATTAATGCAGGATTCCATCGATCATCGTATGAACACGACTAAACTTACGAGACATTTCCCCGTCATGCGTTACAACAAGAAGAGTTGTTCCAAGCTCTCTTGATAATTCGAAGATAAGATCAGCAACAATTTTTGAATTCTTAGAGTCGAGATTACCTGTCGGCTCATCGCACAGTAAAAGCTTTGGACGCAGTGATAGAGCGCGTATAAGATTGATACGCTGCTGCTGCCCACCAGAGATCTCATATGGGTAGCGCTTAAGGCACTCAGATACACCTAAAGTCTTGGCCAGAGAGAGAATATACTTCTTTACCTTTGACACATCATGTCCACCCAAGCGGGCCGGAAGAAGAATATTTTCAAGACATGTTAGAGATGAAAGTAAAAAGTGAAATTGGAAAACAAATCCTATTTTGGAATTACGATAATTTGCTAACTTCGCATCATTCATTTGACCAATATTCAAGTTATCAACTGTAATTTGACCTGAAGTAATATTCTCAAGTCCCCCAATAAGATACAAAAGAGTTGATTTACCACACCCCGATGATCCCTTAATTACACATTGTTCACCTTGTGAAAGTTCAAGATCAACCCCTTTTAGGATATGAGAATTTCCAAAGTCTTTGTAAACATTCGATACATTTAAAACTGCCATTTACGAAAACTCCTCTCTAAGGCCTTGGGCCATTGATTTTGAATCTAATCTCTTAAGAACTACAAAAGTTAAGAATATAATAAAGATAAATGAAATTAATCCAACAATAAAAATATCTCTTAGGGATAAGAATAGCTCAATTCGATTTAGGTGATAAACATCTGTTGGAAGAGAAAAAATATCAAGAGTTGATAGAAGATAATCAAAAATCTCTACGCAAACGAGAGAGCCTAAAAATGCAATAAGCCAAATCCCGATATTCTGAACCATCCAAAGTGTTCTAAATTTCTTAGGAGAAAGTCCAATAGCATATAGTAAAAAGATTTCTTGTGACCTTCTCTCTTTTGAAAATATGATAAAAGCTAAACAGTTAAAGATAGCTAAGATAACAACAATTGAGAAAACAATCGAAATCATATATTTTTCAAATTCAACGGCCTTTAAGAAAGTTGCAAAATCGCTCCAATAAGGTGCGATAGTATATTCATAGTAGAAGACACTTTTCATATCAGCTACAACTTCATTGATCTTCGAAAGACTTCGATACTCAGGTTTGAGCCTTAGGCTCATTAAGTTAATACGATCCTTAACTCCCAAAAGAGTTTGAATCTTTTTTAAGTTCACATAAACAAAACGATTTCGATATTCGTGAATTTTAAAAGTTTTAATATCTTTTACTTTTAAAACCGCATTTGTTGGAAGATATCGCTCACCTAATTTACCCGCCGAAAAACTGAACTTTAAAGTATCTCCCACTTTAACCTTTAAATCTTGTGCAAGAAGGTCACCAATTATAACTTCATTTTCGCCAGGCTCAACTAGACCATTATCGAGTTGATTAATCTTTTCATTAACACCAACGACAAAGACGGCCTTTCCCTTCTCATCTTTATTTACAAATGATTGTGTACGAAGCATTGGAATTTTAGTTTGAATTGGAAAGTTATCAAGATCCTTTTGTTCATTTTCATTTAACTCAAAGAATCCATTCGTTGCCGTAAGAATAATCTCACCACTTCCTGCATTGAGGGATTTCTTAAGAGTTACCCCAAAGCCATCCATCAGGGCCAAACTACAAAGAATAACGGCAAGAGAAAACATAAGGCCTATAATTGTGGCCGTAATAAAATAACGTGACGATCGATCACGAAAAAAAAGTAATTGAAAATCTTTAAATAGATAGAAAAAACTCAAATTACTCTTCCTTCATCCCATCAACTGACCATCTTAAATATGCATCCATAAAACCATCGATATCACCATCTAAAACTTTTTCAGCTTGTGATGATTCATAGTTAGTTCTGTGATCTTTAACCATTTTATAAGGATGTAGAACGTAAGAGCGAATCTGTGCCCCCCATCCAATCTCTTTCTTATTAGCTTCTTCTTCAGCGGCCGCTGCTCTTTGCTTTTCAAGCTCTAACTCATATAAACGAGACTTAAGAACTTTCATGGCCTGAATTTTATTTTGCAGCTGTGACCTTTCATTTTGACAAGTTACAACAAGACCAGTTGGAAAGTGTGTAATTCTAACGGCCGAATCAGTTGTATTTACTGACTGTCCACCAGCACCACCAGAGCGGTAAACATCAATACGAATATCTTTATCTAAAACTTCAATTTCAATATCGTCATCGACTTCTGGTGAAACAAAAATTGAAGCAAAAGAAGTATGTCTACGATTAGCTGAATCAAATGGTGAAATACGCACAAGACGATGCACGCCTGTTTCAGATTTAAGATTTCCGTAAGCGTAATTGCCTTCAATTAACATCGTTGCTGATTTGATCCCTGCACTATCACCATCTTGAACATCAAGAAGTTGAACCTTAAACTTTTTATGTTCGGCCCATCTCTTTACCATTCTAAATAGCATACTTGCCCAATCGCAAGATTCGGTACCACCGGCACCAGCATTTATACTAACAATCGCATTATTTGGGTCAGCATCATCAGAGAGTAGAACTTTTAATTCCGCTTTATTGAAAGCTTCGACGAATTCATCTGAAATCTCAATCGCACCTGTAGCAGATTCTTCATCACCTTCAGCAGCGTATTCATTCAAAATTTCAAATTCATCATATAGATCTTTTAATTTTGTATAAGTATTAACGACATCTTCTAAAAGGTTTTTTTCCTTTTGTACTTTGGCAGCATTTTGATTGTCGTCCCAGAAGCCAGGCATGGCCTCCATATCTTGAATTTCACCTATGCGTGCTGACTTTTGGTCAACATCAAAGTGACCTCCTTAGACTTGCAAGCTTCTCATCATAACTTACCATTAGTGATTTTTTTTCACCAAGGGCAATGCGAATACTTTCTTCCATTTTTAATTCCTATTTTTTTTGCCTAGATTTTTTAATTTTCATTAGAATCTCTTTTTCAAGAGCTTCCATAATTTCTTCTTCCTCTTGTGAGATTTCATGGTCATATCCTAACAAATGAAGAAGTCCGTGACAAAATAAGTGAATAACTTCTTGCTCTAACTCGATATCAAATTCGCGAGCCTGTTTTGCGGCAACATTTCGACTAATAATGATATCCCCAAGCATTACTGGACCAGGAAGAACGAAATCCGTACTGTCTGGACGAAGACTTTCATACATTGGAAACGAAAGAACATCTGTTGTTTTATCTTTACCGCGATGTTCGCGATTGATCTGTTTCATACGAGAGTCGCCACAAAAGTGAAGATCAACTTCAATCTCCTCGTGAACTTTCTTGTCTAAACAAGTGTTCTTTGAATAAAGGAAATTACTTAAGACAATAAGCGAATCCTTTAACATATTTTCGCAGGCCTTAAGTCCCCAATCAGCTCTAGAATTGTCAGCTAAGTTAACAATAAGTCTTGATTTGTTTACTTGAATAGTTGCGCTATGGGCCATTATTTCCAATCTCTTTTTAAGGGTGTATTATTCTGTCTTAGGTTACATAGATTATATTACCAAGGCGAAGTTATGTCACTAAGCGAAATGGAAAGATTAAGAGAAGTTGTTGCAAAGTTAAGAGATCCTAAAGACGGTTGTCCATGGGATCTAGAGCAGACTCACAAGTCACTTCTAAAATATTTGATGGAAGAATCTTATGAGTTCATGCATGCAGTGGAAGACGGTGACTATCGTAAGATGGAAGATGAATTAGGTGATGTTCTTTTACAAGTAGTCCTTCACTCTCAGTTAGCAAGTGAGAAATCAAAATTTGATCTCAACTCTGTGGCCAAAACAATCGCAGATAAAATGGTAAGACGACACCCTCATGTTTTTACAGATAATAAGGCAAAAGACGTTGCCGAAATTAAACAACGCTGGGAAGAAATAAAGAAAGCTGAAAAAGCAAACGAAGAAAGCCTTAAAAAATATGAAATTTGTAATGAACTTCTCTCTTTTCCGGCCCTTACAAGTGCTGCAAAAATTGGAAAGAAAACAAATAAAATAAACTTTGACTGGGAAGATTACACACAAGTAATGTATAAAGTCGAAGAGGAGTGGCAGGAGCTAAAAGAAGAAATCACTCCAGGACGTGAGCTTAATAAAGAAAGAGTTCAAGAAGAAATGGGAGATCTTTTATTTTCAGTTGCACAGCTTGCAAGACATCTCGATCTTGATCCAGAGATCACACTGCGAGAAGCAAACTTAAAATTTAAAAGAAGATTCAATCAACTTGAAGACATTGCTAAAGAAGAAGGCATTGTTATTCGTGAAAGCTCTCAGGACGAACTTGAAACCCTTTGGTCTCGCGTAAAAGAAAAAGAAAAAAGTAACTAATTATGAAAGCATCACCAATTAAACTTAAAAAAGAATTTATCACTTTGAAGAAAGATAAACGTCTATACCAAATGCCTTGTCCAGTTGTTGGACTAACAGGAGGTATTTCTACCGGAAAATCGACGGTGTCAAAAATACTACGTGATAAAGGATTCCCTATTATCGATGCAGATGCTCTTGTAAAAGAAGTTTATAAAACAAAAGAATCAATCGATCATTTGAAGAAGTACTATTCACGTGTTGTAGAAGAAGACAATTCAATCAATTTCAAACTTCTTCGTGAGTACTTTTTTCAAGATATTCAAATTCAAAATGATATTGAAAGTTTAATTTATCGCCAACTTCCTGAAGCTTTCTTAAAAGCATTCAAAGATCTTGGTTCACCAAAAGTTGTCATTTACGACGTGCCTCTCCTATATGAGAAGAATCTTGATTCTTTTATTGATCATAAGGCCGTTGTTTATTGCCCAAGAGCAAAGCAGGTAGAGCGCCTTATGGCCCGTGACGGAATTGAAAAAGACTTGGCTTGTAAAATTCTAGCAAAACAAATCGATATTGAAGAAAAAGCAAAACTTGCTGACACAGTCATCGATAACTCAGGAAAACCTGAAGATTTGAATTTAAATATGTTTCTTGATCACTTTGATATGCATTAAAAAAGGCTCCCTACGGAGCCTTTTTTATTTCTAAATAATTGGATTATTGTCAGCGACAGTGTGTTCAATCTCGCCGTTTTGAGTGCGAAGATTCTGAAAACTTCCATAAAGCCCACGAAGTGAAGAAATTAATTGCTCATCTTCTTCTTGAGCAAAACGAGAAAGATGCTGAGTTTGTGTTGCAACTTCATTAATCTCATTTCTGATTGCCTTAAACGTATCTTTTATAACTCCAACATCTGGAACTTCTTTACTGTCCATAATGATTTGTACTTTAGAAAGACCAACATCAAGCTGAGTCGATACTTTAGAGAAACTTCCAAGAGTTGAATTGAACTCTCTTAGTTCTCCTGCAAACTTTCCAACAGTTGTTTCACTTGCAACCCCACGTTGAATTTGATCGATAATTTGAGAACTTCTTGCTCTAAATAACTCAACTTGTGACTTAAGAGATTTAAATTGATCACGAGATCTCACAAGTCCTGCATATGCTGCTTTATTCTCATTAATAATCTCTACAATCTCACTTGAGCGAGTTGCTAATTCTATTTCCTCATCAAATAAACGATTCGTCATCTCAATCATATAACGATTCATTTCCTCAAACTTTGCTCTCATCTCAACTACAGAGACGATTTTGTCTTTAGCAATTTTGAATTTATTGATCGCATCTTTTTGAAGATCTTTTTGACCTTCAAAAATAATTCTTACATCATCAATAATTTTATATTGTTCAAAAAGATTATTTTCTAAAAGTTCAATCTCTTTTAAAAATGAAGCTTTTTGCATTAAGAAGTGATCGTTAACTTTTGTGAATTTCTCATAAACGTTATCAATTCCAGCAGCAGAGAAGTCTTGCTGTAATTTTTCTCTTAGTTCTCCATTAAACTTATCTTCAACTAGAGCATCTAGAGACTTCCAAACAGGAGACACTACCGACTTCATTTGATTTGATAGAGTTTCCTCTAAGCTTCTCAATGGATAGAAAATAACCATAATTCTTTTTTGATCAGCATATTCAACAGGTGAAACGTACATTTCAAAAGGTGCAGCTTCGCTAGAATTTTCTGTTTTTACCTGAATTTGATAAATTCCAGCAATACCATCTCTTACTGCACTAATAACAGGATCATTCTCACCAAGATTTGTAAAAGTACTTAGATAATCCCATGTGATACTCATATCTTTTTTAGCGCTATCGATACTCCAGTGCTCATAGAATAGCGAGTTTGCCCAAACAGCATTTAGATTTGAATCCAGAAGTAGAGATGAAAATGGCATAGCATCTTGAAAGATCGATCCAAAACTCATTCTCTTGTGAATATAACCGCGATATTTTTCAATTTCTTCTTTAAATGGATGTGTCCAATCACCTTTCAGACTTGCTTTAACTGGGATAACACCATCTTTAATTAAATCAAGAGAAGTAATTTCTAATAATTTCTTCGCTCTTTTTTCAGAATAAAAGTACATAAAGATTCCACCAGCAAACATTGCAATAAGAATCCCAACAATAGCAATTAATCCATAAAGAGTTGTTTTAGAAGTTTGGTTAAGTTCAATTTTTTGATATGTAAGCTTTGGCCCAAACTTCTCACTCCATGCAAGATAACTTTCATTCGTTGTTTTCCAAATGCTATCGAAGTCACGTAGTGTATTTAATGATTTTTCTAATAGATTTAATTCAGTTCTAAGTGTTCCAAGGCGAACAACAATTAAGTTCTTATCTTCATCAGAAAGAACAGACTTCATTGTAACCTTTTCCATATAGTCTACATCTGCAACGATTGATTCGTGTAAACGCTTTAAATTTCCATAACTATAAAAGTTGGAGCTTTTTGTCGTACCTACAGAAATTTTAGTTTTAATTTTATTTGAAACTCTTGTTAGTGTTCTCCACTGATTATGTACAACAAAATTTTGGAAGCCAATCATCTTTGTTCTTAAAACATTAATCAGTGTCGATTTATTTGCAGAAGTCGTAATATCATCAAGTTTCTTTCTTAGTTCACTTAAGTTACCACTTAGTGTTTCATATTCAGCAATAGTTACGATTTCATTTAAACTTTTAATTGAATTTTCAAATTGATCAAACTCTGAAGTCGCCTCTTTTGAACGATCAACTCTTACCAATTCTTTTATATCTTGAAGTGTATTTGAATTTTTAACTTCATCAAATTTAGATGTCGATTCATATACCATCGTCATTCGGTCAAAGTTGGCCGGGCCATTCTTCCAAAAGGACCAAACTCCAAATGAAACAAGAGCTGTCGTTAGAACAAGAGAAACAGAGAAATAGATAAACAACGGCTTACTGAAACGAAGCTTCATTATAGGTCTCCTAAATGTCGGAATGGGAAAATCACTTCCATATGTTAACGGTCCTTCACATCCTGTGAACGTAAGAAATTTCTACATCCATTATGCAATTTTTTGAGTGAATTTTAAAGGGTTAATTAATTTATTTTATAGGCAAACAAAGGCCCTTTAATGAAAAGGGCCTGAGTAAATAAGTATGTTTTTTTAGAATAAAATTGTGATTAGCTTACTAGTTCTTCATAACCTTCAAACATCGTTTGTAGCTTAGCTTTAAGCTTCATTACTGCTTGAGTATGAAGTTGAGAAACACGTGATTCAGTAACATCTAGTACCTGACCAATTTCCTTAAGGTTTAAATCTTCATAGTAGTAAAGTGAAAGAACAAGTCTTTGTTTTTCAGGAAGCTGCTCGATTCCCTCTTTAATTTTATCTCTGAAGTTTTTATTTGAAACAGCAGTAAATGGATTCATTGCCTTACTGTCTTCATTAAGACCTGCCATTGCACGCTTATCATTACGATTAAACGTAGCAGAGTCATCAATATTTAGGATAGAAACAGATTTTGCTTTATTAAGCATTGAGTGAAATTCTTCTTTAGAACACTCAAGCTCTTTACACATTTCATCATCAGTAGCTGGACGTCCAAGCTCTGATTCAAGTTTAGAATATGCGCGGTCAATTAGCTTAGCCTTTTCTCTTACTGAACGTGGTACCCAGTCTTGAGAACGAAGCTCATCTAAGATAGCTCCTCTAATTCTAAATTCAGCATAAGTTTTAAATTTATTATCACGTGAAGGATCAAATTTTTCGATCGCATCCATAAGACCAATAACACCACATGAGATTAGATCATCTAGCTCAATATTTGATGGTAGGCGTGAGGCAATTTTTTGTGCAATATACTTAATAAGTGGAGCGTATTCCACTACGATTTCATCTTTTACTTTTGGATCTACAGTTGATCTATAGTCTTTTAAATTCTTTAATTTTCTGGCCAACGATGACATCTCTCTCACTCCTTGATTAAGCTAGTTGCTGTGGGTTACTACCTGAATGACTGAATCCCTTCAGTAATACAGGCGCGACTCGACTAGTACTGTCCTCGTCGGTAAATTTATTAATGATGTTAGTGTAATATTTCGAAAGGGAATTCTTTTCCGTGTTCAAAAGAGCGTGATCAAATTTGTCAGATGGGATTTCTAAATTCTTTACACCACCCAATACTCTTAAGTTTGCTTGCATAAAGCTTGCAACAGTATCCACTAGTGACTTCACTACTTTTCTATACTGTTGATTTGAGTCAACTCTATTTACAATTAGGTGATTATTTTTAATTTGGTATTTTTGGTTTAGGATTTTAATTAATGCATAAGTATCAGTGATAGATGAACGGTCAGGATTAACAACCATAAAACGATAATCAGCATAAGCTTGTAGATTGATCGTCTCCTTGTTCACTCCAGCCGGGCAATCAAGGATTACATGATCATATTCACTTCTATGGGCAGCGATAATATCAATAATGAATTTATCGTGCTCAAAACTAGTATCAAACAGATCACTGTTTCCATTACAACCACTTAGTAGATGAATATTTCCAAGTTTGTATAGACACTCATCAAATGATTTTTCAAGAGAAAGAAGTGAGTAGAAGTTATCGTTCAAAGGAAGACCTAATTTTACGGCCGTGTTTGAAAGATTATAATCACAATCGATTAAAAGAACTTTCTTTCCTTTTGCACTTAATTCATTTGCGATCATTAAAGCAGTTGTAGTCTTACCTACACCGCCTTTACCTGAACCAACTGCAATAATTTCACATTCTTCATTAAGGTAATTAAGAGGGCTTTTAACATTCAATTCGCAGTTATCGTCACTACGGTGCGACAACAACCATGTTGAAAGATCGTTTCTGGACATCCTGTCTCCTAAACAAAACTTAAAAATTTAATCTAATAACAAAAAAAGCTACAGTTTAAAAATACCGGCCAAAATCCTTTCGGCAGTAGCAGCTTCTAGGTCATCAGGAACAATCTCACCCGTTCCAAAAAACTTGTAAGGTAACGAACTGAAGTCAATGGCCAGATTAAAGAGTGATCCATAATTTAAGCACTGATCTAAGTGTGTTACCACTAAACCATTTGCAATATTTGCATAACGATTTAGCACTTTTCTATTATACAACTCTGTATTGATTCCCGATAGACAGATTAAAACTTCCACATTTTCAAATGAGCGTCTTAGACCATCCACGAACTTCTTGAT
The DNA here is from genome assembly GCF_047085025.1 of Halobacteriovorax sp. RT-2-6. Lineage (NCBI taxonomy): Bacteria > Pseudomonadati > Bdellovibrionota > Bacteriovoracia > Bacteriovoracales > Halobacteriovoraceae > Halobacteriovorax > Halobacteriovorax sp. RT-2-6. The sequence continues at coordinate 890,778 of NZ_JBKIYH010000002.1, forward strand.
TTCATTGATTTCTTGATTTGTCGCCTTGTAGTCGATAAAAACATTTTTCTTTGTTTCTATTGATTTTCTTGTTTGTGCAACGATTTCAGAAATTGATTCACAGATATTTGATTCAACATTAAAGAACTTTTCAGAAAAAGAAGTATTATCTTTAAATCCTGTATTTGCTTTATTTCTGATAATTACCGAATCTTGCTTAAGAGCTGAAAGCTTTGTTAACATTGAGCTTTGCCCACAAGAAGCATCTGAAATAAGTACTGTAACCGTTTTAGACTGCTCATTATCAACAGAAGAAAATAGAGGTAGCGCAGTTCTCACTTCTCCCATCATTTCTTTAAGAGCAAATTCAAAAACAGTATCTGGATTTTCTTTCTCTTCATCTGATAATTCAAAGTTTGCTTTACGAACAACTTTTTGAATATATCTTTCTTCGATGTCTAAACTTCTAAAAATTGTTACCATCTCTTTTACACCAAGAGCTTGAGGCTTAGTCATCCCCTGCACACTTTGTGTTAATTCGAAAATTTTCTTTTCTAGATCATCGATTTTATTTCTTTGATTTTCAATTAAGTCACTAACCTCATCATTACTTACACGAGACTCATGTAGTTGTTGAGACTGAATTGGCCTTGCTTGAACTTGAGGTCTTTCAATAACTTCTTCTTCCTGAATTTCCTCTTCTAAAGAGAAATCTCCATTTAAGAAATCATTAAAATATTCAGATTCAGTATTTGCGGCAGCTTTTTTTACTTCTTCTCTATCAATTGAGTTTAAGAAATCATCTAAACCTGAATTTGATTGTGAAGAGTTCTCTTCAACAGCACTCACCTTTCTGTTAAGACCTAAATTTCCATATCCATTGATTGAATTTGATTGTGCTTGAGAACTAGTATTTTGGTCATGTGAATTAATCATATTTGCGATATAAGATGAGTTGTTTTTATAAAAAGAATTTTTTTGATCAGATGTTAGTACGTTATCAACCTTAGCTTTCTTAGTGTAGTTCTTTTCAGAGATCGCAGCAGTAATTTCAATTTTTTTCTTTTTGAAAGCACCTTTGATCCCTTTATTAGTCTGCGTTTTAAGAATAATTGCATCAGGTCCCAGTTCGGCCTTAATATTCGCTAACGCCTCATCTAAAGAATCTGCTTCAAATTTTCTTACGTACATCCTATAACCTCACCGTTCCAAGTGACCTAATATTCACATCCGGACTTAATTCATTATGACTTACTACAATCAAGTTTGGTATGAATTTTTCTGTCAATTTCTTAAAGTGTCCACGAATAACTGGTGAGCAAAGAACAACCATCTTTTCTCCCATGTTTGTGGCCTCCTCTATTTTCTCATTTAAACTGGCCAAAATCGATTGGGTAATTCTTGGGTCTAAAGAAACTTGTTGACCATTTTCTGTTTGTATGAGATTGCCAGCAACCTGTTCTTCTATTTTACGATCTAACGTAAATATCGGCAAATCACCATTGGCAGACTTTATAGACTCAGTGATAGTGCGGTATAACGATTGTCTGACATTTTCAGTCAGAAGATCTGTATCCTTAATTCTAACCCCATGCTCAGAAAGCGATTCTAATATCGTACGAAGGTCTCTGATGGAAACATTTTCCCTTAAAAGATTCTGTAAAACCTTTAATACGGCACCAAGAGGTAGAATCTCAGGAACAAGATCAGAAACAATTTTTGGATAGTGTTCTTTGAAATTATCCATAACTCGTACAAGTTCTTGACGACCAAATAATTCATGTAGATTTGTTCTCAGGATCTCAGTTAAGTGAGTTGCCAGAACAGTTGACAGATCCACTACAGTATAACCATTGAATCCAGCATCATCTTTCTGATCTTCAGTAATCCACACAGCTGGTAGACCAAATACTGGCTCAATTGTTTCAATTCCATCAATTGGTTCAATAACACTTCCTGGATCCATTGCAAGGTAGTGGTCAGGTACAAGTTCACCTTGAGCAACTTCAACACCTTTAATTTTTAGAGAATATCCACCTGGAGCAAGCTCAAGATTGTCCTTAATTCGTACAGAAGGGATAATTACACCCCAATCTAGTGCAAATTGTTTTCTCATATAAGTAATACGCTCAAGAAGGTCACCATTTTGAGATGAATCGACAAGATTTACTAGTCCATAACCAACTTCAAGTTCAACAAGTTCAAGATTAAGTAGATCTTCAAGTGATTCTGGTGTCGATTTCTTCTCATCTTCGACAACTGTCTCAGCAGCAAGCTTCTCTTGAGTAATTTGATTTTCCATTTTATTTGAAACATAAAGTAGCGCCAGTCCAACTGTGATAAAAGGTAATTTTGGAAGTCCTGGAATCATAGCAAAAATTAAAAGAACACAACCTGCGATTAGAACTGCTTTCGGGTGAAGCTTAAATTGCTTACTCATTTGAGCACCAAGATTATCTTCACTTGTATTTCTTGTAGCAATAATACCGGCTGCAGTTGAAATAATTAGAGCAGGAATTTGAGAAACAAGACCATCCCCGACAGTAAGTAGAGTGTATGTTTCAGCTGCTTGGCTAAAGTTCATATTATATTGGCCAACACCAACAATAATACCACCGATAACATTAATAGCAGTAATTAGAATACCAGCAATGGCATCCCCTCGTACGAATTTAGAAGCACCATCCATCGACCCGTAAAAGTCAGCTTCTTCAGCAACTTCAGCACGTCTTCTTTTTGCATCCTCATCGTTAATTAGACCAGCATTTAAGTCAGCATCAATGGCCATCTGCTTACCAGGCATCGCATCTAAAGTGAAGCGCGCACCAACTTCAGCAACCCTTCCAGCACCTTTAGTGATTACCATGAAGTTAATAATAACAAGAATGATGAAAACGATAATACCAACAACAAAGTTACCTTCAACAACGAATTCACCGAAGCTTCTAATAATTTCACCGGCAGCACTTGTTCCCTCACTTCCTGAACGAAGAAGAATGTTACGAGTTGAAGCAACGTTTAATGAAAGTCTAAAAAGAGTTGTTACAAGAAGAACTGCTGGGAAAGTAGAAAAATCTAGAGGTTTCTTAGTATAAACAGAAACTAATAAAATAATAATTGAAAATGATAAAGTAATTGCTAAAAGTAAATCGAGAACGACTGGAGGAACAGGAATAATCATAACAGCAAGAACTGCTAGAATACCTATTGCTACCGCGAGATCTGAATTCTCTGTTAAAACTTTTAATCTTTTAAAGATATCATCCATGATATATTCCTAAATTCTAATTAACTTATAGCTTTTTGCTTTTTCTTAAGTTTATAAACAAATGCTAAAACTTCAGCTACTGCTTTATATAAGGTACGAGGGACTCCTTCCCCTACTTTAACTGACTTATATAGTGCTCTTGCTAAAGGAACATTTTCTACGATTGGAATATTATGTTCTTTAGCAATTTCTCTAATTCTTAAGGCCAAGTGATCAGCACCCTTTCCAACAATTCCTGGAGCGATCATAGTCTCTTGATCATATTTGATAACAATCGAAATGTGAGTTGGGTTTGTCACAATAACATCTGCAGTTTGAATATCGGCAAGCATTCTTTTTTGCGCTTGTTCTCTTTGGATTTGGCGAATTCTTTGTTTAACTTCCGGAGAACCGTCTTGCTCTTTAGACTCACGCTTGGCTTCTTCTTTTGTCATCATAAGTTTTTTCTTATGAGCATATTTTTGATAAGCAAAGTCCCCTACAGCAACAACAACAAGTCCTGCAAGGATTGAGAAACCTAATTTAATTAGAATATCTTTACCAATAACAAAAGCCTGAAAGAAATCAACATGTAGAAATCCTACAAATTGAGCAATATCGTCTTTCATATATAAGTAAACAATTCCAAGAACGATTATGAATTTGAAGACACCTTTAATTGCCTCAACAACTGCCTTCATTGAAAACAAATTCTTAGTTCCCTTGATTGGATCAATTCTTTCAGGTTTAAACTCAAGAACTTCTGGCGCATAGATGAAACCAATTTGAGCAACGTTTGCAATAATACCAGCACATAGTGAAACAATACAAACAGGTGCTGCACAAATAAGAGCTGTTGTAGCCGTTTTATTTGCAATAGTCTTAAGCGATTTTTCTGTAAATGCCGTTGCCGGATCAAGGTGCATAATCCATCTAATGAACTCTTCCATTTCTTGATATATAAAAAGAAGTGAAAGACCTAATGTCATGATACAGGCAGCCAGCACTAACACACTTGTTAGTTCTTTTGAGGATGCGACCTCACCCTTTCTTCTCGATTCGTCAATTCGATGCTGGGAAGGATCTTCCGTTTTTTCCTGATCTGTATCTTCGGCCACGACTTACCCCTTTAAAGTATAAAGTTAAACCACTCGCCAAGTCTTTCAGTATACATTCTAAATGCTACTTGAAAGAACTCATCGCTTGTTGCCGTAAATACTAGTAGACCTAGTCCAATATTGACGACAAAGCTAACCATAATGATATTCATTTGTGGAACAGTACGAGCAATAATTCCTAGAACCGTACTGATGAGCATATTTGTAAAAATTAATGGTGTTGCCAGCATAATTGCAGCAATAAAAATTGATTTGAATGCTTCGATATAGAAAATATGTGACTTCGCAAATACACCAAAATCATAAATATGAATTGTATAAAAAGATTCAAAAATCCCTTTAAACATTGGTAGTAAAGCACCTGAAGAAACAACCATAACGAGAACAGTCCATTGTATTAGCCTTTCGAAAGGACCTACTTGCTGACCCGAAGATGGATCGAAGTAGCGAATGGCCGCAAATCCAATTTGCTGGGTAATAATACTACCTGCTGACAGGAAGATACCCATAATTGATTTTACCAAATATCCGATTACCAATCCAATAAGTGTGTAAATAATAGTTAGGGCCCAGAACTGGTCCTTGCCTACATACATGATGTCTTTGATTACTTCTCCTTGGATATATGGGTAGAAGCAAAAGCTCATGACTAGTGTCGATAAGATCTTAACAATCATTGGGATTGGTAAGTTATCATAAATAGGTAGTTGAAAATTAATGGCCAGCAATCTGGTAAAAATTAACCAGAACGCAATGATTGGGACAATGTCAGTAATTTGAATTGTCATCTAATTTCGCCTACCTTCCAGTAACAAGACTAGGAATTGAAATAATTAAATCTTTTGTAAAAGTTGTTAACTGATCCGTCATCCACGGAGCAGTTAGAACAAGAGCTCCAACAATAACTAAGATCTTAGGGATAAATGAAAGTGTTTGCTCATTGATTTGAGTAACCGCTTGGAAAATTGAAACTAAGATACCCATAATAAGTGCACCTGCTAACATTGGTGCTGAAATCATTAGTCCAATTGTGATTGCTTGTCTTGCGATGTCAGAAAAAAAGTCCATGACTACTCCTAATTAAATGAACGTAAAAGTGATCCAGTAACAAGTTGCCAACCGTCCACAAGAACAAATAGTAATAATTTAAAAGGCAGAGAAATAACTACCGGAGGAAGCATCATCATCCCCATGGCCATTAAAACTGAAGCCACAACCATATCTAAAATAAGAAATGGAATATATAGTAAGAATCCAATTTGAAATGCTGTCTTTAACTCTGAAATAATAAAAGCAGGAATTAAAAAATGAATTGGAACATCATCAATTGACTGAGGTGCCTGACGACTAGTTACATCGTAGAAAAGACCTATATCAGCTTTACGAACTTGCTTGTTCATAAACTTTCTCAGAGAACCTTCAATGCGATCTACTGCTAGAGTTGTCGTAATTTTCTTATCCATATAAGGTTTTACAGCTGTTGCATAAATCTCTTCTCCCGTTGGCTGCATAACAAATACAGAAAGGAAGAGTGCAAAACCGATTAGAAGTTGATTTGGTGGCATACTTTGCGTACCAATTGCTTGTCTCATGAATGATAGAACAACGATAATTCTTGTAAAACATGTACAAAGAATTAAAACCGCCGGTGCAAGAGTTAGTACTGTAAAAAGAATAGTTAGTTCGATAGTATCAACGAGATCAACACCCTGTCCGAAATTAACAGAAAGACCTGGAAGTCCCAGGTTAGTTGATTGTTGAGCAAAGATCGTACTTAGCCATCCCCCAATACTAAATATTAATAATGCTCTTAAAAAATTCTTCATCCAACTTCCTATTGAATTATTTTTAATAAAATTATTGTAAAGACTTCATGTCTTTTACTTTTTTCTTAATTTGAGCAGTTAAGCTAACTTTCTCTTCTTGAGTTGCTTGCCCTGCAAGGCTGTTTAAAATATCTTGTTGTGATGAAGTCGTCGAGTTACTCGCCTCTTTCATATTCATAGCAACTTCTTTTAATTTAAATTCCTTAGAACCTGAATTAGCAGTATCTAAATTAGTATCAAAGTTAGATCCAGTTAACGCTTTCTCACCTTCTTTAAAGAACTCAGTTGTATCTTTAATTTCAGTTAAGAAATCCATCCCTTTTTCAGATTGTGCCATTAGAAAGACTTGCTTTTGTACTCTAACAACAAGAAGGCTTCTTTTCGGTGCAAGATAAGTTGTCGATAAAACTTCAACCATTTTTGCATTTGAGAAAAGTCCTAATCCACCCTTCTTTAACATTCCCTTTCTAAAGAAGTTCATTAAAAAGAAAATCCCTGCAGCAAATAGAGCAAAAAAGCCGATAAATTTAAAAATATAAGTCGACATCTGAAATCCACCTTTTTCAACACCTGAAGAAAGATTGCTAACAGTATCTTCAATCTGCTCATTCTTCTCTTTGGCAAGAGCAAGTAAAGACTCACTAGTCTTTTCAAGCTTTATGTTATTCTTATTATTATTTTTTGATACTTCTTCTTTATCTTTAAGTAGTTTTGCAAGGTAGCTTTCATCATAAGCTTCTGCACTCTTTTGCTTTACAGGAGCTTTCTTAACTGGAGCTGCTTTAGTTACTGCAACTTCTTTTTTATTTGTTGTGATTGGAAAGTACATTTTAATTTCATTATCACTTACTTCTAAACTTACCTTATCTTCATTACCCTTGATATCGTACGGGAGAATTGCACGAACTCGAGCAACATCTTTAGTAAATTGATAAGCTAGAAGCTTCGTATCAAATTTTTCATTAACAGATACTTGTTTCTCAATCTTTGGCCATACGATTGCATCTTGAAGAGCAATTTGAATAATATCATCCTTAATTGTTAACTCAGGAGTAGTATCAAACTTCCCTTTTAATCCAACAGTAACAACTCCTGTTGAACCATTTTTAGTTAACTTAACCTTCCCTACTTCAACTCTAGCAAATGCATTCGTCGTAATAAGTGAAAGTGCTAAAAATAATAATTTAAGTTGTCTGGCCATAATTAGTTCCTACGTTTTTCTACTACTTTAGATTTTCAATTCTCTCGATTGGTGAAATGATATCTGTTAAACGAATACCAAATTTTTCGTTTACAACAACAACTTCACCTTTTGCTACTAACTTTCCATTAACTAGGATTTCTAGAGGCTCACCAGCTAATTTATCAAGTTCTAGTACCGAACCTTGTCCTAGTTGAAGAAGGTCTTTAATAATTACTTCTGTTCTACCTAGTTCAACTGTTACCTTTAGAGGAATATCTAAGATAAAATCTAGGTTTTGAACCTTAAGTTTATTGATTGCATCATCACCAGCTCTGATTTCATCTGCAAGTTTTTCAACTTCCATAGTATTGAAATTTTCAAGCCCTTGTGTTTGGTTATTTAGTTCTGTTTGATCACTCATCTATATCTCCCTTAATTATTCGACATCAATATCCATAGAAACTTTAGGTGTCTTATCAACATGTGTAACTTGCACCGCTCTGTTTCCTTTATATGTACCAATTAAACACCTTAACTTCTCAACACCTTGTATTGCTCCCTTTACTTCACTTGAAGCTTCTTGATTTAAAGGGATAATATCTCCAGTTTGAAGAGTAAGCAGGTCTCCTACAGTCATCTCTGCTTCACCAAGTTTTACAACGATTTCGGCTTTAGTATCTTTGATGTGCTCATTCATAGCACTTGTCCAAATACTATCGGCCATATCATTATCAGTTTGGTAATTTGAAGAAAGTTTTTGCTTGATCGGCTCAATAGTTGAGTATGGAACCACGATCATAATTGTTCCTGAAGCAGATTCGAATTCAACTTCTAAAGTTGTTGCGATGATTACATCTGATGGAGGAACAACACCAACGAATTGTGGGTTAATTTCAGTTCTTACGTATTGTGCATCAATACGGTGAACTTGTGCCCATGCTTCCTCAAGGTCAGCAATGGCCATATCCATAACCTTTCTCATGAAAGATAGTTCAATCGCTGTAAATTCTTTTCCTTCAATTTTTGTGAAAGGACGATCTGTTCCACCAAAGTAAGAATCGATGATTGCATAAGCAAGCTTTGATTCGAATACTAATAGTGCCGGACCTCTTAGCTCGTTAAATTTCATGATACACATACACGAAGGAATCGGAAGTGTGTTTACAAACTCACCAAACTTTAAAAGATCTGTTGAGATCATCGAAATAGTCGAGATCTTTCTTAGAGAGTTTGAAAGTGATACACGAAATGAACGAATGAATCTTTCGTAGATGATTTCAAGAATAGGCATTCGCCCACGAATGACTCGGTCTTGATTAGTTAAGTCATAGGGCTGAATATTTTCGTCTTCAGCTTCATCATCGAAATCTCCACCTTCACCTAGAAAATCATCTGCGTCACCATCGTTAACAGCGTTTAATAGAGCGTCGACTTCGTCTTGACTTAAAACCTGTGCCATCGTTCCCCTCCTAGGATTTGATGATCTTGGCATCCTGCCAAAAATTAAACTTAAAACTTTATATTAACTAGTTGATCTGGAAACCAACGTAGTAAACATCTAAAACTTTTCCATCAACTAAATAAGAGTTAATAGCTGATTTGATCTCTTCTTTAAGGTATTCCTTACCTTGTACTTTAAGAAGATCATTTGGCCTCTTAGAGTTCAAAATACTAATGATTGAATCCCTAATTTGAGGCTTTCTTGCTTTGTATTCCTCTTCTTTCGCATTAAGCGATAGTTTAAGAACAGCATTTAATCTAATGTATCGTTGTGGCCCATCGCCTTGTGCAAGGTTGGCCGTAAAGCTATCAAGTGGAAATAACTTTCCTTCCTCTTCTTGTGCTTCACCAGTAGTTACAACATCTTTATCTTGAGATTGTTCGGCCATTTGGGCCTTAACAATATCTTCCACAGACGATTGCTGTGAAATCTTTAAATGAGTTTGGTATTGAAAGTAAGCGATAACACCCATTAATACGATATTCAGTAGTAGAGCTACTGTTAGTAGAGGGTTCTTTCCACTTCCTTGATATGAATTGTCAGCACTTCCATCTGCCATAATCTATAAATCCTTTACTTCACACAGAAAAAAATTCCTTTAAAAACTGTGCCTCGTCAAAAATTATACATCTAGCGGCCATTTTCTACAAGATAGTAAAGTATGTTCCGGAAGATTCTGCCCATTAATTTTGCAATTTTAAGACTTTATGAGAAATGTAAAAAAGTGGTGGTGTCAAAATGTCGACGTTTTTTTGACGCTGACAGGGTGTGATAGGCAAAATATGCCTCTAGAAATAAGAAAGCCTCCCTAAGGGAGGCTTCTTATTATGAAACTAATTTCAAACAAAAATTAGAACATTTCCTTCCAAGCTTTACCTGGCTTGAATTTTGGAAGTGTCTTAGCTTTGATTTTGATTTTTTCACCAGTAGCTGGGTTGATACCAGTTCTAGCTGCTCTTCTTACTTTTGTGAAAGTACCAAAACCGATTAGTGAAACATCGTCACCTTTCTTAACTGCTTTCTTGATTGTTTCAAGAGTAGTTGATACGAATGCATCTGCATCTTTCTTAGTTAGGTGGCTTAATTCTTTGTTTTTTAAGATTGCTTCTACAAGTTCTTTTCTGTTCATTTTAACTCCAAATAGTTAGTTATTTAGTTGTTGTAAAAGTAGGATGAAGTTTGAAACACGCTTTGACAAGGCTTTTTAGCGTTTTTTTTAACTTTTAAAGATTTTTTTTATTTTTACACTTATTTTAAGTTTTTTTCTTGCCAAACTACTATCTCTTCCTCTAGTGCGATTCTCACTGCTTTTAGCCACTCTCCTTCAAGTTCTTTATGATCTTCAAGGTCTCTTACTTCGACAAAAAGTTGTATAAAAACAGGTCCGAGTTGATGATAAAAAGTTTCCATTGTTGGAATCTTTATATCAATAGGAAGACGATGAGAAAGCTTCTCTAAGCTTCTTTCAAGCTCTAAAACTTCTTGGGCCAAATCAAAAATTGAATTAATTTTTAACAAAGATGTTAGATGATTTATATATGCAGTATTTAAAACATTTTGTTCAACTAAAGAATGAGGTACATCATCATGAAGAAAATCTTCAATTGAATAATCAATTTGTCTTGCCGTTTCACGAAAGAATTCTTTATTAACTTTTACCTGATTATGATCAAAGAAGTTCACCATAATAACCTCCAATGATCATATTATAACATGGAAAAATAAAAAGGCCCACTCGATGGTGGGCCTTCATATTTTAATTGAATTTGATCACTGATTAGATATCTAGTTTACCTTTTTCTTTTAGTAGACCTAGAATCATTTCGAAGTGTGATAATGGGTAAGCACCTTTTACTGGTACACCATTAATTACGAAACCTGGAGTCCCTTGAATATCAAACTTTCTAGCTTCAGCTTCGTCTTGAGCAATTCTTTTTTCAACTGCATCTGACTTAACATCCTTAGCAAGTTTAGTCATATTAACACCTAAGTCTTTCGCTGTTTTCTTTAGGTATTTTTCTTTTAGGTTTCTAAGTTTTTGTTGACCTTCTTGAGTAAAAAGAATGTCGTGAAATTTAAATGCTTTCTCTTCTGATTGAAGTCTTACAGCTTCATAATAAGCCGCTGCAATTCTAGCTTCTGAGTGGAAAGAAAGTGGAAGGTGTTTGTAAACAAATTGAACCTTACCTTTGTACTTATCAAGCATTGGCTTAACAACATTATCAAACCCTCTTGTACAGTAAGGACACTGAAAGTCAGAGTATTCAACTAGAGTAATGATTCCACCTTTAGTACCTCTAACTGATTCATCTGATCTAATTTCTGGCTTAAGAGGGTTTTCAATAAACTCGTGAAGTTTTTTGTTTTCCTCTTCTTCTCTTTTCTTCGCCATTGCTTCTTTTGCGTTTTGAGCTGCAACTTGAAGAGCTTCCATAACTTCAGCAGGGTTAGCTTTAATTGCTTCTGCTAAAATCGTTGGATCATCTTTTAATGCTTTTTTGATTTCATCTTTACCTACACAACTCGCAAGTAAAACTAATGACATTACAATGCCTAATGCTTTTTTCATTACTATCCCTTTTGTTATTATGAACAAATTTCACATCAAATTATTATTATGATTTTACTTGAACAAAGTTAAATACTCAATCATCTTTTACTGAGTACTCTTTTTCCATATAGTCCAAATACTTGTTGATGGCACGCGTCTGATGACGAACGTACTTGTATCCGATAAGGTGAACTCTTGATGTATATCGTCCACTAATGAAAGATCGCATCGTCGCAAAAATACCAAATGCTGGCGTTGCAACTTTGTTATAAAGATAGGCCATGAAAAAGCCATAAGAAACAATATTAATAATTATTGTAATACCAACAATGTCGTCCTGAATTAAGGCCATGTTACTAAAGTAATCTTTAGCAAATTTACCATTGGTAAAGATTTCGTTAACTACAGAAATCACAGCATCAAAGAGAGCGTAATTGATAATTAAAATAATCATCCCAGTCAAAATACAAGTAATGGCCACATAAATACTCTTATGGACAAAAAACATAGTTTCAAAGACCGGTTTGTGTATCCTCTTGTATTTAGAAGGAACTTCAATTTGAGTTAATTTTCCACTCATTCGCAGCGTCGAAGTGGTGGTAAAGAACCAATCACTAAAACTTGATAACAATCTTAACTCAGATTTAAACTCTCCATCGAAATTCGTAACTTTTTCTTCAGCTCCAAGAAAGTCCAAACAGTATTGTGCAATCTCATCAAATGGTCTCAGCATCAGTTGAGCAAGAACAATTCCTGCTACCAATAAGAAGGCAATTGAAATAATCATCCATGGTAAGGCTTCCATTAATCCAATTTGTAGATAGTCATAAATAAGAGAATCGATGATATAATCAATATCCTTTCGATAAGCTGTAATATAAATGATTGTTGATTTTAAAAGAATCCAATTAAGAATGAATCCCACAAAAATTGAGATAAAAGGTATGACTGCAAAAATTAGTCCCATCTTTAAACGAAACTTCGCCTGATCATCCTTTTTAAAGTCTTTAAAGGAGCCTGTAATAATCTTAAATGTTGATTCTTTTACTTGTTCATAAGCTGTCATAATTACTTACTATTTCGGGTAATTTAAAAAAATTCTTAATTAATTTTATCAATCTCTAAAGAAATCCTAAATTTTCACCGATACAAGAAATAGCGTGAAAACTAATATTTGAGGATATTATGAAAAAGTTTAAGTTATTAATGGTTGTGACAATTGCTTCGATGCTTGTAACAAGCTGTGGACAAGACTCTAAGGGCGGTAGTGGTGGCTACTACTCTGGCTGGGGTACAGGTGGAAGTGGTTCAAATACAGGCTCAACAGGAATGGACTCACAAGGACAGGCTTTATTCGATAGTCTCGTAAATGCTCAAGCTTTTAGTTGTCAGCAATATGGTAATGATCGATTCAACATGGATAGCTATGGAAACTACCTTAAGATTGGTCAAAGACGCGCAACGATTGTAGCTAATATTCAATCTGGATATTCTTATAATAATGACTCTGTTTATGGTCCTTTACAAGAAGGAATGCTTCCTAATGAATCAAACCAACATCACGTTGGAGTAAATAGCTTCGGTGATATTCTTATTATGACAAAGGTTCTTAATGGAAACTCTGTTGTAGGATACAATGTTCGCCTCTCACTTTGCTCACGTTACTTTACATATCAGAATTATAGGTTCCCAATCATTGGTGATGATCGTGGACTTCAAGGAATACAGCTAAGTACAGGAATGAGTTTAGGAACAGGAGCGAATTGTCCAGCGGCAACAATAGATGCTGCTCACTTTCAAATTACGGCAGCACCTTTCCAGTACTCTCAGCCAATGCAAGGAACACTAGGACCTGTTATGATGAATGTGACTTTCTCAACACCATGTCCTTAATGATTTAAAAACTAATAAAGTTTTAAGATATTTAATTTCGGAAAATAATGGGCCAGAATTTCACGATGGCCCTTTCCTTTTTGAGCAAGCCCTAAAGAACCAACCTGACATAAACCAACACCGTGACCATTGCCCTTTCCAACAAAGTGAAGACCAGCTCCACCAACATCTACCATATAGAAATGATTTGAAGGAAATTCAACACGGCCAAAGTAGCGACGGAATAAACTCTTTTTGATTTTGATCTTCTTTACACCATTTTGTACGTAAAGATTTTTTTCATCTCTTTTATCTGGATACAAGAATAATTTCTTTTTTAAACTTTGTTGTTCAATGTAATTTTTTTTCATTGCCCAGTTTAAAAATTTTTTAAATCGAAGCTTTGTAATTTTAGAATCCCAATTCTTCTTTTTCTGACAGTAATCACACTTCACAGTTGAATAACCGTGAACATCATTTCTCCAAACATCAGAAGGGATTAATGTTGTTCCCCCACAACTTGCATGAAAAAAAGCAGGAACAAGGTTACCTTCACCATTTGTTAAAACAAGACCTGCTGTATCTTTTGCAGCTTCAAGTGTACTTGCTGTCACATCATTAAATGTTCCATTAACCTGATGCTTTTCAGAGTTCTCTAAATCATAAAGAGTGTCATTTTTAAGTCCAGAAATCATCATGTGATGAAGAGCGTATGTACGAGCAGCAACTGCTTGAGCTTTAAGGGCCTCAATTGGCCAAGAAGCGTTCATCTCTTTAGCAAGAAGTGTTGCAATATAGTCATCAAGATCCATCTCATTAACAACGTCACAAGAATTTCCATCGGCACTCGTTACAATATGCATCTGCCCCATGAATTGCTTGCGATCAAAACTAATTAGTCCTGTTTGCGATGTAAGAGAGGCCAAGTACTGAGGTTTAACAGACTTGGCAGATTGTAAATTTTGGCAATTTACTTTTATTTTCTTAAAGCCCTTAAAACTTTTACGATTCCTTGTTGCAACAACTTTTCGTGTCAGATCAACACCTTCAAGCATAACGTTATCAAGGTCTTTTGCTACTCTAACTTTTATCGTGTGTCCTGATCGTAAATTATCTAATGGGCTAATTCTCGCCAGAGAATTCAATGAAGAAAGTATAATGAAAGAGATAAATAAATTTCTCAACGAAGATCGTCCTGATTTGTGCGGCATCCTTGCCCAGCAACTTATCTAATAAAATGATATATGATTTTACTAAGCTACTCAACTTGAGAGAAATTTTATCGCTTTTTGCATATCTGTCCACGCCGTTTTCTTCATGGACTCATTTACCTCTAGTAATTTAGGATGAAATAAAGGCATGACATCAATTAACTGAGCATTTCCATCAACTTCTATTTGAACTGAATGGAAGTCTCCGTGAACATTTGCAAGACGAACACGTTTATTTAAACATAGATTTGTTGCGGCAGCCCCAAGGCTAATGAGTAATCTTGGTTTAAAGTGAGCACAACATGTAAAGAGGAACTCGCGGGCATCTTTTTTTATAAATGGTACACGAATAAAGCGGCCACTTGAGATCTTCATGGCCTTAATCATACGTCCCATAATATCTTGATCTGATTCAATCATTGATAAAGGTAGAAAATCAGGGAGCTCCCCTTCTTCAATTTCATCAAGGCCAAAAAAGATAATATCTACCTCGCCTTGATAATCCTGATAGCCAGGAATTGTTTCAAGATTCCAAGATGTATTATATTGTGAAAGAAATTTATTTATATCATCATTAACTTTCAGAGTGTGAGTCGATTCACTAGGATTTGAAGCGGCAGCAATATCAATCTTTCTCTTTTGAGGTGCCACAGGAACTTCTATTTTTGGAGCTGTGACTGTTTCTTCAGCTCTGGCAACTTCTTGCTGAGCTGCGGCCACAATCGGCTTAGAATCAACTTGTGTGGCCCTAGGCTCATCCGAAGAAGCCTTGCTAGCAGTAAGTTTGCTCTCTTTTAACTTAGGATACCAAAGAGTGTTTTCAAATAACTTGGCACAGTAATTCGGCTTCTCATCACGTGAGACTTTTAAAATATTATTAAAATCTTTAGTTAATTTGGTTAAAAATTGCGCCATTACTTTATTTCCTATGGGTAAAATATCCCTAAGTCTTTAAAAAAAAAAGCATAAATTTCAGAACATTGTTAAGCCGCCGATAAATCAACTACATCCACTGCTTGGGACACTCTGCACAATCTCAAATCCCCAGTGGTAATTAATATTTAAAGGAGTTGCTACAATGTCATTCGATCCAGATTTCCAATTTGAAAACTTTGAAGAGTTATTTGGTGATGCCGATCAAGTACATAAGGTTTTAAATGATTGTCCTGTTTGTGGCTCTAAAATGGTTCACACACACCTATCGGATTATAAAAACTTGTACATACACGAGAATTCGAGATGTACTGATTGCGGGCACGGCAATCGTAAAAAAATCCACCACCTCAACTAGACAGTTATTTCTGAGGGAATTCGGCCATAAGCTTGGCATGGATTCTCTCAGCAAGCCCTTCTTTTATATCTAACTTGTGACTTATTTCAATCACACTTAATTGCGAAAGTTCTTTAAGATTTAAATCCATATTTTCATGAATTGTTTTAAGAGTCTTTTCACCAACTCCTTCAATATCATCAAACCACGAAGTAAAAATACGATCTCTCTCCTTCTTATGATGAAGCTTTCTCGAAAACCTGTGGGCCTCATCCCTCATTTGCACAACAATTCTCATTAGAGACGGTGTCTTTTTTAAGATATAAGGATTAATTCGATTAGGAATAATAAGACGTTCGTCTGAACTTGAAACTTCCTTATCTCTAAAAGAGTCTTGTTTGCTCGTTTTAATTTTAGCAATTCCCACGACAGGAATATCAAGTTCGAAATCTTCAAGAACTGCAAGAAAACTTGAAACTTGTCCCTTCCCACCATCAACAATGAAGACATCTGGAAGCTTTCCTTTCTTAAGTCTTCTCGCTAAAACTTCCCTCATCATGGCAAAATCGTTATTGCCCTCTGGCCTTTCTTCTAAGTGATAATAGCGATATTGAGTCTTATCCGGTTTTCCATCACGAAAAACAATTTGCGATGCTGTTGGAGACTTTCCTTGCCAAATGGCAACGTCGAAACACTCAAGAATTTTAGGAGTTTCTTTTAGATTTAAAAGTTCTTTTAATTTATTTAAACCAATCCATGGTCCATCAAGGTTTTTAACTCTAAAGCGTTGATGCTCTCTTGCATGATCAAGAGTTAACTCATAAAGAGTTTTCATCTTCCCAATTGGCTTTTGAACTTCGACTTCTTGATCAAGTACTTCGTTAAATGCTTCACTAATCATTGAAAGATCAGCTTTTTTCTCATCAATATAAATACGACTTGGTAGCTTCTCTTTTGTATTTGAATAGTATTGAAATAAGAAGGTTTGAAAAAGCTCGTGATTTTCATTCTCACTATCACCTTTTCCAAAGTGATAGTTTTTATGACCAAGAAGGATTCCAGATCTCATCATATAAATTGAAATATCAATTTCTAATTCACCAACATGGTAGGCAACAATATCAAAGTCTTTTTCAGTCGTAAGTTCAACATTTTGCTTTTCATAACTTAATGAGAATTGTTTTAACTCTTCGATACTATCTCGTATTTCAGCGGCCCTTTCAAAGTGCTCACTTTCAGCAGCTTCAAACATCCTCTCTTCTAAAATTTTTAAGACATTACGACTTTGGCCTTCAAAGAAATTGATAACGTAGTTAAGATCATTAAAATAATCTTTTTCAGAAATATAATCCACACAAGGAGCCGAACATTGCTTCATTTGATAAATTAGACACGGGCGCTTCCTCTTTCTCATTTCTTCAATCGAACAGTCTCGTAAAGTAAAAGACTTTGTTAGAATTCTAGAAATTTTTAAGATGTTACTTCCCGTTGTAAAAGGGCCGAATAATTTAATCTTCTTCTTTCTCTTTGGTCTTCTCGTATAAACAAGTCGTGGAAATTTTTCATTCATATCGACTTGAATATAAGGATAACTTTTATCGTCTTTAAGTTGGATGTTATACTTAGGAATATGCTTTTTAATAAGGTTATTTTCTAAGATATATGCTTCTGCATCTGTCTTAGTCATTATAAAGTCGAAGTCTTGAATATGAGAGACAAGAATTTGAGTCTTTGGTGATTTTTCAGAACTATTAAAATAGCTAGACACTCGACTACGAAGGTTTTTCGCCTTTCCAATATAAAGAATTTCTTCGATGCCAGCGCGCTTTCGCTTCATTAAATAGCATCCAGATTTTGTCGGTAAATGTTTTGCTTTTTCCAGCAGTGCTAAAGTATTTTTCTTCATTATAATTATCTACATATTACCTTTTATTCTCTTTACTTTAATCCTATTCGCCATTAAATTGACCTAATTAAGCAAAAGGAAGAGAGAATATGTCAAAACTAGGTGTTGGTAAGGAAATTGTAACATATTGTAGCAAATGTAAGTTAGATCTTGCTCATTTAATTGTAGCAATGAAAGACGCAGATACTCCATACAAAGTTCTGTGTAATACTTGTAAAGCAACTCATGCATACAAGCCAAAAAAGGTAGCATCTCCAAGTGCTACTCGTCGCAAAGCTCCTGCGAAAAAAAGAATTTCAACTGAAGATAAAATTATTAATGTTTGGGAAAACGCGCTTCAAAAATTAGAAGGTGAACCTATTGCATATAATATTCGTCACAAATTTGAAGTTGGTGACATACTTGCTCACCCAACTTTTGGGCCAGGGCTTGTTGAAAAGAGTCTCGATGCTAATAAAATCGAAGTCCTCTTCAGAGGTTCAATTAAAATACTTATGCATAATAAATAAATATAAAAAGAGCTTGATAAGCTCTTTTTTTATTTATGCGTCCTTCATTTGGAATGAAGACGTACACGAGAGAAAGACCTTTAGGTCTTTCGGTTCGCAACAAACGCAATACAAAGAGGCTGATAGCCTCTTTTTTTATTTGTGCGCCCCTATTCGGTGCACATAGTATTCGAGAGAGAAACCTTTAGGTTTCTCGGTTCGCCACTGGCGCTATTTTTTTTATAAAAAAGCCTCCCATACAGGAGGCTTTCTTTTTATCTCTCATCTCTCTTGAAATTATTTTTTAATTCCAATTCATTCCCGCACTTCCACCAATTCCGACACTAAATTGACCATTAAGGGCCCCTCCGGCCATTGATCCAAAGTTAGTACCAGAGTTGTAATAACCATTATATGAATTTGCATAAATATTTTGTTGAGCATTTTGTAAGTTCTGATACAGAGCTTGGTTAGCATACATTACGTTCGCTTGGTTTTGATAATTACCTTGAGCAACAGCTTGTCCTTGAAGTCCGTTGATGTAGCTCTGGAACTGTTGTGCTTGATAACCATTATTATAGTTTCCATTTGCTCCCCAGTTTCCGTTGGCACCCCAACCTCCGTTAGCATTACCATTTAGGCCCCAACCGTTTCCACCGTTGACTCCCCAACCAGCGTTTCCGTTAACACCCCAACCATTATTAGCGCCAGTTCCCCAACCTCCGTTGACTCCCCATCCGCCATTAATATTTCCATTTCCACCAGGAAAAGTATTTCCACAAGCACATGGTGCTGAAATACACATACATGCAGGGTTTCCGCCGCCATTGGCCCAACCGCCGTTAACACCCCAATTGCCGTTTCCACCGCCATTGACGCCCCAACCGCCAGAGATAACTCCACCGTTTCCAGGACCTGGATATGTTGGATAAACTCCACCATTACCCCAGTTACCATTACCTACGCCATTAACACCCCAACCAAGGTTGAAACCAGCATTAATACCTGTTCCAGGATACATTCCCCAGCCAGATCCAGGGTACATCCCCCAACCTGCGCCAGTATTCATTCCTGGGAACGCACCAGTGCTACCAATATTTAGTCCAAAATTTAAACCAGTATTAAGTCCGAAACCGTTGCCCATTCCGAAACCATTCCCCATTCCAAAACCATTGCCCATTCCCATGCCAAAATTAGCACCAAAGCCAGTTCCAAAACCTGTTCCGTATGGGTATCGACCCATCCCCATTCCGAATCCCGTGTTCATTCCGAATCCAGGGTACATTCCACCATAGATATTTCCTGGGTACATTCCTGGGTGTCCACCCATGCCCATTCCGCCGTTGATATTTACACCAAATCCAGCATTACCACCTGTTAGAAGTCCAGCAAGTGCCGAACCTGCAAGAGAACCTAATGGGTTCATATAAACATTCGCTTGGTAGTTTCCACCAAAGCCATTGCCCATCCCCATTCCATTACCCATGCCGTTACCCATGCCCCAACCGGCATTGCCATAGATATTTCCACCAAAGTTTGGTCCACCCATTCCACCTAGGAATCCTGAAGTGTAACCTTGACCTAGCCAACCGTTACCAACTCCACCAAAAGTTCCACCAGTAAGACCAAGTCCACCAGCGTACATACCGTAGCCATAACCGTTACAAGAATTAAGCATTGAAGTTTGCTCTTTTGGAAGAATTGGGTTTGCACCCCTTTCAAGGTTATAATCTAAATAGCCATCGATTTGACCGTGGCATGATTTAATTCCATTTTCATAAGCATTTGCCCATGACTCTTGAGAATCAGCTTGGTGTTTAGTGGCGAAAAAAACACTCCCCATTGCTGCAAGTGAAGGAATTGCAACTTTTGCAACTTCGGCCCACTCATTTCTTTCAGGAAGTTTAGGTAAACAATCGACACAGAAGTCATTACTTCCAGAGCTTCCACGAGATGCTCTTGTCACACATGCCTGAGCATCATCTTCATAGCCATTGTCTCTTAAATAGATACAATCACTGATGTCGATCTCAGCATATGTATTTAGCATCATCATCGCCAATAAGATGCTTTTCGTGCCAATAAGTCTTAACTTCATAGTTTTCTCCATAAAAACTTTAACAATCCTCAACTACTTAACGACACTTTATGAATGAAACTTGAGTAAACTATCGACTTTTTCTATAAAGTATTGATTTAACTGATTAATATTACGTTTACGAAGCCAAAAATTAGGGATAAATTGCGGATTATGAGTAATATTTTTTGGTGGATCATCCTCATTTGCATTTTAATTTTTGCTACTTATGCAGCATTTGTTATTAAAGGTGAAAAAAAAGTCGCCTTAAAGAATGCTATCAGCTTCCCTTTTCACGGGCTTGAAATTCCAATTCCCCCTTGGTGGACTCTAACGACAGATGAATCTGAATTAAAAATATTTGAAAGAACTGATACTCGCTACGAGTGGCAATCGCGCTTTAGCTTCACTAATAAAAACTATTCAGATTTACAATCGGCATTTGAAGAGCTCGCTATTAATAATGAACTCGTCTTTGATAAAGATACAACAATTATCCACGAGCCTAAATCTTTCGAGAAATTATATGAGCAAGGAATAGAAACTCTAAGAGTTGAAGGAACGGCCACAAAGGGACATGAGCTTCGTGTCTACTACGATGCTGCTCTACTAAAAACTGATGATGGTATTGTCATTTTAGAAAGTGAGAGTTCGGTTCTAAATGGTTTGCTTGAAGGTCCGTTTTTCGAACAATCACTACACAATATTAAAAGGCTATAACTTTCCCATTGCTCCTGAGGCAACAAAGCCTGCATAAACGCAGGCCTGTTGAATATATTATTTTAGCTAAAGTGATAGGGAGCTAACACCGCGTCCAATTTAAGCTCCGCTTAAATGCCGCGGATGTTTTTCGAACAGTCGCTACACAATATTAAAAAGAAATAAAAAAAGCTCCTTAAGGAGCTTTTTTATTATCTAGTCTTAAATGTTCTAATATTCTGTACTAGGAAGTTGTGAATTTCTTCATCAGTTCCAAAAACATCATCAATGAATTCACAATCAATTAAAAATGCAGTCATACGATTTGCAATATTATGTAGTGACTCTACTAAGTAAAGACCACCAATATTTTCACCACTAAATGACTTAATAATTTCTTTACGAGCATGGTTGAACATTTCAGACTCTGTTACGTCTTCAGGCATATTATCTACACCCATCTTCTCTTCAACTTCTTCGATAGCCTGATCGCGAATATCTTCATCAGTTGCTAGACATACACCAAATTCAGTGGCCATTGATTCAATAAGCTTCTCACGATTTGCAATATCGAATTCAATAACACCCTTTTCCTTAAGTGTATTAATTGTATGACTCGCTAAATTTTCGAGTGTTTCAAAACTAGTTCTCATTTACTGCTCCAAATGTGTAATCTCTTTAAGTTTAACGACTTGCCTCTCATCAAGCAAGAGAATTTATGATTACTTCCATTCTAATTTCGGCGGATTATCTTATTTAAGAAGCGCTGAATTAAAACATAATCCCCTAAGACACTTAGCACAATAACATAAGCAATAGCACCTGCACACGCTGCAGTAACGAAGGCCGCGAGATTATCAAGAGTCGAAAAAATATTATTTGGGAAGTGGCCACGTACATATTGTGTAGCATAAAAGGCCAATAGTGAGCTTAAACCAATTTTAAAAAATCTTAGCGGGAAGAAGAAATTAAGCCTTAGATCTAGTAATTTAAATAATAGAATCGACTGAACAAGGATGATAAAAATCATCGATACAGATGTCCCCATAGCAAGAATTTTAAAACCGTATGTACCAACAAGTGAAAAACAGAAGACAATATTAATTCCGACAGCAATCGAAGAGATAATTACAGGAATCTTTGGTTTATCTAATGTGTAAAAACTCGGAGAAAACACCTTATAGAGTCCATAAAATGGAAGTCCAAATAAATAAGCATAAAGTGCTTCTGTTACCATCTTAGTATCATCAAGACCGAAGGCTCCACGCTGAAAAGAAATTGCAACGCAGTCTTGGGCAAGTGCAAACATTAAGGCCATTGCTGGCATAAGAACAAAAAGACTTGTTATATAACTTGTTTGAAGTGCTGCCTTTGCTTCTTCTTCCTTGCCTCCCCTCCAAAGTTCAGAGAAGTAAACGAGATTGGAATTTCCAATCGAAACACCTAAAATTCCTACAGGGAATTGAAATAATCGAAAAGCATATTGTAGCCAAGAAACAGCTCCAACAACTGTACCTGTAGCTAAGAAAGTTGAAACCAAAAGATTGATCTGGGTTGCAGCAACACCTATTGTTCCAATACTCATTCGTTTTAAAATTTCTTTTACATCACTTGAAAAAAGATCAATACCATCAACCTTTACAAGTCCTTTTGAAAATAGCATCGGTACTTGAATAAGCATCTGAAAAAATCCACCAACAAGAACCCCTATTCCTAAAGAAATAATCGGATGAAGATTCTTTGCTTCTAAGTACTTTGGTAATGTCACCATCGCAATGATCATAATGATATTAAAAACAGCTGGTGCCATCGCAGGAGCAAAGAACATTTTATAAGTGTTAAGAACTCCCATAAAAAGTGCGGCCACAGAAACGAATGCTAAGAAAGGTGACATCATTCTTGTTAACAATACAGATAATTCAAATCGATTTACATCAGAAGTAAAAAGCTCATTTGTTAATACTTGAATGATTTGTGGAGCAAAGATAAAAATCAGTAAACAAACAATCGAAGTGATAGCTAGTAAGACAATGGCCATTGACCATAGAAGCTTGCGAGCGTGTTCATCGCCATCTTTTTTGGCCGAAGTAAATATTGGGACAAAGGCAGATGAGAAAGAACCTTCTGCAAATAAGTCACGTAACATATTCGGAATACGAAAAGCAATTTGATAGGCATCAGTAAGCCCCGAAGCACCAAAAAGTTTGGCCATTAAAATTTCTCTAGCAAAACCCAATACACGACTTGATAAAGTTGCAACGGCCATCTTAATAGAGGATAGTAAAAAATTCTTCCTGTGTTCTCTTGTCATTCCAATATTTTGCACCACCCTATCTGACTTAACAAGCTTCCAGTAGTTGCCAAGTGAAGGATAATTAACTAATCTTGCTGCCATGAAAACAGAGTTGGAAAAGTCGATTAATCACATCAATACAAAGAGTGCCGTAAATTGGGACGAATACTTTATGCTTCAGGCTATTATGGCAAGTTTCAAGAGTAAGGATCCGGCCACAAAAGTAGGATGTGTTTTTGTTGATGATAATAACCATCAAATAACTTTTGGTTACAACGGCTTTGTTGCGGGAATTGATGAAACAAAACTTCCTTGGGGAAAAGAGAGAACTCTCCCTCTCGAGCAACAAAAGTATGGATACGTTGTTCACGCCGAGGCCAATGCAATTCTTCACTCAAATCACAAATTATATGGCGCTAGATGTTACGTGACACTATTTCCTTGTCATGAGTGTGCCAAGCTTCTTGCTTCTTCAAAGATTAAAGAAATCGTATACTTACAAGATAAACATTCAGGTACTGAGTCAAATCGTATCTCTCGTCGCATCTTCGACCTCACTGGAGTGAAGTATCGACAGCTTACTCTTGGTGAACACGTTCTCGATTCACTCATTGCACACTTTACCGACGCCTTCTATCGCGACTAACTCACTGTGTAAACATGGTTCATATCAGTAAAGTGTTCCTAGACAAGTTTGACTAATAAAACTATAGTAAGCCCATTGAGACGAATGGAGTTAAATATGGTTTTATCGAAGGTTAAAAAAGGCGTAAATGTTAAGATCCTATCATTTGATAAAGGACTTAAACATAAGACAATTATGACAGGACTTGGGATTCTTCCAGGTGATGCAATTCAAGTTGTCGCTCCTTCATTCTTAGGCTCTCCTCTTACTCTTAGATTAACAGATGGTGAAACAGTTGCCCTTCGTTTAAGCGAAGCTAGTCTCATCAATGTTGAGGAATTAAATTAATGAGAAAAATTTTACTTATTGGCCCTGCAAACTCAGGGAAGTCGGCGATTTTCAATATCCTTTCTGGAGCGAATCGTAAGGTTGCAAACTACAATGGAATTACTGTTGATACGGCCACAGCGGGTCTTATTTCTAATGCTCGTCATGAAGAAAAGTTAGCAGTAGTTGACCTTCCTGGGATTTATTCACTTGTTCCATCTTCAATTGATGAAGCAGTAACAGTTTCCACTTTAATCGGAAGAAATAATCAAGTTACAGAATTTCACGATATTGTTTGTGTTGTTGATTGTGCTCGCCTGGACTCTTCTCTATCTCTTGCACTTGCTGTTAAAGAACTCTTTGGAGGCAAGATTAAAATCATCTTCAATAAGTATGATCTTGATGTAACAAAGAATTACGATTTTGATAAAATTGGCGAACACATTGGTGTTCCTTATATTAAGTTCTCTACAATGAGAGACAGTGGAGCAACACTTGAAAACTTCTTAAGAGAAAACTCTTCAAGTGAAATTCTCCTTCCAACTAATAAAATAAAACTTTCAAATGAATCAACGGAATACAATCCATTTAATGTGAGCTTTGAAGAAGATCAATTTGTTGAGCTTCAAAATGAAGTTTCTGCTCTTTCTCAAATTGAAAAGTATCAAAGAAAAGCAAGAGACCTAAAAGCATCATATGCGATTGGAAAAAATAAGAGCCTGATTCAACTTTCAAATAAAATTGACCACTTTGTTCTTCACCCTTTCTTAGGTGGTGTTATCTTCTTGGCAATTTTCTACTTAATCTTCCATTCAATTTATACTTGGGCAGGTCCGGCAATGGATCTCATTGATGGTGGTGTTGGTGCATTCGGAGAATACGTTGCAGCTATGCTTCCGCAAGGTATGCTAAATAGTTTTATTGTTGACGGAATCATTGCAGGTGTTGGTGGAGTTGTAATCTTCCTTCCACAAATTATGATTCTCTTCTTCCTTTTAAGCCTTCTTGAGCAAAGTGGATATATTTCACGTGCTTCAATCATTACAGATAAGGCCATGTCATATTTTGGCTTAAATGGAAAAGCGTTCCTACCATATCTTTCGGGGTTTGCTTGTTCTGTTCCAGCGATTATGGCAACAAGAACGATTTCAGATAAAAAAGAGAGACTTGCAACATTAATGACGATTCCACTCATTACATGCTCGGCAAGACTGCCAGTTTATATTCTTCTTATTGGAACTTTTGTTCCTGAAAAAACTGTATTTGGAATTTTCAATTCTCAAGCCCTAGCATTTTTCTTCCTTTATTTCCTAGGAAGTATTGTTGCACTTATTATTGCAAAAATCTTTAGGCTAACTCTTTATAAGGGAAGTACGACTTCATTTATTATTGAATTACCTCTTTATCAGATGCCTACTCTTAAGCCCGCTTTTAAGGCGATGATCTTCAAAGGAAGAGTATTTTTAAAGAAGGCCGGAACAATCATCTTAGGTCTTTCAATGGTAATTTGGTTTCTTTCGACTTTCCCAAAACCAGCTGAAGAGCTGCTTATTGGAAAGTCAGAGGCAGAGTCCGCTGCAATTTCTCTAGAGTACTCAACTATTGGCCAATTTGGAAAATTAATTGAACCAGTTATTAAGCCACTTGGATACAACTGGAAGATGGGAGTTGGAATCACTGTTGCCATGGGTGCACGTGAGCTATTCGTATCAACACTTGGAACAATTTATGCTCTAGGTGATGTCGATGAAGAATCAACAACTCTAAGAGAAAGACTAAGAGCTGAGATTGACCCAGAAACAAATAAGCCAGTATTTAATACGGCCGTGGCCTGGTCTCTTCTAATCTTCTTTGCCTTTGCAATGCAATGTATCTCAACACTTGGGATTGTTCGAAGAGAAACAGATGGTTGGGGACATGTCTTCCTAATGTTTGGGTATATGACAGTTCTTGCTTATGGTGGTGCTTTTATTACTTACCACTTACTTGTTTAATCACAACTTTGATCTTTAGATAATTGAATAAACCTCACGGCATCACTTAGTAATAAGCCGATGTCGAGAGGGTCTCTTTCAAAAATTACCGTAACAACTTTATCTGCCTCAACCTCGTGCTTTCCTAGGTTTACCCAACCACTCTTGCTACTTTGCATATTATAACTAACAAAAGTCGAAAAGATTTCCACATCTTCTTGAAAGATACTCACTTTAACATTTGATAGGGCCCCTACAATCGTAGGTCGATAAACTTGTAAGCAATAATTTGTTCTACTAGGCATGAAGTTATAAGTTGAATAAGCATATTCATCTTCACTCATTCGAACAATATTTCCATCAGCACCTTTAAGCTTACTATTTACCCAATCGCCGTATTCACGGTAGCCATCTGTTCCTTTAAAAGTTTTCTGATCAACAGCCTTGGCCATTATCGTTGCACTCTCATCGAGGTCTTTATAAATTATTCCCTGACAGTCTTCATAATCACCAAGCTTTTTGAAAACTACTTCATCGGCCCTTAGAAGTAGTGGATCCTCAGCACCTTTTGAAAGAATCACACGACTCTCCTGTCCTGAAGTAAACGAGAACTCACCCAATGGATAAAGTCCCTTTTCACTACTTTGAAGTCTTAGACTAAAGTTGGCCAATCCAATTTCTTCAACACCATCAAAGATATCTATAATTGCATTATCTGTAGCATTCATTGATGGCACTCTGTAGTACCAAATACAATAGGTCGAATCGCCCAAAAGATCTGTGACATAGATGGCCCTAGCGCCAGGATCATTGGTGTAGCGACTTATACTTCCCTGATATCCTTTTAGGGTGTCCTGAAACCAATTCCCTTCTTGAATAAATCCGACTGTATCATCGAGAGAATTTTTTTGAGTGATATCAAAGAAGTTTCCAATAACAACTTCCTCCTCACCTTCAACAAATGTACTGGCCGGCGCCCTTGTACCTACATTTAAAGATTGATCTGAAATCATCTCACTTCTTATTTTTCTAAGATTGTGGCCTCGACCTAGACAGGCCACAAGAATAACAATGGCCAATAGTGGGAATAAATAAGTGAACACTTTTCGTTTCTTCATGATTGTGCCTCTTGATAAGTATCATATCAGTCGTTCACAGAAATTCTAAAATGAAGAAGAGTAAATAAACTCAAGTATTGTTAAGAGATCACTCTTTTGTAGAGGCTACAGAATTGTTTTATAGATCTCGTAGCTTTCATCGTCGAAGCAGCAGAAGATTACATCATCAAATTCTTCAATAGCATCAAAACTTTTTACGGCCGAAGTTGCAGTAATGGCAGCTTCAATTTTTGGATAGCCAAAGATTCCCGTTGAGATACATGGAAAGGCAACAGACTTACATTCGTTTTCTAGAGCAAGTGAAAGTGCGTAGATATAGCACTTCTCAAGTAAATCAGATTCACCATTTCCTCCACCTTCCCATTTTGGGCCAACGGCGTGAATGATAAATTCAGCTGGGATATTATATGCCTTAGTCAGTCTTGCTTCTCCGACAGGGCAACCCCCCACTTCCTTAAGTTCATCAGCTAATTCCTGACCACAGGCTGCATGGATTGCACCATCAACTCCACCACCAGCTTTTAATTCACTATTGGCTGCGTTAACAATGGCATCAACATCTAAAGTTGTAATATCGGCTTTAATTACTTGAATATTTTTCATAAAGAATTTTTAGCACGAATAAGTTTAGATTTCATCGTAAAACTTTAAGATTGTGCGGGCATACCAAAATTTTCTCTCTCCAGGCTCACCATTGTAATCAACCAACGCCTCATAATAATTTGTCATGAGATCATCTTGGTAATTCTTGGCCAAATAAACCTTTAAAAGGATAGCGCCATAAACTAGGGATAGATCAAGATCATGTAAAAATAGGAGCTTCTGCTCTGCCCATGTTCTCTCTCGAAGCCACAAGTGTGTCCATTCAGGAATTTCGTCAGAAAGAGTATTATTTAAATAAAGTGTATTTTGTAGATTTGCGTAATCAGGGCCTCTTTGACCAAGTTGATCGGAAACTTCTTGCGCTCCAATGGATGTAAACTGTGTTAACCCTACTGCTCCTGTTGGAGAAATAGCATCTCGTACAAAATTAGACTCCATACGGATCAATGCCAGAAATAGCTTTGCATCAACCCCAAATAGCTCTGCGACCTCAATGACTCGATCAGTAATGAGAGTGGCTTCTTGCTCAGAAGCACTAGGATTTTGGGCCATGATATACGCCTCAAAATCACCCTTAGAATATTCCTGAGTTATCTGATAATTCCTAATCATATCCTCATGACCAACGAAGTAGCCCTCAGGAATATAGGAAGCAAGAGATGCTGATACAAACAATTGCGTGAATATAAGTAATACTAATAATTTTTTAAATTTTTGCATCATGATAATTATGGTTAACGAAAAACTAAATAGCAACTTACAAAAAGTTTCTAATATTAAGGGTTACATGTAGCAAGTTGCGTTCTATAATCGCAATACAAGAAAAACTTAAAAAATCCATGGAGGCCTGAGTGAAACCATTTATCGTCGTTTGTGATGGAATGGATGCAGAAGTTTTTGCATCTCTACAAGCTATCAGCGAATTAGAAGTTCACCCAAAACCAAAATTATCTCAAGACGAGATCAAAGAACTACTACCAAAAGCAAGTGCTCTTGTTATTAGATCATCAACTACGATTGGAGAAGAATATCTTGAACTTGCTCCAAATCTTAAATATGTAATCCGTGCAGGTGCGGGAACAGATAATATCGATAAAGTTAAATGTGGTGAGCGTGGAGTTAAAGTTTCAAACACTCCAGGCGCTAATAATAACTCAGCAGCTGAACATGCTATCGCACTTATGATGACAGTTCTAAGACATACAGCTGCCGCAGACGCAACAATGAAAAACGGCGGATGGGACAAGTCTAAGTACACAGGTAATGAACTAGCAAATAAGAAAGTTGGTATCGTTGGTTTTGGTCAAATTGGAAAGATCGTTGCAAAACGTCTTCAAGGATTTGAGCCACAAGTTAAGTTCTTTGATCCATTCTGTGAATCGAGTGATCTTGATTATGTTACTAAAGCAAATACTGTCGAAGAAATTTTTGAGACTTGTGACATTATTACACTTCACACTCCTTTAATGGATGCAACAAGAGGAATGGTAAACAAGGATCTATTTAATAAAATGAAACCACATGCAATTCTAGTAAAT
This sequence comes from Halobacteriovorax sp. RT-2-6, assembly GCF_047085025.1. Lineage (NCBI taxonomy): Bacteria > Pseudomonadati > Bdellovibrionota > Bacteriovoracia > Bacteriovoracales > Halobacteriovoraceae > Halobacteriovorax > Halobacteriovorax sp. RT-2-6. The sequence goes on from NZ_JBKIYH010000002.1 coordinate 920,183, forward strand.
GCATCTCGTGGTGGAATTGTTAATGAGCAAGACTTAGCTGTTGCTCTTATGGAAAAGAAATTTAAAGCAGCAGGCTTTGATGTTTTCGCAACTGAGCCACTTGAAGAAGACTCACCTCTTCGTAAGATTCCTAATCTTGTTCTAACTCCACACCTAGGAGCTTCAACTGATGAAGCTCAATTAAGAGTTGGAGAGATGGCCGTAAATCAACTGAAAGAATTCTTTTTAAACGATAATTTACTACACGAGGTTAAAGCTTAATTATGAAATCACTTGCGATTATTGGTTCTCAATGGGGAGACGAAGGTAAAGGAAAAATCACTGACCTACTTGGACTAAAATGCGATGTTGTTGTTCGCTACCAAGGAGGAAACAACGCAGGTCATACGATCATCGTTGGAACAAAAAAAGTTGTTCTTCACCTAATCCCTTCAGGTATTTTACACGATCACTGTGTATCAGTTATTGGTCACGGTGTTGTACTTGATCCAGAAGCATTTTCTAAAGAAATAGAAAATGTAAAAAATTCTGGTCTAACTGTTTCTCCTGAAAAACTAAAGATATCTTCTAACACTTCTGTTATCACTTACTACAACCGCCTTCTTGACGGTCAACGTGAAGCAAAGGGCCCTGTCAAAATTGGAACGACAGGAAAAGGAATTGGTCCTGCATACGAAGATAAAATTTCACGCAAGGGTATCAAAGTAAAAGATCTTTTTAACAAAGAAGTCCTTACAGAGAAATTGAAAGCAAACCTTTTAGAAAAAGAAACATTATTCACTAAATTATATGAATGTGAATTTCCAAGTGTAGAGGAAGAAGTTGAAAGACTAATGACTCTTGCAAAAGAAATTGAACCATTTGTTTGTGACACTTTCAGCTTCCTTGATGAGGCAAAACGCGCTGGAAAGAAAATTCTTTTTGAAGGTGCACAAGGTGTTCTACTTGATATCGACTTTGGTTCATACCCATTCGTAACATCTTCTTCTACTGCTTATGCAGGTATTTACTCAGGAGCAGGACTTCCTGGTGGAACAGTCGAAGAAGTACTAGGAATTACAAAAGCCTACACAACAAGAGTTGGAGAAGGCCCATTCCCTACTGAATTATTTGATCAAATGGGAGATGATATTCAAACTAAAGGTGGCGAGTTTGGAGCGACAACAGGTCGTAAGAGAAGATGTGGATGGCTTGACCTCCCTCTTCTAAAATACTCTGTTAAATGCTCTAACCTAACTTCTATCGCTTTAACAAAATTAGATGTTCTAAGTGAGATGGGACCTCTAAAAGTTTGTACAGGATATGAGTACGAAGGTCGTACGATCGATTGTGCTTATCCGGGAATTGATCTTGCAAAGGTTAAGCCAATCCTAAAAGAAGTACCCGGCTTTAACGATGACTTCAAAGGTGAGCTATCACAAGAAGTTAAAGACTATATTGCTCTTATCGAAGAAGCGATTCAAATCCCTGTAGGGATCATTGCTTTTGGTCCAGAAAGATCTGAAATCAAATTTCTAAAAGAATACTTCTAAATTTAAATTAGAACTTCGGCCCTGAGTTACCTCGGGGCCTATATCCATCTTGTGTCGGTTTTTTTTGAGATGGCCGTCGCAGAAAACCATCATTGAGGCGAGTGCCTAATTCAAAGCTACTCATAGATTGTGTGTGGTATATGCTCAATCGCATCTTCTAATAAGCGCGATGGATTTATAATTTATAAAGCCCTTGTGCTACAGCGGGAGAGAGAGATGTACGCAGTAGCACAAAGATTTTCGCCAGTAAGACACTTCTTCAGATTCAGAGAGGGACTTGAGAAATTAAAATCGGCAAGTGGAGTTTTTTAAAAGCAGAACAAAAAATTCTAAGGCTTGCCAACCTTGTTTCCTACTGACAAAACTAGAATATAAAAATTCATCCACCTGAGTGTTCAAGTTGTGTTAGGAAAACGTTTTTAATTGTTAATTAATTGTCAAAAAGATCGTGAGCGCCGCAGCATCTAGCATAACTCAGCAAAAACCTTATTCTCTTTAAACTCAATTAAGCGAACTTGATGGATTTGATTCTTTAAATCACCATCATGTGCAACCTTAACGCGAATAAAGTTTGAAGTGTAACCTTCCCATAGGCCTTGTTTGTCTTTCTTTTCAAAAAGAACTTGAGATGTCTCTCCGATATAGTCTTCAGAGAACATATTTAGCTTAGCATCTCCAAGCATCATAAGAGTCTTTACACGACTCTTTTTTACTGGGTGCTGAATATGGTCTTCCATACGTGCAGCAACTGTATTCTTTCTTTTAGAATATGGAAACACATGGAAGTGAGTGATTGGTAACTCTTTTAAAAGGTTAAAAGTATCTTGGAATTGCTCATCAGTTTCTCCAGGGAAACCACAGATTACATCTGCTCCAATTCCAGCGTTTGGAAAACGCGTGATAATTTTATTAATGATCGTCTTATAATCTTCAACAGTATACTTACGCTTCATTCCCGAAAGAATTTCATCATTCCCACTTTGCATAGGTACGTGGAAGTGATCAAGAAACTTTGGATTAGCGTGCATATAATCAAGAAGCTCATCTGTAATCGTATTCGGCTCAACACTACCAAGTCGAATTCTCTCTAAACCCTCCAGAGCATTTAACTCTTTTAATAGATCTAAAAGTTTTTCACCTGAAGTAGTTTCGTACTCACCAATATTTACACCAGTAAGAACGATCTCTTTAAAACCTTGAGCAACAACAGCCCTCGCCTCTTCCATTGCTTGTGCAATTGAAACCGCTTTTGAACGTCCTCGAGCAAAAGGAATAATACAGAATGAACAAACGTAATTACATCCATCTTGTATCTTTAAGAAAGCTCTAGTGTGTCCTTCTTCTTTAGAAGTTGCAGCACCAAAGAAGTCTTTAGACTTATCGATGTGGATTGTATCTGTTTCATCTTCGTTTAAGTAATCAAAGACTTTATATTTTTCACTTGTTCCTAAAACGAGATCAACACCAGTCATCTTTGCAATTCTTGGCGCATCCATTTGAGCGTAACAGCCTGCCACAACAATCTTTCCATCTGGAGAAGAACGGTGTGCCTTGCGAATTAAGTTTCGACAAGTTGAATCTGCACTATCTGTTACAGTACATGTGTTAATAAAAGTAACATCAGCTTGCTCACCAAACTCAACAACCTTATACCCACGCTCAACAAAGCCTTGAGAAATTGTTCCTGTCTCAGAAAAATTTAAACGACAGCCCAAAGTATGAAACGCTACTTTTTTTCCATCAAAATTTTCTAATTCATTATTTGTTGAATCTACTTCTGTTGTCACTGAAGCCTACCTCTTAAAACACTAGTAATAGTGGGCTAAATTAGCTCATAAGGCCTTTGATGACAAGGTGGGCGATAAAAAATACTAAGGGTAAATAAAATTAACTTCTTAAAAAAATTACACTTTTTTTTTATTTTTTTTAAATTCCCTGTTGACTTCTGAACCAAGATTACTTATATTCAATCTCACCAAAACACAGATGGTCTCTTAGCTCAGTTGGTTAGAGCATCTCCCTTTTAAGGAGAGGGTCCTGCGTTCGAGTCGCAGAGAGATCACCATTTTAATGTTTTTTGGTTTCCAAATCCGGGAATTAAGTTAGCGCTCCCATCGTCTAGCCCGGTCTAGGACACCGCCTTTTCACGGCGGTAACAGGGGTTCGAATCCCCTTGGGAGTACCAGTTTTATAAAGAAGCCAGACCTAGTCTGGCTTTTTTATTTTCTACGCCTTTCTTCTCTCAAACACTTTCAACCATTTCACTTAACCATCTACTACACTATAAGGTGGGATTTATCTTAGTTTTTACACACTTCGTTTACATTACGACTAAATAAAAATAGTATCGCAAAATAATTAGCAAACCTATTAGCATAATAGAACAAATGATATGAGTTCTGATTTTAATTATTGGGGATATATGAAGAAACTTATTTGGATTTTACCGGCACTAGTTATAGCGATTTATTTTTTTGTCACAAGTTCTGATAAAACACAAGACGATGTAGCAGTAAAAACTCCTACTCAAAAAGTCGAAAAAGAAAAACAGCAAAAGTCGACGAACTTGGCCAGTAGTCCTCTAGCAGAGAGTGGGTCCGCGAAGAAGATAGATGATAGTCCAGAGCTTTTGAGTGAAAAGAAAATAGTCATCAAAAAAATTTTAAAAGATCTATCTAAAGCAAAGTTAAATGAAACATTTGAAAATGCTTTTAAAAATAAAAAGTTTAATGAGAAATCTCCACAGAAAAAAGAGAAGCTTCTTGAACTAGTAAGAAACTTTCCATTTCAAGAGAAGCTTGAAAAGTCATATGAAAACTTAGACCTAGATGAACTTGAGGCAATTGCTGAGATTCAAGATAGTGAGACCTCTAAAAAATTACAAGAAAATGCTCAGCAAACACAGGACAAGATTGTAGATCTTATAACAAATGGTAAGGAATACTCACTTCCTGAGGATAAAAGAGAGATTGTGAACAGTATTATTGAAGAAGCTGCACTTCTAGAGCAATCAACAGCTTCGTCTAAGAGTTTAATTCAGGCAATGATGGTACATACTGAACAAGAAAGAAATCCTACAATGAATATAAACGAAGTCGTTGCTAACGCTCAAAAGCAAACTGATGCCATTTTGGATGCACAGGGAAGAAATATAAAACTGGCCCTCGATATGTCATACGAAAGCTTATCAAAAGAAGAACTTGAGGCCCACTTACACATGCTTCAAAAAGTTGACGCTAAGAAAGCGTATCAAGCGGCACTAAAGGCCAGTAACTCCGTCTATAAGGAGTTTATGATCGAGTTCCTAAAAGTTATGAAATAAAATGATGGCCGCTTCAATAAGCGGCTTTTTTTTTGCCTACTTAAGATAATAAAATCACATTAATTCTATAAATAGCTAAAATCTCGTTAACCAATACTGGACTAAATATGTACTTTTTTCAAATATAAAGTATTGTATAATGAATATACTTTTAAGAGGTTATAAAAACTAATTAGTTAATTATGATTGCACAGGACAAAGTTTTGGTGAATGATTACTACCATTTAGATCAGAAATATCGAGAATTCTTCGAGATGCACTTTCTTGCAGTTCTTCTGATGATTGTCTTATACGTGATCTTTTATTTCTATAATATTGAACCGCATCTTCTAACGACGATGAATTATATGATTGTCTTTGATTCAATTATGGCGGTCGTTTTCTATAAGAAACTCTTTAAAAAAAATATTTCATTTGTGATATTTTTCTCAGTTGTAGTGGAAAGTCTCATTTGGTCAATTTACCCTCGCCTTGCAGATTATTCTGCCACAAGTTCACTTTGTTATATTGCAGGAATTATTGTTTTAGCGTTTCACTTACAACATACAAATATTAAGTACTGTCTTCTACACTTTATTATCATGGCCTCGAATAATTACTTCCTTAAAGATCAAAGCCTTGTTCTCGTCACATTCTTGCATCTTTTCATTACGACAGTAAGCTCTATTCAATCGATTACTTTTAAGAATAATGCGAATCAGATTTGGCATAAAAAAGAACTTCATAAGAATATATTAAATCTAAAGAGTTACTTCACTCACAACTTACTCAATCCAATCAATAATATGCTTGCGATGATTTCTTCAGGCTTAGACGATAAAGATAAGATTAAGAATAGTTTGAGAAAAAATAGTAATCGTATTGAAGACTTCTTAATGAAGGAGTTCGATGATGTTGATCACTTACTCGATCATCAAGTAGATATTTTTAATATTCCAATTTTTAACAACTTTAAAAGATCATCGATTATCCTCATTCTATCAATGACTGCCTTTTACGCATTCTTTGCTGTAGATCTTTTTAATCCAGTTGCAAATATTTCTTATTCTGGCTTGGCCATTGTTATTAACTTTTTGATTTTTGCCTTTCACCTTTATAAGACGAAAAATCACTTCTCGATTCAAAAGATAAGCTATATTTATCTCTTTAATGCTCAACTACTATTTACACTGAAGTATTATCTAAACTCAAGTTCGGCTACGGCGCTTCCACTACTACTAAGTAGTTACCTATTCACAATCGTTCTTGCAGCAAATACAAGAATTAAATATATCTACAGCCTTACAATATCTGCATGCCTACTTTCACTAGTCGTTAATGATATTGTTAACTGTATCTTATTCATGTCATTTGTAATCTATTTTTCAAGAGTAGTTCTTGGCTTCTTTCATAAACAAGAATCAATATACAAAAGTATAAAGGAACTTGTTAAACATGAAACATCATCAAGATTTGCTGTTGAGATTGAAACGAAGTTATTACCGTTATATCAAAAGCTTCAAGATAGTATTGATCACTACCTTTATGACCATGAACTTGCCAATGACACGGAAGAAGTAATTGCGTCTGCACACGACTTTACTGAAGTAGTCCACTTATTAAATAATGGCGATGAATATCAGATGGCCCCGAATTCTCACTAAGAGTTTATAGAATTATTTATTTTGAGAAAGAGAAATTGCTTCTTCAATCTCATTCCCTTTAAAGCCACGACGTTCGATATAGCGTCTAAAGAAACCACTGGCCTTAGCAACAAGAGTTTTACGTTTTGGAATTACGACTTGCTCGGCCCTTTGTTCAATTCCAGAGATAATTTCAGAGACGACCTCTTCAAGGGAGATCATCTTCCAAGGACCTTCTTTATTGCCACCCCAAAGCTTATTTCCGACAGGGTCACTTGTCACACCATCCATTAATGGCGATGGAAAGAATGTCGGATGAAAGCTTCCAATATCGACACCAAGATGTCGAACTTCCATGCGAACACTATTGCAAACAGCATGAAGTCCTGCCTTGCTTGCAGCATAAGATGCTTGTAAAGGACAATGAACGAAAGAGGCCATCGAACAGATTGCGGCCATATACCCCTTGCTTTGTGTAATATATGGAAGAGCTGCTTTGAATGTGCGCCATGGACCATTTAGATTAATATCAATCACCTGTGAAAAGTCTTTTTCGCTTGAAGAGATCATTGGCGCCATTTTTGTGATACCAGCATTTGCTACGACGATATCTATTTTTCCAAAATAATCAAAGACCTTTGCCATGGCCAGTTCAAGAGATTCATAACTAGTTACATCAATACTTAGAGCTAAGCCTCCTAGTTCACTAGCCTGCTTTCTAAGTTTTTCACTATCAATATCCATCAACGCAAGCTTTGCGCCACGTTCAGCAAGTTCAACACTTAGAGCTGCACCCAGGCCTCCAGTAGAGCCTGTAATAACAATGACTTTGTCTTTCAAATCGATTCTATTCATAGTGAAATGCTTATAGCACCATAAAAGTCGACAATCTTATTTATTGTAAACAATACAAGAATACTTTTAATCGCCATTATCTTCATAACTAACTGAAATAATAGAATTTAACTTAATTAAACAAGCAAAGTTGGCCATCTCGATATGGATTTTTCCTAAAATGATACAATCGTTTAATGAAGTGGTTCTTCATAGTCACCCTATTCACTCTTACCTTATCAGCTTTCGCGCAAAGTAGGCCTCTTAACGAATTTTCAATAAAAATCGATAATGATGCTCCATTTGAAACTGATAGGTATTACTCTAATGGTCTTGAACTGATGTATCAGCGAAGGCTCTACTCTCAAGGCTCATTAACAAAGTTGCGCTTTGGAGTTGCTCATAAAATCTATACACCAGAAGCAACTTTAAGTACCACTGTAGTAGAAGGAGACCATCCTTATACTGGCCTACTCTACGGAATTCTTGGAATCTCTCACGTTAATAGCGATTACTATCTTCGTGCGGATCTATGGACAGGACAACAAGGCCCATCTGCTAAAGCAGGTATTTTACAAAATATATTTCATAAAATGACACCTTCTTCGCAAGTTAATGGCTGGCAGAATCAAATAAGTAATCAATACTTTTTTAATGGAGAATTTAAAATTATTAAGATCAATCGAGGTCCAATATTTGAATTATCTCCTTGGCTGCAAGGGCATTACGGTGGGCTTAAGCGAGATGTCGAAATTGGTCTTAAATTTGGAATGAGGCTTGGCTTCTTTGAATTATTTGCTAACGGCTCTTATGTCGCAAACTTTTTCGATGCTGTTCTACAAGGTTCAAAAAAGGTTGAATCAGTCTACGTTATTTCAGACGAAGACATGGAAGATATTTACTACAAAGCAGATGCTGGTTTTAATCTATTTTTTAGAAGTATGAGAGTAACATTGAAAGCGAACTGGCATGGCCCTCAGTTTAAAGGTGCCACTAATCACACTTTTGCAACTCTAGAAACATCATTCTATTTCTGATCGCAAAATTGAATAATACTTCATATCCCAATGCTTACCACGATGATAAATTTCATTTCTAAGTAGTCCTTCATACTTAAGCCCAAGCTTTTGCATGACTCTTTCACTTTGAAGATTTTCGGCCTTACAACGACACTGAATACGTTCAATATCAAAGTTCTCAAAACAATAATTTATCACTTCCTGGGCGGCTTCAACGATAATCCCCTTCCCCCAAAAGTCATCGTTTAAAACATAGGCCAATTCCATACATTTATTCTTTGTCGAGACCCAAAAGCAGCCGACACAACCAATAAGCTTGTCATTCTCTTTTAAAGTAATAGCAAATGGTTCTGGTATCCCCTGCTCATAGTTTGAAAATGCGTACTTTTCAATAAAGTCGACACTATCTTCAACTGACTCATGAGGCTCCCATAGGGTATACTTCGAAATATGAGGCTTCTTTCCATATTCAAAAATAGAATCCTTATCGCTTAACCTAATTTCTCTAAGCACAAGCCTTTTTGTTTCAATTTTTGGTGGTTTCCACATATTACTTCCCCCCTATATCTGATCTTAACTGACAGATTTTATTATAACGACAAAAGTTTTACACAAAAACTGTATTTTTTTATTGTACGGAATTTTGGAAAGGAATAATATATAACAAATATATATAACCAAGTTATATAACTAAAACCATATGAGGATTAATTATGAAAAAATTACTACTTCTAGTTCTACTATCATCAGCTTTTGTTTCTTACGCAAATGAAGATTGGTCAGATTCAGTTGCTTCAGATGAAGCAGCAGTTATTGAAGAATCAGCGCCAGCAACAGATTGTGCAGCAACTGGTGATTGTGTAGATGCTTCAGCTACTACAGATACTACTTTAGATACTGAGCTTTCAGACGATTCTGATCTGGAAGTTGAGCAATAATTAAAAAACCTTCCGCAGCAGCTCTCCAGCTGCTGCATTAATTTACGATCGGTACATCCTTGGTTTATACTAAAGACGTGAAAGACTTAGAATTTTCAAGAATACTTTTAGATGTCATGCCATTTATTATTCGCTCTATTAGAAGTGAACTCAGAGAAGCGGCATCCCCACATATTTCCTATCCTCAATTTAGGGCCCTCTCCAATATTGGCCGAGGGCTAAGTACAGTTGGAGAACTAGCTGATCACCACGGAATAAGCCAGCCTGCAATGACTAAAACTATTAATATTTTAGTAGATGAAGAACTCGTAATAAAAAGTAAGTCTAGTGAAGATGCCAGACAAACGATTCTAAGCTTAAGCCCTAAGGGCCAACAACTTTACAGTGATGTGTGGAGTGAAGTTCAAGAAAAGATCTCTCTTAAACTAAAGAACTTTCCAATTAAAAACCGTAAAGCGATGGTTTCTAACTTACAAAAATTGAAAAGTATTATTAATTAATTATTTTTGAAATCGATTGATATATGTACAGTGCTGACAGAACTCTTCAACACGCTTATTATTATCAAACCCCTGCCTCATTGCGACTGCTCGTGGAGAACTAAGGATTGCTTTTAAGTCTTGATCAATTGCATTTCCTAATGGAATTTGACTTTCTTTATCCAGACAGCAAGGAACAACAGTTCCATCTGCATGAATTCCAATATGTGTTTTTAGGGCATGACAGCGCCCTTGTGTTCCTTGGTTTGGAAGATTCCAATCAGGCCAATCAAAATGTGAGTCAAAGTGAAGATAAACCTTATTCCAAATTCTTTTACTCTTAATCGACTCAACTTGAGTACGACGATTAATTTCAATATCGTAGAATCTCTCTAGAGTCTGAAACACCTCTTCATTTTCTTTCATAATTTGTTCATTACGGCCTAGATTCCAAAGACGATAATTTACATATGTTTCAGGTGAAGTTTCATTTAACTCTTTTGAAAAATCTAAAATTGGTCTTAGGTAAGTATTGAAGTCGCGATTTGGAAAATTGTCTTTATAACTTTGAATTGAAAAATTAATCTGTCTTAAAACTTTGCTTTTAAGAAGAATTTCTTTTCGAGATGCAATGACCACCCCATTAGTTGTAATTTGAACTGGGACCTCATTACGCTCACATATCTCCATAATCTTCACGAAGTTAGGATGTGCCAGTGGCTCTCCCATTAGATGCAGACACACTTGCTTTGCAAGAGGCTTTGCCTGGATTAAGACTTTTTCAAAATCTTCTGGCGTCATGACCTTCTTATCTCTTTCTACAACAGGACAGAACGTGCACTGCAAGTTGCAAATATTTGAAATTTCAATGAAGATTCTATCTAGCATGAGACTTTCTAACACGCTTCATCAAGATTTGTCAGGTTTTTTTGACGAACAAGAAATACAACTCGATAATTATTATATTAAATAAATTTAGGGGAAAAGATGAAACAAGTACTACTAGTCGTAATTATATCTTTGATTGCATTTGCATCGGAGGGAAATCTTGATTCATTCTGTGCATCTAAAAAAGGTGATACTGGCCACTATAAATCAGGATCAAATTATTACATTTTCAAAGGGCCATTTCTCTATAAATTTGAAGAAGAACAAATTAGATTGATTTTTTCAAAGTATGAAATACGTTCAGTAAAAGAATATAAAGGTAAGCTCTATATCCTGACACCAGATTATGTATTTGTACATAATCTCAATAATTACGAATTTGTAACAAGCTTCCCTTCAACCCACTTACCAATTATACAAAAACATCAATCAGCACAAGATATGACAATAATGAATGATAAACTTTTTATCGCTCATGGCTCACTTGGACTAATGAAGATCGACCTATCTTCATATAATGTAGAATCAGCTCACAACTTCGACCTACCCCACGATTCGAGCCAAGTTTCGACTGCGACAGGTATTGATAATGACGGCAAACGAATCTTTGTTATGCTTGATAATGTGACTTATAACTTTTCGACAAAGAAGAGAGCTTTTGAGGGTCTTGTTATTCTAGACGAAAATATGAATCAAGATAATGTTCTTTCAATTCGTCAAAACAGAGAAGCTCTTCATATGCCTAAAGCAGTTATTCATAATGGTTTTTTAATTTCAAAAAATATTCAAAACCTCTACTTTTATGAAATAAGTGAACTTAATAAGATAAAGTCACTGTGGCCAAAAAGAAGGCTTTATGACTTTGCTGGAGATGATCTAGCATCGACTCCTGCTATTGTAGATGGCAAGGTCTATGGTTGTTTCAATCAATACGATGGACTAACTTTCAAATACTTTCACAGAGAATTTAAACTATAAAAAAGCCTAGGAAATCCTAGGCTTTTTTCTTATTTTAATCCGTATAATGACTCTAGCTTTTGATCTAGCTCTGGTACTGTTAATTTCATCTTAATATAAGTATCTATTAAGTTATCATTTAGAAGACGGTTTAAGTCCTCTCCATTTTCTAACTGTTGATTGATATTGTAGCGAATTAGATCTCGTAATCCCTCAATCCCTTCAATATCACCTCTCTCCATCATCGCTTCAACTTGAGCTCTCTCTTTTCTATTAAAGTCAAAAAGATGAGAGATTCCAGTTGTTGCTTGAGAAACAAGATAGAATGCAGCTCCAACACCCTCTGATGTTAAAGTGATTCCCTTTCCTGTGTACTCAGTACCTTTCTCAAGATTATCAGCGCCAATTAGAAGTTCAGTTAACTTTGACGACTCAACACTTGCCTTCTCAATTAGCTTAAATACTTCTTCTAAAGTCATAACAGAAATATCGATAGGCTTCTCTAGAACTCTGGATAGAAAATCATTAATATCTGTCAATAACTCACTACCTTTAGTTGTTCCATCTAGAGCTAACTCAATTAATTTTTCAAGATGAGTCATTCTTGTGGCCTTTGAAAGAAGATCTGCAATTTCTTCAGTTGCCATCGTTGAAATATCAAGAGGTTTTTCCAGAACTCTTGATAAGAACTCATTAATATCAGTTAACAATTCAGATGCTTCTGATGTTCCCTCAAATGCAAGATCAATGATCTTAGTTAAGAATTCTTCAGTTTTATCAGAACTTGGCTCTAAATAAACATAGATCTTTCTTGTTACCTCAATTGAAGACTTAGTCGCTTTACCAGATACTTCAAAAACCATAGCAATTCCGTCTGCAGTTAGACGGAATGCTGGCTTAGAAAATTCTGAAAGATTAATAATTTCTTCAGCTACTTTTTCTGAAGCACGGTACGAAGATTGGAGCCCTTTTGAAATTAAGGCTTCCAGCTTCTCTCGAGTAAAGTCTGCGACTTTTACCGTTTGTCTCGTTGAACTCTTGCCCGCATCATAGATTGCTTCTGAAACCTTTGAAGAGGCATCAAATGCAGCATCTCTAATATCGGCACCTACTGTATTAAGTGATAATAGAGTAAGTAAAATAGCTGAAGTTGTTCTTTTCATTATTAATCCTTTTTAAAAAAGTTATTATTTTACAATTTGACGTCCGTAGATTTCCTCTAGCTTATTCTCAAGATTAGGAACTGTTAGTCTAAGCTTGATATAAGTATCGATCGCATTATCATCAAGAAGCTTATTAAGATCCTCACCGTTTACAATTTCTTCATTGATATTGTGTCTAATTAGATCACGTAGCCCAGCAAGACCTTCAACGTCACCTCTTTCTACCATTTGCTCAATTTGCTCTCTTTCTTTTCTATTGAAGTCAAATAGTTGAGAAATTCCAGTAGTTGCCTGTGATACAAGATAGAACGCAGCTCCAATACCATTTGAAGTTAAAGAAATTCCTTTTCCTGAGTACTCAATACCTTTTTCAAAGTTTTCTGCACCTAAAAGGAACTCTGATGCTTGAGTAGACTTTTCACTTGCTTTTCCGATTAGCTCAAAGATCTCTTCAAGAGTCATCTTAGTGATATCAATTGGCTTCTCAAGAACTCTTGAAAGGAATTCATTAATGTCAGTAATTAGCTCTGATGCTTCCGATGTTCCTTCAAATGCAAGCTCTAGAAGTTCAGTTAAAAATTCACCTGTTGCTTCAAGAGTTGGCTCAAGGAAGATATAGATTTTCTTAGACACTTTTAAAGTTTGCTTTGTCCCTTTACCAGAGATTTCAAATACCATTGCTAGGCCATCAGCTGTAAAACGAAAAGCTGGCTTAGATACTTCAGATAGCTTTACGATTTCTTTAGCTAGTTTTTCAGAAGCTTTATAAGATGACTCTAAGTTCTTAGAAATAAATGCCTTTAGGTGCTCACCAGTAAAGTCAGCCACTTCAACCGTTTTATCTGTAGCGCTTTTTCCTGCATCATAAATAGCTTCAGAAACCTTTGAAGATGCTCCAAGAGATGCATCTCTTACCTCAATAGCATTTGCTTGAAGTGCCATAAGTGTCATAAGTGTCGCTGTAGTAAGTTTTTTCATAATTTTCTCCTCTTTTTTTGTTTTTTGTTTTTGTTTGTTATTTATATGCTTTCATTGAAATAATTCTTGCTTGATCACGAATATTTCTAATTAGATCTAGTAATCGTGCTAAATCTTGAACTTCTTTTTCATAGTTACTTTTTACGTCTTCTAGTAGTTGATTTTCGATCTTCTCTAACTCAGCGCTTTTCACATTATGTCTATCAAAGTCAGAGTCTCTTAAGACTAATGGAATTCCGTAGCTTGAGTCATTGGCCTTTACACGGCTAGACTTTCTCATTTCATTCCACTCTTTAATTCTTAGACCAAGCGGTGTTTCTTCTTCCATATTCTTATCCAGGAAGTTCCCAACCTCTTCATCAATTGAAGATTGTTTAATTTTAAAGATTGCACCTGTTAGGATTGAAAGATCATTAAGTTTTCTTTCCACATCAACTGTTTCGCTAAGTTCATTTAATTCTTCAAATTTAGAAAACAGACGATCAACATCAAATTCTTCTAAAATATCTTTAATAAATTTTTCTCTTTTTACTTCTTTGTATTTATGATCACGGCCACCACCTACACGACGTCTTCTAACAGTGTAGTCTGATTCTTCAACTCCAAATAAAGATGTTTTTACTTCTTTTAAAAGTTCAATATCACTTGGGAAGAACATTCCTTGCTTTTGGGCTTTTTGTGTATCTTCTAAATCCTCTTCCTTAGAGAATTCACTTTCAGTAAACTTATCTAGCAGAGAATAAGGAAGGATTACTCTCTCATAGGCAAATTCATTATTTGGTAGAGCTGATTGAAAAAGCTCATTAGACTCTGAAGCACAGTTATTAGTGATAAACTTATAGTCACCTTCATATTCCCAATAAACCTCTAACACTTTATTGATGAAGTCTGTTTTTTGTTCTTCAGATAAATAGATTGGTTGGCTAATAAGATCCCTTAACTCTCCTCCGTTATACTCATTAATAACCTCTGGGAAAGAAAGCATGAATAGAACTGAGTCGTATCCACCAAGAACACCTTTTAACATGTCACTTTTGATATCTGTAACATTAGCACGGTAAGAAAGAACAACATGATAAAGCTTGTCTTTTAAACACTTCTCATCAACCTTCTTTCTGAAAGGTGCACAAAGAACAATACGATACATTGAGTGACCAAATCCTGAGATCATTGAGTCACCTTTTGAAGCAAGTAAATAATCGATTCGGTAAACACGACTTGGATCGATATCTCTAGTAACTTTTAAGTCATCTAAAACGATTTCAGAAAAGATCTTGCAATCGTAATTAGGAAACGGAATATGATTTAATAACTCACTATAGAACTTGTAATAAGACGGTCTTCTACACTTGTACTCTTTATCCATTAGGAAAAATTCAAAATTTACAGCGTTATGCTCTTTTAAATTTTCAAATTCATAAGCGTCGACAGATCTTTTAGACGATAAGTTTTTCGTTTTCTTAGAAAAGAATCCTTTTTTCCAGTTTGCAAGTTTGTAAAATGAAAATAGGCCACTAA
Source organism: Halobacteriovorax sp. RT-2-6 (assembly GCF_047085025.1). Lineage (NCBI taxonomy): Bacteria > Pseudomonadati > Bdellovibrionota > Bacteriovoracia > Bacteriovoracales > Halobacteriovoraceae > Halobacteriovorax > Halobacteriovorax sp. RT-2-6. The sequence continues at coordinate 935,433 of NZ_JBKIYH010000002.1, forward strand.
TAGAGTTTCTATTCGTATCTTGGGATAGAATTGCTCGACACTCATCACTTACATGATTACGATCTTCTTTTTCATCACGACAAATTTTTGCTTTTTTCTTATGTTCTTTTGTTCTAACTTTTTTAAGATCATAAAGGTGGGCCAATTCATGCAAGATTGTAGCTTGTGCTTTTCTTACATAATTCTTATGACCACAGTTAAACTGCTCAACACTCTCGTCACCGTTAATAATCTCTTTTATAAAGAGTGAAGAGATATTGATTTCATCGCGATCAAAGTAGCTTACACTTCCGTATTTTACTGGAACTGATTCGTTACAACGATCCTTTGGAAAACTTCTAATATTTTTATTCTCTTTAAAATCAGAGAAAGTAATTTCAATTTTCTCACCAATAGCTTCTCTTACTGATGTAGGTATCTTTTCATCAACTTGTGCGATAAATACTTCAAGAGTTTTTGTAAATTCTTTTGGAACGCTGTCTTTATTAAGCTTTAGGATTTGCCCACTATAAGCAAAAGTCACCCCTGTTAATAAAGTAGTCAGTAAACTCTTAAAGATTAGGTCTCGCATAATATTCCTTAAACAGTTGTACAAAGTTTGTTCAGCAATAAAGTCAGTAGAAGGCTGAAACTCCGTTCAATTTCTTTTATTTGAAATATTATGTTGCAATAGGGGTGCCAATTTAGAATTGGTTCATTGAAGTCTAGTAAAGGCGTATCTTATCACTATTTAAAGAGCCTAACTCTTCTCCACAAATATTTGTAGGTGCCTGACCTTGTGGACCGAGAGGAACTGTCTCTAAGAGAGTTCCTTCAATATCCCTCTCATCGGTATGGCCACGACACTCAATTGCACTAGAAGTATAGGAGATAACCTTATACTGATAGATACTTGCCGGAGCTCTTAGCGGAGAATCCACTCCCTCATCAAGGCATGACAGTAAGAGAATGATAAAGAATATGATTGAGAATATTTTTTTTAAGGGCATATCCTACTTTTCGGAGAGCTTCTAGAACGAGGAGACTTAATTAAAGTAAAAAGGGAGCCGTAACTCCCTTACTATTAATTTGAATTTAGGCCACCTAATAGATGGCGAGAAGTGAAGCGAATGTAATCAATACTCTCTTCAGCTCCAAATGAAGATGTATAGGCATGAAAGCTAGATAAGAAGTGATGCCACAGCATTCTTCTAAAGCCTTCTTCCTCTTCTGTGCGAATAATAATTCCAGCACTTCTAAACAACGGTTGTACCCATCCCCAATAAAGATCAACAATCTGTGGGGTCAACCTAGCGGCGACTGAGTCATTATCGGCCATATTCTTTGTATTGTACGCAAGAGATAAAAATTCATCAGCGATATTTTTGTGAATCATTAATTCTTGAAAAATCGCCTTGTAATTATTTGCAAGATTATCAGCGTTTGATTCATTCTCTTCAACGCGGAAAGGCTTGTTCGTAATTGCAGAATTCAAATTTTCTCTAAATAGACTGAAGATGACATCCTCTTTCGACTTAAAGTAATTATAGTAAGTTCCAATCCCCAATCCACACACTTGGGCCAATTCTCGCATTCCTACTTCATCGACCCCTTTTTGAGTAAATAATTCCATTGAGTTTTTTAGAATCATTTCTCTCGTTCTCTGTTTCTTGATTTCTCGTAAACCTGCCATAACACCTCCTTCATGGTCAGCGTAGAACAAGTAGCTCCCGAGCTAATTGGTCGAGAACTCTTTCTAATTTGATCATAGTCGATTCATGGATGACGCTCATCTTAATTAAGTTAAAAGATGGTAATTCGTAGGTAAAAATTTAGTCAGCTGATCTTCATCATTGCCCATTATATGTACTTTTTGAGAGATTATTGACTAATTTATAAACACCGATTTTTTTTAAATTGCTTAATTTACGAAGAATCTTAATTTTGAGATAATGATTAAATGTCTATATTATTAAAATTAGTTCCTACATTAGTTTCTTGGTACCTAAGATTTGTTAAGTTCACATCAAAAATTGTTGTTTTAAATCCTGAGAACTTAGATCTGGCAAAACAAATGGGAAATCATGGAAATTACGCCCTGGCCGTATGGCATGAGCATTACCCGACTTCAGTTTTAACAGAACTTGATACGGGACTAATTACAATGGCATCTCAATCAAAAGATGGAAGCCTAGCTGCAGACACAATTGCAAAATTAGGATTTAGTCCAACTCGTGGAAGTTCATCACGTGGAGGAGCAAAAGCACTACAATCAATGATCGAACAAATAAATGAGAGCAGACTTAATTCTGCTATTACAGTCGATGGACCGCGCGGGCCAAGCTATGTCCCAAAAAAAGGCATCCTCGTTGTAAGTCATGAATGTGAAACACCTGTACTTTGCATTCAATCTATTTCCACTCGCCGCTTTTGCATCAGTAAGAGCTGGGATAAAACAAAAATTCCTAAACCTTTTGGGCGTATCTACGTTGCTTACGGTCAGCCTTTTCAAGTAGAAAGTCTAAATAATGATGATTTAAAAGCTTATAGCGAGCAGATTGTCACAACGCAACAAGGCCTTACAGAGCAAATTCGTAAGTATGTAGAATACTAAGCTACTGAAATCATGTAAATTGTCGAGATTTTTTGATGAATTAAGTCGTGAAATAATGTGTCGTTAGTGGTACAAATTTAAGTTACTATTAAGATTTCAAAAAGATTTTATTATAATCAAGAATTGATCAATATTGTTTAAAAAGTGAGATGCTATGGCAGAGAATATGCTGGAAATTAAAAACCTTACAGTTGAATTTCAAACAGAAGATGAAAGAGTTAAGGCCGTAAAAAGCTTAAACCTAAGTATTCCAAGAGGAAAAACTGTTGGGCTTGTTGGTGAATCTGGTTCAGGTAAGTCAGTAACATCTTTAGCAATTATGGGACTTATTCCTAACCCTCCTGGAAGAATCAGTGAAGGTGAAATTCTTTTTAATGGTGAAGACTTAACTAAGGCTTCTAATGAAAGAATGAGACAACTTCGTGGTAATAAGATTGCAATGATCTTCCAAGAGCCAATGACTTCTCTAAACCCTGTATTCACAACAGGTAATCAAATTGATGAAGTTCTTATGCTTCACCAAGGAATGACTAAAGAGGAAGCTCGTAAGAGAACAATCGAATTATATGAAGAAGTAGGTATTCCTTCTCCTAAAGAATCAGTAGATAAATATCCACACCAAATGTCAGGTGGTCAAAAGCAGCGTGTAATGATTGCGATGGCAATGGCATGTGAGCCTGAACTTCTAATTTGTGACGAGCCGACAACTGCTCTTGACGTTACAATCCAAAAGCAAGTTCTTGAACTAATGTTTGATCTTCAAAGAAGACACAACATGAGTATGCTATTCATCACTCACGATTTAGCAGTAATTGCTGATATCGCTGATGAAGTTGCGGTTATGTTTAGAGGTGACCTAGTTGAGCAAAATACAACAAAAGCACTTTTTGAAAATCCACAACACCCATATACAAAGGGACTTCTAGCTTGTCGTCCAAGTCTAGATGAAAACCCAGTTAGACTTTTAACTGTAGATGACTTCTTAAATGCAAAAGAAGATATTGATGTTTCAAGCCTTGAAATGAAAAAACCAAGAGCAATTAACGAAACAGATAATCCAGTTCTTCTAGAAGTTAAAAACTTCAACAAGCACTTCCCTATTAAAGGTGGTATTTTTGGTCGTACTGTTGACTGGTTTAAGGCCGTTGACGATGTAACGATTCAAGTTAGAAAAGGTCGTACTCTTGGTCTAGTTGGTGAATCTGGATGTGGTAAGACAACTCTTGGTCGTACAATCCTAAGACTACTTGAGCCAACTGCTGGTGAAGTTATTTATGACGGAATCAACGTTACTAATTTAAATAAAAAAGAAATGAGAGAGATGCGTGAGAGAATGCAAATCATTTTCCAAGATCCATACTCTTCTCTAAACCCACGTATGACTATTGGTGATATCGTAACAGAACCAATGGTAATTCACGGAATTGGTGGATCAAAGAAAGAAAGATATGCTGTAGCGGCTGATCTTCTTGAAAAAGTAGGACTTAGAGGTGATCACCTTAATCGTTACCCACATGAGTTCTCTGGTGGTCAACGTCAACGTATCTGTATTGCACGTGCCCTATCTCTTAAGCCAGAGTTTATCATCTGTGACGAGTCAGTATCTGCACTAGATGTATCGGTTCAAGCGCAAGTACTTAACCTACTTCAAGATCTTCAAGATGAACTAGGTCTAACTTATATCTTCATTTCACACGACTTATCTGTAGTTAAGTACATCTCGGATGAAATCGGTGTTATGAACAAAGGTAAGATTGTTGAGTACGGACCAGCACACGAGGTTTATCGTAACCCACAAGATGAGTATACGAAGAAGCTTCTAAGCGCTATTCCGAAAGGTGTTCCTAAAGAACTACTTTAATTAATTTTCTAAACTAATTTTTAGATAAATTCATAAGAAAGGAGGTCATTGACCTCCTTTTTTTATTTCCACTTTTTGCGTTATAATATTGAGATGGAGGAAGCGTAATGCCTGTCATCGAATCAAGATACACTTGTCATCAGTCTCTACAAAATGGTCACTTACAAACGATCATCCCATTCTTTATAAGAAGAACCCCTAGACATAAATTTGAGAAGCGAACACTGACAACTCCAGATGGAGACTTTCTACGCTACTATAGATCAACAACAAATTCTCCACTTGAAAACAAACATCTCATCATCATCTCCCACGGCTTAGAAGGAAATGGTCGAGACCGCTATATTGTGGACATGATGAAAAAATTCAATTCTCATGGTTATGATGTCATTTCCTGGGATATGCGCTCGTGCGGTGGAGCACTAAATCGAACTAAAAAGTTTTACAATGCTCAAGACTATCACGACTTAAAATTTCTCGTTGATAATGTTTCTGACGAATATGAGCATGTCTCTTTAATGGGAATTAGTCTAGGTGGTGCAATTACTGCAAATTATCTAGGAAGACACCCCGAGGTTGTTAATCATAAGATTTATCGCGGCTTTATTCTTTCTTCACCAATGGACTTAAATGGTTGCTCAGTGAAATTAAAAACTGAAATTTCACGTCATATCTATCGTCATGTTTTTGTTTATTCCATGAGAAAGAAAGTGATCGAGAAGGCCAAGGTTATGGAACTTCCTGTTGATCTAGATAAAGTGAAAAGTATTAAACATATTGATGATTTTGATGAGTATGTTACGGCGCCTATCTATGGCTATCGTGACGGTAATCACTATAGAGAAGAAGCTTCACCAATTAGTCACTTGGAAAAAATTCGTGTCCCATTTTATATTCTTAACGCCTATGATGACCCATTCTTATCGGAAGAAAGTTATCCATATGAATTGGCCCAAAGGAAAAGTAATTTATACCTCGAAGTACCAAAAAATGGTGGTCACGTAGGGTTTATAAAATCTCCCTCTGAAAAATATTATTGGTATGAACATCGTATTTTAAATTTTTTGAAAATGAAGCTATAAGAAAGGCCTCCGATTGGAGGCCTTATTATTTATTTTTTAAATTCTACTTTGTATTGAGCCTTGGCCCCTTTATAACCGTAAACTTTGATATAGTAAGTATTTGAAGAGTTAACTTTTAGCCTTACTGCTTCATTGTCACTTGAAGATTCTTTACGAGATACAACTTTATAACTTGATCCCATTTTCTTTAAAACTTCAAAGTCTAGATCACCTTCACTATGAGAGAAAAAGATTTTAAAGTCTAATACTTCACCGGCCTTCATTTCTGCTTTGTAAAAATCAACATCTTCTTCGCTATCGATTTCAACATTTTGAGAGAAACTTGATCCTAACTCTGTTGCCGTTTCAGCAGTATTATTATCAGAGCTTGGTGTATCTGAAGAATCACTATCATCTTGATCTTGTGCTAAAACACTTGGGAAGTTTTCTAAGATGAAAGGAACAATTCGACTCATTGATACTGCACCATTGTAAACTCCGCGTCCTCCCCATCCGCCGTAACCAGCGTGGTGGATTGCATATACCTTGTCAGAGTCTGCGCTAAATACTGGTGAACCTGAAGATCCTCCCAATGTATCCGCATCGTATAGAACATCTCCTCTTAGGCCAACAACTTTCCCTTCAGAAACCTTCTTCGTCCAGTCACAATCATAGTCTGTGTAGTAATCACAATTTTGGTGGATAACATAAACACTATCACCTTCTACTGGCTCAGTTGTATCTAATTCAACCTTACCATATGTCTGTCCAGGAGTTCCCTCACACTTAACAAGTGCAAAATCTAGTTCCTCATCATTACCGATAAATTCACTACATTTGATTTCACCTTGGTTAGACTTTGAAACACCTTTTTCGTGTTTCATAAAAACTTTCATTCCTACAACATCAGCAGCACTAGTGATGCAGTGATGGTTTGTCATTAAAATATTGTCTGAGATTAAGAAACCAGTACAACGGCCAGTATTTGAAAATTGAATGTCAGCTACCGCTTTTGAATTCTTTCTAACTTCTGATGATTCATCAAAAGCAATTACTTCTTGCCAGTTAACATCACCAACGATGATTGAACCTGTCGAAACATCTGCGTTTGATGAAGCAGGAACACCTTGGCCACATGAAACTGTTAAGAATGTGGAAACAACTACTAATAAAAACATGGAACTTCTTACTGACATTACCCTCTCCTCCAATCTTCCTTATGGAATTCTTCAAGTCCTTTTGTGAACTTGTTGATTGAGTAATTTATAAGAAAATAAACATGATTTAAGAACCTAGGTGTCTTTTTTATAGGTCAATAATGCTTAAAGTTAAGCAAATGTAAGAAATGAATTAAAAATGACAAGAAATAGCGGTGCTAAAATGTCACCTAATCAATAGGAATTATTGAAACATCTGCATTCTTATAGCTTTTTAGCTCTTTAGGAATAACTTTTAGGATTAGTCCTTCAAGTGCATCAATAACCTTCTCTTTGTAGAAAATTCGGCCATAAACTATTGAAACTTCGCGAGTTGGAACAGGTGGAGTGAATGAGCGGATCATTTTCTTACGAGTCCCTGTTAGATCTAACATATCCAGGTGTGGAATGATTGTATAACCGCTATCTTTGGCCACAAGGTTCTTAATTGTTTCAAGAGAACCACTTTCAAAGTGTTGAAAGCCTTTTACTTTCTGACAAAGATTTAGGACCTGGCCACGAAGACAGTGCCCTTCTTGTAAAAGCCATAGGCCATCTTTGTCGAGATCTGAGAATTCGAGCTGGCTCTTGTGAAATAACTCGTGATCTTTTGCTATAAATCCATAGAGTGGTTCATAGAATAACACTCTTTCAATTAGCTGATTATTGTGAAGTGGAGTGACAAGAAGTCCTGCATCCAATTCATCGCGATCAAGTTTTTCGATGATCTCTTCAGTTGTTCTCTCTTCAATGATAAGGTCGACTTTTGGAAATTCTTTAACAAAGCGACTTAAAAAAAGTGGTACGAGGTACGGTGCGAGAGTTGGAATAACTCCAAGCTTGAATTCACCTTCTATACCTACGATTGGATCACTTGCAATATCTTTTAATTTTTTAAATTCTTTATTAACAACTCTTGCTTGTGCAATAAAAGTTTCACCTTCAATCGTTGGAACAATAGGATTCTTAGAGCGATCAAAAATAACAAATCCTAAGCTATCTTCTAACTTTTGAATTTGCATACTCAATGTTGGTTGAGAAACATGACACTCTTCAGATGCTTTTCTGAAGTGACGGTGTTTATCGACTGCTAATACATATTCCAGTTGAGTTATTGTCATAACAAGAGTTCCTGAAGGTTGATTTATAATTTCTATACTATATCATACTTCATAATCGGAGACTATATGAAGAGCAGTATTGATTTATTTCAAAGTCTATCATCTTTAGACTTATTTATATTTTTTGCCATTTTAGGTTTAACAATAGCGAGTGTGATTTACGGCCAATATCGCATGAAAAAATCCACCGAAAAAGAGACCTTCCTTGATTTACTAATTATGGGAAGAAGACTTACTTTGCCACTTTTTGTCGCAACACTTGTTGCAACTTGGTATGGTGGAATTTTTGGTGTTACTGAAATCGCCTTTAATCAAGGTATCTACAATTTCATCACTCAGGGTGTTTTCTGGTATGTAGCCTATATTATTTTTGCATTTTTTCTAATCAAGAAAATTGAGCCTTACCGTGCTGTTACTTTACCAGATTTAGTTGGAAAGATGTTTGGGCCACGCTCTGCAAAGCTTACAGCAATCTTTAATTTCTTTAATGTACTCCCAATTGCTTATGGAATAAGTTTAGGGATTTTTCTTCAACTAATCTTTGGTGGAACTCTATTACTAAACACTTCCCTAGGGGTTGGTTTTGTTGTTCTCTACTCGATGTGGGGAGGATTGAGATCAGTTGTCTTCTCTGACTTAATTCAGTTCTTTGTCATGTGCCTTGCAGTAGCTTTTGTACTTGGTTTTTCATTTTTTGAATTTGGGGGACTCCCTTACCTAAAAGCAAATCTTCCTGAGTCTTATTGGTCACTAACTGGAAAGAACTCACTTGCGACAACTTTTGTCTGGGGTTTTATTGCTCTATCAACTTTAGTTGATCCAAACTTTTATCAGCGATGTTTTTCGGCCACGAGTGGTGAAGTTTCAAAAAAAGGAATCTTGATCTCTACTGTCATTTGGTTCTGTTTTGATATTTGTACGACGTTTGGAGCGATGTATGCAAAAGCCGCCATTCCGGATGCACAGAGCTCACATGCTTACCTAACTTATGCAATTCAAATTCTTCCAGATGGATTAAAAGGATTTATGCTAGCAGGAATTCTTGCAACAATATTATCAACACTTGATTCATATCTATTCATTGCTGGAACAAACCTAGCTTATGACCTCGCTCCAAAGAAGTACAAGGGGCGTGTTTGGGTTCACCACTTTGGTGTTATTTTTGTTGCCGTTTTAACAGTGATTATGTCTGAATACTTTCAAGGTAATATAAAATCTGTTTGGAAGACCTTGGGATCCTTTTCCGCATCATGTCTGCTGCTGCCGGTCATATACGGCTACCTATTTCCTAAGCAAATTAGTGATAACCAGTTTGTAACGGCTTGCTTGATAGGTGTCGTAACAACGGGCACATGGCGTCATATACCAAAGCCAGGCTTTTATTCTAATATTGATGAGCTTTATATTGGTATTATTGCAACTAGTCTAACTCTGCTCATTTATCACCTAATTAGGGATAAAAAGCTAGTCGGATAAGGGCCAAAAAGTGTATCCTTTGTGCTTAATATCGTAGGATTTTAAGTTCAAAGGATTACATATGACTGACAATAAAAAAGTCACGGATAAGTCAAACGCTGACGCTCAAAAAATTGAAAAAGCACTTAATTACCACTCAATGGGTCGCCCTGGAAAAATCGAAGTTGTTGCAACAAAACCATGTTTAACAGCATCTGATTTAACAAAAGCATACTCTCCAGGTGTTGCTCATCCATGTCTTGAAATTGCTAAGAACCCTGATGATGTTTACAAGTACACAGCAAAAGGAAACCTAGTTGCTGTTGTATCAAACGGAACAGCAGTTCTTGGTCTAGGAAATATCGGTGCCGCTGCTGGTAAGCCAGTAATGGAAGGGAAAGGTATTCTTTTCAAGCGTTTCGCTGATATCGATGTTTTCGATATTGAAGTTGAAGAATCAACTGTTGAAGGAATGGTAAATGTTGTTAAGGCACTTGAGCCTACTTTTGGTGGTGTTAACCTTGAAGATATCAAAGCACCAGAGTGTTTTGAAATTGAAAAACAACTAATCGAAAAAATGGATATTCCAGTATTTCACGATGATCAACATGGTACTGCAATTATCGCAGCAGCTGGTTTTATCAACGCGCTAGAATTATCTAAGAAAAAAATTGATAAAGTAAAAGTAGTATTCTCTGGAGCTGGTGCTGCATCAATGGCATGTGCTAAGCTTTTCTTTCACCTTGGTGTTAAGCCAGAAAACCTACTTATGACAGACTCTCGCGGTGTAATTTATAAAGGCCGTGAAAGTGGAATGAACGAATACAAAGAAGAATTTGCAAATGAAACTGATGCAAGAACTCTAGGGGATGCAATGGTTGATGCCGATGTCTTCATTGGTTGTTCAGCAAAAGGTGTTTTAACGAAAGAAATGGTTAAAACAATGGCAAAAAGTCCAATCATCTTTGCAATGGCAAACCCTGATCCAGAAATTCTTCCAAGTGAAGTTGAAGAAGTTCGCGATGATGCAATTATGGCTACAGGACGCTCTGACTTCCCTAACCAAGTTAATAACGTTCTTGGTTTCCCTTCAATCTTTAGAGGAGCACTAGATGTACGTGCTCGTAAGATTAATGAAGAAATGAAGCTTGCTGCAGTTTACGCTCTTGCAGAACTTGCAAAAGAAGATGTTCCTGATGAAGTTAAACTTGCTTACCAAGGTGAAGATTTCAAATACGGAAAAAATTATATTATCCCTAAGCCTTTTGATACTCGTGTACTTACGAGAGTTGCTCCAGCTGTTGCTAAAGCTGCAATGGATACAGGTGTTGCAAGAAGAGAGATTGCTGATCTTCACGAGTACTCTGAACACCTAGCTAGCCGTCTTTCGGCAAGTGGTGCTTTCATGAAAACTGTTCGTGATCGTCTAGCAGCTCATATTAAGCGCACTGGTGAAAAAGTTAGAATGGTATTTGCTGAAGGTATTAATACTCGTATCCTTAACGTAGTTAAAACACTTCTTGATGGAAATGCTATTGAGCCAATTCTTCTTGGTCACCCAGATGATATCAAAGCAAAAATTAAGTCTCTTGGTCTTGAAGAGTTCTTAGATGGAAAAGTTGAAATCATCCGTCCAAGAAAAGCTGATAACTTTAAAGAATTCTACAAAGAATACTGTGAAGCTAAGCAAAGAGAAGGTGTTTCACTTAATGCTGCTGAAGACTTAATGATTCAAGAAAACTTCTACGGTTCAATGATGGTTAAAAAAGGTCTTGCCGATACATTTATCGCTGGTCCATCTCTAAACTATAGCGACTGTCTTTCTCCAATTCTAAAAGTTATTGGATCAAAGCCAGGAACAAAAGCGGCAGGTGTTTTCATCCTAGTATTTAAAGACCGTGTTCTTTTCCTAGCAGATACAACAGTTCAACCGGACCCAACTGCAGAAGATTTAGTAGAGATTGCAAACTCAACTGCTGAGCTTTACAAGTCACTAATGAAGAGAGATCCAAGAATTGCTTTCTTAAGCTACTCTAACTTTGGAGACTCAAAGCTTCCGGATGCTAAGAAGATGAAACTTGCTACAAAAATGGCAAAAGAAAAATATCCAGAACTAAAGATCGAAGGTGAAATGCAAGCAGACGTTGCAGTTAACCACGGTATTATGAAAAATCTTTTCAACTTCAGTGAACTTGATAAGTCTGCAGATATTTTAATCTTCCCTGAACTAAACTCTGCAAACATTTCGTACAAGCTTCTTGCTCAATTAACAGAAGCATCTGCTATTGGACCAATCCTTGTACCAATGAATAAGACAGTTAATATCATTCAAAGAACTGCTTCTATTAAAGAGATCGTAGATTCTTGTCGTCTAACGGCATTAAGAGCTCTAGAAGAAAAAGTTAACAGAAACGATATTTAAGAGGAGTTAAAGATGACATTTCAAAAGAATATTATTTCAACTGATAAAGCGCCAAGTGCAGTAGGAACTTACTCACAAGGTGTTGAATATAACGGGACATACTTCTTTTCTGGTCAAATCGGAATTGATCCAGCGACTAGTGAACTAAAAGAAGGATTTGTTCCTCAACTAAATCAGATCATGAAGAATATTGATGGGCTACTTGAGTCACAAAACTTAACTCGTGAGCACATTATTAAAACTTCAATTTTCGTTACTGACCTTGCTAACTTTGGTGAGGTCAATGCTGCATATGAAGCTTATTTTACAGCTCCATATCCAGCAAGAAGCTGCGTTCAAGTTCCAGCACTTCCAAAGGGAGCTGTTGTTGAAATTGAAGTTATTGCAGCTAAAGGATAATTAACACTTTTTTATGTTTGATAAGAAGTATGTATTTGAGACAAAACAAACTAGATCTTGGAGAAAGGCCCTCGAGCTTTTCTCCAAGTTTATTATTTTTATCTTAGGTTACTCACTTCTCTCTTACATCCTCATCCTCTACTCTCAAAACGAAAACCTTAAAACAAAAGAAACTTTCTATAAGAAAAGACCAGATATCATCGTTGTCTTTACTGGGGATAGAGGTCGTATTCAAGAAGCGATTCGCTTAGCAAAAGAATACAATCAAGAAAATATTCTAATTTCAGGAGTGCACACAAAAAATAGTGTTAGTACTTTAATTCAAAGTCATCAAATTACAGATGAGATTAATCACGATTTTCTTGATATCGATTACAATGCAAAGAATACTTATGAGAATGTTTTAGAAACTCTACAAGCTCTTCGTAAGAAGAGTAATATTGATACTGTTCTGATTGTTTCACATGATTACCATATTCTAAGAATCAAATCGATTATCGAATATCGTCGTCGCGATAGTGATCAATACAAGTTCTATTTCTGGGGAGTCAAGTCACCACTTGATTCACTTAGAAGTCTCAAAATTATCTACAAAGAAGTATTTAAATACTTCAGAACACTTACTTACTTGGCCCTGGCCAGTGAGGATTAAAATTTAAATAGGAGGAATAATGAATATCGTTCCATCAATCATGGCAACTAAGAAAAGTGGCCCAAAATCACTTCGTTCAACTGTAACGAGAGTTTACTTACTAACTGCAAGTGCACTAGAAGAAAGTAATATTACGCATTCTGAGCATATCCCGGAATGGATTATCGGAAGAATTGGCGAAGAAAAAGAAGTTAGTATCCTTGGTAGTGAAGGACCTATTATCTTCAAAGTTATCGAAGAAGCTAAAGATGGTGAGCAACACTATAACCTTATTACAGATAGTAACTACTCTATTGCAAGAGAAGCACTAGGCTCTCTTGTTGGTCAGATTACTAAAGAGCGCTCTAAGAAAGTTGAAATCAATTTCTACGGACTTGATAAAGATATGATTACTGGTGCAATCGTTGGACTTGAACTTGCGCTTTACCGTTTTAAAGAAGAACTAAACCTTGGTGCTATTTCATTCTTTGATGACGCAAAGAAAGTAGCGAAGTCTACAGTAGATACGGCCCTTTCAATGGCGCAATCGATTAATACAGCAAGGCACTTAGTTAATCTTCCTGCAAATATGTTAAACCCAGTAACTTACGCAGACGCGGTTAAGAAGCACTTTGCAAAATCAAAAACGATGAAAGTTACGATTTATGATGAGAAGAAATTAGAGAAAGAAAAATGCGGACTAATCTTAAGCGTTGGACAAGCTTCTGCGACTCCACCAAGAATTGTTCATATGCAATACCGTCCAGCGGGAGCAAAAGGCAAGCCTACAGCAATCGTTGGAAAAGGAATCACATTTGACTGCGGTGGCCTAAATCTAAAAGGTGGCGCAGGTATGGGTAAAATGAAAAAAGACATGGGTGGTTCTGCAACGGTTATGGGATTTGCTACGTGGCTAGAGAACTCAGGTGTGAAGAAAAAAGTAGACCTTTATCTTGCACTTGCAGAGAACTCGATTAATGAAAATGCTACTCGTCCAGGAGATATCTATACTTCTCGAAATGGCCTAAAGGTCGAAATTGGCAATACTGATGCGGAAGGAAGACTTGCTCTTGCCGATGCAATGGATATTGCGATTACTCAAAAAGAAAAGCCAGAAGTATTAATTGATTTTGCAACTTTAACTGGGGCCGCAAAAGTATCAATGGGTGATCATGTAACGAGTATGTTTGCAAACGATGATGAACTAGCTGATAAACTACTAAAGGCTTCTCAAAACAATGGAGACCTTTCTTGGCGTATGCCTCTTTATAGACCTTACTATAAAGGTTTTAAGTCGCACTTTGCAGACATGAACAATATGTCGACTGTTCAAGGTGGATCTATTGGAGCAGCTCTCTTCCTAGAAAAATTTATTGGTGACACTAAGTGGGCACACTTTGATATCTTTGGATGGACGAGTGGATTTAGACCTTCACTTGTTCAAGAAGGTGGATCTGGCCAAGGAGTCGAGACTCTAATTGGATACTTTAAATAAGAAATAAAAAAGCAGGTCGTAAGACCTGCCTTTTTTTATGCTTAACCTCTTGTAACAGAGATCACGGAGTCTAGTGCTTCAAGTCCCGAAATTGTTTTAAGTAGTTCAGAATAATCCTTAACCTCTACTTCAAAAATAAGGCTACCTTTTCGATCTTGAGTTGACTTGGCCATGGCCGAGCGAATATTTACGCCAAGGTTTCCAATTTCCTTAGAAATCATTGAAAGAATACCTGGCCTATCATGTGTTAGAACATGAATATTTACAGGGTGCTTAAACGTGAAGTTCTCATTCCATTCAACGGCAATTTGTCTCCCGACATCACCTACATCGTAACGTGTACAGTCTGAACGGTGAATCGTAATTCCACGTCCTCGAGTGATATAACCAATAATTGGGTCCCCTGGAATAGGGTTACAACAACGGGCCATACGAACCATGAGGTCGTCCATTCCATCAACGATAACGGCATTATCTTTGTGAGCACGCTTTTTAGCAGTACGAGAAATAGTTGAAGTAAGTGAAGAGATTTCTTTCTTCTTTGCATCATCAACTTTTTCATCTTTTAGACCTGGAATACATTCGATAACTTTATCAACATGTAATTTCCCAGCGCCGACGTTATTGTAGATTTCACTATAAGTTTTAACGTTAGTCAGATTTTCTTTCGCATAATCAAGATCATTACGCTTTAAAACTGCTTTTAGAGTCGTACCAAGAACCTTGAATGCCTTATCAAGAGTTTCCTTACCAACTTCAATATTGCGCTCTCTTTCGGCCTTAAGCAGCCAAGACTTAATCTTTGCCTTTGCCTTAGAAGACTTAACAATATTTAACCAATCTTTATTAGGAGTTTGAGTCTTTGATGTAAGAATCTCAATTGTATCACCTGAGCGAAGAACGTACTTTAATGGTACCATTCTTCCATTAACTTTCGCTCCCACACAACGGTGTCCAATATCAGTGTGGACACGGTATGCAAAATCTAGTGGAGTCGAATTATCTTGAAGTTCAAATACATCACCATTTGGCGTGAAAACAAAGACACCGCCTACATCAAGATCATTCTTAACATGAGACATGAATTCAGAACTATTATCTGTGTCCTTATTATATTCAAGAAGTTCTTGTACCCAATCAAGTTTAGTCTTACCTGATGACATCCCTTCTTTATACTTCCAGTGAGCAGCAATCCCTCGTTCCGCAACTTCATGCATCTCTTGAGTACGAATTTGAATTTCAATTCTCTCTGCCTTAGGTCCAACGACCGTCGTGTGAAGAGACTGGTAGTTGTTAACCTTTGGGATTGCAATATAATCTTTGAAGCGTCCTGGGATCGGTGTAAATGCCGAGTGAATAACTCCAAGGGCCTTATAACATTCAGTAATATTATTAACGATGATTCTAAATGCTAAGATATCGTGAATTTGTTCAAAATCCACACCGCGTGAAACCATCTTTTTATAAATTGAATAGAAGTGTTTTGAGCGTCCTGTAATATCGGCTTTTACTGAGTATTCAAAAAGCTTCTCTGTTACGACACCAATTGTGTCACCAATATAAGTTTCGCGATCACTCTTCTTCATCGCAACTTTTTCGGCCAAACGATAATAAACATCAGGGTGAAGGTAGCGAAGACAGATGTCTTCTAGTTCAATCTTTACCGAGTTGATACCGAGCCTAGAAGCTAGTGGTACGTAGATATCAAGAGTTTCTTCGGCAATTCGCTTTTGTTTTTCTTCACGAACATACTGAAGCGTTTTCATATTGTGCATACGATCTGCAAGCTTAACAATAATAACTCGCAGGTCTTGTGCCATGGCAACAACCATCTTACGGAAGTTTTCCGCTTGCGATTGTTCCTTTGACTTAAATTTCATTTTAGAGATCTTAGTTAGACCTACAACAATTTGCGCGATCTCAGTCGTAAATTCTTTTTCAATCTCTTCAGGAGTAACACTACAGTCTTCAACAACATCATGAAGAAGGCCTGCGATAATCGTATCAAGATCCATATGAAGCTTAACAAGAGTAGCAGCAACATTCAGCGGGTGAATGATATACTTCTCTCCAGAACTTCGCATCTGTCCCTCATGGGACTTTTCTGCAAAGAGATAAGCTTTTCTTAAAAGAGTGAAATTCGCGTCTGGATAATAAGTTTCGACACGTCGACAAAGTTCATCAATATTTAATTCGCGCTCATGGGCGAAATCGAGTTGCTGGTACATTACTTTCTTAAGATTCCTTCAAAAATATCTTTTAATTCAATATATGCAGTCTCAAGGTCATCATTAACCACAAGATAATCGTAATCATTCTTTCTAAGTAATTCGCGTTTTGCATTATCAAGACGAATATTTAAACTTTCATCTGTCTCCGTGCCACGGCCACGAAGTCTCTGCTCCAATGCTTCAACACTTGGTGGAGCAATAAATATCACACGTGCACGATCACCAAAATATTCTTTGAATGAGTCAGTTCCTTGAACATCTAGATCAAAAAGAAGATTATGCCCTTGAGCAATTTCGTTTTCGACAAAGTCTTTAGAAGTTCCATAGTAATTACCATGAACTTTTGCCCATTCTAAAAATGCATCTTGCTTCTTCATAGCAAGAAACTCTTCTTCTGATATAAAGTTATAGTGCTTACCATGCTCCTCACCTTCACGGGCCTTTCTTGTCGTAAAAGAAACCGACTCCAGGAGATCATGGAATTCATTTTTAATCCTCTTAATCAGAGTTGATTTTCCTGATCCAGATGGTGCAACAATAACTATAATTTTACCTTCACTCATAATACTACTCGAGGTTTAAACCTTGCTCTCGAATCTTTTCTAGCTGAACCTTCATTTGAACAACGGCTTCAGAGATCTCTTGTAGTGTTGACTTCGATCCCGTTGTATTAGTTTCGCGGTTAAGCTCTTGAATAAGAAAATCAATTTGGCGTCCAACTTCCCCGCCTTTTGTTAGCAGGTCATTTAACTTAGATAGGTGGGCATTAATACGATTAATTTCTTCGTGAATATCCATTTTCTCTAAGTAGAAGATTACTTCTTGCATAAAGCGAGGTTCATCAACAGGCATCGCCGTTTTATATTCTTCAAATCTCTTCTCAAGTCTTTCCTTTACGGCCGCTTGAAAATCATCTGACTTATCATTAACTACTTTAAAAAACTCTTCATAAGATTGCTGATGTTTTTTAATAACATCGACCATTTTTTGACCTTCAATCTTACGTGATTCTTTTAAGTTCTCAATCGCTCCCTTAAGGGCATCGATGGCAAAAACATTCATCTCATCAATAGAAGACTCATCGACTTCTTTCATAAATTCATTACGTAAAAAATCAGTTGGTTTTATATCGAGTTGAACATCATTCTTGTCTGCTAGATGTTTCATCGAAGTTATAAATGCGTTCACTTTTTCAGTATCAATATCATCAAAACGAGATTTCGCTTCAAGCCTTTTATAGCTTACGTTTATATCAAAGCTTCCACGTTTAAAATTTTGCGCAATGAGATTTCTCATTTCAAGTTCAACACTATTAAAAAGTGATGACATCTTAAATCGAATATCTTTAAAGCGATGATTTACTGTCTTGATTTCAACTGTAACTTGAAGGCTTTCACTTCCCGCTTCGGCCTTACCAAAGCCAGTCATTGAATATATATTTTTGGCCATTTCCTCTCCCAATGAATGACTTTTTTAACTCAAATATACAGCGATATCAACCGCTAGAAGTAATAATATTAAATATTTATTATACTCCCCTGAAGATTGCTTTCCCTACTCGAGAGACCAGCCTTCAACCTTTCCTTGGCTAAAGTAGACAAATTTACGCTCACCATTTTCAAAGAAGGTCCAACGCTCATTTTCAAGCTGTGGGTTACCTGCTGTGTCAACACGATGTGGGTTTCCCCAGCGATCAATTACATTCTTCTTGTCCATCCCCATTGCAATTTCGCGGTGAGCCTGAGCTCTTGGAGAATAGCGAAAAATTGATGCAGGCTTTCTGGCCTCAAATTTCCTCTGCTTCTCATATCGAACGAGGGTTCTTCCATATTCTTGCTGCTCTGCTCTTGTTAATGTTAGGTAGTATAGTTTTTGAGAGTCATTATCAAACATCCTCTCTTTTCGACGGAATGCTTCACGATCCTCTGGACGCATACTATCGAGCTTACCCTGTAGCTCCATTTTCAATCGTTTTTCTTGAGACCATGAAGGGTAATCTTCTTCACTTGATGGTGTTCTTTTCATCATTTCATCTTTAGAGTACTGCACATAGCTAGGGTCTCCCCCAACAGTATCAAACGCCTTACCTGGGCTAAATAGTGAGAATCCTTCATCTTCCTCTCCCATAACATCAAGAAATTGTCGATCCATTGAGATCGGTCCGCATGAAACAATGGTCAAAAGTGAAAATAATGTTAATGCTCTAAGCATGTCTTCTCCTTAAAATATTCTCCCCATCACCTCTTCTCTACGGCGTAATTATTGAGATTTCTTAAGAATCCATTCAGCTTCCCCCACATCCAGAAAAAACTTCCTAGCATATTAATTTACTCAAGAATTAACTGTTGCCACTCAGGTATTTTAGGGACTTGCCGATAAGTGCTATAGAGATAGATTTGGGGATATTCTGTAATGATGAATAAATGGCTAAAAATTGAAAAATATTTAAATGGTTTGCTAACAAATCTTGCCAACTTCTTTACTGGAATTACTCCAAATAAGATTAAGAATTCTTATCACAACTTTCTAAAGACAATCGCTGGACTAATCCAGAAGATCATTGCCTTGCCAGAGTTCCTTACTGGGCCGGCAAAGAAATGGTTTAGAATTAAGCTAGCTGCATTAGTCACATTCATGCTGGCCAAAAAGCAAAGTTTAGCAAGTGTTGGAGCTGCTTTTAAGAATTTTAAAATGTCTGGTGATATTCCTCTCATGGCCTACAACGCAGCGAAAAGTTTTTGGTCAAAGAATGTTGCCCTAAAACTTGCAGCAGTCTCTCCGGCCAAGGCCGTGGGAATAACATGTACCCTAACTGTTTTTTCACTAACTGGTATTTCTGTTTATCAAAATATCCAGGAGATTTCAGATAAGACTTCTCCAAAACAAGAAAGAAAAATTGCTAGTGAAGAAGATCTAGAAAAAGCTAAATGGGGTCGATCTCGTTATCGTCTGGCCAATAAAAGAACGATCTTTTTAAGAAATGTTGATATTCCAATTTACATAAAAAATAGAAATGGCATGAAGTCTCTTCTTATCGATGTGCTATTAGAAACAAATAATCGATACACGGCCCAGTATTTCTATAAACCAGAAAATGAGATTTTAATACGCGACCGCCTCAATGAATCACTTCAAGCTGTTGTGCCTAACTTTCCTCTTGAGCCAGAAGGGAAGAAAATTATCAAAGAAAAAGTTCGTTATGAAGTTAATAAACTAATTGAAGATCTAAAAATCGACGGTCACGTTGAAAAGGTCTATATCGACTCAATTTTAAATGGATAAGACCGTTCTCACTGTTTGATTTGAAACTCCAAGTAAACTTGCAGTAGTTGCAACATTTTGGTCACAATGATTAAAAACTTTTAAAAAGTAACGATGCTTCATATCTCGATATGAATAGAATTCATTATTTTCAATAGAACGATCTATTATCTGATTGTGATCCATAAGATTATCATCCATTTCACAATAAGTTAGAAGATTTGACTTCCCCTTTAGGTGCTTCTTTTTTAAATGTGCATTTAATTGCCTAATATTTCCAGGCCATGAGTAACAATGATAAAACTTCTTAAGTTTAGGGTGAATGGTAATGCCATATCGATTTTCATAAGAACAAAGTAACTCATTTAAACGTTGATCATTCTCACGCAAAGAATCTAATTTTATCACTTCTTCAGATGATATACGAAAATAAAAATCAGAGCGCATTTTCCCTTCCTCTACTAGTTTTAAGAGGGAGCGACCTGAGGCCACGATAACTCTAGTTTTTATATATTGCGCTTGATTTGATCCAACTGGATAGAAAAGTCCATCATCGAGAAAGAGCAAAAGCTTTGCTTGAACTTCTTTTGAAATAGAATCGATTTCATCTAAGAATAATGTTCCACCATTGGCCATTTTTAGAGCACCATCCTTATCACTTAAGGCACCTGTAAAAGATCCTTTCTTATGACCAAATAATTCTGACTCCAAAATATTATGAGAGTAAGAACTTAAGTTAAGATGAACAAAATTACCAAGCACGCCACTTTGCTCATGTATCTTTTTTGCTAAATAGCTCTTTCCAGTTCCAGTCTCTCCTTCAATTAAGACATTAAGCTTTGGATGGATTTGATAATCAAAACTGAGCTTCTCTTTGCGCTCCTCTCTTAAGCAGCGAATTCGATTTCGCCCAAGGATGATTTCATCGCCCTTTCTCAGATAAGCGTGAGATGAAAATGAGCCGTTAATTCTAAAGGTTGCTCCATTAATTCCTGACAAACAAAAGGTATCACCTACATTTGTTTTCACAATTGATAGCTTAAAGCCAGCTTCATCCTCTATCGAAATAATAGGTAGTGAGATTTCTAGAGAATCAACAATAAACTCCTTTCCTGTTAATTCAATATGATAGGATGTTCGATTCAATAAAATTCGACGTTTTGAGCCAAATAAAGGTGTAATTTCTATAGAATTTCCATGAACACAAAATGTGTCTTTTACAAGTTTATCTAACTTTGGTACTTCTAGCATATATAACTCCTTAGAATTTAAGCAAAATCGTAGATAAACGGAAGTGAAGAAAAATGGAATATAAAATCGCCAAAGGTACAACTCAATTCAAATACGGAATGACAGATGTGAACCAACTAATTGAATGGTTAAATGCAGAAAAACCGATTGGTGTAAGTTTCATTGGCCGCTCAAATGCGGGAAAATCTTCAACAATTAACTCTTTATTTGGAAAAAGTACTGCTGTTACTTCAAAGACACCAGGACGTACACGCCAAGTAAATATCTTCTCATTTCAATTAGAGAAAGAAGGTAAAGTTGTCGATAATCTTCCACCTTTCTATCTATTTGACCTTCCTGGTTACGGACATGCTAAGGTTTCAAAAGAAATTCATGCTCATTGGGCAAATCTAATGGATGAATTTTTTAAGAACTGTGGTGAACAAAACCTAATGCTTAATCTTCAAGATGCTCGTCACCCAAATCAAAAAGCTGACTTAGTCTTTAGAGATTACCTAAGCCCATTTGGTCATGAAGCATTTCTTCTATTTAATAAACTTGATAAGCTTAAGACTCAAAAAGAAAGAGCGGCACTTAACAAGCTAAAGCCTGCTATCTTTAAAGAACATAAGTGGGTAACTCAAATTCACTTTATTTCGGCCCTAAAAGGACAAGGGGTTCCGCAATTAGAAAATGCCATTATCAATTACCTTTTATTACAAAATGAGCTAGAGAATAACCAAAGAGACTAAGCTACTCTTTAGAACATTTTGATTTAATATTTGATACGTCTTTTTCCATCAAATGAAGTTGATTTTCATAATCTTTAATTTCTTTTAAGAGTTCATCAACTTTAGGGTTTTCCCACTCAAGTATTCCCGAACTTAGATGCTTTGCAGCTAGTTGTCCCAACTCCTGATACTTCTCATTTAACAGAGTATTTGTATGAGACGCAGTAAGCATCTTCTTACCAATAACAGTTGCCTTGGATAGTTCTTGAGAGCACTCATCAACTATTTTCTTAAGCTTGGTTTTCCATTCCTCTTTTTGCATAATTCACTCTTTCAGATAGAATAAATAATAGATCGTCCCCTATTTTACAAAAAGATAAGTATGATTTCATTAGATTTTTTAGCAAAAAAATTCAACTCTTTTGAACAGGTTCTTGAAAGTAAATTTTCAAGTTATAAGGACTTACTAACCAGTGAAGAAAAGAGCACTCTCGAAAGTACTTATCAAAGTCTTTTAAAGATTTATGGGGAGACAGAAGACCCTTGGGGCCTAAGTGTTCCAAAAGCCAAGAAGAGTTTTGAAATTCTTTATACAATTTATCGCCACTACTTTAAGGTGCGTTTATTTGGTAAAGAGAATATCAAAAATGAACAGTACATGGTTATATCCAATCACTCAGGTCAAATCGCCATTGATGGCCTCATGATTGGCTGTGCCTTCGCTTTTGAAAATGAACCACCTAGAGTTTTAAGGCCAATGGTTGAACGCTTTTTTACAGCTCTTCCGTTTATTAACAAATGGTCTTCTGAATGTGGTGCCGTTTTAGGTGATCGTGATAATTGCCTCAATCTTCTGAAAAGAGGTGAATCTCTTCTTATCTTTCCAGAAGGTGTAAGAGGCGTCTCTAAGAGCACAACTAACTATTATAAAGTTCAAGAGTTCACACCGGGATTTTTTAGAATGGCACTAAAGAGTGGTGTAAAAATACTCCCCGTTGCAGTTGTTGGAGCCGAAGAGATATTTCCTTATGTTTACCAAGCAAGCGCAGTTGCTAAAATCTTGAAGCTTCCAGCACTGCCTATAAGTGCAAATTACTTCCCACTCCCATCACCTATTGATATTCATGTAGGTAAACCAATAGAATTACCAGAAGATATTGATGCAGATAGTGAGGATAGCTTAATTAATCCACATATTCGAGAAATAGAAAGAGTCATTCAATCAATGCTTACTGAAGGTAGGAAGACACGTAGACCTTGGGCATTTTCTAAAAAAATGAATGAGGATAACGGCGATGAATAATAAACGCTCTATCTTAATCATTGGTGCTTCAGGAGGGCTAGCAAATATTCTATGTGGAATTCTAGCAAAGCGTATGCCTGATGCAAGAATCATTGGAATTGATTCTCGAAAGATGAAAAACGAAGTTGATTTCGATAATTATACATTTCATCGTATGCGATATACACGACGAAATTTTGAAAAGCTCTTTCGTGAAAATAGATTTGAATCGATCTATCAAATAGGAAGGATTACTCCTCCCGGAGGAAGTGCCGAGGAACGCCTAAGTTTCAGTCTTGTTAATACCAGTAAAGTATTGGAGCTCGCGGAAAAGTATTTGATTAAAAAGTTTATCATGCTTTCTACCTATCACGTTTACGGGGCACAACCAGACAATCCTGTATTTATAAATGAAGACTATCCACTAAAAGTTAGTATTAAGCACCCTGAGCTTCGTGATGTAACTGAAATCGATGCACTATGTACAAATTGGATGTGGAAAAATAGAGAAAATATCGAAACAGTTGTTCTACGTCCTTGTAATATTATAGGACCTCAAATTGATAATACGATTTCAAGGTACCTAACTTCTAATATGACTCCTGTGCCAATTGATTTTAATCCTATGATGCAATTTATCCATGAATACGATATGGCAAATATTTTATTTCAAGCATTAGATAAAATTCCAACAGGTGTCTACAATGTTGCTCCAAGTGAAACGATATCACTCCAAGAGGCAAAGAAGATTACAGGTACAAGGGATATTCCATTTCCAGTTTTCACATTAGAAGTTCTTTCAAAAGCGATCAGAAAGATCTGGCCGTTCCCGAGTTATTTCATCGATTTCGTTATGTATTCATGTATTATTGATAACACGAAAATACATCAATATATTCCGGAAGATATTTACCAATATAATTGTAGAAAAACCCTCTCGTTAATACGAAAGGGTTAGTTTTTTAATAATCATTCTTCTTCACTGGCCAGCGTACGTTCTTTTAGCACATTCAGGGCCGGATCATTTTCCCAATCATAGATAATATCGAAATTTGAAAAGGCTTCGATAACTTCTTCTCTCGTTCCTTTTTCAATTCCAATATCTGCACTAGCGATAAAGTCATCAACAGTTCCTAAATTATTATAAATCTTTGTAAACGTATCTTTGTTCATGTGCACTTCAATATCCTTCATCTTCTCAATCATCTTCCTATCTGTAACAAAATCAACAACGGCATTTCTTATATGTAGGCCATACTTTTCATCATAACCGAGATTCACTGCAATGAACTTATCAGTCCCTTGAGATCGTCCGGGATTAATTCTAATGCGATAATTATTAACAAACGCACTTGCATTATTTCTTACTTGCACAAATGTTGCTGGTGCATTTTTAATAATGGCAACCTTACCTTCTGCTTTTCTTGCTTGACTCAAGGCCCAACTACGAGCAGTTGTAGCAAGGCTTCGATAGCCAATTTGTTTTAAACAATTTGCTTTGATTTGATTATTATCATTACTATTATTAATTCGAACGAGATAATTAGCTAACTGACATGACCACTGATAATCTCCGTCTCGATATGCATAATCAGCTAGCGACTTAACTCGTGTCTCCCCACCCATCGCAAGAACAATTCGCTTCGCTTCATCATCAGGATGAAGTTTATAAAGATTTGTTGCATCACGATCAAAATGTCCAAAAATAGCTGTATAAATACGAGGAGGCATTGATGAAACTGTTCCATAATTTTCAATCAATGTAGGTTCACTTTTTAAATAATCAGGAATTTTCACAAAGTACCTTAGTTCATCAGGACCCATTCCAAGAGAGATACCTTTTAAGGTTTGATCTAACACAAACGAGAGGCCATCTTGATAACTTTGAAGTCGTTGTGCTATTTTTTCTCGTCCCCTTAGACTAGTAGAATGTGTACTCATAAGGATTTCTGGTTTAAGTTTTTTTATAAACTCAACTGACCTTTTCCAATCTTCTGGGTTACGATACTTACCTCCTCTTAGACTATAAATATTCGGAAACCAGCCCCACATAATATTATTCAGTACCGCCTTTTTAGATGGAATATGGACGAGAACTTGATTCGAGGTATCTGTACCGATATCTTTAGTATAGAAAGTCATATCAACACCAACAATTGTTAGACGTTGTCCATTACGAACAGGAGTATTTACAGGAACAAAGCCATCATTATTAGGTATTACAGTATTTTTAAAACGTGCATCATCACCTTTATCTGGAAGGTATAGATTAAATTGCTCAACTGTTCTGGCCATTAAAACACCACTAACTTCAGAGTGTAGAGCTTCAACTCCTCCTGTCATCGCCATAACTTTATTTGTATTTGGATGACCAATTATCTTAATATTTCTATTACCTCTACGTTTTTCTTCTTCAACAAAGTACTTTGCACCAAGACTATAATGTTCATGTGAGTATATGATTGCTCTAACAGGATACTGAGTAACTTTTCTTAACTCTTTATAAAAGATGCTTGCATCGTGCTCGTTATCGCCTGTATCGTAGACGATTACGCCATCGTTACCAATGATAAAATGTGAGTTTACAATACTATCGCTTCCAATTGTATAGAGACCGCGTCCTAAGTTTAAAGTAGTTAATTTATCATATGAACCACGCTTTGAACTTTCCTGCGGTAATTTCCAATAATCGAAAGTTTCCTTAGACACAAGCGCCCCATTATCAAGCTTTGATAACTTCTTATCCTTCGACTTCATCATTGGATTATCATGGAGTAGTGTATTAGTGCTAAGAGCGCTTCCCATAAAAGATGTGCCTCTTCCTACAAAAAATGAGATAACACATAAAATTAAAACGAGAAATCCAACTTTCATATATTCTTCCTTTGTAGAGTTTCTTCAAAGAGTCTTTCGACATATAACAAAGAAAGAAGTACCTAAGTTCAGTTAAGCAAAGTGAAAAAAAATTAACTATAGAAACAGGCTCCCACCAAAACTGGAAAATACATAGGTCCGCAAAAGCGCTCTTATACAGAAATCATTTATATTTTCCAAAACAAAAAACGCACCATGCGTCAACAATGCGCAGAATTTTTAACAATTGACTGATTTCCTTGAAATGAATAGACTTAATCTATTCTCAATGGCCCGGTGGTGGAATGGTAGACACAGCGGATTCAAAATCCGCCGGTAGCAATACTGTGCGAGTTCAAGTCTCGCCCGGGCCACCACCTCAAATTTCACTATATATTTTTACGAACGATAAAGGTCTACGATTTTACTGGCGCTAACGCTTGTAAAACCTCCACGAGAAAGTAAACTCCAATGCTTCACAATCCTTCAAGATCAACAAGCAACCCAAATGTTAGCTAGTTTCAAGAGATTATGAAATTACGAAAACATACATATCTACTTCGCACAATAGCCACACGTTAGGTATAGTTTAAAAAACATATAAATTAACGAATTAACTCTTACGTGCTATAACATTTAACAGAGGTTAATTATGAGTGTTTTTAATATATATTGTGATGAAAGTTGCCACCTAGAAAGTGATAATTTTGGCCTAATGACCTTGGGATCTGTTTGGTGCCCTAGAGATAAAGTCAAAGAAATCTCTGACCGTATAAAAGAAATTAAAGTAAAGCATGGCCTTGCACCTCATATTGAATTGAAGTGGACAAAAATTTCTAATGCTAAAATTAAAATGTATCAAGAAATAATCGACTATTTCTTTGATGATGACGATCTTCATTTTCGTGGTTTAGTTGCTACAGACAAATCAAATCTCAATCACGAGAAGTACGGTCAAACACATGATGACTGGTACTATAAAATGTATTTCACATTGTTAAAGAATATTTTCTCATCTGGAAATCAATATCATATTATGGTCGACCACAAAGATACTCTTGGTTCAATAAAGGTTGAAAAGCTTCATGAAGTGTTAACCAACTCCATTTATGACTTTGATCGCAATATTGTGAAGTCTGCCAATATTATAACTTCTGACACAAGCACTTGCCTTCAATTAGCCGACCTATTTTCAGGTGCACTAAGTTATATAAATCGTTCATTGAACTCGAGTGAAGCAAAGTTAAAAGTAATTGAAAAAATAAAAAGTCGTAGCCATAGATCCCTAACAAAATCTACACTTCCGAGTGAACAAAAATTTAATGTTTTTATTTGGAGTCCTCAATAATGTCAGGATATCCAAGTTTAGAAAAATTTGAAGATCACCAAAGTGATTGGAATAAATACATTGAAGCAGTCTACGAGATATTTAAGCAGGATTTTGTGTATTCTACTCCTATTTGGAAACCTGACAACGCCCAAGTTAGAGCTAACTCAACTCCTATGTCTCAGCAGAAAGAATTTACATTTTGGCACATCACAAGCACAGGAAAGGTAGAAGAAGAGAGAATTCCTGATTTCAAACGTTGTGAAAGAATAAGGTACCCTAAATTTCTTATTACTAATTACCCAGGCAACTTAGTTCATGCATGGGAAAAAGATGTTAGAAGATCAAATGGTGGTATAGAAAAAAGGGTTCATATTTCTAATAATGACTTCTCTTACTTAGTAGTTTTATCTGCAAACAAGTCGAGTAAAAGGACCTTAATCACAGCATACTTTGTAGAAAAGGTTTATCAAAGAAAGAAGTTGGAGAAGGATCATAAGAAGTTTAAGCTTAAATAAAAAAGGGAACCCTTTAACAGCGTCCCCTAATATCTCTGTCTACGACTTGGTAGATGAGCTAAACATTATGTATAATTATCGGCTCAATTAATCAACCTCTTTAAGCTAAGTATAATATTTTTTCAAACTTTAATCAATACATCCTACATAAGCCACTGAAATCACTATACCTCGTAATAAATGTTCACTTTGATCAAATCTAAGCCCCTGTTTTTTCTTCAGAGTTAAGCCACGCTTAAACGCCTCCTAAATGCTTCTCGTCTAGAATGGCGATGTGAGACCGTACAAATTTTAACAATATCATTTATTTCCATAATCAAATTGGATTAATGAGTTAGTATGTGACAACCTTAAAGCTCGACTCCCAGAGAAGAACTCATGGATATGATATAAGAAACTGAATCAACGAACTAATCAGCCAATTTTGATAGGAATAAGTGGATTCAAAATCCGTCGGTAGTAACGCTGTCTAAAACCAAGTCTCGCCAGCATTAAATAAGCACCTACTCTAAATCATCAAATGTAATAGTCCACTTGTATGGATTAAACCCACAAGAAGAACCAGTAATTGTCGCTTTTGAAACTTGTGTAAATGAGTTAATCATTACCGAAGGAACTTCGACACGATCAAAAAGATATACTAGGCCAGTCGCTTCACTATCTTCTAAAAGATAAGTCATATGACCTGCATTTAAGCTCCATACAGCTGGATTGTATCCTTTAATACTATCGATAATATTAAATTCAACTTTAGTACAAGGTCCACTTACTTGAAGCTCAACTTTATATTGATTAGCAAGTTTAACTGCAACTTGAGTTTCTTCATTAGTTAGATTCTTTGTTACAGTCTTTGCCATAACATTTAGTGATACTAGTGAAATTAGAGCTATGATCATTGATTTCATCAATTATCTCCTGATTAAAGTTTTAAAAATACTTGTGACTTATAGCATGCGTGAACACTTAAACAAGAGAACATAAATAAAATACACATTAAAAAAGCCAGCTTTAAGCTGGCTTTTAATTATCTAGAAATTGTTGAAAGATTTGAGCACTTGTTAACTTTATAGAATTTTTGAAGTCCAACCGTTTTATCTCGATTATTGATGATTTCCATCATAATCTGTCCAAGACGATCGCCTCGTAAACCTTTTTGACCAAATTTATTATCAAGGTAATCTTGTGCTTCTTCTAGCGAAAGCTTTTTTCCATAAAATTCAATATTACGAACAACACCTTCGGCTTCTGCAAGAGAATACTTCTGACCTTCAACTTCAACTTCTTCACGTCCAAGCTCTCTTTGCATTGCGATCTTCTTTAGATAATTTCTTGCTGTGATAATACGACGAGCAAGGATCGCTGAATCATTATGAGATTTAATTCTCTTTCTATCAGCATTGTCTGCATCACCAAAGATATCATTATTAGTTGCGATGAAGTCATAACCTAGCTCTGAAAGTTTTTGAGCATATACCCAAATCTCTCTTGTCGTTTGCACATCAACACATGCGTTAAGTTGAGCATCTTCGCCAAGTTTTGCTGAATTACCAGACTTAGTGATCTCATAATTCTTTTCAAGATCTTTATACTTTTGATTAAAGTTTTTATTTTGCTCTTCAGAAAGGCTTCTCATTTTATCTAAGAACTCGCGTCCATACTTTCCATAAACATGGTTACGAACGATATCAAGAGACTTAATAATTTCTCTTAAATCACCATCTTTTGAATCTACAGAAGAATACTCTTTCTTTGCAATAATGGCAGCTAGGCGATTATCAACTTCAGAAATAGCACCATAAGCATCGGCAATCGCCTTCTCTCTCTTTTTTAGATCATCACTTTTAAGAAGCTCTTTATATTCTTTTACAGAGATACTCTCTTCACCTAGTGAGATTAAATATGTGTCATCAAAGTTGTCACGAGCCTTCTTTCTCTTAGCTTGAATATTATTTAGAACTCTATTGAATGAGCTGGCCATATCTGCAAGGAATAGCTGATTAAAATCCTTAACACTCATCTCCATAAGCTCCATTGCATTATCAAGTTTGCTTAGTTTTTGTTTGAAAAGCATATTTAAGAAACGATCCGCTCCTTGTGATTCTGCGATATATTCATTTAAGTATTCTTCTAGCAACGGTTTTGAGTAAGCTAATTCTCCTAGGATCTCAGCTTGTTGGTATGTTGCAGATTTACCAGGCTTATCAGAAAGAGGTGTTTTCATTTTCTCATAAAGACCTACTATTAGTTTTTCAACATCAGCATCAACTTTTGCAACTTCAGCTTCTTTAATTTTCTCAAACTCAGCTTCTACACTTTCTTTTGCCTTCGTAAGAGATTCTAACTCTTTCTTTACCTGCGCAACTAATGCTTTAGATATCTCTTTATCAGTATAATGTCTGTCCGTATCGATATCGAAAACCTCAAGGGCCTTTACTTGGTTTCTAACGTCGTAGTATGCACAGTTAAGCTTTACAAAAGTATTGATATCTTCTTCATTTTCAAACTGAAAACGGTCATTAAAAATATTGTTAATAAATCGTAAAATTGAAGCAACAGCTAATCCACCGTAGGCAACTGTTACACCAGATGGTGAGTATAAACCAAATTGCGAAAATGTTTGGATAACATCTGCCGAGCGCTGAAGAAATGGAGTTCTATCAAGACTTGAACACTTATTATTTGAAAAGAGCGTGTTTACTCCATTCATAACCTGCATTAAAGGGATACCATTAATATCTACTTCATCTGCAGAAGGAATAACATCAACTGTTTCTTTTCCCTGCTCTTCTTTTAACTTATTTAATTCCTCTTCAAGTTCATTTGAACTGTTAAGGACTTGTTCGATTAATGATTCATTACCATCAAAGCAGTCATCTTTGAAAACTGTTACAATGGCCTTTAAACTACTTAATGCTTCTTCATAAGAGCGCGTATTATTTAATGGACAAAATTCAGGACGTGTAAGCGGAAGCTTATTGCGAGTAACAACCTCTTTAATATTGCCACCAAGCTTTGAATCAAGCTTGCTATACTTTAGGGTTTTAACATAATTCTCAAAATCACCAGCTGTGGCAGTTACCGAAGTGGCCAATAAAAGAGACGACAGAACTGTAGACATTACTCTTTTCATAATTATCTTCCTCCAAAATTACGCATAGCAGGATTATGCCATTTTTATGAACGATAATTAGAAAATATAGGTTTTGCTGTAATAATTACTTAAGGTAACACACTGAAATCACGTCCAAACCTATCAGTTAACTAACATAAATAAGGTAGTTAGCTCTTGCTCATCAAGACTTTTATTTCATTTAAAACTTTTCGAACTTCACTATCGCTAAGATCAAGTGCTTTTAAGCAAGCTCTATTAACATGCTTGATAACCACAATACCTTTATCTAGAAGCCTCTTTTTCTCTCTCGCTCTTAGAGTCGATAAAACTGTAATTGGATAGATTCGATAGCGTTGAATCAAATCACAGAATGTATTCTTTTTTGGATAATTCATCGAAAATAACATTAAGTCGACACCCTTAGCATACTTAATTGCATCTTCTGAAAACTGTGTATTTGAAATTAAAGCATATTGAAAATTTAAGTGTGGATTAGCTTCTTTAATATCGAGATAACGAGCATAAACATAAAGAGGTATTTTCACATCATTTTTATAATACTTTCGATTATGAAACTTACACTCACAGTATATATCTCCGTCGGCCCTTGAAGCAACGACATCAACTTCATGTTTAACAAATTTTCCTTTCTTAACTACTGAAACTTGAGTTTTATACCCCTTGGCCCTTAACATTTCAGCACAAAGAATTTCAAATGGATATCCAGTTGGGCCTAATTTATAGATGGCCCTCTTAATATTGTAATTTGCAGCATCGAGTTTAGATCTTCTCTTCAGAGCACGGTAAGTCTTTTGATGAATTGCAGTTGAAGTTGAAAATGGATCAAGTTCTTCAGCAATTTCTTTAACAATCTCTTGGCTTGCTTTTTCAGAAACCCCTGCAGCTTCTAAACTTCTCTTAAATTTTTTCTTATCAAATTCTTCAAAAGTCTTATTAACTTTTTGAATAATATATTTAAGCTTTTTTGTTTTCTTACTCTTCTTGCTGCTTTTCATTATTTGACTACTGTTTTTAAGATTTCTACACCACTGATAATTTTATCCATAAATGATTTCTTACTATCAACAAAGTAAAAATTAGGATGAACTGACCATATCTCTTTTAACTTACGATCTAATTCAATTGCCTGTCTGTTTGTCTCACTTCGGTAGATATTATTACTCGTAATATCACCTCCGGAGTTGGCACCAGTTTCAAAAAATATGACTGCATCATAACGATTCAGTTCCTGTTCATAAGTAGAATTAATCTTATCGAAAAAAGACCCACAACCATCTGGCCAATATGCCATACCATCTAATGTTCCTCGGTCACAAAGAAGAATTTTACCTGGGTTTTGTTTTTCATAGATTGACTCTAAGTTTATTTGATAATCGTAGATCATTTTTTGAATATCTTTTACAACTTCAGCTCTTTTATCTCTTGCTACACCACTTTGAAAAACTGAAGTAGCAGCTTCGGGAACAACAACTATATTTTCAACTAACTCTCTTTTAAATAGATCTAGTGCAGTAGTCTTTCCTCCACCAGGTCCACCAGTAACAACAATTTTCATTATTCCCCCAAAATATAATCAACACCATCTTCAACATTGACAGCATCAACTCCTAAGTCCTCTTCAATCGTCTTAACAAAGTTAATCACAACAGTTTCTTCTCCATGATTAACAAATACTTTCTTTAAACGAGGGCCAGATTTTTTAATATATTCTATTAACTCGTCACGATCAGCATGGGCCGACATTGACTCTAATTTTTCGACATGGGCCCTGACATTCATCGTATGCCCAAGAAGATAGATTTCTTTTTCATTATCAACTAACTTTCGACCGATCGTCCCCTCACCTTGAAAGCCAGTTATTAGAACTGTATTATTCTCATGTTTTGCATACATATCCATATACTTAAGAATCTTCCCACCACTTATCATTCCTGAGGAACTTATTAGAATAAATGGCTTCTTAGCGCGAGCTAGTTTCTTTGTATCACTACTATATTCAACAAATCGTACTTTTTTCATTGCAGAGATAAATCGCTCAGAATCAACTTTTAACTTTTCGGCCATTTGCATATATAGCCTTGTTACACGAACTCCCATTGGAGTATCCAGATAAATTGGAATATCTATATCCGGATACTTCTCGAAAAGTTCAAATAGTGAGTAGATAATAACTTGAGTTCGTGCAACCGCAAAAGCAGGAATAAGAAGTACACCTTGAGTAGATATTATTCTCTTAATATGTTTTTTAAGTACTAATTGAGTATCTTCTTTCTTATGAAGGCGATCTCCATAAGTTGATTCAATCACAAGATAGTCTGATTCTGTTTCTTTATGAGGTGCCATGTGAATAAGATCATCCTTACGGCCAACGTCTCCTGAAAAACAGATTTTGGACTCTCCATTATCAAAGATAATACTAGAAGCACCTAAAATATGACCTGCTTCTTCAAAAATATAACGAAAGTCGTCTCCGTACCATTGACCTTGTTCTACAACTTTAAAATATGTCATTGTTTCATCTACATCATCAAGGCCATAGAGAACTTCTTTAATTTTCCTTTCTTTAAAATCGTACTCTTGAATATTTGCAGAATCTCTTAAGATTATTTCGACAATCTTCTTTGTTACTTCAGTACAATATATTTTACCCTTAAAGCCATTCTTAACTAATACAGGTAAGTAGCCAGAGTGGTCATAGTGAGCGTGAGTAAGAAAGATTGCATCAATTTTTGAAATATCAAAATCTGGAAGTTTTTGATTTAAATCACTTAAATCTTTTCCTCCCTGAAACATTCCACTATCGATGAGAATATTCTTACCATTTATATGTAGAAAAGTTTTTGATCCAGTTACCGTTGATGTAGCGCCATAAAATGTGAGTTTCATTTTTTCCATGGCATTAATTATATCGACAATTCCATCAAATTCATAACTAAAGTAAATAAAAAAGGGCCCGTGAGGCCCTTGTCTTTAATTATAAATTAAGAAATTAAGTGTTTGAGATGATCCTCGATAAATGAGGCGATGAAATAGTAGCTATGATCATATCCTTGGCGATAATTTACCGTTAGCTCTTGATTAAACTCTGCACAAATATCTTCAAAATTCTTTGTCTTTAATTGTTCTTCAAAGAATTCATCAGCAAGTCCTTGCTCAATCAATATTTTCTTTGCATGAGTCCTGCCACTCTTGATCAACTCACAAGCATCGTACTGCTTCCATAAATTCTCATCATTGCCTAAATACCCAGTAAAGGCTCTTTGCCCCCAAGGTACTTGCGTTGGATTTACGATTGGAGAGAACGCAGAGATAGCATGAAATAATTCAGGATTATTTAAGCCGATAACAAGTGCTCCGTGCCCACCCATTGAGTGACCAGTAATCGAAAGCTTTGCATTTCCAAAGGCATCCTTTAGTAATGGAACAAACTCATTAACGATATAATCATACATCTTATAATGATCTTTATAACCATCTGTAGTCGCATTTAAGTAAAACCCAGCACCTGAACCAAAATCATAACTATCATGCTCACCAGGAAGCTCAAGTCCTCTTGGAGAAGTATCAGGACAAACGATCATTGTATTTGACTTAGCAAGGTGAAATTGAGCACCTGCTTTTGTTATGAAATTCTCTTCCGTACATGTAAGGCCAGATAACCAAATGATTATATTTTCAATTTTATCAGTATTAGGCTTGAAGTATGAAAACTTCATATCTGTCTTTGTAACTTTTGATGAGTGGAGACAGAATGCTGTCTCCCCTTCAAATGATTTATGACTTTTTAATTTTTCAAAGCTCATGAATTAACCTTCAGCATTAAAATCAATAACAGTTCTAATTGCCTTACCTTCGTGCATTAGATCGAAAGCTTCATTGATTTTTTCTAATGGTAATTTGAAAGTTACAAGATCATCAAGATTAATTTCGCCTGACATATAACGATCAACATAACCTGGAAGTTCTGTTCTCCCCTTTACACCACCAAAGGCACTACCACGCCAAACACGTCCAGTTACTAGTTGGAATGGACGAGTACTGATTTCTTGACCTGCACCTGCTACACCAATAATAATTGATTCACCCCAACCTTTGTGACAACACTCTAGAGCTGCTCTCATTAAGTTAACGTTACCAACGCACTCAAACGAGTAATCAACACCACCGTCAGTAAGTTCAACGATAACATCTTGAATTGGCTTGTCATAATTTTTAGGGTTAACAAAGTCAGTTGCACCAAACTTCATTGCCATTTCTTTCTTATCATCATTAATATCAATAGCAATAATTCTTCCAGCTTTTGCCATCTTTGCACCTTGTAGTACCGATAGCCCAATTCCACCAAGTCCGAATACTGCAATTGTTGCACCTTCTTCAACTTTAGCAGTATTGAAAACTGCACCGATTCCAGTTGTTACACCACAACCAAGAAGGCAGATTTTATCTAGAGGAGCTTCTTTACTAACTTTTGCAAGAGATACTTCAGCAACAACTGTGTATTCAGCAAAAGTAGAAGTTCCCATATAGTGATGAATCATTTTTCCATCTTTAGAGAAACGGCTTGTTCCATCTGGCATAAGACCTCTACCTTGTGTCTCACGAACAGAAGAACAAAGATTTGTTTTTCCTGATTTACACATTTTACAAACACCACACTCAGCAGTGTATAGAGGAATAACGTGATCACCAACTTCAACACTAGTTACACCTTCACCTACTTCAACAACAACTCCACCACCTTCGTGACCAAGAATTACAGGAAATAGACCTTCTGGATCTGCTCCAGAAAGAGTGAATGCATCAGTATGACAAACACCTGTAGCATGCATTTTTACAAGAACCTCTCCCTTCTTTGGTCCTTCTAAATCAACTTCTTCAATTTTAAGTGGCTCATTTGGGCCCCAAGCAACAGCAGCTTTTACTTTCATATATACCTCCAGAAAAATATTCTTTTATCTTGATGCATCATTATATATTGAAACCAAATTGTTGACAATTGTGACATCATTCGACACATTGTTTACATATGGAAACAATAAAGGATTTAAGTCATATTTATAGTTTTATAAAAGTTGCACAATTTCGATCATTTACGAAAGCAGCAGATGCCCTTAATGTCTCTCGTTCACATTTAAGTAAAGCAGTGAAGGAACTAGAAGACAAACTTGGTCAACCACTTCTAAAAAGAAATACGCGCTTCATTGACTTCACAGACTTCGGTAAAAACTACTTTGAAATATGTGCAATTCATATCCAAGAAATAGAAAGATTTACTAAACAATCTAAAGAGAGCTATGAATCCACTAAAGATAAAATAAGAATCTCTTTGGCCGGAGCATATGGAGAAGATATCATTGCTCCAATGATTTCAAATATCATGATGAAACATCCGGGAATCGAAGCAGAACTTGAGTTCTCTACTGAGCTAATTGATATAACTTCTCATGAGTTTGATCTTGCTATTCGTGTAACAGCTAAAAAGCCAAAGAAAGGTTTTGCTATTCAAATTGCTGATCGTAAAGAATTTGTCTGCGCATCACCAAATTATCTAAATAAGTTTGGACATCCCAAAAAACCAAAAGACCTTAGCTCTCACAATTGTCTCATTGGAAATAATGATACCTGGCAATTCTATAATGAAGATCAAAAAGAAAGTATTAAAGTAAGAGGAAATTTTAAGAGCTCCAATGGACGAGCACAAATGAACGCAGCTCTTCAAGGTCTTGGTATTTGTAAACTACCTGGTGTTTATGTTTTAGATCATATTAGAAATAAGACGTTATTGCCTTTGCTTAGTGAGTACACGGATCAGTCGATTCCGATTTGGGCCGTTATGCCATCAAAGAAATCAATTTCACCGACAGTGAAATTGATCCTTCAAGAATTTGGTGTTGTACTTTTTTAAACTGCAGCTCCATTTCTATTTTCATATTGCGAAACAAATGAATACATAACTTCATTTTCATAGTTCATATGTCGGCATAGATTATCAACGGCCTGTCTTACTTTTAGATAAAGATTCTCCCATTCTGGGCAACTCTCTTCTTGTAGTTCATAATTTTGCACCATTTGAATTAGACCTCTAAGTTCTTCTTCTTGTTCCAAATGCTCATTAGTCATTTCTTTAATATACTCATATGCATCGCTACAATTTTCCCTAAGTATTAAAGGAAAAATATATCGCTCTTCATTTTGCATATCCGCTTCAAGTGTAATCCAAAATCTCAAAAGAAATTCAGAGATACCGCTTGGGGCCCCATGCTTACCTTTTGATGATTCTCCTACAGCCTGAGATAAAATAATTAGACTTTTAAACTCTGTACGAATTTGTTGATGAAAAGAAACAAGCTTGGCCACCTGATCTTTAAAATTTGAAACTTTACTCACTTACTTTACCCCTGCAGTAATATCTATACTTCAAACAAGTATAGCAACCTACGCATGGCGCAATATGATCTACGTCAGCTTTGTTGTTTTATGACCTAAATCAACTTCTACTATTTAGCTAATTTTAAGTTTTAAATCTGATGGAGAAACTATATCAACACTATGCCCATCATAAATTTGGTAAGAATTTATCATCTGTGCAAATATCTCACCTTCGTAATTTAAATGCTCCTCAAGTGTTCTAACAACTTCGGTAGTACGATTAACAAGCTCTTTCCAAAGCTCACATGAATTCTCATTAACTTTGTATTGTAAAACATAATCCACCAGAACTTTCAGTTCACTCTTTAATTTAGAGTGAGTTCTCAATGCTTCATTCGCCTTTTCATAAGCTCGTCTATCAATGTCTTTTATTAATGAAGGAAAGATATATTTTTCCTCTTTTTGAGTAAGGGCCTCGAGAGTTACCCAGAATTTAATCAAAAAGTTGGTGATATCCTTTGGCACATCGATATGGTTTTTACAAACTCTATCGACTTCTTGAGACAGGACAATTAATTCCTTAAAGGCCCTACTCACTTTTTGATGTTCTTCCACGAGGCCATCGACCTCTCCCAGCAGTACATCGGTCATTCTCTCCCCCTTGCGATGGTTTAAATGCTAAACAATTATATCCTATTTAGGGGAAATACTTTGTGTGTGTTCTATTAATCTTTGACACTAACGATAAAATTAATCGAAATTTCGATAAATTGAATTTCAAAAACAATCTTATTTTATTGGTTTAAACATAGATAGTTTCAGATCTAAGATCTCACCCATCCATAGCGTATTTTGAGTATGATCTAGATAATCATCTCCAGTATTTGCATGAGTAAAAACGGTAAGCCCACTTCTATTTTCAAGTAACCAAGGAATCATGTCATTTAACTTTTCTGGAGAAAATAAGAACTGACAACTCCAGCGAGGGTGAGGCCCTACTTCTTTTTGATGTGCTCTTCCTACTTCAACATAACTTAATTTCTTAACCTGCTCGATAACCTCTAGGGCCTTCTCGTAAGTTGATTCATCGTAATATAAGTGTGCATGATATGATGTAATTTCCATGTACGCATCTTCTTAAATTTTTTCTTAAATTGCAACTTCTCCTTCAACAATATTAAAATCAATTTATTTAAAAGGGATAAATAATATGAAATCTGAAGTTCGATTAATCAGACTTATCTGTGTTCTTGCGTTAGGAGTATTTATTTGGCATCAACAAATCCCAGATGGATTAGAGCCTAAAGCGTGGTATCTCTTTGCTATCTTTTTAAGTACCATCTTAGGTATTATTATTAAGGCAATGCCAATGGGCTCAATGTGTATGGTAGGACTTGCTATAAGTCTTTTTACTCAAACATTGAAAATTAAAGCTGAAGCCTTATCTGGATTTTCTAATAGTACAATATGGCTAATTGTTATCGCCTTCTTCATTGCAAATGGGTTCGTAAAAACAGGACTTGGCGCACGTATCGCTTATTACTTTGTCTTCTTACTTGGGAGAAGAACACTTGGACTTGCTTATGGACTTGCAATAAGTGATCTCATTCTCGCTCCAGCAACTCCCTCAAACACCGCACGCGGTGGAGGTATTATTTTTCCTATTATGAAGTCTTTAAGCCTCAGCTATGACTCAAAACCTAACGATCCTACAAATAGAAAGATTGGTCACTTTCTTACCTTGAGCTGCTTTCAAGTATGTATGGTTACTTCAGCAATGTTTATTACTTCAATGGCGGCAAATCCATTAATACAACAATTTGCTGCAGATAATGGCGTTAAAATCACATGGGGAGGATGGGCGTTGGCTGCTATTTTACCCGGCATAATATCTTTAATCGCTGTCCCTTATGTCATCTACAAAGTTTACCCTCCTTCAATTAAAGAAACACCTGGTGCACAAGAAATTGCCAAAATGAAACTTGAAGAAATGGGTAAGATGAAAGTACAAGAGTGGACAATGATTGCAACTTTCATCTTTCTTATCGTCTTTTGGATTTTTGGAAGTACCTTAAATATAAACGCTACAACAACTGCTTTTGGAGGACTATCTATTCTTCTTATTACAGGTGTTTTAACGTGGGATGATATTAAGTCAGAAAAAGGTGCATGGGACACACTTATATGGTTTGGCGTTCTAGTTATGATGGCAGATTTTTTAAATAAGTTTGGCTTTGTCCCATGGTTTAGTAAGTATGTTGCAAACGAAGTCTCAACTCTTGCATGGACAATTGCATTTCCAATTCTAGCAGGCATCTATTTTTACTCTCATTACTTCTTTGCATCTGCTACAGCACATGTAACAGCAATGGCAGCAGTATTCATAGGAGTGGGCGTACAGGTTGGAGTCCCACCATATCTCATGGCCATCACTCTTGGCTTTTTTTCAAACCTCTTTGGTTCATTAACTCACTATGGCTCAGGACCGGCCCCAGTATTCTTTGGTTCAGGTTATGTTGATTTATCAGACTGGTGGAAAATGGGATTTCTCATATCAATTGTAAACATTCTGATATGGTTGATTATAGGAGGAGCATGGTGGAAGTTTCTGGGATTATTTTAAAAGCTTTGCCTTTAATAAACTGAAATTCATTCTGGCAATATTAGAAATAGAAATCCCTTCAGGACATTCTATCTCACATGCCCCAGTAAATGAGCAATGACCAAAATCCTCTAACTCCATCTGTTTTGTCATGGACAAAGTTCTTCTTCCTTCTTCAACTTTTCCCTGCGGTAAAAGATTTAAGTGGGTCAATTTTGCAGAAGTAAATAAAGCTGCCGAAGCATTTTTACAAGTTGCAATACATGCACCACACCCAATACATGCAGCAGAATCCATTGATAAATCAGCAACCTCTTTTCCAATAAGTATTGAGTTAGCCTCAGGAGCTGTTCCAGTCTTAGCTGTTATATACCCTCCACTCTCAACAATTCGATCTAGAGCACTTCTGTCAACAACAAGATCTTTAATTATTGGGAATGATTTCGCACGCCAAGGCTCGACAGTTATTACTTGATTATCACTAAAGCTTCTCATATGAAGCTGACATGTTGTTGTATTAGCATGTGGCCCATGAGCTCTTCCATTGATAAAAACACCACATTGGCCACATATGCCTTCTCGACAATCATAATCGTAAGCAATGACCTTCTCGCCTTTTAAAACGAGACTTTCATTAAGCATATCAAGTGCTTCGAGAAAGGACATATCTCTACTAATATTTTCAAGTTCGTATTCGACAAATTGACCATCAACTTTTGAATTATCTTGTCGCCAAATCTTAAAAGTTACTCTCATTGCTACCTACTTGTATGATCTGATTGTTGGTTTAATATATTCAAAATTGAGTTCTTCGCGATGTAATTGATACTCACCACTAGAGTACTCCCAAGCAGACACATAACTGTACTCATCATCATTACGAACTGCTTCACCTTCAGGACTCTGGTACTCTTCTCGAAAGTGAGCACCACACGACTCTTCTCTTTGAAGAGCATCAAGACACATAAGTTCACCTAGCTCAATAAAGTCAGCTAAACGAAGTGCCTTTTCTAATTCGGGATTTAACTCATTATTAGAACCAGTAACTTTAACATTTTTCCAAAATTCAGATTTTAATTCTTTTATTTCAGAAATTGCTTTTTCAAGACCGGCCTTATTGCGACTCATAGCACACTCTTGCCACATAATTTTACCGAGTTCTCGATGGTAATGATCAACTGTTTTCAAACCATCGATTTTAAGAAGCATCTTTATACGTGCTTCAACTTCTTCAAGACATTTAGAAAATTCGTCATGAGATATATCTGGTTGATCATATTTCATTTCATCGGCAAGATAGTTATTAATTGTATTTGGTAAAATGAAATAACCATCAATACTTGCCTGTAAAAGAGAGTTTGCACCTAAGCGATTAGCACCATGATCTGAATAATTACATTCACCTATTGCGTAAAGGCCAGGTACCGTTGTCATCAATTCATAATCAACCCAAAGCCCTCCCATTGAGAAGTGGGCAGCAGGTGAAATCATCATTGGTTCTTGATAAGCATTAATTCCAGTTATCTTTTCATACATTTGAAAAAGGTTCCCATAGCGGTCTTTTATCACCTCAATTCCCAGCCTTTCAATTGCATGTTTAAAATCTAAATAGACAGCATTCTTAAGTACACCGACACCATGACCTGAATCGATTTGCTCTTTTGCTGAACGAGAAGAAATATCACGAGGTGCCAAGTTTCCAAAACTAGGATATTTTCTCTCAAGATAATAGTCTCTATCCTCTTCAGGGATCTCATTGGCCTTTCGACTATCTCCAGCTTTCTTAGGAACCCAAATTCTCCCATCATTTCTCAATGACTCAGACATAAGAGTAAGTTTTGATTGTAATTCGCTCGATTGAGGAAGTGCAGTTGGGTGAATCTGTGTAAAGCTAGGTGCTGCAAAAAAAGCACCTTTCTTATGGGCCGCCCAAATGGCTGAACCATTACAACCAATTGCCAAAGTAGATAATCTGAAAACGCGAGAATAACCACCAGTTGCTAATACGACAGCATTTGCCATGAATTTCTTTAGTTCACCAGTTTCTAAATTACGTGTGATAACACCCTTTGCTTTTCCATCGATAATAACGAGATCAAGCATTTCAGTACGAGGATGCATCTTAACACTACCTTGCTTTACCATTTTTGAAAGTTGAGAATAAGCAGCAAGAAGTAGTTGCTGACCAGTCTGTCCTCTTGCATAGAAAGTGCGTTGAACTTGTACACCTCCAAAGCTTCGATTAGTTAGTACACCACCGTATTCTCTAGCAAATGGAACACCTTGCTGTGTAAAATGATCAATAAGAGGAGCCGAAAGCTCTGCAAGACGATATACATTTGCTTCACGTGAGCGAAAATCACCACCTTTTAAAGTATCATAAAACATTCGCCAAACACTATCACCATCATGCTGATAATTTTTAGCTGCATTAACTCCACCTTGGGCAGCAACAGAGTGAGCACGACGTGCAGAATCTTGATAACAAAAGCAATCTACATTGTAGCCAAGTTCACCAAGCGTAGCTGCCGCACCAGCACCTGCAAGACCAGAGCCAACAACAATAATTGAAACTTTCTTTCGATTTGCAGGATTAAGTAACTTACTTTCTGCTTGATAAGTAGACCATTTTGATTTTAATTCTCCATTAGGAATTTTTGCATCTAACATTACAGTTTCTCCCTAATAAAAATAACAATAGGAATAATTGCGAAGCCGAAAGTGATAATTAATGAAAAAAATCGACTACACTTATCTAGAACTTGTATATGCTTTAATCGATAGAATCCTAGTGTTTTGAACGCACTCGATAGGCCATGATTTATATGGGCGCCAAGAGGAATCATAAGTAGAGAATAAAAAATAACATAGAATGGATTCTTAAATAATTGAGTTGTAATTAAATAGATATCTTTATGGCCACTAGAATCTATCGGAATGCTCTGTCCAAAGCCTAACTTCACTCGTGCCCAAAAATTTCCCATGTGAACAACAATAAATATTAATATAATGAATCCAAGAAGCCCCATATTTTGGGAAGTCCAAGTCGTCACTTCACTATTATCTTTAAAAGCGTAATCAACTCCTTGTGAGCGTGAATTTTTTATCGTTACTCGTACCGCCATATATGTATGAATCAAAATAGCCAAATAGAGAAAAATTGAGACGACTTTGATAAGAAGATTTTCTGCCAATGTATGTGAATACAAATTATAAAGAGATTGAGCGTGAAATTTAGGCAATAGTAAAATTAAGTTTCCACCGAGATGAACAATAAGAAATAAGCACAAGAATAAACCAGTAAATGCTAAGATATACTTTCTAAAAAACAACATATAAACATCCCTTCTTTAAAAGAATTATAAATTAGGGAGTTCATAAAACCTAGATAAAATATAGTAAAAAAAAGGGCACTGTGAAAGTGCCCTTTATTTTATTTGATATGAATGACAGTTATTATGCAGCTTTCTTTGTCTCAGAATTTTCTGATTTTTTATGAAAGTTTACAACATTATTAACTGCTCTTGCTGCTGACCTGATTTGAGCAACAATTAATCCTCTTAAATCAGTAATATCTTCACCAATGTGGATAACAGCTTGGCTTAATTCTGTCGATGCAGCCTTAAGATCATGTGCCGACTGATTTGTTAAACTTGCAGAACTTGAAATTTCCTGCATTGCTCTACTAACTTCTTCGACCCCAATTAACTGCTCTTTTGAAGCATTTGCCACTTCATTAGAGTTAGCTGAAACCTCATCAAAATTTCTTAGTACTTGAGTAAATACTTCCTGACATTGATTACTAATCTCAACACTTTTGTTAATTTTGTCTCGACTCATATTTAATGATTCATTTACATGCTTACTTGAATCATCAACAATCTCAGTTACTCTTTTTAAGCTATTAACAAGTAGTTTAGAAATTTCATCAGCAGAGTCACCACTCATTTTAGCAAGATTCCCTACTTCTTCTGCTACAACAGAAAAACCTTTACCGTTCTCTCCTGCTCTTGCTGCTTCAACAGACGCATTGAAAGAAAGTAGCTTTGTTTGAAAAACAATATCGTTAATCACTTGCGTTTTAGCGTTAATTTCTTCAAATACAGAGATAATTTCATTTAATTCGCTATTACTCTTTTCAACAGTATTTGCTAGTGCAGTCGTACTACTATCAACATCCTTAACACCACGTCCTAAATCTCCTAGAGACTTTACACCATCAGTAACAAGCTCCTGACTTTTTTGAATCAGAGAAGCTACATTATTAGATCCATCAGTATTGCTCTTAATCATTTGAGAAATCTCATGTAGAGAGCTCGATGTCTCTGTTGCTGCTGCTGAAAGTTGCTCAGAAATAGAGCTAAGTGCAACTGACTTATTTTTAAAAGTATTAGATACTTTCTCTAAATTTTGCCCCTCATGAGAAATTGACTCAACGATATTATTGATACGTCCATCGATTCTTCTTGCCATAAAAATACAAATACCAACAGAACCGAATAAGCTAATAACTGAGATAATAGACATTAAGAAGATCGAATTAGAATAAGTCTCATCTGCGTCCTTAAATTCAGCATCTCCCATTCCTAAAATAAGCTCTTGTAATTGATCTAAACTATCTCTTGCATTCTCAAATGTAGAGTTAACTGGCCCAAGAGAATTAGAAATCAATTGTGACTTATTAAATCTCTTAAACTCACCATCTTTATTAAGAGGAAACTTTTCTGCTGCAGTTCTTTCAAATGCTTCTAGCCCCTCGTTAAATTTTTTCGAAATTTCAATTTCCTTAGGTGAATCACCTAGAACAGTATACTTTTTGAAGCGATCAACAACTTGCTGCTTATTAGTAAAGTAGTCATCAGCTAATGCTTTCTTCTGTTTTTCAGTTAGTCCCTCTAGAAGTAGCGTTCTTTCCGCAACCAACATCTGCTGAAAGTCACGGTCGGCTTGTACTAGACTGTTAATACTAGGAAGTCTCTTAGAAAATACTGTATAAAGATGTGACTTCACTGATGTTAATGATTGATATCCCACAAATGCAATAACTAGCTGTATGGCAAGCATAGTAGCTGATAGTGCAATAAGCTGTTTCTTAATTGTCCATTGTCCTTTCATAACCCCTCAATCTCTCCCCAAAATTCTATTTTAATTCTTCGCA
Source organism: Halobacteriovorax sp. RT-2-6 (assembly GCF_047085025.1). Classification (NCBI taxonomy): domain Bacteria; kingdom Pseudomonadati; phylum Bdellovibrionota; class Bacteriovoracia; order Bacteriovoracales; family Halobacteriovoraceae; genus Halobacteriovorax; species Halobacteriovorax sp. RT-2-6. The sequence goes on from NZ_JBKIYH010000002.1 coordinate 980,362, forward strand.
ACCCTCGTCAGAATTTGCTCAGTAATTTTATCCAGTGGTAAGGAAATACAAGAAGCACCTAAATCAAATGCTTTCTTAGGCATTCCATATACAACTGAAGTTTCCTCGTCTTGTGTAATTGTAAAAGTATCGCACTCTTTCAATTTCAATAAACCTTTCGCACCGTCAGCACCCATTCCTGTTAAAAGAGCAGCTGTAACCTTATGTCCTTTTAGCTTAGCTAAGTTTTCGAACAAATAATCAACGCTCGGACGGTGTCCAGAATATATCGGTGTTTCACTATCTAACTTGATCATTAATTTACTTTTTCCAACAACTCCCATATGAATTCCACCAGGAGCGATGTAGACGGTGTTATTTTTAACTTCTTCACCATCAGTAGCCTCAACAACGTCAAATGGACAAAGCTCATTTAAACGATTTGCAAATGCCGTAGAAAAGACTGGTGGAATATGCTGTACAATTAAGACAGGTGGAAATTCCTTAGGGAAACGCATAAGCAACTGTTTGATCGCCTCAGTTCCCCCAGTTGAAGCACCAATTGTGATCAACTGACTACCTGAGAAATCAAAATTATTAGTTCCTACCCAGCTAGTTAACTTTTGACTTTTAGATTTAACAATACTGCTATAAGCAAGATCAATTTTTTCTAAAAGGGCCTTTTTAAACTTAAAGATATCATCAAATGAAGGCTTTTTAAGATAATCAAAAGCACCATCTTCTAGACAGCGCATAACGATATCCCCATCACTCTTACTTACAGAACTAATCATAATCGCCTGAAGCGACTGATCTTTTGGAAGGTTCTTTAAAACATCATGACCACTCATTTTTGGCATATTGATATCAAGAGTAATAACATTTGGTTTAAGCTCTTTGATTTTCTCTAAACCATCTGCACCATCAACTGCTTCACCTACAACTTCGTAGCCAGGAACACCTGTTAGACATTTTCTAATTAGCTTCCTAACCGTACTAGAATCATCTACAATTAGAATTTTCTTAACTTGCTCTTGCCTAACTCGAACACTTCTTTTAGTTTCATGATTTGTTTTGAAATAAATTGACTGCCCAAGACTTTGGAATCCCTCGTGCTTCCTAAGTGTTTCAGAGATACCAATAAAAAGATATCCCTTATTTGTCACACAATTAGAAAACTTCTTTATAACTTTATCGATTTGGTTTTCATTGAAATAAATAAAGACATTTCGACATAGAATAATGTCATACTTATCGCGATACTCCGCACTATTTTCATCTATTAAATTATGAACCTTAAATTTGCAAAATTTTTTAAGCTCATCACTTACTTTTACAAAGGGAGCAATATCACCACTACCGCGATACCAATTTCCTTCCAAGTACTCTTTAGGAACTTTTTGTAGCTCTTTCCAGTAATAAACACCTTTTTGTGCATGCTTCACTGATTTTTCGCAAATGTCTGTGGCCAAAATTTCAAATTTAAAACTTGGATCTATTTCTCTTAAATGCTTTTTTAAAATCATTGCAAGGCTATATACTTCATCACCTTTGCTACAGGCTGCACACCATATTTTAAGGCTATTTCGGCCACTATTTTTGATGCGCTCAACTATCTTAGGAAGAGATTTTACAATGAATTCGAATTGATTCTTTTCACGCATAAAGAATGTGTAGTGTGTCGTTAGTAGTGAAACTAGCTCACTCTTTTCTTGACTACCAGGAGTCTTAATAAGAGAGAGATATTCTTCAGCATTATTTAAACGAAGCTCTACAATTCTTTTGTCAATGCGAGACTTCACCATTGCATCATTTTGTGATGTAAAATGAGTCCCTGTCTCTTGTGACATCATTTGCGCTATTTCAATATAACTTCTAGCAAGATTACTCATTCAATCTCTTCCCAATTTCCTTATTGATCTTATACTGCTTTATCAAATCTTGCGTCGTCTTCGCTTGGATACTCATCAGAGTCTACTTCTAAAACAGGGTCATCAAACCCCATATCCTCGACGACTGGTGCACTCTTTGCAACGAACTTTGCAGGCTTATCCTTAACAATTTGTGGTGCTGGAGTCGAGTCGAAGGCAGGAAAATCTTCAACCACTTTATGCTCTGGTACAGAATAAGCTTCTACTGGCGCACTTGAAATTGAGTCAACAAGTCTATCTCTATCTGCCGATAAATTTTGAATTTTTCCTAACACTTCACTTTCTAATTCTTCAACAATTCCATTTAGGATTGAAGTTTGTTCAGACAAGCTTTCTGCAAAACCAGAAGTTTCCTGTGCAATACTTGAGTTAGTATGAGTTACTTCATCAAGTTCATTCATCGCATCTGAGATATTATTGATCCCCTCAGCTTGCTCTTGAGATGCTGTTGAAATCTCCGTCATCATTTTTGTAACGGCATCAACATTATCAACAACACTATCTAGAATTTTTCCACAATTCTCAGAAACATCGACACCTTTAGTAATACTTGTTTGAGCTTCTGAAATAAGTTTTTTAACGTTCACTTGAGTTTCATCAACAATTGATTGTACTTTCTTAATTGAGCCACCAAGTAGTTCTTCAATTTCAAGAGCAGCGTTACCACTCATCTGAGCAAGATTTCCAACTTCTTCAGCGACAACAGCAAAACCTTTCCCATGCTCGCCTGCTCGAGCTGCCTCTACAGAAGCGTTAAAAGATAATAGCTTTGTCTGGAATACGATATCGTTGATTACTTTTGTTTTTTCAGAGATCTCATTAATAACATCGACGATTTTTACAATCTCTTCATTATTACGATTCATCTCTTTCATAATATCTTCGTTATTACCGTTAATTTGTCCAATAGCTTCAACCATATCATTAACGGCCTTCTTACCTTCTAGAGCAACACGTTGTGATTCATCAGCCTTTTGGCTTGAAACTTTTGCATTCTCAACACTTTTATTAACCATGGCCGTAATCTCATTAAGAGTAGCAACAGTCTCTTGAATAGCACTTGCTTGTTGAGTTACTGAAGAAGAAACTTTTGCTGATGCCATACTCATATTAGTTGAAGACTTTTCAGTAACTTGTGACGAGTCACGTAGTCTCTCACTAAGTACAATAATTTTCTTAATTGATTTTGAGAAATTATACTGAAATCCATACGCAAAGGCTGCAATCACAGCAAAAAGAATTGGAATAAAAAAGCTGATTTTATCCTCTAAGACAGTACTTTCTTCAATTCTTTCAGTAGTTTTTCTATCAATCAACTCAATATTTTTTTGAATGATTTCGAAAATATTCTTTGTACCTTTTACTGCGATAGCACTATATTTCTCTAAAAGTAGTTGATTTGAATATAATTTATCAAATGTACGAATGTAGTCATTAACAGACTTACTCACATCACTATAAACATATTGCTTATACTTTCGAGCAATTAGCTCCTTCTTAATTTTCTCACTTTCAGTTTTCGCTTTATCTACATAACTCTTTGTTCTTCTTAAAAGGAAATCTTTTTCGTGGCGACGAAGATTAAGAAGAGAAATCATGAAACTTGGATTTAAATCGTATTTCTTAATCTTTTTTTCAATATCATGAGCGTAACTTCTAAGCTCACCTCTAAGACCACTCTTTGAGTCACCTTCAATCTTTAAAGTACTGCGAGTATTACCAAAATTCTTAGAGTGTTCTTTAAACTCTTTATAAAGCTCATCCCAAATGATTTCATTAGAATAATCAACATCTATTTTTTTCATATTGGTATAAGTTTCTTCGTTTATTTTAGCTAGCTCAAGAAAACGCTTAACTCCAGCGGGATCTTGTGAAATTATAAACTCTTTCTCGTGTGAAATTTGTTCTCCAAGATTTGCTGCAAAAGTTCTCATCGAATCTTTCATTTTCAAGTCATTTTGAACAGTATTCTTTAAGCTTTCAACGAGTCCATAGTAAGAATAAATTGAGATAGCTAATCCAATTCCAAACATTGCAAAGATACCAAGAAAACTCAGAATCGTTTTTTTGTTCATTGACAGTTTTGTTTGTTTCATTACTTTCTCCCGGTGTATCTACACCATCCCCAATTATGCAGCTTTCTTAGCTAGGCCATTAATTTCATCGATATTCAAAATTGATTCAAGATCAACTAATTGAATTAAAGATTCGTTATGACGATATACCTTGTTTAAGCGGTCACGTTTCTTTGTTTCTACAGAAGCAACTTCTTGAATCTGTTCTTCATCAACAGATAGAACCTTGCAAATATTATCAACAACAATACCTAAGCATAGCTGACCAAACTCAACAATAATCACGGCCTCTTCATTAGATTCAGCAGGTTTAACACCCAGCCTCGTGCGTAGATCAATAATTGAAATTACTTGTCCACGTAAGTTCATAATTCCGACATAGTAACTAGGACTAAATGGTACATTTGTTGTTTCAGGAACAGAGATAAGTTCTCTTACTTGTAGAAGTGGGATTGCATAGTGTTCATCCCCAAGTTTAAATTCTAAGTACCTTTTTGTTACATCAGTTGTTTCATTTTCCATATTTTCCCCACACTTCAAGTTATAATATTAAGCTGCGTTACTTACTGGTCTCTGACCTTTTGTTTTACTTACTTTATTCACAACAAGTTCTTTCAAGTCTAAGATTAAAGCAGGACGCCCATTACCAAGAATAGAGCTTCCCATAAAACCTTGTGTATTCTTGATATCATTTCCAAGACTCTTAATAACGACTTGCTGACGTCTTAAAACATCATCAACAACAATTGCAAAATCCATATCTTCAGTTCTTACAACTAGTGCAATCTCATTTACTGAAGGCTCTTTCACATTATGTTTCAGAAGTGTACTAAGTCTAAATGCTGGCAGTACTTGTCCTCTAAGCACAATACATCCTCCAACATTATTAACTTTCTTATAGTTTTCTTCTGTAACAGAGACAGTCTCATGAATTAAGTTCAATGGAACAACATAGTTTTCTTCACTAACTCGTGTAACCATCCCTTCAATAATAGCCATTGTTAATGGAAGCTTAATTCTAAAGGCAGAACCAGATCCGACCTCAGACTTAACTTCAACGGCCCCTGAGATATCTTGGATATTCTTTTTAACAACATCCATCCCTACACCACGTCCAGAAATTTCACTTACAGCTTCTTTAGTTGAAAAACCTGGTGCAAAAATTAAGTTAATCGCATCTTGATCACTTAGTTTATCTGCATTTTTAATAACGCCTTTCTCAATTGCTTTACTTTTAATAATCTCTGGATCAATCCCTTTTCCATCATCAACAACTTCAATCACAAGACTATTACCTTCATGATAAGCTTTGATTTGAATTTCACCAGCATCAGACTTACCAACGGCTTTTCTATCTTCAACACTCTTTTCAAGCCCGTGGTCGACTGCATTTCTAACGATGTGAACTAATGGATCTGAAAGTTGCTCTAGAATATTCTTATCAACTTCCGTCTCTTCACCAACAATAGTAAGATTAACTTTCTTACCTAATGCCTTTGATGTATCTCTTACAATACGTTGTAATTTAGAGAATGTTGTTTTAAGTGGTACCATTCTCATTTTCATTGAAATATCTTGAATTTCTTTTGTAATTTTTGATAAGTGACTAACACTTTTTCTTACGTGCTCATCAGCAACAAGATCGTTACATTCACTTAAAACAGTTTGTAGAATTACAAGTTCTCCAACATAGTTGTTAAGTTTTTCTACACGACTAATACCAATACGAATTGTCTCTTCTGGTTTTGCGGCCTTTTTTGGAGCTGCCGCCTGAACTTTCGCAGCAGGAGCTGAAGATGGTTTCTTCTCTTCCTTCTTCGCTGCAGAGTCTAGACTTACAACATTATCAACGACAGGATCTTTAGGAGCTGTTTCGCTCATTAAAGTATCTAGATCATTTGGTGTACTTGAAACAGGTGCTTCAACAGGCTTTACTTCTTCTGTTGTATCAAAAGATTCACCATATAATAGACGATCGAGGTCACTCATATCTGATTGACTCGGACGTGCATCCGCAACAACTTCTTCATCAAAGCTTACAGGTTCCTCGTTATCAAGAATTCCTTGTAGTTCTTCGTCTTCAAAGTCCTCTTCTACTTCTTGATGATAAGTATCTTCATCTTCTTCTTGCGCACTCGCTTCAAATTCAGCTTCATCAGGAATATTTGAAATTCTCAGGTCATTATGCTCAACATCAGCACTTGAAACATCTTTAATAAGTTGGATGATCTCATCAGAATTAAACTTTGCTTCAATATCATCTCTTAGAGTTGAGATCATATTATTTAAATGATCTGAACATTTTAAGAATACATCAATAACATCAGCACAAATATCGACTTCGCCTTTCTTAACTTTTAAGATCAGCTCTTCCATCTCATGCGTAAACTCAGCTACATCACTAAACTCAACGGCCCTTGATGTACCCTTAAGGTTGTGAGCAAGGCGAAAGATTTTATCGATATGCTCATCTGTATTATCGACACCCGATTCTAGCTCTAGGAAAGACTCTTCACAATCTTCAAGAAGCTGAACAGCCTCTTCAAGGAAATCCATCTTTAATTCTAATTCAAACTCATCCATAATCACATCTTGTCTTTTGTGTTAATATCTCTTCATTATTCGGACAAAATTTTTATTTAATTAGTGTTTTTAGTGGCTTACTATAAATTTCTATAAACAATCTTAATTACATGACAAAGATCATGTTCAGTTTTTTCCAACTACCTAATTATTCGTTTGCCCCCAATAGGATGTAGATATAAAAAGAGCCCAGTTTCGTTGCTAGTGGAATCATTAATGACTCATATTTGCCTAGCTCAATTTCTGAAAAGTTCTCTCTTAGTAAAACTGATGGAATTGCACGGTCAATAACAATCCCTCTATTTTGATTTAAAGTAGCCTTTGCCTGCCCTAATGTAATATTTGTAAATTCTGCAATTGCATCTTTCACATCTTCATTAAGCTCAGTGTAATCTTCTCCGAATATTTGGTTATAAATATTGATAAAAACAATATCTGGAAAACAAATTAAAAGCCTGCCATTAAACTGCTCATTTTGAACATCAATTGATCCAATTAAACCAATCTCATAACTTTCAAAATCTTTTGCTTTTGATACTTTTCCCGGTAATACTTTTAAATTTGCCTGAACCCCAAATGTATCAATTGCTGCTTGAATAAATGGGTTAACAAAGTTTACATCAAGCTCAATTCTCTTCTTTTTAAGATTTAGCTCTTGTAGTCTTTTCGATATCGAATCTGTGAAATTAAAACGTTCATCTGCATAATCACTTTTAAGTTCTCTAATTAATTTTGATCGCGCATTAATTGTATAAATCAGAATTGATTTATCTTCTGCAGATTTAAAAAGCCTAAATATTTCATTATAAATTTTTGGTGATACAAATTCGACACTCTTAAAATCTAGAATAATTAGCTTATCCTTCTCGTCCTCTAGAATCGCATCAAAGATCATCGATAAAGACTTTACGCAATCTAGATCGATATCACCTGAGAAGGCTAAAACAGAGAAGTGAGATTTAGTAATTCTCTCTACCATACCCATGAAAGCCTCCTATTAACCTTGTGGAAACCTTTTCTTCATGGCCAGGGCCAACCTCTTCTTAAATGATGCTTGATCGAATGGTTTAATAACATAACCATCTACATCACTAGCAATTGCCTCTTGAATTTGTGCAACGTCTTGCTCTGCTGTAACCATTACGAATGGCATCTCTTTGAAGTTTTCACTGCCTCTAATTGTTTTTAGCAGATCCAGTCCAGTAGCATTCGGCATACTCCAGTCAGAGATGATAAAAGATATCTCATTTGGTCCACCTTTATTCTCTACAATTTTTTTAAGAGCATCTTTTCCATCAACTGCCTCAACAAAACGATCGGCCCCTAAATCACGTAATAACTTTTTTACGATCTTTCTCATTGTGCTCATGTCATCTACAATTAAAAAAGAAAACTTCTTAAGATCTTCCATATACTCATTCTCCTACTCAATAATCTTCAACTAATATATCACCAGGTAAATAGCGCAAATAGCGACCTTATTTTTCCCAGCAAATAAAAAAAGTTTTGATCTCTTATTTAAACTTAATATATCTAGTTAGTTATCGGCTTTTACTAATTTAAATTTATGCCAATTTGTGTCAAAGTTTATTATTTCCCCAAAGGGAATTTATTGTAGAAAATGCCTATAATTTCCTGTGTTTGCCAATTTAGTCACTTAAAAGTTAACTAAGTTAACTTTCTCCTTATAATGAGCTATCAGTCGATAAAATATGCTTAGACTTTGTTCACACTTATAACTATTACATTCAACGATTTTCCAACTATTTATTATGATATTAATCATAGACATGAATAGGTTCAAAACACTGATAATTATCCTGATTACGTCACTCAGCTTTGCGGCCGAGCAGGCGCCTATTAACGACAAGAATGTGGTAGAAACCACAACTCAAGATAGTACTCCAAGTACTTATTTGAAGTTCAAGTACTTTCTAAGAGATCACCTGTCGAAAGAAAATATCAATAGAAAGCTAATCGATGCTTTTAACAGTTTAAAAGTCAGCTTTGATGTTGATATTTTTAAAATCAATATCGCAGATGGCCTTTCTCTAAGAGGAAAGTACGAATACGAAGTAGAAAAATCCTATATTCAAGGAAACTATACTCGCCGTGATCAATTTAATTTTAGAATTCAGCACGATACAAAGAATGCCTTCTTCCCAGAGCTTCAAACGCCATTTTTCTTAAAGGCCGATCGAAATAATGAAGTAATCATTTCAAGACAATTTGCAAAGAAAACAGATGCAATGAAGGCCCTTCCATTTAATGTCGCTAAGATCCCAATTCGCTCTAAATATGTTGATGAATTAAATCCAGGTGACTTTATTTCAATACCTGCTTCAATGGCCATTACGACAGGCTTTAGTTACAACAATGCAATCCCACTTATGAATACAGGTCTTACTGGGTTTTATACGATGGCAGGAGACTTCTTAATTCAGGTATACAAGCTTGATGATAAGAAAGTTCGTGTAAAAATCATTGCTCAAAAGAAGAAAACTTCTGGAATAAGCTTTAGAAGCCGTTTTGGGATAGAACTTATTAGCTTTGAAATTTTGGGTCAAGACGTCGATTACAAGTATAAGCTTGATTGGTTTAAACTAGATGCTTCTCGCACTAAGGGTAATATTATTCTTGCGGACTATGTTTTTAACCTTAAAGATGAAGAGGTTAGAAAGGTTTATGATAAATTATTCAACAATGTCTTTAAATTTAAAGAAGCCAAGCTTCTTGCTGAATCACTTAATTCTGATCTTTTAGATAAGTACTACGTTGTTAACCTAGAGGATGTTGATCGAATTGCTAAGATTGATAATGGTCAGAACTCTCCAAGAGTAGAGCGTGTTTTTAAAGGACACAATAGATACAAATCTAAATCCTCAGGGATTCAGCTTAACTTAGATATTCTAAAGCTTGGAGCAAAGAGCCACTACGTTAATAACCGTTTTAATTTCGAAAAACTTGATGGCTCAACTGTCGCCTTCTACTACCCAAACTACACAAAGACGAAAGAATCAAAAATCTCTATTGAAATTTTTGATACAAAAGAAAAAGAAATCCTTTCATATTTTGGATTAACTTCATCTCATAGTGATCACAAGTTCTTAAACGTAGGAATGAACTTTAATCGAGTTGATAACGAGTTTAGAAGATTAGAGCAAAAAAGATACTTAAGAATTCTTAGTGGAATACTTCCTGAGATAGTAAGAGATGACGTCATCGCACGAATCCCTAAAGAGAAGCGTTACGTAAATTTTAATTCGAAACTTACAATGATTTTAAAGAAGGATGCCTTCTCTTATCTTAACAAAATCTCCTTTGAAGATTTTCACTACCGCTTAGCTGAACACTTAAGAGGCAAAAGAGTTATTCGCACATCAGGCCATGACAAAGACTCTAGAATGCGTCCGTATGAAGTACCGGAAGATGAATACCAAAGAAAAACAAAGAAACTTGCTAAGTTCTTCTACGATATCATCCATAGTGATATGCCTTATAATGAAAAGGTCGATAAATTCACTTCAAAACTTAGAAATATAAATAACGAGCAATATATTATGCAACTTCTAGTAGAGCTTCTACCTGTTGATAATATTGAAAAATATCTTTATCTTGATGTTTATATTGCTGATGATTCTGAGACTCTTGTCGACCTAAGAATCGGAACTAATAATTACCAAGAAATCTATAATCAACTTGAGTACCTGAACCGCTATATTAGAGGAACAGATGAGGACTTAAGAATTGATGATCGAATTGATCGAATCGAAGATATCCAAGAGTTAGACTAATTTACCGACTAAAAAGATAAAAAAAAAGCCGCTTAAAGCGGCTTTTTCTATTTAACAAATTCTACGTGAACATGTTTCTGTTCATTTTCTTTCTTAGCAACACGAGCTTTCTTCTTATCTTGTCTCTTCTTGAAAGCTGCTTCTTTTTCTTCCCAAGCTTGTCTTCTAATCTCTTTTTCTTTTGCTTTCTTAGTTTCAGCAATCTCTTTAATTGATTTAAAGTAAGTCTCTCTTCTAAACTTAACAAAAGCTTTATCATCGGCCGCTGTACAACCTTGATGACCTTTCTTCTTTAAGTTTACAGACTTCTTGCTTGAAATATACTCAACAGCATCTTGCATCTTATTTCCTGCCATATCAATACCAATAGCATTCAATAAGTTTCTTCTATTTACTAGACGGTATGAACCAGGAGCAATCCCCTCTACAGTTAAGCCACCAATAGCAACACGCTTTAGTTTATCAACAGTTAGACCTGCACCTTCACACATACGACGAATTTCGCGGTTTTTACCTTCATTGATTCTAAACTCAAGCCATGTTTTTGTTTCTAGTTGCTTAATTACGCGAACAGCTTGTGGCTTTGTCATTACACCATCAATATAAACACCCGCTCTTAGCTTTTTAAGTAGGAATTCATTGATTGCACCAAATACTTTTACTTCGTATACCTTAGTAATTTCTGAACTTGGGTGAATAACAAGATTTGCAAAGTCACCATCATTAGTCATTAATAGAAGACCTTCTGAAAGGTAATCTAGACGACCTACAGGATAGATTCTTTCACTGATTTCTTTACATAGATCAACAACAGTTTCTCTTCCTTCAGGATCATTAACTGTAGTCATAACCCCACGAGGTTTATTCATAATCATATAGATTTTTTCAACAGAACCAAGATCTGCTGCTTTACCATCTACTTCAACAGCGTCAATCGTTGGATCAACCTTAGAACCAAGTTCACGAATAGCAATACCATTAACCTTTACACGTCCTTGAACGATTAGGTCTTCGGCCTTACGACGTGAAGTGATTCCACAATCTGCAATAAATTTTTGTAAACGTACTAATTTAGACATTTTGACTCTCCTATCTGCCATCTCGGCGGTTAAAAGCTAAAAGAAAAAGCTTACGTCTAAATAGAACTAAACGTAAGCTTTTACAAGTATTTAAGTAATTATTTCTTAATCAATATATGACTCAGAATCCCCTAAGTCCTTGTTATTTAAAAAATCGAGGTCAAGATCAAGATCCTTTGCTCCATTAATTAAATTTTGAGTTGTTTCATTGATACTATCATCCAGATCAACTTCCATCTCATCTTGTGGCACAGCAGAGTCACCACCAAATAACTTTGCAAACGCATCATCAAGAGCTTGTGCTAATTGATCGGCTTCTTCATCCGTTTTTGTTTCATCAATAATAGCAATTTCTTCAACCTGCTCGGCCGCTACTTCAATATCGGCTTCATCATTAATAAGATCTTCTTCATCAAGACCTTCTTCACTTCCAGAAGATAAAATTGCTTCAGCAACTTCTTCTAACGCTTCTTCAACAGAGATATCTTTAATAACTTCACCTGAATCAAGATCGATCATTTCAAAGTCATCTTCCTCTTCTTCAGGGATATTGAATGGGCCTTTAGTTAAGTCTGCGATAACTTCTGGACAAGTAATGGCCGTAAATACTTCCGATTCAGCCGATTCCTTATTTGCTCCTGTAACAAGTGAGTTATCAAGGTGCTGCTCAAGAAGATCAAATGCAGTAAGAATTGGTGCAGCTTCTTCACCTTCTTCAGTTCTACCTGACTTACGTCTTCTCTCTTGAACCTTAAGAGACTTTGTAAATGCTGTTTCAGAATCAATTGCCTTAATTGACATTGCGATATTATCAAGTTCTTCAATTTCATCTTGATCAAATCGTGACGCAAGGTCGGCGTTAACAAGTGTTTTAATATCTTCGATTTTACCAACACCTTGAGTAGCAATTTCAGCAAGCTCATGCTCTGGTGGTAGTTGATCAATATTTGCTAAGTTGAATACCTCTAAAAATTCAGAAGTTGTCCCGTAAAGAACAGGGCGTCCAACTTCTTCAGAACGTCCAGTTACGCGAACGAGTCTCTTATCCATTAAACCACGTACAATGTGTGAACTATCAACACCGCGGATCTTTTCAACTTCAATTTTTGAAACTGGCTGCTTATAGGCAATGATTGCTAGTACTTCAAGAGCTGTTGGAGAAAGTACTAATTCATTGATTTTAAATAGGTCTTGCACATACTTAGAGAAAGTTGCCTTTGTTCTAAATTGGTATCCATTTGCAACTTCTTGCAGACGAATTCCGTGGTGCTTTAACTCATATTCATCTTGAAGACGAGTAATTGCTTCGTGAACAACACGTAGAGGAATATCTTCATCAATAAGTGATTTGATTTTCATTAATGGAACCGGCTTATCGCTCATGAATACAATTGTTTCAATTGCACCACAAATTGTTTCTTCATTAAGTCCTGTTCTGGCTTTCCAAAGCTTATCTTCTTGAAGTTTTTCATCAGCAAAGTCAGACTCTAGCTTTAAGTATTCTTCTGGAAACTCTAGGTCTTCATCTGATGGCATTAGGGCCATCTCTAACTCTTCAACCATCTCTTCTTCTGTTGATAGAAACTCTAGATTTGCTTCAGTAACTGTTGTGTTCTCTTCCATTTGTGTGCTCTCTCTAATAGCGCTTATTGCGCTACTTGTTCCATATTTTCTAATTCTTGTGTTTCAATCTTATCTTTTGACTCATTCTCATCATCGAACCCATCGGCTTGAGTAACATCGAAGTCATCAAGAGTCTTCACAACATCAACGTAAACTTGCCCAAAGCTTTCATTTTGGAAAACCTGTACACGCTTAAGTCTAGCAAGTTCTAATAGTGAGATGAATGTAATTACAACGTTATCAATTGTGTTCTTACCGTCTGCAGACATTTTTGCAGTATCTTCACCAGTCGTCGTTGCCATTCGGCTATTGCTATCATTTTCAAGTAGTTCATCTAGATTTGTTTTTTGTCCCACTTGTAGATATGTCTTTAAGAATTCTAATTTTTCTTTAATCGATAAACGGTCACGCTTGATAACTGTATATTTGCGATTTTGACGGAAAATGAAATCAATCATCGTATCAGTTAGCTTCTCAAGCTCCATTGGAGTAAGAATTGAGTTAACAATCTCCTTACGATTTACCTTTGGTTTTACGAAAATATCTTTTCCCGTTTGAGGAAGATCAAGAAGCTTTTGACCCATCTTTTGGTAAAGGGCAAGCTCTTCAAGACGACGAACAAGCTCCGCATGAGAAGTGATATTTAACGAGCTCTCCGAACCAAGCTGACTTTGAAGTTTAGCCTGCTCCTCTTCAGTAACTGCATTCTTTGATTTAAGAAGGACTAACGTCGCAGCTAAGAATAAGTAATCTCCTGCAATATCAAAGTTAAGCTCTTTCATATTTGCTAGATAATCTAAGTACTGCTTAGTAATTCTAGTAAGGTCTAGTTCTTTAATCGACATTTGCTCTTTTTGAATAAGAAGCAAAAGCAGTGAAAGTGGACCATCAAATGTATCCGTTTTAACCTTAATCGTTGTGTCTAACATGTGTTAATTCCCTCAAATCCCTCAATTAACTTAATTAAGAGAGAATACCTGCAAAAGTATTCATTAATACCATCCCTAGCTGCATAACCGGTCTGATCATGTAACCAAAGATAGGTGTAAACCAAAGAATTAGAATAAAAATAAAACTAAATCTTTGAAGTTCTTCATATTTTCGTGCTGAGTTGTAATCTAAGTAAGCTGCAACCATTTTCGATCCATCAAGTGGAGGAAATGGAATTAAGTTAAAGACCGCCAGTAAGATATTAATAAATACCGAGTACTGAAGCATATCCATAAATTGCGTCTTTAATGAGAAAGTCGCTGGAACATAAGCGTAAACCATTCCAAAGAATAGCGCAGATAAAACCATAAGTATTAAGTTCGCTCCAGGGCCTGCAAAGCTTACCCAGAAGATCCCTGATTTCATATTTTTAAATCGACGAACATCCACAGGTACTGGCTTGGCCCAACCGAATGGAACTCCGCCAAGCATAATTCCTACCATTGGGAAAATTACTGTTCCAACTAAGTCCACATGTGGAATAGGATTTAAAGTTAAGCGCCCAATTCTTTCGGCCGTATCATCACCATATCTCTTGGCCATCCAACCATGTCCAAACTCGTGAAAAGAGATCGCTAATAGAAAGCCCGGCAGGGCCAAAGTCAATGTATTGATAATTCGCATTAAATCCATCGCAATAATCTACCAAAAACCACGGGAATCGACAAAAATTTGCGCCGCAAAATGAACGGAATGTAAGACAAATTAAAGAAATTAACCTCCAAATTTGCCCAAGGCATTGAAATTAAATTTTTTTGCTATAATAAACCTATGAATACGCGTCATAAAAAGGTTCAGGTTGTCACTGTGCACAATGATTTAAAGGCCATTCTTCTTCTTGAGATGAAGGAAGATCGTGGCTTTGGTTGGCAAAATGTAACAGGATCTGTTGAGCCTGAAGAAGATATTTTTACAGCTGCCAAACGTGAGCTACTTGAAGAGACTTCAATTAGTACTGCAGAAATAATTCAACTAGATCAAAAATTTGAATTTCATGATCGCTGGAACAAGGATGTGACGGAGTATTGCTTTCTTGCAAAAACCAATCAGAAAGAAGTCATCATTTCCCCACAAGAACATCAAGGCTACAAATGGGTTTCATTTGATCAAATAACAAAGAAGGATTTTAAGTACGAAAGTAACTTCATTGCATTTCAAAAGGCCCTTGAATGTCTCGACTAATTAAATTCATCATCACTTGTCTGCTTATTCAACAAACATGTGTGGCCCAAAGCTCTTCTGACAAGCTGTTTGAAGACTTACGAAGAATTAATCTGAAAGAGGAAGCTGTTAAAACAAAGGCGAAACCACGCTTTAAATACATAAAGAATAATTTGAAGGCGAAGACTTTTCGAAGTGTTATTTTGGCAAATTCATTAATTGAGTCACTTGATGGAAAAAGTTACTATCGCATAAAAGAGAATACAATCATTAGAACTAAAGAAGTATCACCGGGTTCACGCTATTTCTTTATCCTTCCAAGTGATGGAAATGAAGATAATGTGAAGTACGTTACCTTAAGTACGAACCTAGATCATTTAGAAACAATTTTAACTTTCAACAATGAGAAATTTACTCCTTTTAAACAAGATAAATTCAAAGCAATCGAATACGATAAGAAGCAAATACATACTTATACACAGATAAGAGCAGGATTAGGGAGCTCAACACCGAACTTCTTTCTTGATAATATTTCACTATCAAGCACCACTCTTGCTTTAGAAGCTGGAGTTGAAACGTTTACAAATATCCCTGTCTTTCTTATTGCTGAATACCTAGCACAAAATAGTGGCCAAGAAGTCCAACTCACATCTTTTTCAATAGGACTACGAACAGAATATCGTTATCACATAAATGAAAAGTCGTTTATTGGCGCCGGCCTTAGTGCCCAACGATCACTCTACACTTCAGCAACAATTGATAATTCTAAAGTAGATTACACAATCGATTCATTTGGTATCAATGTAAATTACAATTATGCAAAATACTTTGTAAGCTTAGACCTTAAAATGCAAAATTATGCATTTGATTCAAGTGTCGTACTACCAGCTGCAAACCTTACTAATGATAATTCTGCGACAGCTATTAGCTTTAATATTGGCAAGGAATTTGAGGTTTCAATATGATCAAAAAGCTAGTCTTCATTATACTTTTGACAACTTCTGTCTTTGCAACAAATGGAATCATTCGCGTCCATGAAGCCCCTGTTGTCAGCAAGCCAAATGAAGATGGCCACATCCTAATGAAATTGAGAAAAGGTACCAAAGTTTACTTGCATCCAAACTACTTGAACGAAGAGGACTACTACGTAACTCTTACGAGAGATGGAAGAAAAGCCTATATTAGAAAGGACTTTATTAAGCTGATTTTAAATAATGAATCAGAAGATCTCGGCAACACTATTTATGTTAAAAATGATCCAACTGATTATGTTATTGCAGAACCTCTTCCTGATGAATATCCATTAAAGGGGCGCCCTCTTCATCGCGCCCAATTTGATCTCATCTTTAAAAAAGGTGTCTCTTCTCGTTATGCCTACAACTCTGAAGTTCAGCAAGAAAGTACAGGTTTTGAAGGAAGCTTAAATGTGAAGTATCTAAGCCCAGCAACATTTGATGATGGGAACCGCCTCTACTACGGCTTTTTCGGAGGTGTTACGACAGGGCAAGCGGAGTATCGACTTAATGGCGATATCTTCACAACAGAGAGTAATATTCACTACTCGTTTGGGCCAGTTGTTTCATATACGTTTCACAAGAGACAGTATTTTGAAATCGAATCAATGCTACAAGTTGGACTCAATTACCAAAGACGATTTGTTAATCAAGATGATGAAACAAATGGAATTACAGAAGAGAAACTATTTAGTGGCTTATTTTTTAATGCAAGACTTTCAATAAATTTATCCCATAAAAGAATCTTCGATTCTTCCACATTTTATCTTTATCATGGCCCTGTTATCGACATTCGACTTCCATCAACACTTGAGTCAGATGGTCAATTTACAAATTCTCAATTATGGCCAGATAATA
The DNA here is from genome assembly GCF_047085025.1 of Halobacteriovorax sp. RT-2-6. NCBI lineage: Bacteria > Pseudomonadati > Bdellovibrionota > Bacteriovoracia > Bacteriovoracales > Halobacteriovoraceae > Halobacteriovorax > Halobacteriovorax sp. RT-2-6. The sequence continues at coordinate 997,448 of NZ_JBKIYH010000002.1, forward strand.
AAATCTCGACAGATCTAGAAGGAACTTTTGGATATAATGTTGGATTCACCTATCGTTACTAGCCTTTCGGCATTTCTCTAGAGGCCATCGGCAAAAAATTCCGTTCATAAATAGTGCTCACTTTTTTTTAAAAGAAAAAATTAAAGCGACGATAAAGTTAGTGTCATTGTTTTAGCAAGGATTGCAAAAACTATTTCAGGAGGATGATTTATGACAATTCAACACAAAGGTACAGAAGTTCTTTTTCAAAAACTAGGTAACAACTGGTTTATCTTTGCAGAAATCAACAACGAAGTAATTTATTCGACAATGCCTGATGGTATGGATCCGTATTCAACAAAACTAGAGTTATATGAAGTAATTGAGGAACACATGAAAAGAGTTTCTACAATGAAAAAAGGTGCAGCTGAAGCAGTTGCTTAGGAATTCTCATGGGTGTTAAAAAATATACTCACTTATTTAAGGGTGCTGACTCACGTGAAAACTCAGCACCTACTGCCCCTCAAGGCAATAAGAAGATGAAGCAAGAAGTTGAACAACTTCAAAAGCTCATTCAAAAGCGTTTAGAAAATCCACAAGAAGCAAAGAAAGCAGCTCGTCTTATTGAGCAAATGTTAAAAGGTTAATTTCGATTGAAGTTGGCAACAGCTTCAATTAGACCCTTTAGCTCACATTGCTTTAAAACCTGGACGACTTCTGTATTCACATTATAGATCTTACAACTCTCTCTTTCGTCCAAGACAAGGTTTTGTCCGACAAAACTTCTAGTAAAGTTATTATAGGATTGGCTTTCCATTTTTTTCATTCCTAAAATCAAAGCTCGATAGAGTCTCTTATTAGTTTTTCTCACATAGAGATAAACTGGATAACGATAATAGATAAAGTTTTTTGTATCAATGAGAAGATTCTCTTTTTGGTTGAGCACTTCAATAAATGCTTCAGAAACTCCCCTAAGAGTATAGTCTGCTCGACTATCAGTTAGTGCACCGTAGATGTCATCAAATGTCTCAACTGCAATTAGTTTAAACTTTGATTTTTCTAATATTTTATAATCGCGCCAATTCTTATTAAATGATACACGCTTTTTCTTATACTCTTCAGGGGATTTTATCGCTTCAAATTTCATGCGATCTTTATACTCATAAACCGGCAAGCGAAGTCCCATCAAGCCAGATAAGATCGGGGCCTCTATTTTTTTAAAATCTGCTAAATCCCAATTTTCAGAAGGAGAATAAATAATATCACCTTTCTTATAAGCTCCCGACTCCACACATTCTTTCTCATTTCCGCACTCAAGGCTCTTAACTTTAAAATCACCGAAGTCACTTCGAGAAAGTGTTAATATCTCCTCTAGAAAATAGCGAAAATACAGATGTCGATAATGTCCTTGAATAATACTAACTTCATGTTCCTTATAAGTGGGAGTAGGATCAATAGAAGCTGGCCCTCTGCTCATTGCATCGAAGGCATGGGCAACTTGAGAGAGATGAAAAATTAGAAATAGTTGCAAAATAAACTTCATACTACAGTTTCCATAGCTTTTGAGTTAATTAATACTTAATTATCCCTAATATTTATTTATGAATGCCTCTTCAAAACCTTGTAGAAAGGTTTTAAAGCCTTGCCTGAGCGCCTTCAATTTGATAACTAGGTGCAATAATCATTTAGGAGTATAAGTTGCCAGTAAAATCAGACGCTCAAGAAGCGACAAACGATCCATTTGCGTACAAACAAGACCAAGACAAGTCATTTGCTAAGGACTTTCAGTACAAGCACCGCAACCCTTACCATGATAAGTTAGAGGAATTTAGTGAATTTGTTCTAAGAGATGAAGAAGCTGAAGTTCACCGTGGTAATTGGAACAAAGAAGTGTTCACGCAAGATGGCGAGTTATGCCTTGAGATCGGAACTGGATACGGCCACTTTATGCTTCAATATTGTGATGCTTATAGAGACCAAAACTTTGTTGGTTTAGATTATCGCTTTAAGAGAAGCTACGCCTTAGCTAAGAAGTTAAAGTCACTTCCATATCGTAATTTTAAATACTTAAGAGCTAAGGGTGAAAGAATCGAACACCTTTTTGCAGAGAATGAATTAGATAAAGTATTCTACTTCTTCCCTGATCCATGGCCAAAGGCGCGTCATCACAAGAAGAGACTATTTCAACTTCCTTTTCTTGAAAGAGCATACAAAGTTATTAAGCCAGGCGGATATTTCTTTGTGAAGACTGATCACGATGGTTATGCGGAGTGGATGAAGGAAGTTATCGAGAAACAGGACCTATTTGAGCTTGAACTCGAGACAAAAGATCTATGGAACGATGCTTCAGATCACCTACTTTGCCAATTTAAAACAAAGTTTGAGAAAATATTTATCGAGCAAGGTGTAAATATTAAGGCTTTTGTTCTAAAATCCAAAAAAGCAAATTAATAAGCTAGGTTAGCACACACATGTCATTACAAAGACTGCGCGAAAAGATCGTCAATGAGATCCCGATTTCTGATTTAATCGAGCGCTATGGTGTGCACTTAGTTCGCAAGGGCAACAACCTTTATGGGGTCTGTCCATTTCACGACGACACAAATCCTTCGATGTCTGTTGTTAACGACAAGAAGATCTATAAATGCTTCTCATGTGGAGCAGGTCACAGTCACTTCGACTTTGTTATGAATCTTCAAAACCTCGAATTCATCGAGGCCATGAAAGATATCTGCGATAAGTTTGGTATCGATTTCGACTCTTATACAAATACTAAAGAAAAGTCGAAAGAGTTCATTTATGCTGAAAAAATTCTTAAAGTTGCATCAACTATCTACTTTCAGTCAGGGCGAAACCTCAAACCTGAACAGTATTTAGACTTTTTAAAGAATCGTCATTTAAGCAATGAAATTGCAGATCTCTATCAACTAGGATTTGCTCCTAAAAAAAATAGCATCTACGACTATATATGTTCCCTTCCGGCCAAAGACCGTGGAGAGATTCTACAGACGGCCCTGAAAATTGGTATCGTTAAATATAATGCCGACAACAAGTCCCATTATGATACTTTTCGTGAACGCATAATGTTTCCGATTTGGGACCATTACGGTAAAGTTATCGGCTTCACTAGCCGACGAATTCATGAATATCAACACGCTAAGTACATGAATTCTATAGAGTCGTTCATCTTTAACAAGAGAAACCTTCTCTATGGCCTCCATCTTGCAAAATCATTCATTAGAAAGCGCGATAGCGTGATTATAGTTGAAGGAAATATGGACCAAATTGCAAACTACAAGAAGGGTTTTGAAAATAGTGTCGCAATCATGGGGACGGCCCTTGGCGACAACTCTCTTCGTACGCTTAAGTCCATGACAAAGAATATTTATCTTTCGCTTGATAATGATGAAGCTGGTTTTAAGGCTTCACAGAGGGCCAATCGCCAATTTCTTGAAACAGGTATTATCCCTAAGTTTGTCGATCTAAATCCCCATAAAGATCCGGACGACTTCCTTGAAAAGGAAGGTATCATTGCCTATCAAGACAGAATTGATAACGCTGTTCCATTTATTGACTATGAATTTTCAAAATTACTACCAGATCGTAAGATTGAAATTCTCGATGAAAAGCTAGCTCTTCTAAAACAGGCATTTGATCTTGTATCTCCACTAGGTAAAGACCTGAACGCTATCGAAAGACTTGTTAGCTGGGCCAAAAAACTTAATCTTGAATCAAGTAAAGACAGTATTATCGAGAATTATGAAGATTTCTTAAAAAATGAGAAATCTCCAGCCTTTAAGCCGGCCATTGAAGAGAATCCACCAATGGAAATGGTTCCAGCTGAGTTTGACGAAGACTATATGGCAAGTTTCATCGAAAGTGATGCAAGTGTGATGCCAATAATGGATGAAGTTGAAGCTCCAATCTCAAAAACGGAGAAGACTTTACTGCTTGCTATCGTTGAACATCCGGATTGTCTTGAGTATGATGAAATGACCGATCTGCTTGATTTTATGCACTCAGATAGGGTAAAAGAATATATTTTAAATCTGAAAAATTTAATCTTTGAAATAGATGAGAGGGAATTTAAAAACTTTGCGCTTTCGAGTTCTTCCAAATTCGGCCTACATGAAATAATCGATGAGGGCATAAAGAAATACAAAGGAATCAAACTAGAAAAAGAGGGAGCGTTTAAAATTATTAAAGACCTTAAAACAAAACTTGAAAGAGTTAGTCTAGAAGAAGAAATTGGTCGCTTAGATTCTGAGAGAAGTAATATTACAACTCAAGAAGAAGAAACTAAGTTGAATGAAAAGATTTTTAAAATCCGAAGAAAGCTTCACGCTTTAAAAAAGTAAAAGACTGGAGAAACCAAACATGTCAAGTGCTGCACAATTTTTAAAATCAAAGGGTTTCGAAAAACTTATCGCTCGCGGTAAGGATCAAGACTCTCTAACTCCAGAAGAAATTAACGATGCTATTCCAGCAAGTTTAATTGCTCCTGAAGAACTTGACCTCATTATGCTAGCTATCAGCGAATCAGAGATTGAAGTAACTGATCATGAAGTTGAAGAGGAAGATGAAGGAATCAAGCTTGACGGTACAGAAATTATTGAAGAGACGCTTTCAAAAGAAGAGAGAGCTGAACTTAGAAGTGCCTCAACTGATCCTGTAAAATTATATTTAAAGAGAATGGGTTCTGTTGCCCTTCTTACAAGAGAAGGCGAAGTTGTAATTGCAAAAGAAATCGAAGAAGGTGAAAGAGAAATTATTCTTTCTTCACTTAAATCGTCTCACGCGATTGCAGAAATCATTAACCTAAAAGATCGTATCAATGAACTAGAAAACCCAACTGAGTTCGTAAGAGAGCTTGTACGTGGTCTTGATGATGAATCAACACAAAAAGACATTGATAAGGTTAAGAAAACAATCATCAATGTATGTGATGAGCTTAAAGAAATCTATGACTCTTCACTAAACGAAGATGATGGAACTCTTGATAAATTTTCAAAAACTGAAAAAACAAAAATGGACTCTATTGCAACAGAGCTTGCGGATCTTACTTTCAACAGAAAGATCATCAATAGCTTCGTTGAGCCAGTTAAGAAGTACTACCTACAATTTAAAGATCTTTACGAGCAACAAGATCGTATCTTTAAATTCCTAGAAGTAGAAACAATTGAAGCTTACCGTGATCTTCATGAAAAGATTATGGAAGACGATGCATTCAAACGTGCATTCGCTAAAGAGCTTTACACAACTGATGCAAAGGTAGAGCAACTAGTTCGTAACCAAGAAGATATTCTAAGAAAACTAAGAAGACTATCACAAGAAGCTGGAATGAGCTTTGATGATATCGAAACAGTTTACAAGATTATCACTAATGGTGAAGAAAGAGCTGACCGCGCGAAGGCTCAACTAGTTGAAGCAAACTTAAGACTTGTTGTTTCTATTGCTAAGAAATATACAAACCGTGGTCTACAATTCCTTGATCTAATTCAGGAAGGTAACATCGGTCTTATGAAAGCTGTTGATAAATTTGAGTACCGTCGTGGTTATAAGTTCTCAACTTATGCAACTTGGTGGATTCGTCAGGCCATTACTCGTGCCATTGCTGACCAAGCAAGAACAATCCGTATCCCAGTTCACATGATTGAAACAATCAACAAGATGGTTAGAACTCAAAGACAACTTATCCAAGAACTTGGGCGTGAGCCAACTCCAGAAGAAATTGCTGAGAAGATGGAAATGCCAGTTGATAAGGTTAAGAAAGTTCAAAAGATCTCTAAAGAGCCAATCTCTCTTGAAACACCAATTGGTGAGGAAGAGGATTCTTCTCTAGGAGACTTCATTGAAGATAAGAAAATTATTTCACCTGCAGATGCTGTAATGAGCATTACATTATCTGAGCAAACTCGTTCAGTACTTTCAACTCTTACTCCAAGAGAAGAAAAAGTTCTAAGAATGAGATTTGGTATTGGTGAGAAATCTGACCACACTCTAGAAGAGGTTGGACAAGACTTCTTCGTAACTCGTGAACGTATTAGACAGATCGAAGCAAAAGCACTTCGCAAGCTAAGACATCCTTCTCGAGCAAAACTTCTTAAGTCATATATCGAAAATAACTAAGTAATTCAGGCCCCTATTAAGGGGCCTTATTACTTGAGCTAACTAAAACTATTACATTCCTTAATTTTGCGTTATAATAAGGCTTTTAGACATAAAAGTAATATATGACACAAGAACCTGGACTCGACCTAGCAAAAAAATATTTTTCAACTCTGGCAATTTCAAAGGCCAGAAAAGTTCTCAGCCTTGGGAAGGTCTCTCTTTCATTTAAGAAAGGAAGTCTTGATGGTTACCTAATTACAACAGGTATTATCAAAGAAGACCGTCCTTATGAGTCTAAAGTTGTTTACAAGAAAAGACTTGAGGGAACTGACGAGTCTCCACTCTCAACTTCATGTGACTGTTTAGAGTGGACAAAAGAAAAGCACTGTCACCATACAGCTGCGCTCTTTATGTACTATATTGCGACAACAAACGATCAGTCAGATACAAGTACACACCTTCCACCAATTGGAGGATATGGTGTTTACCCTCTTGAGTATGGAACAATTCTTAGTGGACCACACGAGCTAGAAAATGCGCCTCATGGCCCGACATACTCTACACTAAACTATTCTTTAACATCTAAGAAAACTATTGAATTCCCTATCCCTGAAAATCTTTCGGGGAAACTTGTTTTCAATATTGCTCCAAATAAAGAGCAACGTGTAGATTTTCAGGATGACTTAAAATCGAGTATTCGTTTTGCCTTACTCGATGATGAGGGAAAAACTCATCGAAATATTAGTATTTTTGAAAGTATATATTTATTTAATTGGGATACTGGTCATTTATATTCGCTACCAAGTGAACTAAAAGAGTTCTTTTCGACTCTAAGATCAAACTTAACATCATATAAAATCGATGATGCCTTAAATCTGGCTTATTCAGAAAGGCTAGAAAAATATATCGCATTTGAAGTTGAAGGAAACCAATTCGATATTTCAAGTATTGAGTCTCCTGACTTAAGAATTTATATAAACAACTCTCAAAGAAAGGGTTACAACAACTTCTCAATTGAATTTTTCAATAAGGAAGATAAGAGGACTAGGCCTCCACAATTTATGGCCTCTCTCACTTTTGAAGGTGGCTATCTTGATCTTTTTAGAAAGAAGATTGAAGCCTATCACTTCCTAAGAGAAGTTCAACACTACTTTGAAACAGGTGTTGATAGTTATAAAAAGTCACTATCAGGAAAATCGAAAAAGTCTTCGTGGATTCGCCTTATTTCAGAAGTTGTTAGTAAAGACTATACGCTGAGCTTTGATCACGAAAATCATAAGCTTTATAAATATGATAATAAGCTTCAACGCCTTTTATTTAAAGTCATGGTAACAGAGTTTGGAGATCACTTTTTCCGCTACTCTTACCTTTACAGAGATACTAATGAAGTTATCTTTCAGGTATCAATGTCGCAAATCACTCAAGGTCTTTCTAAGTTATTTACGGTAACAAAACCTTACGGTGTTGAAATTTTCTATAATAATAATGAAATCAAAAACTGGAACTCGCGAATACGCTTTGAAAGAAAGCAAATTGGGCGCTCAGGTTGGTTTGATTTAGAACTAGAAATAAATGACGTCGACCAAGAAGTCCTCAAGAACGTCGATTTGGACAATAGTATTGCCATTACTAAAGATGGTGTCATCTTACTAAACAATGAGCAAAAAGATCTTTTAAAATTTGTACAAAAATATACAAAATTTGAAGCAAAAGAAGAGATACAAGATGGAAAATTTAAAAAATTTATCTTACCCTTTTCTCGTGCCAGAATTTTTGAATTATTTGAACTTAAGAAAATTGGTCTAGAAGGAGCGCTTACAGAAGAAGAAATTGCGCTTTGTGAAAGACTTCAAAATCTAGAAGGTATTCCAGACTACCCTATCTCTGAACATCTAGGTTCAACTCTTAGGGCATACCAAAAGACTGGTTACAATTGGCTTAAGTTCCTTCATGAAAATAAGCTTGGGGCCTGTCTTGCAGATGACATGGGTCTTGGTAAGACAATTCAAACAATCGCCTTTATTGAGAGTATCTACGATAAGATCGATAAAGTTTTAATTGTTTGTCCAGTTTCCCTACTACTTAACTGGGAAAATGAATTTAAAAAATTCTCGGATATCGATGTTCATATCTTCCACGGTGCAGACAGAGAATTACCTGAAGATAGCAAAGCGAAAGTAATCCTAACTTCATATGGAATCTTAAAAAGAGAACTTGAAGCTGAATTTGAAGAATCACATTATGATGTACTCGTTCTGGATGAAGTTCAGCACCTTAAAAATATGCGCTCACTTGGAGCGTCATCTGCAAGAAAAATCAATGCAGACTTTAGAATCTGCCTAACGGGTACACCTGTTGAAAACGATCTTGCTGAATTCTTTAATATTATTGATCTTAGTATACCTGGTATCTGGGGAGATCTAAGATTCTTAAGATCTAGCTCTACTCCTAAATCAAGAGTATACGCGAGAAAAACTGCCGCCCCATTTATCCTTAGGCGTACGAAGAATCAAGTTCTCACAGACCTTCCTCCTAAAATAGAGAATAATGTTCTCCTTAGTTTTGATGAAGGCGAAGACGAGTTTTACAAAAACAAATTACAATCAATTAAAGATAATATTAATAATGCTCCTAAGAACAAGAAGTATGGAGAAATTCTCAAAGGGCTTCTTGAATTACGTCAAAGTTGTCTGTGGCAAAATCATAGCAATAAAACGACAAAGGATATTAGAAGTCTTACTTCAACAAAAGTTGACTACCTAATTGAAAGTTTAGAACAAATCGTTGAAGAAGGTCACCAAGTTATCGTCTTCTCACAATTTACGACTTATCTTGATATCATTGGTTCTGCTTTTGATAGCCAATGTTGGAAGTATTCTCGAATTGATGGTTCTCTGAATGTTAAGAAGAGACAAGCAGCAGTAGATGAATTCCAAAGTGGGAAAACAAAGCTTTTCCTTATTTCTCTAAAGGCCGGGGGTGTTGGTCTTAACTTAACAGCAGCAAGCTATGTCTTCATTATGGATCCTTGGTGGAACCCAGCTGTTGAATCTCAAGCGATCGACAGAGCTTATCGTATTGGTCAGAAAAATACTCTAAACGTATTTAGACCTATTATTAAAGGTTCAGTTGAAGAGAAAGTCTTAAAATTACAAGATATCAAACGTGAGCTATTCAAAGAACTTCTTCCTGAAGATGATGAAGAACTATTCAGCGGAAAACTCACAATGAAAGATTTTGAAGAGTTATTTAACTAAGAATTTTTTAAACGATTCACTTCTTTATGAACAGCTTCTTTTAACTCATCTCGACAGAAGATGAATGGTCCTTTTAACTTCTTTGTTGAAAGATCATCAATCTCATCTGAGTAGATTCCTCTAGAGTGACAAATAATTACTCCAGCAGCAATATCCCAAATATTCTTATCTCGAAATGAGATTACACATTCTGCTGCACCTGCTGCGAGAAGACCTAATTTAAATGCAATTGAACCTAGTGGAGTTATCCTGAAGTTATGCTTAAAATCTAATTTATTAGCACCCTTCTCCCACTCTGAACGGGAGATCATAATATTTACCGCCTCAGCATGAGCATGGCGACTTCCAAGTGGATATTTCACATCACTTGTAATCTCAAATCCAGTAAAAGGATTATAAATCCAACCAAAGTTTCGATCATCGTGAATATCAGCAGAATATAAAATAGCTAAAGATACAGCACATTCACCGTACCCCTTGGCAAATTCTCGAGTACCATCAATTGGGTCTAGAACAATGACAGGAAACTCAAAGCTCTCTTGGTCCTCTTCTGAAAAGAAATTAAAATCAAAATTTGATTCATGAAAAACCTTTTTCACTTGATCAGACACAAAAATATCAAATTCAGTTACAATACTCTTATCGGCCTTTCTTTCAATAGACATATCACCCCACACCATTGTGTCGAGTTTAGTATGAATACTGCTCTTTATTTCTTCTAATTCATTTCGATACATTATTGGTCCTAGTGGATATGACTATCTTATGTGAAAGACGAACTCGTGCTTAAAGGTCTTTTCTTGCTCTAAATCGATTAGTCCCTCTTTCGTATAAAAGTCATTATTTGAATCTAGAGCATCAGTAACTCCAAAGGCTGGCGCAATCCTAACAAAGTTCGCACCTGGATATGTCCAAATTGATAAATATGGAATATTCCCTAGATCTATATTAACCGACTTCTCATTTAAAATATTCTTAAGAGCGATACTCTTTGACTTAATATCCTTAAATACCATTTCTCCACCTCTAAAATTTTCTTGAGTGAAGAAAACACGACAATCTTGAACAACTTTTTTATTATCCGCATCATGAAAGTTAACTAAATCATTTTCAAGAAAATACGCTCCACGCTCTTCTTGAGTTGAAAACTCAATAAAGCAATCATCATGCCCTTCTGGTCCTAAAGGAACATTGAAAGTTGGAGCAAAGCCTAAAGAGAAGAACATTTCTTTTTTATCAAGGTTTTTAATAACAAAAGAAACTGTAAGTTTTGGCCCATAAACCATATAAGTAACTTCAATACTGTAGCGAAATGGAAATATAAGCTCTGTATCGGGGCTATTCGTATGAACGAAGGTAATTCGATCTTTACGATGATTTTTGACTTCGAATTGAAGGTCTTTAAGAAAGCCATCCTTTTGCATGTGATAGTATTTTCGACCTAACCAATACTGGTCATCCTTAAGTTTTCCTACAATTGGAAAAATTATTTGTGGCTTCCAAGGGTTTAGAGTTGGATGACCTTGCCATAGATATTCAACATATGATTCAAGATCAAATATTGATAATAGCCCAGCTCCCTGCTTCGTAACTGAAACTCTAATAAACTCACTTTCTAAATGGTAAATCTGATCCTGATTCATCAAATCATCCTCTAATAAATATGATAACAGTTTTTGGCCCATCGTGAAACTCATAAGCACCTGAATTTAGGCAATATATTTCATTGTGGAATAGATCACTCATTTCATTTGTGAAAAAAGTCCAAATATATTCGGCCATAGGTTAAAAATCCTTCAAGTTAGAAGCAAACATGATGCTTTCTAGCTCCCCCCATTTAACCTCTAAAGTTATCTAAATATTCCATTTACCTGATTCATTCGAATTAACCTAAGGCCCCAGAAAAAGGGGCCCTCGCCTTTTCTTATTGCTCATAAATGATTAAAATAAGGTGTCTAATTTACACATAGGGAAATACACGAATGAAAGTTATCGAGCACATCGACAAGGCGACGAGCCCACTTTTTAGTTTTGAAATTGTACCTCCACCAAGAGGAAAAAATATTTCAGCTGTAACGGATATCGTTAAGGAGCTCTTGCCATTTAATCCGTCATGGATTGACGTAACAGCACACTCAGCAGGAGCATATTATAACGAAAAAAATGATGGCTCAGTTGAGAGAAAGATCTACAAGAAACGACCGGGAACAGTTGGGATCTGTGGAGTTATTCAAAATCGATTTAAAATCGATACAGTTACTCACCTTTTAACTCAAGGTTTTACCAAAGAGGAGACTGAGGATGCTCTAATCGAACTTAACTACCTCGGTATTCATAATGTTTTGGCCTTACGTGGAGACGCCCTTAACTATAATAAAAAATACGATCTTTCTCGCCAAAGAAATTTCTATGCAAAAGACCTTGTTGAGCAAATTGATAACGTAAAAAAAGGTATCTATCTTGATGATATTTCAAATAGCTTACCTCTAGACTTTTCTGTTGGTGTTGCAGGCTATCCAGAAAAACACTTCGAGGCTCCAAATCTAGCGACAGACATAAAGTACCTAAAAGAGAAAGTTGATGCTGGTGCTGATTATATCGTTACACAGATGTTCTTTGATAATACGAAGTATTTTGAATTTGTTGATAAATGTCGTGAAGCTGGAATCACGTGTCCAATTGTTCCAGGAATTAAAGTCATTAAGAGCATGGGACAGCTTTCAAATGTACCAAGGCACTTCTATGTAGACTTCCCAGATGAGTTCGTAAATGAAGCGACAGAAAATTCAGAACATATTAAAGAAATCGGAATTAAATGGGCAAGAAAACAAACGGAAGAATTACTAAATGCAAATGTTCCTTCAGTTCACTTCTATGTAATGAATGATAGTGCAAATGTTTCAGAAGTTTTAAAAGGTATATATTAATGAAAGATATTCGTAGTGAATTAGAATCAACACTAAAGAATAGAATTCTTTTTCTAGATGGTGCTATGGGAACAATGGTCCAACAATACCATCTAACAGAAGAAGATTTTCGAGGAAATCGCTTTCAAGATACTAAGATAGACTTGAAAGGAAATAACGACTTATTAAATCTTACTAAACCAGAAGTTATTAAAGAGATTCATACAAAATACCTTGCTGCTGGTTCAGATATTATTGAAACAAATACTTTCTCGGCAACGAGAATAGCTCAAGACGATTATCACTTAAGTGAAATTGCATATGAACTAAATGTGGAAGCGGCCAAGATTGCCAAAGAGGCTTGTCTTGAATTCATGAAAGAAAATCCGGAGCGCAAATGTTATGTTGCAGGTGCTCTAGGTCCAACAAATAAAACAGCTTCGATTTCACCTGATGTGAATAATCCTGCTTTTAGAGGTATTACATTTGATGAACTTGTCGATAATTACTATGAGCAAACAAAAGGACTAATTGACGGCGGAGCCGATCTTCTTTTGGCTGAAACTTCATTTGATACACTAAATTTAAAAGCTGCAATTTTTGCAATGAAAAAGTATTTAGATGATAACAACCTTGATACTCCAATTATGCTCTCTGTAACTATTACAGATGCATCAGGAAGAACTCTATCAGGTCAAACTGTTGAAGCTTTTTGGAACTCAGTTGAACATGCTAGGCCATTTAGTGTTGGTATCAATTGTGCACTTGGAGCACAAGAGATGCGCCCATATATTGAAGAGTTATCAAGAGTTTCAGACTGCTTGATATCTTGTTACCCTAATGCAGGACTTCCTAATCCGTTAAGTGATACAGGTTATGATGAAAAGCCAAATGAGACAGCTGCTCTTCTTGAAGAGTTTGCAGAATCGGGGCTCGTTAATATTGTTGGAGGTTGTTGTGGAACAACTCCTGATCATATCAACGCTATTTACAATCATCTAAAAGATATCAATCCTCGCGAAAAACACGATCTCCCTAAAACGCAAAGACTTTCAGGACTTGAACCGTTAAATCTTGATTATACAGGAGAGCGTCCATTCATCATGGTTGGAGAACGTACAAACGTGACAGGCTCACCAAGATTTGCACGCCTTATTCGTGAAGAAAACTTTGAAGCAGCTTTAGATATTGCCCGACAGCAGGTTGAGAATGGAGCAAATATCATCGATGTGAATTTTGACGAAGGTCTCCTCGACTCTAAAGCTTGTATGGTTAAATTTTTAAACCTAATTGCATCTGAGCCAGATATTTGTAAGGTTCCTATTATGATCGACTCATCTAAGTGGGAGGTCATCGAAGAAGGGCTTAAGTGTATTCAAGGAAAAGGGATTGTTAACTCAATCTCATTAAAAGAAGGTGAAGAAGTTTTTAAAGAACATGCGAAAAAGATCCTTCAATATGGAGCGGCCGTTGTTGTCATGGCATTTGATGAAAAGGGACAAGCTGCATCTAAAGAAGAAAAAGTTTCGATATGCCAACGCGCCTTTAAAATTCTAACTGAAGAAGTAGGATTCCCGGCCACAGATATTATCTTTGACCCAAATGTACTAACAGTTGGAACAGGAATTGAAGAACATAATGACTACGCGATAAACTTCATCGAAGCGGTAAGAGAAATAAAAGAAAAATGTCCAGGCGCTTTAACTAGTGGTGGTATTTCAAATATATCTTTCTCATTCCGTGGAAATAATATTGTACGCGAGGCTATGCATAGCTCATTCCTCTACCATGCGATTAAAGCAGGCCTAGATATGGGAATTGTAAACGCGGGAATGCTCGAAGTTTACGAGAACGTTGAACCTGAGCTAATGAAGAAAATTGAAGATGTCCTTTTCAACCGTTCTGAAAGTGCAACTGATGACTTAATCGAATATGCTGAAAAATTTAAAGGTGTAAAATCAAAGGCAAAAGAAGACGATTTAACTTGGCGTGAAGGAAATCTTGGAGAGCGTATCACCCACGCACTTGTAAAAGGTATCGGTAAATTCATTGAAGAAGATGTCGAACAAGCAAGACAAGAGCTAGGTGCTCCCATAAATGTCATCGAAGGCCCTCTAATGGATGGGATGAGAGTTGTAGGTGATCTGTTTGGTGCAGGTAAAATGTTTCTTCCACAGGTTGTTAAAAGTGCACGTGTTATGAAACAGGCTGTTGCATACCTTGAACCATTTATGGAAAAGGATGCTGACGGGAAAAGTAAAAAGAATACATTTGTTATTGCAACAGTTAAAGGTGATGTTCACGATATCGGAAAGAATATTGTTGGTGTTGTTCTCGCTTGCAATGGCTATAACGTTGTTGATCTTGGGGTTATGGTTAGCTGTGAAGAAATTATTAAAGCTGCCAAAGAACACGAAGCCAAATTCATTGGACTAAGTGGCCTTATCACGCCTTCACTTGATGAGATGATTCACAACGTAGCAGAGTTCAATCGTCAAGGTCTTGAAGTACCTGTTTTAATAGGCGGTGCTACCACTTCTAAAACTCATACTGCAGTAAAAATTGCACCTGAGTGTACAAGTCCTGTCGTTCACGTTGGGGATGCCTCTCAAACAGTTGGAATTTGTAATAGCCTTTTAAGTACTAATCTAAGAGATGATTTTTTAAAAGATCTTAAAGAGTCACAAAAAAGAACAAAAGAATATTTTGAAAATAAGAAAGATAGTGGCCAAGCGACGGTTTCATTAGAAGCGGCCCGTGATCACTTAAGAGTTGACCCAAGACAAACATTTGTCGAATTCACACCTCCATTCATTGGCGCTAAGAAGTTTGACGATATTAGTGTTGCTGAAATTGCAAAGTATATCGACTGGTCACCTTTCTTTTGGACATGGGAACTAAAAGGTCTCTACCCTCATATCTTATCGCATAAAGATTATGGAGAAGAAGCCAAAAAACTCTATAACGAAGCTCAAAATATCCTAGACGATATTATTGAGAACAATCGCTTTTCTCCAAAAGCAGTCCTAGGATTTTGGCCAGCTTATTCAAAAGATGAAGATGTTATCCTACTCGATGAAAATATGAATGAATTTGGTACTTTCAATTTCCTAAGGCAACAAAAAGAAAAGACACAAAAAGATCGCCCTTATCTATCTCTGGCCGACTACATCCTACCAAAGGGTGAAAAGCAGGATTATATTGGATCATTTGTTGTCACAATGGGAGATCAAGTTGAGAAGTATGCTAAAACTTTTGAAGAAAGTGGTGATGATTATACTTCAATTATGGTTAAGGCCGTAGGAGATCGTCTTGCTGAAGCATATGCAGAGTTAATTCACGAAAGAGCACGTCAGATGTGTGGAATCGAAGAAGAGCGTGAATTTTCTTTAGATGAACTTATTAAAGAAAAATATATTGGTATTCGACCAGCAGCTGGCTACCCTGCATGCCCTGACCATACAGAAAAAGCGAAGCTGTGGGATTTTATGAATGTACAAGAAAATACTGGCGCATACTTAACAGAGAACTTTGCGATGTATCCTGCTAGTTCAGTTTCTGGCTACATCTTCTTTAACCCTTGTGCTAAATATTTTAATATTCTAAACATTGCCCAGGACCAAATTGAGCATTACTCAAAAGTAAAAGCTCAGGACCTAGAAATAACTAAAAAATGGCTTAGGCCAATACTATAAGGAGCAGAAATGCATGTATGTATCCATCACCATAAAGTTCTTCCAGTAAAGAAATATGGTGGAATTGAAAGGGCCGTTTTTTGGCACATGCTTGAACTAGTTAGACAAGGACATCAAGTAACGTTTATTGGACCAAAAGAGAGTGAAGTAACAAAGCACGGAATCAAGCATATTGTATGGAACAAAGGCGAAGATTGGCAAAAACTTGTTCCCGATAATATCGATATTGTACACGTCTCATTTCCTGAGAAAATTAGAATCGATGTACCATACGTATTAAATGTCCAAGGGAATGGCTTCCCTGGTGAAAAGCATGATCGTAATACGGTATTTTGCTCGAAGTCACATGCAAGAAATCATAATAGTACATCTTATGTAAATAACGCTGTCGACATGAGAGAATACCCTATCAATTACACAAGTAATAAGATAACAGAAATAGAACACCTTCTCTTTCTTGCAAAAGCATCATGGCGAGTAAAAAATTTAAAGCAATCCTTAAAAATAGCTCTAAAAACAAATAAGCATCTACACATCTGTGGTGGAAACTCAATACTTGGAATTCATCCTCTTATCCACAACCATGGTATGGTTGGGGGTGATAATAAGTTGTCGATCATGCAAAAATGCGACGCCTTACTATTTCCAGTTAGATGGCATGAGCCTTTTGGAATTGCTATTATTGAAGCAATGACTCAAGGTATACCTGTATTTGGTTCTAGCTTCGGTTCACTTCCTGATCTAATCGTAAAAGGAACTGGAAGAACTTTTTATAGCCATGAAGAGATTATTCAATACTTTAAAAATGGTGCAGAAGAATTCGATCGAGACTTTATTAGAAATCATGTAATCGAAAACTATTCAATTGAAAGGTTCACAAAGGACTTTGTTGAAAAGTATAAGATTGTTTTAAATGGACAACATTTAAATGAAGAAGAACCAGAATGGATTTATCCATTTAGGGCCGGAAAACGACTACCATTCTAATCAATACCTACTGAGTATGAAGTTAAGACTTCATACTCAGTTCATATAACTTTTTATATTCGCCATCAAGGTTCATTAGTTCATCATGACGGCCTTGCTCAATCATTCTTCCATCTTTTAATACAATGATTTTGTCATAGTTCTGAATAGTTGAAAGTCTGTGTGCAACAGCAATAACTGTCTTATTTTTTGCAAGCTCATTTAACGACTGTTGAACTACTTTCTCTGATTCATTATCAAGAGCAGAAGTCGCTTCATCAAATAAGAAGACATCATTATCCTGAAGATAAGCACGAGCGATTGTTAAACGTTGTGCTTGTCCACCAGATAGTCTTACCCCACGATCACCGATAACTGTTTCTAGCCCTTCTGGAAGCTCTTTAATATACTCTATCGCATGGGCCACTTTTAATGCTTCTTGAATTTGAGCTTCATTGACTTCCTTACCTAGAGTTAAATTTTCTCTTATCGTTGTATTAAACAGGAAGATATCTTGCGAAACTAAGCCGAAATAATGGCGTAGTGATTTTAATTTGAAATCACTTGAATCAATACCATCGATTTTATAACTTCCTTTTTTAACAGGATAAAGTCCAAGAAGAACATTAATAAGAGTCGACTTACCAGAGCCTGAAAGCCCAACTAAAGCAACCTTTTCACCTTTATTTATATCAAAGCTCAAATTATTAATGACCTGATGATCACCGTAAGAGAAGTCTAAATTTGCAAAAGAAATTTTATCACTTAATTCAGAATGCTCATTTTTACCGTCATCTTTTTCATTTTCAACTTTTAAAAATTTAAAAATACGTTTTTCCGCAGCTTGCGCCTGGCTAATTTTTAAATTTGCTTCATTTGTCTTTCTAATCGGATCTTGGATCATTGCCATAATTGCAATAAAAGTAATGAACTCACCTGTTGTCATTGCATTTCCAGTAATCTTCACCTGAGCAAAAACGATAACTGAAGAAAGGATTAGAGTTGTCATAAATTCAACTAAAGGGTGTGAAATTTGTCTCATTACTTCTGATTTCATTTGAAATTCAAAAAAGCTATTCTGATATCCTTTAAAGAAATCCCTCGTATAATCTTGAAGATTAAAAGCCTTGATAATTTTTTGTCCACCAACACCTTCGCCAATGACATGAGTCATATCAGAAAGTCTCGATTGAACATCTGATTGGTGTGCCTTTACTCTCTTTCCAAAGAAACCGAAAATTAAAAGCATAATAGGAAGAAGTGCAAATGTAACAAGTGTTAGTTGCCAATCAAGATAGAAGGCATATCCTAATAAAACAAATAATGTGATCGGCTCTCTTAATAATGTAAGAAGACCACTTATCCCCTGCGAGTAAATCATCGTATCATTTAAGATTGTTGAAATAACGTCACCTTGCTTAGTCGTCGTATAAAATGAAATTGGAATATCTTGAATCTTTGAATAAATCTTTGTTCTGATTTCACATACAGCATCGTTCATTGCAAATTGCATCCAATAGAAATGAAAGAAGCGAACAGGTAAATTAATAAGTGCAAGTAAACAAGCTAATCCTACAATTCCAAGAATCTCCTCAAGTGTTGATTCTGGCGAAAGCCCCTTTGTGAAAAGAGGATTAATTAGCGCCATTTGACCACCCTTAATTAAGGCCATACCAATACCGAAGATCATACTTCCGATAACTCTGGCGCGATGGCGATGGATTAGTGGCCATATATTTTTAATAGTTTCAAACATGAAAAACCCTTGCTAAATTAGATATAATTAACTTTGCTAGTTTAGAACAAAATAACTCGTTTGCACACCATGTTAGGCACTATGATTGAAAAGTATTTTAGAAGACTCAGAGCACAATATCCAGTGGCCTTCCTTTCTGATGAAAGGCTTAATCTTCTGTTAGAGAATATACATTCTGAAGATGAGATAAAAATAATCTTTAGTTACCTACAAAAGCATCTGAAATCTTCACCAAGTCAGAAAGAAAATGGTGAACTCTTATTTAGTCTTATTGATAAAACTCAATACTCTGTTCGTGCTTGGATTGAGGCCATCCTCACATTTGATTCATGGCTAAAGGAAAATGAAAGAGAGACAGATTTTAAAACAATGATTGGCTATATCGAATGTTCTACACTGTCTCCTGAAAATAAGATTTTAAAATATCAATTAAAAGAACTTGTGGCCAAAATGCTTAATGATTTTGGCTACGTTGGCTAATTTTAGACATTATTAATATTACTTCGCTAAGTTTAAAGAGCTATTAATTATGTCTGAATAATTACCATGTCCCCAAAGTAAAACCTTTTGTTTTTTCACAATATTATTTGAACTTTTTTTGTAATTACGCTGAAGCTCCTCAACAAAACTATTCAACTGATCAAGCATTGAATTAAGAATAAGCTCTTCTGTTTTGTTTACATAAACTTTTTGAAGTTTTAATGATCGATTTTCTTTCTGACTAAAATAATTTTCTACAATTGAACTGGCCACTTCATTTACTTCTTTTCTGACATTCTCTACTGCATTTGCAATCATTAAACCTTGGGCATCTTTATTAAGCGAATATGTACTATCTTGCCTCTTTAGTATGCCCTTCTTATTTAAGCGAACACACAAGCTCCCAACTAAAGATAAACTCATTCCTGTTTCATTAGAGATTTGAAATATTGTTTTTTGAGACTTACCACAAACTTCTAAAATTGCTCTTTCTACCATTAATAAACGTGACATATTCTCTCCCTATAACCCTGTTAACTTTCTAATAAAAAACTTTTCTTCTAAGTTACTCACAATTTCATTACAGTCGTTACGACTTAAGCTGAATGAATGCTTTTCTAAGAATTGAATTAATAAGCTAAGCTCCGAAGAATTAATCTCTAGCTTTTCCTTTATCTTAAAATACTCACTAGTTCTCATTTCTGCGCCATTCATTAATCTAAATAGACGTGTCGTTTGCATCTGAAACATCTCTCCCAACTGCTTGTATGTATGCTTTGGATAACGTTTTTTAATTTCTTTAATTAATTGCTCTTGTTGAACCATAAGACCTCCTTAACTGGCCCATTTTTAATAAAAAAGTCAGTTTTTAACTACTTGTGTCGATTGCGGAGTTTTCTATTTTTCTATTGATGAAAAATATGTTTTCATTAATGGAATATGTTTAATTTCACTGTAATTTCTTCAAATATTCGATTTAATAACCCTGCCGATGGAGTTCATTCATGGGATGGGAGACGTGTTATCCTTGCAAACGCACTGAATGCCTATCGACCAGATGTTATTGGAACCCAAGAAGGCTGGGAGCCCCAATTAAGAGATTTCCAAGAGCTCTTAGATGGACTTGAGATCATTGATTCAAATCGTGAGTGGATTGATGATAGAATGTATCCTTCTCTTTATTATCGACCAGATATCTTTGAATTAATAAATTCAGGAGACATTTGGCTTTCTGAAACACCTTATATTGCTGCGTCGAAATCATTTGGAAGTGCATTTCCAAGACTTTGTACATGGGCGATTCTTAAGGCCAAGGAAAATGGAAAACACTACTTCTTTGTGAATGCTCATTTAGATCACCTTGAATCTGATACACGAAAGGAACAAATCAAAGTCCTAATTAGTGAAATTGAAAAAGTAAGAGCTGACTATCCTATTATTTTAACTGGAGACTTTAATGAGTCACCTTTTGAAAAAGTTAGGAAAGTACTAGATGAAAGTGACCTCAATCTTACTGATCCATGGCTAGACCTGGGGCATGAAGAGTGTGAGAGTCATCATAGCTTCAAAGGATTTCGTGAAGATGGTTCTCGAATTGACTGGATTCTTCACTCAAAAGATACTTTAAAGTGCGAAGGAATTCACCTTCATAAAGAAAGCTCTGAGGGGATTTACCCATCAGATCACTTTCCAGTTTGTGCAACTTTATCTGCTAAATGAATATAAGTTTCAATTCCGTTCTTTGTATTATTTAGGATATCTGATGTTGGTGACCACTTACCTTTCTCACCAATAACAATGACAGTAGAGCCACCGAATAAGAAATAACCTTTCTCATCGCCTCTTTTAAATGTTGTTAAATCACTTGATTGTACAATACGACCAACCATCGTTGCACCAACTTCAACGTAAGCAATTTTGCCAAACTCTTTAGTTTGCATAACTGTTACTTCACGGATATTTGTAGAAAAAATATCATTTTTCTTACGTAGAGCAAGTGGGTTTACTGAATGATATCCACCACCAATCTTGTAGTAATCAATCACTTCACCATCTAGAGGATAGTGAAAACGGTGATAATCAACAGGACATAATCGAGCGAGAAGAAGTGGTCCATCTTCGAAAACACTTTCCCACTTAGAATTCTGTAATAACTCCGTTGAATTTAAAAATTTGCCCTTAACCGGTATCTTAACTTGGTTATTAATTGATTCATATCCAAAGTATCTTGCTTCAGCAAACGAAGACATCGAATCAGCTTCATCTAAGAATGGCCTCTTTCCTTCTTTAAACCTACGAATAAAAAATTCATTGAAGCTGCCATAAGGGTCATCTTTTGAACGTCCTTCAGTTGGAAGGAAATCATCCATATTTATTTGATAATCTTTTACAAATTTTGGAACCTTATTCTTAGTAAAGTTCATATTTTGAATTTCGCCATACATACACGAGACAATTGATGAAGTAATTGCACCAGAGATTAGCTTTCCAAGAGGATTTCCATAGAGGAAATTAATAGCAGTATCCCCGTAAACTTTCTCCACTTCCATTTGATTTGTATAACGATTAAAATAATTAATATCCACGAGTGACCTCAGAATTCTTACAGAAATTTGACATTTCTGTGTTACAAAATTTTTTATACTATGATTATATATGTATAATGAGATGAGCGTCAAAAAGAGATAATGAGGAATATTATGAAAAGCAATTTAAGGCCATTCTTTTTAATTCTTATTCTACTAACATCCCTAAATTCAAAGGCTTTGTTTGATGAAAATAAGGCGATATTAGAAAGTGAACGTAATACTATTTCAGTGTTCGATCGTTCAGTGAATTCAGTCGTAAATATTTCGACCCTAGGTCGCATGAGAGCAAGAAGTGGCTTCTTCTTTTCGATGACAAATAAACAAGTCGTTAAAGGTGAAGGTTCAGGATGGGTTTGGGATGATAAAGGACACATCATTACAAACTTTCACGTAGTCGAAGGTGGTGATAACTTCTTAGTAAGATTTAATAACAATAAAAAAGAATATAAAGCAAAACTCATCGGAGCAGAGCCTGCAAAAGATATTGCTGTCTTAAAGTTATTAGAAATCCCAAGAGATATTAAGCCACTAAATCGAGGAGACTCTGATAAAGTTAGGGTTGGTCAAAAGGCCATTGCTATTGGTTCGCCGTTTGGACTTGATGCAACGGTAACAACAGGGATTATCTCGGCTAAAAATCGAGGAATTCAAGGCATTGGTGGAGTTGAAATTAGAGGAATGTTACAAACAGATTCTTCAATTAACCCTGGAAATTCAGGAGGACCGCTATTTGATTCCTCAGGAAATGTAATTGGTGTCAATACAATGATCTTTTCAAACTCTGGCTCTTCGGCAGGTGTTGGTTTTGCTATTCCTATAAATATTGTAAGTAAAGTAGTGCCACAAATAATTAAATACGGAATTGTGAAAAGACCAGGTCTTGGTATAGCCATTGCAGAAAAAAGAGAGCTCTCATACTTCTACGGTATTGATGTTGAAAAGGGACTTCCGATTCAAAGTGTTCGACCAGATGGGCCATCTGCAAAAGCGGGATTAAGAGGTCTAGAACAAGATCCACGTACAAGAAGTATTATTCTAGGAGATGTTATTTTAAAGATTGATGGAAAAGAAATAAATGATTTCGATGATATCTTTAATACTCTTTATGAATATAAAGTTGGCGATAACGTAGAAGTTCTTTACCGAAGAGGTTCTGCACTAAAAAAGGCCATCGTAAAACTTGAAGAAATAAAAAGAAATTAAGATTCGCTTCGTTTAAATAGTTGGAGTGCCAGAACAGGTGCTCCAACACACGCCGTAATTGCACCAATTGGTATAATACTATTTGCCAAAACTATTCTTGAAATAAAATCACATAGTACTAAGAAGCCACCCCCTAAGATAAAAGTAGGCATTAAGCTTCTTTCATAGTTAGCACTTACAATTCGCCTTGTAATATGTGGAATAATCAAGCCAACAAATCCAATCGGTCCACATTGCCATACGACAACTGCAATTAGTATATTTGAAACAAGTATTAGTGTTGCATTTACCTTACGAGTTGGCACTCCCCTCGTTTGTGCAAAATCTTCTCCAATAGAAATTAGAGTTAAACTTCTCTTATGAATAACAAAGAATATTAAACCTAAAATATATAATGGTGCTGTATATAAAAGACCCTCAAACCCTACAATTGAAAGGCTTCCCATCATCCATCGAATTAGCCTAGCAATGCTTTCATTTCCAAGTATACTTTGAACAAAGACTATAGCACTTGATGAAAAGATAGAAAGACAAACTCCAAATAGTAATACTCTTTGAGACGAGAACTTATTCAAATAGAGAAATAATAAGATTAGAAGAAAGATTGATGAAAGAGCAATATAAGCCCCTAAAGAAAAAGAATTAAATCCAAGCTCCGCAATAGCAAGCCCAAGGGCGGCCACACTCGAAAAGCCAAGAGTATATGGAGTAGCAAGTGGGTTTCTAAAAATTACCTGTGTTGTACTCCCTATTACAGAAAGTATTCCACCAACTAAAAATGCTAAGTAAACCCTAGGGAGTCTCAAGTTCTCTAGGATATAAAGTCCCTGCTCGTTTAAGTCAATAATTCCTTCTCGGCCTATGAAAGGAGTAAGTGTTACCGCTAAAATAACCGCAATATATAAGAGGATTGTTTTTTTCACAGAATATACCTCTTATTATCAATCACGTGATAGTTAAAATTCTTATGAAATATCTTATCAAAGATTTTTGTCGACACGGCTTCATCTACAGTCGAATCAAAACTCATTTGAGAGTCTTCAAACGCCACAAGACGATCACAAATATTTATAATGAAGTTAAAGTCATGGGAAACAACAAAGCAGCTTTTTTTATACTCTTGAAGAAAACAACGCAGCCTTTCAACGTAAATTGGATCTAAGTAATTTGTGGGCTCATCTAGTAAAGTAAACTTACAGTCATAATAAAAGGCACAAATCAGATTAAGTCTTTGCCTTTCTCCACCGCTTAATGTTGACACTCTTCTAGTTAGAAGATTTTCAAAGTTAAAGTGTTTAATTAATTTATTAAGATAAGCTAAGTCTTGCGCCTTGCTACCCCTAGCATAAGACATAACTTCTTGCGCATCCATATCAGTTTGGATTGAAGCACTATCACCACAATACGCAACATCCCCCTCAACAAGACATTTTCCATTGAAATCAACAAGATTAGCAATTGCCTTTAGAAAGCTCGATTTCCCGGCACCATTTGGGCCGATAACTCCACAATGGCCTGATTCAAATGAGAAGCTATTCACTGATAGCCTATCTTGAATTGATAATTTTTCACAATTAATCACTTCAAAATCTCCCTTAAATCTTTAACTAACGATAATGTCCTAGGTCCCAAAACAACCGCATAATCTTTTTCGTATAGATAAATTTTATCTTTAAAATAAGAATTCTTCCAATCTTGTTCTGACTTTATTTTACGATCTGATATTCTAAGAATTAAATCGAAATTAGAAGTCAGTAAGCTCTCAAGACTCCTTAAAGGGTAACCTGATTCCGCTACAATATTTTTTGCACCTAGTTTTGTTAATATCTCATGATAATAATTATCAATACCGATGGCCCTAACCTCATGTAGTTTACCATCCTTAAACTTTTCATCGATAATCATCAGAACTCTCTTACCTTTAGATATAGGTTTTAAAAGAGATTTCAGTTCATTAGAAAACGCTTCGATTTTCTTATCTTTGTTAAGCTTAAACTTTTCGTTAAAAACTTTAAGCATCCCTACTGCATCATCAAGTTTCTTATATGGTGTAATGATGACATCAACGCCTAATTTTTCTAAATTATTTTTGACTCGTCCGCCTTGAACTTCAGCAAGCAGAACAGACGTGATTTTGTCTTCTACAACCTTCTCAAGATTAATTTCAAATGAAGACCCATAGCGTGGCAAACGCTTGGCTTCTTCTGGAAAATTACAATAGTCAGAGACTCCAACTAACAGTTTTCCAGCATCTAGATAAAACATTGACTCAGTAAAGCTTGGAAGAGTTGAAAGGACTCGAAAATTTTGTGCGTGAGAATTAAAGAAAAGAATGGCGGAGAATACTAAGATGAATATTCTCACGCCAACCTCATTATTTCATTTTTGGATCTAGTGCGTCTCTTACTCCGTCTCCAATAAGTACGAGTAAGAATAAACTAGTAAATAGTGCAGCTGAAGGATAAACAGCTAGCCACCATGCAATTCTAAAGTTCTGGTGAGCTTGGTTAAGAAGCTCTCCCCAAGAAGGTGTAGGAATTGCAAGACCAAACCCCAGGTAATCAAGTGAAGCAAGACCAGAGATACCTGCAGCAATTGAGAAAGGTGCGAAAGTAATAATCGGACCTAGAGAGTTTGGAAGAATATGCTTAACGATAATACGAGAAGTTGATGCTCCCATACCACGTGCAGCTTCTACGAATTCTTGCTTTCTATTCTTTAAGAACTCACCACGAGCATAGTAACTTACTCCCATCCATCCAAAGATTGATGAGATGAAAATTAGAAGCGTTAGTGTAGGCTTAAAGATCGAAATCATCGTAAGTAGTAATAAGAATACTGGAACCGTACTAAAGATTTCAACAACACGTTGACCGAAGAAATCCACTTTCCCACCAAAGTAGCCCATCACACCACCAAAGAAAACACCCATGATAGTTGAAAGAAGCCATACTAAGAAAGCATAAGCAATTGAATACTTGTATCCGTATAGTAGACGCGTGAATACATCACGACCTCTATCATCTGTTCCCATGATATTTGTCTCACTAGGTGCAGCTGGATATTCATATACATCACGATTTGATTCATATGGGTCCCACTGTACAAGCGGCCATACAACGCTATCCATATCTAAAGTTCTGTAATTCGTAACATAAACGTTCGTAATTCCAAATTCCTTTGGATGATAGTCTTTAAATACAGGAAAGTAAGACTTTCCTTGGTACGTCATATAGATTGGCTTACTATTAGCAATCAACGGTGCCGAAAGTGTTAAAAGTACAGAGAAGAGAAGAAGTACAATAGAAACTACTGCAGACTTTCTTTTCTTAAAACGTCTCCATCTTTTAAGTGTAAGTTCATTTTCAATAAATTTTTCAATCATGAGAAATCAATCCTTGGATCAACAACAGTGTATAGTACGTCACTGATTAGGTTACCTAAGAACATAAGGACAGTTTGAATAAAGAACAGTCCCATAATTACGTTATAATCTCTTTCTAGAAGTGATTGGTAACCAAGTAGACCAATACCATCTAGGTTAAAGATTCTTTCAATAAGAAGAGATCCAGCAAAAAATAGAGATAGGAAGTGTCCGAATCCAGTAACAATTGGAATCAGAGCATTTCTTAAAGCGTGCTTATAGTAAACTTTTCTATCCGCTAAACCTTTCGCTCTTGCTGTACGGATATAATCTTGTGAGATGACATCAATCATCGAGTTTCTCATAAGAAGAGTTAGTACTGTAAACTGTCCTACCATATATGCGATAAGAGGAAGTACAAAGTGCCAAACTCTATCTTGGATTTGCCCAAAGATACTTAAGTCATCATAGTAATCCGAAACAAGGTCTCCAATTGG
Source organism: Halobacteriovorax sp. RT-2-6 (assembly GCF_047085025.1). Taxonomy (NCBI): domain Bacteria; kingdom Pseudomonadati; phylum Bdellovibrionota; class Bacteriovoracia; order Bacteriovoracales; family Halobacteriovoraceae; genus Halobacteriovorax; species Halobacteriovorax sp. RT-2-6. The sequence continues at coordinate 1,024,250 of NZ_JBKIYH010000002.1, forward strand.
GAACCAGTCAACAAATGTATCCCCTGCAAAGTAAACAAGAAGTAAGATACCTAGCATGAAAGATGGAATTGAATAAAGGCCAGATAAAACAAACGAAGACACGACATCAAATCGAGATCCACTTTTAACTGCCTTTAGAACTCCAAGCGGGATACACACCAAATACGATAGTATGAATGAGACCAATCCAAACTGAATTGAAACCGGTAGCTTACTCATTACAACGTCCATTACTGGCTCTTCGTATGTAAATGACTCACCAAAATCTAGAGTAGCTAGATTCTTTAGCCAAATACCATAACGAACGTATAGTGGCTTATCAAAACCATATTGTTTCTTAAGGGCCTCAACAACTTCTTGAGATACAGCACCATTATTTGAACTAGTATCAGTTGTCGTTTGACCAACTCCACCAAATCTCATTTGCTGAAGCTTCTGCTCGATTGGAGAACCTGGTGCAAGGTTTACCATCACAAACATAAGGATACTGACCCCGATCAACGTCGGGATCATAATCATTAATCTTCTAAGGATATAATTAAACAAGTCGTCTCTCCTACTTATTTAGCTGGTTTAATCGACCACTTACTTCCGTAACCAACTCCGTAAATATAAGTATCTTTCTCTTTTTGCATACGCTCAGTATGTCCGTAGAAAGTATAACGGTCGTTAAATAGGAAGATATATGGGTAGTCTTCAGCAATTAGCTTGTATACTTTTTTAAGCATTGTCTTTCTTGCTTCTTTATCAAGAGTCAGTTGAGCTTGATCAATTAGCTTATCAACTTCTTTATTTGAGTAAGAAATAAAGTTAGAACCATTGTTAGCTGCTGAATCTGAGTGCCAAATTTGTTTTGGATCCCAATCTAGTGATCCACCAGACCACGCAAGAGTTACAGCATCAAAGTTTCTTTCATCAAGAGCTTTAATGAAAGAGTTCCACTCAATGTATTTTACTTCAATCGCAACACCAGCTTTCTTTGCATCTTGTTGATACATAGTTAAGTATTTTGAGAAAGTTTTAGATGGGTTTAAGATTGTAAAAGCAAGCTTAGTCTTCTTACCATCAATTGTTTTATCAAGAACAGCATCACCGTCTGAATCTTTCCATCCATCATTCTTTAGGATCTTAATTGCTTCTTCAACATTAAAAGGAATCGCTTTAACGTCTTTGTTTGCATATTCAGATTGAACGTATAGAGGACCAGTTGCAAGAACAGAATATCCGAAACGGAATTTCTTATTCATCTCTTCACGGTTCATAAGATAGTTCATTGCTTTACGAACTTCTTTTGATTTAAAGATTGGGCTCTTAAAGTTCCAACCAACAAAACCGTAACCTTTAACTGATTTGTTTTCTGTTTTTACCTTTAAAACTTCTTTACCCCATCTTGGGCCATTAGTTTTTTGTTCGTATTCTTCTGGTGAAAGTGAGTTAAAGTCTAAGTCACCTTTTTCAAGTCTCTGAATAGCAACAGAAGACTCATTAATAAATCTCATGAAGATTTCACCATATGAGTAATCATTCTTATAATTATCTGTCTTGTATCCCCACCAGTCTTTATTTTGAACTAGAGAGATACCTTTACCTCTTCTAAGCTCTTTGAAGATATAAGGACCTGTACCAATAAGAGTTTTATTAAGTTCTTTTTCTTCTTCTTCAGTTGGGTTTTCATAAATATGCTTTGGAACGATTGCAAGGTATCCACCACTAGCAATAGACATTAGGTTACCAAAGTACTTTTTGTTGGCCTTAAAACGAATTGTTCTTGGACCTTCAATTACAGCTTCTTTAAAGTTAGCAAAGTAAGACTTCATGTGAGCTGTCTTATACTTGTTTTCTGGATGAGTTACTGCATCAAAAGAGAATTTTACATCTTCAACAGTAAATGGCTTTCCATCATGCCACTTTACACCTTCTCTAATTTTGAAAACAAAATCATAACCATCATTTTCAATTGACCATGATTCAGCAAGACCTGGTTCCCACTCATTTGTATCAATATTTTTGTTAAGAAGACCTTCTAAAACATAACCTTGAACATTTGACGAGTAAGCATCAGTTGATGATAACGGGTTCAGTGTTGTAGGAGTACCACTTAGATTGTAGTAAAAAGTGTTGTTTGATTTTTTAGCTCCACCACTTTTATTACACCCTACTACTGACAATAGAAGTGTACTTAAAAGAAGTAAAAAGATTCCTTTTTTCATAAACTTATCCTTTTTATATTTAGCGAGTCACAATATAAAATTTTACACCAAATGGCTAGAATGCACATTAGGATGTACGCGTTCGTCTGTCTAGATGCTAAAATTATTTACAAAAGAGATAATTATTTTGTGATGTAATTCCTCGGATCCAAAGACCAGCGGTCTTCTTTAAGATTTTTAGACTCAATGCGATATTGTTGTAATTTATAATCGACTTCATTCAATCGTGTTTGAATACCTTCAGTGTTACGAACAAGCTGTTGATGGTCATCTTCGAGTCGACGCAGCTCATCACGCCATTCTTTCTCAAGTTTTTGTCTCAATAAATCATAGCGAGCATTGATCGTTTCGACTCTTTGCGTATAAGTAATTAGGTCTTTTTTATTGCGACTAATTTTTGACTCAAGGGCCAATTTTTTCTTCGCAAGAATTTCAATTAACTCATTACCCATCGCAACATTATTAACAAGATCCTGTGAATAAAAATTATAATAACGCCCCGTCGAAAAGGCAGAGTTACGATTGCACTCGTCATATTTTGGTACTCGTACCAACAAGTAGTGACTAGTTCGGCCCATCACAATGGCCTTACACTTAGAGGATTCTTGATGAAGACCCCAGAGATCGAGTTCATCTAATTTATTAATATATTTGATATTATCAAAATCGACTTTGAAGCGTACGAGTCTTGCGCTTGGTTCAATATGCGAGACTCTCCCAGAAAAATAGCCTAGGTCTTTATTGAATTCGAGAATATTTGCATAACAAACAATTCCACTCAAGAATGTGGCAACTAAGATGAAGTACTTCACTCTCTCCATTGTGCCATATTTAATTATTTTAGATAGTTGCGGGAAAGAGATGCCTTTTATTCAGGCTTTTTAGCAATTATTGATTGAGTTAGCTCGGAGCTTTGTTGTGGCTCTTCATATTTTAGAATTTTAAAATCATTAAACATCGTTAATAGTTCTGCAGGTTTTAAGAAATATGAATCGACACTCTGCTCTTTATATTTCTTCTTATGTGCAGTTGTATACCCTTCATAAATAATAACCCCACCAGGCTTTAGCCACTTTTTAAGTTTATTAGATACTTCACGGTCAACATAATAGAAGCAAATTATCGCATCTAAAGATCCTGCGGCGATTTTTAAATCATCAACAGATTTATGAATAGTCTTGATACGAACACCAGCTTGTCTTGCAAGCCTTAGTGATTTATCAATTGCCACTGAGCTGATATCAACACCTGTTACTTTATATCCCTTTGTAGCAAGAAAGACCGCATTTCTTCCTTCACCCATCCCAATATCTAGAACAGTAGCTCCTCGAGGTATATGCTGATAATTTTTTGCTAAAAAATTTGCAGGAGACTTCCCATAAATATAGTCGTGCTGAGCAAACTTCTTATCCCAGATATTTGAGGCTTTATCTTGAACTCTTTGACCTGTTAGTAACTCATAACGAGAACCAGATATGCTTTGGCGTGCAAAGGTGTCTTGAAATAAACAAGATAGTAAAATAATGAATTTAAGCAATTGCGCTTTCTTCATGAGTCTCAAGCTCCGCATTTAAATAAAGATTTAGTTGTTCATACTTGTTTTTCACCATTTTTACCATAGCATGGACTTTATCTTCAATAGTTGCGGGCATATCTTCTGTATGCGCGAGGTACCAATGGAGGTCATCCACGGTATTATAGAAATCTTCAAGATTGATAATCAGCTCTTCAGATAAAAGCATTAACTGCGCAACTGTTATCGTTTTAAAATTAGATCTAAAAATGGCATTGAAGTGTTCGCGTGTTCGCTTCATCGATAAGATTTGCAAATACTCTCTTTCGCGGTGAATGATTTTATCTGCAAGTCTAGCAGCATCTTGTCTAAGAATAATAAGTAAGCGACTTACTTCCTTTGAAACTCTCATTCTCTCTCAATCCCTTTTAATACTCAGGTAACTTTGCTCTTCTTCCACCTGGCCAGCGAGAAGAATTTGTCACAAGTTTGCTGAACATTTCTTGTCCCGCACGATCGGCCATACGAAACATACTAACAGGTAGTCTTTCTTGAAAAACTTTTTTTGTTTTTAAGATGGCATCATCATGAGTTATAGCAAATGAACTATACTCAAATAGTGTGATACTTCCCTGTCTAAGCATGAAGTTCATATATCTCTTTAATAATTTATTATAATTAAAAAGTGCACGAATATCTCGGATACAACAAATAACAAATTGATGCTCCTTCATTCTAATCGACTTAAAGTCATCAAGTTTCATTGGAACTAGTTTCATTCCAAATTCTGAAAACACACGAGACATATAAAGAAACTCTTCTCCTAAGGCTCGTTCAAATTGTAAATAGATGACATAGTTTGACTTTCTCACAATGAGCCCATCGGTTCATTGCAAACGTTAATTAAAGATGAATAAGATTGTGGAAAAAATTGCCCTAAAACGTAGAAAGGCCGAGAGCACTCCTTTCTTAAAACCACACACGTTACTCTCGGCCTCTATAAGCTTTGGGTCAAATCATAGGGAGAGAGGGATGTCTCCAAAGCTTATCTATAACTTCCATGTTTTCTTCGTGTCCTTCCGTGGACACTCTAAATAAACAACAACTTTTAAAAGGGGCCTAGGGGTGGTTTGATTAAGCTTCGTGCTTTTTACAATTCTGTTGCCCTTTCCTCTAGGCCCATTTTTCCTGAAAGCGACCTAACATTCATAAGTGTAACTCTCAGTTTCCATAGCAACGTCCTATTGCTAATTCCCAAAATCGTCCTAATCTTGGGGAGGCCCCCTGGCCTCTGGATACTTATATATAAGCAGGTAGCGTGCCAAAATTGACAAATAATAGATTCAATAACTTACAAAAACTTTACAATTGAAGTGTGCAAAATGCCCCACAGGCCGCACTATAGAGAAATCAATGGTCCTACAAAAACAAGCACTTAACATAGGACCAAAAAGGAACTAGTACCAGAGTACTTTCCTTTGTGGCCCCATAGCAAATTTATTGTCAGGAAAATTTAAAGAGATGTACCGATTCGACTTGGTCTAAAGTGGAAAGGTTTATCTGACCAAGGGTACACTAGCGACATCCAAACCATGAATGCCTTACCGCGAATATTCTTTACAGGAACAAATCCCCAAACACGTGAGTCACTTGAATAATCTCTGTTATCACCCATGACGAATACGTGTCCATCTGGAACAGTAACCTTTTCTTGATTTAGATGCCTAAAGAATGTTGGGTTTTCACCAACCGTAAACTTCTTCTCGCCAATTTGTTGATAATAGAACTTCATATCTTCAGGATTAAGAGAAGGCTCTTTATCGTAAAGACCTCTTAGCTCTTGATCTTTTTCACCTTCGATCGCAGTCTTTTCAACTTTCTTACCGTTAATAAATAATTCATTTTCATATACTTCAATCGTATCCCCAGGTAAGCCAATTGTTCTTTTAACAAAAAGGATAGAAGGATTAATTGGATATTCGAAAACAACAATATCACCACGTTCAGGGAGCGATTGCCCACCGATATAAATAGGATTAAAGAACTCCGTAAATGGAACTTTAAACCCGTAAGACATCTTATTAACAACAATTGAATCACCGATAGCATTTGTCGGAAGTAGTGATCCTGTTGGAATGTGGTAGTGGTCAACAAAAGTAGATCTGAAACCAAATACGATTAAAATAATTTTAATCCATGATAGCGCTTCATCTTTAAACCATTGACCTGAAAGAAAAGCAGGTTTCTGCTCCTCAACTTCTTGTGCTTTATTAAACATATTTCCTCACTTTATTAACTTAAAAAATTATAACGAGTTGTCCCTAAAAAGTATAAGGCTAATTGCGTTAGACACTTTGGTTGCACATCCTTTAAAAAGCTGCATAAAATAATATTATTCATATAACTTAGGGAGGAATTATGAAATCAGCTTTAGTTACGATTGTATTTTTATTTTTTACTATTCTAAATGTTAGTGCATCAAGTGAACAAGAAGCATATTTTCCATCACACTGTTCTAATTTTGGAGACAAAGTAAGCTATTCATTCACAAGTTGTATTAATTCAAACTTTAGACGAGCAGAATTCGAAGTACCAAATCTATTCTTACAATATTGCAGCAACTTTGGTGATGACTTAAGCTTCTCATTTGAAAGTTGTGTAAACAATAATTTCAGAAGAATTGAAAGTGAATTAGGAATGTTTCTGAGCCACTGTATGAATATTGGAAGAGGCGTTAGCTACTCTTTCGTAAGTTGTGTGAATCGCAACTTTAGTGACATCAGTTACGAATTAAGAAAACAAGATCAGTAAGAATAAATCATAGCGGCCTAAACGGCCGCTTCTATATTTAAAACAGATTTCATTTTATCTTCTAATACTGTTGCGGAAAAAGGTTTGAGTAAGTAATTATTTGCACCTAATTCAATTGTTCTTCTAATGATTGCAATCGAATTTTCAGAACTAACCATAACGACAGGCAAGTCGGCCATCCTTTCATCAGCTCTAAGTTGAAAGAGAAAATCAAGTCCATCACAGTTTGGCATATGCACATCACAAAAAACTATTTGATAGGGAGAGCCACTTTCATGGGCTTCGATTACTTTTCGAAGTGCCGAAATACCATCAACAGCTTCATTAATATTCTCTACTCCAATATCATTCAAAATACTTTTAACTGATTTTCTAATATAATCGAGATCATCAACAACAAGTGCTTTTATACTTGAATACTCCATGAACTTTCCCCTTAAAGTGAACTCTTTCGTAATAAATATTATATCGGAATCCAATGAAAATTCTTTATTTACTTAAGATAAGCGGTGTAAAGCATTGAAAACTAGAGTCCTTAAATAGGATGGGTTTGAAAATAGGCGCCTTGAAGAGTTGGCTTTAAACTAGTCACTCTCAAAGAAGCAAGTAGTAATATAAAAAAAAGCCTGCATAAAAGCAGGCTTATTTTTACTTAAGTGAGTCCCCTCGCGCTGGGGCAAACCGGTGAGCATAAATGCTCACCTCTTGATGAGATAGGCATTCCAAAAGATGGGCGCCTACCCCGCATCAAATCTTAGCTTCGCTAAGATGCTGCGGGTTACATCATACCAGGCATTCCGCCCATTCCACCCATTGGAGGCATCGCTGGACCGTCTTCCTTAGGAATATCAGCAATCATTGTTTCAGTTGTAAGCATAAGTCCTGCAACTGAAGCAGCATTTTGAAGTGCTGAGCGAGTAACCTTAACTGGATCAATAATACCAGCAGCGATTAGGTCTTCATATCTCTCATCACGTGCGTTGAAACCATATTTTGCATCTTCGTTCTTCTTAACTTCGTTAACAACAACAGAACCTTCAAGTCCTGCGTTTGTAGCAATTTGTCTAAGAGGAGCTTCAACAGCTCTTTGAACGATTTTAATTCCGTGCATTTCTTCTTCTCTATTTGCTTTAAGATCTGCAAGAACTTGAGCAGCTTTAACAAGAGCAGAACCACCACCAACAACAATACCTTCTTCAACAGCAGCTCTTGTTGCGTTTAGTGCATCTTCAACACGGTCTTTCTTTTCTTTCATTTCAGTTTCAGTTGGAGCACCAACGTTAACAACTGCAACACCACCAGAAAGCTTAGCAAGTCTTTCTTGTAGTTTCTCTCTGTCATAGTCAGAAGTTGTTTCTGCAATTTGTGCTTTAATTTGGTTAACACGTGCTTCAACAGCAGCTACATCACCAGCACCATCTACGATAGTTGTATTTTCTTTATCAATTGAAATTTTCTTAGCCGAACCTAAGTGCTCAAGAGCAGCTGTCTCAAGGCTCATTCCTAGTTCTTCAGAAATTACAGTACCACCAGTAAGTGCTGCGATATCTTTAAGCATTTCTTTTCTTCTATCACCGAATCCTGGAGCTTTTACAGCTGCAACATTCAGAGTTCCTCTTAGCTTATTAACAACAAGAGTTGTAATTGCCTCACCTTCAACATCTTCAGCGATGATTAAAAGTGGTCTTGAAGTCTGAACAGCTTTTTCAAGGATTGGAAGAAGTTCCTTCATGTTAGAAACTTTCTTATCAGTGATTAGGATATTTGCATTATCAAAAGAAACTTCCATTTTCTCTGAGTTAGTTACAAAGTATGGAGATAGGTAACCGCGGTCAAATTGCATACCTTCTACAACATCTAATGTTGTTTCAGCTGTTTTTGACTCTTCAATAGTAATAACACCATCTTTACCAACTTTATCCATCGCTTCCGCTAGAAGTTTTCCGATTTCATTGTCATTGTTAGCTGAGATTGTACCAACTTGTTCAATTTCTTCGTTAGTCTTGATTTCTTTTGCAACAGCTCTTAATTCAGAAACGATTTTCTCAACAGCAGTATCGATTCCTCTTTTAAGATCCATTGGATTGTGACCAGCAGTTACAAGCTTAGCACCTTCCGTATAGATTGCTTGAGCAAGAACAGTTGCAGTAGTTGTACCATCACCTGCGTCTTCGTTAGTCTTTTGAGCAACTTCTTTAACCATTTGAGCGCCCATATTTTGAAAGTTATTTTCTAATTCGATTTCTTTTGCAACAGAAACACCATCTTTTGTGATGTGTGGAGCACCAAATGATTTTTGGATTACTACGTTTCTCCCCTTTGGTCCAAGAGTTACTCTAACTGCATTTGCAAGTTGATTAACACCTTCAAGGATTAGTCCTCTAGCTTCTTCTGAATACTTTAATTCTTTTGCCATCTTTTTATCTCCTGTATATTAATCAATTTGATTAAACTAAAATTCCTAAAATATCTGATTCTTTCATGATTAGATACTCAACACCATCAAGCTTTACTTCACTTCCAGCGTATTTTCCAAAAAGAACCTTATCACCTTCTTTAACAGCAAGTTCTGCAACAGAACCATTGTCTAGACGGTATCCTGGCCCAACAGCAATAACTTCACCTTCACTTGGTTTTTCTGAGTTGTTATCTGGAATGTAGATACCACCAGCTGTCTTTGTTTCGTTTTCAATTCTTTTGATTAGAACTCTATCTTGTAATGGTTTAACTTGCATAAATCCTCCAGTTAAATACATTTTTTATTTATTTCACGTATGTTTATACATAAATTGGGAGTGAACGGATACATGTCAAGGTCTGCCACTTAGAAAAAATCATATTTTTTCACATTTATATTGGCGCAAGGCGGAATTTCTCTTCCCGTAAGGTTAAAATTGTGAGATATTGCGAAAAATTAGTCAGTTAACTTATCTTTATAAGGAGTCGCTCCGATAAACAGCATATGAAACTAAAGTTTAATGAAAAACTTTTAGGTAAATTCCTGCAAAATGAGACTGCAGAAGAGAGAACATTTTTTGTCCTTACGCTCATTACAGGTGTTTCATCAGCTCTTATCGCCGTTGGTCTTCAAAAAGGTGTTCACTGGATTCAACATATCCTTAAAACAGATACTACATTTACATGGCAATCCGTAATTCTTGGTGGAATCGCCCTTTTTATTTCTGGTTGGCTAACGACTCGTAGATTTCCATTCTCTGAAGGTTCGGGAATCCCAAAAGTTCGTGCGGCCTTAGTCGTTGATCACGGAAGAATCAGTTTAAAAGATACATTTGCAAAAGCAGTAACAACTCTGCTTGCTCTTGGCTCTGGTGTCTCTCTAGGAAGAGAAGGTCCAACAGTTACTATCGCCTCAGGTGTTGCCTCATGGCTTGGCTACTCATTTCATATCTCTAAAAAGAGAGTGAAGGCCCTTGTTGCAGTTGGTGCAGCTGGTGGTATTGCAGCAGCATTTGCAACTCCGATATCAGCAGTGGTTTTTACATTAGAAGAAGTTGTTGGTGACCTCAACGCAAAAGTTCTTGGTTCAATTGTTATTTCTTCAGTTGTAGCCTCAATCACTGGACAGATGCTAACTGGCCAACATCATATGTTTGAGCAGCTTTACTATAAGATGCACGACCATCGTGAACTACTTTTCTATTTATTAATTGGAATTAGCTGTGCTTTTATTGGCCCTCTTTGGATGAAGTCGGTTTTAGCATTTAGAGAATTCAATCGAAAACATATGAAGAGTCATAAGCTTACTTATATGATGATTGTTTTTCTCATTATTGCACTAATGACTCAGGTACATTCAAGTGTCATTGGAAGTGGACATGGAACTTTAGAAGATACATTGCTTTCACTAATACTCGATCCAAAAGTTTTATTTCTAATGTTTTGTTTGAAGTTTCTTGCGACTTCCCTTTGTTATTCGGCAGGAATTTCAGGTGGTCTTTTCATGCCAACACTTTTAATGGGAGCAACATTAGGAAGTTTAATTGGTTCACTAGCAAGTGTTTTCTTTCCAGAGATTACAACGAACACGGGTGCATATGCACTAGTAGGAATGGGAGCTTTCTTTGTTACAGTTATTCGCGCTCCGTTTACTTCTATCTTAATCGTGTTTGAATTAACAAGAGACTACAATATTATTTTGCCACTAATGATTGCAAATATTATTGCCTATATGCTCTCTTCAAAACCGACACAAAATGAATCTATCTACGAACAAATCTCAGCACAAGATGGTATACACTTACCAACACGAGATGACCTTGAAGTGCTTGATCAGTTACATGTAGAAGATGCAATGATAAAAGATATCGTTACATACGGTGCTACTTTAACAGTAAGTGAAACACTAAAAGATATTCAAAAATATAATCCAGACCTTCAAGGTTTTCCTGTCTTAAAAAATGGAAGACTTCTAGGAATGATGTCGACTTCAGAACTTAAAGTACAACTTGCTAAAGGTAACGGTGATGTAAAAATTGAACACTGTTGCGAAAAAAAGATTATAAAAATATATCCAGATCAAAGTTTATACATTGCCCTTCACAGACTTAAAAGGTTCCAAATCTCCCGTCTACCGGTCGTTTCGAGACTTGACGAAAAAAGAATCATTGGAATTCTTACGCCGAAAGATATTGTAAAACAATTCGGTTATCAAATCACAGAATCGAAAGAAAATGATTAAATCAGTTAACCTTTTCTTAAAAGCCGGTTAATTAAGTACAAATTCAGGCCTTCCACCCTTGACCCCTCTCGACTTTCAAAAAATCGGTTGTTACAAATTTGTCATCAATATTTTTTGTCTAACAACCTAACTAAAAAGGAGAGGGTAATGAAAAAATTACTACTAGCTTCGGCTCTTTTTATGGGAGCCTTCTCGACGCAAGCGGCGAGAGTTCAATTCGACTTTGATGTTTATTCTTCGGGAGCATCAATCTATCCATGTAACGCTGGTTTAAAGCACAAAAAGCACAGAGGTGTTTTCTGCTACAACCCAAAAACTTTAAGATCATGTGATCCAGGATCAAGAGGTGGCCATGGTGGTTATCCTTTCCTAGAAGGACTTATCGCTGAAGGTGGTAACGGCGGTTACGGTGGCTCAAATGGCGGTGGCCAAGACTGTGGACCAGATGGAACAAATTGTGATTGCGTATGTGCTGGTGATCTAGATGGAAGAAATGAAAATACTCTAGATACAGTACGTGGTAAAATCACAAAATGGACTGATCACGGAGATCGTTCTCACCACAGCTTCTCGCTTGAGAAAACAGCTGGTGAGTATGACTACCACAGCCTACTTTCTTACAACGAGCAATTCAACAAGAGACTTAAAGAACTATCATTCAACCTAGGTTCAGAAATGTATGGTGCGAAGTACTTTGTTGATATCTGTTTCCGTGCAACACAAATTGACTACGGTCAAAGACCAGACTACCTAGCAGAGTCTTCAGAAGACAGATTTGATTTCATCGTACCTGAAGAAATCAGAGATGACTATGTAGTAGGTATGCCAGAGTCATTTGGTAGCATCGACAACCCACTGTACAAATTCGAAAGAAAAGTTACAGTAACAGACATCGCAGGTTCTAACACTAACGGTGACTGGGATCTAAACGAAGATGACGTTATCTGGTCAGAAGAAAGTTACCAATCAGCAGCTCAACTTGCTGTTAAATCAGGAATTTTCTGTAAAGACAAAGATGGTGACTTCGTTCAAGTTTACGGTGGATCAGGAAACCCTTCTGCTCAAATCGACCTATCTTCAAACTCTGTTGTTGAATTCTTCAAGCGTTATGCAGCAGCTGACCTAAGAGGTTGTGTTGTTCGTTACGAATTCGAAGAGAATGCAAGATATGCAAACAAAACAGTTGATAAATTCAGAAGATGGAAAATGCAAGCTGCAAACATCTGTACTGATACAGCTATCACTAACATCCAAGGTCACGATCACGACTACGGATACTAATCTCAATTTTTAAATACTGCAGGGTGGTTTTCCACCCTGCCTTTACTAAGTGAAGAGATGTGCGGGGGAAAAATGATTTACAGGGGCTTAATACTATTATTTTTAACATTTAATACTCTTGCCTGCTTAATTGCATCGGCACCAAAGAATATTAACATTTCGATTTCTCCACTCAGTAAAGGTCTGTATATCTATGATGAGGCTGGGGTAAAAAAAGATGATATGCCAAACATACTAGCTTCCAACTGTATGACGGCGGCAACAAACAATCACTATACAATGATTACAGTTGGTATAGAAAATTACGTTCTAACAGATAAATTTCTAACATACAGTATTAACGATAGTGTTACATATGGTTCAAAAGATTTTTGCCGAATTGAAAATCTTGAAAATACATATGGAACAACCAAAGATGAAAGAGAACAACGATTATTAGGTCGTCGTCGAATTATGAATCGCTGTTTAGAGTTTGAAGTGAATGACGTATCAGCAACAGGTATCGATTTCCCAAAATCACAATCTGGTTGTAAAGTAACAAGAATTGATGAAAACTCAGCTAGGTTTCAAGGTTACTACTGTTTCTTCAAACCAAAAACTGACTCTGCCTATATTATTAAACCTATTATTAACGAAGCTTGTTTAACAAAAGATTTTTACACAGAAAATGAATTTGAGCTTCAAGATATATTAGCTTCAATTGGTGTCTATGTTTCAGGAGATGCAACAGGACGATCAACTGAACTAAAATATATTAATGATTTTAAATTAAGAGTAAATCAATCACCAGAAGGATTATTAACGGTAAATAAAACAGTTACACCGGAAGAGCCAAAGTTTCCAACAAAGTGGCCTGTAAACGATATTCAACTGGGACAACTATACTTAACAACTTCAGCAGATGCTAAAAACAGTGCCTACTTCGGAGTACCGCTATTTGTAAGAAATACATGTGAGAAAAAGTGCGAACCAGGGAAGCTATGTACGGCACCTTGTAATTATACGCAACCAGTAGCCGCAGAATTTGTTCTTACTCAGCTAGCTGGCAATGGTAAAAAACACTATGTAACTTCTTGGTTTGATGGAGGTATCGCACCAGCAAACTGGACAGGCCTAATAAACGGAATTGGTACGCAAATTACTTCTAATTATTTTGAGATTGGAAAGAATTATGAACTAGAAGTAATCCTCGATGATCAAGAATATAATTTTATGATGTTCAAGGGCCGTATTAAATCACGCCTAACTTTGAGACCGACAACAATACCTTCTATTAATAGAGAAGGACGAACAATTGGTGAAATTTCACCATTTGCAAAAGTTGAAGTTTTAAAGACACTACCGACTTATCCAGTATTTGATACGATTAAATTTACTGGGAATAGCCACTTAGGTGTAATGAATACTGTTAATTCAATTAGCCGTGTATTCGACGACCCAGTTTGGCCACCATACTTTTCAGACTACTGTATCGAGGGATCATGTGTCTTAATGAAAGATCACAAGCTAAGACTGAAATTAAAATTCAAGATAACGAAAGATGAAAAGACTGGAGAGCTGCTTTCAGAAGTCCTTGAATACCAAAAAATAAGTAATGTTCAAGATAACAAGACAACAAACGAATACAAAGCACCATATTTTACTTGTACTCCTCCAGGGAAGGACCCAACGGACGATGACAGTGATGATGATTTTGGGGATATTGATTTTTAGTCGCTATATTTAGCAAAGGGGAAACAATGAGAAAATTACTGATGATTTTATTATTAATGTTTACAAGCACGACTTTCGCAAATGATGTTGACGATATGTTTGGGAGTGGAGAGGACCAATTTGAATTTGAGAAATTTTCAAATGAAGAAATCCTACTAAGAATAGAACAAGACATTAAAGTTTCGTGTCGAAAAGGAGAATGTACTCTTTTTTCTACTGAAAACAAATTTGCTGGTTTTGAAGTTGGATTCAATATTGGCGAAGGCATGAATCAACAAGCTGGAAGTGGAGTTAATATCTACACTGGAGGATACGGTGGACAAATTAACGGAGAATACTGGGGAGTTAATGTTAGATACTACAACGGTAAGTGTACTCAACGTATTAAAGTACCTAAGTCTGTTTATATTGCTATTAACCGTTATATGTATGGCCTACTTGACACAGATGGTAATACACGCCGTGGCTTCACTCCTGCTGATGAAGCAATGATTCTTTTCTATACAACAATCATTGGTAAATCAAGCAACTGTAATGGAAATAGCGGAAGCTAAAAAACTTAAGCTTTTCTTTAATTGTTAAGATTAATTCAAAATTATAAAACCTCTCTATGATGAGAGGTTTTTTATTTCTATTTTTAATTACGTTTACGGCCCATGCAAAAATTAAATGGCATGATTGGCAACATCAAGAATTAAATAATTTAATCACACCGTTAACAACAATAGACTTAAACAACCGTGCCTCTTGTGCAATTGATTCAAAAAAACCAACAACTTCAATATTTATCTTTTTAAATAATACTATTCCTGCAAAAGCTGCTTATCGACTTGCAAATCGAACGGGACAGGATAAGACGGTAGTTGTAAAAGAGCTTATTAGAGACTATCGAAATAAAGTCACTCGACTTATCTATGAAATCCATCAAAAACTTATTCATCAAGAACTCCCTCTACTCCCCTACTTAGATAGTGAAAATAACATCCCAGTTAAGTATCAACGAATATTGAAAGAGTGCTATGGAAAACTAGAGTGTCCGAAACTTAATAATTATATGGACGTACTATGGACAAACTCGCATAAGTTAAAACATCGTCTCTATGACAGTTTTGAAGATAATAACTATATTCAGAAAAAATATATCAATGATAATGAAACTTTTAAGTGTATTAGAATAAAGAAATTCGGTCCTCTACAGGCCAATCTCTTTGGTCAAAAACCCTCGGTTCAAGACTTAAATCGAATCGCACAAGAGCTGCTAGACTTAGACGAAAGGGTAACTGATTGTCGCCTTGAGGATATCGATCAAATTGATAATCTTCAAGTATCTGGCTATCAATTTGATATAAAAGGAATCAAAGAAAAATATTGGGAAAAAGATATTGGCTTTGACTACTGGAATTCAATGAAGCTCTATTTTGCATGGGCAATGAAGAACTTGAAAGTTGAGAATTCTAAATACGAACAAATCATCAGAAATTCAAATACACAAGACTATATCCTCTTCTCACCGAGTGGATGTAAGAGTGATATGATTCCCGCTTGTAATAATAAGAGACTCGCAGAAAACTCATTTAGAGAATTTTCTCGTAAGAATTTTGAAAAAGATGCACTTGAACTCGATATCCTCGCCCCGATTTCAGAGGGAGTACAAAACGATCTTCTCAAAGATCCTTTTGCTAGCGTTAATAAAGATATTCTCGATATAGGATCATATGACGATGCTGACAAATGGATCGAGCATATATTTAAAAATCAAACTCAAACTAAGAACTATGTAAAAAACAAACTAATTGACTCATTAACTTTCTTCACATTAGTAAGGAATCGTTTAAGGGCCGAAGAAGTTCAAGACCAACTTGCATTTTACTTTCGTAACCTCGATGGAAATACGATCAAGAATGATCTTTACTACTTATGCGCAGAAGCCTCAGTCATTTCAGATGATGTCTTTAGTTTCACAAAGAAGCATATTGAAGGCCTTAAAGGTACAGATCTTATCGACAATCTCGATCTTATCTTTTCAAAAAAACCTTATGATGAAGTTATCGATTATTACAAGTCCCTTATGGATGAAACACGTGCCTTTTGCAAAAGTCTTGATCAAAAAAATATTTGGAATAATGAATTTGATATAGAATATGAAGGTTTTCACCAGTGGTATATCGACAAGACACGTGCAGCAAAAACTTTTGAGACATTCCCTGAAAAGCACTATGAAAGTGATGCTCTTTCACAAGATTTTATTACTTATGAAAATGGCGATATTATCTGTCGATCAATAAGTCATTGTTTAAGAAAATCAATTATCAATATTATTGAAACTTCTCGTGCTAGTTACTATGGAGATCTGTTCTGGAAAGCAAAATTCTCTCAAGCTTCTGCAGATTTATTTAACCCTTATGCTGATCGAGTTTCGTGTAAGGTATATGATCCATATTTTAAAACGAAACAAGTTATGACTCAATTTGTTTCAGATATTGGCCAAGGTCTTATGAGTTGGTTTACTCCAGGTGTTCTGTATACGCGAGTAAGTTTAACGCCAGGATATGTAACATCATTTAATAAGATGATTAAAGATGGGCAAATTGAATTTAATAAAGATTATGAAAAAACAAAAGTTAATGTTGAACTAATAACTGAGTTTGGCCCACTTATCGGAGTTCCTTGTGCTCTATCAATTACAGGTAGTACAAAGAGTCCTACTAACCTATATCATTTCAGAGGAATATCTGTAGGCGCCTGTTTTGATCGAAGTGGCGGAGATATTATCGCCAACAGTGGTTCAGATATTTCTTCAAAAGATCCTAGTCGTCGAGCTGCATGTGCTGCTTGTCGAATCAATTTTGAAGGGATATCAAATACACTAACTTATTTTAATTCAAAGCTTGGCCCTTTCTTCTATGTTGCAAGAGCAATATATAGTTTATACAAGGGTCTGACCGACTTTGATAATATCCCTCGTAGATGGGAGCTTGATTTAGATAAGCTAAAGACTACATATCAACGTTTTGGTGAGATACCTAAGAGCTGCCGATCAAGTCTACTAAATGGTAATCATTGCTTAAGTAACCAGGATGAAAAAATGGCGGTTGAAAAAGTATTAGACCAAAATTTCACAATTACTGCTTCAAAGCGTGTCGTTAATGGTTACAAGTTTAAAGTTAGAGAATGTAAAAATGAATTAACCGTTAGGGTTGAGCAAAATTTTGCGAGGTTATTTTCATCATGCGAAAAATAATATTAATATTATCAGTTCTAGTATCAACCATAAGTACTTATGCCTTAAACATTAACATTGTATGGACTTCGGATTTTATAAAGGAGTTACACTTAGAATGTGATTCTATCGGATGTCTAGATGGCCAAAACTCTGATATTCTTCGAGAAGAGATTTGCGATGAGTGTTTTTCAGACTCCGTGAATTCTACATTTATTTTTAACAATATAACAACTTATCTTCATGCAGATAAGAAATTACCTCTCGATGAATTTATTACTTATCTCTATACAGAAGAATATATTACTATCAACTACAACTCTCCCTACGATCTAGTCTCAAGTCGTTCTACTGAAATCAAAAAATTACTTTACAAAGATTTATGCCCGAATAAGCATGATGCCATTATATTTTTCAAAAGAGGATATGCAGATACATTTTCCTCCCCAGAGCTTATCTACTGTGGAGAGGAAATATATACTGCGCAATTATTTTAACTTACTTTAGATCGTACCAGTTTACGCCAAAGGCCGGGTCAACTTTTAGTGGAACCTTAAGTTCTACAACATTCTCCATTCCTTCTTTTACGAGTGTCTTCATCTCTTCAAGCTCAGATTCAAGTACGTCAAAAATAAGCTCATCGTGTACCTGGAGAATCATCTTTGAATTTAGGCCACGTTTTTTCATTTCCGCATCGATATTAATCATTGCACATTTAATGATATCAGCAGCTGTCCCTTGAATTGGTGAGTTAATCGCCATTCTCTCAGCATTTGCTTTTATCGTACGATTATTAGAATGAATATCAGGAAGGAATCTCTTTCTGCCATACATTGTGATTGAATAACCAGTTTTCTCTGCGTCTTCTTTTAGGCCATCTAAGAAGCCTTTAATTTTTGAGAATCTTTCAAAATATTTTTCAATATATGCTTTTGCATCCTTTCTAGAAATCTTGAGGGCCGACGCTAAACCAAATGAAGACTGCCCATACATTAGACCAAAGTTAACGGCCTTAGCTTTTGAGCGTTCATCACTTGTTACATCAGAAAGAGCAACGCCGTTAATTTCACTTGCTGTTTGCGCGTGAATATCCTTGTCTTCGTTAAAGGCCTTAATCATTGTTGGATCTTCACTATAGTGAGCAAGAATTCTAAGTTCTACTTGAGAATAGTCGGCTGCAAGAAGTAAATTACCAGGTGTAGCAATGAATGCCTTTCTAACAAGACGTCCCGTTTCTGAACGAATTGGAATATTTTGTAGGTTTGGATTCACACTTGAAAGACGTCCCGTTTGAGCAACGTGCTGGTTAAAGCTAGTGTGAACTTTTCCAGTTTTCTTATTAACAATTTCAGGAAGGGCCTTCACATATGTAGAAAGAATTTTTCCTAACTCACGATACTGAAGGATAAGTCCAGGGACTTCATTGATATTTTTAGCATCAAGTTCTTCTAGTACTGAAGAGTCTGTTGAATATCCTGTCTTTGTTTTCTTAACAACAGGAAACGATAATTCATTAAATAAAAACTCTCCAACTTGTTTTGGTGAATTTAAATTGATTGTGTCATTCATTGAATAAGAATCAACCTTCTTTTGAATCTTCTCTAAAGACACTTGAAGTTCTTCGGCCATTTCATAAAGATATTCTTTATTTAAGTGCACGCCCTCAAATTCCATTTCAGCTAAGATTGGGATAAGTTTATTATCAATATCTTCGTAAACGCTTACTAATTCTTTTTCTTTAAGCTCTTCTTTTAACTGAGAAGCTAATCTAAAAATAGCAATTGAGCGAAGTCCTGTATAAGAAGCCTTAGCTTCATTATTTTCAAGTGAAGTAATAAATGGCGTTTTCTTATCTAGCTCAGATACTTTAACGTTTACATTTGAAGCGATCACTTCAATATTATGTCTCATACTAGGACTTACGTTATAGTGAGCCTGAGTAATATCAAAGTTGTGGGCCTTAAACACTAGGCCGCGACGTAGAATATGTGAATAATCTCTCTTTGAATGTTCGCTATATACTTCTCTTTTATCATCACCCCAAATGAGTTCGATAACTTCTTTTTCATTAGCTTCATTTACTTCTAAGAAATATGAGTTGTTATCATCGAAAGAAACACTTATTGCGATTAAGTTTCGTGCATGAATATCATCGCTATCAAATTCTGTTTGTACAGCAAGTGCAGTTTGATCCTTTATAAGTACTTTTAACTCATCAAGAGTAACCACTTTATGTTCGAAAGGAGATGCGATTTCTTCTTCCCCTTCCTCGCCATCAGCAATTGAAAGTTGATACTTAAGGTCTTCCATTCTCTTGATCATTGAATTCATACCAAGATCTTTTAGGAAAGTTAGAAGTTCTTCTGATGGATAAAATTTAACTTCAGAATCTTCTGATTTACATTCTAAATCTATATCAGTAACGATTTTAATTAACTCTTTTGAAAGCTTTGCATCTTCAACGTGCTCAGTAAAAGCTGTAATTAATTTTTTACCTTTAAACGTATCTGACACTTCAAAACACTTCTCAAGTGTTCCGTGCTCTGCAAGTAGTTTTGCTGCTCCCTTTGCACCAATCCCACGCATTCCAGGAATATTATCCGATGTATCTCCAACCATTGATAAGTAATCAACGATTTGATCTGGACGAACGCCCATCTTTTCAAAGACACCCTTCTCATCGTAGATAACGTCTTTCATCGTATCGAGCATCTTGATATTGTCGCCGACAAATTGCATAAGGTCCTTATCACCTGAAGCAATTAAGATTTCATCAAAGTCATTTTTCCATTGAACAACAGTTGAGCCGATAATGTCGTCGGCTTCATATGTTTCATTCGCAACATTTAAAAGCCCCATCTTATCGATAAGTTCTTTAATAAGAGCAAATTGTGGAACAAGTTCTTCAGGTGGTTCTGAACGATTGGCCTTGTACTGATCGTAAAGTTCATTTCTAAAAGATCCGCCCGATGTATCACGAGCAAGAAGCATATGTGTTGGCCTATAATTTGCCATAATTTTTAATAACATTGAAAGTACACCATATGTTGCGTTTACAGGTGTACCATCTGGGGCGTTCATTGAGCGAATTGCAAAAAATGCACGGAATATAAAGTTACTGACGTCGACGACGATTAATCTTTTCTTTGACATATAATCTCCAATTTATGCTATAAATCTAGCCAATTATGTTGAATCTGTTAATGATTAATGTGGAGAATTGGTTATGGACAATGCGCAAAAAACCGAAACTTATCAAAGAGTAAAAAGAGATATCTTTGCTATTTGTGAAGGAGAAAGCAGCACTATTGCCAAAATGGCCACCATTTCTTGTGTTTTAAAACAAGCATTCCCTCATTATTACTGGTGCGGGTTCTATATGGTTGACCCTGTTAAAGAAAAAGAACTTGTTGTCGGTCCATATCAAGGAACTCTTGGCTGTCTTCGAATCCCTTTTGGTAAAGGTGTTTGCGGAACGGCCGCCCATACACTGGAAACACAAATTGTTGAAGATGTTCACTCTATTGCAAACCACATTACTTGTGACCCAAAGAGTCAGTCCGAAATAGTTGTACCAGTTTTCGAAAATGAAAAGTTAATTGCAGTTCTTGATGTTGATAGTGATTCACTTGCAAGCTTTGACGAAGTTGATAAAAGTAATTTAGAAGAAATTATCAATACTGTCTTTGCTTAAGCCTGCGTGCCTTGATCTTCAAACCAATTAGTTTTGCGCTTTTTGATAGCAAGCATTGTGTCGTCATTGGCCATGACAGTTGTATCTGCCATAACATCACCTAGCCTATGTCCAGAATCAAGCTTATAAAGAAGGTATAATTCAATCCCAACAATAGGTAGACCAACGATAACTGCCATAAACCAACCGGCCACAGGAATGATGGCAAAAACGAGTGGAATAATAAAAGGTAGATTTCTAATGAAACTTTGTTTTAGAGAGCAAGGCGTTCCATCAACTAAAGAGATAACTCTAAAGCCAATAAATTTCTTCCCTACTGACTGTCCATTTTGAATTGAATCAGCAAATGTTAAATAGACTATCGATAAAAGGATACCAATCGGATACAAAAATAGTGATAAGACGACGACAATAAAAAGGTCAATTGCCTTAGCAAGGATGCGTGAATAACGAGCGACTTTAATGGCCGATTTTAAGAGGTACTTTCTATCCATACAACTATCTTATCCTATGAATTTTATTAGAAAACAAGGCATTTTTTGCACCTAGTCCAAACAATGGATATTAAGTAAAGAAATGGTTAATTTGTCTATCGGTCAATAGACTTTGATTAATAGCCAAAAATAGGATTTTAATATATAACTTTATACTGAGACTAAAGAGAGCACATACGCTCTGGAGGATAATTATATGAGTACTGTTGGTAAAACTGACGTAACAAATTTTGAATCTGATGTACTAAAAAGCGCTAAGCCTGTTCTAGTTGATTTCTGGGCAGAATGGTGTGGACCTTGTAAAACACTTGGACCAGTACTTGACGAAGTAGCATCAGAAATTGGTGAAACTGCAACAATCTTAAAAGTAAACGTTGATGACAACGGAGAGCTTGCTCAACAATACGGAATTAGAGGGATCCCAACAATGATCTTCTTTAAAGACGGTCAAGCAACTAAGACTCTAGTTGGTGTTCAAACAAAAGAAGAAATTAAGAAGTCTTTAGAAGAACTTATGTAATAAAAGCCTCTACGATAGAGGCTTTTCTTTTTTGAGAAGGAATTTATGTCTAATTACATTTCCCACGCATTTAATCACGCACAAGAAACTCTAACGAAATTTATCGCGAACGAAGAAAACTTCACCACTATGGAGAAAGCGATCAATGAAATGGTTGTGGCCATAAAAAATGGAGGGCGTGTTATTAGCTGTGGAAATGGTGGTTCAATGTGCGATGCTATGCATTTTGCAGAAGAGCTAACAGGACGCTTTCGTAAAGACCGCCCAGCAATGCCAGCTATTGCTATCGCGGATTCTTCTCATATCACATGTGTGGCCAATGACTACGGTTTTGAATATATCTTTTCAAAATATGTTGAGGCCCATGGACACAAGGGAGATGTCCTTCTTGCCATCTCAACTTCAGGTAATTCTCCAAATTGTCTTGAGGCCGTAAAATCAGCTCATGAAAAAGGGATGAAAGTAGTCGGTCTTCTTGGAAAAGGCGGTGGAAAGATGAAGGAGCTTGTGGACTTCCCTATCGTTATTGAAGCTGATCTTTCTGATCGTATTCAAGAAATGCATATTAAAATTATTCATACGTTCATAGAGGGAATTGAGCGACAAGTTTTCCCTCAAAATTACTAAAGAATTACGAATAAGAATCGGCAGTTTATTCCAAGTCTTTAAAATCAAGTGCTTGACGCGAATATGAGTTAAAATATTCTTAAGTTAGTACATAATTTTAAGGAGCTATAAATGGAAGGCACAGCTGTATCATCGGTAAACACGATCGCTGCTTTTTTTCAAAACGGTGGGATCTTCATGTGGATCATTCTCTTTATCTGGGCAGTAGGTCTAGCTATTGGATTAGAAAGATTCTTTAAGTTAAGCTTTAAATTTGATGTTGATGGAGCTTCATTTATGAATGAACTTCGTCGCTATATTATGGCAAATGATGTTGAAGGTGCTTCACGTGTATGTTCTGGATCAAGTGCTGCTCTACCTAAGGTTTTAAGAAGTGGTCTCGAAAGAGCTTCTGCTAAGCCAGAGCAAATTCAAAATGCAATCGATGCAACTGCTCTTGAAATTATTCCAAAAGTAGAATTAAGACTTAACTACCTACAACTAATTGCAAATATCTCAACACTATTTGGTCTACTAGGTACGATCCAAGGTCTAATCGCTTCATTTGCTGCCGTTGCTGCTGCTGATCCAACTCAAAAAGCAGAACTACTTGCAAAAGGTATTTCACAAGCGATGAACACGACTTTCCTAGGTCTACTTGTGGCCATCACGATTATGATCATTCATGCATTCTTAAGTTCTAAGTCAGAGAAAATCATCAATGAGATTGATGAGTATTCAGTTAAGTTAATGGATATTTTAAATACAGAAGAAAGTAAGTAGTTATGTATAGAAAACCGAGTCGAAAATATAAGAATAAGAAAGTTGAGAGACTGAATCTAATTCCAATTTTAGATTCGGTCTTCATCTTTATCTTCTTTCTTTTAATGTCAGCAAACTTCGTTAGAATTTATGAAATTGGATCTGATGTTCCAATTATCTCAAACTCTACTCCACCAAAACAACAAAAAGAAAGACTTGATCTTACGCTTAAAATCAATGCGAGTAATATCAGCCTTCACTCAGGACCAAATGAGAGGAGAATATTCTCAGCAGGAAAAACAGCTGATGGTGAATACGACCTATTTAAGCTAAGAGAAAAGTTAATTGATCTTAAGAAGCAATATGTGGATGAGAAAGAAGTTATCTTTATTCCAAATGCGAATATCTCTTATGAAGAGCTCATTAAGATTATGGATGCTGTTCGTGATATCAAGAAAACAGATCCAGAGGTTTGGACAAAGAGAGATGGTCAGGATGTAAAAGTTCTTGAGCTATTTAACAATATTATTTTTGGCGATACACAATCGTAGAAATAAAGAATCAGGTTTATTATGAGAAATCGTTCAATTAGAAATAGAGGAATCAGAAGAAAGAAGGAACCATTTGATATTGATATCACTTCCCTTCTTGATATTCTTGTTATCCTGCTTGTTTTCTTAATTAGAAGTTATGACACTACTGGCGTGATCTTAAATATCCCAAAAGATATTACTATTCCGAACTCGGTATCGAAGTCAATTAATGAGCAAGGTGTTGTGGTTCAGGTATCTCCTAAAATCATTTGGGTTGATGATAAAGAAGTTCATAATACAGAGACATATAAAGGGCAACTCTACTCACAAGGCGGACGACTTATTCTTCCTCTATATAACGAGCTAGTTGCGAAGAGAACAGAGATTGAAAATATTGCTAAATCAACTCCAAATGCTAAGAAATTCTCTGGTATTGTTAATTTAGTAATCGATAAATCTCTTAAGTATAATTATGTTAAGAAGCTTATGCACACTGCTGCTGAGGCAGGGTTTCAACAGTATAAATTCGTTGTTTTAGGACAAGAGTAGAATAAAAAAAGCTCCATTCGGAGCCTTTTTTTATTCAAATTAGAAAAATCTTGTTAACGTAACTCCGAACTCGTCATCCCCATCAAGAACATAGAGTCCACGATTGTCAGCTTTTGCATCATCACCAATAGTTACACCACGAAAGTTCAACTTCATCTTCCATGCATTATTTAGACGGCGCTCATAGCTTAGGTAGTAAAGTGTCTCCCCTGCTCTTTCAAGATCGATATAAAGACCCAACATAAATTCATTAGAGTATGCGTCGTTAAGAGCAAGACGATGACCAATGAAAAGATCATTCTGGAAAATTTGAGCTTGGCTTCTCTTATCTTTTCCTACACCTAGAACACGTTGATATTCAGTATAAAAACCTGAACTCCAATTGTTATCGTAATTATATGTATACTCATGGCCAATAGATGCTAATTGATAATTAAAGATTTCTCTTTGCCCACCAGTATAATCAAGAATAGAAACCGAATCATCGACGTTAAAATCAGAGTAGAGATACTCAAACTTAAAAGTCTGCTCACCCCAAAAGTAAGTAGCAGCAGTACCATAGTCAACGACATCAAGATAGTAAGCGTTAATATTACCAGCAAGAAGATCAGGTACAGAAGCTGCTGCAAAGATAGGTCTTGTACGATCAATATGATCAATAGCGAATACTGTTAAATCTAAATCACCAAACTGATGAGCATAGTAAACAGCAAATTGATCAAATTGATTGTCTTCATCGGAATTTGTAATCGTATTACCTTTTACAATATTTTGCTTTTGCGGACTAAGCCCGTCAAAGATTCGCATTTTAGAATCTGGATAGAATGCTTCCTTAAAATAAGGCATATAGATAAACTTCATTGTTCCAATACTAGTATAATGACTTAATACAACAGAAGTTTCACCTAACTTTTCAAAACGCTCAATATTTCCATCATTAATACGAGAGTTGATGACATCAACAACATGGTATGCCTCAAGTCGCGACCACATAAACATATGCTGCCCAACAGAAGCCTGCCAGTTTCCAAAACTACGTCCAATATTAAACTCATTAAAATCAACGTAGCTATTATCTTGATACTTTTCGTCTGCACGGCCAATTAGAGATAGATTATATTCCCAGCCACTCCAATCACCCCTGTCTTCAAGGGCAACTTTAACGAAAGCCAATTCATTAGGCTGGTCTTCTCCTAAAAGAGTTGTAGCATCTTCGACATAGCCTCTAAAGTTTAACGAAACTTCACCTCTTCCATCAGCTAATGTGTGTAAGCTTGATAGAGTTAGTGCACCTGTAATTAATCCGTATATTAGCGTTTTCAATTTACTTTAACTTCCTCTTAGTAAGATCGCCTTCATTAACGGCCTTACCAATAACTCTATTCTTCCATTTGAATATCGACTGTTTTTTGTTGTTCAGATTTAACATAACAATTTTATTTGCACGCCACATCTTTCTCTTACCAACAGTGTAAGATTTAAAATCTTCCATAGAAGAAGTCTTAATATGTTCATTTCTTTTGTTATAGTATTCCGACTTAACAGGAGCTAGGTACTTTTGAGAGACGTAAAGTACGACTTTTGAATAAGAACTTTTGGCCTTTGCCACTCTTTCAACAACCCATACCTTTTGACCACCAACTTTTTCGTCTTTAAGGTACTTGTAATTGTATTTTTCAATTGTTTGACCACCGATATCTTCAAATGAGAATTCAGAACCCATGAAAGAGCTACCTTTAGATCGAGAGTTAATCTTCTTAACTCTTTTTAAAGATGGAAGGTATAACCATTGGTCATCATCTCTTTCATCTTTCCAAGTCCAAGTAAGTAGTTTCGTTCCTTTAACGTCTAATGGTTTTTTAAATTCCATTAAGCTCTTATCAACACCATTGAATTCGCCAGAAGCACCAAGCATTTCGCGGACAATTTCAACACCACTTGAATCAACTAAAACAAGCTCCATCGTTGATGTATCACCAATATAGCCTTTGTTTGCCTGATCCATTTTTTTGGCAATCTCTAGGCCTTTATCATTAGCAAATACAGAAAGTGTTAATAACATTAATAAAAGTTTAACAATCTTCATTAGAAACCTCGTGTTTTTTCGGTATGTTTTCCCATCAGATAGTAGCATTCACAACACAATGATTGAACATTTACTGGTGATAATGACAATGGATTCATTAAATTATTGAAATTATGCCCCTTATTTTACAACGAGGGGCGTTAGTGATTTGTGATGAATTTAGTAAGCGCTTGAATTTAAATTAAGTGGTACGTGAACACCAACTTCGGCCCCACCTTTTGGGCGTGGGAATTGTATTGTTTTCAAATGATTAACAACACAATTCTTAACACTTATAGGAACGCCTTTATCTGCTTTAGCGACACTTGCTTTTGTTACGTTACCTGATGCACCGATGACAAACTCCATACCAAGTACACCTGAGATACCTTTTTGTTGAACATCAAGCTCTTTTTGGTAACAGTATCTAAACTGAGGAACGTTCTCCATCAGAATTCTCATAATGTCATTACGATCCATTGAACCTAAAATAACTTCACGGTAAGGAACACCTGCTATATAAACTTGTTTCTTTTGAACAAGTCCATCTGTACCAAATGAAGATGAAAGTTTACCACTCGTCTTACTACTTAAAGATCCAACTTCGGCCTTTACATCAGCTTTTTGAATTTGAGCAGAGTCTCCAGTTGATAGTGCAGAATTATCATCTGCAAAACTTTCACTTGAACCAGTACCGGCCTTAAATGAATTTAGCGCACCACCTTTGGCCATTAGGGAGTTCATTGAAGAAGTAAATGATGTCGACTTGTATACATCTACTTTTCCACGACTCTTTCTATTTGTAGCAAGTTTTTTAACAGTTGTTTGCTTATTCGTTGTACGAGCTGGTTTAGAAGCTTTCTTCTTAGTCTCTCTTACAACTGCCTTATTATTTGGTTTTCCTTTACGAGGAGTTCCTTTCTTTGGAGTTGATGTCGACTTTTGCTTAGGATCACCTTTACTCTTCGTTACTTTTTGAGGTTTTTCAACGTTTGAAACCGCTTCCTTAATTGGCGCCTTCTTTTCAACTTCTTTTTTTACTTCATTCTTAACAACATTCTTCTTCTTTGTTACACGAAGCTGTTTTGGACGGTAAAGAATCTTGGCAATACGTTCTGGAACTTTCTCTTTTTCAATTTCTTTATCGACTTTAAAGTTCATCATTCCTGCTGCAAAAACAATGAAGAATAATAAACAGAAGATGAGATATTTTCTTAATTCTTTATCACGTCTAAATATAGGTGCCGTTTTTACAATTGGAGGAGCTTCAGTACCCCTAATAAAAACCTTTAAGTTATCTTTTTCGAAAATGTGAATATCATCACGACGTAATGAGCTCT
Organism: Halobacteriovorax sp. RT-2-6; assembly: GCF_047085025.1. Taxonomy (NCBI): domain Bacteria; kingdom Pseudomonadati; phylum Bdellovibrionota; class Bacteriovoracia; order Bacteriovoracales; family Halobacteriovoraceae; genus Halobacteriovorax; species Halobacteriovorax sp. RT-2-6. The sequence continues at coordinate 1,052,260 of NZ_JBKIYH010000002.1, forward strand.
TCGCGTTTTTATTATTTAGAAAAGTACGATGTTCAAAACCAGGAATCTTCCCAACTGCGACATCATTCTTTCTAATATCTAAAAGTTCGACTTTGTCTTTCTTACCTAGATATGGAAACTCTATATCATTTCCACGAGCGTTAGCACCAACTAAATAAAACTTTCCATCTTTATGTGGAATATAATCAAGAGAAACAATCTTCCCATTAAATAAGATAATAACTTCGGCCGCTTCCTTATCAATACTATATTTAAAGATTGGATAAATTTCATCTGGCTCTTCAAAGATATATTCTGAAAACTTTACGTTATCATCAATACTTAGAGGGTAATTTACCTGATACTCTTCATCCTTACGTATGCGCTCATCATTAAACTTAGGTTGCTTTGGTAAGTTCTTAACAACTTCCTGAGGGTGAATTAGTTGTTGAGGAGGAAGTTTTGATGACGAATCAAAAGTAAATGAGTAATTACCAATTGTAATTGATTCACCACCCTTTAGTTCCATCGTAACAACTTCTTGTCCATTAACTAATACCGGCTTAGAAGAAGACATACTATAGATCGATACTTTGTCTGAAAATTCAATAAGACAATGAATATCATCGATACCGGCACCTCTCATACGAACATCACAAGAGTCACTTGCTCCTAAGATGATACGATTCTTTTGAGGTAGACGAATATCTTTTTTACCCTTTAAATAAAATGATCTTCCTTGATCCACTTCTACTCCTAGCGTATACGATCCAAACCTTTCATCATTTCTAAATGAAAGTTTGGTTTTGAAGGTAATTTATTTTTGAACTGACGCAGATAACGATTTGAGACCGTAATCTCTCCTGGTGCCCCAAGCTCACCATCAACGCTAATCTCTTCAAGATTAAACTGTTCAAACTTCTTATACTTATAAACTACTTTTTCTTTTACAGACTTTTGTGCAAATGTTTGTGTCGTAAATAAAAGTAACATCGTTGATAATAAAACTTTCATCATTACATCTTCCTAACTTGCTGATAGAAGGCCTTGTCTTTAGCATTCATATCGGTAGTGTCTAAGTCACTTTGTATTGTGACAGCGTGATCACTCTTTAGTTGTTTTAAAGAATAGTAAAGAGCGATCTTTAGACTTGGGATATCAATATAATCAGAATTCATTTCTTTAAGAATTGTATAAGCATACTTTGGCTTAGCATCAAAAAGATATGAATAAACTAATGAGTTAATAACATCACGATCATTCTTATTAACAGAATAAAGTCGCTTCAACAGTGAAGTTGATTTTGAGTATAGGCCATATCTGATATAGATATTTGCAAGATTAAACATTGCTGTTTTATTATTCTTCTTCAGAATAAGTACTTGCTTAAAAGCCGCAATTGCCTTTGCATCTTTATCTTCATCAATATAGACAACGCCGATATTATTGATCGCTGGTATATATTTATCATCAAGTGCTACGGCCTTGTTAAAGTAAACTTTTGCAAGTCTCTTATTTCCAGACTTGTATGAGCAAATCCCCTGCTGATTCCAATATGAAGGATTGGCCTTATACTTTTCGTACATTGCATCTAGCTGAGATAGACCTTCCTTCGTATTCCCCATATAGCAAAGACCAACAAGCCCAGTCTTCTTTGAATCGATTTCTTCAAGTTTATTTAAATCAACCTTATCAAGTGACTCATCTTCTAGAACGTCATCAACCAGATCATTAATGAGATGATAATCAGCTTCTGCATTATAACGAATCTGACTCTTTGGTTTAAAGTCTGCATTCGTAAGATTTTCAATTTGCTCACCATCTTCTAACTGTTGAGTTGAACCTTTTTTAGAAGATGCACAAGACACCATAAATAGCATTGAAAGAATAGCTAAGTACTTCATTAACGATTCCCCCTCTTATCCATTAGAACGGCTCCAGACATCGAAGGTAGCCCTAAGCCTTGTCTAGATAGTGTTCCAAAGTTAACTGTTAAGACGTCATTCTTATTGATTAAATTATCTAGCTCTCTTTTAAGCTGTCTTGATTTAGTTGCAAGATTGGCCGAAACATTGGCCATACTCGCCTTAAACGACTTTATATATTCTGGAGACTTGCCCTCAGGAGAGAATGAACCGACATCTGTAGAGAAGCGATCAAACGAATTAATTAAAAGTGAATAACTCTTAACCATTGCCTCTCCTGAGCCCATCGCTACGATACGAGCAACTTTTCCCTGAATACGATCTAGACGATTAAACTTGAGCTTCATCGTATTATTAAATTTATTTTCAGGAAAGCTTAGTCCAATTGAATTGAAGTTATTCACGTCATTCTCAAGTTTATCAACTTCCATAAGAGCAACTTCATCAATAGTTTCGATTGCAAGATCTTTCTTCTTTTTAACTTTATTATAAATATAAGATAACTCACCTGCATAACGTGAAGTGTTCTTTTGCGTTCTTGATAACTTTGACAGCTTCCCTACGTACTCAGACTTCTTGTAAAGGTTTGTCGTGTAGGCACTTAGACGTTGACGATAAATGGCATCCGCCTTATCCAGCAGTTTAGTGTCGATATAGTAATCAAATATTTGTTCGTAAGAAGATAATAGTGTTGTATTTTTAAAACGACACTTAGATTGTGAATCCACAAAGCTCACTGCAGCACTATCTTTATTGGTTGCAAGCCCCATTACTATATAGTTCTTTAATAAACCTTCTTTACTCTTATCATTTAAAGAACAAGTTTTTGACAGTAGTTTTTGAGTAAGGGCCATTCCATGATCGACTCTTTGTCTTAGGAACAACTCACTAATAATACTATTGAACGATTCATAAAATTTCGTAATTTCAGAAATTAGCATTTCTTCAATTGCACGATCAAGCCACTTAGTCATTAAATCAATATTACCTGACTCATAGAAAAGAACAGCAATATTGTATGCTGCATTCCTTTTAGCTTCAGGCGTACTTTCTTTATCTTTATAGATGAACAGGTAACCCTTCAAGGCCGTAACCTTATCACCTTTTTGATTTGCCTTTTGAATATCCGAAAATTGAGCGACAAGAATAATTTTATTCAAATGAGTGATAAACCCTCTTCTTAGCGGTATTCCAGTAGACTTAAGTTCGCCAACAAAACCCATTAACTCAGACTTATTCTTTTGTGATTTATGAAGGTCGACAATACGTCCAATCATTGCCTCATTTTTTGAAATTGCTCTTGGATTCTCTTTAGCATAAACAAAAAACAGATTCTGTGCTTTTTTAGCATCTTTCTCTTCATCGACATAGTAAGAGAATAGCTTCTCAACAGCTTTATTCTTCTTAAGCTTTGAATCTTCATGCTTGATATACGTTGAGAATACTTTCTCAAAATATTTTTTTCTAATTCCAGCTGAAGTTCTTTTGTCATTTAGTACGACAATCATACCTGCTAATGATCTCTTAAAGTATACATTATCAGTTTTATCAGAAGAGATAACCTTATCGTACATAAAGAGTGCTTGATCATATTCAGAAGCTGCATAGTAAGACTCACCAGCATAGAACAGAGCTCTCTCTCCTAAGCTAGGATCAACTTCTTGTGAAATAAAGTATAATTCAGCAGCAATACGTCCTTTAAACTTCATAATTTTTGGACGCTTCTTATTATGAGACAATCCTAATTCTTTTTGAAGATGAGCAGCACGTTTTGTTACATAAAACAGCGCCTCTTTCTTTTGCTCTGGATTAAGCTTTGTTTTAGTAATTGTTCGCGCATAAACAAGAAAATTCTTATTATTGTTGTACTTATCATAGATTTGTAATAGTTGAACAAGTGCCTTAGCTTTGTACTCTTCACTCTTTCCATTAAATGCAGATCTGAACATTCCTGCAGCTTGAGAATACTTCTGTTTATCAAGAAGAAACATTCCCATATCGAAAAAATTCTTTTCAGGTGTTCCCTTTTCATTTTGGTAGAATTGTAGGGCCTTCTTAGTATCGCCTTTATCAGCATAGAAGTAACCAACATCACGTCCGGCCATATCCTTCTTGTCGATATATTTAGGACTTTTCGACAGACTATGAACTTCCTTCATTTGCTTAATTGCAGTATTCTTATTTCCAACTCTAAAGTTAGACCAAGCAAGATTGTAAAGATACTTAGTGTACCACTTATCATCTTTAATCTTATAAATTACAGTATCGTAATACCTCTTAGATTTACTGAAATCACCTTCTCGATAATAGATATCACCTAGTGCAAGACGAGACTTAACTCCGATTAAATCATTTTTTGGCGCTGATTTTACAGACTTCACGAAAAGAGACTTTGCTCTATCCATTTGAACATTTTCTAATTCATTATAAGCAAGGATATAATAGATATGAGAGCGTGCCTTAGCGTTTGGTTTCTTATTAAGTATCGACAATCCAATTTTTTGAGCTCTATCATAGTATGCGCTAGATTCAGCAAAAAACTTCTTTCGATCAATACGCTTCTTGTCTTTTATATCTAAGTTAAAGAAATTTTCATTTTCTTGTTCACGAATAATTCGCCCTTTCTCTAAATTAAGCTCGGCCATACGCAAATCAAGCATTGTATCGTTCTTTGTGTATCGTTTCATACGCACAAGCTCTTTAAGCTCCATATCGATTACTGAAACAATACGATCTCTTTTAGTATTAAGCTTAATACCAAAAGAGTTAAAACTTATAAGAGTTGCAAATAATAAAACCTTAATCATTTTTGACACTCCGATCGAAGAGCGAATACATAGTCACCTAACTCATCGGCCCAAAACTCACCATTGAACGACCAAAAGTATTGCTTCGAGTTTCTTTTCAGGTACTTAATATCACCTCTTGCTCCGGTATCTGTAATACCACTATATAAACGTGCTTTTCTTGCATTCAGTGCTTCAAGTCTTAAATAACTTAAACCAATAAATGACTTTTCTAATTGTGCAGAATTAAGCTTAAAAACCTTCTTAACATAAGATCCAATTAGTTTTTGTTGAAGAAATAAAGAGTCTTTTAAATTAATAGCTAAAATCTTTCTTAATCTTCTATTTCTAACTGTTTTTATTGTCTTAATTTCACGAAGGCCATCTTTATAACTTTGATACAGTTGTAAAAAAGCTGGGTCTTTTCTTACATTCTCAAGTAGCTTATTTGTTAGTGGATCATAGTATTTTTTTCCATCAACATAGCTATTAATGAATTTAAAATACCATTCTAAAGAATGCTTCTTAGCAAGCATTTGATCGATTACTTGTTTTGATTTATCGAATTCTTTATAGTGATCATCAATGATATTAGACATATCATCATATAAGCATAGCTTAAAATAACTAAGTGCTTTTAGAACATTAACTTCTGGATTAACTATATAATTTAGAACCGGTGCCTTATATGTCACAAGTTTCCCAAGTGTTCTATTATAGTCACCTTTGTAATAACTATTCCAAGCCTCTTCGATTAGTAGCTCAGGCCAAATATAAGATCTTTTATCTACATCAATAAAAGCAAGTTCAGACTCATCTAATTTCTTTTGTTCATACTTCACTCTTGCAATACCAGCAAGACAGTAGTCCTGATTAATTTGTAATTGTCTTGCACGTACTTCGTCACTACTACTAGTCGACTGATCAACACAGTTCTCAAATGATCCAACTGCGGCCTTAAAACTTCTAAGCATAGTAAATGCAACACCTTCTAAGTGAAGTGCAAATGGCTTTACAGGATGTGATGCCGGAATAGTTCCATTTAAGGTTTGAAGAGCTTCTTTATACTTTCTTCTCTTTAACTGCTTTTTAGCGAGTAAATATTTAAGAGTTGGAGAATCAATATTTTGAAGATAATTCTCAGGCAACAGAATAAATTGTCTATCTCCTACCTTTGAAACAACTTGTTCAAATAGATATTCAAAATTCTTATTCGTCCTTCCCTTATACGTAACTAAATACTCTTTCACATAAGGAACGGCCGTATGGTACATCTCTTTATCTATAAGCTCTTTAATAATATTCGGATAGCGAGATATACGATTTTTTGATTTTGTTAAATCAGTCCAAATTGACTCAAGTGCGTATGCCTGACTCAATATTAGAAATGTTATAAGCGCTTTCTTAAACACAATAGCTTCCTTTATAAGTCAAACTGAACAGAGAAAGTTAGATCAATATTTGAATATAATTGATCACTCTCAGAACCAGACTCTCTTGCTGGTGCAGCTTGATAAAGAATTCCGTTAATATCTGCTCTAATACTCCAAGATTGATTAATATAAAATTTAGTTGAAACATCCCACATAAGACCAGTGTGTGACTCATCTATTGTTAAACCAGGGTTTGGAGAACCTGCTCTAACTTCAGGGCCATTATTTGTTTCATTAAGTTTTGCTAAACCTAGACCAAAGATCCAGTCAACATAGAGAATTGAATTGAATGTATTAATTTTCGAATAAAAAGGCGCCCATGTTGCCATAACACCAATATAGTCGTTTACAATTCTTCTAAATGGAATTGAACCACTTCCACCACCATTACTGTTTCTAACAGAAGCGGCTGTATCATTCTCTTCACCTGAATTAGAAGCATAGATAAATTCAGCACCAAGTTCTTCAGTAAAAAAGTAACCACCTCTTAACTGCATAGAAGTTGAATCAACAAACGCACCAGATAGTGTTTTACCAAAGCCACCACTTACATAGAAGCGTTGTTGTTTTTTAAACTTACGGTTTTGAAGTACATAAATTTCTTTATCTTTATCAAGCCATGAAAAATTGTAGAGATCACTTTCTGCGGCGAAAGTCTTAATCGTCATAAAAGTTAAAAATAATACAAAGATCATCCTAATCATTTTAGCGTCCTGCCTTTCAAATAGTTGGATTTACAGAGATTATTTTAACATAAGATGTTAACTACAATTTAAGTCGCTTATTGGTGGCATAAATTTCCATACGTACATGATGAACAGTGAGTTATTCTTTTCCCGACTAAATCAGTAAGAGTTCTCCACGTTTCAAATAGGTTTGCTTCAAGCTCGGCCATTGAAATTTCTTCTTCAATGACACGTTTTTGATCAAGAGCTAGTACCTTTAACTTAATTTTTTCAGTAACTTGTTCGCCAACTAATAGTAGACCATAAGCATAGGTTTTTAATTGAAAGAAATATGAGCGCAGCTTATCATCATCAATGAGTCCTGACTTGAAGTCCCAAATTTCTACTACCTGACCATTTTGATAAAGCAATCCATCGATAATCCCTGTAATCATTTGACCAAAAAAAGAGAATTTTATTTGATGCTCACTTAAAATTTTGTCATGTGAAGACTTTTTAATTGTATCCCCTACCCATCCGACAATTTCAACCTCTTCTGTATTATTAAATTTTAAATCTCTACCTTTAATAAGATTTTCAACTAAGAAGTGAAGACGGTTACCACGATCAACATCAGAAACACCTTGAACGTGAGGCAGTGCGATTTCTTTTTCTTTTGAGAATTCTTTTAAATCATCCTCAAGTTTTAAGACTTGGTTTAAATAGAATTTTCTTGAACATAAAGCCAACTCAGATAGTTTTGTAACTGAAAGTTCAGAGATGAGACCAATGTCTACAGAGTTATCAATATTCTTAACTCCTAATGGATCGAGAAAATATATAGGTGGACGTATTGCTTCTTCCAATTCGTATTTAAGATCAAAACTTTCAATCTCTACTGACTTCATTTGATAATTTCGAAGTGGCACAATCCAGCTATTGTCAGAATGTTTTACATCTTCGCCATTGATACTTATATCAAAGTATTCGATGTTTTCCACGGCCCTTGTACAGGCTACATAGAAAAGTCTCTTTGACTCAGAGAATTCTTTTTGTTTTTTTATTAGCTTCTCTAGAATTAGATTTGGAGATGAGTTTAATTTCTTACTATTTATATCTGCACTCCAAGATAAAGCTCCTGGAAGCGCACCAAACTTAGACTTATCCACAACTGTACGGCCGTTAGTATGAATACCACCAAGAATTATCGTATCGAATTCAAGCCCCTTTGAAGCGTGAGTCGTCATAATTCTAACTTTTGGTTGTGAAAGATAAGAGAAGCTAGCACTATACGAGTCCTTCTCTAAAGATTTTAGGATTTTATAAATTTGATCAATATCACCTTTAGCACCACCAATAATTCCATTTATTTTTTCAGAATTATTCTTATAGGCAGAACTTGATAAGCCTAAATCAAATACAAACGACCAGAAGGCATACTCAATATTACTATTAATATAAGTATCTTTCATTTTCATAAGACTTGTTACATCAACACTTTGATATGAGTCATAGTAATGGCTACATACTCCTTCAATTATAAAGTTGTAGTATCGAGCAATTGCATGAAGTCTCTTTTCGTCGGCCCCTTCCTTAACTCCTTCAATTAAGAAGTTAACAAAGGCCTTAAATATAATAACGAGAGGATCTTCCCCGTAAGGAATCTTTACTTGGGCAACAAATGGAATAGAACTTGCCATCAAGTTTGAAATTAATTGCTTTGAAGGTGCAAGTGTTCGATAAAGAATACAAATCTCTTCATCGGGATTTGTATCTTGCTTCTTTTTAATTAGATCACAAATAGCACCTGCTTCGATATTGTCATAAGTTGTTGAAGATTTTTTCTCTAACTCGATTTCGAGATTAACTTTATGACCTTTAACGATACCAAGACCGGATTCTTTAACATCTGGAAAGTTTTGGTAATCAACTTTTACACTATACTGATCGTGCCCTTGATATTTTTCGCCTAATCCAAATATTGTTTCAAAGAATTGGTTGTTAAAATTTACAACAGCTTCCTCTGAGCGATAATTATTGGACATGTAAAGGTTTTGAGGAATTACCTTTTCAGTTTGATTAAATACCGCAATTTCTCCACCTCTAAATCCATAGATAGCTTGCTTGCGATCACCTACGCACATTAATCGATTGAAATTCTCACCGATAACATGCTTAATAATTTGATACTGCCCAGGAGAAGTATCTTGATATTCATCGACAATAATATAATCGAAATTCTCCTGACAAAGCCTACGTGATTCTTCACTTTCTTCTAACGACTTTAGAGTTAGGTATTCAATATCAGAGAAGTCGATTCCTGGATAATTGTAGTAATACTCTTCTATATAATTAAACAGTTCTTTGTATAAAGTTAACCATTCTAGATATATCCCTTCATTCTCAAAAAAGGCATCATAGTTTTCAGATTCTTTATCATAAAACTTTAGTAGAGAGTTACATTGATCAATTAACTCTCCAACTTCCAAAGGGATTCCTTTGGCCTTTCGCGGTTTATTTGATTTATAAATCTCACAAAAACGTTTTATATTATTCCAACTATAATTCTTTGATAAGAAAAAAGACTCTGATGCGCTTAAGTGCTTCCACCATGCTTTTTTACTATGTTCATCGGAGTAAGTATTACTAGAGTAATGATTATTAAAGACTTCATTACAGCCAAGTAAGCTCAATATATTATCGAAGTATTCGCCTTCATCAAAAGAGACGTCATTAACATCAATACTTGACCACTCAAACCTAAGCTCAGGACTTGCAAACACAAATTGCATCGAGCTAATTAGAGCGTCAATATTCTTTAAAAATATTTCTATTTTCTGATTATTCAGATTTCGAGAGAACCATTGCTTTGTTAACTCTTCAATTTTCACATTAATTTTGAAACGATCAACAATATCGAGGTTCGCTGGAGCACCAAAAATATAACCTCGTTTAATCAACTTAAGGCAAAAACTGTGAATCGTAGAAATACCAAGTGATTCAAGGGCCTCATCAATAATTTTCTTCTTTGTAACATCTTCGACTTTTGAAAAGCGATCAAACATACGAGATTGTAACTCACCAGCAGCTTCCTTCGTAAATGTCATTACTACAATTTTAGAAAGATATGACTTTAATTGCCCTAGAATATCAGGATGTGCAGACTCAAAAAGAGCATCGTACTTTTTTTCGATTAAATAAGCTAAGTGCTCAATGATAACTCTAGTCTTACCTGAACCAGCTCCAGCATTTAGTAGGACTCCACCATTATGCATTACTGCTTTTTCTTGTTCTGAATTAAGTTGAATGGCCATTACTTATCCCCACCCTTTGCACAAATTGGATTTGCAACACAGAAGGTACATATTCCTGAGTTTAGTGGTGCTGCCGGCCACGACTGTGCACTTCTCATTGAAACCATCGTTTCATTCATAAACTCATTAAACTCTTCTTTTTTATAACTTTCTATTTTATTTGTTCTAGAGTGAAATTCATTAAAAAACTTTTCTTCACCAACAAAGATTGAATCTTTCAAGTTTTCAAGGCAAAGGTAGCCACCACCTTTTAGATTATGCTCGACACCCCATGCTTCATAATAAGCAAGAAGTTGAATTTTTCGAAAATCATTTATATCAGTTTTAGTAGGAACGGCCCCGCCAGATGTTTTAAAATCGTAAATATAATAATCATCACCATCTTTGATAATTAAGTCGATAGACCCTTTATATTTTTCATTAACTTTTGAAATATCTCTTTCGAAAAAGAATTCAACACTTGATTCATTCTTAATTTCAAGAAGTTTATAAATAATGCCACTACAGTAGGATTCTACTGAAAGTTTCAGGCTTTCAATATCGATCTTTTCAGGTAGTAGAGACTTCTCATCGATAAATCGCTTAAAGGTATTTGCAATAAGCTCTTTTAGAATTCCGCGATCATACTGATTATGAAGCTCAAGGTAAGATTCAATCACACTGTGATTAATTGTCCCAATATAACGTCGATCAATAAAGGCAGAAGAAGAAACATCGAGGTCGACACCTTGAGCGTATTTTAAATGCCACTTCTTCGGACAATCAATATATGTTTGAATAAATGATGGTGATAATTTTTCAGGTATAGCTGCTTTTTGACTATAAATAGTTCCAAAGCTTTTACGTTCACTTGCTTGGGCATGGGTTGGATTTAATTCAACACCTTCAAAAAGATTTTCAGCAATTGAGCTCCCATGCGTTAGTCCTTCTTCTAAAATTAGGTTTCCGCCTCCCAGAATAAAGCGTCGAAGTTGGTTTCTTAAAATAATAATATCTAAGTTTTTACTTTGTAATGGACCAAATGCACTAAAAATAACGAGAACATCATTTGAGAACCTTTGAGAAGAGCTTAGCGCTCCCAAATCGTCCTTCGAAATATATAGATATTGATTATCTGCACGTTCACTAGTGAATAAGTTATCTCTTGTTCCAATCACACCAGTATCTTTCATCGAAATGTTAACGACTGATGTTCTTGGGAGGTTAAGACCTAGGACTTCTTTCAATAGTTTTAAATCAGAATTATAAATATTTTCGTTTACCGTAGCTTTCTCACTAAAGCTTATAACTTCTTTCTTAAATGCTAAAATAGTTTTTAAAAGCATAAAGCTCTTCTCGTTCATATTAGTAAGAGCAAGCTTATCTAAGAACAAAACTAATTCATCTGCACTTAAATGACCTTTATTCAAGTTTAACTGTTCTTGTACTTTAGAAATTAACTGATCAACACTTGTAAAGAATAGTGCAAAGTCTGTCTTAAACCTTTTTTGTGCGAGTAGAATCGAGTTTACTTGAGTCAGGTCAAGTCCATTCGAAAAACTTAAAATTTGTTTTTCACCAGAAATTAGATCACTTAAATACTCAGCACTTCTTCCAGAAGGAATAGAAATATAATCACAAGATATGCTTTCGATCTCATGTGCTTCTTTTATCTGCTCTAACTCTACCCAGTTAGGCCAAAAGATTTTATTATCACATTGGTTGAAAATAGATTTTTCAAAAGGAATATAAACACTGGCCTTCTCTCCCATCCCTTTGAGCATATCAATTTGATTTGCATTTAAGTGATCAAAGCCAATAAAAATATAACCAACGTCTTCTTGTGGTCTAAAACTTTCACTAACTAATTGGTAAGACTTTTGTTCATCAACAATATTATATGTTTCTAAATAAGTGTGAAATCTCATCAGTCCAGCGATACAGTCTTTTTCAAGAGTGGCCAGCTGACTTAATTCTTCAATTAATGAACCACTTAGATCAAATGAACGTACTTCAGTAAAGAGCTCAAAACAAAAATGAAACTTTTCATAATCATCATTTACCGAAGACTTCCAAAAAGTCCAAAGGTCTACCATAAGTTCAGACTTAGATAGCTTTTTTTGCTCATCATCTAAATTCAGGTGATCAGATAAGAACTTTGCAACTGTAATTGTCTCAGTATTTCTAGCATGGCCTTTGCGAATAATATAATCACGATATAAATCTGAACGCTGGGGAGACGGACAGACTATTTGCCAGCTTTTTATATTTTCATTTTCTTCAAATAACTCATCAAAATGATTTTTATATAAATAAAGATTTAACACGCAACATTACCCTTTTTAAATGACACTTTATGCAAAAAACGATATATAAAGCGCCTACAAGGAGAATTTTACTGTGATTAAAGAAAGCCGTCTATTCAACTTCATTAATAAAGAGAAAACCTTCGCAATTTCTTTTCTAGAAGGTCAAAAAGTTATTCATGATCTTGCACTTATTCACAGTGTCAATAATCAAGGTTTTGGATTTTTTAGAGATTGCACACTTTCAATACTACCTCTAATTAATTTTCTAAAGCCTCAAGAAAATATGGGAATCTTTATTGATTCAGACTCTCCTTACTTTCGCTACAAGTTAGAAATGAATCAGTCTGGTTTTTTTAGAACACTAATCTTCCCAGAAGAGCTCCCAACAATACCAGAAAAAATTACAGGAAAGCTTAGAACGGTAAAGCAATTTCCATATAGCAAGACTCCTTATTCGAGTATTATCAATGTTGAGAACCGCTCAATTAAAGAAATTATGAATGACTTTTTTGATAAATCATATCAAATGAAATCAAAAATTATCATTAGCGATGATAGTGACCAGGTAATGCTTGTAACGAAGCTTCCTGAAGTCAATGTAGATAAAGAAGAGATTGTCGAGTCGTTGAGCCTGAAAGACTATATCAAACAAAATGAAACAAGCTTTCATAATATTTTCAAACAAGCTCTAAATGAAGAAAGCGAAATTCAAAAAGCATTTGAAGGACTTGATTTTGATTTCTTAAAGTCGACAGAAATTAAATTCAAATGTAACTGCTCTCGCGACCGCATGGTTACAGGTGTAGCAGGCGTCGTTCGCTCAAGTGGATTTGCAGATGTATTCCACAACGATGCTTCAATTGAAACAAAATGTGATTACTGCAAAACAGCCTATTTAATCACAAAAGAAGAAGTTTCAAGTATTCTTAGCCTTCACTAAAATGGCAGAGTCGTTTCTTCTGATCTCCAGAAGAAGCGGCTGTTCAAATCAGACTCTAAGTAAATTCCACAAAAATTTTCCGCAAGTGCACCATCTGCCCAAACTGGGGCCATCAGTTGAGAATCTTTATTAGAAGCTATTGAAATTGATTTCCACTTACTATTAACTTTACGCCAATCGATGGCCTTAGGTGAAACAGAACTTACAACGATTAAGTAATCGTTTGTCGAGCTTACTTTCTTTCTTACTTGGGTCAGGAAATTATTAAGGTAAGACATATACTTTGCAAATTCTTTTGCATCCTGCTTTTTCAAAATTTTATAAAGGTCGTAGTCTACGATATTAACAAACCTACGATTAGAATCATTCATTGAATCAAAGACATGCTCAAATAGATTCATCGTATTCGAAAAACACTTTTGTCCACGACATGATTGATCACTATAAATTTCACCAACTTTATAATCACTCGACTTTTGAAAGTGAAATGCCTTGCTTTCTTTTACGGCCTTTCCACCTGAGATAAATAATCGAGTATTTTGGTAAAAATTAGCATTACACTTATTAATAGCAGCTAAGTTAGGAGATTCACCGCGATAGATAACAGAGTTACTATAGCCCGAGTTTACAAATACATCCCAAAGAGACTTTCTTTGATATTTTTCACATGTTTGGTTAGCCAAACCGTAACCGTTAATCTGCGCTAGTAATTGATCCTCAACACTTGGAGTAATCGTCATCATATTATACGACCACATTTTACCGAAACACGCATAATTTTCGAGCTCAGTCTTTGCTGTATAATTTAAGTTCTTAAAGTGCAAATAGCCCATATGCTCTTCACTTAGGCCAGGTATCTGAATAAAAATTAGGTTTTGAGGATAGTTATTAAACGAATGTTTTTTTAAGTTAATAGTATTAACTCTTGAACATGAAAAAAATATTCCGAGAAGTAATAAAAATATTAAGTTTTTTTTATCGTACATCATAATTTCCGACTCATTAAATAGGGATTCTTATGATATATTATCATATATATAGGATTGAAATTATTAAAATTAATATTCACGTTTAAAAAGTAAGCGAGGGAAGAAATGAATCAAACTCTTGATGCCGCCACGCGAGAAATTTTTTGGAATATTCCATTCTCGTTTAAGGTTGTCATGTACATTCTATTTTTTGCAGCAGTCTTTGTTATGTTCAAAGGTCTGTATCAAAAAATTCAATTTATCACTGGAAAAAAAGGTATTGATGCTATCAAGGGCCTAAAGGACCTTTTACCAGAGAAGTTAAACTGGGGATCATTCTTCAAAACAATGCTTCTTACTGGTAAAGTACCACGTTTTAGAAACGTAGCTCTTTTCCACGGTCTAATCTTTTGGGGATTTGTTATTCTATGGATTGCTACAGACCTTGTTGCAATTCACGCTGACACTCCTTTTAAAATCTACAAAGGACCTGTTTATATCGTAATCTCTTTCCTGGCCGACATGGCCGGATTAATGGTTCTTGCAGGTATTGGCCTTGCTTACAAAAGAAGATATATTGATAGACCTTCTTACCTTCAAGCAACGAGACCAAAGCAAGAATTATTTATGTACGCTATGCTTATCTGCCTTGTTGTTCTTGGATACCTAATTGAAGGTGTAAGAATCATGGGTACAGGTATGCCTGTTGGAGAAGCAACGTGGTCACCAGTTGGTTGGGCGCTAGCTTCAATCTTTACTAAGATTCCTCTTTCAGAACAGGTTTGGGCATATTCATATCGTGCAATGTGGATGGTTCACATGGCAAATACAATGCTATTTGTAGCTGCATGTGGAACAACTAAATTCTCTCACATCTTTGTACTTCCATTTGCTGCCCTAGTTACTACGCCAAGACGTGGTGCCGTACTTGAGCCAATGAACTTTGAAGATGAAACTGCTGAGACTTTCGGACTTGGGAAAATTTCAGAACTTAGTCTTAAAAATAAACTAGACCTTCTAGCTTGTGTTGAGTGTGGACGTTGTACGCAAGTATGTCCTGCTAACCTTGCAGAAAGACCTCTGGATCCTAAAAAGATTATTACAAAAGCACGTGATCTTGCTTTTGAAACGGCAGCAAAAGGTGAAACTGACGCTGACTTCTGGGAAAACTCAATATACTCATCAATTGAACTAGACTCATGTACTACTTGTGGTGCTTGTATGGAAGAGTGTCCAGCAAATATTGAGCACGTGGATATCATCATGGGTGCAAAGAGATACAAAACTCTTACACTTGGAGAGATTCCAGCTGACGCTGCAACGGCAGTTCAAAAAGTACAAATCAACGGAAACCCTTGGGGAATCTCTCAAGATGATCGTTTCAAATGGGCAGACGGTCTTGATGTTCCAGTAATCGAAGCTGGTAAAAAAGTTGATTACCTTTACTATGTTGGTTGTGCTGGTTCATACGATGCTTCTAACCAAAAGGTTGTTCAAGATACAGTTAAGCTTCTAAAGAAAGCAGGTGTTTCATTTGCTGTTATGGGGAAAACTGAAAAATGTAATGGTGACCCAATCAGACGCTTTGGTGATGAGTACTCATTCTTTGAAATTGCGATTGAAAATATTGCAAATATGAGACAATACGACTTTGATAAAGTTGTAACTCACTGTCCACACTGTCTACATACGATTGGTAAGGAATACGCTAAATTTGATGATGGTGACTTTACTACAGTTCACCACACTGAACTTCTTGCTGACCTACTACGTTCTGGGAAACTAAAACCAGAAAAGAAAGTTGAAGAAAATCTTACTTTCCATGATCCATGTTACCTTGGTCGCCACCACGGTGAATACAATGCTCCAAGAGAAATCCTAAAGGCAGCAGGTGTTGAGATCAAAGAAATGGATAAGAAAGAAGATACTGCCCTATGCTGCGGAATGGGTGGTGGTAATATGTGGTACGAAGTTGAAGCTGGTACTGATTTAGCTGCTGGACGCCTTGAGCATGTAGGTGAAAAGAAAGTTGATAAATTAGCTACGGCCTGCTCTTTCTGTATGATAAACTTTAAGGGTGGAATTAGCGAAAAAACAGGTACTGAAAACCTTGAGATTGAAGACGTTGCTTCAATCCTTGCAAAAACTATCGATTAAATCAATTATACTAGGCTCAGTTCTAGCTGGGCCTAGCTTTTTTCAAAATCAAATACTCGCCCAAAACACTCAAGAAAATCAAACTAGTTTATTAGAAACATTTGAAGAAAAGTTAAAAACTTTTCAGAGTGAAATTAACGACAAGATTCTAAATCCGCCAAGCGATAAAGTTTCGTTTAGACAAAATTTCAAAGATGAAGAAAAAATCGAGTTATCTAAGAGACAGTTAAATGCAATCCTTCTCTATAGTGAACAAGACTATAAAGAATTATTTCATGTTGATAAGTGTTCAATATATACACTCCTAAAAAATCGTCTTATTAGAATTAACAACCAACCACTTCTTAATGTTGAAGCGAGTGTAACATCAGATAGTTCGACATCAACGGCCCTAGTTCCTATTGATGCCTTTCTTGCTCATTACTACAAGAGTAATTGTCGCCTATCATTCAAGCAGTCTCGCCTCTTTGAAAAAGGTCTCTTAAAAGATACATTCACAAAGTTGACTCCAAAATTTCCTCGTAATCAAACGCAATGCCTCGATCAATACAAAGACCTAAAGAGTAATATTAATATTGATCATATCTGTAGCGTTCCTTACACCATAGAGCTAGCAGGTAAACTTGGTGAAAGATTGAGAGATAATTCACTGAGTATTTCTGAGAGAAGTTATATCAATTCTCTAAGGCGTCAATCTAAGACATATACTGATGAAATTAATGATCGTGATATTTTATACTTCAAAAACTTTTGCAGTAATCTAAGTCGTGAAGAACTATTTTGTAAAAATTATTCCAAGCAAGACTTTTGGTCTTTAATTATTAATAAACAAAAATCGCCAGATCATATTGAAGTTCGATGTCGAAATATTTTGGGTAAAACAACACCTGAAGATAAAATGGAAGAACTAGATTATTTGAAGTGTATCTCGCTCTTAAGAAATGAACCTAGCCGATGCATGACTCAAGGTCCAGCGACAGGCACAGTTCTCTATCCTATGCCTAGTTGTAACGAAATTTCTGAAACTTTAAAAATTTCGCGCCTAAAAAATAATTACAATGATTGCCCAAGGAATATTGGAAACTACGCCATCATCAATGGTGCGCGAGTTATCAAACATTTCGCGACCAACGACCTAAAGAGTAAAGACTGTGTTTTCCCATCTTATGAAAAGATCTATGGACTTTATCTAGAGTCAGGAGAAGAAGAAAAGTGGCCACTTAGTATTTGTTACAATTCTAACGATGGGAAGAAATGCTTACCTTTCATTCCAGGTAATTCAAAAGAGAATTACAATGCTTTAAACATGGTTGTTGCCAATGCTCTTTTTCAAACGAAAATTGTCACGAGTAGAATAAAGTGCGAGCAAGTGTCGAAAAAACAATTTAATCCTCTTCGCTTAAAATATAAAGCTGGTTGCTGGGTTGTTCCTCAAGAATTAGCATGCCGTTCTCAGAGTTGTAAGTACAATGTAATGATTGATAACCGTAAAGCACTAGAGATATGGAGTGAAGGATCACTCTCATTCGATTACTTTAAAACGAAGTACAACTCTTCTGATGCTGACATTCATTCACGAATTCTCTCTGTTCTAAATATTAAAGAACAAGAGATTAATTCACTAACGTCATTAAAATTCTTTTTAGATAATAAGAAGAATGGAATTATCCACGGCCAAGGGTGTGCTGAAGATATCTATCCTTCTCATTACCAACTTAGAAAAATTGGTATTTGTACACCTATGCCATTTATTATTGATGGTTATAAAGAAATTAATAACAATACCTACCTAAGCTTTAGAAGTGCACTCGATGACATTAGCTCACCACGATCTGTTTTATGGGCAAATGCTTTTACCGCACTATCACGCTACTCTACTTTAAGTCCTTTAAAGAATTGGGAGTTATATGGCCTTTACTAAAATAAATAAGCTTATAATTTCTTCTTTATTAGCAACGAGTGTTCTTTCTAAAACAGCTCTACTAGAGCTAACAACAAGACAAAATGTTCATAACTTAAAGTATGATGACTTGAACGGTATTACATTCTATCTAAAGGGAAAGAATGCTATCGCATACTCCGCAAAGAATCGCGCAAATACCGTTTTGGAGAAAAAAACTGATAGCGAGTTTGATGTTATCAAAGCAAACGAAGAACTTTATATTATAAGTGTTAAAGAAAACCACTTTAAAGATTTCTCTTATATTACAGAAGCCGAAATTTATTTTTATAATATTAAAAAGAATCAGCTCGACTTTGTTGGAAAAGGGAGCTTTCCTAAATTTCACTCTAAGAGTAATTATATTTCGTACACTAGAGAGGATGAAGGAAGTCTCTTTATAGAAATTGTAAATCTAAAGAATAATCTTGATCGTTTTTCGATCCCCCTAGTGACAAAGGATATTCTACACCTAAGTGAAGTAGAAATTTTTGATGATAGTCTTATTTATTACACAGATAAGGACCGAGAACTTAAGAGTAATATAAATATTTACAATAATCGCTCTAAAAAGAAATACCTCCTTCATCAATATGATAAAACAGATAAAATTATAAGCTTAGAAAGCTCTGATTCGAAAGTCTTCATTCTAGAATCATCTCTTGGCGAAAATCCATATATTGATCTCGTTGAGATTGAAAAAGGTCGAGTTGATTTTACGAAACGCTCTCCCCTTATCAATCTTCAAAGTGGACCAGGATACAATCTCAATATTCAGCAAAATGAGTTATTCTTTATCCTAACTTTAAAAAGCGAAAATTCGAATCTCTTTAACCAAAGAGAAATCGTTTCTTACAATTTAGAAGATAAAAAATTAAGACAAAGAACAGACTTGAATTATGTTTCAAATATCGTTCTACATAATAAATCGATCCTCGTCCCATACAAAGACAAAATTTATCTTCTAAGAAATAAGGAAGGTAAATTTAGTATTGATAAAGAGATAAAGTCGAAACTATGAAATACCTAATCACCCTTTTGTTCACATTTACTATTTTTGCCACTGCTCCTACTGAGCAAGAACTTAAGTTTTCACCTAGTCTAAGCCCAGTACTTAAAGACTTAGTAGTAGAGCTTTATATCAATAGCAAAATCAATCAAGAATATATTGTCGAATTTAGTAAAAATCTTACTTCACCTATTGATAATGATTTTATCGAATTAATCATATTAAATTCAATATTGAATACGAGACTTAGCAAGAAGTATGAGCATATCAATATTTCTCAAAAACTTTATAACGAAATCGATCAAAATATAAAGTCGATAGAAACAACACTTCCATTTTCAAAATATATTTCAAATAAAATTTTAAAAGATATTGGTGAGTTATTAACAAATAGAAATTTAAGAGAATACAACAACTATATAAAAAATCGTGATGTAAAGATCTCTCCTGAACTAAAAGAGTTTATGAATCGTATTAGTTATCTTCAATACTGGATAGATACTTTAAGAAAACCTAGCTCTCTTCGTAACGCGACTTTACTAGACACAAACCTAGAAATCTTAAACTCACTAAATCGTAACTTAAGCATAACTGCCTCTTCACATAAGAAAGAAAATGATATCTCTTATATTTCAATAAATGACATTGATCTCATTAAGGCCAGAAGACAAGTTGATCAACTTCTCTTCAATAACGCGCCCGACAAAGACCCCGATTACAAGGCCCCGCAAGAGCTTCCTGAGCCTGTCGAAAACTGGGAATAAGCTTAAAGTTGACGTGTACTTTTTGGGGATTTCAACTATTTACCCATCTATTTTTAAAAGAAATAACGTGTATCCTATGATATATAATTTCAATTAGTTAAATCGAAAAAAGGAAGAAATTGTGACAAGAAATTTCGATGAGCTACCTAAGACATATAGCTCAAATGATGTAGAGAAGAAGTGGTACCAAAAATGGGAAAATGAGAAATACTTTGCTCCTAAAGCAGGAAAGACTGGTGAGTCTTTTTGCGTCATCATGCCACCTCCAAACGTCACAGGAATTCTTCACGCAGGTCACGCTCTTGATATCACTACTCAAGATG
Source organism: Halobacteriovorax sp. RT-2-6 (assembly GCF_047085025.1). Lineage (NCBI taxonomy): Bacteria > Pseudomonadati > Bdellovibrionota > Bacteriovoracia > Bacteriovoracales > Halobacteriovoraceae > Halobacteriovorax > Halobacteriovorax sp. RT-2-6. Next base: position 1,072,750 of record NZ_JBKIYH010000002.1, read on the forward strand.
CCCTAATTCGTTTTAAAAGAATGAAAGGTTATGAGACTCTTTTCCTTCCAGGTATGGATCACGCAGGTATTGCAACTCAATCAAAAGTTGAGGAGCTAATTTGGAATGAAGAAAAGAAAACTAAGCACGACTACTCTCGTGAAGACTTCTTAAAGAAGATCTGGGAGTGGAAAGAGCAATACGGTGGCGTTATCGCTAACCAACAAAGAGTTATGGGTGCAAGTTGTGACTGGGATTACTCAATGTTTACAATGGATCCAGAAGCGAACGAAGCCGTACGACGCGCTTTCGTAACTCTTTATAATGAAGGTCTAATTTATCAATCAGACTATATTGTTAACTGGGACCCAAAACTTCAATCAGCTATTTCTGATGCAGAAGTTGATCACAAAGAAGTTAGCGGTGCCTTCTATCACATCCTCTACTCTGTTAAAGATAGTGATATTAAATTAGAAGTTGCAACAACAAGACCTGAAACACTACTTGGAGATACGGCCGTTGCTGTTAATCCAAATGATGAAAGATTTGCTCACCTTATAGGTAAGAAAGCAATCGTTCCACTATGTAACCGTGAAGTACCAATCGTTGGTGACGAGCACGTTGATATTGAAAAAGGAACAGGTTGTCTTAAAGTTACTCCAGGGCACGACTTCAATGACTTTGAAATTGGAAAGAGACACAATCTTGAAATCATTAATATCCTAAACCTAGACGGTACTCTTAATGAGCACGGTCTTGAGTGGCAAGGACTTCCTTGTAAGAAAGCTCGTAAGGGTGTTATTGAAAAATTAAAAGAACTAGAACTATTTGTAAAAGAAGAAAAACATGTGCACCAAGTTGGTCACGGTGAAAGATCTGGTGTTGTTATTGAGCCAATGATCTCTAAACAATGGTTCGTAAACGTTACAGATATGGCGGCAGAAGCCGTTGCAAAAGTAGAAGATGATACAACTCGTTTCTACCCGAAGGGATGGGAGAATACTTACTTCTCGTGGTTACGTGAACCAAAGAACTGGTGTGTATCTCGTCAACTTCTATGGGGACACAGAATTCCAGTATTTACTTGTACAACTTGTGATCACCAATGGGCCGATGAAGCTCTAGAGCCAGATGCATGTCCAAAGTGTAGTGCAAAAGAATACACTCAAGACCCTGACGTTCTTGATACTTGGTTCTCATCGGGACTATGGCCAATGTCGACACTAGGTTGGCCAAATAAGGAAAGAATGGAGCAGAGAGGATTTGATAAGTTCTACCCGACTTCTGTTCTAATTACAGGTTTCGATATTATCTTCTTCTGGGTTGCTAGAATGATGATGATGGGAACTAAATTCTCTAACCAAGTTCCATTCGATAAGGTTTATATTCACGCAATCGTTAGAGATAAGCTCGGTCGTAAGATGAGTAAGTCTCTTGGTAACGGTATTGATCCTCTAGAGATGGTAGAGCAATATGGTGCAGACGCATTCCGTTTTACTCTAGCTGCTGGTTCAGGTTATAACCGTGCTATCAACCTAGACCCTGAAAGAATCGCTGGTTACAGAAACTTCATTAATAAGATTTGGAATGCTTTCCGTTTCATCTCACCATTCTTAGAGCTTGCTGAAAAAGATCTTCCTACAAATCTTGATGATCAAGAAAAATGGATTCTATCAGAGCTTAACGATACGACTAAAATTGTTAATGAGTCTCTCGATGCTTTCCGCTACGATGACGCTTGTTCTGAAGTGTACTCATTCGTATACGACAAATTCTGTTCTTGGTTTATCGAACTTTCAAAAAACACACTTAACGGTGAAGACGAAGCTGCCAAAGTTCAAAGAGCGACTGTTCTTAAATACTGTTTTAGAAAAATTACTGCTCTTCTACACCCAATTACTCCTTTCATTACAGAAGAGCTTTGGGGTTATTTAAAAGAAGATAGCGAAGATCTACTAATCTCAGCTGAATATCCTGAATACGATGCAGCTCTTAACTACCCTAGTGAACAAGTTAAGATGAATAAGTTTATTGAAGTTGTTTCAGGAATTCGCTTCCTAAGACAATCAGTCAATATCAAACCTAAAGATGAAGTTGAAGTTGCACTTTTAACTGATGATGAAGAAGCATCTTCGTACTTTGCCGACAATATGGCAGGAATGCAAGATCTTGCTCGTGCAAAAGATGTAACAATAGCAGCTAAGTCTAGTGATAATCCTAAAAAGTGCATTATGAAGGCAACGACTCACACTGATATCTTTTTAAAACTTGATGGAGTCATTGATCTTGATGCTCAAATCAAACGTCTTGAAAAAGACTTTGATAAGACTCAAAAAGAATTTGAAAAAATTGGTAAGAAACTTAATAACGAAAAATTCATGGCCAATGCACCAGAAGAAGTTGTTGTTGAGGTAAGACAAAAAGCAAGTGAGTTTGAAGAGAAGCTAAATTCACTTAAAGAACAAATCGAACAATTCAAAGCATAATAAGAAGGCCCTCGACGAGGGCCTTTTTTTATAGATCAAAGTAAAAATATTCTTCTTGGTAAATCTCTCCATTAAACTCAAATGGAGACTCCTTTAAAACCTTGCCACCATTTTTTATAAAGAAACCTTTTGAGGGATTGTTTTTAAAAGTACACAAATAGAAACAATCGTAGCCACGATTTTTAAAATCTTTTAAGACAGCATCAAATAGCTTTTGCCCCATTCCTGCTTTTTGATATTTCTTTAAAATATAAAAATCATAGATTTCACCAGGGATACCATGTTCATGCTCACGAGCAGGTCCGTAATCAATAAAGCCAACAACATCTCCATCAGGAGCATGGAAAACAAATGTTCCCCCTTCTGTTGGACGACGAGGAATTTTTCTTTCCCAATTTTGTTGTATATCAGAATACTTTAATGAATAGAGATAGTCTTTAGACAGAATGCCTTTGTAATTTTCCCAAAAACAATCCACATAGATTCGGGCCAACGACTTTATATCTTCCACTTCTACTGAAACGATTTCAAAAGGTGCAAATGTAAGATCTTTTGCGGCCACCATAGATTTATTTTAGCAACAATCGAGCGGCCTCGCAAATAAGGCATTTTTACGTCTATGGAACAAGTCTAAGTGACTGATAATTAACTATATAGTCTTCTAAATCCGGAAAAGTTTTAAGTTGAATTAACTCACTGATACCATAAGAGAGTAATGTAGAACCACTAAAACATAGGCGACCAATTGTCTCCGGCATGTGCTTCCATTCAGGTATTGTAAGCTCTTCGTCTCCAACGAGTAAGGCCAATTGTCCTCGGTTACGGCTCATTTGCGCTGTTGCTAGTGATTTGGTTATAACTGCATCAAATTCATCAATTCGACGACGAAGTATATTTGGTGATTCACTAAATAAACTAATTCTTTTACTTACCTTAACCCCATCATAACCTTCCACTGATTCACTTGGAATATAACCATGAAGCTTTAAAGTTGGTAAACATTCAGCAAGAAAATTCATTCTTTCAACAAATTCAACATCATACTTATGTGGATAACAGATAAATATATTTGAAATTCTCTGATGTGTGAAAGCGTGGTCGATATTAGCATTCTTAAAGTTTCCTTCTACCGCCCTTAATGCACTCATTTTCTTTTCATCTAAATATTCACCGCTATATTCAGGTAGTGATACTTGATAAAAAAAGCTCTTTGGTCCACCTTGTAAACCAATCTTTACATTGGCCCTAAAGGCCAAGCCAAGAACAGCAGAGTACATATCATTCACATAATCAATATAGTAATCAGTATTAAAAACTTCATGTAAATTTGCTGCAAACTTATGTGCTGCAAACATTGATTCAGTTTCTTTCTTTGAAATTGAGTAGGCCCAACACCTTTCAGGTAACCAGAAGTCATCAATCTGAGTTGCATCTGTGTAAACAATTGCAACTTGATTGTCCTCGTGCTCATTAATAATGGCATTTACAACAGGAAGGATTGAAGCTATTTCTGCTTCATCTCCCTTAACCCTTAGTAGGAACTTCTTCACTTGAAGCTATCTCCTTAACTCTTAGTTCACAATAGATAACTGTGAAGAACACAACAGCTAAAGGAAGAAAGAATAAGTTTAGTAAAGGTATTGATATAAGAATCATAAAACCAACTCCACCTAGTAAATAAGGTAGAAAGCCTGACTTAATATCACCAACACATTCTGCAAAAGTTAGGTTATTTCTTGACCATGAATAATCAATAAATGAAATAGCGAGAATTAATCCCCCTAATACAAATGTGATTGGAGGAAAAAAGAAGCCTATACCAATGTTGATAATTGATAAAACGACAATAACACCAATCTTCTTTAATTCATTCATAAGAATACTTGGTAGTCGTTTCATCGTTTGCGTAAAAGTATCAGTGCTCTCTTTTTGAAGCTTATAAATCATCTCAACTCTTGAACTGAGCATATCATTAAAAGGTGAAGCAATGACTGAGACAACGATAAAGAACGTCCAGTTAATAATTACTCCTAAAAGAATAATGAGAACTCCTGAAAATACAGTGCTCACCCAACCCTGCTCAGGGTACTTTTCATTTATATATCCATGCCCCCAAGCGGAAACTTCGCTAAAGGCATAATGTCCCAAAGAGTAATAAAGGATGAAACCAATTAGAACCGGACAAAGTGCAATTAAAATAATTTTCTTATCTGCCTTTAAGATATTCATTGAACGAAAAAAGAAATATGGAAGCTTTCCAATCATTACTACTCCATTTAATTTTGAACTGGAAATTTAAAAGTTTTTAACTTTGAAAAGTCATTTAAAGTAGGCTTTTGCGGAATGGCCTTCACAATACTTTTTAAATTTTGCCAGTCTAAGTATCTATCCATTATATCCGACTCCACATGATTTTTTTCAATGAAGTCAATTTTACCTTTGGCCTTATTGACCATCCCACTTGCTCCATTAAGATTGTCATCCTCATGATGATATAGTGCAGTGGCCAGTTGAATAACAACCCAATACACATAACGCGCATTGTCTCCCATTGCATCCATCCACAGGTCTTCGACAACCTCATGACACATCCAGTAATGACCAGTATTAAATAAGTTAAGTCCCTCTTGAATAAGCTCGAGGTGTTCAGTTGTAAATTGTCCAAAGTGATAATTACTCATAATACAGTAAGTCTAATTCATCTCGGCCCTATATACATGATGCAACGACCAAAACTATTCAATCGGCCATAAAAACGATAGAATTTCTCAAATTTAATTTAACTAAAATATGAAACAGGAAGAGTGATGCATCATAAAGATCTCGTACCAGAGTACTTAAAAAAGCTACAAGTATACCAGGCCGGTAAACCAATTGATGAAGTAGTTAGAGAAAAGGGACTGACAAAAGTTTCAAAACTAGCTTCAAATGAAAACCCACTAGGGCCATCACCTTTTGCAATTCGTGAAATGACTCGTGGTCTTTGGGACCTACATCGCTATCCAGATATGCATGCTTATGCACTAAAGTCTAAGCTAGCTGAAATGTATGATCTTAAACTTGAGAATATTATCTTAGGAAATGGATCTGAAGGAATCATGGCATATATTGCTCGTGCATTTCTTAAGCCTGAAGATGAGGTCTTAACTTGTGACAACACGTTCATTGGTTTCTATATTCTAGCTCGAAGTGTTGGAGCAAAGCTTAACAAAGTTCCTCTTACTAAAGATTATCGCTTTGATGTAAAAGCTCTTGCAGATAACATTACTGAGAAGACAAAAGTTATCTATATTGCAAATCCAAATAATCCAACAGGTACATATATTACAAAAGAAGAGTTCGACTACCTTATGAAGTACGTTCCTTCTCACGTTCTTGTTATTCTAGATGAAGCATATTTTGAATTTGCCCAAGAACAAGATGATTATCCAGATTCTATGAACTATCGCTATGATAATGTTCTAACTCTTAGAACTTTTTCTAAAGCTTATGGCCTATCTGGTATTCGAGTTGGATATGGCTTTGGACATCCGGAACTTATTGGATACTTAACAAAAGTAAAACTTCCATTTGAGCCAAATCTTATCGGACAACTTGGTGCCGTTGGAGCTCTCGAAGATCGTCCACATCTTGAACGTACGCTTAGAAATAATCGAAAGCGTTATGACGAACTAATGGAATACTTAACTAATAGAGACTTCAATCCAATTAAATCTGTAACAAACTTTGTTACATTTAAAACAGGAAGTAGTGAAGCTAGTGACTTCATGTTTGAGGAACTTTTAAACGAAGGCGTTATCATTAGAAAGCTAGTTGCAAATGAAATGCCTGAATATGTACGTATTAGTATAGGAACAAAGGATGAAATGTATCACTTCTATGAAGCTTTCGATCGTATTCTTCCTGCATATAATAAAAGATTCAGAAAGGATTTAGCATGAAAATCTGCCAATATGTAAATCATGGAACTCATCGTCCAGAACCAAGACTAGGTATTTTATTAGATAATGGACTAGTTATTGATCCAAATAACGTTTGGGCATGTGACTATGAAAGAGAAGGATATTTTAACTTTTGGCAAAGAGCAAATCACACTTGCCCTCCTTCCCTTTTACAAATTCTTCAAACAAAAGATGATCCTATCGACTTTCTTGGTGAATGTTACGGACTATATTTATTCTTAGAAAAAGTTGGAGATCTAACTCTTAAAGATGGGACTCCAATTGCATTTAAGTCTGATGAAATTAATTTAAAAACACCAATAGATAAAATCCCTAACTATCGCGACTTCTATGCACATGAAAAACATGTAGCGGCTGGATTCAAAAAAAGAAACGAGGCAATTCCTGAAGCATGGTATGAAATTCCTGCATACTATAAAGGACCGACTCATGGATTTATTGGACACAACCAAGAAGTCTTATGGCCACATTACACTAACATTCTTGATTACGAATTAGAGCTAGGAATGGTCATTGCTAAAGATGGTATCAATATTCGCGAAGAAGATGCAAAAGATCACATTTTTGGATTCACAATTCTAAATGATATTTCAGCTCGTGATATTCAAAAGAAAGAAATGGCCGTACGTCTAGGCCCTGCAAAAGGAAAAGACTTCTGTTCAGTAATTGGACCAGTTATTACAACATTTGATGAGTTTGATTTTAAAGAACCAAATCTTAAAATGACTGCAACTGTAAATGGTGAAAAATGGTCAGAAGGTTTTTCTGGTGATTCTCACTATACTTGGGCACAAATGATAGCTCACGTCTCTCAAGATGAATGGGTATTATCAGGGGATCTTTTCGGTTCAGGAACAGTTGGTACTGGTTGTGGTCTAGAGATCGATCGCTGGCTAAAACCAGGTGATGAAATCACTCTTGAAGTTGAAGGTATTGGAAAGCTAACTAATAAAATAGGACCAAAAAGAGGTACTAAGTAATGGCAACGGATAATAAAATGGAAAGCTTTAAAGCAAGTGGTGTATACACAAAGCAAGCTCATGTTGATATTCCAGAAGGTTTATACGAAGAAGAACACGGACGTAATGGTTTCTTTGGTCGTGTAAGTCAACTCTATCATACTCAACCTCCAGTTAACTGGACTGATATTTCGGGTGATTTAAAACCAAAAAATCTTCCTTCACTTTTTAGTCATAAAGACCTACAAGATGATTTTCGTGCAATCCTAACAAATAATGATTGTGAACTAAGTCTTGGCCATTTAACAAAGTCACTTGATTATTTCTTAAGAAATGCCGACTTTGATGAGCTCTACTTTGTTCACGAAGGTAGCGGTACTTTTGAAACAATCTATGGTTATGTTCCATTTGTTAAAGGTGACTATATTGTCATCCCTCGTGGAACAACATATACAATTAAAATCTCTCAAGCTGCCAAGTTCTTTCAAGTTGAATCTCGATCTGAATTTGAAGAACCATCTCGTGGACTTCTAGGCCCTAACGCTCTCTATGACCAAACAGCAAAGTTCACTCCAGAAGCAGCTCTGGGCTCTGATCAAGATTGGCCGGAGTATAAAGTTAGAGTAAAAAGGCTTGGAGAGATTACAACAATCACCTATCCATTTAACCCACTTACTGCAAAAGGATGGAAGGGATCTGTCTACCCATGGAAGATTTCTATTTATGATATCTGCCCTATTATGAGTCATCGCTACCATGTTCCTCCATCGGGACACACAACGTTCGTAGCAAAGAACTTTGTTGTTTGCTCATTTGTTGAAAGACCTCTTGAGGATAAGAAACATAAAGTTTTAAAAGTTCCTTTCTATCATTCAAATATTGATTTTGACGAAGTACTTTTCTATCACCAAGGAAACTTCTTCTCTCGCGATAATATCGATGCAGGTGCTTTAACATTCCACCCTCAAGGTGTTCACCATGGGCCACACCCAAAGGCCTTTCAAGCTGGTGAAGATAAACTATATACTGATGAGTATGCTGTTATGGTTGATACTCGCTATCCTTTAAAACCAACTAAATGGTTTGAAGAAAATGAAAACAAAGACTACTGGAAAAGCTGGATGTAATTATGGCAATTTTTGATACAACAAACCAAGACTTTAAAGATAACTACAAACTACTAATAGGATCAGTCGTTCCAAGACCGATTGCAGTTGTTTCAACTGTAAATGAAGATGGATCAAGTAATATTGCACCTTTCTCATTCTTTACTGTGGTAAGTGCAAATCCAATGATCATAGGCTTCACTCCAATGATTCGTTCAAGCGATGGGGAACAAAAAGACACTCTTAAAAATATTCTTCGTCAAAAAGAATTTGTCGTAAATTTTGTAACTCAACATAATTATGAAAAAGTAAATCTATGTTCAACTGAACTACCTCATGGTGAATCTGAATTTGATTTCGCAAAGCTGACAGAGTTAGATTCTGAAGTTGTTACACCAAAGAGAATGAAAGAATCTCCAATCCATTTTGAATGTAAACTCAGAGATACTTTAAGCTACGGTGATGTGCCAGGAACTGGAACATTTGTAACAGGTGAAGTCGTTAGAGTTCATGTTGAAGACGAACTTCTAGATCAAGGCCGTATAGACCAAGACAAGTATGCTCCAATGGGTAGAGGTGCTGGAAATGACTGGATCGTCTGTGATCACAGAGTACAAATCGAGCGCCTAATGAAGGCACAAATCCAAAAATAACTAATAATTTCAAGCCCTTATGGGCTTGAGTATTATCTATACACCCCTAGTAAATTTTCCAAATTTGACCATTTGAGCAGCATTTTTCGTTAATATTCCTGTGATCACACTTTAAATGAGAAGAGGAATACCTATGAAACGACTACTACTTACAGCTATTTTACTGACAAGCGCTACGGCCCAAGCAGATCTATTTGATAACCTAACTGCGAATTTAAACCTATCACCATCTCAGTCAAATAACTTAAGAAATGGACTGGCGTCTATCTTAAGCGGTGGAGGGAGTGGCTCTGTAAAAGAAGCTGAAAGATATAGTTTTAACAAATGTTTTGAAATGCTAAGAGTTGCAAAACAAGAGCAAATCAAAAGTGGTAAAAAGTTTATTAAAGCTGGTTATGCTACTGGAAAATTCTATTCTAATGTTATTGAAGGTGACTATAAACAGTTCCACGATAAAAATGAAGATATTAGTAAGTTTGGTCGCACTCTTATGAGAGGTGTATCTAACTTAGATAGTATTAGATTTAACAGCACAACTTCTGAAAAAGACGCTCCTCACCTTGATTACTATTGTTCAAGCTATATGGACATTGAAAGTGTATCAAAAGTAATTGTAGGAAATAAGGAATGTCGTAAAGTAGACCTAGCTTTAAATGCAATGGATGCAAATACAAAGAAAAGATACAAGGCATCTGCATCAAATTTTTTCTGTGAAGGTGAAAATATTGTGAAGACAGATTTTACTGGTAAGAAATACGACGTAATATATGAAATGAATGAAATTCAAGAATAAAAAAAGCCGCTCTCAGCGGCTTTTTCTTTATTTAAAACGTATAACCTAAACTTAGACCATATGTGAAATCATCAGAATTTCTATCTTCATAAGAAGAGTTTAAAAATGAATAGCCTGTCTCCACTTGAACATACGCACTATCGAAATCAAATCGTACTCCAGGGAGAACTAAGATAACTTCTGGAGACTGTTGTCCATCATAAGAAACCGTCGCACCATCTTTAAGAACTCCATCAACTTTATATTCCATAAATACTGTATTTAAGTAAAATAGCATCGATGGATTCACACGGTAACCAATATTTAACGAAGCTCCTAGAGACTTGGCCTTTAGATCTGTTGTATATACCGTTGAATCAGTATTTAAAGATCCATCTTCATGATAACCAAAACCAAACTCTCCTTGCACAGACATCTTTAAACCAACTGTCTTTCTATCTCCACCAATAAATTGATATTTTACTTTTAATAGGTCAGAAGTATCAGGATAAGTTTGTAGGCCAATATCTAGTCTTGGCAAGAGTCCAACATTCCCTTTGAAGGTAAGTAATGGCTCAGGTCCACTTACAGACTCATCAGTTGTTGTTCCGCTAATTATAAAATCATAGCCTTCTGCTAGATCAACATCATAACCACTAGCGACCCCTATTGCGACATCAAATTGTCCTAGTCCTCCTGTTGTCTCAGGTCCATCCATACGAGAAGTTGGAATATTGTAATCAAGTTGAGCACAACTTACTAAGGTAGATAAAACAAATAAGAAACTAAGATATTTCATAAACTCTCCTATAATAAATATGATTAATTATATTAGAATTTATAAAAATTTGAAGACGGAACTAAAAGGCCCGCTAAAAGCGGGCCCAAAGGTATTATTTAATTTTTAATTCTGAGTGAAGTTTTGCAAAAGTTTTTTCTTCACGGATAGCATACATAAGGTTTGCTTTCATACGCTCATCTCTTGTGTAGAATTCTTTTACTTGGTCAGCAGTTAGACCTGAAAGGCTTGCACTTTCTTCGATTTTTGCATCAAAGTCAGCATCTGTTGATTCAACTTCAAACTTGCTTGCAAGGTGATCAAGGATTAGACCAGACTTAACTTGGAAAAGAGCTTTTTCATCTAAGTCACCTGCCCACTTCTCAAAGTACTCACCTAGCATATCTTCAGTGAAACCTTGTTGCTTAAGGTTGTTAGCAAGGTCGTTCTTTAGGTGTTCTTTTTGTTGAGCAACCATAGTAGTTGGAACATCAAAGCTATTTTCAGAGATTAGTTTTTCAAGAATTTCTTGGTTTAACTTTTCAGCTGCTTGTCTTTCATTTTGCTTAGTTAGGTTTTCTTTTGTTTTTACTTTGAAATCTTCAACTGATTCAAATCCTAATTCTTTAGCTACTTCGTCAGTAAAATCTGGAAGTTTTCTTTCTTTAATTTCTAGAAGTTCAACGTGGAACTTAACATTTGCTTCTTTAAGCTCTTCTACGTGGTACTCAGATGGAAAAGTAACTTCTAAAGTTTTCTTTTCACCTGCTTTCATACCAACCATTTGATCTTCGAAACCTGGAATAAATTGTCCAGAACCGATCTCTAGAAGGTACTCTTCACCTTTCATATTTTCTGGTTTTTCACCATCAGCTTTTTCACCTTCGAAGTTCATAACTGCGAATAGTCCATTAGCTAGTGCTGTACCTTCAGCAGCTTCTACCATTTCTGCTCTTGGAGCTAGGTAGTTCTTACGTACTTTTTCAACATCTTCTTCAGTTACTTCAACAGCATCTTTTGTGAAAGAAAGCTTTGAGTAATCTTTAAGCTCAACAGTTGGGAAGATTTCAACTACTGCATCAAATGATACAGACTTTCCATCTTTGTAATCCATATTTTCAAAGTTAGGGTATCCAACTACTTTAAGATCTTCTTTATTAATTGCTTCAAATAATTCCTTTTGAACGAAACGATTTAGAGCATCTCCTTCAACCTGTGGACGGTATAGTTTCTCAACCATAGCGATTGGCGCTTTACCTTTTCTGAAACCTTTGATTGAAACTGATTTTTGTTTCTCTTTAAGAGCAACAGTAATTTGTTCAGTTAGATCTAAGTTTTCGAATGAAAAAGATAATTTTTTTGTGCAGTCATTAACTTGTTCTACTTTATAAGTCATGAATAAATCCTCACTTCGCTATGCGACAATATTAACATTATGAATAGCCGAAATTAGCTAGAATATGGCAAAAAGTCAATGAATATAAGGGGTTTCAATTGGCCTAATACTCAACCTTAACCAAAAATAGGCCCTGTGGAGGTGCGGTCGGAGCGACCTTTTCAGTACTTGGCTCAGTCAATTGTTTCACAATAACTTCTTTTGAAATCTTGCCTTGAGCGTACGACCAAATACTTGAAACGATCAGACGAACCATCTGCTTTAGAAACCCATTACCTGTGATTTCTAAGATCAGGACATCTTCTTGTAAGCCTGGACCATAGCTCATTTGACTCTCTTGTATTGCGCAACTAGTCACTCTTCTAATTGTCGACTTTACGGGAGTACCTTTTGTGGAAAAGCCTTCGAAGTTATGCTCACCAATAAAAAGCTGGCAAGCTTCATTTAACTTATCGAGGCTCAGTTGCTTTCCTAGATAGGTCACATAGTTTTTCAAAAACGGATTTGATTCTCTTTTAAGAGAAAATACATAGCGATATGTCTTACTCTTTGAATTGAATACTGGTTGAAAATCTTCAGGGGCAAACTCGGAGTCAATAACTCTAATTTCCTCTGGTAACTGACTATTTAATGCACGCATTAAAGCTTTTGGATCAATATCAATAGCAAGAGTTATACGAGTAACTTGATAGACAGCGTGAACACCTGTATCTGTTCTTCCGCAACCTACAACTTGTAACTCATCCGATTTTGAAATTTGCTTTAAAACTCTTTCGATCTCACCTTGAATACTTTGTTGGCCAATTTGTTTTTGCCAACCAAAGTAATTAGTTCCATCGTATGAAAAAGTAACTTTATAGATACTCAAAGTTGAAACCTATCCCAAAAGACATTCCACTTACGCTAAAGTCTTCTCTTTTAAATCCTGAAATATCCATGGTTTTGGCCATGAGGCTAATGCTCATATCACTAACATCACTGAACTTTTTAAGATCCATTCCAAAGTTTGGGAAGATATTATAAATTGAAAAATCAATTGAAGCAGAAGCATTATAACCATAACCTACTTGGCGAATATCTTTATCATCATCGCCTTGCTCACGGTCATCTCTGTTTTGCCATATTGGAGCAACCACAGCTCCACCTTGTGCTGTTATTGATACTTTCTTTCCAAAATTTAATTTTGCCCCAAGGTTTAAATCAATTGGAAATAGCCATAGGTTAAACGTTGTACGAGAAAGAGAGCCGTCTCCAAACTTTCCTTTTCCAGAGTTGAATGAAACTCCAAGATTTCCTTGAAAGAAAGTAGAGACAATATTTCGTTGAAAATATTTTCTATAGTTAAATGTTAAGTAACCAGCTTGAACAGAGTCAGCCGCGGAGTCATCACTTTGGAAAGTCGACTCAAAAGTTCCCGTGCTATCAGCGTAGTCAAAAGTATCGTAGATATACGTAAAGCCAATTTGAGTATCAGCTTTCTGATACATATCTCTTAATAAGTCTTCTGTTTTATACTCAACATATGAATTCGGACTTGGGTCTATCAGAATTGAACCTTCATCAGTAGCTGTTTTTAGCCACTCTTTATCTTGCGAGTTCATTACTGCATTTTTTAGCTCTTCTTCAGTATACTGCTGAGGTGTTGAACCAAATACATTTGGAAATGAGTTCTTATCCTCTTCTTCACTTGTACCGTTATCATTTTCATAAGGAGAAGTTGATGAGTCTAACTCACCAGGTAGAGGTTGATTAAAATCAACAGAGAAACTCTTCCCACTAACAACTAATAATGTACAAATTAAGAGTTTTTTAAGACTCGCTTTCTTCATCTTTTTCTTCCCAGTCGAATAGTTCAACTTTAGTATCCTTATTAAAAATATTATACACTAAACATCCAACAACATAGGCAGTAATCAGCACAAAAATCATTAGTTGCTCGTAAATAAGGATTAATACTAGAATGAGAAGAATTAATGCAAGGACCTTGCGGCGATTTTTTCTTACGTAATCCGAGTTTTTAAACGAATTAAACGGAATATTTGAGATCATTAGTAGGGAATAGAAAATTACATATGCAGCAGCGTAATAACTTTGATACTCACCAAAGTTAAACTCCAGCGTTACCATTATAAATCCAATAATCGCAAGCGCTCCTCCTGGAATTGGAAGACCTTGGAAATAATTAGATGGAACCTTATTAATATTAGCATTAAATCTTGCAAGTCTTAGAGCACCACAAAGTAGATATAAGAATGAAATCACCATTCCCGGACGACCTAAGTTTTGAAAGAACTTAAAATAGATAATTAAAGCCGGCGCCATCCCAAAAGAGATGACATCACTAATTGAATCAAATTGTTCACCAAATTGAGACTGAGTACCAGTCAAACGTGCAACTCTCCCATCAACACTATCAAAAATTGCACCTAATAGTAGAATCATACATGCAGGATAAAACATTCCCTTCATGGCCATGATAATTGATGCGAAACCGCAGCCCATATTTAAAGCAGTAAATATATTAGGTAAGAAAAAAGTTAGTTTATGTGGTTGTCCGTCATATCTAGTCATTTGAATTCCTTTTATTCTTCTAAGTAGCGACCTACTATCGTTTCTCCACCCCTAACCTTTTCATTAACGGCCACGAGGAGTTCAGAGTTTTCAACTTGCATCTTGACGGTAGCACCAAATGGATAAAAGCCAATATCAACTTGCCTTCTTCCTAGGTCTCCCGGTAGTACAATTAACTCTGGGTCACGTTTAAAAAATGAATTTATAAAATACAATCTAATCTTTCTCTCATTAGAGTCTTCTAACGTAACTTTTGTTCCAAAGTCTTTATCTTTGAAGATCACGTTATTTACTCTCGCTGAAATTGGTAAATATATCCCATATCCACTCAATAGTCCCATTCTTATTGATAACTCTGAAACGTCATTAGAAATTTTATCAATACCAATAACCTTTCCTGTTACAGGCGCATAGATAGAGCCACGAGTTGTAACTTGGTCTTCTTTGAATGAGCTCAATTTTCTTCTAAATAAGAAAAGAAATAATCCTACAATAACAAAGAAAAATAAGAATAAATAAAAGCCGAATAATAGTAATAATAGAAATGCTACTACTATAATAAAGTTGATTGTGGACTTTGATAGATAAAATATTTTCACTTTAATAATTTATCAATATTCAACTGACATGTCATACTAAGACTTTTTAAATTCGACGTGAAGAGGTCGAAAATAGTATGGCCTCTGTCTCATTTTCTCACTTACAACTTTAGCAAAGATTGAGGCAGGATTCTTACGAAGAACTTCTCTTGTATCCCCTTCGCAGCGATCAGAAAGCTCATTTTCTCCATGAGTATATAAAAGCGACTTATCCACAATACCCGAGCAAAACGCTTCAAATTCTTCTTGTGTCAGAAGCTTTTCATTATCATTTGTACGAATATAATACTCTTTTTTAAAAGCAGGGAACATCCAATGAGTTGAATTCTCTCCAAGAATACTTGGAATATCTGAACTGTAAAAAGAGTAAACTTCAATATCATCTAACTCAAAAATTTGAGCAAGGCCTTCCCCGACCCTCATTCCAGTATAAGATCCTGGGCCAGCAATTGAGATAAGACCTTTAATATGACTTATATCAAAACCGTTCTTTGAAAGTAGAGCGTGAATATTTTCATGAAGAACCTCAGAGGTCTTCTTAGTTTCAACAACAACATCTTCTATCCAAGAGAAGTTCTCATCAAGAATTCCAAAGTGCAGAAGATGTGATGTATCTATAAATAAGTAAATCATTAGAAGAATCGCGTAAAATCGTTAAATAATGCACCAATCATTAATAGTAATAAGATCGAGAGTCCAAATTGCTGAGCAATTTCTAACTTTCTTCTTGAAAGTGGTCCACCGTTAATCGCTTCTAAAATAAGAAAAACAATATGCCCACCATCTAATACTGGAATTGGGAAAAGATTAATAACACCAAGGTTGATAGAGATCAGCGCCATCAACTGGAAAAAATAAGAGATTGAAGTATTAAAAGAATCAGAAGCAACTTTTCCAATTGTAAGTGGCCCACCAATATTCTTTAGAGAAACCTCTGCCGTGATTAGCTTTTTAAAGCCTTCAAATGTTTTAACAACTCCATCCCAAGTACGATAAAAGCTTCTTGGAATTGCCTTAAAGAAATTCATCGGTTCAGTTGTAACATACTTCCCGGCAGCATAAATACCGTTGCTGTAAACACCGATTAGCTTAACAGTCACTCCATTTTCAGTTCTAACATCAGGTGTGATATTAAATTCTTTAATCTCACCTTTTCTGATAACTTTTAGTGAAGCTTGACCTTCGTTTTCCTGAATCTCACCTCTAAGTTCATCAAATGAATTAACCTCTTTTCCATTGACCGTAGTGATAATATCACCGGCCAAAAGACCTGCCTTATCTGCAGGAGACTTCATTTGAACACTTTTAACAACTAAGTCCATTGGGAAATAGTTATTAGTAAATAGGGCATGCTTAAGACCATTTGTTACATCTAAGTGAGTAACAGGTTTAGCATCTTTATCGAAAATTGGCTGACTAGTTTCATTATCAATAGACTTAATCGGATAAATATCTAAGTGACCACCCTCAACTGCTAATTCCTCTAGGCTGTAATCAATATTTGGCCCCTTCCCTTTTGAAACAATAAACAGATTTCCATCTGCTGATTTGACGATAGGAAGTAGTAAGAAAGGTGGATAATTAACCATCTCTTCAAAAAATTGCTCAGGTTTCATATCAACCTTCACAACTTCTTTCTTCCCAAGGCGAACAACTGTTAGTGAGCTAATATGCCCATCACTCTCCAGAACGATATCGCTAGGAGAAGTAACTAGATGCTCGTTTACTTTATTTACAATATCACCACTTCTAAAACCTAATTTATAAAAGCGAGTTTCTTTCGCTACATTTCCAATTTTAATTTCTGGAACTTTTTCTCCTGTCAGGAAAAGGGCAAAGAAAATAAAGAAAGCAAGGATGAAGTTAGCAAGTGGACCACCGAATACGATCCAAAATCTTTGCCATTTCTTCTTATGAATAAAAGAGAACTTCTTTTCTTCTTCAGAGATACCATCTTTATTGAATGGGTCATCCCCAAACATCTTAACGTAACCACCAAGTGGAATTAGTGAGATTGCGTACTCTGTATCACCTTTTTTCCATCTAAATAATTTTGGACCAAAGCCAATTGAAAAAACTTCAACTCTTACTCCAAAAAGTCTGGCAAATAAGAAGTGTCCTAATTCATGAAAAAATACTAGTGGCCCTAAAAATAAAATAAATATAACTATTTTCTCTAACATACTAACCCTTATAAAATTTTATAACTCAACAATAGTGTGTAAAACGGAATGACAAAAAGAAGACTATCGATTCGATCGTAAACTCCTCCGTGTCCAGGAATTAAATTCGAGCTATCCTTTACACCTATTTGTCTTTTCAATTTAGACTGAATCAAATCCCCGACCTGACTCAAAATACCTAAAATAAAAAAGATCAGTATATATTTTACCGCAAAATCGCCTATTAAATAATACCAAACTAAAGTTCCTAATAATCCTGATGTTGCAGCACCTCCAATTAGGCCCTCAACTGTTTTATTAGGGCTTACGGCCGCCCACAATTTCGTTTTTCCGAAGTTCTTACCAAAGAACCATGCGCCCGTATCCATCCCAAAGTTAAAAACTAATAGAATAATTACAAGAGCTTGCCAGTTGCTTCGATTAAGAAGTGAATGAAGATTAAGAAATGGGATCAAAAACATCACCATACTCAAGATAGTAACTCGTTTAAGTAAATTAACAAAATTCATCGACTCCATAGGAGAAACGAACAAGTAACCAATTAGAACAAGATTTAAAAGACAGCCAATAGAAGGAATTAAAAAACCTTCAAAAACATGAGGATTGTTCATCGCCCAGAATTGGATTCCAAGTAAGAAAACAAAATTAATCAGTGTGAAAATCCCTGTAACTTTAAGGGACAGAAAGTTTTTAGCAAATTCATAAAAGCAAGCAGCACTTACAACGATAAGTAATGCTTCAATACCAATGACTCCAATAGAATATGCTAATGCGACGATACCTATCATTACAATGGCAGATAGGACTCTTTTTTGAGTATTTGTCATTTTAAATCCGTTTAATTTATTAATCTAATATTCTTTCTAATCTTATTTTTAGAAGCAGCAAGCGATTCAGTCTCAGAAACTTGTCCAAAACGTCTTTCACGTTTTTCAACTTCATAAATAATATTTTCAAATTCTTTACTTGTGAAATTTGGCCACATTGTTTCTGTAAAATACAGCTCACCATATGCAATCTGCCATAATAGAAAGTTTGAGATTCTTTGATCTCCCCCAGTTCTAATCATTAGGTCGACATCACCTAACTCAGGGGCATGAAGAGCTTGAGAGATATTCTCCTCAGTCACTTCAATATCTTCAGCAATTAGCTTATTTACCGCACTTATAATTTCTGCACGTCCACCATAGCCAAAAGCAAAAGTTAATTTTAATCCTGTATTATCTTTCGACTCTTCTTTTAGTCGATTAATAATTTCAATTGTATCTTTAGGAAGTTTTGAAATATCACCAATAATATTAAATTTAATATTATTTTTTAAAACTCTCGTTCTTTCTTTAATAAGGAACTTCTTTAAAAGAAGAAAAAGAGTTCTAATTTCAGAAGGTGGGCGGCCCCAATTCTCAGTAGAGAATGCATAAAGTGTTAGGGCCTTAATCCCCATGTCGTCAGCTTTTTCTACGACATCACTAACAACAGAACTTCCACGCACATGTCCCCATACACGACGATGGGCGCGGTTCTGTGCCCAGCGCCCATTGCCATCCATTATAATTGCAACATGTTTTAATTTAGAAGTTTGAAAGTTCATCATTAATTCAAATAAAGATTAAAGAGTAAGAAGCTCTTTCTCTTTAGCAGCAATGATTTCATCAACTTGTTTAGTATACTTATCAGTTACAGTCTGAATTTCAGTTTGAAATTTCTTAGAATCATCTTCAGAAATCTCTTTTGCTTTTTCAGCTTTTTTCACAAGTTCATTTCCATCACGACGTACGTTACGAATTGCAATCTTACTATCTTCACCAATTTTTTTAATTTCTTTTACCTGCTCTTTTCTTGTTTGCTCAGTTAGTGCAGGGAAAGCAATTCTAATTAGATTACCATCGTTTGATGGGTTTAGACCTAAGTTAGCATTGATAATTGATTTTTCAATTTCACTGATAAGTGTTTTATCAAATGGTTGAATCTGAAGAAGTCTTGCTTCTGGAGTTGAAATTTGTCCAACTTGATTAACAGGAGTTGGAGAACCATAGTAATCAACAGTTATACCATCTAAAACAGAAGCTGATGCACGACCAGTTCTGATTTTTGTTAATTGATGCTTTAAAGAATCAATTGATTTTGACATACCAGTTTCTAATGATGATTTAATTTCATTAATCATAATATACCTCTTATAAATTATTTAATAACTTTAGTTCCAATGCTTTCACCAGCTACGGCCTTAGCAATATTACCTTTTTCAAACATATTAAATACCACAATTTCCATCTCATTATCCATACAAAGTGAGATAGCTGCAGAATCCATTACTTTAATTCCTTTATTTAATACGTCGATATATTTTAATTGATCAAACTTAACTGCGTCATCATATTTCATTGGATCTTTATCATAGATTCCGTCAACTTTTGTTGCTTTAAAAATTACCTGTGCGTCAATTTCATTTGCTCTTAAAGCTGCCGCTGTATCTGTTGTGAAGTAAGGATTACCAGTACCTGCTGCAAAGATAACAACACGTTTCTTCTCAAGGTGTCTCTCTGCGCGACGTCTGATATAAGGTTCACAAACTTCTTGCATATTAATAGCCGACATTACTCTCGTAAATACACCTTTTTGCTCAAGAGAATCCTGCATAGCAAGCGCATTTATGACAGTCGCCAACATACCCATATGATCTGAAGAAGTACGGTCCATACCTCTTGTAGCACCTGCTACACCACGGTGAATATTACCACCACCAACAACGATCGCAACTTCAACACCCATTGCGACTAGCTCTTTAACCTCTTCTGAAATTTGGTTAAGAACATCGTGAGTTACACCATAACCAGCTTCACCAGCTAAGGCCTCACCAGAAAGTTTTAATAAAATTCTTTTATATTTCATAAATCCCCAATAACACTACACTGTAATTGCAAAAAAAAAGGGCTTAAAAAAGCCCTTTCTCGTATTTAGTAATTAATTTTACTGTTGAGTCATCTTAGCAACTTCTTCCGCTAAGTTGTCTTCTTTCTTCTCAATCCCTTCTCCAAGATTGATTTTGTGGAAAGCAGTTACAGTAATGTCACCACCAACTTTACCAGCTACATCAGCAACAAGCTTCTTGATAGTAAAGTCTGGGTTCTTGATGAAAACTTGCTCAAGAAGACATACTTCTTTTGCTAGCTTACCAAGTTTACCTTTAACGATCTGATCGATCATGTTTTCAGGTTTACCTTCTTCTTTAAGTTGAGCACGGTAAACTTCTTCTTCACGCTTTTTGTAATCTTCATCGATATCATCAGCAGTTAAGAAAGAAGGTGCAGCAGCTGCAACGTGCATTGCGATATCTTTTGCAAGTTCCGCAACTTCTGGAGCATCAGCTTTATCAGTAGCTAGATCAACTAGAACACCGATTTTTCCACCGTGGTTATACGATCCAAGAACACCTGTAGTTTCAACTGCAGCAAATCTTCTTAGGTCGATTTTCTCACCACATTTCATAGTAAGTTCAGTTGATTCAGAGTTCTTAGCTTCTTTAAGTTCTTCAATAGAAGCTGGCTTATTTGAAAGAGTCCATGCAGCAACTGTATTAGCGAAACCTTGGAAATCATCACCTTTAGCAACAAAGTCAGTTTCACAGTTAACTTCAAGAATAACACCTGCGTTCCCTTCTACTAGAGATACTACAGTACCTTCAGCAGCAACACGGCTTGCTTTCTTAGCAGCAGTTGCAAGACCTTTAGTTCTTAGGAAATCGATTGCCGCTTCCACATCACCGTTAGTCTCTGATAGAGCTTTTTTACAGTCCATCATTCCTGCACCAGTTTTTTCTCTTAATTCCTTAACAGCACTTGCCGTAATAGCCATTTTTTACCTCGCTAATTATTTATTAATTATTCTTCTTCACCAGCTAAATCGATGTCGTTCTCATACTTAGAAAGAATTTCTTCTTCTAGTGCCTTATCAGTAACTTGGTTACCAGCAGACTTAGATTTACCAGCATTTGATGCAATTGCACCTGCAAAGTAATCTGAGAATAGAGTGATCGATTTGATTGCATCGTCGTTACCTGGAACAACGTAGTCAACACCTTCTGGATCACAGTTAGTATCAACGATTGCAACAACAGGAATACCTAGCTTGTTAGCTTCTTTTACAGCAATTCTTTCATTGTTTGGATCAACAACAACAAGAGCACCTGGAAGCTTTCTCATATCCTTGATACCACCAAGGTTTTTCTCTAGCTTTTCAACTTCTTTACCAACTTTGATTCTTTCTTTCTTAGTTAGTAACTCGAAGTCACCTGTTTCTTTCATCTTTTCAACTTTTCTTAGTTTATCGATTGAAAGGTTGATTGTTTTGTAGTTTGTAAGCATCCCACCTAGCCATCTGTTAGTTACGTAGTATGCACCACAAGATGCAGCAGCATTCTTAACAGTTTCTGAAGCTTGTCTTTTTGTAGCTACGAAAAGAATTGGCTTACCTTCAGAAGAAGTTTTCTTAAGGAAGTCATAAGCTTTTTTTGCTAATGGAATTGTTTTAGCAAGGTCAACAATGTAGATACCGTTTCTCTCACCAAATACATATGGCTTCATTTTTGGGTTCCACTTGTGAGTCTGGTGACCAAAGTGTGCACCTGCTTTTAAAAGATCATTAATGTTTAATTCTGACATACGAACTCCTAAGTTGGTTAATTACACTAACTCGAACCGAACGGACCAACCTTCGAGCAGTAGTTTATTTCGCGATATTGCGATGGTGCATTTTTAACACGATGACACTATGGATTCAATATTTTTTTGTAATATTTTTAGAGGAATTATTGGCCCTAACTTACCGAAAGAAAGGGCCTTTTGAATTATAGAGTTGGTGAACTTCCATCAACAAGAACGCGACGCGGCTTAGCGCCCTGAGCAGGTCCTACTACCCCGCGCTTTTCAAGTTCTTCAATAAGATTTGCTGCTCTATTGTAACCAATTCTCAATCTTCTTTGCAGCATAGAAGCTGACGCCGAGCGAGATTCCATTACGACTTTAACAGCTTCATCATAAAGAGAATCACCTGAACTTGATGAAGATGCAGGTGTGATATGTGAACCATAAGAGTATTCATCTGTTTCAACTTCACCACCATTCTCAAGAAATTCCATTGCTTTTTCATCGAATCCTGATTCAAGCGCTTCAAGTTTTTGAGTTAAGGCTTCGATTTCTACTTCATCTACATATGAAGAGTGAACACGCTGAGTATTAATACCGTGTTTGTAAAGCATATCCCCTTTCCCAAGAAGTCTCTCAGCCCCAATTTTATCAAGAATAGTACTTGAGTCAGTTCTTGAAGATACTCTAAAGGCAACACGAGTTGGGAAGTTAGACTTGATAACACCAGTAATAACATCAACAGAAGGTCTTTGAGTTGCTAGAACTAAGTGAATTCCTGCGGCACGTGCTTTAGCTGCAATACGTGCGATATTATTTTCAATTTCTTTACCGGCCTTAGTAAGTACCAGGTCAGCAAACTCGTCTACAATAATAACGATATATGGTAATTCGTAATCTTCGGCCGTTGTATCTTCATAGTGATGGTGAATCTTAGCAAGCATTTCTGGAGTTGCTCTCTTGAGTTTTTCATTGAATCCAGAAATATTTCTAACACCAAATTCAGCAAGAATTCCGTAACGACGATCCATTTCCTGACATGCCCATAAAAGTGCAATTGAAGCAGTTTTTGCATCAGTTACAACAGGCATTAATAAGTGTGGAAGTTTAGCATACAGGGCCATTTCAAGTTGTTTAGGGTCAATAAGAATTAATTTCATCTTCTTAGGAGACTTCTTAACAAGAAGTGATACAAGAAGTGAATTAATAAATACCGACTTACCTGCACCTGTAGCACCTGCTACAAGCATGTGTGGACAAGTAGCTAAATCGATAACAAAAGATTCACCAAAAGCATTCTTCCCCATCGCAATAGGCAGAGAATATTTAGCATTTTGGAACTCTTTAGAACTTAAAACTTCATCTAAATATATGATATCACGAGGATTTCTTGGGACTTCAACACCGACAGTATCTTTCCCCATCATTGCAGGAACAACACGAATAGGTGCTCCATAGAGTGCTAAGGATAAATCATCAGCTAATCCTGCAATCTTAGAAACCTTAACACCGGCCCCTGGTCTAAATTCAAAAGTATCAACAACAGGACCTTTTAAAACGTTAACAATTTCACCCTCAATCTTAAACTCAGTAAGCTTAGATTCAAGAAGTGTAATAATTTGCTCAAAATATGCCTTATCAGGCTCATTCGAAACCTTCTCAATCGTAGCCTCTGTAGCAGTATCAACAATATTAAAATATTGGTTATCACTAGAAGTATCTGCCATACGATTAAGCGGAGCAGTTACAAGAATCTTCTTAACTTGCGGCTCTCTA
This sequence comes from Halobacteriovorax sp. RT-2-6, assembly GCF_047085025.1. NCBI lineage: Bacteria > Pseudomonadati > Bdellovibrionota > Bacteriovoracia > Bacteriovoracales > Halobacteriovoraceae > Halobacteriovorax > Halobacteriovorax sp. RT-2-6. Next base: position 1,096,613 of record NZ_JBKIYH010000002.1, read on the forward strand.
GGAGTATTACTATCAACATCCTCACTAGGATCTTCTTCTTCAACATCAGGAGCTGTACGAACGACTGTATTTGATTCATCAAATGAAGGTCTCATAATTTGTGGCTTAATTACTGCTTCTTCAATATCCTCATCATCTTGTTCAATATTGTCAGTTTTCTCTTCAACAACAGTCTTAGACTTTAAGATATTTTGTGGTTTAATTTTATTGAGAGAAGCAAATAAAGATCCCTCTTTCTTAGTCTCATCCTTTTCTTTATTATCGTCTTTTAGAATGCTATCCATTCTTTTTCGTAGACTATTATCATGCTCAATTTGCGCAACAGGTTTCTTCTTCTCAAATGGAGCAATGAGAGCTTGTTTGGCCTGAACCACTTTCTTAGGAGCGGCCTTAGTAAAATTAAATACTTTAATGATACTCTCTTTAAATCCACCTCTAAAAGTACCCAAAAGAAATAATCCAAAAGCGACACCGCTATAAATACCTAACCAAAGCGAAGTAAATGAATTTTTGAAAATATACTGTAGTCCAATTCCAAGAGCATCTTGAAATAGAAAAAATGAAATACTTCCAGCAAAGAAAAGTAATGGGAAAAAATTGAGGATATCCACCATATACTCTCTTCTGTCATATATAAATGTATGGCATAGAGCAAAAACGAAGAAAGGAATCAAAATCCAAGGCCCACTAAAGTAAGAGCCAAACTTAACCAATGAGAAAAAATAATAGCTAAGAATATTTCCTGAATTATTAGAAGTAATCGTAAAGTAGTTATCCGGTAGATCATTTCCAAAGTAAAAAGAAACAAATGAAAATAATGTTAAGATAGACAGGGTAACTAGTTGAGTTTTAAGGATATTTTTCTTCATATTACTATTGTATATGAAATGATAGTAAAGGCAAAAGAAAAGGCCGAAAAGCCTTATTTAAGCATGAATTAGTGAATTAAGAATTTTATGGCCACAAATAAAAAAAGCCAGATCCTAAGATCTGGCTTTTTATATAGAAGGTGCATCTTCCTAGTCTCACACCAAGTGACCCTGGCACTACCTTCGGCGCAAGCG
>NZ_JBKIYH010000003.1:0-351367 GCF_047085025.1 Halobacteriovorax sp. RT-2-6
GTCTTACCGTGGTCAACGTGCCCGATCGTACCAATGTTTACGTGGGGCTTACTTCTGTCAAAAGATTCTTTTGCCATGACTTAAGTCTCCTTAAAAAAGTTAAACAAAACATTATGTTTGTCTTAATAACTATATACCTAAAAGCTAATTTGAGTTGTAAGTATCGACTATATTCATCTTAGATTCAACATAAAAAAAATGCCATCCAAGCTAAAATCTAACCCACAAATTACATAGTGCCATTTTGATAACATAAAAAACTTGAATTGCCAGTAAAATCTATACTTAAGGGCACAAAAAAGTTTATTAATAGAAAACAAAATGGAGCTCACGACGGGATTTGAACCCGTGACCTCTTCCTTACCAAGGAAGTACTCTACCCCTGAGCCACGCGAGCAAAAAAATAAGATTAGTGTATTTTAATAATGAGTTTGGATTTTTGGCAAAAAAAAAGATCCTCTAAGAGGATCTTTTTAATGGAGCGGGCGACAAGGTTCGAACTTGCGACATTCAGCTTGGAAGGCTGACACTCTACCAACTGAGTTACGCCCGCATAAGATTTAATTTTTATAACCTTTCAAAAACAATCTGTAAAGATTTATTTTTAAAATGGTGGCGAGAGATGGATTCGAACCATCGAAGGGATACCCCGACAGATTTACAGTCTGTTGCCTTTGGCCACTCGGCAACCTCGCCACAACCGCTGTAAAAAAATGGAGCTGGCAATAGGACTCGAACCTACGACCTGCGGTTTACAAAACCGCTGCTCTAGCCAACTGAGCTATGCCAGCAAACATTCTTGCGATGGAAATAAGTTATAAAGTAGAATTAAAAACCTGGCAAGCTTTTTTTAACTTATTTTTTAGAAAAAACTTTTTCCATTGCAATTGCCGCAGCAACCGATACATTCAGAGACTCAATTTTACCCATTGGCTCTAAACGGATTTTCTTTTCCAGTAGACGAACTGTTGCATGTGACAGTCCTCTATCTTCTGCCCCAAGTACAAGGCACTTAATTCCATTAATTTCACCAAGCTCATTATCATCAGTATGTTCTGTAAGCCCTATAGGAGTTACATTACGCTTAATTAGTGCAGATAAAAACTTAGGTAAAGAATTGCATTTAACGATGTCAATATACTCAAGAGCACCAGAAGCAATACGGGCCATCGAAGGTCCAATATTGAAATTATTTTTTACTGCAAAAACAATATGAGTAACATTGTAAAACGCTGCTGTACGCATGATTGCACCAGCGTTGTGGACATCTGTTACTCCATCTAGACATAAGATTTTAACTTCTTCACCATTATCAATAGAATCAAATAATGGCTTTGTTTCTAAAATTTCTTTTTGACTTGTTAACAAGAAAACACCTGACGGAACTCTTGAGTATTGAAATTCCTGCTCAGTATAAAGTTCCTTAGCAAGCTCTTGAACTTTGTGAGAAGAAACTAATTTAACTTTGATTCCATCAAGTTCTTGTTTCTTAATCCCACCCATTTTGTATAGCTTATCAATTCCCTCTTCACAGGCAACAAGCTCAATTGTTTTACGTTTAGGATTACGAATTGCATGTACAATCGAATGTACTCCTACAATGATATCTTGTTCCATTACAGGTCCTTTAAAAGCTCATTAACTTTCGAAATAAGTTGGTCTTGAGCTACTTTTATTTTTTCACCAGTACGTCTAACTCTGATTTCTAGAAGGCCATCTTCTTTGTGATCTCTTTCTCCAAGTACAACTTGAAGAGGTAACCCTAGAAGATCTGCATCCTTAAATTTGAATCCAGGTCCAGCCTTTCTATCATCATAAATAACTTCTAACCCTGCTGATATAAGCTCTTTATGAAGTTCATCAGCTTTGGCTTTGTATTCATCAGACTTAGTAATTGCAACGAAAGATAAATTATAAGGAGCAATTGCTGCTGGCCATATGATTCCATTTTCATCATGGTTTTGCTCAATCGCTGCTGCAACTAAACGAGTTACACCAATACCGTAACAACCCATTAAAGGTGTCGCAGCTTTTCCATTTTGATCGAGAATAGTTACCCCCATTCCCTTCGTATACTTGTCACCAAGTTGGAAAATGTGCCCTACTTCAATTCCTCTTTTAAGCTCAACTTGGTGTTTTCCATCAAGAGTATAATCACCAGAACAGGCAAGTCTAAGATCAGCAATCTTAATATCTTTAAGCTGCTCATTTGCGACAAAATTCTCTAAGTGCATATCAACTTTATTTGCACCTACGATGTAAGCCGCGTCTAAATCGATCTGTGCATCAAATACAATTTCTAAGTTATCGATCCCAACTGGACCAATGAAACCTTTCTCAAGACCTAATGTCTTTAGTTCATTATCAGTAGCAGCGATTAAGTCACGACCTGGATAAACTTTTTCTAGTTTTAGTTCGTTTAACTCATCATCACCTAATAGAAGTGCTAGTACAAAAATTTCATCTTCTTCATTCTTTGCTTTATAAACTAGAGACTTAATTGAATGAAATTCTTTCTTTCCTAAGAAATCACAAACGTCTTTTATCGTTGCTTTACCAGGTGTTGCAACTTCGGCCATATCACCTGTTCTAGCTGCACTTTCGACTTTTCTTAAAGTTTTTGCCGTTTCAATATTTGCTGCATATCCTGCTTCATTTGAATAAATAATTGCATCTTCACCTGCATCTGCGATCACTTGAAACTCGTGTGTTTTCGCTTCACCATCGGCCATTGCCCCACCATCTGCAACAACAGCGGAGAATTCAAGACCTAAACGATTGAAGACATTTTCATATGCTCGATAGAGGTTGTCATAGACTTCATCAAGACACTCTTTTGTCGCATGAAATGAATATGCATCCTTCATGATAAATTCGCGTCCACGCATCAGTCCAAAGCGAGGTCTAATCTCATCACGAAATTTTGTATTTATCTGATATACCGTTAAAGGTAGATCTTTGTATGATTTGATTGTTTTTCTAAAAACATCAGTGATGGCCTCTTCATTTGTCGGCGAAATACAAAGATCACGATCTGCCTTATCCTTAAACTTAAGCATCTCGCCACCCATCTTGTCCCAGCGCCCAGTTTCTTGCCAAAGCTCTCCTGGAGTTACAACAGACATTAGCATTTCATAACATCCGGCCTTATCCATTTCTTCGCGAACAATTTGTTCTACTTTGCGAATTGAACGATAACCCATTGGTAGATAATTATATAGTCCAGCTGCTGACTTATGAATTAAACCTGCTCTCATCATTAGCTGGTGTGATGCAATTGTTGCATCCGCTGGCACTTCTTTATAAGTTTGCCAAAATCCCTTTGATAGAATCATAGTATTCTCTCTCTTTTATAACGCGTGAAAATCCATACCATTGTACACGCTGTAATTCACACAATAAATGTTAAATATTTTTATATCGACTGATTAAAATGACGGCGCAAGGGCCATGGGCAGATCAAACGCTTGAACTGCTTCTTTCTCAAGTGATGTTGCCGATACAATTTCATATGCATCAGGTGTCTCAAGAAGCTTGCGGCAAAGAACGTTGTGAACGTGGTGTCCAGACATGTAAGTTGTGATTTTTCCGGCAATTTCATAACCTAGAAGGCTGATATCACCTACAGTATCAAGAATCTTATGTCTTACGAATTCATCATCAAAACGTAATCCATCTGGATTCATAACTTTAAAATCATCTAGAACAATTGCATTATCAAGAGATCCACCCTTAATTAGGCCTTTTCTCTTTAACATATCAACATCTCTTAATAGACCAAACGTACGCGCTCGACCAATTTCAGCGATGTAATTCTCGCAAGTAAATTCAAATACTTTACGTTGAGTTTTAATAATAGGGTGCTTAAAAACGATAGTAGAATCGATCACTAGCTTTTCACAAGGTTCAATTCTCGCCCATTTTTCGCCAACTTTTACTTCTACTGCTTTAGTAACTACTAGAAATTTCTTAGTTTTATGAAGTTGTTGGATTCCGGTCTCTTTAATAACATAAAGAAATGAAGCGCCTGAACCGTCCATAATTGGAACCTCTGGCCCATCAATTTCAATATAACAATTATTAATTCCGAAACCATAAAGAACAGATAGAAGGTGTTCAACAGTATGAACTGCACCTGGACCTGAGCCAATTGCTGTATTGTTCTCAGTAGCTCCTACAGTATCTGCAGTAGCCTTTAGCACTTGTGAATCTTTAATGTCAGTTCTCTTAAACTGGATACCAGAATCTGCTTCTGAAGGATGTAGAGTCATTGTCACCTTCTTTCCAGAATGGATCCCAATTCCTGTAATCATCACTTTTTTCGCTATAGTTCTTTGGTTTAACATTAAAAATCACCTAATTTTAAGTACTTTCTGTAATTTTAAACTGAGCAGCAATATATAGCAAGTATCGTCATACATGAGCAAAATATTACTGAATTTCCTGTCCTAGAGGCTTTTGTAACAAAATTTAACCAACCCTTCCACTCTTTTAATAATAACCGTAAAATAAATGCAGATGTTAAAACAACGTTAATTTAAATTCATGAATACGTTAAAGAAGGTTTATTGATGGAAAATTTATTTAATAATCTCGATCTAAATGAGGTGAATAAGTTCAATGCTGGCTGCTGTGTTGAGCACCTTGATATAAAAATTACTGAAGCAGGAAACGACTACTTAGTTGCGACGATGCCTGTAGATGAAAGAACAAGACAGCCATACGGCGTTCTTCATGGAGGAGCAAGTTGTGTCCTTGCGGAATCAGTTGGATCAATCGCTTCAAATATTATTTTAGATTCTTCAAAATTCTATGCTGCTGGTTTGGAGATAAATGCAAATCATGTGCGTCCAGTTCAATCAGGAATTGTTACTGCAAAAGCAACGGCCATCCATCTTGGAAAATCGACACACATCTGGGATATCCGCATCACAGACGAGAAAGACAAATTAGTTTGTATCTCTCGCCTGACGATGGCAGTTATTAAGAAATAAATTTTTATTTTTTAAGAAGTCGAGCTGGCATCTCAAAGGCTTCGTTAGTGAGTTTCTCACCAGTCTTTGGGTGCCTAACAGTTCTCAGTGCTACGAAGTGAAAAAGAAGTGGATTGATTGAGTAGATCTCATTTAAGATCTCTCTTTCTTCCTCTGTAATAAATCCTTTCTCTACAAGATCAGTCGTACGGTAAATCCAGTTAATTGCAGGAAGAGGATAATCTGATCCATACATTACACGTGAGTGAAATTGTTTATTTTCAATCATTTCAATTAGAGGCTCACTAAGTCTTTCATAAATGATAAGTGCCGATAGATCTGTGAAGAGGTTTTTCTCATATTTCTTTTCTTTGAAAAGTCTCCAAAATAAATCAGAACACTCTGCTTGTACTCCACCATTATCTAGATCCTCACATTTTCCACGTGAAGCGGCGTGAGAGATAATTACATCAACACCAAGATCAAGTGCATGACGTAGGCGAAGTGGATTTCCTAACTCTTGAAACTTATCACCCTCTACAGCTTTCTCTTCACCGGCATGTGTAATAAGAGTCATATTATATTTCTTAAGCGCTTTATAAAATGGAATAACTTTTTTATTTGCAGGATCGATACCCATTGCATTTGGTAACCATTTTACAAACTTCACACCACGAGCGGCCCATTTTTCTAATTCTTGAATTGCATCTTTACGGTAAGGATGTACTGAAGCAACCATTTTAAAATTCACAGGATGTTCTTGTGATAACTTCCAAATATATTCATTAGGCACATGAAATTCTGAATGCGTAAGATCTTTTGTACCATCTAACTTATAATGATAATCAAAAGCAAGTGCATAGGCTGGAATAAAGTGTGGCTGGTAAGTCATCAGTTCAACGAGACGGGCCACATATTGCTCATCTGCTTGTGACTTATCATCAACTCCAGAAGCGGAAATATAAACATTAAAACGATTATATTTTGATAAGTGATTATACCAATCTTGCATATCTGGGTTTACCCAAATACCACTTCCACTATTCCCAAGTCCCACGATATGTAAGTGAGTATCTCTTAATTTCTTTAGATCAATTCCATCGTAAGATTTTTCAACAAAGTCTTTTACATGTTTCGGAAGTTTTTCATATTCATTTGGTTTGTAATCAAAATCGCCACCAAGTTTTCCATAGAGGAGAGAACACGATGACAATAGCATTGCGAGAGTAATAAATAATAAATTTTTCATTAAAATAACCTTAGACCTTTTTTATAGTCGTATTTAACTTGTAGAAGCACACTGAAGTGATCATGATCATCACGGTCGTGATTTACCCCTAAGATAGTATCGTAAGTCCACTTATCTTTTTTAAACTGATTTAACATTCCAACATAAGCAGTATCTTGCTTACTTTTTTCTGACCAAGAACGAAAGTGAAGAACTCCAAATGTATATGTATCGCTATACTGGTAAGCGATGATATTTCTCATAACATTCACAATATCATTCGTATCTATTTCCATTGAATGAAGAGCATTTACAACAAGTCCTGAGTAGCCGCTGTACTTAAAAAACTCTCTCTGATAATCGTTTATTGTGACAAACTTTTTATAAGCTAGAACATTTTCTATTCTTAAATACGAACGTGTACCGTCTGCATCACATATCTGTGTTTCACAATCAAAAGTTGAAAGCTCCTTCGATGAACGCCAAACTTGTTCAGTTCCGGCAGTGAAGCCTAAAATTGAAACTGGAAAAAAATCGATACGGCCACCAACGGAATTGATCGAACCACTTGTATTGAAATAAGCAGACTCACGAATGAAGCCATAAATTTGTTCGTTATATCGCCACATCTCCTGACTGACTCCAGCATCAACTCTTGCCGCTGCTCCTAGGATATAAGAACGATACCCAGCTGATGCGGATAAATCATATGTTGCTTGAATGTTAAACGTAATAAGACATAAACACAGAAATAAAAACTTATTCTTCATTAATCAACTCTTTTGCAATTTGTGAGATCTCACGACCTCTTGGCGTACGTATTAAAAAACCTTCTTTTAAAAGAAAGGGTTCATAAACATCTTCAATCGTAGAGCGGTCTTCAGCAAGAGTTGCACAAAGTGCTTCTATACCTACAGGACCTCCCCCATAATACTGTTGAATAACAGAAAGGATGCGTCTATCCATACGATCCAACCCGTGTTCATCAATTTCCATCATTTCTAGAGATTTTTTCACATCATTAATATTAACGTGAGAAGAATCACGAACAATAGCGAAGTCACGCACGCGACGAAGAACACGATTAGCGATTCTTGGAGTACCTCGAGCACATCTTGCCATTAAGTGCTCTGCATCTTCGTCTATTTGAATTCCGATTTTCTTAGCGTTATTAGAAATAATTTTTGCTAGTTCATCAGCTTTATAAAAATCAAAATGAAAATGTGCCATAAAACGATCACGAAGAGGATTTGACAATAACCCTGATCTTGTCGTGGCACCAATTAATGTAAATGGAGCAATTTCAATTTGCATAGTTCTTGCAGCGGCACCATCACCAATAACAATATCGAGGCGATAATCTTCCATTGCTGAATAAAGAATTTCTTCAACAGAAATATGCATGCGATGAATTTCATCGATAAAAAGAACATCACGAGGCTCTAAATTCGTAAGAATCGCCGCAAGATCACCCTTCTTCTCAATGGCCGGTCCCGATATAACATGAAGCTGGCTTCCGAGCGCATTAGCAATAATCATGGCAAGAGATGTCTTTCCTAGTCCAGGAGGACCTGAAAGTAGTGCATGGTCCATAGACTGTTTTCTTTTAACAGCGGAAGTAACCATCACATCAATATTTTGTACGATTTTTTTCTGACCTATATATTCAGAAAAATCTTTCGGCCTTAAAACAATTTCTTTTCTTGTTTCTTCTTCATCAAGTGTTGGATCAAAAAAACGTCCTTCAGACATTTACACCTCTTTTAAAACAAGGTGAACTAATTGTTCGGCCCTTGTAATTTGGTTTTCATCTAAAATTCTTTTTGCAAGTGGCATCACTTTATCTTCAGTAAAACCAAGTTCTTTACAGGCCATGATTGCATCATTCATTAGTGCCGACTCATGATTAACAACTTCTGATACACTTTCTTCAAATAGCTCAAGATTTAGAGGTGCTTGAGAGATTGATTGTGCTGTCTGATTCGCAGAAGCAGAAGCCTTAGAATACATTTTTATTTTTTGTGCTTTTCCACTTAAATCAAGAATGATCTGTGAAGCAGCTTTCGCTCCCACACCTGGTGCCTTTTGTAGTGTTTTCTTATTATCAAAAGTAATAGCATCAATTATGTTATCCACACCAATACTTGTCACAAGAGCAAATGCTCCTTTAGGACCAACACCTTTTACACTTAAAAGTAATTCAAATGTTTTCTTCTCTCTCAAAGATCGGAAACCAAAAAGTTCTTCACTTGCCTCTTTCACAATATGTGAGATGAAGATTGCAGCAACTGAGCCCTCTGGTAAAACATGTTGAAAATAAATTTGGTGACCTACCCCAGAAGGAGTAAAAAGAATTAATTCGTTTCCATCGCTGAAAACAACTTCGCCTTGTAATAGACCAATCATATAACCTACTTAGAAAATACTTCTTTTAATGTACGTGCTTTTGTACGAGTATGAGACGATTTTCCCTTTATTTTTGCCCTTTGTCCACGATTCAACGCGTGACAAAGCGCTATAGCAAGGGCATCCGACTCATCATGTGACTTGAAATCTAGCTTACCAAAAATCATATTTAGAGATCGATCAACACTTTCTTTTGAAGCAAGACCATGTCCAGTAACACTAGATTTTATTAAGTTCGGTGAATACTCTGTGATTTTACCTTGATACTTATCAGATAAACCTGCAATTAGTGCTCCCCTCGCTTGAGCAAGTTTTGATAATGCGGGAATACTTTTTACGTAAATCAAAGCCTCAACTGAAATCTCATCAGGTTTATACATTGAGACAATATCTTTAATTGAAGAAGAAATCGTTGCTAAACGATCAAGAAACTCCGGTATCTTATCAAATTTTAAAACACCCGAATCGACATATTTAAATTTTCGACCTTCAACTTCGATAACCGCCCAACCAGTGGTACGAGATCCCGGGTCAATTCCTAGAATATACATAGATTTAGTATAAACGAAAAATTCGAATTTACGAGCGATCTACGCCTTTTATCATGTGGCCAATATAAAAAACTGCAGATCCACCAATAAATTGATAGAGCTCAAGCATTTCATAGTCACCTTTTTGTAAACCTACAAAAAGACAAAGCCCAACTGACGCGAAACCGATTAATTGTAATGCAAGTCCTAACCAAAAAAACATATCAATTGAATACGACTTAATTCTGAAATTGCCAATACCAAGCTATAAAGATAATATGTGATAATGCAAAATGAGACAAAATTACTATATGCGCAACCCGTCATAGAAAGGCAGGTTGAACTTCTTAAAGAAGAGTGTAGCTCCCTAAAAAGTATGGGTACGACACCTTGTTTAAAAGTAATTCTTGTAGGTAATAATCCCGCAAGCGTTATTTATACAAATAGTAAGAAGAAGTTTGCAGAAAAAATTGGTGCAAGTTGCGAAATCGTTAATCTAGAAGATTCGATTAGTGAAGAAGAATTCCTCAAAATCGTAAACCAATTTAATAAAGATCCATCAGTTCACGGGATCCTGATACAACTTCCACTACCAAAATCGCTCTCTCAAGTAGATACAACAGACCTTGTTGTTCCTCATAAAGATGTTGATGGTTTTCACTACGAAAATGTTGCTAAGCTTTACCGTGGGCAACTTGGTGAAACATCAATGATTCCTTGTACGCCAAAAGGTATTGTTACAATGGCCAAGTACTACGGAATTGATTTTACAGGAAAGAATGTTGTCATCGTTGGAAGAAGTCTTATCGTTGGGAAACCACTTTCACTTCTCCTAACAAATTTAAATGCAACTGTTACACTTGCACACTCTAAAACTCAAAACTTAAAAGAGCTAACTCAATCAGCCGATATTATTGTGACAGCAATTGGTTCACCAAAGCTCTTTACTAAAGAATATTTCAGAGATGATCAGACACAAGTTGTCTTCGATGTCGGTATTAATCGAAGTATTGATGGCAAACTTTGCGGTGACTGCGACTTTGACAATATAAAAGATCAACTTGCGGCAATTACTCCAGTTCCTAAAGGAATTGGCCCAATGACAATCTTCAGTGTCTCTCAAAATTTAATTAGCGCAGCTAAAAAATAAAAACCTAAGGAAATTTATGAAACAAACATCACTTACACAGGCGCATCGCGACCTTAAGGCAAAAATGGCAGACTTTGCAGGTTATGAAATGCCTATTCAGTACGCTGGAGTAAAAGCAGAAGTTGAAGCGGTAAGAAGCAACATCGGTGTTTTCGATGTTTCACATATGGGTGAATTCTTTGTAACTGGTCCAGATGCTGTAGCCTTCGTTGACTATGTTATCACTAACGATTTTACTAATGCGGAAACAGGAAAAGCTGTTTACTCGCCACTTTGCCGTGAGAATGGAACAGTAATTGATGACCTTATTGCATATAAACTTGAAGAACAAAAAGTTTTAATTTGTGTAAATGCGGCCAATATTGAAAAAGATTGGAATTGGATATCTTCGAAAACTGAAGGTTTTGATATTGAACTAACGAATCAGTCTGATGACTATTCTCTTCTTGCGATTCAAGGTCCTAAAACTGAAGAAGTACTTTCTAAACTAGGTTTTGATTCAGTTAAAAATGCTGCTTACTACTCTGCTTATGAAAGTAATTGGAATGGTGCTGCAGTAATCATGGCAAGAACAGGATACACAGGTGAAGATGGATTCGAAGTATTTGGTTCACATGAAACAATACAGAAACTATGGTCGGATCTTTTAAGTGCACAAGTTACACCTTGTGGCCTAGCATCACGTGATGTTCTTAGACTTGAAGTTTGTTATCCACTATATGGCCATGAGCTCAATGACGAATTAACTCCACTCGATGCTGCTCTAAAGTGGACTGTTAAACTAAATAAAGAAAAATTTATTGGAAAAGAAGCACTGTTAGAAGCCGCTGCAAACTATAGACTAGTTAAACTTTCTATTGATAAAGGTATTCCAAGAGAAGGTTACGAGATTCTAAATGACCAAGATCAAGTTATCGGTAAAGTAACAAGTGGTACGATGTCAGTAACTAACTCTCAAGGGATTTGCCTAGGGCTAGTTAAGCGTGATTTATTTCCTGAAAATAAGAAATTTAGAATACAAATTCGAAAGAATGTAATAGATTCAAACTATCATACAAAACCATTTGTTACCGGAGGGCACAAATAATGACTAATATTCCAACTGATCTTAAATATACAAAAGAGCACGAATGGGCAAAGATTGAAGGTGATATCGTAACTGTAGGTATTACAGATTTCGCTCAAAACTCTTTAGGTGATATTGTTTTTGTTGAGCTACCAGAAGTAGGTCAAGAGTTCTCAAAAGACGACACTTTTGGTGTTGTTGAATCAATTAAATCGGCAAGTGATCTTTATATTCCGGTTTCAGGTGTTATCACTGAAATCAATGAAGAACTACCAGATTCACCAGATAATTTAAACTCTGAACCATATGAATCTTGGATGATAAAAGTTAAAATTACAGATCAAGAAGAGCTTTCTGAGTTACTTTCTAACGAAGAATACGAAAGCCTTTGTCAAGAATAAACAAAATAAAATCTATTTCAAATTCTTACATATGCCCTCGAAATGAGGGCATTTTTTTATTTCAGTAACTTACAAATTTATATCTTAAAAATATTTTCAATTGACCAACTTTTTCCTTTACGAAGTCCTACGAAGGCTTCATACTCGCAATCTCCAATGTTCATCATTAAATAGAGACAGGTATTAAATGCATAATCAAGAATCTATTCAGCTAATCAATACTGCAATCATCAAGGGTAAAGAGAAAAAGATCGATACTACTTATGAGGATAGATTAAACCAAGCTTGTAATTCGTCTGCTATTGCTGCAATCTCAAATGCCATTCAACAACTAGCAGAGACAGATCGTATCTCATACGATCAAGCCGCTATTAAAATCGTTGAAACGATTAAAGAATTAGATCAGGTTTGGACTGACTACGTTCTCATGGAAGGTATTAACAACATTAAGAAGATGCTTAAAGGAAATACAAAGCACTAAGACTTAGTTCTTTGTAACTGCAAAACCCCAATCAATATTTGCGTGACCATTTTTAACTAAACCAGATGGTGGGTTAGGAAATGGCCCGGCCTTATTGAAAGCTTCTACAGCGGCGTCATCTAATTCTTTAACTCCAGAAGTACCATTTACAATAACGTTAATAATCTTACCGTCATTATCTAAAACGACACGTACATTTGTGAGAAATTTTTCACCAGCTGGTCCACGACGATTTTGACGATATAAGGACTCCATCTTTTCTCGCAGAGTAGCGCCCCAATGTTGCTCTAACTGTTGCTTAATTCTGAAGTAGAAACCGTAGTATTTATATTCAACTGTATTTAGTTTAGTGAAATCACCTAATTTAACATCTTCAAGGTGATCATTTGAACTAGCAATACCTCTGTGGTTCTTGCTACCTGTCTTAGTACCTTTAACTAGGTTTTGATCCTTTTGGAGGGGAGAATTTTGTGCGACTGCAAAGTCTTCAAAACTGATTCGACCAGATTTTGACTTTGTCATTTTACGTTGCTCTTTCTTCTTTGTCTTTGAACCCTGTTTCTTTTGATCAATTTTTGAGTTACCGACACCACCGATGTTAAATGCAGCAACTTCCTTGGCCTTCGTTTCACGATCGACTTTATTATTTGTTTCACTCAAGTATTTTGCATCATCTGCGAGTTCTTGATTTGTCTTGGCCGCTGTCACGATCTGACGAGGCTTATCTCTATTAAGTCTTAGACGGATTCGCTCAGGTTCTTTTTCTTCTTGTGGTTTAGTTAATGACAAAGAAATTGAAGTTAGCTTTGAAGGCATCAAAGAGATATGTACAACTAGCGATAGAGCTATTGCTAGATATATATATGTCTTGTGATTTTTATGAACTAATTCCAAAGTGTCTCCGAGAAACTAAGTATTCTTTAGCCTTCTCGGAGAAAATATCGAAAAATTTACTACATATTTTGATTAATTGTTAAAGAAATCGTCATCTTCAAGAATTGCACCTGTTTCTTGACTATTTTCCTCTTTTTTAAAGAAGTTATTCTTAGAATTAGAGCCAGGTTCAGTTCCTTCAACAAAACTTTCCAAAAACTTTGATCCAGAGCCATTTGCTAACTCACCTGTCTTCTTATCGATCGAAACATTCACAATTCCTGGAGGCATTTGGAAGTCTCTTTCACCGTAGATCTGAATAGAACGTTGCATATATGATTTCCAAATTGGCATCGAAGCTCTTGTTCCTGTTTCCGGCCAACCCATAGTTTGGTTATCATCCATCCCCGTCCAAACACCTGTTACGATATTTTGAGAAAATCCTAAGAACCAAGCATCCACATAACTACTTGTTGTACCTGTTTTACCACCTAAGAATTGACTTACACTTAGAGCGCCTCGTCCTGTACCATTATGAACAACACCCTTTAAAAGGTTAGTCATAATAAATGCTAATCTTGGATCGTATACCTGTTCTTCATCTAAATTTAATAAATACGGATTGACTGCTTCTTTTTCAAACTCATTATGAGAATCACCTTCTTTCTCACGTACATTTTCAGTTTGATTTAGATTCTTTGACTCTTTAGCTAATTTTTCTAGCTCAAGTTTTGACTGAGTCGCAAAGTCATCTTGGAAGTAATACTCTTTTCCATTTCTATCTGTAATTGAAATAATTGATTTCGGCAGAACCTTCTTTCCTCCATTAGGGAAGATAGAGTATGCACGAATCATTTCTAGTAACGTTACACCAAAAGAGCCAAGAGAAATCGACATATCATTTGGCATATCTGCATGAAAATTGATTCGATCTAGATAGTTGAAAATTTTATCCATTCCAAGATCGAGAGCAATCTTAATTGTTGGAATATTTCGACTGTATTCAAGTGACTCTCTAAAAGTCATTGGACCTTTAAATTTACCATCATAATTTCTTGGTTTCCAATTAAGGGCCTGATTAGCTCCTCCAAGAGCTTCTGGAGTATCAAGAATGATTGTATTGGGTTGATAACCATTTTCTAAAGCAGCGGCAAACAGAAGCGGTTTAAAGGCAGAACCTGGTTGACGCTTAGATTGTAGTGCACGGTTAAATTCACTTTTATCGAAATCAACACCACCAACCATTGAAATCACTTCACCAGTAAATGGGTTCAAACTCATTAAAGCAGCTTGAACTTTAGGTTCTTGCTCAAGCGTACACTCTAAATACATTTGCTCTTCTAATGTTTTATAATCTTTTAGCTTTTTATAAGTATTGGCATATTGTGAATAGACATGTTCTGAAAACTTCGTGCTGAAATCTTTAATCTTTACATGAATAATATCCCCTTTCTTTAAAATATCATTAGGGTTCTTTATATATGGGAAATACTTACGTGCATCCGTATATTTTCTTTCGTGTGCCCAACGAAATGATTCATAAGGGATTACTCCAGTAATACCACCTACAGAAATAATAATATTTCTCATACGGCCATCAAGACGAAGCACTACTGCTTTATACAACTTATCCTTTTCAAGTTGACCTAATAACTGATCATCAGCATTATAACCAGGATAGAATCTCGAAGAGTAGAGCTTTGACATATGCTCTTGTGTGAACTCCTTAAGTACTGCGAGCTCATCTTCTTTTAATTGCAGTT
Source organism: Halobacteriovorax sp. RT-2-6 (assembly GCF_047085025.1). Lineage (NCBI taxonomy): Bacteria > Pseudomonadati > Bdellovibrionota > Bacteriovoracia > Bacteriovoracales > Halobacteriovoraceae > Halobacteriovorax > Halobacteriovorax sp. RT-2-6. The sequence continues at coordinate 14,872 of NZ_JBKIYH010000003.1, forward strand.
CATATTCCCTTTCATTATTTTCAGAAAGTGTAAAATAATTAGACTTATCTTTGTAAAGCTCAACTCGAAACTCTTCAATATACTTATCAAGTTCTTCTAGTTCGATATGACCGATTGGTCCTTGGAAACCTTGGCGTTTATCAATTTCTTCTGCACCGATCTTGATATTTTCTTCAGCAGTCTTTTGAAGGTCATAATTAAGAGTTGTCTGAACGGTGAAGCCTTCAGTTAAAAACTTCTCTTCTCCAACAATATCAATTGCCTGTCTACGTACCCAGTCAGTGAAATATCCCGCAAGGAATGGACTATTCTTTCTAAGCTGATACTTGATTTTTTCTTTTAGGGCAGCTTGATATTCTTCTTTAGTAATTTTCTTATTCGCAAACATACGGCCAAGAACATATGCCTGTCTCGTTTTTGCATGTTGTGGATTACGATAAGGAGAATACTTACCAGGAGCAACAAGTAGCCCTGCAATTAGTGCTGACTCAGCAACGGTTGCTTCATTTAATTCCTTATTAAAGTAGCCACGAAATGCAGACTTTACTCCATAGTATCCACCACCAAGATAAACTTGGTTTAGATAAAGAAATAAAATCTCTTCCTTATTAAATCTTTTTTCAATTTTTTGAGCTAAAAGAAAGTCTTTAATCTTTCTTGTAATTGATCTTTCTGATGAAAGTAAAAGTGACTTAGCTACCTGTTGCGTAATTGTTGAACCACCCTGAACAACACGACCCGCTTTCAAGTTAGCGACTAGAGCTCTTAGTACTCCAAAGTAATCAACACCATCATGATTGTAGAAATTTGAATCTTCCGCAGATAAGAAGGAATCAACAATTCGCGGAGGTATCTCATTAAACTCAACGACTTCTCTATTCTCTTTTCCAATGTCATATAAAACAACACCATCTTTTGAAAGAATTTTCGATTTAATTGGTGGATTATAATCTGCAAGACTACTAATTTTTGGTAACGTAAAAGAAAAGTATACTAGTATTGAAAAAACAAATAATCCTCCAAATAAAACCAAGAAGGACATTAATACTAATAATCTTTTTAAATGTTTCATAAATTCTCTTTTATAATTTCACACTTCTTCATTAAGCTAAAATTTTGCTTAGGCATATTGATTTGAATCATTTTACCATTTATCTGATTTTTCGAAACCGATAAGTTTTTCTCATATGAAAACACGAACACTCTCTGGGCAATTAAACGAGCGATATCTTCATTTGTTATTTCAATTTGAGCGGCCAGTATTTTCTTATTATTTTCAATATTATTTTTTAAGCCTTCGACAATATTCCCCTTCGTCATAAAAGTGATATTACCGTTCACTCCTACTGTTGTTAAGTAGTAGGCGATACTAGACTTCTTTATTGTCCTAGCATCTAGCTCTAAATTTTCTACAATTTCTTGTGCATTCGTACGTTCTTTCAATCTAAAGAACTTCCACTTAACAAGTTCAGGCTTCTTTGTTTGAGCTAACATTGCTGCTATTGCCGAAGAACTACCAATACCAGCAACAAAATTAATTTTCACATCATTTTTAAGCAGGCATGAAACATAGTCCATAACATCAGTATCAAAATCTGAACTTGCACCAATAATGATTCCTACTGTATTGATTTTTTCAGAAGTTTGTAACGCTTGTGTATTTGGATTGACCTGACCAGGCCCATACTCAGTATAAGATGACTGCTCATCGACAGAAGGAATAATATTTGTTTCCTCTGCATCGACTGAGATTGTGACCACTCTTTGTTCTTCTTCAGGTTGTTTTTGGCAAGTATTACTTAAGAAGACAAAAACAAAAAATATAAGAATGAAATTTAGCTTATTCAATTTCTTTTTCTTCTAACTTATCTGTTAATTCTAGAACTTTCTTTTCAACTTTTTCTAAGTAGCCCTTACTATCAGTATATAGCTTAACCCCTTCTTCAAAGTTTTTTAAACTATCGTCTAGAGTAAGTTCTCCCGACTCAAGTCCGTGAACTAGTTCTTCTAATCTCTTTAAATTTTGTTCAATATCAATTTTCTTGGCCATATCTCACCGTGTCATAAATTCAACATTAATAATTCCAATGTGAACTAATATTCCCATACTTTGCATATTCTTTAAATAAAAAGGTGTGATAATCACTACTTACATCATGGGTCATTTTTACCTATGTAGGTAATTTGGCACCCCGATTGGTATAGTTAAAGAAGAATTTGCCAGGAGGGCAGATGAAAGAATTATGGGTACCGCTATCCGGTGCAATCGCACAACAACAGAAAGTTGATACAATTGCCAATAATGTTGCAAACGCAAACACGCCTGGATTTAAAAAAGATCAACTCGCTTTCAAAGAATACTTAACAGCACTAGATAAAGGTGTTGAAGATATTGATTTACCTAATAAGGAATGGGCCCCTGAAGACTTCTATCGAAGCTATGGAGCAGAGCATGCCATGGTTAAGGTAGATGGGTCATTCACAAATTTTACGCAAGGTACATTATCTCCTACTAGCAATCCATTAGATATTGGACTTCGTGGAAATGGATTTCTCGCCATTGAAACACCTAAGGGTGTGCGCTACACAAGGCGCGGAACTCTTTCTCTACGTCAAGATGGTGTTATCACAACACAGCAAGGCTATCCTGTTTTAAACAGAGAAGATAACCAACCAATATCAGTTCCACCAGGAACGAGAAATATCACATTTGCTCTAGATGGTGCAGTCTACGCTAATAACAACCAAGTTGGTTCACTAAATATTGCTGAATTCAATGATATGCATGCACTAAGAAAAGAAGGCAATTCACTTTATATCAATAATAATGAAGGTAATCTGAAAGAACAGATTAATACATCAGTCCACCAAGGCTTTATTGAACAATCAAATGTAAATGCCGTGTCTGAGATGTCTGAGCTAATTAAAGCTCACCGTCATTTTGAATCAATACAAAAAGCAATTAAAACTTATGATCAAATTAGCTCTAAGTCAGTTAATGAAATGATCAAATTTTGAGGTAGTATGAAAAATATTGTTCTTTTTATTACATTCTTACTCATGGCCCGTTATTCATTTGGAATGATGAAGGCCCTTAATATTGCAGCAACAGGGATGGCCACTCAGGAGATGCACGTTAACACAATCTCTAACAACGTCGCTAACTTAAATACAATTGGGTACAAGAAGCAAAGAGCTGAATCTGAAGATCTTATGTATGAAACAATTACAGAAGCTGGATCACGTTCGGATGCAAACTCAAATTACACAGTAGGTGTACAAGTAGGTTCAGGATCGAAAATTAGTGGTGTCAGAAAAGTATTTTCGGCCGGAGCACCAAAAATCACAAATAACCCATTTGATCTAATGATCAATGGTGATGGCTTCTTTGGAATCATTAAACCAAATGGACAAATTGTTTATACAAGAGATGGTGCATTCAATGTAAATGCACAAGGACAACTTGTTTCTAAACAGGGTTACCAAGTATTTCCAGGAATTACATTTCCACCAGGTGTAGCATCTGTGAGTATCGGAAACGATGGAAACGTTGAAGCATACTTCAATGGTCAAGTTGAACCACAAGTTGTTGGTCAAATTCCAGTATTCACATTTGTAAATAACCCAGGCCTACACAATGATGGTGGGAACTTCTATCGTCAAACAACAGCAAGTGGACAACCAATTCAAGGAATTGCAGGAACAAATAATGCAGGTTCAATGCAACAAGGTGCACTTGAAATGGCAAATGTTAGTCTTATGAATGAAATGACAGATCTTATCAAGGCCCAAAGGGCATATGAAATGAACTCAAAAGTAATGGGAGTAGCAGATCAAATGCTACAAACAGTAAACAATATTACAAGATAATAGGAAGTTGAGAGAGAGTGTTTAAACTAATTCTTCTAACATTTATAACAAGCTTTTCTTATGCGAACTCTTGCGAGATTTCTCTGGCACAAAAGAATTATCGTGTCGAAAACTCTGAGATTCCATATGAATCACAAAATTGTAACCGTTCTCAACTAGAGATCTTAAACGAAATGCTTATCTCTGCACGTGGAAACTTCTATTTGAATCACAGCAGAGACCTAAAGCAGAATGACATAAATCTACTGACAAAAGATTCCGTCATTATCGATTTGGAAGATATTGTAAAAACTCAGTTTACAATTCAAGACGATTGGAAAGTTAATTTCAAATCACGATCTCCTATTAAAACTCTTCAAACAGATAACCTTACAACAATTGAGCTCATGTGCAATGAGTGTAACAAGCTTGGTCATAATAAACTTAAAGTATCTGTTGATGGCGTAGCTAAGTGGTTTGAAATAATTGTTCAAAAGCCTATTAAAGCTATTGTTGCAAAAAATGAAATTGGTCTTAACTTTAAATCAATCAACACAAATAATGTTGAAGAGAAGACAATTTATACAACAGATGAAAAAGCTGTATTCAAAAACTTAGAAGAGATAGCATTTTATAAATCTAATAAAATTATCTCTCCGGGTGAAACAATTAATAAGAGAGACTTATCCCCTATTAACCTAGTCTCTTTTGGCGTTCCAGTGAAAGTCATACTTAACACCAATGGTATCAAACTGACAGGACAAGCTCTTCCAATGTCAACAGGCAAGCTACAAGATTTTATCAAAGTGAAAAACATAAAAACAAATAAAGTATTCACAGCGAAAGTAATTGGACTCAATGAAGTGAAGGTAGATTTATGAGAAAAATTTTATTTTTAACATTAGCACTATTAACAACATCTTGTGCTAACTACATTAACAAAATGTACAACGAGCTTGACGGGGTTAACCAAAGAGAGCTTGAACAAAAAAGAGCAAATGTTGATAATACATTTGACCAATATCGAAACTCTTACCCTGACAGAAGGAAGACTTCTTCAAATACGCCAAATATGACACCTCAGGTGCAAAGAAAGTACAACAACAATCAAATAGCAGCACAACCAAAAAGAGTAACCGCTAATAGCTTCCATGATCAAGGAAACACCGGTAGCCTTTGGGCCGGAAACGGAAATGAGAACTATCTATTTACTAAAAACAAGTGGAAGAGAAATGGTGATATTATTTTAGTAAATGTGCAAACTCGTCTTAAAAATGACATCACGATGGAACTAAAAAGAGCTTTCCCTCCAGTACCTTCTCTTGGTGGACAAACTCCAGAAAGTACAACACAGACTACAACACCAGGTCAGGCCCAAGCTAACACAACTGCTGAAGAGGGCGAAGACATGAGTGCATCTAACAAAGTTCACGACAAAATCTCAGGAGTAATTGTCGAAGAGATTAGCCGTGACCACTTACTTGTTCGCGGTCAAAAAAATGTTTTATTTAAAAATCGTAAACACCTTGTTGAGTTACAAGCATTAATATCGCGTAAAGATATTAATGAAGACGACACAATTGATTCAACAAAATTCTTAGAAAGCTCTGTAACGGTATTGAGGTAATTGATGTTTAAAAAGTTAATCTTTGGTCTTATTCTTCTATCTTTTGGAACACATATTGAAGCCAAAATGAGCCGTTTAAAAGATCTTGTCGATGTTAAAGGCGTCCGAAACAATCCGATCGTTGGCTACGGTTTAGTCGTAGGATTAAATGGAACCGGTGATGGTGGTGGTGAAGTAACTAATACATCTCTAAAGCGTATGTTCCAAAAACTTGGACTTAACCCACAAAATGAAATTAGTTCAAAGAATGTAGCTGCCGTAATTGTTACAGCTGAACTTCCGTCTTTTAGTAGAGTTGGTCAAAAAATGGATGTTAAAGTTTCATCTATTGGTGATGCTTCTTCATTAGCAGGTGGAACACTTCTTATTACTCCTCTTAAAGGTGGTGATGGAAACGTATATGCTGTAGCGAATGGATCAATTTCAATTGGTGGTTTAGAAAACGGTAAAAAATTTGCTACGACAGGACTTATTCCTCAAGGAGCAATTGTTGAACGCGAGCTACAATTAGATTTTGATAAGAAGAAATCACTGCGATTAGCACTGAAAAGTCCAGACTTCACAACAGCTGCTAGAATTGAGAAAACAATTAATCAAGAGCTAGGTGGAAAATATGCCATAGCAAAGGACTCAAATACTGTTGATATTATTGTACCAATACAGTACCAAAGAAAAATTGTACAACTTCTAGCAATCATCGAAAACTTTAAAGTTCATACGGATCGCATTGCGAAGATTATCATCAACGAGAGAACTGGTACAATTGTAGCTGGTGGAGATATTGCAGTTAAAGCTGTTGCAATTTCTCATGGTGGTTTAAATATTCAAGTAAATGACAAAAAGAAAGATACGAGTGAAGGAAATGTACGACTAGTTGACAAGACTACTACACTAAATGATCTCGTTAAAAGCTTGAATGCATTAGGGGCCACACCTGAAGATCTGATTTCGATTTTTCAAGCACTTAAGAGAAACGGTGCCCTAGTTGGAGAAATTGAGCTAATTTAACTTTCAATGTCAAATAGCATTTTTTACCATTTTTTTAGGCTAGGTATAAAAAAACTAAAAAAAATGTTAAAATATTAATGATAATGGGCTTTTCAAGGATTGAGCGGCCAGAAACTCAGGATGAGTATTATGAATGAAATCAAAATTCATAGACCACAAATTCAAAACAGAAATGCACAAAATTCTGTTCGTCCTGTAAATTCTGAAAACTATATTCCTGAAGAGATCAAAGGTGCTGCCCAAGGGCTTGAAGCACAATTTAACGAGTTAATGGTTAAAGAAATGACTAAGTCACTTAACAGTGGCGTACAAAGTACAGCAGGTAATTTCTATAACGGTCTAATAACAAGTGAACGTGCTAAAGCACTTGTTAAAGAAGACAGCCAAATACAGAAGATGATTTTGAATGAGATTTATCCAAAGCATATGAGGAATGAACAAAATTATCAGAATTATTTGGACAATAAAAATAAGTATGCACAGAACCAAATTCGCATTGAAGAGGGACCAACTCAACCTTCTCAAGGAATAGCAATGAAGCAGGCAAAACAAATTGGAGTAAAGTATGAGTAGTGTAACAAATACGAGATCAAGTTTCTTTCCAAATGCTAAGACTACGGCCGATAGATCGCAAGAGATCCAAAAGCAAGCTCCAGTTCAAAGAAATACGATCGCTCAAAAAGCTTACATCGATAACCAAACAAGAAATGATGCCAGAGTTTCTATTCCAGATGCTGTAAAAGACTTTGCTCACATCAAGAAAGCTGTTGATGCAGCTCCCGAGATTGATAACTCTGCAAAAATTGCTGCACTTAAAGCGCAAATCCAAGGTGGTAACTACAAAATGGATTACGACAAAATGGCAGACAAAATTCTTGGGGAAGAGTTCGGAGTATAATGAAAACGCAACTAGCTACATATTACTTTCAAATCACAGATATCTGGAAGTCACAGTGTGAACTTCACTACAAGCTATTTGACTTAACTTGTGATGAATACGCTCTCCTACTTGATAGCAAGATAGATGAACTAGAAGAAAAGGTTGCTGAAAAGTCAGGAATCATTTCAAAAATAGAAGTAAATGAAAAAGCAAGAAATCAAATTCTTGCAAATATTCAAAGGGATTATAAAGAATTAAAAATTAATTCGATTACAGATCTTATTGATTTTTTCTCAAAGTTTGAAGCTGAAAAAGAAGGAAAACATCTTTTTCGATTCAATGGTCTTTTGGTTGATATCATTGAAAAAATTCAAACTCAAAACAAGAAGAACCAATTATTTATTAACAAAGCGCTAAACTCTCTTCGCGAGATTAGAGAAAGTGCAATGGGTACTAAGACAGTATCTACATATAATGCCAAGGGTATCACTCAGCAAAGATCGCTTGAGCGAAATCCTTAATTGGAGCTTATTTGTCTACACGTCTGTTAAATATTGCGAATACAGGACTTAACGCCTCTAAAAAATCACTAGAGGTGACGTCGCATAATATTTCCAATGCAAATACAGAAGGCTACTCTCGTCAACGTGTTCACCAACAATCAAATATGCCACTGATCAAAGATGGTTTAATTACTGGTAGTGGTACAAGAATTAAAAGTATTAATCGTGTTCACGATAAATTCGTTGAAAGAAAATTACGAGATAGTCAAAGTAGTGAATCGTACTACAATAACAGAGCTGAACAAATGAGTCGCGTTGAAGATATCTTTAACGAAATCGATAATGAAGGATTAAATCAAATCCTTAACAATTTCTTCAACTCTTTTCGTGATCTTGCGAATCAACCAGAAAACGAAACAGTACGTTCCGTTGTACGTGACAAAGCTCAACTAATCGTAAAAGACTTTAGAAGAATTGCAGAGACTCTAGATGAAATATCTAAGAGTATTGATGATAAAATTGCAATCTCTGTTAAGGATGCAAATCAACATATTGATTCGATTGCACTTCTAAACAGAAAAATTAGAGAACTTGAAGCAACGGGTGATGAAACTGGAGATCTTCGAGATCAGCGAGATGTATCTGTAAAAGAACTATCGAAAATTATTAAAATTCATACTTATCAAGATGAGCGTGGAAATTATAACGTACAATCTCCAGGGGTTGGTACACTTGTTACTGCTGCCCAAGCACAAAAACTTGGAACATATGTATTTGGTAAAGATGAGTCAACAAATGGCCAAGATGGTTCAATGGAAATCTTCTGGGAAAGCCGCTCAGGTCAACAGATCACAGAAAAGTTCCAAGGTGGATCTCTAGGTGCAGTTATTAAAGTTCGTAATAACGACATCAAGCAATTAAAAGAAAAACTAGATCAGACAGCTTATGATTTCATGAATTATGTTAATGCTATCCATAGAAGAGGATATGTGAATCGTGAAATTCAAACTGATGCTAATGGAAACCCAGCTGCAATGGATAATAAAGGTCCAACAACTGGTAATAACTTTTTCTCTACACCAATGAAAATAGAAGGTGCTGCACTTAACATTGATTTAAGTGATGCTATTAAATCAGATATATCTAATATCGCAACGGCACTATCACCAAATAGCCCCGGGGATAACCGTGTTGCCATTGCAATTTCTAAGCTACAACACGAAAGATTAATGGCCGGTGGAACAGCAACATTAGAAGAAGATTATCTTAAAACTGTTGGTAGTGTCGGACTTGAAACTGGTAAGGCAAAACTCGATGCTGAACAATCTGAGGGACTTCTTGCACAAGCGAATTCTATTCGCGAAAGAATTAGTGGTGTTTCAATCGATGAAGAAGCGGCAAATATGATTAAGTACCAGCACGCGTACGAAGCTGCTGCTAAAGTAATGAAAACTGCAAATGAAATGTTTGATACTGTTTTATCAATTAAGCAGTAATTAGGATTATTGAAAAATGACTAGAGTGTCAGAAAATTCAACGACTCTTTCAATTAGGCATACGCTTAACAAGCACAAGTCTAAGATGGAAGACCTGCAAATGAAGGGAACGACTCTTAAGAGTATGCGTAAACCTTCAGATAATCCTGCAGCAAATATTGAAGCACTTCAAATCTCAAGTGTTACTAAAGATAATTCTCAATTTAAGCGAAATGCAGACTTTGCACTTCTTCAATTAAATATCACAGAGAAAGCTCTCGAAAATTTAACAGATATTCTTGGAAAGGCCAAAGAGATTGCAATTGCACAGTCTTCAGATATTTATAATGAAGATGTGAGAAATAACGTTGCAAACGAAGTACACCAACTTCGAAACCTTGCCCTATCGATTGCTAACAAACGAGTAGGACAGCGCTATATTTTCTCTGGCTTTAAAACTCTCGATACTCCATTTAATGAAAATGGTGAGTACAAGGGAGATAATGGTCATATCACTCTTGAAGTGGGTAAAGACTTCTTCGTTCAGGTTAACCTGCACGGCAAGGAAGTTTTCATGGCCGAATCAGAAACAGATTCACAAGTTAAGCATCCTCTGGAGAAATTTCCCGAGATGGCAGATTCACGAGAAAAAAGTAAAAATCGTGAAATTATGTCCGATGAAAATAACCGAGAGATTGCATCAGCACCAATCAGTGAAGATGCTGGAAAATATAAAGAATCGGCCAATATTTTTGGACTACTCGATTCTCTAGCTATCTCTCTAGAAAATAATGACCCTGATCAAATTCAAAATCTTTTAGAAAAATTTGATACAGCGGTAACACGTCTCGTTACATTGCGAACACGTGTAGGTTCAGTTGCAAGTTCAGTTATGGCCAACGTGAACTCGATTGAAGCAAATAATATCGACAATATGGAAAGAAAGAGCAAGCTCGTCGATGCAGATGTAACTGAGTTATTCTCAGACATCACGCGTCAACAAGAGATCTTAAAAACAGCGTACAAAACTTCCGAGGGGCTCTTAAACAAGAACCTATTGGACTTTCTACGCTAACACGCTGCTGCTACTTTTTTTTTATTTAGTTGATTTTTTACTTGATTTTTAAAGTTATGAATAATATATGAACCATTACCTGATGAATCAGGACGGTTCAAAATTGAGGATGTGAAATGCTGGTTTTAACAAGGAAGCTAGGGGAAAGTATAGCGATCGACGATCATATTAAGATTGTCGTTGTGCAAATTAAAGGCAAACAAGTTCGTCTTGGTATAAAGGCCCCAAAAGAAACGAAAATTCACCGCGAAGAAGTCTATAAAGCTATCCAGGAACAAAATTACGAAGCTTCCCAAGCTGGCCCAGAAAGTCTGAGTGACTTAACGGATGCGTTGCGCAACAAGAAATAAATTCCGCTTGCTCTTTTGCCCCTACGACTGCTAAAATCTGTTATCAAGTTCTTTAACTTGAATTCGGAGGAACGACAGTGAAAGTAAGCACAACACGATTTGGGGAATTAGAAGTAAACAATAAAGATATCATCAAGTTCGAAGAAGGTATTCTTGGTTTTGAAAACCTTAAGGATTTCTTTGTTGTTGATCCAGGCGATCAAACTCTAATCCTATGGCTACAATCAACTGATGACGGTGCAACAGCATTCCCAATCATTGAGCCAAAAATTTTTAAAGATGATTATTCAATAAGCCTACTACCGGCTGAGCTAAATAGCCTAAAACTAGAAAACCTTTCTAATGCAAGCGTTTATACAATCCTAACGATTCCTACGGATGTAACTCAAATGTCTGCAAACCTTAAGGCACCAATCATTATTAACAATGATTCACATAAAGCTCGTCAAATTGTTCTTCAAGACAACAAGCTTGAAGTTAAATTTGAAATGTACAATGCATTAAAAAAGTCGATCATGAATTTCCACTCTGATGATTCAGTTCGTACAAATGTAAGTGTTGCTACTGAGCCAACTGTTGTTGAGCAATCTTCTTCAACAGAAACTTCAGTTGATCACTCAGCAGAAGCTTAATTCAATTTCCCAAAAAAAAATCATATAAAAGAAAAGCACCAGTAATGGTGCTTTTTTTATTTTTAAATTTTAGATAATTTTAAAGAGTTGTTTCAGTTGCGTTCTTTGCAAAGTTTAAATACATTTGCGCTTCGCTATTAAGAGGATCAACAGAAATTACTTTTTCCCATTCACTTGTCGCACTTAGGATATCCCCTTTACCATAGTGTAGAACACCTAGAGCAATTCTACCTGGAAGATAGTCAGGTCTTTCATTCTTTAGATTTGATAGCTCTTCAAAAGATTTATTAACGAAGCCTTTCTTCGCATAAACCTTGGCCATCTTTACTCTAGCTTCTAGATTTGAAGGATCGAGCTTAAGAACCTTTCCATATTCAAATAATGCTTCATCGTAGCGATTATAAGTTAAATATAGATCAGCAAGTTCATAGTGCTTAATAGCAAATTTCCTATCGATATGATTATCGTTAAGTTCAGCACTCTTCGAGTTTACTTTAACTTTCTGAGAAGCAATCTGAAAAATCTTACTCGCCTCTTCATATTGACCAATATCATTGTAGAGAACTGATAAACTTACTGCCGCATCTGTATGATCCGGTCTTACTTCTAAAACCTTTTTAAAAGCTTTTATTGCTTTTGATATCTCACCTGTTAAGTGAAAAATATTAGCGATATTAAAAAGTGCATCAGCATCTTTAGCATCAATTTCTAAAAGCTCGTTATAGATTGAAATCGCTTTATTATATTCACGATTTTCAAAAGCGACTTTTGCCTTCTTTGATAATTTTTCTTGTTCAAAAGATTTCATCATGGTGAAAGTCCCCTATTCTAAACACTTTTTAACATCTTTCTTTAAATTAGAAAGATCTTTGTCTTTGTATAAGTAGCGATAATTTTTAAAAACTAATTCACATAGGTCTGGTCTAATACCTTTTAGACCAATAGTCACAAGGCGATCACTCGCAAGTCTTTTCACTTCATCATCGTTAAACTGTGCAAGTAATTGTTCATAACGGAAAGAAGCCGATTGCCAGTCTTTAGTTTTGTAATAAAAATTAGCAATATATAATTCTTTGTCCTTAATCATTTTATAACATTCATCAATCTTTTCTCTGGCATCTTTTAGATATTCGGATTGTGGATATAGGCTTCTTAATTCATTGAAGTACTTAATTGCTTGTTTCGCTGGAGTTAGGTCACGATCAAAAGTTGATGGCTTTTGCTTGTAATATGCTTCTGCAATTTTGAAAGTCACATAATCCATTTTAGGGTGCTTAGGATGGAAATCCTTAAACAATAAGTAAGCGGCTGCAGCTTCTTCATAATTTTCTTGTTTATAAAGAATATCTGCCTGCATTAGTTCTGCAGAAGTTGCATAGTAACTATATGGGTATTGAGATTTGATTTTATTAAGTTTTTCTAGCGCCATGATATAGCGTTCAGATTTTACTAATCTCTCTGCTTCTTTGTAGAGAACCTCTGCTTCAGTACTTCCTTGCGGACGATTAACTGCGCATGATGTCATCAGTAGAATAAATATGATTGAAATGAGTTTGTGCACATTGCCCCCTATAGAGGCAATTCTAGCACTTTCTAGCAAGGCCCGTCAAAGCTAATAACGCTCTTCGTATACGTCCTTAAGCATCTGATTTATAAGTAATTTTACTGCTGCCGCAAGAGGTATTGAAATGATCATTCCTGTGATCCCTAATAACTGTGAACCAAGGATAACACTAACAACAACAAGTACTGGGTGTAGGTCTACAATCTTCGATACTAGAAGTGGAAATACAATCGCAATATCAATAACGTTAGCGACTAAATAAAGGATAAGGGCTCCACCAAAGTGAGTTCCCATTCCATATTCAGCTGCGATGAAAATAAATGCAGGAATAGCACCAAATACTGGCCCTAAATAAGGAATAATATTTGTTACCGCAGCCAGTAAGCCGAATAAAAGAGAAAATCTAATATCGAGAAAAAATAAGCCCGTAAAAATTATTATTCCAAGAATACTGGCCTCAATTACTTTTGCTAAAATATAATCACCAATCTGGCGATTAAATTGAAACGATAGGTGATAAAGTTTTTCAAAGTACTTGTTTGGCAGAAGCCTTGTTATACGCTCTCTAAAATTTCTCATATCCTTCAATGTGAAAAATAAAAATAAAGGAACGATGAAAATCAACTCTAAAGCCGAGCCTAGATACTTTGGTACAAGTAGAACAAAAGCACTGAATTCATCTTTTATAAAATTCATTGATTGAAGAAGATATCCACTACTTAAGTGGTAGCCTGTTCGCTCCGCTACAAATGCCTGTAGTTGCGAATAGAGTGACTTAAGAAAGCTTTCTACTTTTGGAATATATACTTCTAGATTATTAACTTCGCTAACCATTAAAGGTGTTACCTTTACAATTGGATAGATTGTTAAAAAAAGAAGTAAAATAACAACAAGTGCTGACGATGCAGTTCGATTAATTCCAAACCTTTCAAAAAACAACAGAAGTGGATTTAGAATTAAGGTAAGTACATAACAAACTAAAAGTGGCGTTGCGACTCGCGGAAATACAAAGAAAAGTATCATCGAAAAGATGACAAATAATCCAAAAATAATGGCCCTTAGGCGATCATTACTAGTCATTCTTCGCGATCTCTTCTTTTAAATTAACAACTTCATCTTTAAGATGAGAATTTTCAACTTTAAGTTTTCTAATCTCACGGGCCAGGATATGAAGCTTCTTAACAACAAGCTCACTCATTGCTTGTAAAAATTTTGAAGACAATGCAGGTCTCTCAGAAATCATTAATTGAACATCAGGTTTAAAAATTCCTAGTAGCTCTAATGGTTCTACCGCAGTGGCCGTAACAGATCTCTTATGGCCATCTTCAAGTAGGCCAATCTCACCCATGTAATCTTTACGATCAAGATTCGTTACATGAAATTTCTTTCCGTTTCTCTCAGTTGATAGCTCAACTCGCCCTGAAACAATAATATAAAAACCTATACCGAAGTCACCTTCCTTGAAGATAACTTCACCTTTTTCATATGTTCTTCTGTGAAAATATTTGGCCAACTGGAATAATTCAAACTCCCCTAAACTTCTTAGGATAACAGTATCTCTTAATAAGTAAGGTATCGTTACCTTGTTACTTTTGATGAGAGGATTGATTGACCACAAAAACTTAATGAGATTAATATCGATGCGATCTTCTTTTGAATACTTTTCAGTCATATCCGGCCTTTAATAGAATTCAATATTTTCAGCTTTCACCCAGCCCTTAGCTTCGCTCGGCCAATAGATAAAAAACCAACTGTCATTTTTCTTTGAAGTGATGACTCTAAGTCCTTCCTTTGCAATTTGATTATGTTCAAATATTGAAGATGGCCCTTCATAGACATCAGTGTTCTTCATTACAATGGCATTTTTATAACTACCTTTCAAATACACATTGTTAAAAATTATTGGAGTTAATGCGATAAGAAAGCAGATAAAAATAATGGCCTTATGCAGCTTTGTCTTAAGATTCATTATTAAAGTAACAATCAAAAGAACCAACGATAAACTTACAAAATAAGTGCCAGGAATATCCATTGCTTTTGCAATGAAGTTACTATCCTGACTCACAAGGTCATATTGCGATTTAATATAATTGATATTATTAGTGACTAGTTTGTCTTGTTGACCTAGTTGATATGATTTTTCCAAGTTTAAACGGGCCGCACCAATATCTTCTAACTTGAGATATGCAGTGCCCAAATTATAGAAATATTGTGCGTCGACAAATAAATCTTTGTTCTTAATCAACAAATTCTTATAGCCCTCATAATCTTTATTTTTATAAAGGTCTTCTAATTCTTTTAGTGGATTTCCTGTGCTAGTATCTGACATAAACTTATTATCTAATTGGCTTGTAGCGTTTGCAAGTGAGTGATAATTCTACCACATAAAAAGAGGTTGGATATGGAATACGGCGTAAGAAATAACGAAATAAATGATCAGTTTGATAAACTATTTTCTTCAATTCTTAAAGAACAAAAAAACTTCATGGAAGTTCGTGGACCAGAAGAAGGTAAAAAGCACTTAGTTGAAGATACTTTAAAAATATATAATCAAGAAAGAGGGAAAGGTATTTACTTTAATTACGTTTCATCTGGACGTGGACATGGCCCTTTCTCAGAACTTATTGATGGTTCAGTTAAATATGATTTAATTGGTGGAATTGGACCGAATCTTCTTGGTCACTCTCACCCTATTTATATTAAAGCTCACCTAGAAGCAGCTCTTGGTGACACGGTAATGTGTGGAAACCTTCAACCATATCCACAGGCCATTGAGTTAACAAGTAATCTACTTAAAGCTGTAGAAGGTAGTAAGTTAAAGCATTTTTGGTTTACTGGTTCTGGAAGTTTTGCAAACGATCTTGCTCTTAAACTAGTTTGGCAAAAGAAAGACCCTGCTTACAGAGTAATTGCTTTTACTAAAGCATTTGCAGGACGTTCTGTAGCAACGCAAGATATCACTCATAATGCTAGTTACCGCCAAGGTATGCCAAAATCTCTTGATGTTGATCATGTTCCACACTTTGATCAAAACAACCCAGAAGAATCATTAAAAAATACTTTAGCTGCACTTGAAGAAGTAACAACAAAATACCCAAATCAACACTGTGCACTTATGTTAGAGATTATTCAGGGTGAAGGTGGATTTATCTTCGGTCCTAAAGAATATTATGAAGAGATTTTTAAATGGGCCAAAAAGAAAGGTATTTATATTTGGGTCGACGAAGTTCAAACTTTTGGGCGTACTCACGAGCTATTTGCTTTCCAAACAATGGGACTAGATCAATATGTTGATATTGTTTCTGTTGGTAAGGCCCTACAAGTATGTGGAGTACTTTTCAGTGAAGAACTAAACCCTAAACCAGGATTAATTGCTGGAACGTTTAACGGATCGGTTTCAGCGCTTTCAACTGGAAGTCGATTGATTAAATATTTAACTGAAGGAAATTTCTACGGTGAAAATGGAAGAATTAAAGAGCTTGAACATAAATTCATTTCTAAGCTTACTCACCTAATGAAAAATTCGTGCCAAGATAAAATTACTTATGTTGGTGGTATTGGAACAATGATCGCATTTGAAGTTGGTGACTCATCAACTGAAACAGTATCAAACTTCGTTAAAAAATTATTTGATAACGGAATAATTGCATTTATGGCAGGAAAAGAGCCAACTAGAGTTCGTTTACTACTGCCTCTAGCAATGACTGATGAACATATTGA
This sequence comes from Halobacteriovorax sp. RT-2-6, assembly GCF_047085025.1. NCBI lineage: Bacteria > Pseudomonadati > Bdellovibrionota > Bacteriovoracia > Bacteriovoracales > Halobacteriovoraceae > Halobacteriovorax > Halobacteriovorax sp. RT-2-6. The sequence continues at coordinate 31,555 of NZ_JBKIYH010000003.1, forward strand.
TGACATTATTACAATTATTGAATCAACCATACTTGAACAAATTAAATAGAAATAAATAGGAAGACTAGATGTTTAAGATTAGACCCGTAAGAGCAGATGACTTAGAAGACTTGTATGACCTTTCAGGTCTCTACACATTTATTAACCTTCCCCCAGACAAAGAAATTATCAGTTCAAAAATTGATAGTTCACTAAGATCTTTCAAACAAAAAAGCGATAATCTTTCTAAAGATCATTATATTTTTGTTCTGGAAGATCTTGAATCACAACGTGTCATTGGATGTTCTATGATTCACGCAAGACACGGTGATGAAGAAGAGCCACACTTCTACTTAAAAGTGGGACAAGAAAATAAGTTTTCAGAATCAATCAATACTGGCTTTATTCACGGTACCTTAAAGCTTGGATATGATACAGATGGGCCGACTGAAATTGGAGGCTTAATCCTAGATCCAACTTATCGTGGAAATCCTTTTAAACTAGGTAAAGTTCTTTCTTTCTGTCGCTTTCTTTATATGGGTCTTAATAGAGATCGATTTAAAGAAACAATACATTCGGAACTAATGCCACCGTTTGACGCTGACGGAAAGTCACCACTTTGGGAAGCGATTGGAAGACGCTTTCTAAACATGGAGTATCATGACGCTGATGTTCTTAGTAGAAAGAACAAAGAGTTTATTCTAAGCCTATTTCCTTCTGGAACAATCTACGAAACACTCTTACCTATTGAAGCAAGAGATGCTGTAGGTAAAGTTGGTGCAGACACTGAACCTGTTAAAAGAATGCTTGAATCAATAGGATTTAAATACACTCATGAAGTCGACCCATTCGATGGGGGCCCTCACTATCGTTGTCAACTCGACGACATCAAACCAGTAAGAACAATTCAACAAGCGCAAATCAAGAAAGGTAAAACAAGTTCACCTAAGTTTTACTTAGTCCTTTTGGACAATGAAGAATTTGAAGTTGTTTGTCTAAAAGGTAGTTTAAATAATGATATACTAACTGTAGAAGAACCATCTTCATTTGGATTAGATGATGGTGCAGTTAAAACAATAATGGCGATCTAGGAGAAAAAATGTTTCAACTAAAAGGATCTTTTTATAATAACGAATTTGTTAAGTTTGATGACTCGGCAAATTTGAGAAATGACAGAACTATTTCACGTGAATGTCCAAGTGATACTACGAAAACACTTTGGAACTTAAACGTAAATTATGCACATATTGATGAGCTTATTGATTCTGCTCACAAAGGATTTCAAACTTGGAGAAATACTTCAATTGAAGAAAGGATTGAAGCTCTAAGAAGATATCAGGAAGTTCTTAAAACGAAACAAGAACAAATTGCGACAGCAATTGCACTTGAAGTAGGCAAGCCACTCTGGGAAGCAAGAACTGAAGCTGCTGCTTTAATTGCAAAAGTAGATGTTACGATATCAGCATCTCTTCCTAGAATCGAAACTAAAAATATGGAAGGAATTGCACCTGGTACAAATGCACATATTTACTTCAAGCCAGTTGGACCAAGCTTCATCATCGGTCCTTTTAACTTTCCATGTCACTTAGCAAACGGACAAATTACAGCAAACTTAATCTCTGGTAACTCAATTATTTTTAAGCCAAGTGAGAAGACATGCTACTCAGCACAATTAATGTTTGAGTGTCTTGCTGAAGCGAAGTTTCCAATGGGTGTCGTAAACCTTGTACAAGGTGACGGAGAAGTAGCCAGAAGAATTATCAAAGATAAAAGAATTAAGGGTATCTTCTTTACTGGTTCAAAAGAAGTTGGTCAAAAGATTCTTGAAACAACTCATACTGATCTTTCTAAGTTAGTGTCACTTGAGCTCGGTGGAAAAAATACATCTATTATCGATGAAACAGCTGACCTTGATTATGCTATTGAAGAGCTACTTACAGGATCATACTTAACAGCTGGACAGCGTTGTACTTCAACTGGACTAGTTGCAATTCATGATTCAATCAAAGATGAATTCGTCTCTCGCTTTCATGATCTAGCAAAGAGAATTATTGTCGACCACCCAATTGACCACAAGGTTGAACCATTTATGGGCCCTCTAATCGATCAAGCTTCACTAGATCAGTATCTACTATTTATGGGCATGGCAAAAAGAGAAGGCTTACAAGAAGTAATGCGTGGAAAGCAATTAGAGAGAGAAACTCCAGGTTACTATGTTTCTCCGTCAATACACTATGCTGATAAGTTAATTCCAAAGAGTCACTTCCTTGCAAATGAGATCTTTGGTCCTAACGTTACATTTGTTGGTTATAGTGATTTTGATGAAGCGATTAATATTGCAAACTCAACAGAGTATGGACTAGCCGCTTCAGTATTCACGAAAGATCATGCACGTTTTAAACACGCTGTTAATAACATTGATGCTGGTTTAGTAAACCTTAATCGCGCAACAGTTGGAGCACACTCTAAACTTCCATTTGGTGGTGTAAAAAACTCTGGGAACTATCGTCCAGCAGCAGTTGCTACTGTTGATCACTGTGTATACCAACTTGCTACACTCGAGATTGATTCTCCAAGTGCAAGCGGGAATATTAAAGGCCTAGCTGATTAATAATGTTTCTTATTAACGAGGACGCCTGTCGAAGAATTCTTTGACAGGTCTCTTCGGTTCTTTCTTTCTTGCTCAAGATCGACTACCGAATTCTTTGCATATAAATCTAAAACTTCACGACTCTTTAATCTCGTATATACGGCCTTAAATTTCTCTTTCTGATCAAGAATAAAAGTACTCGTTTCAACAGGCTTAGCACCAGGATGCACTTTTCCTGCTTCAAATTTAACCTTAGTCACAAATTGATTAATAAACTGATCAACACGAGGACCAGTAACAATCTCTTCATCAGCTTGAATTGAAGGGGTATCAGAAGCTTCAAAGCGCTCAGGAAAGGGAATAACCTTAGCAAGGCCATGTGGTGAATAAGAAATTTTATCACCGCGATTATGACCTAGTAATAAATCCGTAAGTGCATCTTTTGCAGACGCATCACCAAGAGTCGTTAAATCAGAGACCTCCTCTGGTGTTAACACTCTTAATAAATTACGAATAAGGTTATTTTGAGTCATCATAGTCGTTATTTTACCTCAATATCTGAGTATGCTTGTCGGTTTTTGAAAAAAAAAATTTAGTAATTTTAATTGAGATTCAATAAATTCAAGCACTTACTAAAAACTAAATATTTTTCCCATAAAAGAAAATATTTACAATTTGAAAAAACGAGTTTATAAAATTAACTACTTAAGATTGCTGGGATGTGGCGCAGCGGTAGCGCAGTAGACTGTTAATCTATTGGTCGCGAGTTCGAATCTCGCCATCCCAGCCATTCTTTTGTATCCGCTTTAAATCCCCCAAATATTCATATTAAACGAATTAACATCATAAGAATTTATCTTATCTTGATATAGTGTTATATCTGTAATGAATTTTTACTTACGGATTTATTATGAACACTTTTAATCATTTCATTGAAAACAACAATGCCTTTAAAGAATCATACCTAGAAGGTTTAGCACTATATCGTGAAGATGCTTCTGCGAACGAAGATGAAAATGAGCTTCTCTCACAAAGGTTTCAAAGCTTTTATAAAGAGGCCATCTTTTCGGATAAGCTTAATGACTACTCCAACCTTAATTTCTATTGGTTCAATCTAATAGAGGCACTTATTGAGATCATTTCTTATCATAGCGAATTTGAAGTTGGTGGTGAATTCGAAATGAGTGAATCTGAAGATGCAATTTTTAACTTCTGGCATGACAGTAACTTGGCCAAAGTTTTTTTAAATTCATTAAATGATTCAAAAGACCTGTTAGCTGAGTCCAAAAAACTAGTAACAATTTTAGAAGAGAATATTATTGCTTTCTTCAAGATTCACATTGATGAGAATATTGACAGCGAATTAACTTATTTGAATGTACCTGAACTCGGTGATGATAATTTATCAGCTTATCAAAATGGTCAAAGAATTATTTTTGATAATTTAGAAGATAAGGTTTTGGCAAAGCTGAATAGCTCATCACAAAAGAAGCCAGCAATTATTTCTAAAATAGATGATTTAAATATAATTTTCTATTCCGAATTAGAAGAAACAGCTCAGGAGATGACGATAAAAATTGAAAAAGCTTATCGTCGCCTTCAAAAATACACACCAGAGCTTTTTGAAGTATTCAAAGAGTTTACACAAAACATTATTCCAATTCGAGAAAAAGGAATAGTTAGCTACTCAATGCAAACTCTTCCTGGATACTCGTCAATTAACACATATGATCGCGATGATATGGACTTAATGGATGATCTACTTCATGAAAATGGTCACCACGTTTTAAACAGCTATCTTAATCAAGAGGAGCTTTTAGAAGAGCTTGAAGAAAAAATATACTACAGTCCATGGAGACGCGCCCTAAGGCCTATTAGGGGCATTTATCACGCTTATATGACGTTTTATTGGGCCCTTGAACTATTCTCATCACTTTCACGACTTGAAGAACATGATTTCTCTAATGCTGAGTTTAGCAAGATTCAAGAACGTGCTATTGAAGAATACTATATGCTTCAATTCTGTGAACTAGATCTAGAGAAAGCCTACAGAGAAGAGATCATCTCTCCTGAAGGATATGAAGTATATTTACAATTCAAATCAATGGTTAATTCTCACAGGGATCATATATTTGCTCTACAGAAGAGCTTAAATTCTAGTGCTGTAGAAGAACTTAAAAATGAACTTCTAACAGCACGAAATGAATATTATTAATTATAATTTTGAAATTTTTGATTTTAGTGCCTGCATCTCATTTGCGGGCATTAACTCACCTTGAGAAGTTGCTATTGGCATCCCCTTCTCAATAACACTTAAACAATCATCATATTTTTTTTGTTTAAATAAAATCTTTGATTTAAGAAGATACGCAACTGAGTACTTAGGATTTTCATTTAAGACAATCTCAATATGCCCCATGGCCTTATCAAACTTATCATTACTAAAATGAATATCGGCTAGGCCATAGTTGGCAACGACATCATTTTCGTCAATGGCCAAAACTTTATTAAACATATCAAAACGTCGAGCTCTGTCTTCTTTTTCCGCACGCTCACGCTCTTCCTGTTCTTTCTTAAATTTAGCCTCATCACCAAATCGCTTGAATGAAGCAACTGTCGCAAGAGACTTCTCTTCCTCAGCTTCTTCAATCTTACCTAACTTCATCAGATAGAGAGACTTGTTTGTGTGGGCCATAACAGAATTTTCATCAACTTTTAGGAGTTGATCCATTACATCAATGGCCTTCTGATGATCACCACTATTACCTAAAATAACGCCCTTTGATTCATAGGCATCAGCATAATGGGGATTGAAGCTTATTACCATATCAAGTAATTCGATAGCTTTTTCGACTTCTTTCTTATGGTATAGACTTACCGCCTTATTAAAAAACACTTCACTTAAACCATCCGCAGATAAATTCTCTATCGGATATGTTTTGATCTTCATGTTAGAATCGATATCAAGATCATTGATTAAGAAATCACGAGGTGCTTTAACACTATAAAAGAACATACCTTGCTCTTCATATGAACTAAGAATTTTTAACTTTTTTCCTTCTGCACTTAACTCATCACCCTCAAGTTTGATTCTTGATTCAACTAAAACAGGAAAGCGAGCAGCTCCACGACGAGATTCTATTTTAGCAGCAGTTTCCTGTCCTAAAAAACAACCTTTCTTATAGCTTACAGCGTACTCATTCAATCTCGTTTCATTCACGAGATCCTTTTGAGTAATATTTAAGTTAAAAGTTGGCCAAGCTGATAATGTAATAAGCTTATCTAATATTTCTTTAGAAATAGTTGATTCAACTGCCTTATCAGTTAAACCAATATAAGCCTGTCCATCAAATATAGTTATTGGGACAAAGTCGTCTTTCTTATGTGTTGAAATAGTTGCGACTTTGTTTACTTCTTTAATTTCGATGTCTTCCATAATGATGAACTTCTCAAGCTCTTCTATCGTGGCCTGAGCAAGATCATTATTAACAACAAGGTAGTATCTATCTGCATTATTAATTAAGTAGAAAAAAGAATAAACTCGACCTGTACGATCTAAGCGACAGGCCAGAGAGGCCCTATTTACAACTTCATTTAAGTCAACAGTTAACTGACGCTGAAGATAGTCCTTCGTCTCGTTACCAATAAATGCATAGACCTTATGATCTTCAAATGAAAATTGATTATCATAAAAAAAGAAATTAGTTAAAACTTGAGCGGTCATTAACTAAACACTAAAGCTTTCACCACAACCACAAGTATTCTTTGCATTTGGGTTTTCAAAAACAAAACCTTTACCATTAAGGCCGTCTTTAAAATCTAAAGTAATACCACTTAAGTAGATCGATGACTTTGGATCCACGAGAATCTTTACACCATCTAGTTCAATAATATTGTCTGACTCTTTAGGAGCATCAAAATCAATATTATAAGAAAGACCTGAACAACCTCCACCAATAACTCCAAGGCGTAAGCCGAAGTCTTGAGTCGATCGATCCTCACTTTTGAAAATATTTTTTATTTGCGCAACTGCTTTTGGCGTCACATTTAATAACTCGTTCATATAAACCTCTAATATTACGTAGGTAATAATGACCAATAACTGAATTATATCACATTGATGATATACTTTATATAGGAGCAAGAAACAATGTCTATCTCATTGATTATTAAGAGCGGTGAAAATAAAGCAAAGGTTCTTATTAAACCTAAATTAAGCTTTGGACGCTCTAAGTCGTCTGTTGATATTTCAATCGATGACTCTAAAATTTCATCAAAACATCTAGAAATTACTTATCAAAATAAGGAAATAATTGTTAAGGATCTAGGATCGACAAACGGTACCTATATTAACAATAAAAAATTAATAGATGAGCAGCGTCTCTATATTTATGAAACGGTACGTATTGGAAATTGTATCATCTGTATTGATCTAAACGACTTAACTGATATTGAGTATAAATTTCTAACAAAGCCAGTAGACGCTAATGAGATCTCTCATGATAGTACTCAAACATCTACTGTGCTATCTGATCAAACCGGATTTTTGGCCCTAAACCAATTATCTCTTGAAAAACAGAAGTTAAGGGCCGAAATTAATAAGAAACAGCCTATTCAAAAAATTAGAAAGAAAGTCGCAAAAAAGAAAAAACCTGAGCCAGAAGACAAAACTGTCATGACTAAGATTTTAAAATTCTTTAAGTAAACCTTCTTAATCTTTTTTTGGTACCCAAGGAATATCTTGAATATTTTCATGCTTGTTTAAAAATCTAGCAACGATAAAGAAATAATCCGATAGTCGATTTAGATACTCTAAATCTATTGGATCTACATCCCCAAGCTCCACGGCCTCCCTTTCAACTTGGCGTGTTTTTGTGCGACAAATATGAACATTAGAGGCAGCAACACTTCCACCAGGAAGTATGAAATATTTTAAAGGATCTACTACAGAATCAAAATAATCGATTTCTCCTTCTAAATGAAGGATATCTTCAATACTTAATTTCGGTAATTTAAAATTATCTCGGTCCTCTCTAAGCGTTGCGAAGTTAGAACCGAGAACAAAAAGATTTTCTTGAATTGATTTAAAAGTATTTTTTACTCTCGAAACATCGATGTAACAGAGCGATAGACCTACATAGCTATTAAGCTCATCAAGATTTCCATAAAGATTTATACGAGCACTTGCTTTAGATACTCGTTGACCACCAACAAGACTAGTCTCACCTTTATCACCTGTACGAGTGTAGATCTTCGACTTCTTCATTACATATTCCTTCTGTACTTCCCACCAATTTCATAAAGAAGATTAGTGATTTGTCCAAGAGAACAATAATTAACTGTTTCAATAAGTTCAGCAAAAATATTTCCACCAGATAAAGCAACTGCTCTTAGTTTATTTAGTGCTTCATCAGATTTGTCAGCATTTCTAGATTTAAAATCATTTAAACGTGAAATCTGACCTTTCTTTTCTTCGTCACTACAACGTGAAAGTTCAATTTCTTGGTTTAACTGCTCATCAATATTGTCTGCAATATAAGTATTAACACCAATGATTGGAAGTTCACCAGTATCTTTTAGTGTCTCATAGTATAGAGACTCTTCTTGAATTTTTGATCTTTGATACATACTTTCCATTGCACCAAGAACACCACCCTTATCAGAAATTCTCTCAAATTCTGCTAAGATAGCTTCTTCAACAAGATCGGCTAACTCTTCAATTACGTAAGCTCCCTGCATAGGGTTGTCAGATTTATTTAAACCAAACTCGCGGTTAATAATCATCTGAATTGCCATTGCACGTCTTACAGACTCTTCAGTTGGTGTCGTAATCGCTTCATCATAAGCATTTGTATGTAGAGAGTTACAATTATCAGAAAGTGCAAGGTAAGCTTGTAGAGTCGTTCTAATATCATTGAAATCAATTTCTTGAGCGTGTAAAGAACGCCCTGAAGTTTGAATGTGATATTTAAATTTTTGAGACTTGTCATTTGCACCATATTTATCGCGCATTGTGATCGCCCAAATCTTTCTAGCAACACGTCCGATCACTGAGTATTCAGGATCAAGACCATTAGAGAAGAAGAAAGATAAGTTTTGAGAGAACTCATCAATATTTAATCCACGAGCTAAGTAGTACTCAACAAAAGTGAAACCGTTAGCAAGAGTGAAAGCAACTTGAGTAATTGGGTTCGCGCCAGCTTCTGCAATATGGTATCCCGAAATTGAAACCGTATAGTAATTTTTAATTTTCTGCTGACAGAAATACTCTTGAACATCTCCCATCATCTTAAGTGCAAACTCAAGAGAGAAGATACATGTGTTCTGTGCCTGATCTTCTTTTAGGATATCTGCTTGTACAGTACCTCTAATTTGTTGAAGAATTGCTAGGCGTTTTTCATTATCGTAATAATCCTCACCTTTTAACTTTTGTCTTAAAGCAGTGTTTAAGTAGAAAGCTAACATAATTGGTGCAGGGCCATTAATTGTCATTGATACAGATGTATATGGATCAGATAGATCAAAGCCATCAAATAGTAATTCCATATCTTCAACTGTCGCAATCGAAACTCCGGCTTCACCAATTTTACCAAAGATATCTGGACGAAGATCTGGATCTTCTCCGTAAAGAGTTACAGAGTCAAAAGCAGTTGAAAGACGTTTCGCTTTGTCATCTTTTGAAAGGTAGTGAAAACGCTTATTCGTTCTCGCTGGGCCACCTTCTCCTGCAAACATTCTCTTTGGATCTTCATCAGTACGCTTAAATGGAAAAATCCCTGCGCCGAATGGAAAGAAGCCTGGCATATTTACATCTCTAATGAAACGGTACTGATCAACTTTAGAAGAGAATCTTGGAGTTCCTACTTTTTGAATTTCTAATCCAGAAAGTGAAGTATATTTAGTTGCAACTTTAAACTCTCGATCACGTACGTGATAAGTGAAAGTTCCGTCTTGGTATTGCTTTAAAACTGATTGAAATTGTTCAATCTCTTTTTCAACATCTTCACCAAGCTCTGCTTTAAGCTCAGCAAGCTTTGCATCAACTTCGTTACTTGGAACAATTATACTTGTGATCTCAAGTGCTTCGATGTCACGAAGTTTTTCCATTCTAATTTCAGTTTCGTTATTATAGTCACGAGAAGCCTTAGCAATCTCTCTTAGGTATAATGATCTCTCTGCAGGAATAATTCTCGTCTTATCATTACTTGCACGATTTGCGATGATTCCTTCTAGAGGTGCTTGATCAAAGTCAAATGTTTGAGCAATGGCCTGAAATAAAGCATTTACACCAACATCATTAAACTTAGATGCCATTGTTCCAAAAATTGGTAGCTCTTCATCCGTCGGAGAACCTGGATGACCAGCAAACAGTTGATGATTGCGGCGATATTGCTTTCTAATATCTCTCATTGAATCTTCTGAACGAGGCTTTTCAAACTTGTTTAGAACTACAAAGTCAGCCTGTTCAAGCATCTCAATTTTTTCAAGTTGAGTTGCAGCACCATACTCAGGAGTCATTACATATACACACTTATCTGAGATCTTTGTAATCTCATCAGAAGCCTGACCAATACCTGAAGTTTCAACGATAATTAAATCGAAATCTTGTTCCTTTAAAAAGTTAACAGTCTTTTTAATTTGAGGAGAAAGCTCTGTACCAGAGTCACGAGTTGCCAGTGATCTAATATAGAAGTTTTCAAAATTAGCAGAACCAAGTCTAATACGGTCACCTAAAAGAGCACCTTGAGTTTTCTTCTTAGTTGGGTCAACTGAAATAAGTGCAACTTTCTTTTCTGGATAAAAGCGGTGAAATCTTAAAAGTGTTTCATCAATTAAAGATGACTTACCAGCACCACCTGTCCCCGTGATACCAAGAACTGGAATATTTTTATTTGAAGAAGGAATTTCAATATCGGCCCCATCTTCAATAGCAGTAATTACTTTTGCTAATTGAGTCTTTGGTAGATCCTTTGCTTTTGCATCAAGAGTGAAGCCATCAAGTGTTGAGTGAGTAGCTCTCTCAATCATATCGTCAATAATTCCCTCAAGCCCTAATTTCATCCCGTCTTCAGGAGAATAGATTCTTGTGATACCTTTTTCGTGCAGGGCCTTAATTTCTTTTGGAGTGATTACACCACCACCGCCGCCAAAAATACGAACGTTAGTTGCCCCAGCTTCATCTAAAAGCTCACGTACATAAGCAAAGTATTCATTATGCCCACCTTGATAAGAACTCAAGGCAACAGCATTTGCGTCTTCGTGTAAAACAGCATCAACAACCTCTTGTGCAGAACGGTTGTGTCCAAGGTGAATAACTTCCACACCTTTTGACTGAAGAAGCCTTCTCATAATATTTATTGATACATCATGGCCATCAAATAAACTGGCCGCTGTGACAAATCTTAATTTTCTCACTCTAAACCTCTGAAATCACGTCAGGTAAAAACAATTATTTACCCAAGCTTTTTATCATTCAATATTGCTAAAGGACTATACCTAATGTATTTTAATCAGGCAAAAATCCCTTTTATGATGCGTTGAAATACGTTAAAATACTGCTAATTAACTTAGTATTAGGAATTGCTAATGAGCGAAGATGTTAAATTTTTAGTGGAGAATCCTTACCACTCGGCACGCTTTAAGCCAGCGAGAAAAGGTAAGAAGGGCCCTAAGCTACTAGCTGTTGTTCACCAGTCAGGATGTACAGGATGTGAAATCTGTATCCAAGGTTGTCCAGTAGACTCAATTGAACTAGTACCTGGTCCAAATCCAAATAACCCACAATTCAATCAAACAGTTGAGATCGACCTAGCTAGATGTATTGGTTGTCAAAACTGCTCTCAAGACTGTCCTTGGGAAACGATTACAATGTATGAGCACAATGATGCTTTTGCAATTTGGGGACGTGAAACTCTTAAGTCAGAACTCTATGTTTCAGAAGAGTCTCTTAACGAGCTACACAGCGAATTTGGAATTACAAAAGAAAAACCAAGTGAAGAAACAAATACAGAAGAAGAGAGTGCTTAGGCCTAGGCTTTAGCACTCTTTTTATTTCCACGAACTTCAGTTAAAAAATAATCAACAATATATATACCTGCTGCTACAGATATTGAAGCATCTGCCACGTTGAAAGCAGCAAAGTGCCATCCCTTATAATAGAAATCAAACATATCGACGACGTAATCTAATGAGATACGATCAATAAGATTTCCAACAGCTCCAGCGAAGATCATTGAATAAGCTAAACAAAGCATATAACTTTTCTTTCTTGAGTCCCAGATTAAATAAACAAACCAAAGACATGCAATTACCGGCAGGATTTTAAAAAGAATCATTCTAACTACGTCAGGAAACTCACTCCCCATTCCAAAAGCTACACCAGGATTCTTCACATAAGTAAGATTAAAGAAGCCAGGAATAACTGTTAATGTTTCCCCTAGCTTAAAACTAGATTGAATTGCTCCCTTAGAAAATTGATCCAAGAAAAGAATTCCAACAATAAGTAATGTCATTTGCCAAATTCGATTCATTTATAAAATTCCTTAGGGTTAATCTCGTACTTTTCAATCTTTCTAAGAAGTGTCTTCTTAGGAATATTTGCTTTCAATGCTGTTTGATTAATCTTTCCATTATTAATTTTTAAAGCCTGGATGATAAATTCTTTTTCAAAAATATCTTTAGCTTGTGAAAAATTAAGCCTTAGCTCACCGTCAACTTCATTAGTTGCAAAAACAAATTGATAACCTTGTGCACTTGCAATTAATTGTTCATCTTGTCCCGCATCTGTAAGAACAGAGTCCTTAATTTCATCGTAATCAATAATAGCTTGAGATTCTTCGACAAGATTTTCAACTGTAACTGATTTTCTTATCTTATCTGGTAAAGAGCTGGCTTTGATAATATCGCCACTTTCAATAATGAAAGCATGCTCGATAACATTTCTAAGCTCACGAATATTACCTGGCCAATCATGACCTTGCATAATCTTCATTGCTTCTTCATCAAGTCCACTAATTTCTAGATTATGAACATTATTAAAATACTTAACGTAGTATTCAACAAGATGAGGAATATCTGAGTTTCTCTCTCTTAACGGAGGAAGATATACTGGAAGAACATTTAAACGGTAGAATAAGTCTTCTCTAAATGTTCCTTCTTCAATCATCTTTTCAAATGGTTTGTGTGAAGCTGCAATTACACGAACATCAGCTTTAATCTCTCTATTTGAACCTACAGGAGTGAAGGTACCTTCTTGAAGAACGCGAAGTAGTTTAACTTGCATCGTTGGTGAAACATCACCGATCTCATCTAAGAAAAGAGTTCCACCATCAGCAAATTGAAACTTACCGATTTTTCTTTCGTTAGCACCAGTAAACGCACCTTTTTCGTGACCAAATAATTCTGACTCTATTAAGTTTTCAGGAATAGCTGCCAAGTTAATCGTTACAAATTTTTCATCTTTTCTTGGACCATTATAGTGAATTGCACGAGCAACAAGCTCTTTACCTGTACCAGACTCACCTCGAATTAAAACCGGAGTGTTTACTTGCGCAAGCTTTCCAATAACATTGAAAACCTTCTGCATAACATCTGATTCACCAACAAATTTATTTTTTGTATCACCAAGTGATAAAACTGGAGCCGAGAAACCAACTGTTTCAACAAGTGATCTTGCTTTAAGGGCACGCTTAATCAATGAAACAAGATTGTCTGAGCTGATCGGCTTTTCAAGGTAATTATAAGCGCCTTCTTTTACGACCTTTACTGCATCAGTAACATTTGAATACGCAGTTAAGATAATAACAATTACTGAAGGATCATGTTTCTTAATCTCTGTTAACGCTTCAATACCATCCATTTCAGGCATGTTCACGTCCATAACAACTAGATCATACTTAGTCTTATAAACAGCACTTAACGCCTCTTTCCCGTTGTCGGCAACATCAACTGCAAAGTGATGAAATTCCAACGCCTCTCTTACTGAGGTTTGTAAAACTTTATCATCATCGACAACTAAAACCTTATGCATATGCACTCCATTTATTTATTCAAAAATTTAATTAGAAAACTTGTTCCTTCTCCAAGTGATGAAGTTACAGAAATCTCACCACCATGAAGTTCTACGAAATATTTTACCAGATAAAGACCTAGACCGCTCCCCTTAATAATATGGGACGCATCATTTTTAACCCGATAAAACTTCTCAAATATATTATCGACATCGTCTTGGCCCATACCAACACCATTGTCTGAAATTTCAATATAGACCCAAGTATCATCGTCCCAAGTCTTTATATTAATTGTCTTACCTTCACCAGCATATTTAATCGAGTTTTCAACAATATTAGAAACAATACGATTAACGAGACTAACATCAATCTCAATTGGAAATAGTGGTCCGAGCTCTGTCTCAATTGACATCTCTTTTGAACGCGCCAGGTACATTAAGCTATTTACGCAATCTTCAATAATTTTATTAACATCCTTACTTTGAAGATTAAGAGAAATATTTCGAGACTCAACTTTTGTAAGGTCTAAAATTGAAGTGATAAAATTATTAAGTTCTTTTGTTGAATCAATAATAGTTTTTAGTCCATCGTGCATGTAGGTTTCACCACCACGATTTCTTTGCAGCATATTATCAGCAACACCTGCAATTTTGGCCACCGGTGTCTTCAGGTCGTGACTCATTAACGAGATAAAGTTTTGCTTTAAGTTTTCAACTCTCTTAAGTAGCTTTGTTTCTTCTTGAATCTTATAACGACGTTGATACTCACCAATCGCCCTAAATGGTACCCAAATATAGTAAACGACAAACACTGTTAATAAGATATGCGTAATATAAAGCCAAAGTCCAAAGAGTAAAAAGATTAAATATGAAAAGAGAACTGTTCCAACAATAATCCCAAACGTAATAAGAAGTCCTTTAGCTGGCTGAATTCTAGATATAACAATTGAAAGAATGACACCAATTAACATCGAAAGAATTTTAGTCACCCAAAGAGGTATTGAATAAATTAATTGATTCTCCATTAATGCTTTTGTCATATTGGCATGGATTTCTAATTTCGACGTTCTCTTCTGATCTTTATCAAATGGAGTCTTTGCATAATGTCTCAAATTCGAAATATAGGCAGGACCAATTAAAACAACTTTTCCATTAAAGTAGCCACTTGGAATATTTCCAACAACAACTCTGTGCACAGGTAGTTTTTCTAAGTGCTCTAGTGTTCGTAATGGATAACGAAATAAGCTGAAGCTAGCATCAGCTTCTGGCATATAGTAAGCACTCTTTAGCTTATTTAAAACAAGAGGTTCTTCATTATTAATTATTCGCCATTCATTAGCAGTCCAAAAATCAAGAGTTTCTTCTCCTGAAATATTCAGAACCATTCTTCTTACGACATCATCTTTAGCAAATAGCTTACTATCAATATTCACAACTGCTGGAGAATATCCTAAGTCTCTTAATTCTTGTGGAGGAAGACGCTCTCCCCAAGAATCTAATTCTGTCCCATAACGATAAAGTCCACCTTGCTTCATATAATCTTTAATTTCATCATGAAGCAATTGAAGAGACGCTGCCTCTCTTTCATTTAATGGAGCAGAGAGATCTCCAAAGAAATTTATAATTGCTGGTTTATCCTTTAAGACTTTCCTAAAAAGCTTTAGATAAGTTGTATAGGTATAAGGATAACTTTCGCCAAGAAACTCATCACTCTCTTCATCAATCTTAATGAGAACGATATTATCATCGTGAACTAGAGTCATATCTAACTTTAGTCTTAAATCATAAAAGATTGCTTCAATAGATTGAAACTTATACTGAAATAAAACAGACAAGAAGACGACTGTAAAAAGCGCTGGGTAATATTTTGTAAAATCTAATTCTCTGAAGTACTTAAAAAAGTTCTTCATAGTAACTCACTTTGATGAAATCGCTCATCCATAGCATCTGGAGTACGTAGAATTGACCACATTGTTGTTGAGGCGACATTAAAATGCACAACATTAATCATCGCATTCTCAAGGTAAATTACCTTCTGAGCAACTCCTCTCATATCGACACTCTCATTCTTTTTAAAGTGATATTCTTTAAAACTATTTGAAAGGCGATTAAATAATCTTCGAGGTACGACAAACATATAACGGAAAACGGCTTCAGCTCTTGCCAACTTGAACACCCAATTAAAAATCGTACGCCAAAATAAAAGAACCACTAAGATGTGAGTTAGTATCTTTGCATTAATTGTCTCATTGAAACTAAGTTCAGCCTCAAGATACTTATCCATTTCAGATGGCGATAAATTCTTTATGATAGCTGAGTTGATGATCACATAACCAGAACCAAGCAAGCTTCCCATCATAAAGAAAGGAGCATTTTTACTCTCAAAAAACTTCAATCTTCCCTTATTGCCCCTAAAGTGAAGTCCATTTATTTTATTAAAAATAGCCACATGTTCTTTGTTATCTAATCTTATTGGGTTTAGCTTAGACAGCACAATGGAAGGTATGATGTAAGTAAACGAAATTACATAGATTAATGTTGCCAATGCTACCGAACTCGAAATGTGGAGATTTGTACTGAAGACAATGAATCCACCGGCCAGGAAAAATACCTGAATAAAGACGATAAAAAGACTTAATAAATATGAAATTAATACACTAAACAAAATTTTGTCCCTATTTTTTTTACAAGATATTCTCTAATTATAGACCCAAATCCAAAATACGGCTATAAGTCATCTGAATCACAGATAGACAAAAGCAGATATATATGAAGCGATTGATATATAATTTCGCAGCGCACCTATTGTGGATTCCGTAATTGTGATACACAAGGCATTAACGTTTTAAATATAAGCAGAAGGGGTATTTTGAATGCATACTAAGCTACTTTTTGGTACAGCAGGTGTTCCTAATTCTACAGTTAAAAAGAACAATCCAGTAGAAGGTGTTAAAAGAATTCACGAACTTGGACTTGATTGTATGCAACTCGAGTTTGCACACGGCGTAAGAATGAAGGAAGAAGTTTCTTCAAATCTAAGAAAAGTATCATATGAGCTAGGCGTTCCATTAACTTCTCACGGCCCATACTATATCAATCTAAATGCTAGAGAGCAGGATAAAATTGATTCTTCTGTTGAAAGAATCATCCAAACAGCTAAGATTTCTGACCTTTGTGGTGCAGAATCAATGACTTTCCACGCAGCTTTCTACATGAAAGATTCTCCATATGATGTTTTCGACCTAGTTGAAAAGTCGATGAATGTAATCGAAGAAAGATTAAGCAGACTTGATATTGAGATTGAGCTTCGTCCAGAGCTTACAGGAAAGACTTCACAGTTTGGTTCTTTAGAAGAGCTTATCAGCCTAACTAAGAACGTAGACTCTTGTCGCCCATGTATGGACTTCTCTCACTTATATGCACGTACTAACCAGTACAACTCGGAAGAAGAGTTTGATGAAGTAATCAACAAACTTAAAGAAGAACTTGGTGAAGATTCAGTTAAAAATATGCACATCCATATTTCAGGTATTAGCACTAACTCTAAAGGTGATCTTAAACACCTTAACCTAGAGAAATCTGACTTTAACTGGAAAGATCTTTTAAAGTCTCTTAAGAAGAATGGTTGTGGTGGATACATGATCTGTAACTCACCAAACCTAGAAGACGATGCATTAATGCTTAAAAATTACTACAATTCACTATAAAAAAAAGCGGCTTTTAAGCCGCTTTTTTTATCTCTTCATAATCTTTAGTTTCGATATAAATATTTTCATCCATCATATAAACAACTAAGTCATCATGTGTTTGAAGAACTTCTTTTAGGCCATCATTAAGAGCCTTATCATAAAGTTTAAGTTCAAGAAAACTGCTTATTTTCAAGTCATTAATAAATGAAAGTCCTTGTGGAAAATCTATGAAAGTACCACCGATCCAGAGACGATAAGACTTTATTTCTGAAATATAATTTAGTTGATGAGCATTAGAGTTGGCACTTTCAGTTAAGTTGAAAGTTTCACCAACCAGTTTATCAAAAGAAAGATCTAATATTTTGCTACTTTTCACGACTTACTTATCGGTAAGTTCGAAGATATCTTAACGAGCGTCTGTTTCTTTAAACTCGTAAAAAGACTTCACATCACTGATATCTGAAATCAACCACTTATCATCCTTCTTAATAATAAGAGCAATCTTCTTAACAGAGATCGAAACATCTTGTTTTGTCTTACCATCAGTGGCCTCATCATCATAGGCCACTGAATAAGTGATTGAACACTCATCGCCCGAGCAGTTCTTATAGACAATCGAAAGTCTAGATTTCTTGAAATTAGACATTTCATTGAGCTTCTTCGCGTCCTCAGTTAGTGCCTGAGTATATTCTTCAAGTAATGTACCAGTAAGGTAATCTTTAAGCTCATCAACTTTAATTTCATCATTCAGTCTTTTCTCGATAAATGCAGTTAGCACTCCTTCAGGAGACTTATTTGAGTTACATGAAATAAAAAGTAATGCAATGATTAGATACTTAAACATTTAGAGTTCCTTCCTAGATTATAATGAAACAATTCCTCTTCGTTTCAGAATATTATAAAGTGTAATCCAGTTGTAATTATTATTTTCTGACTTTGATAATAATTTTAATCCATAGCCGTTAGGGTAAACGAGCTCAACACAAAAGTTATCAACAAATTTTCTACCTTCATATTCTAACTCAAATTCTAACTTTTCACCCTTAGATATTTTTTCACTCGTGTAGATTACAATTCCTTTATCATCACAGTTAGAAATTTTAACAGGTAAACAAGAGCCTGACGAAAGATATACATTTCCTTCAAGAGAACAAAAGCCGTCGAAATTAAAATTTTCTTTTGTAAAAATTGGTTTGAAGATTGCTTGTCCAAGCTCTTCCTTCAAAAGAAGAATCATATTATATGAAACTAATAAAAAGATTACCGCCATCAAAAGAATAATCTTGTCGTACTCCACTAGGAATAATGAAAATACCTTATAAAAGATATTTAAAACAAAGACCGACAAAACCACTATAGTAAGTTCTCCCATGTAGAGAATCTTAAAAATTAAAAATATAGCTAAGGCAGTTGTAATTTTATAGGTCGTAACAATTCCGATAAAACGATTCAAGTCAATTGCTGAAACATCTGCATCAAGTGAATAACACGTATGTAGGAAAAACAGCGAAAATACCACAAACAGAATATTTAGCAATTTGAATGTCAGAGTGTCAGAATTGTGCACTTATTACCTTAAATTTTAAAATTTGTTATAATTAATATATGGATTATTATCTCGAAATTTCTTCACGTTGTATAGAGTGTGATAACTGCAGGCTTATCTGTCCAGAAAAGGCAATTTTTATGGATAAAGGTAAGTACACAATAGAACCTTGGGCCTGTACGTTGTGTAACGCATGTATACTTGTTTGCCCTGTCGACTGTATAAAAGAAGTTACTCAGAAAGAATAATCTTTTTCCTTATAAGTAATAATTCTCGAATCGAAATCAAATCGAACACCAAGCCAATCCATTATCGATGTCGATCTAAAATCAGTTCCTTCAAGTTCCTCGATAGAGGCAACAAATTTTTTAACCACAGCTGGAAGCTTTTCAAGGTCTGAAATTACATCAATATACTTGTCCAGTGTACCCAAGTCGAGAAACACTGGGTTTTTAGGAAGGCTCATATGGACTGTTTTATTATTATAGTCCGCTACCGTTTTGAAGAAAGATGATTCACCTTCAACCAGTGGAATCTTTCTTAAATCTAATATACCAACACCTGAGTAAGTTAAATAATTACTATCAGCATCATGAGGTGAAATACTTGTAAGCTTTCCATCAATAACTTTAGTCTCGTTGTAAGAAGCATCTTTATCAACTTCAATTGCATATAAGTGAGCAATCGCATTAGCAGATAACATTCGTTCAACATCATTTTGAATCTGCTCAAAATCAAAAAAATAAAATTGATCAGAATTAATAATGAATATAACCTCATCATCAATATGCTTCTTCAAATTATGAATACAGCCACCGCTACCTAAGATATCTGGTTCATGTAGTAAGACAACATCCTTACCTTTTGCCCAAACTAGCATTTCGTCATGACAATGGTGAGAATTTATATAGATATTATTACAACCTAACATTTTTGCATAAGCTACTTGTAAATCCAGCAAACGTAGATTGAAAAATGGCCATAAAGGTTTAGGTATTATTTTTCCTAGATTTCCCATGCGTGTGCCAAAACCAGCACTAGCAATAAAGCAAGTTTTAATCATTCAAACCTCGCTCTAAAATTTTTGCGAAATCATTAAACTTTTCAATTGTACTCGTTTTACAAGTATTAATGAGCTTCTCTAAGTTTACAGGGATGAATTGTAGGTAATTATCTTTCTTTTTATCGATATTTAAATAGGCGAAACTTCCAAGGGCCTTAAAAGTTCTTTGAATTTGCACAATATGATAATCATTTTTGTACTTATTATAAAAGTCATTATCATAACTTAATAATAACTTCTCTTTCTCGGCGTCAGAGAAATTAATATAACAGTCGTCCACAAGTGAAACTAAATCATACATTTTTGGGCCAACCCTCATGTCTTGATAGTCAATATGGAATAGAACACCATCCTTAACATAAAGATTATTTGAATGATAATCGCGATGACAAACAACTTCCTTATGAGATTCATAATAGTTAATGATGTATTCTCTCACTTCTTTTAGAAGTAAACTTTCATCATTATTTAGTTCAACTCCTAAATGTTGCTGTAGAAAATAATTGCATGCTAAATCAAATTCAAAACCAATTTTTTCACGATCAAAGTCTCTTCCCATGCAAAACTCAAGTGGCATATTTTGATATTTTTTAATATCGCCTACAGCTTCTACATGCTTAGAAAGTCCTGAAGAAAGATAAAAATCCTTTAACGAAATACTTCCAATATCTTCTAGAATAAGGATTGAAAACTCTGGATCGTAGAATAAAATCTTAGGTGTTTTAATATCACTTAAAATATTATTTGTGACAGTGTTGAAGTCACAACTTTGTTGGCCATTTGAAATCTCAACACACACTACATATGTATTATTCTCGTGATTTAAACGATAGTACTCACGGCTAGAAGCATCACCTGACAATTTCTGCAGATTGCTATCTTTAGTATAATAACCAACATTTTCTAGCTTATTTACAATTGATTCTTTATTCATCCTATTTACTCTTTAGATACTTTCTTTGAAATAATAGAATAGACGAGATGAGTTTTTTTCAAAAATTAAATTCTCATCCTCTCCACTATTCACCATATAATTTTTAAGTAAAAATTCTTCTTTCGAAAGCTCATGTGAGTGTACACCTTGCACACTAAAACTAATCGATTGACGGTTTAGAGTCTGGAGCCAAAGAAGTCGTGCCTCTGGATCGTATCCAGATTTGATCAATACTTCGTAGACCAAGTTATTTAAGTCTCTTTTAGCATTCAAGTCTAAATTATTAATACGAATCATATCATCGATAGTGTAAGAATTTAGTGGAATCAGTTTTTTCTTCTCATAGATGCCAATTTTACTTCTTATCAATTCTCCTAAGAGAACGGCCACGAAAATATTCTCACTATTCATATAATTTTTAAGTAAACCACGAGACATAAAAACGTTATTTTTTGGAAGGGAGAAGTAGAAATTCCTATTGTCATCAACAATATAAAAATTGATACCAAAATCGTCTTTTTGAAAGAGCCCTTGATTATTTAAATAAAGTTCTTTTGCAATTGTATTCAAGTAACGCAGAGATCTTCTATTTGGTTTTCTTACCTTATTATTTTTGATGAAAAGTTCTGCTATTCCTTCAAGGTGCGTCAGATAATCTTGAGATGTAAACGTATCCTGATAGTTGTATGGATAATCATTATCTTTTTTATAAAGATAAGTACAAGACGTGAAACTAAATAGTGTTAGTAGAATTAAAATTTTCATCTTCTATTAGGTAAAAAATAAAAAAGCTCTCGTTATGAGAGCTTTATATAATTAATCTATTATACATGAATTACATAGACTCGGAAGCAACATCTCTTTCCTCAGGAACATAATAAAGAGTAAAACCTGCAAAGATTAGATTTGGGTCTTTAATCATATCTCTATTATTATCCCAGATTGATCTCCACTTGGCCGGTGTTCCATACTTATCTTGAGAAATAACACCAAGTGTTTCTCCTCTTCTAATTAAGTGAGGTAGTCCAACTGGGTTCCAGTTAAATTGTCCACTTTGATATTTGATTTTATCTCCTGCTTGAAGACCATCGGCCAAAGCTTCTTGATTCATCGCTTGGATATCACGCCACTTTCTATAGTCACCATATAGCTTAAAAGCAATCCACATTAGTGTTTCACCTTTTTGAACTTCATAGTAATCAGATGCAGTTACAATAACATCTTTTTCTAAAGCTACATTTTCTTCAAGAAGAATTTCATCTGTTGGTGATGGTGCTTCACTTCCAAGAACAGCAACTGATTCATCAGTCGGTTGCATTGTTGCTTCTTCTAGTTGATTTAGATCTTCATTCGCATCAACAACGAAGTCAGAATCATCAATTGAAATCTCTTCAGATTGTTCAGCCGCTGCTACTTCCCCTTCTTTCTTTTCATTGTTTGAACATGAAGTGAAAGTTAGTGCCGAAACTAATAATAATAAGAATATCTTCTTCATGGTATATTACCCCTTTTAAATAGTAACAATTATATGTAATTCCCTTCGGTTACTTTTAAATAGATATTTAAATTTTAACCGCCTAGACTAATTTCTTCATGCGATGTACAATTTTTCCGTATGAAGAATATAATGATCCTATTCTTACTATTTTTATCAACTACTGCTCTTTCTCAAAGTGCAGTTAATGATTTCTCAAATGCAGCTAATTTTGAACTAGCTAATGAAAAGCTATTGAAAATTTCTGGAACCAAAAGAATTATTCTTGTCAGTAATAGTCAAGATAGCTTCGCAAAAGGTGACTACATTACTATCTTAATAAATAAGGTACCTGTTGCACGTGGAGTTGTTCCAAAACAAGAAGAGAATCAAGCTGCTGTTAAAGTCACAAAAGTGTACGATGAAGAATTATTTAAAAATTTCTTTGTAAACCAAGATGTTCAAATCTTACGTGGCGATGACTCAGCTTACGGTAAGCCCGCTGACAATCAAGATGATCAATTTAAAATCACTGATTCAGAATCTCTTTATGATGATACGACATTACTAGAGGAAGACTTGTATGGTGATGAAAGTCAACAAACAGGTGTCATTAAAAATGATAATATCGCCTCTGTTGGTATCGGTCTTGTGGATGGGTTTAACACTGCCGGAAAGCAAGATACAAATACTCAATATAATGCCGCATGGTCTTTTCAAGTTGAAAAAAATATTTGGGTCGAAGGCTTTATCGGTCGTCATCTTATTCGTGCTTTCCCTGCAGATGATATAGATACAGCAGTAAATCAGTATATCTTCAGAGCAAAGTACTCATTTGAAGGTCCTTTATACACCGTGTTTATGCCATATGTTGGATATAAATTTGCAACTGCTGATAGTCCTGGTGCTGGTGACGTTTCTAAAGTTGGTTCAGACCAAGCCCAAAGAGAACTTGACCTCGTTGCAAGTGTTGAACAAGATGAGTTTGTTTTTGGTGCAACAGGATTTAAAAGATTAGTACCTGGATGGTTTTTAAGGGTTGATATTGGAACAGATGTAATGGGAGTAGGTCTTGCACTTGAGTTCTAAGTTTTTATTATTTTTTACTACTTTTGCACTAACTTCTTGTGGTGTAAAAACTGCTCCCAAGCCAAAGAATGATAACTTTCCTTCATTCATTGAGCAAAATAAAAAAGTACTAAGACCTAAGTCACAGCTTAAATCTAAAAGCTCAGATGAAGATTCAAAAAAAGAATCTAAAAAGTCTTCGAACTAATGAAAATAATCTTCAGTCTCGGCTCAAATTTAAATAATAAAGAAGAGATTCTTCTTAGCGCAACTAAAGAAATCGAATTGGCCCTAGATGCCAAATCATTTATTAGTAGGATTTTCGAAACCCCACCATACGGGCCACAAGATCAGCCAAATTTTTATAATATTGCTCTTGAAATTGAGACATCCCAAAACATAGAGCCAGAAGCTCTTTTGCACATAGCAAAAGAAATTGAAAATAAACTTGGTCGCAAACGACGCTATCACTGGGGCCCTAGAGAGATTGATATCGATATTATTTTTATTGATAAATTAAAATATGAATCAAAGAACTTAATTATACCCCATAAAGAATTTAGAAATAGAAGCTTTGTGCTCGAGCCCTTGAAGGATTTACCGAGCTATAGCGAATACAAATCATATTTTGAAATTGCTGAATTGAAGCATAATGATGCAACACCACTCAAATAGTACCAAGGTGTTTTATTACACTATCTTAAGCCTTTATTACCTATTTACTAAATACTGAAAAACTATCTATAATAATGTCACATTATCTTTAGAACAATAGGTTCCATCATGATCAACTTTGAATTAACTTCCGAGCAAAAAGAAATTCGTGAACTTGCAATGAAATTTGCAAAAAATGAGATGATGCCTAAAGCTGGCGAATATGATGAAAAGGCACAGATGCCTTTAGACATTCTTCGCAAAGCTTGGGAGCTTGGTTTAGTTAATACTTGTATTCCAGCTGAATATGGTGGTGCAGGTTTTTCTACTATTGATTCAATGATCATTACTGAAGCTCTTGCCTATGGCTGTCTAGGAATGAATACCGCAATCATGGCAAATGATCTTGCACTTCTACCAATTGTTATTGGTGGGAATGAAGAACAAAAAAAGAGATTTTTAACTCCTTTTACTGAAGATTATAAAATTGCAGCTTTCTGCTTAACAGAACCAGGCTATGGATCAGATGCAGCGGGTATCAAAACAACTATAAAAGAAAGTGGAGATCACTACTTATTAAATGGAAATAAGATGTGGATCACAAATGCAGGATATGCAGATCTTTTTGTTGTCTATGCAACAACTGATACAACACTTAAGCACAAAGGTATTACGGCACTTGTTATTGATGGAAAGTCCGAGGGAATTGAGCTTGGTGAAAAAGAAAATAAAATGGGACATCGTTGTTCTGATACTAGAGCAGTGACTTTTACAAACGTAAAAGTTCCAAAAGAGAATATTTTAGGTGGTCTTGGTCAAGGTTGGCCAATTGCAATGGCAACATTAAATCACTCTAGACCTATGGTTGCGAGTTCCGCAGTAGGTGGAGCTCAATGTGCTATGGATCATGCGGTTAAGTATGCTGGGGAGAGAGTACAATTTGGTGTTCCACTATCTCGTCATCAGGCCATTCAAATGATGATCGCCGACATGGGAATTGAAATTGAAGCAGCTCGACTACTTGTTCAAAAGGCTGCGTGGTCAATTGATAATGGAAAACCAAATCCAGAACTTTCATCATACTCAAAAGCTAAAGCCGCTGATATGTTTATGAAAGTAGCAACTGATGCTGTACAAGTATTTGGTGGCTACGGTTATAGTAAAGAATATCCAGTTGAAAAAATAATGAGAGACGCCAAACTCATTCAAATATATGAAGGCACTTCACAAATACAAAGATTAGTTATTGCTAAAGAAATTTTTACAAGGAGCTAAAATTGAACATTTTTGTATGTATTAAACAAGTTCCAGACACGGAAACTAAAATTACTCCAAATGGTGATGGATCTTATATCGAAACAAGTTCTATCAAGTGGATCATGAATCCATATGATGAATTTGCAGTAGAGCAAGCTCTATTAACTAAAGCTGCAAACAGTGGTTCTACTGTTACTGTAGTAAGAGTTGGTGGTGTTAAAGACACTGAAGCTCTAAGAACTGCCCTAGCAATGGGTGCTGACGATGCAATCCTAGTTGAAGCTGATGACAACTTAGATTCATATATGACAGCTAAAGCACTTAAAGGTGCTATTGAAAAATCTGGAAAAACTCCAGATGTTATCTTCACTGGAAAACAAGCAATTGATGACGACTGTCTTCAAGTTCCACAACTTCTAGCTCAAATGCTAGGAATGCCTTCAGTAACTGTTGTAGACGGTTGTGAAGAAGCAGGTGGTTCATATACTCTTAAAAGAGAAGTTGAAGGTGGAGCACTAGAAGTTTACGAAGTAACTGCTCCAGTATTAATTGCGGCCAACAAAGGTCTAAACAGCCCACGTTATGCTTCTCTTCCAGGGATTATGAAAGCTAAGAGAAAGCCTCTTGCTCAACATTCACTTTCAGATGTAGGTGTATCTGCTGACGATCGTCGTGTTAAGTATTCTGGTTTCCAACTTCCACCAGAAAAACCAGCTGGGAAGAAGTTTGATGCAATGGACGAAGCTGCTCAAGCAGGTGTTGTAGCTGAAGTTGTTAAGCTTTTAAGAGAAGAAGCTAAAGTTATCTAAGGAGATTATTAAAATGGCAAAGATATTAGTATTTTCTGAAACAAGTGGTGAAACAGTTAAGTCTGTTACATTTGAAATCTTAGGAAAACTTGCTGGTCACACTGTTGACGTAGCAATCGTTGGTGACATGGGTGCTAATGCAACTGCAGATCTTGCAAAGTATGGTGCTGCTAATGTTCACAACCTAAAAGGTGCAAACCTAGATAAGTATTCTCCAGAAGGATACGCTAATGCACTTAAAGAATTTATCGGTTCAAACTACGATTACGTATTTGCTGGTGCAACTTCTCTAGCAAAAGACCTTATGCCAAGACTAGCTGGTATGTTTGATGCAGGTATGGCATCAGAAGTTACAAATTTTGTAATGGAAGGTGACAACTTTGCAGGAACAAGACCACTATTTGCTGGTAAAGTTCTAGCTAAAGTAGAACTAGACGGACCTAAGCCAGGTTTCGTAACTGTAAGACCTAACGCTCTTGGTATGCCAGAAGCTCCAACTGCTGGTGCAGGTGCTGCAAATGAAGTTGCTGCTAACGCTGGTGACATCAAAGCTGCAATCAAAGAAATCGTTAAGGGTGCTTCTGAGAAGCTAGACCTGACAGAAGCAAATGTCATCGTATCTGGTGGTCGTGCTATGAAATCTGCAGAAAACTTCAAGATCCTTGAAGAACTAGCAGAAGTTCTTGGTGCAACAGTTGGTGCTTCACGTGCTGCTGTAGACTCAGGATATGCTCCACACGCAATGCAAGTTGGTCAAACTGGTAAAACAGTTGCTCCATCTCTTTACATCGCTTGTGGTATTTCAGGTGCTATTCAGCACTTAGCTGGGATGAGAACATCTAAGGTTATCGTTGCAATCAACACTGACCCAGATGCGCCAATCTTTACTAAAGCTGACTACGGAATTGTTGGAGATCTTTTCCAAATCGTTCCAATTCTTAAAGAAGAACTTAAAAAAGTTCTTTAAGCATCCGCAGCATTGTTTGCCCAAAGGCAAACTATTGGCTGCGGTGCTAGGCCTCAGTGCAATGAAATGAATTACATATTCAACAAGCCGGGTTCAAGCCCGGCTTTGTTGTCTCTAGGCCTATGGGAAAGTTTGTACAATAATCAATCTACTCCCTGCGGTGCTAGCTCCCCATGCAAGGAGCAGATTCTGATCGAGAGCGAGGGTTCAGTCTGCTTCGGCTCCTGCCTCTAGCAGACATACAGGTCATCGTAACCATAAAGCCCGAGCGGTTCGTCTCAGGAGCAAAAAAACTTCGCATATATAATACATAAAAAAGGCCCTCAATTTTGAGGGCCTTTGTTTTTCTTCTCTTCTCTCTTTATATTTATGGATTAGAATCCGTAACCTTGTCTGTCTAATTCTTCTTGTCTTTCGTATTCAAGTTCTTTTTGCTCTTCAAATCTTTCAGCTGGATCGTCTACAAGAACTTCTTCTTCGTATCTTTCTTCTTCAACTTCTTCCACATTTTGTTTTTCATTATTTTCAGCGCTAACATTACCTTGAGCTAAGTTAATATCGTTTTCAAATGACCCTTCTTCTGTCAGAGATCTTTCAAAACGTGACTCTTCTTTTGCTCTTTCCATGCTTTCGAATTCAGCATTTACTCTTTCTAGCTCATCGTAAGTTACAAAGTTAATTAACCCACCAGCATATGGACCAGTTGTAAATCTTAGACGGTATCCATTTTCACCATTTCTAGCAAATACTCCGTGTGAAAGTTGTCCCTGAAGTTCAACTTCAAATGCACTTCCATCTTTAAGTTTAATATCACCAAGTACTTCATTAATATCTTTATCGAATACGTTGAAGTAAAGACCTTGAACACCATTTGGTCCAACTGTAACACTTCCTTCAATCTTATCTTCACCACGAATTAGCTCGTTATTTAATTGAGGAAGAACTACTCTTTCGATAATAAATTCTTTTCTCTCATTTTCATTAATGATTGCTGCTTCTTCTAAAGCTTCATCAACAATAACTTCTTGAGTAGCTACTTCATTATTTGCTTCTAAAACTCTTCTTGCTTCAATTAATTCAAATCCATCTTCATAAGCTCTAAAGATTGAGATATTTTTATTATTCTCGTGTAGGAAAGAAACATCAAAAGTGTACTCATTATTATCGTTAAGTTGAACAAGACCAGTTCCAATTAACTTCATATCAACTACTCTTTTAGAGTTTGCTTTCTTCTCATTAAAAATTTCATTTCCTTCGTGATTCTCTACTCTTACAATTTCCCATTTACCGTCGATAATTTGTGCATACTCTGCAACAGGTAAGTATTGTACAGATACTTTTTCACGATCAGATGAAGCTACGATACGATCAACGCTCTCATCAACTCTCTTTTCAAAAGAAATATCTTTCTGTTGCATAAATGAGTTATCAGTTACTGAAATCCCTTGATAGATGCCACCGAATACAAGGAATGATCCTGATAGTACTGATGCGATAATGAATTTCTTGTAAATAGCTGTTGCTTTCATACAGTGCTCCTAAAACCTATATGCATATATAGAAGCAACACTCATGCCAAATTGAACAAATACGTATATTTGCTAACTTACTGAAAACGCGTTCGTATTTAATGGAATTTATTGAATTGTTTAGGTATTAGACTGTTAAACTTTTAACACTGTAGAAAAAGTAAACACACCCCAGGGGTGTGCCTACTCTAATATGAATAAGAATTAATCAACTTGGAAAGTCTTCTTCTCATAGTCACTATGAGAAGCTCTAAAGCGCTTTAGAGCGACTACAATAAGCTCTTCAAGCTCAATCCCAGTATTCTGAGACATTAACTCAAAAGAGGTAACAACGTTTTCTTCGATCATAACTTTAAGCTCTTTAAGATTGCCTTGGTTATGCGTTTGATCTTTCATTTAAAACTCCTACTTTACGACCTTCAAGGCGCCCATTTTTCTTAGATTTACTAATGCTTGGGTGACTTCAAAATCAAATAATTCGCAATTGCTATAAATATCTTTAACCTTGCTGTATTCAGCTATAGTTTTTAATAGTAAAAATTCATTTGCACCAGTCTTTTTTCCATTTTTTATGAACACAGGATTGATCAAAATGTGAATATTTTCTGGTGGACGAAGGGACTTAGCCTTTAAATGCTGAGAATAAGCATTTTCAATATTCGACTTTAACTCACTAAATTTTAGTTTGAATTCGTAGTCACTCTCAGAAACAACTTCTGGCTCGGCCACAAGAGTGAACTCCTCGATATGATCCATTTCAAAAATTACTAACGAGTATAAGGCCTTAAGGCCTGTCTTCTTAGAAAACTGGGCCGCAACAACAATTCCCTCGCTAATATATATAACGCCTAGGAACTGACGATCGGCCCTTTTAAGAATATTGATTCTGCCTGTGAAATTAAAAGAGCATTGCTCCTCTATTTTCTGTATGATGGACATTTTCTACCTTTTGAAAATTTTTGAGAAAAAACCTTTCCCCTCACCATCATTATTTTCTATTTCAATGATCTTTTTTGCAATACCGGAATATGCTTTCCATACTGGTCTACTTTCGTATGAATTATTAGACATGTAAGGCACACCATTATCGCAAGATTCACGTAAAGCAATTTCAATAGGGATTTCACCTAAGAATGGAAAACCAAGCTCATTTGCGATATCAGCTCCACCCTTTTCACCGAAAATATAGTATTTCTTCTCAGGCATATCATCTGGTGCGAAGTAGCTCATATTTTCAATAAGTCCTAAAACAGGAATATTGACCTGTTCAAACATATTGAAGCCTTTTCTAGAATCAAGTAGAGCAACATCCTGTGGTGTTGATACACCAACAATCCCACTTAGATTTAAAGTTTGAGCAATTGATAACTGAACATCACCAGTTCCTGGAGGCAGATCTAATACTAGGTAATCAAGCTCACCCCAATCAACATCAAAAAGAAATTGATTTAGAACCCCACCAAGCATAGGCCCACGCCAGATTACAGCGTCTTTTTCTTCAATAAATAAACCGAAGCTAATGAATTTAATTCCATGTGCTTCTATAGGGGCAATTTTCTTATCATCAGTTGCAAGAGGCTTCGCATCTCTTTGACCCAGAAGCATCGGAATAGATGGCCCATAAATATCGGCATCTAGTAGACCTACTTTCTTTCCTTGGTTTTTAAGAGATAGAGCTAAGTTTACAGAAACTGTACTTTTCCCAACACCACCCTTTCCAGATGAAACAGCGATAATCTTCTTCACGCCCGGAATATCACGTTTTTGAGGTGCAGCCTTAGCGTGACCGACTTCTAACTTCGCACCTTGTTGTTGGGGCTTTTGCTGTTGCTGAGCTGGCATTTCTTGAGTAGAAATAGTTTTAATGAAGAGGTCATCTTCACTAACAATAGCTGAAAGAGAATTAACAATTGAATCCTCAATATCTCGTTTTTGTGCAGGAGTAATGCCATCACGATTATAAACAATCGTAAGCTTCTTATCTTCGATTGCAATATCCTTGAAACGATTCTCATCTAATAGGGATTTTCCAGTGTTTGGGTTATTAACCTCAACTAATTTACTTTTAACTATTTCAATATTTAGCATACTAATTCTCTCAGTTTTTTATCGTTTTATGCGTGAATTCTATTAAATATTGGGCACTTATTCAATGAGTAAAGCAAATTTTTGCCCTACAACAAAATTCATAAGATGTTATAATTACTAAAGAAACTAAATTAAAGTTTGGAGAAATTGTGTCTAAGCCATATAAGCGTTCCATAATCATAGTCGACTCTAAATTTCAGCTGAGATTCAGTGCATTAATTTGTATTGTAATTCTAGTACTAAGTGCATTCTATCCACTTGTTATTTACCAAGTGCTAACTAATATTTCAGAAAAATTTCCACAATCTGCTGAGCATATTGCAACAATGAAGAGTGATCTTTTAAACTTTCTCATTTTATGCCAAGCATTTTTTGGGATCCTCATCTTTGTAGTTTGTATTTTCTTTACTCACAAAGTTGCAGGCCCACTTTATAAATTAAAACAATATCTTGCTGGACTAAGACACACAGGGTTTGAAAGAAAGCTTTCATTTAGAGAAGGTGATTACTTTCAAGATGTCGCAGATGAAGTTAATTTAACAGTTGAGTACTTCCAAACTCATTTTAAGGAAGACACTGTTTATATTGATGAAATCTGTAACTATTTAAAGAACCTACAACAAGTTGTACCTGACGATAAAAAATTAATCTTAAGTGATGTAGTCACTAAGTTAAAAAGTATGGAAGGTCGTTTCAATGAGTTTATTGGGTAAGAAGTTTATTCTTTTATCGTTAACGGCAAGCTTGTCATTTACAAGCTTTGCTAAAGATTCTCGTTCTCTTAAAGACAAAGAGCTTACAGCTGCACGTCACATCTCAGAAATTGAACGCATTTTAAAAAGAAAGAAATTACCTAATCATAAAATCAATAATGCAATTAAGGCCATTAAAGATGGTGGTATCTTTAAAAATTATCTCACTCACTTGGAGTTTTTAAGTGATCTAAAAACATCACTAAAAAAAGATAAGTATTTTTCATGTAATATTAAAAGTCACAGAACAAATCGCGTTGAGGATGAATTTGTTTCAAATATTAGAAATTACTGTTTTCACACTGTTAATTATTTAATTAACGATAAGTATTACAATGATATTATTGCTGATGATGAAAACTTCTCTAAGGCCATTCAATATCTTGCAACATCTCGAAACTCACTTTTCATTAGTAAACTAGAAGAAGTTGATAAAGAATCTAAAATTTATCAACATATTAAAAAACAGCTTATCGAAATAACTTTGATCAATGGGCTAAAGATTGATTCTAAGCTTTATTCACATATAGATTTTGATAAAGATATCACTCTTTTATTCCAAAATAATCTACATAGAATTAAGAAGAACAAATTAACCATTACGAACGAATTTATAAAACAATATCGCCAATTAAAAAATCTAGTAAAAAATAATGAGAAAAAGAAAGCAAATATCAATGAACAACTTTCAAAATTTTTAACTTTTGAAAAGGCCAATGAAGACTATATTTATAAAAAATCTTCATGGAAACGTGTTCGCTATATTGGAAAACTCCTTTTAAATAATGATGATATTGCCAATGCCAATCGTTACTTTGCTCGCTCATATGAGATTAGTTATGATGATGAATCAAAAAATGAATCACTCTTCCTTCTACTTTGGAATTCAATAAAAAATGAAAACTATAAGGAAAGTATCGTAACAGTACAAAACTATAAATTAATAGATGAGTTTTCCAATCTATACACTAAGACAAAATTTTGGATTGCTTATAGTTATATGAAAGATGGGAATGAATCCCTTGCAAAACACTTATTCAAATTAATGATTAATGGAAACCCATTAAGCTTCTATTCAATTATTGCCCAGGACTATCTTCCTGAGTTTGATAAGAATTATGTTAAATCACTTTATTTCCATAAGAATACAGTTAATCTTCCCAAACTAGAATTAGCGGACTTCACCCAGGCCAAACAAAGAAATATTAAAGAATCAAATATTTGGCATGAGTTAAAATTTGTCGGAAAGGTTGATAAATTAATTTATGAATTTATCCGTTTCAATCCTGAAACTGATATTATCAATAGGGCCAAGTTAGACTCTCTTCCATTAGAAGAACAACGTGTGGCTATATTTAATTACTTTCTTCATCATTTCAAAGAAAGTGGTGATTTTTTATCGAGTTTCAAACTCGTCTCAAGGACAATTGACTTAAATCTCATAAGGCCTTCAAAAATTGATATTACGACTCTCTTTCCGGTTCTACATCTTGATAAGATTAAAGATGTAAATGCTGAAATTGACCCGCTTCTAGTTTTATCGATTATCAGACAAGAAAGCGCATTCAATCCAAACGCACGTTCAGCAGTAGGCGCACTAGGACTAATGCAACTTATGCCAGCTACGGCAAGACAGATGACTAATTTTAGAAAAACAGACGAGATCTTAATTCCACATAGAAATATCGATGCTGGTGTACGCTACTTTAAATCACTACTTAATAAGTTTGATGGAAATATAATCTATGCATTATCTTCATATAATGCAGGTCCACACAAGGTAACAAAGTGGGCAAAGAATCTTATGGATGTAGAAGATCCTATTTTTCAAATTGAACAAATTCCATATAAAGAAACGAGACTATACGTTAAACTTATCTATCGTAATTTCTTCTTCTATAATTTAATGAAGGATAATTATATTTTAGAAAAAAGTGTGGCATCGACATTTAATGCATTTCCTAAGAAGGAAGCGAAACGAGAAATTTCATCTCAGTTGTAAACAATATAAAAGTAAGTTCTTATGCAAAGATTTTTTGCTCCAGAGACAACAAAGCCGGGCTTGAACCCGGCTTGTTGAATATATTTCTCTAGCTAAAGTATTGGGGAGCTAGCACCGCGAACAATAGACTGGCTTTGGCCAGTCAATTTCGCGGGTGCTTAAACATTAAAACGGAAGTGAATAATATCACCGTCTTTTACGATGTACTCTTTACCTTCCATACGAAGCTTTCCGGCTTCCTTAACCTTCGCCTCTGATCCATTAGCAATTAAGTCATCATAGTGATAAATCTCTGCCTTAATGAATCCTCTTTCAAAGTCTGAGTGAATTACACCTGCAGCTTCAGGAGCTTTAGCTCCTTCTTTGAAAGTCCAAGCACGAACTTCTTTAACACCGGCCGTAAAATATGTACGAAGACCAAGCATATTATATGCTTCATGAGTAAGCGTTTCTA
The DNA here is from genome assembly GCF_047085025.1 of Halobacteriovorax sp. RT-2-6. Lineage (NCBI taxonomy): Bacteria > Pseudomonadati > Bdellovibrionota > Bacteriovoracia > Bacteriovoracales > Halobacteriovoraceae > Halobacteriovorax > Halobacteriovorax sp. RT-2-6. The sequence continues at coordinate 65,418 of NZ_JBKIYH010000003.1, forward strand.
AACCAGAAATTTCAATTCCAGCAGCTTCCATAAAGTCTTTCTTATCTGCTTCATCTTCTAGTGCCGCAATTTCAGACTCTAGCTTTCCACAAATCTTAATTGCACGAGAACCTTCTTTCTGTGCAAATTCTTTTACTGCTTTTACATAGTCATTATCTTCATCAACACTCTCTTCATCTACGTTACATAGATAAAGAGTTGGCTTAAGAGTAATTAGGTTAAGATCACGAGTTAACTCGATATCTTCCTTATCCATCTCAAGAGTACGTGCAGCAAAACCTTGCTCTAAATGAGCAGTAAGTTTTTCTAGAACAGGTACAAGCATCTTTGCTTTTGATGCAATTTCTTTATTTTGGTTTTTCATTAACTTAGGAAGGTTTGCTTGCTTTCTTTGAACAACTTCAAGGTCAGCTAGAGCAAGTTCCATATTAATTGTTTCAATATCATCAACTGGATTAACTTCACCGTGAACGTGGATAACATTAGTGTCATCAAAACAACGTACAACGTGAACAATTGCATTTACTTGACGAATATTTCCAAGGAATTGGTTACCAAGACCTTCACCTTTTGAAGCACCCTTTACAAGACCTGCAATATCAACAAATTCAACAATAGTTGGAATAACTTTTTGTGGCCCAATGATTTCCGCAATTTTTTGCATACGAATATCACCAACGTTTACAATCCCAATATTTGGTTCGATTGTACAAAATGGAAAGTTAGCTGCTTCAGCTGGAGCCGAAGTTAGAGCCTGAAAAATCGTTGATTTACCAACGTTTGGAAGTCCTACAATCCCACAATTTAGGGCCATTATTTTCTCCTGATATCTATTTACTTAAATCTAGTAATTGTTTCTTTTTATATCTTTGAATCGCTGTTTTAAAGCCACTTTTTACATAACATTCAACGGCTTTTGAAGCTTTTTCTAAGTAATCGTCAATAAAGTCAGCCTCCGAACCAAAATAGCGGCCCAAAACCCAATCAGATACACTTCCATGTTGTGGACGTCCAATCCCCATACGTAAGCGCTTAAAATTGTTATGACCTAATTGTCCTGCAATTGACTTAAGACCATTGTGACCCGCAAGGCCACCACCATCTTTAAAGGCAATAGTTCCCCACGGTAAATCTAATTCATCGTGAATAACTAAAATATTTTCTGGTTCGATTTTGAAGTATTGAGCAAAAGGAATAACACTCTCACCACTTAGATTCATATAAGTTTGAGGCATTAACACGTAGAACTTATCTTCATCCGTTTCAAACGAAGACCAAATTCCTTTAAATTTCTCTTTAAAAGGCAAGTCCTTGATTGGCTTGATAAAATTCATTACGTCCCAGCCAATATTATGTCTGGTACCTTTATATTCTGAACCTGGATTTCCAAGTCCAACAATTAAATAATTCATAGGTTACCCGTTTATAAAAATAATGAACTAACTGAGTCGTTATTAAACGTGCGATGAATCGACTTGGCCAATATTTCAGCGGCCGAGACAGAAATTATTTTTCCACTCTCACGCGCCTCTTTACTCAGAGGAATTGTATTTGTCACAAGAACCTTATTTAAAGATTCTGCTTTATTGATGCGCTCAATAGCAGGCCCAGAAAATACAGGGTGCGTAGCACATGCCACAACACTTCTTGCACCATTATCTTTTAGAGCATTACAAGCTTCGATAAGTGTTCCTGCAGTATCAATCATATCATCTAAGATGATACAGTCCTTACCGTTTACATCACCCACAATATTCATGGCCTTTGCAACGTTCTTTCCCGTACGACGCTTATCGATCATAGCGATATCGCACTTACACTTTTTAGCGTAATGGCGAGCACGCTCAACTCCACCAGCATCTGGTGAAACGAAGATCGTATTTTCTGTCACAAGTTCTCTTTTAATATGACTAAGAAGAACAGGAGAAGCAAAAATATTATCGAATGGAATATTAAAGAAACCTTGAACCTGTCCAGAGTGAAGGTCCATTGTAATAACACGACTAGCGCCTGCAACTGTAATAAGATCGGCAACCAGCTTTGCTGAAATAGGAGTTCTCGGCGATGCCTTTCTATCCTGACGACAGTATCCGTAATGAGGAATAACTGCTGTAATCGAAGACGCTGACGCTCTCTTAAGAGCATCGATCATAATCAGAAGCTCCATTAAATTATCATTTACCGGCGCACATGTTGATTGAATAATGAAGACATCAGCACCACGAACGTTTTGTTCGATTTCACAAAATGTTTCACCATTGGCAAATTTAATAACTTGGGGGTCAACTAACGGAACATCTAAGATTTTCGAGATATCGGAAGAAAGCTTTGGATTTGACGTGCCTGATACGAGAACGATCCTTTTCATGATCTTATTCCTTTCTCTGATCCGTGAGAAAATGGCTGGGGTAGAAGGACTCGAACCTTCGAATGGCAGAATCAAAATCTGCTGACTTAGCCACTTGTCGATACCCCAGCAATGTAGATTTGTATGTAATATATAAGCTAGTTTCTTATTTTTGACAAGAAATTTTTAAATTTGCCTACTTATTCGCATGCCAAAGACGCAATTCGTTGGCCTGAATACAGAATAATCTCCTGATAAAGTCTGAAAGCTGTCGTACTTCCGTATAATCTTAAACCTTTCTTATTTGTACGAACACCTTCATAACCGACCCAGATCGTAAAAAGATCATGTCCATCATAACCGACAAAGAGATTATCAAAACCATTATTAGATGTTCCTGTTTTCCCGAAGAAATGTTGTTGCTTAAGCGCTGGCTTTACCATTCTTCTAATTGTCGTTTGATTTGGATCTGCAAGAGACTCGTACACTCCGGCCCCTACTCGACATTGCGCAAGCATAAAGTCTTCATATAATTGATAGAGCTCATCAACTGATAATTCAATGGCACCAAGAAGCTGGGCAGGATATTGGGCCAACGGTGTTTTAAGATGTTTAATCTTATCCTTCAATATAACTTCAACTTTTTCAAAACCAATATCATGGGCCAGTCTAACAACTGGATTGTTTAAGGACTCTTGTAAAGCTTGAGAAATAGGGTACTCACTCGCAGAAGGTGTATGAGATTCCGAGGGTGTCCACTTTCCACTAACAAGATCTAAAGTTATCGGCTCCGTTGAAACTAAATCATCTATTTTATGGCCCTGCTCAAGGTATATTTGAAACAGGATTGGCTTTAGTGTTGAACCTACACCATGACGTTCCTCTTTGAAGGCCTTATCAACATTTCTTTCAAATTTAGAATAGTAGAAACTTTTATGCTTTGGATTTCCAAAAGCAATTTTAACCGCCAAGTTCTCTTCGATCCCTTTCAGATCTCTTAAAAGATTTTTAGAAGCTAAGACTGTTTTAAAAAATCGAAATTCACTAAGCATTGGATCTTTATTAACTCGAGTCGATGTCAAATATATCGCTTCATAAAATGAGTCATCTTGAAAAACAGATAATTGTTTTTTCCAATTTTCCCACTTCTCATCAGACCACTGATAATCTGTGTTTTGATCAAAAAGATCTAAGCTTTGTAATTTATTAAAAATAAAGTCAGCACGCCCTCTAAGACGATCTGTACGATAGATAGGATGATAATAACTTGGCCCTTTTAACATTGAGACCAATATAGCTGATTCATAAGGATCTAACTCAGAAATAGGTTTATTAAAATATAAAACAGCTGCTGTGTTCACACCTTTTATTCTAATTCCACCAAGACTTCCCCAATACACTTCGTTGAAATAAGCTTCTAGAATTGCTGACTTATCGAATTTAAAATCAATATAAACGGCCAGGATAGCTTCTTTAATCTTTCTGCTAAATGACTTCTCATTTGTAAAATAGATATTCTTTACTAGTTGTTGTGTCAGTGTTGATCCACCTTGTACAAGAGCACCAGCTTTAATATCTGCAATTATCGCACGAATGATAGAAATATAATCAATACCTATGTGATCAAGAAAACGAAAATCTTCAATACCAATAAGACCTTTAGATAAGATAATAGGAATATTATAAAAGTTAATTTTATATTGAAGACAGCGGTTGTAATTACAATCATTACTTCTAATAGAATTTAACTCGAAGCTTTCTTTCACACTTAGAATTGACCTCTTTTCATCGTCAAACTTCTCAAAAAAGACAGAGTTAAATCTCTCATCACGTGAATTGGCCTTAAAAAATAAGAAGTCACGTTTCTTAACAAAACTTCCCTCTTCAAAAAGAATGGTTTTCGAATTCGTATCAGGTGTTTTAGGAGTAATAATTCTAGTTAAGTCTGCGTCATTGATTGTATTTATGGAATAAATGACACACAAGCCAAATAATCCAACCATCAAGAATAATAATATCTTTATTCGTTTATTAAGCACCTTTGAATACACCTATTTTTTTGACGTTATATAAAGTCATCTTATATTATTTCAGTACAATTTTGTTAAATTATAAAAGGAATAACAACTTATGTTAAACAACTTAAATAAGGCCGCAATTCTTGCCACTTTAGCTACTTCTACTCTGGCACTACCAATTGACTGGCATGGTGAACTACAAACAGACCTACATTCTTTAGGTGATTATAATCGTTCAGTTCAGCAAGGTGCTGGACCACTTGATAATGGTGACCAAGCATTTGATATGACAGATGCTGATCCTGACTCATCAAACTTTCAAACTTATATTTTTAAGCTTCAGCCAACAATCATTGTAAATGACTCAACAACGATTAATGCTGAACTAACTTCAGGTTATGGATACGGTGGAAATTTTGGTGATTCTTCAAATGATGGAAGAACAAAGACTCAAGATCCATTAAACTCATATGCAAATGCTCGCTACTCTTTCAATACAGTAACAAGTAATCCTGTGAACCTAACTCAGGCCAATGCAGTATTTTATTCTGATACAGCAACTTATACAGTAGGTCGCCAAAAGTTTAACTGGGGTATGGGTGCAATTTATAATGATGGAAATGCTCCAGGATCAAGATTTGCTTCAATGAGAGATGGGATTACAATTGATTTCAAGATCGGTAACTTTAAGTTCTCTCCTTACTACTCAAAAATCAAAGCAAATAACCTTACAAAAACTGGTCGTGTTAAAGAGATGGGGATTTCATTACTATATGAAAACCTAGATAAAGAATTCACTTTCGGAGCTCTTTACAACAAGAATACTTCTGGAGCTGCATCTGGAATTGAAACTGATGTAGATGGTGACACTATTGCTACAAACCTTGGTGCAACTAGTGTGACAATGATCGACCTTTACCTTAAGAAGACTTTCGGCAAATACACTGTTGAAGCTGAAATTCCATTAATGACTGGTGATATGGGTGAAATCTACCCTGGTGTTACTGATACTGAAGTTGATGCAAAAGCATTCCTACTTAATAACACTTATAAGTTAAACACAAATCACTCATTCCATCTTGATTTTGGTATGGTTTCAGGTTCAGATGCAGATAACCAAACTTATGGAGCAATGTATCTTAACCCTAACTTTCAAATTGCAAATATCATGTTTCGCTATAACTTAGCGGCCATTGCAAATACTGATCTAAACGTATTTAATTCGGGTATTGCAAATACTTCTTATGCAAAATTTGCTCACAGATATGATTCAGGAACTTGGTCTTGGACTAACTCTGTTGTTTGGGCAAAGGCCGATAAAGTTGCTGAAGCTGGTTCAGATGCAATTAACCATGAGAAGAACAAGAGATTTACTGCGGCAGCAGATCAAGCAGATGATCTAGGATTTGAAATTGATTCAAACTTCTCTTACAAGTGGAATACTTCAGTAACACTAAATGCAAACCTAGGTTATTTCTTCGTTGGCGACTACTACGCATTCTCAAATACTGCGACTCCTAACGAAACAAATGATACTTACCTAATTTATCTTGGTGCAGATATTAAGTTTTAAGAAATAAAAAAGGCTTCCGATTGGAAGCCTTTTTTTTTATCGATATGGATTAGTCCATGTTGAACTGCTAGGTGTTCTTTGTTGTGGTTGCATTAAGTTAAAATTATTATTCCAACCATTATTATTGTTAAAGTTTCCACCAGCGGCCCCATTGAAATCAAAATTCAATCCAGGAATACCAGAAGAATAAGAAGTGTCAGCTCCTGTCCATAAATCAAACGGACTACTCGCTGTTGCTCCTGCTAATTGGTTTTGCATAGCATTTAACTTGTAATTACTATAAAGACCATTAAAGCGACTTAGTATGCTTTTCTGCTCATTATAGGCAGCTCCGTATTTTGCATTATAAGATTGGTTATAATCTTGATAAGAGTTTTGCTTCCATGAACTATACTGGTTATAGATGTATGGAAGATAAGTACTTCTAACAGTCATACAATCTTCATAGCTACCACCTGATGTACAATAACTACTAGCAAGATCTTGAGCATACTGTTGGATGTAATCATCATAAGCATTTAGCTTAGTCATATAATTTTGACGATCTTTAGAAGCTCTTTGTTGAATACCTTTAAGAATTTGCTGACGTCTCTTAATTGGAGAATTGTCACCGGCCCTGATTAGAGCTTCGTCACCCCAATCAGCAAGCGTACCTTGCTTAAGACGAGCAATACTTCTCTCACTATTATTTTCAGCTTCTTCAACATTTCTTTTATTAGTCCCTTCAAGTTTTACATGTGAAAACTCTTGAGCAAGAATAATTCCAGATAAAATCTTTCTACCTGAAGTTTGCATATTGCCTTCACGAAGTGCTTCAACAACTTTCTTATATTCAGCACCATTTTCATTTTGACGATTAAACTTAGCAATAACGTCATTAATCTTTTCAATTGATTCATTAATTTGATCTTTACGTCTTTCATCTGCCTCGCTATCACCTAGCTCTGCATATTCTTCCATTAAATGCTTTAATTCTTCTTTCATAGCTGGAAGTAATTCTTTAGAAAACTTATTCATGTGATTTGCGTATTCCTGAAGAAGCTTCTTTCTCGCTTCTTTGCTTACACCAAACTTATCACCTTCTTTAACATCTTCAACAGAAGGAGAAATATCACTTTCAATTTGCTCCATTCTTGAAACCATTTGTTCAACTTCTTCATTGATAAGTTGATGTTGAATACCAGAAAGAATTCTAGTTAGATCATCATAGTTTCCACCTGAGTCACTTCTAAGCTTCTTAAGACTTTTCGAAATATCAGTAAGATTTTTTCCGTTACAAGCAGCAATAGCCTCTTCACGAAGTTCATATTCATTAGTTTTATTTGCCATTACTTTTTGTTCAGCAGGCTTTGCATAATCCATACAATTGAATGACGGATCACTAAAAGATGTATGTTGCGCAACATTTGCTAATCCAAACGGCATATCATTTTTATAATCGAAATCTTTATTCGTAGAGGCGATAACTAATTCAGAATTTCTATTAGTATCAATATCAGGAAGATCTGTATCAAGTGTTACAGGTGATGCAAGATAACCTTTTTCTCTTAGTTTATCGACAGTATAAAATGAAGAGTCTCCACCAGCTAAGTGGGCCATACATTTTTCATATTCTTTTTCGATTGATTGAGTACCAGCAGGATATTGGCTAGAATCAATTTTCACATTGAACTTCAAGTAAACATTATTATCAACAGGGTTTGTAATAGCTTGCGCACTTATGTCTTTAATACACGCTGAAACTCTAGTTGGTAGATTTACCAATATTTTTCCATTTGCAATTGTATAACTTGGAGTATCTCCTAAAAGGAGTGTTTTCATAAACCCATATGAAACCGCATCATCTCTACGACATTCAATCGTAGTTGACTGACTCGATGATGAAACTGTAACTGTTCCGGCCGTTGATTGATTTGTACTACGAGTTCCACTTGAACCCATTCCTGAAAATACTACCTTGGCCTGTGTAGAAGCCAGAGCTAGTGTACAAATTAAAAACTTTAATTGATTTGCCTTTTTCATATATTACCCTACTTAAAGTATCGCTTAAGTCATATCGGATAATTTTATAAATACTTAAAGGCTATTAGTTACTTGTCTGTAATTACAGATACTTAACTAGAATAATAAATTAATATTTTCCTGAATTTCTTGTCCCTCGATATTAACTTGAGTACCTTGTCTTTGTTGATTTCGCTCAAGATACTTTACGTATTCACGATTTCGATCGGCAATCGTCTTATTTGTCGAGTTTAGAAGATAGTATGTTGGTATTTCTATTTCGTAACGGTAATCAGATGTCGTAACTTCAATGTACTTTGGTAAAGTATACTGACCATTGTAAGTAACAAAACTTTTTGGAACAATTGAATAACTTCCATTATCTGTATTTAGATCTAAATAAATTAATTGATGGTTTTCATTTTTAAACTCACCTTTGATATTATCAAGCTGAATTGCCCAAACAAATTCTCTATTGCGTTTAACAAGTTTTAAATTATTACTTCCCTTATATAAAGAAGAGTTCATGATACTTTTTAACTGTGCTTGTTTTTGATCATTATCAGACTCAAGTGGTGACACAGGGGCTTCGCCAACAGACTCTTCATACTCTTTGGCTTTTTTCTCATAGTCTTTCTTTTTAACAAGAAACGTTTTGTAATCTTCAATTAAAGAAGCCTTTTCCTTATTAATCAAATCAGAGTTAGATTTATAACTTGGCTCTATTGCCTTAAAAACTTTATTAAAACCAAATGAACTATTGAATGTGTAGCTAAGGATTGAACTTTGAAGAATATCTTTTGTCGTGTCTTTACCAAACAGACTATCAAGATTTTCATATGCAGTTACATTAGAAACCCCCGATACTTGATAAGAAGAATCATCATATCTAATAACTAATGATTTCTTATAATCTTTTTCGTTTTCTGCAGTAATAAACATGTATTTAAAATAATTCGTAACCACATTTTCACTCGTTGCAAATTCTTCATCTGCTGCGACTCGTTTTACAACAACGTGAGCAACAACTAGTTCTTTATCTAATTCCTTATTTGAAGAGTTTCTCATTAATCCTTCTAAAGATGGAATTGCTGCGAAAACATTTAAACTTAATACAGTTGCCAATATAGTTATTACTTTCATAAATCTCCTAAATTACCACCTTATAATACCAAAAAATATTCTCGTCGTAACAACTAAAACATTGAGTATTTTAGTCAATCACTAATAAATGACGAATTTCGAAAATATGATTATAATTAGACTATAAATAAGGATATTACATGACTAAAATACTTTCATTAATTGTAACTTTATTAGTAATTCAATTTAATACATCTGCAAAAATAATGGACTATAAAACAACACGATTAAAGTCCACAGGTGGAGCTGGTGTTGCTTCTTTATTAATGGATGAAGCTACAGTATTAAATCCTGCACCAATAGCCTTTTTCAATATGTCTTCATTATATCTTGAACAAACAAAAGCAGATAATACCGATATGAACGACTCGCCTCTAGGAGACTCAACTAATTACGCAGTTATTGCTTCTGATAGTTCAAAAGCTCTAAAGGGCTCAATCTCTTATGTAAAAGCAAAGAGTGGAGATGAAAACTATAAACAACTCTCGACTTCTTTCGCCTCTACTATCGGTCGAAAGTCTGCACTAGGTTTCACATACCAGGATATGAAACGTGAAGATGTATATCTAGGAGTGAAGGAAAAGATTGAGTATCAACAATTAAATATTGGTGTTTTCCACGCTATTACACAAAACTTTTCACTTGGACTTGTAGCAATGGATCCATTTGAAAAATCTCCAAATAACACGAAAGCAGTGCTTGGTATGCAATACCAGTTTCAACAATACATCTCACTTATGCTTGATGCTGGTGCAAACTATAATGAGGAGATCTCAGAGCATTCTCTTTGGCGCGCGGCAATTCAATTCAAAGTACTTAGTGACTTTTACTTACGTGCAGGAATGTATGACGATAAAATTGCAATGGAGTCTGGATCAGGTTTTGGCTTAAGCTGGATTCAACCAAAACTTACACTAAATTTCGCGATTAGAAATATTAGTTTAGAAGATTCAATTGAGCTAAAACAAGTAGCACAAGACATCAAAGAAACATCTTTTTCCGTATCATATCGCTTCTAGGGGTAAAATAATGGCAACAAAGAAGCCCCAAAACAAACCTAAAGATGGTGATGAAGAGCTTAATGAAGGTGTTAAGAATGCTTATACTGAGCGTTTGAAAACTTTAAAACAAGCTCTCGACTTTGTTGCAAAAAATGATATTCCACACAGTGTAGAGAAATTTAATCATTATCTTGGGATTTTAGCAGCATATAATCGAACAACTGAAAGGCATCTAACTCCAAAGATGTTTGATCCTCAAAAGGATATTTCTGAACTACTTTTGATAAGCCAAGCTTATTGGAATCTTGCTAAGTCATATGATAAAAGCCCGAAACTTCGCGGTGAATCTCTTCGATGTCTACAGCAATTTATTGCATTTTCTATTGGATACAAATATCAACATGCAAATGCTCAAATCGTTAGGAAATTTTTAAGATCAGGACAGGCCCATAATAAGAAGGCCTTTCAACAGGCATATGATAAGATTAATGTACGTTCAAAAAATTGTTATTTAGCTACTCATGCATATCCACATAATGAAGATCTACTTGATACACTTAGAGGATTGAAGCCAGGAATAGCAAGTTATAAACTTGGACAAGTATTCATTAATCGTTACTATGAAATATCACCACATATAGTTAGCTTATTTCAAAAGAATAAAACTTTAGATTTCACTTTTAATAAGTTATTAATTAAACCTCTAATTTATTTAATTTATATAATCGTAAAATGAGCGTAGTAAGAAACTTAATTACAAGAGAATGGCTAAAATTTTTTGCTGCTTCGGCAGTTGTTCTTCTCCTATTGCTTTCTTTGGGAAATTTAATTACTGGATTTTTACGCGAAAATATTACAGCTAAAGAAGTACTACTAAGTTATTTCATCCAACTTCCTAGTTTTCTCATAAAGGTAATTCCAATTTCATGTCTGATAGGAAGTTTATTTTCAATCAATAAACTAAAAAGTAGAAATGAACTGGTTGCAATTTTTGCTGGTGGATACTCTCGTCAGAATTACTTGAAAGATATACTGCTAACATCGATCTATATTGCAATTTTTCAATTTATTCTAAGTGCTTACATTAGTCCTTATATTAACTCGAGAAGATTTAGTATCTTAGACAGTCCAGATGAAAAATTTAGAGTTTTCAAAAAGAAAGGACTTTCATCATCAACAATTAAATCAGGAAAGATTTGGTACAAGTCACCTAAATACTACTTTGCATTTTCAAGCTTTGATAAGAAAACTAATACTTTAAACGAGGTAACGATTTATCACTATAGTGAAAATCGTGAACTTACGAAAATTGATACTTATAAAATGTTAAGTTATGACTCTCGAACTGAGAGATGGTGGCCAACAAATGGAACTAGTTTTGACGAGCTTGAAACGCCATCATTTCCAAAAATTGGAATCGAAGAATTACCAATCACCTTGAATGAAAGTATTGAAGAGTTCGCTAAAATTGAAGCAGATATCTCAACACTCACATTTTTAAGACTTTATGATTATATTTCTCAGCTAAATAATAATGGAATCAATGTAAACGAATATCTTGTTATGTTCTACATGCATATTTCGGAAGGACTAATTTGCATTATCTTTGCCTTAATTGCGGCCACGAGTATATTCAATCCAAATAGACGTAATAGTTCATTTGGTCGAAGCGTTGCATTTATTTTTGCGTTCACAATTATGTATTGGTTAGTGCAATCATATTTTATTGAGCTAGGTAAAAACTTGAAAATTAGTCCGTTCTTAGCAACATTCTCTGTTCCCTTTATATTCACCTTAGTCATCGGACTTATCTTCTTTAAAAACAGACGTTTAACGTAAATGAAAAATAGAGGAAAGCTGGACTTGTGCGCCGCACACATGCTATAAGAATTCCATGAATAAATCAGAAGAATTTTTAAAAGATTACACTCTAGAAGGTGAAAAACTAGAGATTTATACTTACCCTGCGCCTGTTCTTAAGAAGGTGGCATCTCCAGTTGAAAAGTTTGACGACGAGCTAAAGAAGCTTTGTAAGGATATGCTTTTTACAATGTACCATGCCCCTGGAATTGGTTTAGCTGCACCACAAATTGGTGTTTCAGATCGCATCTTTGTCATGGATATTGATTTTCATAGCAAAGAAATTACTCGTGCTGATGGTACGAAAGATCAAGAATTATCAAACTTCAATCCGAGAATTTTTATCAATCCTAAAATTGAAAAACTTCAGGGTGAAATTCTTTATGAAGAAGGATGCCTTTCAGTTCCTGGGATTTATGAAGAAGTAAAACGTTCAGAACAAATTCGAGTAACTTATCAAGATATCGAAGGTAATGAGCAAGTGCTAGAAGTAGATGGACTGCTATCAGTATGTATTCAACACGAAAATGATCACCTCGATGGAATTGTTTTTCTTGAAAGGCTTTCAACTCTTAAAAGAAACTTCTTAACGAAGAGATATATGAAAAGGGTTAAGGGTAGATAGTGAAAAAACTTAAGGCAGTTTTCTTTGGTACACCAGACTTCTCATGCCCAAGTTTAGAACTTCTGGCCAATCATCCACAAATTGATCTGAAACTTGTCATTAGTATGCCAGATAGACCTGCAGGAAGAGGACAAAAACTTCAATCCCCTCCTGTTATTACTTATTGCAAAGAAAATAGAATCAATTTCTATCAAACAGAAAATATAAACAAGGATGAAGAGCTTCTTAAACTTTTAGATGAAGTTGATGCAGACTTTTATCTCGTATTAGCTTTTGCCCAATTCCTTGGATCAAAAGTTTTAAATAAACCTAAAATTGGTTGTTTCAATATCCACACTTCTCTCCTACCAAAATATAGAGGAGCAGCTCCTATTCAATATGCGCTTTTAAACGGTGATACTGAAACAGGTGTTTCAATTCAAAGAATGGTTAAGAAAATGGATGCGGGCGATATTGTCAAAGAATCAAAAATCAATATTGCTTTTGAAGAGACTGGTGGACAACTTTATACTCGTCTAAAGTTTGCAGCATCATTAACACTTAACGACTTCATCGTAGATATGTTAGATGACAAAGTGACTTCATATGAGCAAGATGAAGCAAAAGTAAGCTTTGCACCTACTCTAAAAAAAGAAGACGGCCATATTAAATTTAATGAATGTGACTTTAATACAATTCACAATCAAGTAAGAGCACTTAAACCTTGGCCAGGTACTTACTGCTTCTTGAATGAAAAACGTCTAAAAGTCATTGAAATTTCTAAATATGATAATTTGGGACTTCAAGCTGGTGAAGTTAAAGTTGCAGACAACAAGATCTTAGTTGGATGTAAAGACGCAACAATCAGACTAGATGTAATTCAACTTGAAGGTAAGAAAGCATGCCGTGATACAGATGCTGTCAACGGACTTACTAACAAATACGATAGTTTCAAAATTTCTTAACGATATTTGCTAAGGAGATTTAGATGCAAACAATCATCTCACCAAGCATTTTAGCAGCTGATTTTACAAACCTAATATCTGATATCTCAGTAATAGAAGATGTTAAGGATCTTTGGCTGCATTTAGATGTAATGGATGGTCACTTTGTACCAAATTTAACATTTGGAATTCCAGTGATTAAACAAATTAAGAAAATTACAAATATCCCGCTCGATGTACATTTAATGGTAACAAATCCAGCTTTTCATTTTGAAGCGTTAAAAGATTCAGGCATTGAGAATATAACTTATCACTACGAAATCGAATGTGATCATTTTGAAATGATCAAAAAATATCGCGATAACTACAAGAGTATTGGTCTTTCCCTAAAACCAGCAACAGATATTGAGTCAATACCTTTAGAACTGCTGAAGGAAATTGATTTATTACTTGTTATGTCAGTAGAGCCAGGATTTGGTGGCCAAAGCTTTATGCCAAACTCACTTGATAAAATTGCGTACCTTAAAAGAATGAAAGAAGAACATAACCTGAAATTACAAATCCAAGTCGATGGTGGAATCAACCAAGACACTGCAAAGCTTTGTCTTGATAAAGGTGCCGACAACCTCGTTGCTGGATCATATATTTTTGGCAAAGAAAAAAACCAATATCAAACACAAATAGAATCATTAAGATAAGAGACAGGAATAAAAAGATGAAAGAAATTATTATTGATGGACACAGCTTAAGCGTAGACGATATTTACGAAGTATCATTTGCAAAAAAAGATACTGTTAAAGTTAAACTAAGTGATATAGCTCGTGAAAATATGGTTAAGTCAAAAGCCTACGTACAAAATATTGTCGATAAAGCAAAGCCTGTTTATGGAATTAACACTGGTTTTGGTGCTTTATCAGATAAGTATATTGAAAAGGAAGACCTAGCTCAACTTCAAGTAAACTTAATTCGCTCACACTGTACTGGTGTAGGAAAACCTTTTTCAAAAGAAATCACAAAAGCAATCATGCTTCTTAGAGCAAATTGTCTTGCATCAGGTTTTTCTGGTGTCTCAATTGAAGCTGTCGATATGTTAATCGCATTTTTAAATAATGACATTATTCCAGTTGTTCCAGAAAAAGGTTCAGTTGGTGCATCAGGTGACCTTGCTCCATTATCACATATTGCACTTGCATTAATTGGAGAAGGAGAAGTTATATACGGTGGCAAAGAAGTTCGCTCAGACTTTGCTATTAGAGATATTGGGAAAGAGCCTGTAGTTCTTGGACCAAAAGATGGCCTTGCTCTTATAAATGGTACAGCTGTTATGGCGGCACTTGGTGCGCTAGCAATTAAGAAAACTGAAAACCTTGTTCGTATTGCTGATATTTGTGCAGCAACAACTCTTGATGGTGTTCGTGGAACACTTAGAGCATATGACCATAAAATTCATGGTTTAAAACCACACCCAGGTCAGCTTGCAAGTGCCATTAACGTAAATAATATTATCGCTGGAAGTGAAATTCTAGATTCACACGTTGATTGTGGAAAGGTTCAAGATCCATATTCTCTAAGATGTGTACCTCAGGTCCACGGTGCTTCTAGACAAACTCTTTCTCATGCAAAAGAAGTTTTAGGAATTGAACTTAATGCTGTTACAGATAATCCACTTATCTTTCTAGGTGAAGATGAAGTTATTTCAGGTGGAAACTTTCATGGTGAAGCAATCGCAATGGCCATGGATTATCTAGCAATTGGTGTAGCAGAACTTTGTAATATCAGTGAAAGACGTGTTGAGAAAATGATGAACCCAACTTTCTCTGATCTACCAGCTTTCTTAACTCCTGAATCAGGACTTAATAGTGGGTTAATGATTGCTCACGTTACAGCAGCAGCATTAACATCAGAAAATAAATACCTATGTCATCCTGCAAGTGTGGACTCTGTTCCAACTTCAACAGATAAAGAAGATCATGTTTCAATGGGTGTAACTTCAGGACGTAAGCTTCATGAAGTTATTGAGAATGCTACGAAATGTTTAGCAATTGAACTACTTTGTAACTCGCAAGCTATTGAATTTCATCGCCCTCTTAAATCTTCACCTGCAATTGAAGAGTTAATTTCACATATCAGAAAGTCTGTTGATAAAATTGTTGAAGATAGAGTTTTCTATCGCGATATCAATAATATCGAAGCGCTTATTGCAAATGGTGAATTACTACGTGCAGTTGAGAAGCATACAGGAAAATTACAATAATGATCATCTACAAGAATATTAACGAAATCCTAACTCTTGAAGCGGCCCAAAAAAAAGACGGCCGCAATCTTCTAGCTGAAGATATCTCAATACTTCAGCATGGTGCAATTGTATTTGAAGAAGATGAAATCGTATGGGTTGGAGATAGCGAAAATATTCCTGTAGAGTATCTAAAGAAAGCGAAGACAGTAAAAGACCTTGAAGGTTATGTTGTTACTCCCGAGATAGTCGATTCACATACTCATTTAATTTTTGGTGGTAATCGTGCCAATGAATACCAAATGAGACTTAATGGTGCTGACTACGAAGAAATTGCTAAGGCCGGTGGTGGTATTGTTGCGACTTCAAATGGGACAAATAATACAAGTGATGAGCAACTTCTTGATAGTTGTCGAGAAAGAATCAAACGAATCGCTAGTTACGGTGTAGGTACAATTGAAGTAAAATCTGGTTATTCACTTTCATTTGAAGGTGAATTAAGAATGACTAAGTTAATTGCAAAACTAAAAGAAGAATTTTCACCTGATATACAAATCTTTAATACATTCATGCCTGCACATGCTCTTCCTAAGAGTTACGATTCAACACAAAAATACATGGATGAAATCGTAATTCCTTTACTTCATGAAGTAGCACCTCTTAATATTATTGATTGTGTTGATATCTTTCATGAGCAAGGCTATTTCGATTCTGAAGATGTGAAAAAACTTGCACTTGTTGCACAAGAGTACGGAATACCATTAAAGACTCATGCCGATGAATTTAATGATAATAAAGGGGCTATACTTGCTTGCGAACTAGGTGCTCTGAGTACGGATCACCTTCTATGTACAACCGAAGATGGAATTAAAAAATTAGCTGAATCAAAAACAGTTGCAACAGTACTTCCTGGAACAGGAATTTTCTTAGGAAAACCTAAAGCTGATGCAAAGCAATTAGCAGATGGTGGGTGTAAGTTGGCAATTGCATCTGATTATAATCCAGGATCTTGCCATTGCGATAACCTACTACTATTAGCTTCAATTTGTGCACCAATGTACAAAATTAACATGACTCAAATGTGGGCCGGAATTACTTTAAATGCTGCAGCTGCAGTTGGAAAGTATGATCAAGGTGCAATCATAAAAAGATTTAAGCCTCGTTTTAGTATATTTAAAACAAATACGATTTCTGAAATTACTTATAATTGGGGACGAAATCTAGCGGTAGATAAGAATTCTATTTAAGCCATTCGCGAATTTTTTCTTTGAATTCTTCCGAATTGAAGTCTTTAGAACCCTTTGCAACTTCAACGACACGGCCATCTTTGTAAACAATAGAAACAGGGATGGCAGATACCATAAATGCATCTGTTAACTTACCTTGACCATCTTTTACAACATCAAAGTTAACTTTATACTTTTTAACGACATCTTTAATTTTCTTAAGCTGCTTTTGACCTTCGTCTGAATTAATTGCAATGATCTTTAGCTTAGGGTCTTTGATCTCAGAACGTAGGCTAACTAAACTTGGAAATTCTTCAAGACATGGAGTACACCAACTTGCCCAAAAGTTCAGGATAACAACACCTTTAGAAAGTTCTTCTTTCTTAAAAGTTTTGCCTTCAGTTGATTTTAGATCTGGTCGAACGAGCATCGATTCATAATGTTGAATCTTTTTAACATCCACACCTGCAACTTTAGCAGTCGTAAAACTGTCATCAGTTACAAATAACGATCCTAGAACCAGTACACAAGCTACCAGAATGATCTTATATGGAAATTTTTTTCTTTGTATACTCAACTCTTAACCCCAGTTAGAATGGTATTATACACTTAATTAGGTAAGATTGCACTATGCAAAAAACACAAGACAAAGAGCTAGAGAAAAATATTCTTAATCAAGCTGGGCAAACCTTTGTCGAGTTCATCTTTTTACTTGTTATCTTAATCGGTCTATCGGTTTCACTTCTAAAGGGTAGTAACTCATTTTTAGCAAAACAATGGGAAATTGCTGTTAACAGCATCGTGCGTAATTACCCAGGCCACAACCCCGGTGTAAAATTAACTGAATAGCTTTTTACTATTATTTAACTCTTTATACTGGAGTAAAAATGTATATTTTATCATTAGACCAAGGTACTACTGGTACCACTGCTACTATTATCGACGCCAAAACTTTCAAATTTGTTGATAAAGAAAATCAAGAATTTAAACAGTACTTTCCTAACACTGGTTGGGTTGAACACGATCTTGATGAAATCTGGAAGAGCGTTAAGAGTACAGTTCAAACTGTTCTTAAAAGAAATAATATTGATCCAAATAACATTGCTTCTATTGGAATTACAAATCAACGTGAAACAACATGTGCATTCAATCGAAAAGGTGAAGCACTTGCAAAGGCCATTGTCTGGCAAGATCGTCGTACCGCAGATTTTTGCGATTCTATGAAGACACACGAAGACAGTTTTAAGAAAATCACTGGCCTGCCTCTCGACCCATATTTTTCTGGAACTAAGATTCATTGGTTATTAAATAATAATCAATACGTAAAAGAAGCACATAAGAATCACGACCTTCGTTTTGGGACTATTGATACTTTCTTACTTTACCGTTTAACTAATGGTGACTCATTTAAAACAGATGTATCTAACGCTTCTAGAACTCTTCTGATGTCTTTAGATACATGTGACTGGGATACTAACCTTTGTGAAATTTTAGGCGTTGCTAAAAATGACTTACCAGAAATATGTGAATCAATATGTGATTTTGGAACAACAAAAGGTTTAGATTTTCTGCCAGATGGTATTTCAATAAATGGAATATTAGGTGATCAACAAGCTGCTTTATTTGGACAAGCATGTTTCACAAAAGGAACAGGAAAATGTACATATGGTACAGGTGCCTTCATGCTAGTTAACACTGGGGAAGAAAAGAAGTACTCTGAACATGGCCTATTAACTACTGTTGCCTATAAGTATCAAGGTAAGACATATTACGCTCTTGAAGGTTCATGTTATATAGCTGGAGCCTGTGTACAATGGTTACGTGACAATCTCCAAATTATCGATAATGCAGCTCAGACAGAAGATAAGGCGAATGCAGTCAAAGACTTAAATCAAATCAGAGATCTCATTCTTCTTCCATTTTTCACAGGAATTGGATCTCCATACTGGAAACCACATGCAAAAGCTGCATTAATTGGAATGACTCGTGCAACTGACACTAACGATATCTGTCGAGCGGCCCTTGAAGGAATCGCTTTAAGTATCAATGATCTTATCAAAGCAATGAAAAGCGACATGGGTAGTAACCTCGAAGAATTTAAGGTTGATGGCGGTGCCGTAGCAAATAATCTTCTAATGCAAATCCAAGCCGATATTTCAGGAGTAAATGTTACAAGACCAAAAGTTATTGAAACAACTTCTTACGGAGCGGCCCTCGCGGCTGCAATTGGTGCAGGTCTTATGACAATCGATGATGTTAGTAAACAATGGGAAAAAGAATCATTCTTCGAATCTTCTTCAGCTAACAGCGAATACTTCGACTACAAGAAGAAACTTTGGGATAAATATATTCAAATTAATTTTTAAAATACTAGGGGCTAGTCCCCTAGTACTTTAAATATATCTGTAACTTTTCTTACGGGAATAATTTTCAATTTTGATTTTTGAGCAAAGTCTTTTGCTACTTTCGGTGAAGCAACCAACGTTTTATAATTAAGTTGTTCCATTTCTTTAATTCGCATTTCCATATGAGGAACAGTCCTAACTTCACCAGTAAGACCAACCTCCCCTAAAAAGACAGTATCTTTTGGAATTGGTTTTGATTTATAAGAACTTAGTAATGCTGCGATAATACTTAAGTCTGACTCACGTGTTGTAAGCTTCATGCTACCAACAACATTCACATAGATATCATTCATTCCCATTGGAATATTTGCATATTTTTCAATAATTGCAACCATCATTGCTACTCGATTATTATCTAGTCCCTGTGTCGTACGACGGCCACTACCAAATTTATTTTCTGCAACTAAGGCTTGAACTTCTACAAATAAAGGTCTTGTTCCTTCTTTGATACAAGTTAAACTTTTTCCAAAACTATCCTCAAGATCATCATCCAAGAAAAACTGTGATGGGTTTTTTACTTCATTAAGCCCATCTTCTTGCATTTCAAAAATACCTACTTCATTTGTATTTCCAAAACGATTCTTGATTGCTCTAAGCATTCTATAATGACCAAATTGATCACCTTCAAAATAGATAACTGTATCCACCATATGCTCAAGAATCTTTGGCCCTGCAATAGCACCGTCTTTAGTAATATGACCTACAATAAAACAAGTTATCCCTGTAGCTTTGACATGATTCATTAACTCATAGGTAACTTCTCGAATTTGAGAAACAGTACCTGGAGGCGATTGTAGCTCACTAGAAGTAGTCGTTTGGATTGAATCAAGAACCATAAAACGTGGTTTAATTTTTTTAATTTGATTTAAAATATTTTGCCAGTTTGTTTCATTATAAATATAAAACGAATCATTTTTAAGGCCCATGCGTTTAGCACGTCCAGCAACCTGTCCTTCACTTTCTTCACCACTCACATAAAGAAAGCTCTGATCACTTTGTTGTCCTGAAAGCTTAGATAACATTTCAGTCAGTAAAGTCGATTTCCCAATACCAGGCTCTCCTCCAATGAGAATAAGTGATCCTGGAACAAGTCCTCCACCGACAACTCTATCAAATTCACCAATACCAGTACTAACTCGATTATAAGTTTCAACTTCAATTTCTTTGAGTTTCTTTGGTGCTGTTTCACCTACGGCCTTTACTTTTATACTCTCTTGTACTGGAGTAAATGTTTCTTCGACAAAACTATTCCACTCACCACAGTCAGTACAACGACCCATCCACTTTGCAGTTTGAAATCCACAATTCGAACATTCAAAAACTTTTTTACTTTTCTTGGCCATTAGCTAATCATTCCCATGACTTCATCTTCAGTTTTAATTGAAATACCTAAATCTAATGCCTTTTTATACTTAGAAGATTTAGCTTCTGTTTCATTTGTAAGAAGAATATCTGTATTCTTACTAACTGAACCAACTGGTGTACCACCAGCTGCTTTAATATCTTTTTCGATATCGCTACGTTTACGTGATAGAGAACCAGTAATACAAATTTTTAAACCAGCCAATCCTGTACCAACTTCTTCTTCAATTACTTCAAATGTGAAACCTAATTCTTGCAAATTATAAATTAAATCTCTCTTCTCTTGTAGTGAGTTTACAAAAGTTGTTGCAGATTTTTCTGCAAACCCTTCTAAAGTTGCAAGTTCATCTGCATTCATATTTAAAAGTTTTTCAATTGAATCAAACCCACCATGTACAACTTTTTCACACTTATTATAGGCTCCGCCAGTAATACCGAGAGCTGATATAAATGTAATCAAATCAGCTTTCTTTGATCCTTCAATACTTGTTAGAAGTTTAGTTGCTAACTTATCTTTTACTTTATCCAAAGTTAAAAGCTGATCCATCTCTAACTTATAGAGATCTTCGATTGTCATAACTAATTTCTTACGAATCATCTCTTCAAGACGCTTTGAGCTTAAATCATCGATTCCAATTTTTTGAATAAAATTTAAGATCGCTTCTTTTACTTGAGCGGGACATGCAGGATTCTTACAAAACAAGCGAATATCTTCGATAATTACTTTTGACTCACAACTAGGACAACATTCTGGAATAGTGAAATCATTTTCAGATTCTTCGATAGTTTGTAAAAACTTTGGAATTACCTCTCCACTCCTAATAATTTCAATTTTATCTCCGGCCTTTAAATTATGTTGTTTTACCATTCCATAATTATGTAATGTCACACGGGATATAACTGCTCCACTAATTGAAACAGGTTCAACTTCACCAACAGGTGTTAAGATTCCATTTCTAGAAACTTGCCACGTTATCGATTTAAGAATTGTTTGTACTGTTTCCCCTTCAAATTTAAATGCCATTTTATAGCGAGGGTGATGAGCAGTTTCTCCAAGTTCATCATGAAGTTTAATTTCATTATATACAAAGACTAGTCCATCAATAAGATATTCACCATTGGCCATGAAATCTTTTGCGTCTTCAATTGCAGACTCGTAATCTTTCTTTGTATGCATAAGTGTATATTCTAGAATATCGAAATCTTCTTTTTTAAGAGTCTCGTACTTTTGACTTTCTTTAGCGAAATCTATGCCGATTAAATCAAATGCTTTAAAATTTATAAAAGAACAAAGACTAATATTTTCTTTACGTCCTACAAGCCCAGCTACGATATTGCGTTGAGAAGAAGGCCTTTCTAATCCCTGAGCAACCATCGTTTCAGAAAGGTGAAAGAATGATTCTTCATCACAATACATCTCACCTCTAATTTCTATTCTTTCTTTAATAGAGATGGATCCAGGAACACCCTTCATCCATTGAACTTTTTGAGTGATATTCTCACCATAAGTTCCATCACCTCTAGTCTTTGCTAAAACTAGATGACCATCTTCATAGATAAGCGAACAAGAAACACCATCAACCTTATAGATTCCTAAAACTTCGTATTCCTTTGCCCAAGAAATAAGTTCTTCCATCTTATAAGTCTTACCAAGTGATAACATTTTCTTATCATGTTTCACTTTATCAAGTGACGTTATAGTTGAGCCTACTAAATTAAGTACAGAGTTCTCGGGATCAAGTTCTCTTAACTCATCTTCTAATTTGTCATATTCACTATCAGAAATTTCTGGTTTACCAGCATAGTATAATGCCTTATGGATCTTTATTTGATCTGCTAATTCTTTTATACGCTTCATTTTATTCTCGTCTAATTTTAGAAAGTCTTTTTAGAACGCAAACTTCACTCCGCCCTTTAAGGCCGTGTTTTTAACAGTTACTTTCGTACCATCGCTTGCAAATTCAGCTTTATCACTTAGGTAGTCAATTCCACCATAGAGATTAATATTTGGTCCGTACTTATACTCGACACCTGCAGCTACGTGAAAGTTACTCGTATCTTTTGCACTACCAAAGATCGAAACATCTTCTTCGTATCCAGGATCAAGCATGAAGTCGAATTGAAAATATACACGTACACCGCGAATAAGAGGCATACTTGCTCTTGCACCAACTAATAGGCCACTAAAATTTATTTCTGTGAAACCATCTGCAACTTGATTATCAAAACCATGAGTATATGATCCATAACCAAAAAAGACATCGACTTGTGGCCCATAGAAAAAGCCCATCGGTAGGTATTTATATCCAAATAGAAGTCTAAAACGAGAAGAATCCATTGAATTAGAATCTGAAACAAGATTTCCAGCATCCTTAGAATACTTTCCAAAACCTTTTTCTAACTCTAAGCCCACCCAGTAATTTCTCGTTACCCAAAGTTCACCGTCAAAGGCAATTGCAAAGTCCACACCATTAATTGATTTTGTACCATTTGAAATTGATGAGTTATTATTTGAGCCTGTCCCAATTTTTAGAGCAAGACCAAATTCCCCTAATCTTCCAAAAGAAGAAGTACGATCATTTCCTTCGACTGGATCATACTTTAAGTCTCTTTTTTCAGAATCTTTTGTATTCTTAGAAATTAATACCCAATCTTCAGCTTGAATTAAGCTTTTATCTTCATAACGTAAAACTTTTACTTGTGATAAAGATTCACCTACGTGAATAATTCTTCCAGTTGCTATTGTTTTCGTTTCCCAATCAACAACCTCTTGTAAAAGAGGGTGCTTGCGACGGCGCATTGGACGAACAACTTTTACTTCATAATCAGTAAAAATTCCTGCATCTTTACCGAGATCAATTGAAAATTGCTGACCTAAAACACCTAAGACTCGGGCATCATATGGGATTTGTTTTTCATATTGATCAAGCCAATTATTTGCAGTTTGTGCAATTAGTCCTGGATCATCACTATTAAGCTCAATCTTTTCATTGAAGTAGATATCTTTTCCATTGGCCCCAAAGATTTGCATATTTACTGCAACACCTTTTGGAAGACTTTCTATTTTAACCTTGATTAATGAACCTGCATTTGTTTTTTCAGAAACAAGTTTTAAAACCTTTGGGTTCTCTAAAGCTGCATCAAGATTTTTTTTATAATTTGATAAGATATTTATAATTTCAGAGTTGTACTGGTAGTAACACCAACGAGAAGATTTCAAATAACCTTCTATTTTAGCAAAGACTTCATAACCAAGAGCGCCACCGACAGAATCTCTAACAGGTAGGATCATACAACGACGAGCACTTGGAGCAGCTAAAGTATCAACTGCTAAAATGAGAAGTAAACTAGTTATAAGTAATTTGATTGTTTTCATTGAGACGACCTTCGTAGAGATCTACGAGCATTTTATATTCATTATTTTCTTGCTTGGTTTTAATTAATTCTTTTTTAAGAAGTTCATGTTCTTCTTGTAAACGCTTTAGGTATACGATGGCGTTCGATGCACTTAGTGAATCGTTATATTCCCACTCGTTCATTTGAATCAGATATTTACCCTGATCAAATTTCCAAATTAATTTATCTCTTTTTATGTAGCGACGAATTGTTGATATTGAGATTCCCTTCAACAATGAATAGTCATTTATGTCCATCCAAATCATTTCTTAATTTTAACCAACTTGACGTGCTTTGCCAAAAATTATCAATACATAAATTCGTATTTCGAGTATAATTTTTTTATGAACAGAGTTGATATAGAAAACTTCAGGAATAAAAAGACTGCCTTAGTTCTCTCTGGCGGTGTCGTAAAGGCTGCCGCATGGCACCTTGGAGTAAGCTGGGCCCTTCACGATCTTGGTTTCACATTTAAGCACAATCATTCGGATGTAAATCCAGATTACGAAATATCAACATATGTTGGCTCAAGTGCAGGTGCTCTAATTAGTCTCTTCTTAGCCTCGGGTCACTCACCACTTGAAGTTATTGAAGCTTTTATTCAAAAAAACAAAACAGGTTTGAAACCAATTACATATAAGGACATGCTCTCTTTAAAGAGACCTAGTCTAAAGCCTCACCATCCGAATCTCTACGATCCACTGGATGGTTTTCCACTTGTTATCAAAAGTCTTTTGAAACCAATCATGACAGTCTCAGGACTATTTTCCACAACAGGACTGCACGACTACATAATTGAAAACGTAATAAAATCGAACAATTTCGATGACTATGATGCGGATCTTTTTATCATTGCAACACAATTAGATAATTCGCGAAAGACAATATTTTCTCGCTATAATTACCCTAATCCTAGCCATGATCCGACGGCACACTACTATACTGATATACCAATTGCTGAGGCTGCAACTGCTTCAATGAGTGTACCGCCATTCTATACGCCTTATCCAATTCATAACACTGTTACAGATACGACAGATTTCTATATTGATGGTGAAATTCGTGAAACACTTTCAACTCACGTTGCCGTTGATAATAGTTGTGAATATATCATTTCAAGCTGGACCCATACGCCTTATCACTATCAAGATGAAATTGGCTCCCTTGCTAACTATGGCCTTCCTGCCATTTGTACGCAGGCTATTTACTTAATGATTCAAAAGAAAATTGTTGATTCAAGAGCAAGACGTATAGCCGCACAGGATATTATTGATACTGTAAATCAGTATATGCTCAATGAAAAATTTAGTAATGAACAACGTCGTCATATAACATCAATTATTGAGCGAAAACTAAACTTTAATCCTGATGTAAAACTCATCGATATCTTTCCTAAGCATGATGACTACAACCTCTTCTTCGCTGATATCTTCAGCTTAAATCCAAAGAAGATGACTAAGATGCTTGAAGCTGGCTACAAGCGAACGATGGAAATATTTAATAATAAAGAATACGAATCTTAAAAATTCAATGAAATAAAAAAAGGCCCACTAATGTGGGCCTTCATATTTAAAATCTTTTATTAATTAAAGATCAAGTGGTAGTGAAACACCAACTAAGATTTCTTTTCCATCAAAGTCTGGGAAACCACCAGCACCATCGTAACTCATAGCACGGTACTCTAAGTTAAGTGAAACAAATGGAAGCATTGTAAAACCAACACCAACAGCAATTCCCGAACCATCAAAGCTTGCTCCTGATGCTTCAATATCAGAAGAGAAGTAATAACTTGCATATCCTCTTAAAAGAATTGGAAGATCAACAGCAACGAAAACACCTAGATTAGTAGTATCAGCATCAACATCACCTGTTGCACCATCAATAGTATATGAACCCATATTGTAATCAAGTCCAAAACTTACCAGCATAGGAAGTGAATAACCTAGGCGGCCACCAATATTTGTACCAGTTGTATCTTCACCATCAGTATCACCTAGAATATTATACGCTAGGTACGGCTCAACATAAATTCCAGCTTGCGCTTGGAAACCAGCAATCATAATCATCATTGCAACTAAAATCTTTTTCATACAATCTCCTCATAAGATAAATCTAGTAATATTCTCTCAAACTAGATATTTTCAATAATATATAAACCTTCAGTACAGAAACTTTGCGTGTATTGAATACTTCCTTCCCCAGAATCTATTTTCGTATTCAAAATTCCATAATCATGAGAAATAATAAAAACCTTCTCCGTTAAGCCTGTAATTTCAGCACTAACTGTTCCATCTTTATCCATATAATAAAAATCATATGATCCTGATGGACTTATCGAAGAAATATAAGCTTCAAAACTAACGAGTGGCTTATTCAAATTAACTTGAATAACACAAGCTCCATTATCCGCCCGGTTTTGAAATAGCTCCTTCAAATAATCGATATATTCAATAGAAGGTATCACCACCTTCTTAATGTCATTAAAGCCAACAAAGACCGAAGTTTCTTTGCCAACTTCAATATAGTGTTTAAAACTAGCGTCCCGCAATGGGGTAAGAATTTTATAGCGATTTAGTCCTACCTTAGAAGCAGTAATCTCACGATTAAAATAGCGAATATCGCTATCGTTCAAGTTCATTGATTGTAAGGTCTTGGCCGCCAAATTTTCTTCATAAATAGAAAAATTAATGGCCTTTGCATCTAATAAATATGGCGCTTCGTAAGTAATTTCATCTTGAACAAGATGAATAATTTTTTGCGCAACTTTGCCTTTGAAATCCATATACTTAATTAAGTGATTACCCAATTCAACATCAAGATAGAGTTCATAAACAAATGAATCCCCAGGATCAACTTCTTTGAAATTTCGATCGAGATATACTTTTTTCTTAAAGGATCCCATAAAGGTGGAAGTATCTATTTTATCACCTAAATCAACTAGAATATGTGCACCACTATGCTCTTTTACTTTGTTTCTCTCTAAGATCTTACGTAGATAATCAGAATTGATTACAGGGATATCGAAGGTGGTTTCGCTTCGAGCACTAAGTTCAAAATTTGTTCTAATTATATCTCTGGCAGCAATAGAGCCCCTAAATGTAGAAAAACTATCGTCACTAGATATCGGAATTAGAACTTCTCCAGTTCCAGAATCAGTAAATAATTCATTTAAATTATATGTAGGTACTAAATCAAAATCTGTAAGATTATTTTTCGAAATACCCTTCTCGCCAAACTCACGCAACTTAACTTTAAAATTAGAAACCGCTTTCTTTTTACGAGCAGCTGACTGAATAAAGCTTGAGAAATCAATTACAGGCTTATAATTCTTTGGCCCTAAAACCTGTTTAGATACACCTTTAACTATTGGTGCTTTAAACTGTGGAGTTTTTGCAGTTGCATCTTTCTTAGCGTCTTGAGCACCATAGGAAAAAAAGACGAGATCATCACTCTCTTTAATATTGCCACTTACCTTAGCGCCTTTTTGTACTCCTGAGCTTGCTAATACAATCTCATCTGTTTCCACCTCACCCTGATAAGCAATAGGAGGAACAAATTTTTTGTGAAGTTCAAATGTTTCTCTAAGGTCAAATTTCTTTGGCTTAAGAGTAACTATATCTCCGCCTGTTAATGCATAAGCATTAGCTACTAATAAAGAAATAAAGATACAAATAAACCTAATAATCATTAGCTCTATTTTCGCATCATTAGGTTATTTAGAACTTAGGTGGCAGATTTTGCCGAGTGAAGTAGAAAAAGAAAGGCCCTGTTTCCAGGGCCTAATCTATTATTTCGAAATTTGCTTAACTAGTTGTAACCTAAGTTGCGCTCTATCAAGCTTACGACGGAATTTAACTAGATCTTCATCAGTTAAAGTACCTTTCAGCTTCTCACGAGCGTAAATTAGTGCATTTGTAGCTCTTTCCTCATCAATTTGACAATCTTCTTCAGAAGTCATTGATAGGATAGTAATTTGGTCGTTTAAAACCTTTACGATACCGTTAGTAACAGTGAAAAATCTTTCCGAATCATCACCATGTACAGCAACGCTACCAGTAGCTAGCTTCTCAACAATGTGAGTGTGACCTGCAAGAACTTCGATTTCACCCTTTAGAGTAGGAACGAAAACAGAGTCTGCTGGTACGTTCTTCGCAACAACTGAGCTAGGCGTTAGAATATTTACAACAAAGTTACTCATCATTTAATCCTTTGCGTAGTTCCATGGGTTACCCCATGGAACTTGCTACTTATTAAGCATCCTTCTTAAGTTGTTCCCACTTTTCATATACCATGTTTAGGTTACCAACAAGGTAGAAAGCTTGCTCAGGAACTTCATCACACTCACCAGCTAGGATAGCTTTGAATGCTTTGATCGTATCGTTGATATCAACGAATTGACCTGGGATACCTGTAAACTGCTCAGCAACGAAGAATGGTTGAGAAAGGAATTTCTCAATCTTTCTTGCACGACCAACTAGAATTTTATCTTCTTCAGAAAGTTCGTCCATACCAAGAATCGCGATGATATCTTGAAGCTCTTTATATCTTTGAAGGATCTGTTGAACTGAACGAGCAGTATCATAGTGATCGTCACCAAGGATAGCTGGAGATAGAATTGTTGAAGATGATGTTAGTGGGTCTACCGCTGGGTAGATACCTTTTTCAGCAATTGAACGTGAAAGTTCAGTAGTCGCATCTAAGTGAGCGAATGTAGTTGCTGGAGCCGGGTCAGTATAGTCATCGGCAGGTACGTATACAGCTTGGATAGAAGTAATCGAACCATCTTTAGTTGAAGTAATACGCTCCTGCATAGCACCCATCTCAGTACCAAGAGTTGGTTGGTAACCTACGGCAGATGGAATACGTCCAAGTAGTGCAGATACCTCTGAACCAGCTTGAGTAAAACGGAAGATATTATCAACGAAGAATAGTACGTCTTGTTTTTCTTCATCACGGAAGTATTCCGCTAGAGAAAGACCAGTAAGAGCAACACGAGCACGTGCACCTGGTGGCTCGTTCATCTGACCGTATACCAGTGCAGTTTTATCGATAACCCCAGACTCTTTCATTTCTTCGTAAAGGTCGTTTCCTTCACGAGTTCTTTCACCAACACCAGCGAATACAGAGAAACCACCGTGTTGAGTAGCAATGTTGTTGATAAGTTCCATAATAAGAACTGTTTTACCAACACCAGCACCACCGAATAGACCAATCTTTCCACCTTTTAAGTATGGAGCAAGAAGGTCAATAACTTTAATACCAGTAAAGAATGGCTCAAGTTTTGTTGATTGATTTTCAAATGATGGAGCTTCTCTGTGGATTGAGTAAGATTTTTTATTACCTAATTCACCAGCTTCATCAATCGCTTCACCAACTACGTTGATGATACGACCAAGACATTCACGACCTACAGGTGCTTGAATTGGAGCACCAGTGTCAGATACAACTAAACCTCTTGATAGACCTTCAGTTTGGTCCATAGCGATCGTTCTAACAACGTTATCACCTAGGTGAGTTGCAACTTCAAGAACAAGGTTATTTTCTTTGTCGTTGATTGTTGAGTTTGTAACTAAAAGGGCGTTATAGATTTCCGGTAAATTTCCATCAGCAAATTCAACGTCTACAACAGGACCCATAACTTGACGAATAACACCTTTTGCTTGTGACATTCTACGCTCCTTAACCATTGAGGGACTCAGCACCAGATACAACTTCAATAAGTTCAGTTGTAATCGCCGCTTGTCTCAATTTATTCATTTTAATAGTTAGTGTTCTAATTGCATCTTTACAGTTTCCAACGGCACTATCCATTGCTGACATACGTGATCCGTGCTCTGCTGCTGTAGCATCTAATACTGCAGTCCACATTGCACTCGTGTACGCCTCTGGGATTAGGCCATCTAAAATACTTTCCGCACCAGGGTTGTATCTGAAATCAAACGGATACTTTTCCTTTAGCTCATCTCTTTCAGATGAATCAAGAGTCATTGGAAGTACTTGTTTAACTGTTGGCTCGATTTGAATTGCAGAATGGAAAATGTTGTAAGCAACACTTACCTTTCCTACTTCACCAGTTGCAAAAAGTTCTGAAAGCTTATTAGCAATCGCTTGAACTTCATGAAATTGTGGTTCAGTTCTTTCAAAACCGTATGATTCACCAGCGTTAACAAGTTTCACAACAAGTTCTTTTACCTTAGTACCAATAAAGTGCACTTCAAGGTTGTTTGTATCTTCATGGTTTGCAATATAAGCCTTAACAGCTTTTGCAAGACCAGAGTTATAACCACCACAAAGACCTTTATTTGAAGAGATTACAAGAAGTACTTCTTTCTTAGATTCGTTATTATTTAAGAAAGAGTGATTGTAACCTTCTACTAAAGCAGAAATTGTTTTAATTGAATCTTCTAATTCATTTGCATAAGGACGCGCATTCAGAATAGCATTCTGAGCCTTGTTTAGCTTTGCAGCTGAAACAAGTTTCATAGCTTCCGTAATCTTTAAAGTACCCTTAGTACTTTTGATTTTCTTTTTAAGATCCTTAATATTTGCCATTATGGCTCCTCAATTAATTAGTAGTTCTTACTTGCAATAAATTCTTTAATTGCAGTTGCTAATTTACCATCATTCTCACCAGAGATTTGTTTCTCTGATCTTAGTGAACTCATAAGATCTGAGTGAGAAGTATTTAGGTGATCTAGAAGATCTTTTTCAGCATCTCTTACTCTATCAACAGGTACTGAATCGAACATACCTTTTGTACCAGCGTATACAGATACAGTTTGATCGATAACATCAAATGGAGAATATTGTGCTTGCTTAAGTAGCTCAACAAGTCTCTCACCTTTTGAAAGTTGTTTTTGAGTAGCTTCGTCTAGATCTGAACCGAAAGCCGCGAAAGCTTGAAGTTCACGGTACTGAGCAAGATCAAGTCTTAATGTACCAGCAACTTTTTTCATTGCTTTAATCTGAGCAGAACCACCAACACGTGATACCGAAATACCAACGTTAACAGCTGGACGGATACCTGAGTTGAAAAGGTCACCTTCTAGGAAGATCTGACCATCTGTAATCGAGATTACGTTTGTTGGAATATATGCAGAAACGTCACCTTCTTGAGTTTCAATAACTGGAAGTGCAGTTAGTGAACCAGCTCCTAGGTCATCAGATAGTTTCGCCGCACGCTCAAGTAGTCTTGAGTGACAGTAGAAAACGTCCCCTGGGAATGCTTCACGTCCTGGTGGACGTCTAAGAAGTAGTGAAAGCTGACGATATGCTTGTGCTTGCTTTGTTAAATCATCATAAACGATTAGTGCGTGTTTACCGCTATCTCTGTAGTACTCACCCATTGTACAACCAGTATATGGTGCTAGGTACTGAAGAGGTGCAGAGTTAGAAGCAGTAGCAGATACGATGATTGTATAATCAAGAGCACCAGCTTCTTTTAGTTTTTGTTGTACTTGACGTACTGTTGAGTTCTTTTGACCAATAGCTACGTAGATACATACAACATCTTTACCTTTTTGGTTGATGATTGTATCGATTGCAACAGCAGTTTTACCTGTCTTTCTGTCACCAATGATAAGCTCACGTTGACCACGTCCGATTGGGATCATAGCGTCGATAGCTTTAATACCTGTTTGAAGTGGCTCATGTACAGATTTTCTACCTAGAATACCTGGAGCTTTAATTTCAACACGTCTTGAGTGTTCAGAAACGATTTCACCTTGTCCGTCGATTGGATTACCAATAGCATCAACAACACGACCTAAAAGAGCGTCACCTACTGGTACTTCAACGATCTTTTGAGTTCTTTTAACTGTTGAACCTTCTGTGATTTTTGGATCATCACCAAGAATAGCAACACCAACGTTGTTAGTTTCTAGGTTTAGAACCATACCTTTTGTACCTGTAGCAAATTCTACAAGCTCTCCGGCCATTACGTTTTTAAGACCGAAAACTCTAGCAACACCATCACCAACAGTAAGAACTGTACCTACTTCGTCTACTTGAAGTTTAGTTTCGAAGTTAGCAATTCTGTCTTTGATAATGCTCGTAATTTCTTCTGGATTCATTGACATCATTTACCTCTACAATAATTGGCCATTAGCCATTTATAATTGATTCTTTTAAAGTATTAAGTTGTTTATCTACAGATGCATCGATTTGATAGTCTTCAACTGTCACACGAACACCTGCTGTAATTTTTTCGTTTTTTGTATAAGTTAACTCAGGCTCTGATCCAAGTTGTGACTTAATAAAAGATTTAATCTTATTAAGTGACTCTGTATCAATTGAATCTGCATTACCTTCAATTGTTCCTCTCATGAAACCTCTTTCATGATCATCCATAACGATTACTTCTTTAAAGATGAGTGGAAGAATTCCAATTCTCTTTTCTTGAAGTAGGAAATTAATAAATGATTTTACAACTTGAGAAAGCCCTAACTTTGTTAATACGTCACTTATAACAGAAGCTTTTTCCTCAACAGTAAATACATCTAAAAACATTACGTTTTCTAGATCATTACTTGCATTGATTACTTCTGTAAGAGCAGTAAGCTCTTGTGCTGTATTAATATTAGACTCTTTACCTAGGCTGAAAATCGCTTTTGCATACGCTTTGGCTACATTCTTTTCTTTCATCTTACTAACCCTAGAACTATAGTCTTGAAATTAAATTGCTTGTTGCTTTATTTGATAATGAACTATCAGAATGAATTTTAGTTTTCGTTTTAGAAATAACTTCATCTAATAGCGATTCATTAAGTTGTTTAAGCATCATCTTCTTTTCAGATTCTAACTTGTGTGCAGAATCTACTTCCATTTTTTCCATTGATGCTTTGATTTCTTGAACATAAGTTTCTTCGAACTTTTCACCATCTTTTTTTGCATTAGTGATGATTTGTTCTTTCTCACCTTCGATATTATCTAGCTTAGCTTTTGAAGCTGATAATACTTTTTCTGCTTTTGCATCTTTTTCAGCTGCATACTCAACAAGATCCTTAATAGAATCTGCTTTTTCTACAAATGAATTTTTCATGAATGGAATAATCTTCCATGCCATAAAACCAAATACAATTGTGAAGTTAATTGCAGGAACAAGTAGGTCAGATAAGTGACCACCGTGGTATTCACCACCAGCTGCAAATACGATATTACTAAAAACTAGAGCTAATAATAATTTCATTTATTATCCTTATAATTTTAATGACTACTGTACAATTTTATCAACTAGAAGTGATGAAAGTTCATCAGCATCTTTCATGATTGCAACTTTCTTCTCTTCTAACTCTTGAGAGTATTTTGCCTTTTCAGAATTAGCTTCAGCTTCAAGCTTATTAGCAAGTTCTTTAACTTTAACAGCTTCACGCTTAGTAACTTCTTCTTTTCTATTTTGAATTAAATTAAAAGCTTCAGATTGTGCGCCTTCAATTTTAGACTTGTATTCTTTCTCTAATTCAGTTGCAAGACGAGTTTTTTCATCAGCACCTGATTCCATTTTAGTAGTTTTTGCTTCACGGTTTTCAAGAACTTCTTGAAGTTTAGACCAGATTAAGTTTCTTGTTACAAAATAAAGAACTGTAACGATGGCCAATTGAATGAAAAATGTAGAGTTGATACCTAGAGAGTTTAATACTGTATTGATAGTATCCATTAGTGACTACCCCAAATTGTGTAATAAGATTGGTTAAAAGTTCACTAATAATTAAACTTTATCTGGCCTATCGTCAAGCTAAACAGCTTTTTTCTGAATGTTTGTTAACATTTAATTAAGTTGTAAATAATCAAATTTATTTAATTATTTCTCGTCATGCATCTTCGTTGTACCATGGAAAATAACGCCGTCTTCCACAATAAGCGAAGGTGTAGTGATAGTCCCCTCGAAGCGAGCAGGCTTGATAATTTCGACGCGAGAAGTCGCTTTGATGTCGCCCTTAACGATTCCACTAATCATAATTACGTCAGCAATAATGTCTGCATTAATTACAGCGGCCTCGGAAATAATTACCGTGTCATTTGAAAAAATAGTTCCGTTCACAATTCCCGCAATACGCCCTACACCGTTCAGTGTAATATTTCCTTCGAGCTTACAACCATCTTCGATAATCGCTGCCATTGTTCCTTGTGTCATAAATCTACCCTTTCCGTGGCTGGTTCTATAGGACCATATTTGATTTGAAAAATGGTTCTATAGGACCGGCCATAAAGACTGGTCCCATAGGACCAATAAAAACATTATCTATTTAAAAGTAAGTATTCAAAAATATCATTAAATTCGGCTTCATTAGAGAATTTCAGTACAACTTCTCCACCACCGTTTTTATTTGTTTTAATCCCGAAATGATAACCAGTTTTTTGTTCTAACTTTTCTCTATATTGAGACATTTTTCCATTAAAAAAGTCGAAGTTATCATCTTCTTTGCCAACTTTTGTTGGTCTCTTAGCTGCTTTAATTAATTTTTCAGTTTCACGAACAGATAGATTATCAAGAGCTGCTTTATTTGCAATACGAATACAATCTTCTCTCTCTTTGATACTAGCAAGAATTTTTGCATGACCAAATGAAAGCTGATCCTTTTGGATTAATTCTACTACATCACGTGGAAGCTTAAGAATACGAAGGAAGTTAGCAATTGTAGATCTTTCCTTACCAACTTTTTTTGCAACTTCTTCTTGAGTTAAGTTGAAGTCTTCCATTAGTGCAAAGTAAGCAAGAGCTTCTTCTACACAGTTAAGATCTGATCTTTGTACGTTTTCAATGATCGACATAACCATTTTTTCACGATCAGTTGCTCTCTTTATTACGACAGGAACTTGAGTAAGACCTGCTAGTTTAGAAGCACGAAGTCTTCTTTCACCTGCAACAAGTTCATATCCATTATCGGCCTTAACAACGATTAGTGGTTGAATAACACCATTTTCTTTAATTGAGTTTGAAAGCTCGTGAAGCTCTTCTTCTTTAAAGATTTTTCTTGGTTGGTTTGGGTTTGCATGAATTACAGTAATATCAAGCATTGAAGGATTCGTTTCTACTTGTACAGCAGGAGTTGTATTAAGTGCTGGTTTAGCTGCTGCCGGATTATCTGCTGCAACTTTTTGTAGATCAGAAAAAGCTGCTTGAGCTTTTGATACTTGAGAAGAATTTTGTGTTCCTCCAAGTAAAGATCCCATTCCTTTTCCTAATGCCATTTTCTTAGCCATTCTCTCTTCCCCTTACCTATTGAATGTTACCAGCTAAAGTATTATCGATTTCATTAACCGATGGAACTTGTGGTAGCTCATTTTGAATTTCTACTGATTGTGCACGATCTTTAATTATAAGTTCCTTAGCTAGTGATAAGTAAGCTTCAGAACCTTTTGATTCAATATCGTAAAGGATAATTGGTTTACCAAAAGATGGACACTCGGCGAGTTTTACATTTCTAGGTATTACCG
The DNA here is from genome assembly GCF_047085025.1 of Halobacteriovorax sp. RT-2-6. Taxonomy (NCBI): domain Bacteria; kingdom Pseudomonadati; phylum Bdellovibrionota; class Bacteriovoracia; order Bacteriovoracales; family Halobacteriovoraceae; genus Halobacteriovorax; species Halobacteriovorax sp. RT-2-6. Next base: position 100,967 of record NZ_JBKIYH010000003.1, read on the forward strand.
ATTGAAATACTTTTTCGCCAAAGTGCCTTCTAATCTCTTCTGCAACTTGCTTGTGAAGAGACGCTCTTCCATCAAACATAGTAAGGACGATTCCGTCCATTTCTAATGTAGGATTTAAATTCGCTTTAATTAATTTTACAGTGTTTACTAGTTGGGCCAGACCTTCCATTGCAAGGTATTCAGTTTGCATCGGTACGATAAAGCTATGAGCAGCATTTAATGCGTTCACAGTTAAAAGACCAAGAGAAGGTGGACAATCAATTAGAATATAATCGTAAGCGTCCATAACAGGCATGAATGCAGTCTTTAATTTCGACTCTCTTGCAAATTCACTTACTAGTTCAATCTCTGCTCCCGATAAATTGTTATCAGAAGGACAGATATGTAGATTAGGTAATTCTGTTTCGTAAATACATTCACGAATATCTGTTTTACCAATCATTGCATGATAGATATTGCTTCCATTATGCTGCGCTGAATCAAGTCCTAAACTCACACTACCATTACCCTGAGGGTCTAAGTCAATTACCAGAGTTTTTTTCTCGGCTACTGCAAGGCAGGCAGCAAGGTTAATTGTAGTTGTTGTTTTACCAACACCACCCTTCTGATTCATGAGTGCAATAATTTTAGCCATTTATGTCTCCCAAAAGATATAGTTGTTACTATATTTTTAAAGAAATGAAGACAAAGTGACAAGTTGTTTATTTTTATTTTTTCTAAAACTAGTGATTTCTGTTCCACGTAGAACATTCTTATTACGAAGAGCAATCATCATACGCCCCTCAGTATTAGGAATATCGATCAATGTTTCTTCTACTATCTCCCACTTGTTACCAAGCCAGTCCAGGTCTTCTAATTCGTAGAAGTTTGGACCCTTATAAAAGATCACATTTACAGTCTTATCTGTAACAATAAGAGGAAGAAGGTTTTGTATTGTTGAAACAGCTTTGAATGTTATCGTACAGTCACGATCAAAATATACATGCTCAAATCTTTGATGGTATGTCTTCACATTATCAAGACCAATTGCTTCTGCAATTTGATTAACTACTTTGGACTTCTTACCTCTTGCTTCAAAACCAATATATTTCTTATCAGGATTCAAGCTTGCTAATGGTAACAAAGGAAATCCTCCACCGAAACCAATGTCTACATGTATCTTAGTTTGATCATAGATCTTCTTTAAAGAAGGAATGTCTTCAATAGGTTTAACACTGTCTACATATTGCTTATCGAAGAACTCTTCTGCTGTATTAATTCTTGTAAGGTTAATTCCAGCAAACGGGCCATTGATTTGCTCAAGGTAGCGTTCACAAAATACTGTATCTTTCATCATAATATATTTCCTGCTACATATGCTAAGGTAGCTGGCCTAATTCCTACTATTCTTTGTAACTGCCCAAAACTTTCAGGCTTTATTTCTGTAATACGTTGTCTGCACTCAAATGAGATATTCTCACTAGCTACTAGCTTTTGCCAATCCACAGGCTTCTTACTAAGTCTGTTGATTTTAGCATTTTCAACTAGAGCACGATCAATATAACCTTCGTACTTTAGTGAGATAGCTACTGTACGAATAACATTTAAATCAAAATGAAGATTATTCTCAGCTAACTCTGCCTCTAAGACATCCACTGGATTCAAGTGTGCTCTCTTAGACAATTCGGCCAAGGTAATATTTGAACTTAGTGGTCCATAGCCCTTCGAATCAAAGTATTCCTTATTCTTTGGATTAGCTTTATATGTATAATTCTTAGCGATATGCCAGATAATATTAAAGCCCTGCTCATAGCTGTCTTGATAGCGATCAATATCTGCATACAAACCTAATTCTTGGCGATATTTCTTCATACGTAGAATAGTATTATCCTCACGTACATAAAGACGGTTTTCGTTACGTGCAGTAAATAATCGATAAGGCTCATCTCTCTTATTCGAGACAAGATCTTCTACCATTACACCAATATATGAATCATCGCGATCCAATATAAACTTATCTGCGCCAATAGCAGATCGAGCTGCATTTATACCAGCTATTAAACCTTGTCCTGCAGCTTCTTCATAACCTGAAGTACCGTTTACCTGACCAGCAAAATATAATCCAGGCATTTCCTTCGATTGTAATGTTCTATCCAAGCATGTTGTATCGACAACATCGTATTCAACAGCGTAACCATATACTGCAATCTCTGCCTTTTCTAATCCTTCAATAGTGCGGATAAAGTCTAGCTGTATCTCACGTGGAAGTGATGTAGATATACCATTTGGATAAAATGTATCCAGCTCCAGTGATTCTGGTTCAACAAATACGTGGTGCACGTCCTTATCTTCATAGCGATAAGCTTTATCTTCAATAGATGGACAATATCTAGGCCCAACACCCTTAATCTGTCCGTTAAATATAGGGCTTCTCTCTTTATTGTCGCGAATAATTCCAAGAGTCTTTTCATTGGTCTTAGTAAGGTGACATGAAACCTGATCCACAAATCGTTCAGTTAATCCGTGATTAAAATGAAAGTTTACTGCTGTAGGATCACTTTCCTGCTCCACCATTTTAGAAAAATCGATGGTATCTCTCTTTAAACGAGCAGGAGTTCCTGTTTTAAATCTAGTTTTAAGTGCTGTTACACCTACAAAGATATTCTCAAGAGAATCAGCTTTAAGACAATCTACACGACCACCGTCAGATTGTTCTTCTCCAGTGTGCATCTTACCTGCTAAAAAAGTACCAGTAGTAACTACAATCTTCTTTGAGAGATACTCGCCTTCAGTTGTCTTAATGAGAAAAGAGTCCTGATCTTTACTTACTCTCTCCACCATTTCACGAATAACAGTAATATTATCGTTAGCAGCTACTTCCGCCTCTGCATTTCTAGCATATACTTCTTTATCAATCTGTACACGAGTTGACTGTACAGCATAACCTTTAGATTCATTAAGAGTTCGATATTGAATAGCGCTTCTGTCAGCAAGCTTCCCCATGATACCACCTAAGGCATCTATCTCTCTTACAACCTGACCCTTACCCACTCCACCAACTGCTGGATTACATGGAGCTGATGCTATACTTACACCAGGCATAGTAACTATTGCTACTTTTAGGTCAAACTGAGCGGCGGCCCAAGCAGCTTCTAGTCCAGCATGTCCCCCACCAATAATTGTTACATCAAACATATGTTTCTCATTTTGTTCCACGTGGAACTTTCTGCGATTAATGTTCCATGTGGAACAATTGTGCGCAATTGTAATAATAATGTTCTACGTGGAACATTTAAGCTAATTTTTCAGAAAAATCAATGGTTTATATATTATTTACCTATGCAGAAGTTGGTAAAGATATGTGTAAGTGTATCGTCAGGGCTAATGATTCCGATTAGTTCTGCAGTTTTCTTTTCTAGGATAGAAACTTCGGATGAAATGATAGCTATATCATCTAAATGCTTGATATTATTAGAAAAATCAGTAAATTTCCCATAAATATCATTGATTACGACACGATGTCTTTCAATAGAAATGGGGTCACTGTTACGTAATTTCATATACTTAGATAAAATATCCTGAGTAATTAAGTCAGTTATATGAACTGGTTCTATAGGACCATTTTCAAGACTTGCCCCCATAGGACCAAGTTTTGATTCTTGTGGTTCTATAGAACCACTTTCTGAATCTGGTCCGATAGGACCACTTATTTCAACAAGACTTCCCTCACCTTTTGAAGTGTCTGCACTATAGTATTTAATAGCTTTTGGAAGATTCTCTTGTAAATCTTTTAAGTTAATCTCACCATTAAATTCATCAAAATGAGTAAAGATTAAAGCATCAAAAAGTGTCTCTTTAATATCGTGGTATTGGTATTTTTCAACTTCATTAATATTGATCAGAAGAATTTTATAGAATGCACCTTCTATTAAATTGCGACTTCTTTTGATCCCTTCTTCTTCAATTACATCTGTCGTATTACGTAGACCTGCTGTATCAACGAGTTTGAAGGTTTCATTACCTAGACTAATATATTCTGAGATATAATCGCGAGTTGTTCCTGCTATGTCTGAAACTATTGAGCGTGATTCATTTAAGAATAAATTAAAGAGAGAACTCTTACCTGCATTAGGTTCACCACAAAGAACAATATCTGGAGACATTAAGCTCTTAGCATTAACACTTGCACTTTTATGAAGTGAAGTTATATGGCCACTGATATCTGCAAAAGCATCATCAAGTAATTTCTGAGATTGCTCCTCCCCTACGTCTTCTGCAAAATCAATATTGATTTCAACAGCAGCTTTTAGTTTTAAAAACTTGTCGTAGAGATCAGTGTATTTTTGATAAAGGCTACCATTTAATAGTTTAAGTCCTTCATCAAGCATTAGAGAAGAAGAAGCATTTAAAAGTGCATCAAGTCCTTCGACCTGTGCAAGGGAAAGCTTCTTATTCTTTAGTGCTCGATAAGTGAATTCACCATTCTTTGCTAAACGAAACTGACCAGAGTTAATGAATGCATTCATAATACGCTTTAAATTGAGCGTATTACCGTGTGCTGCAATCTCTAGTATATTTTCACCATTATAACTATGAGGGCCCTTAAAATAAGTAATAACGACCTCATCGAGGAAGTTTCCATCCTGGTCGTATAACTTTGTAAAAGTGGCCTTGCGAATTTCGAGATTTGATAAATCTTTTTTGAAAAATGGTCCTATAGAACCAATGTCGGAAAAACCAGATAAACGGATAACCCCTATGGCCGTATTCTCATTTAGGCCAGTCGAGCAAGCGACAATAGGAAGGTCATCCGTTTCGTATATCATGGTTTATTAAGCTTCTGCTGTTTTATAAACGTAAAGTTGTTGTGCAATTCCCAGGATGTTTGAAACTGTAAAATACAGATTTAAACCTGCTGGAAGATCTTTCATAATAAAAATGAAAACGATCGGCATAATATACATAATCTTCTGTTGATTAGGATCAGCAGATGTTGAAGGATTTAGCTTAGTTTGCACTAGCATTGTAATCCCCATAATTGCTGGAAGAATATAGTATGGATCTTTTGCACTAAGGTCAGTTAACCAAAAGTAAAATGGAGAACCAACTAACTCAACAGAGTTTGAAATAGCTTGGTAAAAAGCAATAAAGATTGGAATTTGAAGAACCATTGGAAGACATCCACCTAAAGGTGAAGCACCTGATCTTTTAAATAATTCCATTGTTTCTTTTTGTTGCTTCATTGGATCGTCAGCATACTTTTCTTTTAGCTTTGCAATCTCTGGTTGAAGAACTTGCATCTTCTTCATTGATCTAAAAGACTTAGCTTGTAATGGATAAGTTGCAAGACGAATTACAATTGTTAAAAGAATAATTGCAACACCGTAGTTACCTACATATGTGTAGAGAACTTGCATTGCTTTTAGAATTGGAACTGCAAAAATTCCAAAGATACCAAAGTCGATTGATAGATCTAATTGATTATCAAATCCTAATAGGTAATCATAATTTTTAAGAGCATAAAGAATATAACCATTATAGTTTTTCTTTCCATTAACAGCTTGAAAGAAGATCTCTCCGCCTTCAGTGGCCATATAATTGATTGTTTGCTTATCATTAAAAACGTTGAAGAAAACGTGATGATTGAAATCAAGAGCAACCCATTTTAAGTTCCCCTCACCTTTCTCATCTGATTCTAAGTTATAACGATCAGTATCCATACCTTGAACAACATACTGACGATAAGTTCTGTTATCAGATTGCTTTTCAGTAGCTGCCATATTGTATGAAAGTCTAAAATCCTGAGCTCCATTTAATTCATAAGTTAAACGGCCATCATTTTCTAATTTTAAACGAATCGAAATTTGCTTATTAAGATCATTACCTACTACTTCGTTTTCAACTGTTTGTTCATCGAATACAAAGTTAAAGTTTTGTAGATTATTATTAGTATCAATTAACTTGAAATTAAAAAAGTTATCCTTGTCTGAAAGCTCTTTTAAAGTCATTGAAGTTTTATTACCAGCTGCTTCACTAAAAGAAAGATCACTATTAACTGTATAGAAAAATGATCCTGCTTTAAGAGTAACAGACGTCAGGTTTGTTGCTTTATTCGAGTGTGTTGCAATTGGCTTCGTTTCAGATGAATTAGAAGATGCGTTTTGTGTTTGTACTTGTTCTTGTTTTACTGGTTGTTGTACAGGTTGGTTTGAACTGAAAAGTGCTTGCCATGTGAAAACAATAACACCAGTAAGAACAAACGCTAAAACAGTGCGTTTTTGATCATTATTCATTCTTTAATACTCCTAAAGTGTATTTTCTTAAGTCTTTAAGTATGGAGATTTTTAACACGCTATAAAGGAGTTGTTAATCTTTTATTGAATTTTTGCAAAGGCGTTCACAAGGGAATTTCGAAGATCTTCTTTTGGATTTTGTGAACTTTTAAAAAGTCGATTAGAAACCACAATCATAAAATCCTTACCGTTGTTACGGTACGAACTTGTACGAAAGAATTCTCTAATAATTCTCTTACAAAGATTACGCTTATTAGCTTTACCGACTTTTTTAGTTACAGAAAAACCTACTCTTGAAACTTCAGAGTTAAGACGTGATGGCTTGTAATAAATACGAAGCCAACGATCAGTGATTACTTGAGAATTTTTTCTTAAATAAGAAAAATCTTCAGTTGATAGCAGTCTTGAACTTTTATCAAAAGTGCTATCAACTGATGTCATTATTTCTTACCGTGAGAAACTGTAAGTTGCTTACGTCCCTTAGCTCTACGAGCTTTGATAACGTTGCGACCACCAGCTGTTTCCATTCTTTTAAGGAAACCGTGTACTCTCATTCTTTTCTTTCTTTTTGGCTGCCAAGTTCTTTTAGACATCTTCAACCTACCTAACTATAACTGTTTAACTAAAAATTAATATTGTAAGGGCTAGTATTATACCATTTCGCATCACTGGTCAATGGCCCTGTACATAGTGCAGGCCAAAATATTTGATTTATTTGGCCATGCGTAAAAAACCCATTTTTTTATTGGCCTAGGATTTTGGGCCATGATACAAATTCTCCCCACAACACGTAATTAAAGAAAAATTGACGAGTAAACCACTCAAGGGAATGGATCATGCAGGGAAATTTTCCTTTTAATGAATTTTTGAAGAATTCTAACCCAACAACAAATAAAATCAACAATATAGAAGATCTTGCCAATAAGAATATCATTGAAGATCCATTTAATATTAAACAAAGCCTAAACCAGTCTTATAATACATCTAGCCTATCTGATGATTTCTTCAGCGCAGATGAATTAGATATGATGAATAATGAGATTCATAACTCATTAAAATCATTAGTAAATCCACAAAAATATGCTTCTTTTTTCCAAGGAGACTTTTTTCGTCTTAAGAATATTGACGGTGAAAGAGCGATATTTTCGACAACGACTAACTTTATTAAGTCATTTATCGAGAAGAATTTAAACCAAATCAGCCAAAGTATTGTAAATACGTTAGGTAAATCGTATCAAATCGAGATTATTGCTAATAATAACAATAACTTATCTCAACCTAGCCTATCTCAACACTTAAATAATGGTCCTATAGAACCAAGTCATGCGAAACCTAGGTCTGCAAATGAAATCTCATTTTCGCTCGATCTAGAGCCTGTACAAGAAGACCTACTTTCACAAGTTGAGTCTAAGTATATTGATCACGTAAGTGATGACTACAATAATATCGTCATTGATAAGTCTAAAACGTTTAAAAATTATGTTATTGGACCATCAAATAATATGGCCTACGCTGCTTCAGTAGCGATTGCTAAAAGTCCTGGTAAAGCTGGTAAATATCCGTCGCTTTATATTCATTCTAATTCAGGACTTGGTAAGACTCACCTCTTACATGCGATGGCCAACGGTATTCACAATCAATACCCTCACTATGTTATCTGCTTAATTACAGCACGTGATTTCATGAAGGAAATGATTGAATCGATTCGCAATAAACAGCTTCCAGAGTTTCGTCAAAAATATTCTGATAAAGTTGATGTTCTAATGATTGATGATGTTCATGAACTTAAAGGTAAAGAAGGAACGCAAAGAGAATTCTTCCATATCTTTAATGAGCTATATCAAAAAGGAAAACAGCTAATCTTCACTTCTGATAAAACTCCACAAGAGATCAATGGACTTGAAGAAAGAATTAAGACTCGCCTTCAATGGGGTCTTGTCGTTGATATTCAAAAACCAGATATTGAAACTCGTGTTGCAATCATTAATGCTAAGGCTGATGATCTCGACCTATTCCTTTCTGAAGACATTGTGAACCTGATTGCATGTAATGTTAAAAACTCGATTAGAGAGCTTGAGGGTGCTCTAATTAAGCTTTCAGCCTACTCTGATATCATGAAGGTTGATATCGAATTAGAAATGGTTAAAGAGGTTCTAGGACTTAGAGATTACGAAGACGAAAAGAAAATTACAATTGAAGGAATTGCTAAGCAGACTTCACAATACTTTAAAATTCCAGTTGCTGATCTTAAGTCTAAATCACGTGTAAAAGATATCGCTAATGCACGCTTTGTTGCCATGTACTTATGTCGCAAACTTGCAAGCTTAACACATGAAGAAATTGGACAGTTCTTTGGTGGACGTGATCACAGCTCTGTTGTTCACGCTGAACAAAAGATTTCAAAACAATTGTCTCAAGATCCAATGCTTTCTAAGACAATTATGACGATTGAAAATTCGTTATAATCCCCTACTAAATTACTGACTAGTCAACTGACTAACCAATACATAGGCCGTGTTATTCACGGCCTTTCTTATATATTTTCACATCCTCAATATTGGCCGGCCATTTGGCCAGTCGGCCGTGGATTATTGAGTGGCCAATCCCCTAGACTATTCACTAAAAATTTGTGGAATGTTAATAATCTGACTAGTCATTAGGCCGACAAATTCACACCAGTATTTGACTAGTCAGTTTTGGTCCTACGAAATGTTAGTTATTCACGGCCAACGACGGCCAATCCACGGCCAAGAAAATTAATTGTGGATTAATAAATACTGTAATAATAGTAACTTATACATTATTTCTAAACTTATTCACGGCCGTTAATAATATTATCGACACAAATTAAGGCCGTGGATAAAAAAGTTATCAACATGTTTGTAAATTGTGAGTAAATGACTGGCCAATTTAACGAAATTTAAAGAAATTTTCTTGGCCAAAAAATTATCCACAATAGGCCGTGAGCAAAAAACTAATAACACCACATATTTGTTACGTTTTAAGTAATATACGAATAAATGCAAGGCACAAAAAAAAGTAGTCAACGATTGCTAACAATGGCCAAATTGAGAAAAGACGCTGTTAAAAGGGGAGTTGCCACTTATGAACTTATCCACAGGATTATATATAATATATATATAAATATATATAATAAGAAGAACACTTAAATGCTCTAGACAGCCTTGCTAACTAGTGTTTTCCATTATACAACAATACAAATAATTTTCTGATAGGAATAAAGATGAAGCTTAGGGTTGATACAGATAACTTAAGAGATGCATTAAATAAAATTTTAACTGTAATTGATAAGAAGAATTCAAGACCAATATTAACATATACGTTACTAACTGTTAGCAATGATAAAATATATCTTTCAGCAACAGATCTTGAGGTATCAGCAAAGTATTCAATTAATGCATCAACTGAAGGAACAGCTTCATTTTGTATAAACGCTAAGAATCTATTTGATATATTAAAAGAACTTCCTAACACAGATATCAACATCGAGTTAGAAGATGGTGAAAATCTACTAAAAATAAATTGTGAAGAAATTCATTATTCACTTTTAATTTACGAAGCAGATGAATTTCCAAAGCTTCACTTTGGAAGCGAAAATACTTTCACACTAAATTCAGATGATCTTTTAAATCTAATTACTAAAACTTCATATGCAATCTCAAATGATGAAACAAGACTTCACTTTAACGGAATCTATTTCCAAGAAGTAGAAGGAAAGCTAAGAGCTGTTTCAACTGATGGACATCGTTTATCTCTAATCGAAAATGATATTGCTGAACAAAATAATGAAGCTCTAATTAATGGAATTATTATTCCTAAGAAGGGTGTAGCTGAACTTAGAAAAATCGCTGAAACATATCCAGGTGCAAATCTGTTTATTTCTGTTGATGACTCATATTTATATGTAACAGCTAATGAGCAATACCAATTAGGTATTCGTTTAATTGCTAGAGAGTATCCTAAGTATCAAGCTGTAATTCCAGCTAAGACTACTTACTCTCTAACAGCTGATAAAGAAGTAATTCAAAACGCTATTAGACGTATTAAAATTATGTCTAATGAGAAATCAAATGCAGTAAAGCTTAAGCTAACTGAAAACCATATGACGATCTCTGCAAACCATCCTTCACTTGGTGATGCTAAAGAGACGATTCCAGTTGATTACGAAGGTAAGGAAATTGAAATTGGTTTTAACGCTCGTTTCTTATTAGATTCAATTGCAATTTTAAATACTGAAAATGTAACTTTCGAATTTAACAATGAATTTTCAGCGGTAATCGTTAGATCAAATGATATCCAAAATTATCTTGGAATTATCATGCCACTTAGAATCTAGTACTGAGACGCTTTGAAACTTGTAAAACTTCAGGTAACAAATTTTCGAAATCTAGAACCAGATATAATTTCTTTCAATGGAAATATTAATTGTATCCTAGGTGAAAACGGAAATGGAAAAACAAATATATTAGAAGCTCTACACGTTCTAGTGACGAGAAAATCTTTTCGTAAAAATACAACTTTTCCACAGCTATTAAGTATTGATGGGGATAACCCTGAGATATTATTTTCATCTCTATTTCTCGATGATGGCGATAACGTAACTTTTAGTGGAAAGATGAATCCTCAAGGATCTACCTGGGCACTTAATGGGAAGAATACGAAAAAGAAGCTTGATGCAAAGTTAGTTTTTATCAATCCATTTGATTCTTATTCATTTTCAAATATTCCAAGTTTTAGAAGAAAGTGGTTTGATGATCATTTATCAATGCTTAGTCGCGATTATAAGAAAGTATTAAATCAGTACAATTCCGCGCTTAAGTTTAGAAATATTCTTCTATCTAAGAAACCATCACAATTTCGTGAGCAGTTAAATGTAATTGATCGCCAAATGGCCGATTATGCTTATGAGCTAGTTGCCATGAGAAATCAATTCGTAACTGAACTAATTCCGTTTTGTGAAAATACATATCGTGACATCTTTTCAGAAGATCATTCACTTAAAATTGAAGTTGATTCTCGTTTTCATGGATTTTCGCCAGAGATGATCTTTGATTATATGCAACAAAGGCTAGAAAAGGACCTAATTGTAGGTCATACGACTTATCAAGTTCACAAAGATGACTACGTGCTTCTTTTTGATGGAATGAATGCTTACGAATTTTGTTCTTTAGGCCAACAAAAAATGTCTTATTTGAGCCTCTTATTTGCCTATATAGAGCTATTTAGGTATAACTTTAACACCTATCCAATTGTACTTATCGACGACGTCTCAGGGGAATTAGACAAGGCGAGATGGGGTAGGCTGGTTAAATTTTTGGAACAACGAGAGTTCCAAGTTTTAATCACGACGGCAAATGAAAAATTTAAGGAAGAATTAGAAAAAATTAATGGCGCAAATAAGATCTATATTTCGAACGGTTCCGTTAACTAGTCTTCCAAAAAATTATATTTTTAAAACAACACACTGACACAAGAAATTGGAAGAGAGGTTCCTTTTGGAAAATCAAGAAAATCAAGCAGGAAGTATTGGTAAGGTCGGACAGGAATATGGTGCAAGCCAGATTAGTGTTCTTGAAGGACTAGAGGCCGTAAGAAAAAGACCAGGGATGTATATTGGTGATACTGCCAATCGTGGTCTACATCACTGTGTATATGAAATTGTAGATAACGCAGTCGATGAAGCACTTGCAGGTTATTGTAGCGAAATTAAAGTTATTATTCACGTTGATAACTCTGTAACAGTTATCGATGATGGGCGAGGGATCCCAGTTGATATTCACCCGAAAGAAGGTGTATCGGCCGCGGAACTTGTATATACAAAACTTCACGCAGGTGGAAAGTTTAACGAAGAAGGTGGAGCTTATAAAGTTTCAGGTGGTCTACACGGTGTAGGTGCTTCTGTTGTAAACGCACTATCTAAGTGGGTTAAAGTTGAAATTAAAAAGCATGGAAAGATTCACCAAGTTGAATTTAACCATGGTGTAACTAAAGAGCCACTAAAAGTTGTTGGTGAATTAGAAGATAAAAGTCAAACAGGTACATCTGTTACTTTCAAACCAGATAATGAAATTTTTGAAGTTCACGAATTTAATTACGATACATTAACAAATCGTTTTAGAGAGATGGCCTTCCTTAACAAAGGTCTTAAGATCGTTGTTAAAGATGAGAGAACAGATAAGAATGAAACTTTCCACTACGAGGGTGGTCTTATTCAGTTCGTAGAATATCTAAACAGAGCTAAAACAGTAGTACACAAAGATCCAATCTATATTGCAGAATCAAGAGAAGATTACGAAGTCGAAATCTCAATGCAATGGACTGATTCATACTCAGAAGTTCTTTCTGGTTATGCCAACGCAATTACAACTCCAGGTGGGGGGACTCACATCTCTGGATTTAAAACTGCACTTACTCGTGTTCTAAATGCATATGCAAAAGATAATAACCTGCTTAAAGGAATTAAAACGAATTTAACAGGTGATGATATGAGAGAAGGTTTAACAGCGATTATTTCTGTTAAACTTCCTGAGCTTCAATTCGAAGGTCAAACAAAAGATAAGCTAGGTAACTCTGAAGTAGAAGGTATCGTTAACTCTCTAGTAGGGGATGCACTTAAGAGATATTTAGAAGAAAACCCACAAACTGCAAAAACAATTATTAGAAAGTCTGTTGATGCAGCTGCAGCTCGTGAAGCCGCAAGACGTGCTCGTGAATTAACTAGAAGAAAGTCAGTTCTAGATATGGGTGGTCTTCCAGGTAAAATGGCAGACTGTCAGGAAAAAGATCCAGCTCTTTCTGAAATCTACATCGTAGAGGGTGACTCTGCCGGTGGTTCTGCAAAGCAGGGACGTGATCGTAAGTATCAAGCAGTTCTTCCTCTTAAAGGTAAGATCCTTAACGTTGAAAAAGCTCGTTATGATAAAATGCTTGGTAACGCCGAAATTAAGATGATCGTTCAAGCGATGGGTACAGGTATTGGTAAAGGTAACTTTGATATTTCAAAACTTCGTTACCACAAACTAGTTATCATGACAGATGCCGACGTCGATGGTTCTCACATTAGAACACTTATTTTAACTCTTCTTTATCGTCAGTTCCCTGAGCTGATTGAGCAAGGTTATGTTTATATCGCTCAACCACCTTTATATAAATACAAGAAAGGTAAGAAAGAGATTTATCTAAAAGACGAAAAAGCACTTGAGACATTCCTTGTTGCAAACGCAATTGAAGGAACTTCAATTAACTTCAATGGTGAAATGATTGAAGAAGAGACAGCTAAAGGTCTTATTAATAAATTCACTCAATACGACAAAACTCTTAAGTCTTACGATATTCACTTTGATACGTTCTTACTAAGACACTTAATTGAAGAAATTGGTATCACTGCAGCTGATCTTAAAGATCGCTCAAAACTTGATGGTATTGTTTCTAAACTTGATGAACACTTTAAAACTCAAGAGTCTGAAACATTAAGAAATTACTCATTCTCAATTGAAGAAGACAAAGAGCATGCATCAAATCTTATTCGTATCAATGTTAAAACAACAGCACGTACGAAGAAATTTAAACTTAGCTCATACTTCCTGGAGTCTTCAGAATACGCAGATCTTATGAACCTTTACGATGGTATCAATAAATTTAAAATTGGTAAGTTCATTGTTAAAGGTGAAAAAGGTGATGCAAAAGAATTCGAATCACTAAGAGGTTTTGCTTCTTATATTATCGATGATGCTAAACAAGGCGCGTACATCCAACGTTATAAGGGTCTTGGAGAAATGAACCCTGAACAACTTTGGGAAACAACAATGAATCCAGAAAATAGAACTCTTCTTCAAGTAAAGATTGAAGATACTATTGAAGCAGATTCAGTATTCTCTGTTCTAATGGGTGACCAAGTAGAACCAAGAAGACAATTTGTTGAAGAAAACGCACTTAATGTAAGAAATCTGGACGTATAGGACTAATTTATGACTGATGAAACAAATATCACAAATGAAAATGATAATGGTGATGGTGGAAACCATAACCACGGGAATATTCAACAAATTGGTATTCGCGATGAAATGAAAAACTGTTACCTCGATTACGCAATGTCGGTAATCGTAGGTCGTGCACTTCCAGATGTACGTGATGGGATGAAACCTGTTCACCGTCGTTGTCTGTATGCAATGCACTCTCTAGGTAACTACCATAATAAACCATTCCTAAAGTCTGCCCGTGTTGTTGGTGACGTTATTGGTAAGTATCACCCACACGGTGACTCTGCGGTTTATAATACAATCGTACGTATGGCCCAAGATTTCTCAATGAGATATCCAATGGTTCAAGGTCAAGGTAACTTCGGTTCAATTGACGGTGATAACGCTGCGGCCATGAGGTATACAGAGATCAGAATGCAAAAGCTTTCTGAAGAGATGTTAAAAGACTTAGATAAAGAAACAGTTGATTGGCAACCTAACTACGACGACTCACTTAAAGAGCCAACAGTTCTTCCAACAAAAATCCCTAACTTATTAGTTAATGGTTCAGCTGGTATTGCTGTAGGTATGGCAACAAATATTCCTCCACATAACTTAACAGAAGTTATGACGGCTCTTACTGAGCTTGTAGATAATCGTGAAATGTCGATTGAAGACATAATGAAGATTATCCCAGGTCCAGACTTTCCAACTGCTGGAACAATTCACGGAACTGAAGGTATTCGCTCTGCTTATAAAACAGGTAAGGGTGTTATCCAGATGCGTGCAAAGATGGATGTGGAAATTCACGGTAAGAAACAAGATCGTGAAAGAATTGTTATTACTGAACTTCCATACCAAGTTAACAAAGCTAAGCTAATTGAAAAGATTGCTGAACTTGTAAACTCTAAATCACTTGTTGGTATTTCAGACCTCCGTGATGAATCATCTCGTGAAGGGATTCGTGTTGTAATCGACCTTAAAAAAGGTGAGATCGCAACTGTAATCATGAATAAGCTTTATAAGCAAACTGCACTACAATCATCATTTGGTATTATTTTCTTATCAATTGTTAACTCATCTCCAAAAGTTCTAAACATCAAAGAACAGCTTGAGTGTTTCATTGATCACAGAAGAGAAATCATTATTCGTCGTACAGTATACGAACTTAAGAAAGCACGTGAGCGCGCGCATATCTTAGAAGGTTTAAAAGTAGCTGTTGAAAATATTGATGAAGTAGTTGAGATGATCAAGAAATCTGATGGGCCAACTGATGCTCGTGAGAAATTAATGAGTACATTCTCATTAAGTGAGATTCAAGCTCAAGCAATTCTAGACATGAGACTACAACGTCTAACAGGTCTAGAAAGAGATAAGATTATTGCTGACTACGAAGCAATCATGAAAGAGATTGATCGCTTAGAAGGAATCCTTGGTTCTGAAGATAAAATCAAAGCAATCATTAAAGAAGAATTCACTGAAGTTATTGAAAAATACGGTGATGAGAGAAGAACAGAAATCGTTGCAAAAGCAGACGAAATTCAAATTGAAGATCTTGTAGCAAGTGAAGAGATGATTGTTACAATCACTCACAAAGGTTACGTTAAGCGTATGCCACTTGACACTTACAAAGCGCAAAAGCGTGGTGGTAAAGGTGTTAAGGGTGCTGCAAACGATGATGACTTCTTTACAAATATCTTTACGGCAAATACTCACGATAAGCTTCTATTCTTTACAAGCCGTGGACAAGTATTCTCAAAGAAAGTTTACGAAATTCCTGAAGGAACTAGAACTTCTAAGGGACGTAATATTGCAAACCTTATCCAAATCCCAAGTGGTGATCGTGTAACAGAAATTATCTGTGTACCACACGATATGGATCTTAATGAGAAGTACTTAATCTTTGCTACTAACAAAGGTCTAGTTAAGAAGACAGCTCTTGAAGAATACTCAAACGTTAAGCAATCGGGACTAATTGCAATTAAACTGCAAGATGGTGACCATATTGTTAACGTAAGAATTAATGATGGATCAAAAGATATCCTTCTATGTTCTTCAGCTGGTAAGATCATCCGTTTCGATACTAATGATGCAAGGCCAATGGGACGTGTATCTCAAGGTGTTAAGGGTATCAACATCAATACAGATGAAGAAAAAATCATCGGTATGGAATTAATTGATGACCAAATGGAAATCCTATCTGTAACTGAACATGGGTACGGTAAACGTACTGAATCTTCACAATACCGTAAGCAAACTCGTGGTGGGAAAGGTATTCTTGCAATGAGACTTACAGATAAGAATGGTGAGATTGTTCAAATTAAACCTGTTACTGACAAAGATGATCTAATGATCATTACTGACCGCGGGCAAGTTGTTCGTACAAAAGTAAGTGGTGTTTCTCTAATGGGACGCGCGACTCAAGGTGTACGCCTAATTAAGCCTAAAGAAGGTGAGAAGGTTGTTTCAATTGCAAAAATTATTGAAGCAGATGATGAAGATGGATCAACTTCTGAAGAATAAATTCATAAGGGCCAGTTTTTTACTGGCCCTCATTTTACTTACGTCTTGTGATTTCACGCCAAGAATTCACAAAGATATCCTAATTGCGCAAAATCATATCTCTAATCAAGAGTACGCTCAGGCAGTGAAGCAGTATCATAAGATTTTAGAGATGGCGCCAAATGATGAAATTAAAATCAAAATCAATTATCAGATTGCTGAACTCTACGCAGTCTCTCTTGGACAATATAATCGTGGAATTGCCTTTTACGAGAAGATTCCAAAACTTACGACAGATCCAGTTTGGCTTGTAAAAACACAAGAACGAATTGGTGAGATCGCTTTTCTTTATATTAATGATTATGCAAAGGCTGCTGAAGTTTATAACAAGCTTTCTGCCTTTAGACCTAAACTTTCAAATCACGATCTATATGAATTTCGTCTTGCTCGTTCATATATCAAACTTAAGGAATATGATAAGGCGACTGAGCACTTAGTTTCTATGCATAATAATGGAAACCATAAGTACTTCGTTGATAGCTTCTTTCAATCTGGAATCATGTATTTTGAATCGCAAGATTGGAACCGCGCTGTTCAATACTTTCGTGAATACATCAAACGTGAAGATCGCCGCGACCTAAAAGTTCGCGCCATCTTTCTTATGGCCAATTGCTATGAGACATTGGAGCGTCTTCAAACAGCCTATGATCTCTACTATTCAATCTTAGGTGAGTACCCAAATAACAAGGTTATCCAAGATCGCTTAAACTCAGTATATGAGCGTCGTGTTGCGAGGAAGCGTTAGATGGCCCTTTATGACCCAAAATGGATAAAGCCAATGGCACTTGCCATGTCACTCCCTTCAACGGCCTTAGTTGTGGCCTGGGGACTTTGGGAGCTCGTTAAAAAAGGTATCATCACTCAAGGCTGGGCCGTAGGAATTTTTCTAGCGGTAATTGGAAATATTTTAATTTCGATGGTTGTCTATGCTCTTCGTAAGAAGTAGATAATTCTCATGATTAAAGATCTATCTAATAAAATTAGTTTCCCTCGCTTTTTTATGTTGTCACTTCCTATGGCTGCAGCGTGTCTTTATTTATTGACTCCAGGCATGGAATGGACAGCGTTCGCTGTTTGTTACGTAGCAACTGTCTTATATTTAGTGATGTTCTGGATGGCCGTAGATGAGCTGATAAAGCCACATCGCATCGATGGTTATAAAGCCAATGGAAAGTATCTAGCGTTTTTATTTATAGGTAAGCTTGTTATTTTAATCGGGGCCCTATTATTTGGTGTACAAATTCTTCAAAGTAAGATAATTATACCGGTAATAAATTATTTCTTAAATATATTTGTGCTGGGCGCCAGCATCAAAAAGGACTAATAATGAAAAAAATAGCCCTTCTTTTAACTACTTTATTAGCGACAAATACATACGCAGCAGGTGGATTTCTGTGGCTTGGTGAACTTTCTCATGTTTTTCACCTAGGTTACGTTGATCACATCTTCACTAAGTCTTTTGTTGCAATCATCATTTTATTAGTAGCTCTTCTTTATAGAATGCGTGTTTCTAAAATGACTCTTGAAGAGACAGTAGTTCCAGATAGAGGAATTTCACTAAGAAACATCGTTGAGATGTACGGATCATTTATCATGACTCAATGTCGTGCCGTAATCGGTGAAGAAGATGCACCAAAATATTTCAAGTTCATTTCGTTCCTATTTATTACAATTTTCCTAGCGAACGTAATTGGTCTTGTTCCAGGTTTCTTACCTCCAACTGAATACATCAACACAACTCTTGCTCTTGGTGTACTTTCATTTGTTTACTACAACATCAAAGGTTGTAAAGAACTTGGTACGATGAACTACCTTGCACACTTTGCAGGTCCACTTTGGTATATGGCAATCTTAATTTTCCCAATTGAGATTCTTTCAAACTTTATTCGTCCTCTATCTCTAGCACTACGTCTTAGAGGTAACATGATGGGTGACCACCACGTATTAACAACTTTCCTTAACCTTGAAATTCTTGGTGTGAACGTTGGTATGTTTGGTGCTGCAATTCCATTCTACTTACTTGGACTTCTAGTTTGTTTTATTCAAGCTTACGTATTTACAATGTTATCAATGGTTTATATTAGTCTTGCAACTGCTCACCACGATCATGATGAGCACCACGCACACTAATAAAAACTTAAACTTAATAATTTAACAGTTACTTGATCAAAGTAACGAACGTTTTAGGAGACTATTATGGAAAACACTCAAGCAATTAAGTACATCGCGTATTTCTTAGCAATGGCTATCGCTGCATACGGTGGTACTGCTGCACAATCAAAAGCTGCTTCTGTAGCTCTAGAAGGTATCGCAAGAAACCCATCTGCTGCTGACAAGATTCAAACTCCAATGATTCTAGGTCTTGCACTTATGGAATCACTTGTAATTTTCGTACTTATCTCAGTATTCCTTGCTGGTTAATTCGAAAATCTAAATTGATTTAATGAAAGGCCTCGCTTTTAGCGAGGCTTTTTTGTTTTGTTGGTAAATATTTAATATGATAGACTTCTGAAATATTTATTTAATTTAAGGATTGCAGGAATTATAGTGGAGAAACACTACGTAAAAATTGAAATATATATAAGCCTTTGTGTACTTTTTCTTTTGCTATGTTTTTTTAATTCATTCAATCTGTGGTCACAGATAATAGGATTTTATCAAATTAATGATGGAGAGATGTGGGTTGATCCGTTTGTAAGGCTTTATCATTATCCGAGAGCTTCGTTGTTTTATCCAATTGTTGCAATTTATAGAATAACAAGTTTATCAATTGATTTCTTATTTAAGATATATACTTCAATTGTTTTGATATTATCTGTTTATGTCCAGTATTTAACATTGATAAATCTCTTTCAGTATAAAAAGATTGTGGATTTCTTATTTATTTTAATTTTATTACCCTTCTACTTTGTGTTGGCTCAGTATATGAATGGTAGGTTGGTGTATGCTTTCTTGGGCTTTGCTATACTTAATTATATTTTAGTGAATCATGAGAAAACTCTTTCATTAAAATTGTTTTGTTTATATTTTCTTTCAGGTTTAATGTGTAGTGTTTCTTCAGGCTCCTTTTTGATTTACACATTGGTGCTACTGTTACATTTAACTTACTTTTATTCTAGATCAAAATCTATTTTCCCAGTACTTGCATGTATTTTTTTTGCTCTTCCATTATTGTTACTCGGTGTATTTAAAAATCTAAAATTTTATAACTATTCTTTTTTTGCTCTTTTTGATCATGGTTTTGGTCTAGATAAAATTGTATTTAGTTTAACTATGTTTTCTCTATTAGTTGCTTTTGTGTATTTAGTACAATATTTGAGATATGGATTAAAACCTGGATTTGTTACAGTGTTTTTTTGTACTATTTTGGTTTCTTTATTTTTTTCAATGATGGGGAAGGGAATTATTGCTTCGCAAATCCCGACATTAATTTTAACTTTTATTATAATAATAAAGTTTAGCCTCAAGCGAATATATTCTAATACTATAAAGAGTCGGTATAATTTATGAAAAAATATAATAGTTTAAAAATTTATTTTATAAAATGGGTATATTTTTTATTTGATCATGTATGTGCTTTAATTACTTTTCCTTTATCTTTTTTTATTAGAACTGATTTTAAAGGCTTTAGTATATCTACTGAAAATTTCATAAAAATTGTTGTAATTACATTTTTCGTAAAGATCATCTTTTTTCGTATTTATAAAATTAATAAAATGATTTGGCGATATGCTTCAATTGCTGAAATTTTAAGAATAGTGAAAGCTTCATTAATTTCTATATTAGTATATAGTATGATTTTCTTCTTAGTTGACGTTAATATTCCAAGGTCTGTCCCTATTATTGATTTACTAATTTTGATCTCTTTTCTAAGTGCAGGTAGAATAGTTTCCAGAGTATTAAGAAGTGTATCTGAAAAAAGTCGTGGTGTTAGAGTGTTAATTGTAGGCGCAGGTCAATCAGGTGAACAATTAATTCGCGAAATCAAAAATCGAGATATTGATTATTTTGTATGTGGAATATTAGATGATGATCCTTCTAAGCAAAATAGAGAGATTCATGGTATTCCTGTTTTAGATAAGTTATCAAATATTGAAGATTATATTGAATTACTAGAGATTAAAAAAGTTATAATTGCCATTCCATCAGCTAGTTCGTCTTTAGTAAGGCAACTTCGAGATAAGTTAAAGTATTTTAAAGATATTGAAATTAAAACATTACCTTCTATATCTGATATTGCAGATGGAAAGGTTAATATAGAGCAACTTAGGCCTGTAGATGTTAATGATTTATTAGGTAGATCTCCTATAGAACTGGACTTAAAGAGTATTGGAAAATTTATTTCAAATAAGACAGTTTTAATTACAGGTGCAGGAGGATCTATAGGAAGTGATTTAGTAAAGCAGGTAGCGCAAAGAGGCCCTAAAAATATTATTCTACTAGATGTATGTGAGTATTTTATTTATGAAATTGATATGTTCTTAACTGAACACATGCCAAATGTTTTACATGAATCAATAATTGCTGATGTAAGAGATAAAAATCGTATTTCTAGAATTTTTGAACAATATGAACCTGATATAGTTTTTCATGCTGCTGCATATAAGCATGTTCCTTTAATGGAAATTAACCCTCAAGAAGCGATAAAAACCAATGTTTTCGGTACTAGAAATGTTGCTGAAGCTGCGGGGAAAAATGGAGTGGAAAAATTTGTACTTATATCGACAGATAAGGCGGTTAGACCTGCTAATGTGATGGGGGCTTCGAAAAGAATGGCTGAAATAGAAATTCAGTCTGTATCTGAAAAGTACCCGAATACAAAATATGGGGCGGTTCGATTTGGAAATGTTTTAGCAAGTAATGGCTCAGTAATTCCTAGATTTATAAATCAAATCAAGGGTGGTGGTCCTGTTACTGTAACACATAGAGATATAACTAGATTTTTTATGTCAATACCTGAAGCAACTCAGCTTATTATCCAAGCTGGTTCAATGCTAAAGGGTGGAGAAGTCTTTGTTTTAGATATGGGGAATCCTATCCGTATATATGATCTTGCCGTTGATTTGATTGAGCTTCAAGGTCTAAAGCCCAATGTTGATATTGAAATTAAAATTACAGGTTTAAGACCAGCTGAAAAGCTCTATGAAGAACTGATTTTTACTGAAGAAGAAACATTAGAAACAAGTCATCCTAGAGTTAGAGTAGTTAAATGCAAGAAGGTTGCATTCAAAGATATTGATTATTTAATGGATATAGATAAAGAAAATATTAATATTAATAAATTTAAAAGAGAAATAGAATCTATCATTGAAGAAGAGACACTTTTATAACTATGTATATATATTTTAAAACATTTATAGATTTTATTTGCGGTCTAATTTTATTTGTTCTTTTCCTACCGCTAATTATTATTGTCGCCATAGGGGTTAAATTTAGTTCACCAGGACCCATTCTATTCAAGCAAGATCGAGTCGGTAAGTATGGTAAACTATTTAAAGTGTTTAAATTCAGATCTATGGTGGTTAATAATTCTAATTCATTTACCACTAAAGATGATCCACGAATTACGAGGTTTGGAAAATTTATCAGAAGAACTTCGCTAGACGAGCTACCGCAAATATTTAATATATTAAAAGGTGATATGAGCTTTATTGGCCCAAGACCTGCTGTTCCATCCCAAATTGATGATTACGGTGAATATTATTTTAATCTGAGACATCAGGTGAAACCGGGAATTACAGGTTTACATCAATCAACGTTACGCTCTCAAGGTACTATGCGCATGAAGGCATTATTGGATGGATTTTATGCGAAGAAGATATCTTTATGTTTGGATATCATAATTGTATTTAGAACATTTAAAATTTTATTAAATTCTAAAGCTTCTAACTAAAGGTTTGTTTATATGTGTGGAATTGCAGGATATATCAGTGATATTGCTTTTAATGAAAATGAAATAGCAAAAACTATTCACCACAGGGGCCCAGATGAATTGGGTTTTTCTAAAGTAAAGAACGCTACTATTTTGAACACACGTTTGAGTATTATTGATGTTGCACATGGACAACAGCCCTTCATATCAGAAGATGAAAATATTCACGTAGTACAAAATGGCGAAATTTATAACTTTGTAGAAATAAAGGAAGAACTTGAAGGCGAGGGGATTGTCTTTAACACAAACTCTGATACTGAAGTAATCTTAAGAGCATACATTAAATGGGGAGAGGAATTTATTCTAAGGCTCAATGGAATGTTTGCTATTGCAATTATAGACAAGGTTAAAAATAAATTATTACTATATAGGGATCGCTTAGGTGTTAAACCACTTTTTTATACTGAAAAACCTAATGGCTTCTTCTTTTCATCTGAGTTAAAGACATTTGCAGCATTAAAAGATCTGAATTTGTCTCTAGATAAAGAGTCTTTATATAAATTCTTAATTTATAATTATATACCTGTTCCAAATACTATATATAAAAATGTATTTCATGTTATGCCCGGTGAATTTGTACAGATTGATTTAGATACCTTAGATATGTCTAAAAAAATATATTGGGATCTAAAAAATCAACAGGAAGAAGAAATTGAAGAAGAAGATTTGATGAATAAAATCGATGATCTTCTTATTGATGCAACAAAGATAAGATTGAGAAGCGATGTTCCTATTGCAACTTTCTTAAGTGGTGGTTTAGATTCAAGTATGATTTGTGCAATTATGCATAAATTAACCAATAAAAGTTTTGATACATTTTCAATAGGTTTTGATGATAAACGATTTGATGAATCACCTTATGCTAAAGAAGTATCAGGCTTATTCTCATTAAATAATATTCTAACAATTATGAAAGATGATGATGTAGAACTTTGGGACAAGGTTACTTTCTATAATGATCAGCCCCATGGAGACATCTCATTTGTACCGACATATGTTGTATCAAGAGAAGCTGCTAAAAAGTATAAAGTAGTTTTAACTGGTGACGGTGGTGATGAAGCCTTTGGGGGTTATGAGAAATATAGAGACTCTTTAAAATATAAAGTAGAAGATGAGAAATATTTTCACTCTATCTCATTATTTCATGAAAGCTCAGAGATTTTTAAGAGGCTCCTAAACAAAGAGTTCCATCATTTGATTGATAATAAAACAGGTTTCAATGATTATTTAAATCGTATGAGTAAATTTTCTAAATTTGACAATATTAATAAGGCAATTGCATTTGATGTGAAAAACTTATTACCAGGTAATAATTTGGTTAAGCCAGATAGAATGGGAATGGCTAATTCATTAGAAGCTAGAAGTCCGATGTTAGATTATCGCTTATATGACTTGATGTTTAAAACAGCTGGTCAATACAAACTCTCAGAAGATGGTGAGACTAAAAGTACACTGAAAAAGTTGGCTTTGAAATACCTACCTAAAGATATCGTATATAGAAAAAAACAAATGTTTACTGTTCCAATAGGTGAATGGTTTAAAGATAGAAAGAGTGATGAATTGAAATTACTTTCAAAAAGTGAACGACTTATTAATTTAGGTATGTTTGATATGAAAGTTCTTCAAGAAATGATTGAAGATCATGTTTCATCTAAAAAGAATTATACTCGCGAACTTAGAGCTATTATGAATATAGATATATGGCTCAAAGCATTTAAGTATGAATAAAGTAATTGCTTTAACAGGCTTATTTGTTTCTTTAGGAGTTGTTCTAGGTAGAGCGGCTGGCTATTTGAGGGAATTATTAATCGCTTATCACTTTGGTGTTAGTACTAGTGCTGATCAAGTTGTGTTAATTCTAACTACCCCAGATTTAATAAATAATATTTTATCTGTATCGGTTCTCTCAAATGCATTTTTCCCAGTCTTAAAATCTACTAATAATATTTCTAAAATTATAGAAGAAACTATTGCTGTTAACATCGTTTCTTATCTTATATTTTTAGTTGTATCACCTCTGTTTTTTAGTGGCTGGTTGTTAGTTTTTATGAATGTTGCAATGGCTAGTGTTTTATTTAATGGAATCACTTTTGCGCAAGCGACTTACCTTGCTTTCATAAAAAAATTCAAGCTACAATCACTAAGTACATTAGTATTTAATCTAGGCTTAATTTTAGTTCTATTCTTTTTTACTGACTTATTTATTATTTCAATTGGTGTGATATTTGCTTCTGCACTTCGCATGCTCTATTTGAACTATATATCAGAAAAAGAAGGCTTGTTTTTTAAAATAAATTTCAAAAACGTATTTAAGAATTTGAAAGTATCTAAGAGATTGTTGCTGGCTATTTTAGCAAATGGCCTAGTATTTATAAATCCTATAATAGATAAAATATTTCTTAGCTCTTTTCCTGCAGGTTCAGTTTCAGCATATAGTTATGCTGAAAAAGTATATCTACTTCCTGTAGCTACTATCATTACAATACTTCCCAATATTATTTATTCTTATATAATCGATAATGTTAAAAAAGGTACAAACTCATATTTATTAATAATGAGCTCATTTTTATTTATCGGCTTCATCAGTCTTACTTGTTCTTTTTTGTTTTACTTCTTTAATTATGAAACCATTTCTTTGATCTATTATTTTTCAAAATTAGATGTTGAATCATTAAATTCGATTGCATTAGTTCTTAAATATTTCTCTCTAGCAATATTAGTTTCTGGACTTAATTCGCTAATAATAAAATTATTATTTGCATCGGGTGAGGATAAATTTGTTTTAAAGTCATCAACCTTTGGTTTTTTATTCAATATTGTTGCTAATACTTATATTTTATATTTCTATAATGAAGCCAAATATATGGCCTTAACAACTTCATATACAGCGGTGGTTTTGTTTTTATTAACTTTATATAAGTTGATTTCAAGGATAGGATTTTTTAATGGAATTCATGATAATAGAGAATGATGTAGATAAATGTAAATTTTACGATGAATGTGGTGTCGATAGAATATTCATCGATACAGAACGTCTTGGAAAAACAGAAAGGCAAGGTCATTTAAATACAGTCATTAGTAATCATGAAATTAGTGATATAAAAAAAATAAAACCACTCCTTAGGCAAGCTAAAATCTTAGTAAGAATCAACCCTTTTCATGACAAGACAAGCAACGAAGTTGAAGAAGCGATCGCAGCAGGGGCAGATATAATTATGTTGCCTATGTTTACAAAACCATCTGAAGTTTCGAATTTTGTTAAATATGTTAATGGTAGAGTTAAGGTTTCATTATTACTGGAAACTCCGGCAGCACTTTTTAGACTTGAAGATATCATTTCTATCAGTGGTATTGATGAGATTCATATTGGATTAAATGATATGCACTTAGCTCTTGGTCTCGACTTCATGTTAGAAATTTATAAATCACCAATTTTAGAATTTGCATGTGCAAAGATTAGAGAAAGGGGAATATCTCTAGGTATTGGTGGTATTGCACCTTTAGAGATGGGTGCAGTAAAAGGGAAGTTCGTTTTAGCTGAAGCTTATAGACTCGGGTGTGAGAGAATGATTTTATCAAGAGCATTTCCAAAAGAAGATCCTGATTCTTTTGAGTTAGAGCTTTGTAAATTAAGAACAGCTAATGTATCTTCTTCAAAAGAAAACTTGATTGCTAGTATAAATATGCTATTAAATCTTTAGATCCTTTTCTATTTCACTTATTATGATATCAGTTGCAGCTTTTTTACTATCATTGTAATTATGCAGCACTTTTGAGTTGCCTTTTATATATTGGTTGATTTCTTTTAACAGTGAATCAGCATCTGTTATTTGCTTACCAATGCCTAGATATTCAAAAGGTTGGGGGAATTCTTTGGCTTCATGTATGTATTGAATTACAGGTATGCCACATATATAAGCCTCTAGCCCTACTGTTGATGAGCAATTGATTACCAAGTCCGAAATGTGTAGATATGAATGCACGCTGATATCGTTTGGTGAATAATGAATCCCTATTTTCAACTCACTAAATTTATTATTTGGATGGGCCCTGTAAATAAGATTAACTTTCGACAAGTCGATTTTAGTTTCAAGAGTGTTCATAATTACTTCGTCACTTTTTTTAGTAAACTCACCATTACCTCCAATGAATAAAATGTTTATCTTATTGTTATTGAAGTGCTCTTTTGTGAGTTCTTTGGCTATAAGAGTTTTTTGTTTGTCGAAAATGTCATCAAAAGCTGGATTACCAGAATATATAACATTATTTTTATTCCATCCAAATTCAATGAACACATCACGAATTTTTGGTAGAGCTACAAAAACTTTTCTTGCGTAATCTGGATTTCCAGTTCTTTGATTAAGCTCATTGATATTATAAAAGTCGTTTATGAAGTAAGAGGGGATTTCTAGTTTTTTAGCAGCAAGAAGCACTGCTGCTTCAGACCTTGGTGAGTTTGTTGTTATTACGAAATCAGGCTGAATTTTAGTTAGTACCTTCATCATAATATTATAAGGAAAAAATGAATAACGACCTTGTTTTTGATAAATATTATAAGCTTCCTCTTTACCATAAGTTTCTTGAAGCTCTAGATAATTTAAACCTAGATAAGCGATTGTTTCATCTCTACTAATATTTGAGTTTTCATCAATATTAGTAGCAAGCTTTGAGCCTATTTCAATCACATCATCTTTATTCTTATAAAGTTCTAAAAAATCAATATAAGACAAAAAAGGAATTTTTTCTCTTGAGAGCTCATATGTCGCCATTGTAAAAGCTAGAATGATTACGTCATATGATTTTTGCCTGTATGCTGCATAAAGTCTTTTTGCAATCGTTACATGTCCACCACCATAGCAGGCGATAATTACTTTTTTCATAAGCAATTCCAAAAGGTATAGTTAACATTAGATTAATATAATAGTATAAATATTAGGTATTTTATATAAAAAGGTAGTTAAATGAAGAATTTTAAATCAATTTTGGTAACTGGAGCCACAGGTTCATTTGGAAAACAATTTATTAAGCGTCTACTTAATGAATATCCAAATTTCGAAAGAATAGTTATATTTTCTCGTGATGAATTAAAGCAGTTCGAAATGGAAAATCTTCCTGAATTTAAAAAACATGCGAAGAAGCTTAGATTTTTCATTGGCAATGTAAGAGATGGCGAAAGACTGAGAAGAGCTTGTGAAGGAATCGATGTAATTGTTCATGCTGCTGCACTTAAGCAAGTACCTGCTGCAGAATATAATCCGATGGAATGTATTAAAACTAATATTCTTGGTGCTGAAAATGTCGTTAATGCTGCATTAGATTGTGGTGTTAAAAAAGTTGTAGCCTTATCAACAGATAAAGCAGCCGCTCCAATCAACTTATATGGTGCTACTAAGTTATGCTCAGATAAATTGATTGTTGCAGCAAATAATATGCGTGGTAATAGAGAAGTAGACTTCTCAGTAGTCCGTTATGGTAACGTAATGGGATCACGAGGTTCTGTAATTCCATTCTTTATGAAAAAAGCAGCAGAAGGTGTCCTTCCTATAACAGATGCAGACATGACTAGATTCAATATTACACTAGATCAAGGTGTCGACATGGTTCTTTATGCTATGGAGAACGCATGGGGAGGAGAAATTTTTGTCCCTAAGATACCATCTTATAGAATTCTTGATGTGGCGAACGCTATTGCTCCAAATGCCGAAAAGCCAGTAATAGGAATTAGGCCTGGAGAAAAGCTACATGAGGAAATGATTACTGAAACAGATTCATTCTCAACAATTGACTGCGGAAAGTATTATGTAATTTTACCATCTGTTCTACCATGGAATGTTGATGATTATATGAAGCATTTCAATGCTAAGTATGTTGAAAAGGGATTTAAATATAATTCTGGAACAAATACAGAATGGGTCACTGTAGAAGAATTAAGAGAACTAATTAAGGATCATGTTGATCCAAATTTTAAGGTTGTTGAATGATACCATATGGTAAGCAAGATATTAGCTCAGCAGATATTGAAGCAGTAGTTGAAGTTTTAAAATCACCTTTTTTAACTCAAGGAAAGTGTGTTCCTGAATTTGAAGATGGTTTAGTAAAATACACGGGTGCAAAATATTGTTCAGTAATGAATTCTGCTACTAGTGCACTTCACTTAGCTTACATAGCTTTAGGTGTTAAGCAAGATGATATAGTTTGGACTACACCGATCACATTTGTTGCAACATCAAATGCTGCATTAATGTGTGGTGCGAAAGTTGATTTTGTTGACATTGAATCAGACACATTAAATATGAGTGTTAAGTCTCTTGAGGAAAAGCTAATCCAAGCGGAAATAGATGGCAAACTTCCTAAAGTTGTTGTGCCTGTTCATATGTGTGGCCAAAGTTGCGATATGTTCGAAGTATTTGAACTATCTAAAAAATATAAATTTAAAATTGTAGAGGATGCTTCTCACGCGGTTGGTGGTGAATATTTAGATACAAAAGTTGGTTCATGTAAGTATAGTGACATCTCTATTTTTAGTTTCCATCCAGTTAAGATTATCACGACTGCTGAAGGTGGAGCACTTCTTACAAATGATTCTGAAATTGATAAAAAGGTAAAGCTTTTACGAACTCATGGTGTAACAAAAGAAAACCTTTATAACCCTAATGAAGGGCCTTGGTATTATGAACAACATGAATTAGGATATAATTACCGAATGACTGAGCTTCAAGCTGCACTTGGGGTAACTCAATTAACTCGCCTAGATTCTTTTATAGAAAGAAGAAATGAAATTGCAAATACGTATATTTCATTTTTGAATGAAGAAAAGATTGATTACGTTAAAGTTAGAGATGATCGTAAAAGCTCTTATCATCTATTTGTTGTTAAAGTTTCATCTGTAAGAAGAAAAGAAATTTTTGAAAAGCTACATTCTTTAAAAATTGGAGCTCAAATACACTATTATCCTGTACATAAACAGCCATATTATAAGGGGATAGCTAAGTATTCTAACTTAGAAACATCCGAAATAACTTATGAGCAGATTATTTCTATTCCGATGTATCCACAACTTAAGCAAGAAGAAATTGATTATATATGTAAAACTCTTAAAAGTATAATTAAGGAATAATTATGTCAGTAGTTGCTATTATTACTGCAAGAGGTGGTAGTAAAAGGATTCCAAAAAAAAATATAAAAAACTTCTGTGGGAAACCTATTATTGCATATTCGATTGAAGTAGCTATTAACAGTGGTATTTTTGATAGAGTAATAGTTTCTACTGATGATATTGATATTAAGGTGATTGCAGAAAGTTATGGTGCGGAAGTGCCTTTTTTTAGATCAACTGAAAACTCAAATGATACGGCGTCTTTAGTAGATGTAACTCGCGAAGTATTAACTAAAGTTAAAGATATAGAATATTTTTGTTGTATTTTACCAACTTCACCATTAATAAAAGAAGAATTTCTTTTGAATACATTTCATGTATTTATAAAAGAAAAATTAGGTTTAGATTTCTGTGTTCCAGTAGTTGAATATGATTACCCAATACAACGTGCCTTAATAATAGAGAATGATTTACTTGAGTTTAGAGATGATGCATATATTTACTCAAGAAGTCAGGACTTAGAAAAAACATATCATGATGTAGGTCAATTTTATTGGGGAAATAGAGATTCAATTTTCAAATATGATAGTATGCTTAAAGGGAAAGTGTACCCATTTATAATTCCTGCTACCTATGTACAAGATATTGATAATATCGAAGATTGGGAAGTTGCTGAGTTTAAATATAAATTTCTAAAGAGTAAAGATCGTTATGAACTTTGAATATGTAAAGTTGAAGAATTTTATAGACTGTTCTGAAACAGAAGTTTTAAACATTTTAGATATAAGAAATAGTGATTTTGTACGTAATATGATGTGGAATAGAGATGTTATAACACTAAGTTCGCATCTATCTTTTTTAAAAAAACTTATAAATAATGATGAACAGTTATATTGGGCTGTTTTTTATAAAGATAGATTAATAGGTTCTGTTTATATTGATATGTCTACAAAGAAATGGGGTATGTATCTAGCTGAATCTTGTTCTGGCTTCGGTTTAGATATTGAACTTTATTTTCTATTATTTTTGAAAGAGTCTCTTTTATTAGATAAAGTTTACGGTGAAGTGAAATTAAATAATATTCAAAATATCGTTCTTCAGAAGATAGTTTCAACCTGTGAAGAGATTAATGAAGATTATATTTTATTTGAGTATAATCTTTGTGATTATTTTTCAAAGAGTAAAAATTTAAAAGAAATTAAAAGAGATATTTTAAAAAGGATTTGATCATGAAATCAGTGATTGTAACGGGTGACTCTAGAGGAGTTGGATTAGAAATAGTTAAAACTATTTTAGAAAATTCAGAATATAGAGTAGTTGGTATCAGTAGAAAAATAAATGATATTACAAAGGCATTATCAGATAAGTATAATGGACGTTTTGTTCATATTGATTTTGATATGAGTAATGTTGATGGAATTAAGGATTTATATAAAAAAAAATTGAAAGAGTTTTCACCTATTGTTGGTTTCGTTAATAATGCGGCTCTTGCTTATGATGACATTATTACTAATCTTAACTCAGTAAAGCTTGAAGATATGTATAAGGTGAATGTATTTGCACCATTTATGTTAACAAAATATGTGTTGAGAGATATGTTGCTTCATAAGCAAGTTGGCTCAATTGTTCATATAAGTTCTATTTCTGCACATACAGGCTATAAAGGCTTGGCTATGTATGCATCTTCAAAGGGGGCCCTAGAGGCTTTCTCTAAAAATACAGCTAGAGAGTGGGGAGCTATTGGTGTTCGCTCGAATGTTGTTTGTCCTGGCTTCATGGAAACAGAGATGAGTTCAACACTTTCCGAAGATCAAAAAAATCGTATATACAAACGTAATTCAATGAAGAAGCCAACAAAGATAAGTTGTGTTGCCTCTACGGTCAACTTTTTACTGAGTTCGGGATCATCTAGTATCACCGGTGAAGTTATACATGTGGATTCTGGAACAATATAGGAATGAAAGTCTTATTTTATACTAATTCATCAATTGAAATTGGCTATGGCCATTTGATGAGATGTGTAAATTTGGCTCAAGAATTTTATAACGTAGGCTTCGAAGTAATTTTTTTAACTGAAGATAGAGTTGGGAGTTTGATAAACAAGATACCATCTAATTTTCTTGTTTTAGAATGCAGTGAGGGAGTAGATTCTGGTTATATTTGTGATTTAATTAAAAAATATGAGCCAACACACTTTGTTTCAGATAGCTACGATTTAGATTTACGATTCGATCAAGCGATTCAAAAGATTGAAGGTCTTACGTATATAGTCATTGATGACCTGGGTCGTGAACATGACTGTGATTTTTTAATTGATCAAAATATTGATGCAAATTTGGAAAAATATTCTAGCTCTCTTTGTAAGAATTATATTTTAGGCTTAGATTATGTAATTTTAAATAGTTCATTCGATGTTTCTAGGAATCAATATAGAGATAAGTACAGCATAGAGAATGTCCTTGTATTTTTCAGCGGAGGAGACACATTTGATTGCGAAAAAATGCTAATAGAGGCAATTTCTCAAATTGATCTTGATTTGAAGTTCACATTAATAACTAAGCATATGCATAATATTTCTAATAATAAGTTAGATATTGTTGGATTTGTTAATGACATAGCTCATTTTATGTTAAATTTTGACTATATGATTGGAGCTTGTGGCTCTATGACTTGGGAGAGATTCTGCTTGGGCTTACCTTCCTCGCTCATATCGTTAGCAGATAATCAAGTAGGCACAGCAAAAATCCTCGATGCAATGGGGTTAATCCGCTATCTAGGTGATATTAAAAATCTTAATGTTCAGAGTTGGAAAAATGAACTAGTTTATTTAAACAGATCAAAAACAGAATTTTTTGATAATTCTAGAGAAATTTTTGACTTAGTTGATGGTAATGGAACAAAACGTATAGTAAAAAAAATATTAGATTATAAATAATTGGAGTTTTTATGGATGAAAAGTTATTAGAAATTATTAATGATATCAGAAGTTCTAAAGGTTTATCTTTAATTGATATACTCAAGCCGACTGATAACTTGAGACATGATTTAGGTTTTGATTCTCTTGCACTAGCTAATCTTACTGTTCAAGTTGAGGAAGAGTATGATGTAGATATATTTGAAGATGGAATCATTAATACAATTGAAGAGCTTATGAGTAGAATTAATGGATAAAAACTTTCTTATAAATGAAAGAGTTTATACTTATCAGGATCTTTTAGAGAGAATTAATAAAAAAGAAAAGCTCTCGAATTTCGTTTATTCTGAAGAGCTTTTTGAAGTGTATGTACAAATAATTAAGCTCTTACTGAGTGGCTATAGTCCTGTTTTATTTGATGGAAACTTTTCAAAAAATGAATTTTTAGAATACTCTAAAACATTAGAGCAAATCGAAATTAATAGTGATTTTGAATTTGAAAATATTGATGAGTATAAAACGGCAATATTAAATACTTTCAAAAAAACTAATCTTGGTATGACTCTTTTTACATCTGGAACAACAGGTGTACCCAAAAAATTGTATCAGAGTCTATTGAATTTAGCGCGAAATGTGAAAATCTATCCTTTTCATCAATGCTGGGGGCTTTGCTACAATCCGACCCATATGGCAGGTGTTCAAGTATTATTACAAGTAATATATAATTTTAGTACGATTGTGGATTTAAGAAATAGTAATAGATATACACTTTTACAGGAATACAATGTTACTAACACTTCAATGACACCAACTTTTTTTAAAATTAATTTTTTTGATTCACAAGAGTTATCGTCTTTTAAAACAGTAACATTTGGTGGAGAAAAAGTTTCACAAAATATCTTAGAGAAAGCAGAGAAAGTATTCCCTGAAGCAAAGATTAGAAATATATATGCTTCGACTGAAGCAGGTTCTTTATTTGTTGCAGAAGGTGAGTATTTCGTTGTTTTAGATTCAATGAAAGAGAAAATATTATTTAAAGATTCTAAACTTTATATACATGAAAGTATTCTTGCAGATGGACTTGGAAATGTTGAATGGTATGATACTGGCGATATTGTAGAGTTTTTAAATGGAGATGAATCAAGATTTAGGTTCGTTTCTAGAGATAGCGATATAATCAATGTCGGAGGTTATAATGTTAATCCAAATGAAGTTGAATCTATAATTTCTTCAAGTGAATTAGTTAAGGATTGTATTGTATATTCTATTGATAATTCAGTGTTAGGAAAGGTCTTAGCTGTTGATATAATCTTAACTGATAACTCAATTGAAAATCCTAAGAAATATATTAAAAAATATATTAGTGATAATTTACAAGAATGGAAAAGACCGATGAAAATTAAATTCGTTGAACAAATTTCGTTAACTAGAACAGGTAAAAAAACAAGAAGATAGTTATTATATTGTGGTGATTGAATGAGTGAAGTAGAAATACGATTGCTGAATAAAGATACTGATATCGATATTTTTAGCAAATTCCTATCGTTGTATAGCAAAGAAAGGGGAAGTCATGACTATATTAAATGGATTTATTCTCTTTGTTCCGAAGAAAGTTTTACATATATTGCCCTTTTAAATAAAGAAATAATCGGGTGCTATACAGTTTGTATTAGAGATATTGTTTTGAATAGTATTACTTACAAGTCAGGGATTATTATTCAAGCTGTAGTAAATAATCAATACAGTGATAAGATAAGTGTCATTGATTTGTCCTTTAAAAGCTTTTCTGAGGCAAGGAGCAGGGGCGTTGATTTTTTGATCACTTACCCTAATCCTATATATGAAATAGTTCAGCTTAAACTTGAAAGAGTAATTAAAATAAGAAAGTTTAAATCTTTTATTTTTCAAGGAAGTTTGCTCGATTTTAATTTGAGCTATCAGGAGCTTGAAGATTTAAACTTTTTGACCAATGATTACATTAAAAATGATAATGGTTTTGTATACACAAAGAGTCTATTAGAAAATAGGTTTTTTAATCATCCATTTAATACATATACCGTTCTTTATCTGGATGAATCTAATTTTGTTATAATTAAAAAATTTAATGAATATGCTCATATAGTATATGCTGATTGTAAGTCAGAAAAAAAATGTATGGATGTATTTTTGTCATATTGCTCAGGCAAAAATTTAAAACCATCAGTATGGCCGTTGAGAAAATTTGATATAGATTTTCTAATTGAGAATAACTTTGCAAGTGTTGGATTTGAGTATTTTATTGGAGTGAAAATTTTAAATAATGAGCTTCGTTCAAAAGGATTAAAATTCGAAAATCTCTATATAGCTATGGCAGATTCAGATGTGTTTTAGGAGTTTTAATGAAAATAAATAATAGTATAATTGATGAAAATTCACCTGCTTATATCATTGCAGAATTATCTTGCAATCACTGTGGAGATTTAAATCTAGCAAAAGAGACTATATATGCAATGGCGGAAGCAAATGCAAATGCTGTTAAGCTTCAAACTTTCGAATTAGAATACTTAACATTAAACTCTAAAAATGAAGATTTCATGATTAGAGGTGGTACATTATGGGATAATCAGTCTCTATATGATTTATACTCGAGAACAATAACTCCTCTTGAGTGGCATGAAGAGCTTTTTTCGTTAGCAACTAAACTTGGATTAGATTGTTTTTCTTCGCCATTTCATGAAAGTGCTGTAGATTTTCTTGAGAGACTGAATTGCCCTGCTTATAAAATTGCTTCGTTTGAAATTAGTGATATTAATCTGATAAGATATGTTGCTAAGAAAGGTAAGCCTATAATTTTATCTACTGGTGTTGCAAGAAAGGAAGACATAGATTTAGCTATTAAAACAATTAGAGAAGTTGGTAATAACCAAATTGCCATTTTGAAATGTACATCTGGATACCCGACACCTTTATCAGATGTAAATCTTGAAAATATGAAAGCCATAGCAACTGATTATCAGGTAATTACAGGAGTATCGGATCATACAAAGGATTCAATTGTTCCTCAGTTGTCAGTCGCAATGGGAGGGAGAATTATAGAGAAGCATTTTATTTTGGATAAAAATCTTGATTCTCCAGATAAAGAGTTTTCTTTAGATCCAGAGGAATTTTCCAATATGGTTAAAGGCGTAAGGCAGACTGAAATGATTTGTGGGAGTCCTAGCTATGAACTTTCTGAAAAGAGAAAAAAATCTAGAGACTATATGAGATCTTTATATTTTGTATCAGATTTAAAAGCAGGACAAATAATTAAATCTTCAGATATTAGATCCGTCAGACCAGGTTTTGGTGCACATCCGTCGGAAATTAATAACATTATTGGCTATAAAGTGAAAGATAATGTGAGTTATGGCTCTCGTGTTGAAATTTCGAATTTAGAATAAGGGTTATATATGAATGTATTAGTTGTAGTAGCTCATTCAGATGATGAAATTTTAGGATGCGGGGGCAGCATCGCTAAGCATATTAGAAATGGTGATACTGTTCATTTGCTTGTAATGACTGATGGTGTCGGTGCAAGAAGTAATTCAAATATCGATGATATAAATTCTCGTAGCTCAAGTTTATATAAATCATGTGAAAATTTAGGAATTAGAGACTTTCATCAAGAAAATTTTCCAGATAATGAAATGGATACAATTAGTTTGTTAAGTATTGTTAGGACTATTGAGTCTTATGCTAAAGCTATCAAGCCTGAAATTATTTACACTCACTCTAATAAAGACTTAAATATAGATCATCAAATAACTCATCGAGCAGTTCTAACAGCTTTTCGTCCTCAACCAGACTCTAGTGTAAGAACAATATATGGCTTTGAAGTATTATCTTCAACAGAATGGAGTACGATTCCATTTGAACCTACTGCGTTTAATATACTATCTGAACAAGATATTAGTATATTAATGAAATCTTTAGAAATTTATAGTGATGAAATTAGAGAATCTCCTCATTCAAGATCAAGTGAAAATTTTGAAAGAATATTAAAAGTTCGTGGATCAACAATTGGAGTTGATTATGCGGAAGCTTTTGAAGTTTATAGGGATATCATAAAATAGAAATGGACATAACAAATTTAATATTCACTTTAGATATTTAATGTATATTTCTAATATAAAAAAACCATGTTAATAGAAAGGTAGCAGATACTTTGGAACTGATTTATTGAAGTTGACTACATGCTTATTATTTTTGGAAATTTAAATTATCTAAGACTTAATTTAAAAGTGTTTATATTTTGTTAAAATGAAAATTTAATTCGTTAAAGCTCTGAGTTTTCAGTATAAAATTAAAATCTTCTATTTTTTTAATTGGATTGAAAAACTTAGTTCTATTTTCTTTATTAACATTTAAAATATGAACTAACTTTTTACCTCGATCACGAGATAGGCGGTCTGAATTAAGAAGGACTGAGCCCATCGCTCCTTCGAGCTGTACAAATTCACCTTTTTGATTCTTTATCAAATCAGGTAGCGCAATTCTGCAATCACCTAGCGCATTGAAATTAATGAGTACTAAATTAGTATTGAAGAAGGCATCATCGTCTTCATCTCTAAGTCCTAATTTTTCAAAATAATCCAATTGGTTAGCTTGCTCAGCTTGAGCTTTTTCTACAATTGTAAGATATGTTTTATCTGATTCAACTTTAAGTGCAATTTGTCCGCCCTTCATATCCCTATTTGTCTTCGTTGTAGTAACCATTACGACAGGAATATTCTCTGTTAGCATCCAATTTACAATTGCACGATCAGGTGTTGAACTCAAGTCTTCACCATTTCCAATACATGCAATAAGATTTTTTCCTAAGGGGCGGGGGCCTTTGAATACTTCATAACCGAAGATACCATGCCCTGCAGGTGCTATGTGCTCTAAAGTCAATTGACCATTCTTAATTGCAGGTAACTTCTGCTGAATCACAGAATTCATACGTGAGAATGATTCGTTTAAAAGGTGTGAATGCTTATCCCACATCTCATCTATAATAGGTTTTACCTCGTTATTGACTAGGTCCTGTAGGACCACTTTCTTAAATGAGCTCGTTTTCTTTGATGCTTGAATAATTTGGGCTTCAGCAAGAGAGATAGCGCCAAATTCTTTAGTTTCAAGATAGAGGTCAGTAGATTTAGAGCCAGGTGATGTGCGGCCATATTTTTTTAAGTAGTCAGAACGATCAAGGCTTGAGCCAAGCCCACCATGCATCTTTCTTAGCCAAAGGGTACAGTCAACGACTTCCTTTGTAGAATAGCGTTGTTTGATATCTTCATATGAATGAAAAGGAAGCTCATCTCGAAGAAGCTTTCTTGGTGCTATCGCAGTAGGGTAGACTCCTGTGTCATTTTCTGGGGTAGCAATTATAAGCTGTTCAGCTTTCTCGTTTAATTGAGAAAGCAAACCTTCGAAATACTCAAGTTCAATTGGATTTTTGATAAATTCTTTTAAATTCATAGGACCAAATAATAACAGAAGCTAGTTAAGAAATGAAATAAATATAGTTAATATGCCTTTACTAAATTTGTGCATAAGATTTAACATCAATATATGAACTATCTTATATTTAGCAGTATTATCTTTACGACATTAGGAATTTTCTTTTCACCATCAGTACTGGGAATTGGGGATATCTTATTATTAATCCCCCTTGTTTTTTCAATTTTTTGGGCAAGAAAGAATAAAGTAAAATTACCATTGCCTAATATTTTCTTATTAGTGACATTTGCTATTGCTGTAATAATCGCTTTCATTGTTATTGATGATAAGACTATAGCACTAAAGTCGATTAAAAAAGCACGCTACTTCTTGATAGGGGGCTTGAGTTACCTTCCATTTATGTACTTTTTTAAGGAAGGTAAAGGCTTACTTGAGAAGGCCAGAAAATATTATTTACCACTTGTATTAGTCTGCTTCACGTTGTCAATTGGATATGGAATATATCAAGCTATAATTCAACACGGCTTTGTGATCTCCAAATTATTAAGTATAAGATTGGCGGCGGCTGTCGATATTACTAAATTTGCATATATAAGTTCATTTTTAACTAGCTTACTTACTTCTCTTTTATTACTAGGAAACTTGGATAAGCGTAATAGATTTTGTGGTATTTTAGTTGCTTGTCTAGGTGTATTTGGCGTGTTGGCAGCAAAAACGCGAGGTGCACTACTATCACTTCTTATAAGTTTAAGCTCAACGATATATTTCAAAAGCAAGAAGCTGGCCCTAGTTCTATTCTGCTCTTTCTTTGTCTTAATCGGAATTATGTTCGCTCTTCAAGGCTCTAAGTATGAAAAGTCATTTCGTATGGTGACTCTAATGAATAAGTCTACACAGCATCGAATTGCACTATATGAAGCAGGACTTGCAGTATTTAAAGAGCGACCACTAACTGGCTTTGGCTATGGACAATCAATTAATGAAATTGGAAGAGTTGCAAAAGAAAATAAGATAGAAAATCTTTTCTATGTATTAAGAACACATCATACCTTTTTAGATGTAGCTGCAGATATTGGAGTATTTGGCTTACTTGCGTTCTCTGGTTGGTTCTTTTCATGGGCATATATAACTTTAACAAGTACATCAGTTTTTACAAAGTCAACACTAGCTCTTGTTGTAAATGCTTTTATTTGTGCTCAGTTCGATGTTTTTAATCAGACGAACTTATTTGCTTTTATACTATTAGTTTTTAACTTAAGTATTGTGACTCATAATTTAGAAAAAGAAAAAGCGAGTAAAAATGCATAACATAATCATCGATTTAGAAAGACTTAAGGATTTTCACTCTGGCCTTGGGCAATTCTCGCATCATTTATATAAGAATATTTCTTCTATGACTAAAGCGAGCTATCTTATTGATCGCTCTAGCGCTGATTTGTTTTCAAAGGATGACACTCTTTTTTATACAAATCCGTTACAAAAACTGGGGTTGTTTCTGCCGAAAGCTAAGGTGTGGCATTCGACTCATCAGGATTCCTCATATTTTCCTTATAGTAAGAAGCAGAAGACGATCTTAACTGTTCATGATTTAAATTATATTCATCAAAGAGCTCACCGAAAAAATAAGGTAGAGTCTTACATGAAGTATATTGAAAAAAAATTGAAGTATACGGACGTTCTGACTTTTATTTCTGAAAGTACTAAGAAAGATTTTGAAAAGTATTTTGATATATCTAATATTGAAAATCATATAATTTACAATGGGCTTACACTTGATTTAAGTTCTGAGCCGAAGAAGCCTGATTTTAATTTTGAAGGTGATTTTTTATTCACCATTTCTAAGCTTCTCCCAAAGAAGAATATTCACGCTATCTATCCACTAATCGAAGCTAATCCAGATTTAAAACTTATTATCGCAGGTGATAATTCAACTGGGTACGCTAGTGAGTTAGTTGAAAGAGCAAAAGAGCTAGGTATCTCTGATCGTGTATTTCTAATCGGAAAGGTTTCAGAAGGTGAAAAATCTTGGTTATATGAGAATTGCAAGGCCTTTTTTATGACAAGCCTTCTGGAGGGATTTGGCCTTCCTGTTCTTGAAGCTCAGTATTTTAATAAACCAGTTTTCATAAGTAATAAGACTTCTCTTCCAGAAATTGGTGGTGATGCAGCTATTGCTTTTGAATCATTCGATGCTGATTCGATGCAGAATTTATACAAGTCTACAATGGAGACGTTTGACGCTAGTACTTGGGAAGCCAAGTGTAGAGAGAACTTGAATAGATTTTCTTGGGAATTAAGCGCACAAAAGTATATCGAATTATATAAGTAAGAAAAAATATTCAGTTTAATGCATAATTTTTATTCCTTGGAGTGCATATACAAACTTCATATTTAAGTTTTATGCACACAAGTGAATATTTTGTGGATAATGCTTAGATATATGCACTTAAGTACATATTAGACTGAAAGCCGTGATTTATATTCACTAGAGTGAATACTTGAGTGCTTCGATATGCATTGTAAGGAATAGTCGCACAAAATTTGATTCATGTTATAATTATAAGAAATCAATATCTGTTTTACGGATGAAACAGGGAGAAACTTAATGAGTTATGACAACTTAGACCTCGAGTTTTTTGAGTATGCCAAGACGGCCATCAAACAAAACGATTACTATGACATTGACCTAAAGGCCTTAAGAAAATCACTCGGTTTGAAACAAACTGATCTTATTGGTATTGATCAGCCGGATGTTTCAAAAATTGAAAGTCGTCTTGATTTAAAATTATCGACTTTAAATAAGTATGCCAAGGCGTGTGGGCTTGAGATGGAGATCGTATTTAAGGCTAAAAACTCTGGAAAATTGGTGCAATAAACGATATCTTGAATCCTCATAAATTATGGAGAAATCAGTGAATCAACTGCCTTGGAACAAGTCGTTAATTATCATTCCTACTTATAATGAAATCATGAATATCGAGCGCATGATCGATACTATCTTTGAAAAATACCCAGAGGTATCTCTACTTATTATTGAAGATGGCTCACCAGATGGAACGGCCGATATCGTGAAGAAGAAAATGGAAACAAATTCAAATCTTCACATCATTGAAAGAAAAGGAAAGCTTGGTCTAGGAACTGCATATATCACAGGGTTTAAGTGGGCCCTTGAAAGAGAGTACGATTTTGTCTTTGAAATGGACTGTGATTTTTCTCATGATCCAGATTCAGTAAAAGATCTTTTAGCTGCTGCTCAAGAAAATGATCTTGTCATCGGTTCACGCTATATTGATGGAATTAGAATTATCAATTGGCCATTTAGAAGACTATTACTATCATACTGTGCTTCAATTTATACGAGATTCATGACAGGTATTCCTGTTCAAGATACGACTGGTGGATTTAAGTGTTTTACACGAAAAGCTCTATCATCTCTCAATCTAGATGGAATAATTTCTAATGGATATATCTTTCAACTAGAGCTTAATTATAAGGTTTGGGCAAAAGGTCTTTCAGTAAAAGAAGTTCCAATCATTTTCTATGAACGTCGTGATGGACAATCAAAGATGGGTGGCGGAATTATTTTTGAAGCTTTCTTTAACGTTATTAATTTAAGACTTAGAAAGATTTTTGGTATTTTATAAATAAATGAAACACTTCTATTATATAAAAAATGCTTTTAAATTTCTGATTCCAAAATGCTGGTATCAAAGCAAAGCACGTAAAATCTTAAGTGCTTATGAGCAAACGCCAGATCAATATATTGAAGATCGAGTCAGCTATTATAATAAGTTAAAAGAACCATTTAAGTTAGAGCTCGAAAATGAAAATACAAATAGAAGACATATTCCTCACGCATTAAAAATTAAAGATTTTAAAAAAGTAGATGGAACAACATACTACTTTGATATTCTTGAGATCATTAGAAACTTCTCTGGCAATTATATGTTTCGATACGAAGCAGGTGATGTCATTGAAGCACCAACAATTCCAACTATCGTAAAGAGTAGGCCTGTTGTCGACAATGAGAACTCTGTTGTTTTAAAACTTAATAAAGTGAGGCACTTTAATTTCATACAAGACAAAATCTCATTTGAAGAGAAGCTTGATAAAGTTGTATGGCGTGGAACTAATACAATGCCACATCGAGATATTGTCATTAAGCAGTTCTACGATCATCCACTATGCGATATCGGACAAACAGCACCTAAAAAAGATGTTGCTTGGCTTAAAGATTTTCTAAGTATTGAAGATCAACTTCATTATAAATTCATACTATGTATGGAAGGTAATGATGTTGCTACAAATTTAAAGTGGGCCATGTCTTCTAACTCTCTTTGCATTATGTCGAAACCTAAATATGAAACTTGGTTCATGGAAGGTAGATTAGTGGCCGGCAAGCACTATGTAGAAGTGAAAGATGACTACTCTGATCTACCAGAGAAAATCGAATATTATTTAGCACATCCAGAAGAAGCAAAGCTAATCACTAAAAATGCAAATGAGTGGGTAGAGCAGTTTAAAGATGAGGATAGAGAATTTCTAATCTCACTTTTAGTTGCAAAAAAATACTTCTCATTACAGTAAATTCAGTAAGATACTCCATTATTAGTAATTATTTTATAGTTGTTCTTTCATGATTACAGCTACTTACAGTATCAGTTATTCCAATTTGAAATAAATCATTCCACTTTCGAAAAAATCGAGAAATTTCACTTATGAAATTTTATTTATGTCCCATCAAATACTTAACAATAAGTTTTATTAATAGTTTTTACAGTGTTCATAAATTCTATTGGATTCTGTTGTATGAAGAACTACTAAACAACATTGGGATTAATAGAGAGAGGAGAGCAGAATGGACAAGGTTTTTTTAGAAAGACCTTCGGTTAACGAAGTTTTGCGGGACAAGATCAGAAAATACAAAAAAGAGCACTCCCGCTTAAGTAGCAATCAAATTGCTAGAAGGCTTGGACTTCCACCTTCAACATTTCATCGACTAGAAATGGGTGATGTTAAAAACCCTGGACTCGATATTTGTGTCACAGTCCTTAACGGCCTGTGCTCAAAGAAAGAGACAGCTGAGTTTGTACGTGAGTACTTCCCGGAAGTGCATGAAAGTTTGTATGGGCATTTTACAGAAATGCAATCAGTAGAAAATTTAAAAGAGCCAGTTGAGAGATACTTTAAGGATCCATTGACATACAAAATGATGCTTAAAGCTAGTTCAAAATATGGGCTAAGCGAAGCGGCTGTACTTCAAGACTACGGACGAGTAGGACATAAAAAATTTATGAGGTTAGCAGCAGATGGTGTTTTAACCAATGATGGTGGAAGATTTTTTGTTTCTAAAAAGAATACTATTTTGAATATTGATACTAGAGCTAAATTGACAAGCATGATCTATCAAGAAATCGCTGATAATTGTGATGAAAATGGGAACGCTGTAGGTGCAATAGAGAATTGTTGGTTTGAATCGTTAAATGCAGAAAAAGTTTTACCTAAAATGAACGAACTAATTAAGGAGTTTAATTATCAAATATCAAAGATAATGATGGATCCTGATAATTATGGAAAAGATATGATTTACTATTCTGCTTTAGCAAAAAGAATGGGAGATAAATAGATGAAAAAAATATTAATAATGGTTTATATGTTTGTAGTTAGTAATGCCTATTCCCTTGATATTATTTCAAGAGGTACAGGTGGTGGAAGTGGTACATTAGCTCCTGAAGTAGTAATGAATAATGATGAACTTCTAGGCTCGGGAGGAGGAAGTGGTACCTTAAGAGAGTCTAATGTTTTTGAAATTAATAAGTTAAAGCCAAACTATGATTTATTAAAAATATCTAGAATTGGAGATTTTGATTTTGATTCTGATTCAAACAGATGGCTTCTTCGTACAAGATCAAGAATTTTAAGTGTAAGCGATATTGATTTGGTAGAGGAATATGAAGTAAAGCAAAAAGAAGTAGATCTTAGAGCTTTTGAGTTGAAATCAAAAAGAAAGGTTGTTCCCTCAAAATTTTTAAAGATGTACTTAAAGAACAATGTTAAATTTAAAGATTATATTGTTGATGATTTTAAATACTAGGAAAAAGGCGGATTTAATACCGCCTTTTTTATTTGCAATTTTTAATATTTACTAACTTATGACCCTTTTCGATTTCAAAAAGATACTTTTCATAAAGAATGGAAGTATTATCAAAAGGGTTTTTGATACTTATTGTTTTAACATTATCTATTGAGGTATCTGTCGTCATGTAATTAAACTTTTTTAATACAATTGATGCAAGTTTAGGGTCTTGGTTTACCTGAGATAGTGGAATATAAGTTTTTATTAATGTAGTTTCCAATTTTGTGTATTCATTCATCTCAAAAATTTTATTATCAAAAATAATTTTATTATGCTCATCATTTGATTGTGGTTGTTGTCCAGGCTTCACGCATCTAAGTGCAGTAGTGAAACTAAAATCTTTATTGTCGAAGTAAACTCTTTCAATACCTAGATCACCTTCTATGAATGGATAAGAAAAAGCGTATAATCCTATAAACATATGATCATTTGATGCGAAGTTGTAACTAAGTTCTTCTATTTTAGTCATTATACTAATCTCTTTCTTTTCACCCTCAAGACTAATCCCTTCATACAACGCAATCTCTTCATGCTTCTTAGTTAAAAAACCAATGATATTTTCATCTTGAGAAATTAGAGAACCATCTTTTACACCATCACAGTTTTT
This sequence comes from Halobacteriovorax sp. RT-2-6, assembly GCF_047085025.1. Classification (NCBI taxonomy): domain Bacteria; kingdom Pseudomonadati; phylum Bdellovibrionota; class Bacteriovoracia; order Bacteriovoracales; family Halobacteriovoraceae; genus Halobacteriovorax; species Halobacteriovorax sp. RT-2-6. The sequence continues at coordinate 145,925 of NZ_JBKIYH010000003.1, forward strand.
GATATTTAAGAGTTGTGATTCATTATCAAATGAATTGGCATAGGCGAGTGAAGCGTAAGTGATTTCACAGCTTTGTTTTGTGAGAGCTCCATACTTATCAAAAGCTAGAACTTCTACAAAGTTGTTATCTGAGTTTGGAATAGATATAGATGCCGAGTTTTTAATTTCTTTGGCCGTCGTAAGTTTAAGAACCTTGTCATTGAATTCGTTTGAAAGCTCTTCTTCTACTGATTCAACTTTTACTATATCGCCATCAGTTGTTTGTATGTGAAAAGTCTCATTTGTGTCGGCACAGTTTTGAGAGATCAATACTTCTGTTTCTGACTTTATAATTCCTGGGCAAGTTACTGATTTATCAAGTGTTTTAACCGCTACAATGCCTTCTGGACAATCCTGTCCTTCACAGAAATTGTTAAGCTTTGCATTTAAAATGACCTTATCTGAATCATTAACAACTGGCCCAACTGGAGATTGAGTTGGAGTGTTGGACTTGATAATTTTTTGCGTATCTTTCGAACACGAGGCCATAGAGAAGGCAAAAATTAAGATTAGTGGTGCGATTAACTTGTTCATAAAACTAATTTATCTAATATTTGAGAATTAGTGTTTGTTAGTGAAATTTATTTATAGGGTGTAAAGAAGTAGAACACGTAGTAAGTGCCCGATTTTATGAGTATTTATGTGTCGTTCGGGCCTATAGGTCCATTAGTGTCAAAAGTACCAACGTGCTGAATTTATGAGTGCGACTTATGGCCAGATATGTTATGAAAAGGCATGGAAAATCAGGCTTCTAGAGATATTGCTTATATGCAAATGGCGCTTAATCTTGCGAAATTGGGTGAAGGAACAACTTCTCCAAATCCAATGGTAGGTGCTGTCATTGTTAAAGACGGAATTGTACTTGGAAAGGGTTGGCATAAAAAGGCCGGGCTTCCACATGCAGAGCCTGAAGCAATTGCTGATGTAGCCGAAGAACAAAAGGGCGAACTTAAGGGTGCCACAATTTATGTAACTCTTGAGCCTTGTTGCCATACAAATAAAAGAACACCTCCATGCGCACACGAACTTTTAAAGCATGGATTTGCTCGTGTTGTGGTTGCTTGTCTTGATCCAAATCCTCAGGTTGCAGGAAATGGAATCAAGATTTTGGAAGCTGCGGGGATTGAATGTGAAGTAGGCGTTCTTGAACAAGAGTCGATGGAGCTTAATCGCGTTTTCTTTAAATCAATGAAAAGTAATCTTCCTTTTGTTCATCTTAAGCTAGCACAAACTCTAGATGGAAAGCTTTCAACAATGACCGGGGACTCGAAATGGATTACTGATGAGTCTGCACGAAAGATGGTGCATTCTTTTAGAAAAAGATACGACGGGGTTATGGTTGGACGTAAAACTCTTAATAACGATGATCCAAGTTTAAATATTCGTTTTGGTTTAGATGATAGTGGAAAGATTCCTTATCGAATTGTGATGGGGTCAATTTCTAAAATGGATCCTCTTTCAAAAGTATTCAATGATCAATACACAAAGAAGACTATCATTGTAACAACTGGAGCAGATTACCAATCAGCACCAGATGATGTTGTTAAATTCTTTACTGAAAAACAGATTCGAATTGTTTTTGCGAAATGTGAAAGAAATGAAATTGTTATTGAAGATGCACTGGCACAACTAAAAGCAATTGGTGTTCATTCGATTCTTGTTGAAGGTGGTGGGATGCTCGCTTCGACTATTTTGAAGAAGCAACTTGCAGATAAGATGACAATTTTTGTAGCGCCTAAAATTTTAGGAAATGGCATAGGTTATTACGATGAACAACTTGATTCGATGGCCGATGCTTTAAATTTTAAAAACGTTGAAGTTAAAAATATAGGATCTCAAGCAATGTTTGAGATTGATACGAGGTCATAGTGTTTACTGGACTAGTTAAAGAAATTGGAAAAGTTGTAAGTGTACGCTCAAATGCTGAGGGGAAACTTATAGAAGTTAGCTGTAAAGAGCTTCTTCCAGAAATTGAAATTGATGATTCAGTTGCAATTAATGGCGCCTGCCAAACTGCTGTTAAAGTTACTGATTCTACATTTGTTGTGCAAACAGTACATACTAGTTTGGAGAAAACGACACTTGGAAATTTAAGATCTGGAGATGAAGTTAATCTCGAGCTTGCGCTACGTGCAAGTGATCGACTTGGTGGACACATTGTTCAAGGTCACGTTAATGACGTTGGTCAAATTGTTCAAATTCAAAGTCGCGGTAACAACTATCTGGTGACAATTAAAGTTAACTCAAAGCAAATGAAATATATTGTGAAAGAAGGTTCAATAACAATTGATGGAATTTCACTGACTGTAGCGGATGTATTTAAGGCCGACTCGTCATTTCAACTATCAATCATTCCACATACTTGGCAGAACACAGTTCTAAGAAACCGCAGTGTTCAGAGTTTGGTGAATATTGAAGTGGATATCCTGGGAAAATATATAGAAAACTTGCTTTTTAACGGTGCTAGACGTAGTAATGGAGCAAGCACACAAAATTTGGAGTCATTTCTAAATGATTAAATTTGATAAAATTGAAGAGGCCATTGAAGATATTCGTCTTGGGAAGATGGTAATTGTAATTGATGATGAAGACCGTGAAAATGAAGGAGACTTTGTTATGGCGGCTGACCGAATTACTCCTGAGGCCATTAATTTTATGGCGACAGTTGGTCGCGGATTAATTTGTGCTCCAATTACAAAAGAGCGTGCAGATGAATTAGATCTTCCACTAATGGTGAAAGAAAACGACTCTGTTCATCACACAGCATTTACTGTTTCAATTGATGCTGCAAATGGTGGTACTGGTATTTCATGCCAAGATCGTGCATTAACGATTTCACTACTTGCTAATAAAAATTCGACGGCCGATAGTTTTATGAGACCAGGTCACATCTTTCCACTTATTGCAAAATCTGGTGGTGTTTTAGAAAGAGATGGTCACACTGAAGCTGCCGTAGATATGGCCAGAATTGCTGGTTGTTACCCTGCTGGTGTGATTTGTGAAATCATGAGCGCTGATGGGACAATGGCAAAAGCTCCTGAGCTTTCTAAGATTGCTGAGGAACATGGTTTAAAATTTGTAACAATTAAAGACTTAATTAAATATAGAAAAGAAGCACTTGGTGAAAGTGCCGATAATTTGGGAGAAACACATGCCTAGAAATCTAGAAGGTAACTTAAATGCATCTGGAAAGAAATTTGCTGTAGTAGCAGGACGTTTTAACGAACTAATTACAAGCAAACTATTAGGTGGTGCAATTGATTGCATTAAAAGACATGATGGAAATATTGATGAAATGGATATTGCTTGGGTACCAGGTGCCTTTGAAATTCCTTTAATTGCTCAAAAACTTGCTGCTTCGAAAAAATACGATGCTGTAATCACACTTGGTGCAGTTATTCGTGGATCAACTCCACACTTTGATTTTGTTTCTAATGAAGTTGCTAAAGGTATTTCAAAAGTATCTCTTGAAACAGGTGTTCCAGTAACATTTGGTGTTTTAACTGTTGATACAATTGAGCAAGCAATTGAAAGAGCAGGAACTAAAGCTGGAAATAAAGGTTGGGAAGCTGCAATGTCTGCAATTGAGATGGCGACACTTCTTAAATCAATCGACTAATTAAATTTGAAAATATAGTAAAAGAAAAGGCCACTCGACAGTGGCCTTTTTTATTGGAAAAAAACGAAAAAGATACAAACTCTATCGGTGTGTGGTGATGAGCTTATGGGCCTAAGTTATAGACTATCATCACCAATGTCAGGTTAATAAATATAAATAAAAATCTAATTAAAAGATCGAGTGATAAAGAAAAATTGAAGCTGCACTTGCTGCATTTAAGTGTGCAACGTAATTTGTTATCGGAATAAATAGCTTCTTATCACAAGCGTCAATTACTTCACGATCCATACCATTGCCCTCATTTCCAATAATTAAAGCAACTTTTTGTGGATACTTATAGTCAGTAATCGATAAGGCACCTTCTTCGTTGGCCGTAGCACAAACTGCATAGCCAAGTTTTTGAAGTAAAGAAATGTCATCAATTAAGTTAAGTGACTTACATATATTAGCTTCAAATGCATTTCCCATTGAAACTCTGATACAACGTCTTAGATAAGGAGATGCACTTTTTGCATCATAGATAATGTTATCAAAACCAAAGGCCATTGCTGCCCTCGTCATCGTTCCTACATTTTCTGGAGAAGTTACTCCATTGAAGATAAGTATTCGATCACCAAGCTCATTAATTTTTTTAAGTCCATTTGTTTTAACTTTAGCAAGAATTCCATGATGAAGTTTAAAGCCTGTAATTTCTTCTAACTCACTCTTGTCTTTTATTAGAACGTGCTTGCAGTTGTTATCTATCAACACCTTATTTGAATCATAAAATTCTTGAGTTGCTATAATCTTTTCAACTTCGTGATTTGATCGTAGTGCTTTACACACAACTTTTTCTGTTTCAGCGATACAATAATCTTCTTTAATTAGATTCTTATCTTTTAAATTATAGAATTCTTCAAAACCATTTATCACTTCAGAATTTCCTTTAAAAATTTACCCGTATGAGAAGCTTTAATTTTTGCAATCTCTTCTGGTGTTCCTGTTCCAACAATTGTTCCACCTCGATGACCACCTTCAGGTCCTAGATCAATTATTTGATCTGCTACTTTTAGTACATCTAAGTTATGTTCAATGATAAGAACAGAATTATCACTTTCTACAAGTTCATTGATTGCTTTCATTAATACTTTAATATCTTCAAAGTGAAGACCAGTAGTAGGCTCATCAAGAACATAAAGCGTGTGGCCTTTTGTCGATTTTGCTAATTCTCTAGCTAACTTAAGCCTTTGTGCTTCTCCACCTGAAAGTGTGGTTGCTGGTTGACCTAATGTCATATAACCAAGACCTACATCATTCATCGTCTTTAGAATTTTTCCAAGCCTACGATGATTTTTGAAGAATTCATATCCTTCTTCAATCGTCATCTCTAGTATATCGGCGATAGACTTACCTTTATAAAGAACTGAAAGTGTTTCATTATTATAACGACGTCCATTACATTCATTACAAGTTACATAGACATCAGGAAGAAAGTGCATTTCAATTTTCTGTGTTCCATTTCCTTCACATTCTTCACAACGGCCACCTTTAACATTAAAACTAAAACGTCCTTGCTTATAACCGCGGATTTGCGACTCGTTTGTTGCTGCAAATAGCTTTCTTACATCATCAAAGAGACCTGAATATGTAGCCGGATTTGAGTGAGGAGTACGTCCAATAGGTGATTGATCTAATTCAATTACAGATTTAATTTTATCGAGTCCTGTAATTGATTTGTAGTTTGCTTTCTCATAAATTGAGCGATTGATTCGAGTTAGTTTACTCTTAACTGCTGGAATTAAAACTTCGTGCACAAGAGTTGATTTACCTGAACCAGAAACTCCACTGATACAAACAAGTCCACCTAGAGGGAAGTCGACATCAACCTTTTTGAGGTTATTGTGTTCAGCTCCGCGAAGTTTGATAAACTCGTTAAGTTTGCGACGCTCTTTTGGAACTTCAATTTTTACTTTATGATTTAAATAGTCTGCAGTCAGAGATTTCTTCTTTAAGAAGTCTTTAGTTGTTGCATGTGCAACAATTTCTCCACCGTGAACACCTGCACCTGGTCCCATATCAATAATATAATCACTAGCTTTCATTGTATCTTCATCATGTTCTACGACAAGAACAGTATTACCGAGATCACGTAGCTCTTTAAGTGTATGAATAAGCCTTACGTTGTCTCTTTGGTGAAGACCAATACTTGGCTCATCTAGAACATAGAGAACGCCAGAAAGAGCTGAACCAATTTGAGTAGCTAGGCGAATACGTTGTGATTCTCCACCACTTAGTGTTCCTGCCGAGCGATTAAGTGTTAAATAGTCCAGGCCAACATCATTAAGAAATTTTAAGCGTGATGTGATTTCAACGAGAAGCTTAGCACCAATTTTTTCTTTAATGCCTTCTAGTTTTAAATTATCGAAATATTGATAAGTTTCACTTAAAGGTACTTCACATAATTCAATAATATTCTTTTCCCCAACTTTAGTACTTAGAGCAATAGTGTTAAGGCGGCGACCTTTACACTCTGAACATTTTTGAACACGCATGCTTTTTTCGAGCTCTGAGCGTACTCGCTCAGAAGTAGACTCTTGATACTTCTTATCTAGCCAGTTGATAAGACCAGGGAATGGTTTGGAAAATTCAAAAACTGAATTTTCTGACTTAAATTTATATGTATAAACCTTATCAGTACCTTCAGTAAGAATTTTAAAAATCTTCTTTGGCATTTTTGACAGAGGAAGCTTTAAATCAAAACCTTCTTCTTTAAGCATGCACTCTACCATTTTATGAAGAAAATTATTCTTCTTCGTAAGAAGAGGGATCGCCCCCTTTAAAACCGGGAGTGAGTCATCAAAGATAATTTCACTTAGAACAAATTCTTTTGATTCACCTAGGCCATTACATTTTCCACAAGCTCCAACAGGTGAGTTGAAAGAGAATAGCCTTGGTTCTAGATCAGGAAATACTTCTCCGGTTACATGAGACATATTGATTTCAGAGTATGTGTGGTATTCATCATCAATCATGACGTGAATAATTCCATTTCCTAGCTTTAGTCCTAACTCAACTGAATCAGTTAAGCGTTTTTCTATATCTGCTTTAACTAAGATTCGATCAATAACGACAAGAATTTCATCAGATGCTTTTAATGATTTGATTTCACTACTATCAAGTAACATGATTTCATCATTTACAATAAATCGTGAAAATCCCATTGAAAGATACTTGGCCATTTGCTGCTCAAGTGCTTTTTTGGTTTCATCTGTTATTTCAACTGTAATATGTAATTTTGTCTTTTCAGGTAAATCCATTAGGTCTCTAGTAATCTGACCCGGCGTATAGCTAATAACTTTTTCACCATTGTTTGGATCGTAAAGATCACCTACTCTCGCAAAGAGTACTCTCATATAATCGTAAACTTCAGTAATTGTTCCAACAGTTGATCTTGGGTTTTTACTTGTGGTCTTTTGGTCAATGGCAATGGCCGGTGAGAGACCAGTTATTGATTCAACATCCGGAGCTTGTTGTTGACCTAAAAATTGTCTGGCATACGAAGAGAGTGATTCAATATAGCGTCTTTGTCCCTCAGCATAGATTGTATCAAAGGCCAGTGAACTCTTTCCTGAACCAGAAGGACCTGTAATGACAGTTAATTGATTTTTAGGAATATTGATAGTGACGTCTTTCAAATTGTGAACACGTGCTTTTACTACTTTAATTTCATTATTCATTTTTTAATAACCTTTAATGCTAACTTTAAAACATAATAGCAGCCCATATAATTGGCGCTATCCTTTCCAAAGAGATCAAATGCCGTACCGTGATCAACACTTAGGCGAAGGTAGGGCATTCCCAGAGTGATATTTGCTCCCTTAGATTTAAACATCGTTTTAAATGGCGCTAATCCCTGGTCATGGTACATGTAGACGTAAAGCTTATCGCTTGCAAAACTATCATTTAGAAAGAGTCCATCAGCAGGAAGTGGGCCAATAATTCTCTCACTCAGATCAAGATCTTTAATAGCTTTAACAATTTCTTTTTCTTCTGTTCCTAGTATCCCACCTTCACCAGCATGGGGATTAATACCAGAAATAATGACATCGTTTAAATGTCCGAAATATTTTTTGTAATTATCAACACAGATTTTAATTTTACTGTGAATAAGCTCATGATTTATTTTTGTTGCGACTTCTCTAAGCGGTATATGATCCGTAATTAATAAAACATTTGCATCATATGACTTAAAGAACATCACGAGATTTTCGTTTTGATATCTTTTACGAAAGTATTCTGTATGTCCTGAAACAGGTTTGCCATCAAAGAAAAGTTCATTCTTAGTTGTAGGCATTGTTACGAGAATGTCATTTGGTCCACATCGGTCACAAGCCTGTTCTAGTGCGTTGTGAGAATAGGGTTTTTGAACAAGTGTATATTTTAATTCGGATGGTAGATCGTTTTTGAATTCATCACCAACAAAGAGGTGAAATTCTTCCTGCTGACTTGATGAAAGAAGGCTCCAAGCTTTTAAAAAAACTTCAAGTCCTATTCCTCTTTCATGGCCAGCAGTAACATAGATCATTTTCTTTTATAATGTTTTTACGTAGTGATTAGCTTTTTCACGCTCAAACCACATTTGTGTAACTTCTTTCGCTTTTGATTCATATAGAAGCGCTCTAATTCTATTCTTTGCATTTTGAAATAGAGAAGATTCAACAACGTCGCGTGTTTTTACATAGAAAATATGTGTTTCACCCATCATATTGATTGGTTGTGTGAATTGCCCTTCTTGTGTCTTATTAAGAAGCTTTTGTAAGTCTGCAGTTAAACCATCTGCTGTGATATCTCCAAGTGTTGAAGTCTCAATAGATCCATACTTGCTAGGTAGTGGCCCACCTTTTTGAAAAGATTCCATTGTCTTCTTAAAAATTGCATAGTCTTTCTTTGTTACGATTGATTCATCAATAGAGAAGTCAACTAATGTGTATCGGTATGAAACAGTTTTATTGTTTACATTTTCTTTAAAGAATTCATTTTTAATTTCTTGTTCACTTACAGAAATTAATGGAATGATAACAACTGAATTAAAGTGATTGAATTCAATGGCCTCTTTGTTTAGTTCGAAGAACTCTTCAAAATTCGTATTAGACTTTTTTAGAAATGCGATTAGATCGTTACGACTAAGACCTAGTCTTTGCTCTTTTCTTTTAATTTCTTTCTCTACTGTTGCATCTGAAATTACATAACCTTGTTCTGCGAGAGTAGAGCGAATAATAAATTTTCTAATGATAAGATCAGCAACTTCCTTGTCTGTATACTTCATTTCTTTCTTATAAATGAAAGGAGAAATATTCTGACGAATTGGAAGCGATTTCTTAACACGTTCGATCATCGACTTTGTGATGACATGTTCATCAACAACGGCCGTAATTTTATCTAATAATTTTGTATTTTTTGCTTGTAGATTTAATGTTGAAAAAAGTAGGGCCAAAAAAAGAAAAAGCCTCATGAACACCTCTTATTACTGTTCTTATATGTGCGATATATAGAACAATAATTTATCGTGCCCATGAGGCTTGTGCAAATTATTTAATCTTATTTACTTTAGATTTTTGTCTAAAATTTTAATATTGGCTTTTTTACGTAAGCCTGCGAAATAATCTTCGATAATTTTATCGCGCTTCCTGTCATAAACAAACTTTTTGTAAACGCCAAGATTGATATCTTCATACTTTTTCACACCAAGTACCTTGATTACATGATAACCAAGTTGTGTGCGTACTGGACGAGTGATAAATCCGTCTTTCTTACCCTTGATGGCCGCAAAATACTCAGGTGCCATAAAGAAAGCTGGTTGATATCCTACATCTCCACCAGTGTGAGCATTTGGTGATTGTGAGAATTTGTTTGCAAGTTCAGCAAATTTAGATGGCTCTTGAGTAACTTGTTCATGAATTTCGAAAATCTTCTTTTGAGCAGCATTAATCTCATTTTCTGAAGGAGCAACTCTAACTCTTAGTAAGATATGAGCTGTACGGTACTCTGGGAATTCACTATAGAATCTCTTTACATCTGCATCAGTTACCTTAATTTTCTGGAATTCTCCTTCCAGATCTTTTGAAACTTGTGCATTGAATATAACTTCTTCAAGCTTTCTTACAACAATTGGATCTTGATCTAACTTTGCTTTCTTTGCTTTTTCCACACCTAATTTTTTATTAATAAGGTCTGTAAGCACTTTCTTCATTGTTACAGGATCATCAGAAACAACATACTTATTTAATAAGTAAGCTTGATCTAACTCTTCTTTTGTAATTTTCTGACCATTAACTTCTGCTACAACTTTTTTTGGTGCAGCTTCTAGTCCTAGTGCAAGTAGTAAAACTAAAATGATTTTACCGTACATATAGATATCCTTTTCAAATTATCGAAATCAAATTCTTAAACTATATCTAATTGTACCAAAAATTCTTAAAAACTTATAAATTTCACTAAGATGGAACTATTTTTTCCGCAATTTCCTGACAGAACTCGACTAATCCACTCGGAGATATTGTCGTTTTATTCGTAAAAATTAGCTTGAAGTCCGGTGTGAAACGATATTTTCGAGGCATTGCTAAGAAGTTATTTAAAATATTATTTCGAAGCTGTTCATTGGCTTCAACCATATTCTGATCAAATTGAAATACGATAGTATTGTCTATTAATTGCGCTGACTTTACACCACAAGGCATAAGGTGAGAGCGTGCCTCAAGAATAGCAATAAGCTGATTAAATTCCTCAGGGCCTGGCCCATAGATATCAAAGATTGTTTCTTTCAATGCAGTAATTTCATCGATCGATTTTGAGTTAGATAGCTGCTTGTAATATTTTAAGCGCTCACTCGATTCACTAATAAAGTGAGCAGGAATGAATGCTGCAAACGGAGTATTGATTTCGATATCCTTCGTGATAACTTTCTTTTCACCGCGAAGTTCTTGAATTGCTTCTGTAAGAAGTTCCATATAAAGCTCAAGACCAATGGCCTCGATATGTCCTGATTGGTGAGCACCGAGAATATCTCCTGCACCACGAATTTCAAGGTCACAATTTGCAATTTGAAAGCCACTTCCCATGTCAGCATAAGTTTGTAGTGCCTTTAGTCTTTTGGCCGCTACTTCAGTTATATTGCGATTATTTGGAACGACAAAGTAACAGTAAGCCTTCTTGTCTGATCGACCAATTCGTCCACGAAGTTGATGAAGCTGCGCTAGTCCATAGCGATCTGCACGATCAACAATCATTGTGTTTGCATTTGGTATATCAATTCCAGATTCGATAATAGTCGTTGAAATAAGGATTTGGTAAGCACCACTATAGAAAGCAGAGATTCGAGACTCGAGTTCTTTTTCGGCCATCTGTCCGTGAGCAAAAACAATCTTTGCATCAGGAACTAGCTCCCTAATATATGCAGTGTAATTTTCTATATCTTGAACGCGATTGTGTACGATAAAGACCTGGCCACCACGCTTTAATTCACGATTAATGGCCGATTGAATCGTATGATCGTCTTCTTTAATAACATAAGTTTTAATAGACTGCCTTCTTGGAGGAGCCGTCTTAATTAGTGCAAGATCCTTAAGTCCTAAGAAAGATAATTGTAACGTTCTAGGAATTGGCGTTGCTGTCAGTGTTAAGAAATCGACTGATGATTTTAGAAGTTTAAGTTGATTTTTGTGACCAACACCAAAGCGTTGTTCTTCATCGACAATAACAAGACCTAAATCTTTATAACGAATAGTTTTACCAAGAAGTTTATGTGTACCAACGATAATATCAATTTCGCCTTTTTCTAATTTTTCCTTTGTTTCTTTCTCATCCTTTCCAGTTTTAAAACGTGAAAGGTAATCAATTCGAACTGGAAACTTTTCAAAGCGTTTAACAAAAGAATTATAATGTTGAAGGGCAAGAACCGTTGTTGGAACTAATACTGCTACTTGTTTTCCATCAAGTACTGCTTTGAAAGCCGCTCGCATGGCCACTTCTGTTTTACCAAAACCAACGTCTCCACACACAAGAAAATCCATCGCTGTACTTGCTTGCATTTTATCAATTACTGAATCAATGGCATTTTTCTGGTCTGGCGTTTCATTGAATGGGAATGAAAGCTCAAACTCTTTATAGTCATGATCTGGAGGAGAAAATTGAAAAGCCTTAGCAGAAGCTCTTTCTGCTTGAAGCTTTAAAAGATCAAAAGCTAACTTTTTAATCGATTCACGTGCTCTAGAAGTTAGGGCAGAGAACTTATTAGTTCTTAAGCTATCGACATTAACATTAAGTTCGCCGCCAGCATGCTTTTGAATTAGATTCATCTTATAAATTGGTACGAATACTTTATCATTACCTTTATAAAGAAGAACCAAATAGTCTGTTTTAGAACCACCAATGTCCATTGCTTCTAAACCTAGATATTTTCCAATACCGTGCTTAGAGTGGATGACGTAGTCACCTTCTTTTAGTGAAGCAAGTTGTTCTGCAAAGAGATCGTAGTCGTGAATTTTTGAAACCTTGGCCTTATCTCTTCTAATTGAAAATAGATCACTATCTGAAATAGTAAGTAATTTATCACTAGGGTAGAAGAAGCCTTCACTTAATTTAAATGGTACAAACTCAATTCGTTTTTTTATCTCACCATCAACTTCAAATGTTTCAATTAAGTGTTCAATTTCTTTGCGTGAATTTTCATTTTGAATTGTGAAAATGATTTTTCCAGAATATTTAAATTCACTTTTAATATGCTTAAAAAGACCTGTTAAAAATTCCTTTTTAACTAAGTAATTAATATCGTGGTAAGAGATATAAGATTTAAAAGGTCTAAATCCTAGATCGACAATATTACTGTCATTATCAAGGTTAACAGTAATATTTAAATGGTTGAGATTTAGACAAGCAATATCTCTCAGTCGCTCAACTGTTGATAAGTCATAAAAATATTTTGGTTCAGGAAGTAATTCTTCACAGTCTTCAAAATCTTTAGCTAGCTCATCACAATAATTAGAATAAAAGTCTTCTACATTATCGCGATCAAAAATTGAAACTAGCCAATTATCATCTATATAATCGAGTAGTGTGCGAGTTTCTTCTGTATTAAAAAAGAGTGGTGTATAAATCGGATGATTTTCAAAAAGCATTCCGCTTGAAAGCTTACTGAAGATATCATTTCTTTTTTCTAATAACTCTCTTTGATTTGCTCTAGGTCGCGGAATATTATTTCTTAGATTATTTGAATACTGAGATTCACAAAAAATAGTTGGCCCAGGTGCTATAATAATTGAATCAAGTTTTTTATCTTTAATAGTCTTTAATGTTTCTTTATCAATTTCATAAATTTCTTCAATCATTTCATCGAAGTAATGAATTCGAATTGGATGATGACCAACTGGATAAATATCAAAGATTTCACCTTTCTTAGAAAATGTCCCTTGTTCCTCAACAGTGAAAGAAGAACTGTAGCCAAGTTGAACTAATTTTCCTGCTAACTCGTCAGGAGAAATTATATCAGATTCATTAATTTCAATTTTTGTATCGCTAAAGAAATTTGCTGGTGGAACTTTTAGTCCAAGAGATTCTATTGAAGTGATAACTATTAATTCTTTATTTTCTGAACGGATAATTTTTTCTAATGCTGAGTGTCGGGCAAGTTGTGCACTTTCTGACGCAAACATTCCTGAATATGGTGACGCGTCTAGTCCTGGATAGAAAACAAGTTTTGTTTTAGAAAAGCTTGTTTTGACTAGCTCATAGAATTGTTCTGCATCATCATAATCTTCAAAAATAAATAAATTCGATGGATTAATTTTACCATTTTTTTCTTGTAACAAGAACTTAGCAAATGCCCAGTGTTCCCTGTTAATACCGTCAATGGTAAGGTCGTGTTGCCTAGTGTCTAACCAGCTTTCTAGTTTTGTGCGTAGTGGTGCAAATAAATCCATGTCGTTTTTTAACATAAAATATAGTGAGAACAAAGAATTTATGCATTGGCCCATGCGTTACTAAATAGAAGATATTACTCAAAAAAAGAGGGGCCAATTTATTTCCAAAGTGCTAGTAATCGTGTAATATTTGGGAACTTACTTTACTTATACATGGAGATAAATCGATGTCGCAAAACTTTGACGTCTATATGCCGGTGTTAATTTTAGCCGCTGTAGCAGTAGTCGCTTTCTTTGGAACATTACTTGTCGGTCGTCTTGTAAGGCCAAATAATCCAACAGAATTGAAACTTACGCCATATGAATGTGGTGAGGAACCAACTGGTACTGCGTGGTCTAACTTTAACGTACGTTTCTATGTTATCGCTCTAGTATTCTTAATCTTTGATGTTGAAGGAGCTTTAATGTTCCCTGTTGCAACAGTTTATAAAAACTTTGTCGACATCGGACAGGGTGGTGCAGTTCTTGGATCACTTCTTCTATTCATTGTTATTTTAAGTTTAGGTTTAGTTTATTGCTGGAAGAAAGGTGACCTTGATTGGGTAAAATCTTTCCAAGCAAATATTAATGGAAAGGATAAATAATGAATTCAACGATTGTATCGTATTTATCACAAGCACCAGGCTACTCAATGGCCGTGGATGCACTATCAAAACTTTTAGGAACTGATGCAACTGGAATCGTAACGTTTTTACTTTTCTTAGTTTTCTCATTAATCATCGTTGGTGCTCTTGCAACAGTTGGTGGTCTTGGTACTTATGCTGAAAGAAAGATTTCTGCTGACCTTCAAATGAGACAGGGTCCTAACCGTGTTGGTCCTTTTGGTATTCTTCAGTTTTTAGCTGATGGTGTGAAGATGATTCTTAAAGAGGACGTTGTTCCACGTGATGCGGACAAGTTCTTATTTAACATTGCACCTCTACTAGCGTTAGTAGGTGTTTTCATGTCACTTGCTGTTGTACCATTCTCAAGTGGATTTACTCTAACTCACCTTAATGTTGGTGTTTTCTACTTACTAGGTGTTTCATCATTAGTAGGTGTAGGTATTTTCCTTGGTGGTTATGCATCGAACTCTAAGTGGTCAATGCTTGGTGGTATGAGGGGTGCTTCACAAATCATCTCTTACGAAGTTCCAGTAACTCTTTCAATTCTAGCAATTGTAATCATGACTGGTTCACTATCATTTAAAACAATTACAGAAGCTCAGGGTGGATTACCACACCAATGGTTTGTTCTTCATAACCCATTTACTTTTATTGGGTTCTTCGTACTTTTTATTGGTGCACTTGCTGAAACAAACAGAGCTCCTTTTGATCTTCCTGAAGCGGAATCAGAACTTGTATCTGGTTACCACACTGAATTTACAGGTATGAAGTTTGCATTCTTTGCACTTGCAGAATACATCGAAGTTTTCGTTGTTTGTGGTGTTTGTGCTGCTTTATTCCTAGGTGGTTATCAAGTTCCTTTCGGTCTTGGTTCAGGTGAATTCGTAAATAAACTTATTCCTTCAGCTCACCCTATGATCGGTAAGCAAATTGGAAACTTTTTACAACTTGGATCTTTCGTAACTAAGACTCTTGCTCTTTATTACGTTGTAATTTGGATCAGATGGACACTACCAAGAATGAGAGTTGACTCTCTTATGGTACTTTGTTGGAAATATCTAACTCCAATTGCACTATTTAATATGATTGGTTGTGCTGTATGGCTTTACCTATTTAACGGTAAGTCTATGTGGGCAATTCTTGGAAAAGTAATCGCATCTGCATCTGCTGGTGCGGGCGGACACTAATATTTAAGGATATTTGAAATGTTTATTAACTCAATGTTTTTAATTTCAGCAGCGGCTACAGTTATAGGAGCATTCCTTGTCGCCGTTTCAAAAAATTTAATGCATGCATGTATCTACCTACTACTTACTCTTTTTGGAGTAGCTGGTCTTTATGCAACTTTAGGAGCTGACTTCTTAGCTGCTACTCAATTAGTTGTATATGCAGGTGGTGTTGTAATTCTCATGCTATTTGCCATCATGTTAACTGGTGGGATCGAACAAGCTTACAATAAGCTAGGGATCAAGAAAGTAGCAGCAATGGGAACAACTAAAACATACACTATTGCAGCAATCATGATGCTTGTAATCAGTTTTGTATTAATGAAAATCCTAGCACCTGTACTTAAAATTCAAAAACATGTGCAACTGGAAGATATGCAATCAACAGTAGAAGAGATCGGAACTAAGCTAATTACAGATCACGTACTAGCTTTCGAAATTTCTTCAATCCTTCTTTTAGGTGCACTTGTTGGTGCTGCAGTAATTTCTAGACCAAGGAGATTAAAAAAATGATGACTTTATCTTCTTACTTACTAATTTCTTTCTTCTTATTCCTTGCAGGTATTGCAGTAATGGTAGCGAGAAAGAATATTATCGCGATCCTTCTTGGTGTTGAGCTAATTTTAAACGCAGCTGCTCTTAACTTTGCTGCGTACACAAGATACGCAAACCAGAATATTGACGGAAATATCATGTCACTATTCATTATTATTGTTGCTGCTGCTGAAGCGGCCGTTGGTTTAGCAATCGTGATTCGTTTCTTCCAAGTTAAAGATTCGATTCATATTGATGATGCAACTGAACTAAAAAGTTAATTAGAGATATAAGGGAAAAAAATGGATTATACGATTTCAAGTATTGCTCCAATTGTTCTACTACCGTTCTTTGCTTTCGTGATAAATGCGTTTATCGCTTCACGTTTTACTAGAACAGCTGTAGCAATCAGTTGTGCAGCAATCGCAGGTTCGACAATTTATGCGTGGAGAATTTTTAGCGACTTCGTTTTCGGAACGTACTCTGCTAATTATCACATTCACAAAGTATTCACTTGGTTTGACCTAACTGGTGGTGGGCAAGAGTTCGTAGTAAACATGGGTATCTATATTGATAACATGACTGCTGTACTTCTTATGATGGTTACGGCCGTTGCTACACTTATCCACGTTTTCTCAACTTGGTATATGAAAGATGACATGAACTACGGTAGAAACGGTCGTTTCTTCACTTATATGTCACTCTTTACTTCTGCAATGCTTGGTCTTGCACTTTCAGATAACTTATTTTCAGTATTTATCTTTTGGGAGCTTATGGGATTCTGTTCATACTCTCTAATTGGTCACTACTACGAGAAAGAAGTTGCTGGTGCTGCTAACGTTAAGGCCTTCATGACAACAAGAGTAGGGGATGTTTTCTTCCTTCTAGGTATTGTTGCTCTTTGGACTGTTGTTGGTTCAGTAAGTTTTGTAGACCTATATAAAGCAATCGATGCTGGTGGATTAGCTGGTCAGGCGGTACTTGGTATCCCTCTAGCAACATTTGCAGGTTTCTGTATCTTTATGGGAACAATTGGTAAGTCAGCGCAATTCCCTTTAAACGTTTGGCTACCAGATGCGATGAATGGTCCAACTCCATGTTCTGCACTTATCCACGCTGCGACAATGGTTGCTGCTGGTGTTTATCTTTCACTAAGAATTTACCCGCTTCTTGATGCTGGAGGACTATTAACTCTTGTTGCTTATATCGGTGGTATTACTGCTTTCGGTGCTGCAACAATTGCACTAGTTCAAACAGACTTTAAAGCGGTACTAGCTTTCTCAACAATCTCTCAACTAGGTTACATGGTACTTGGTATTGGTGTTGGGTCATATAATGCTGCATTCATGCACCTGATTACACACGCTGTTTTCAAGGCATGTTTATTCCTAGCTGCTGGTTCTGTAATTCACTCACTTCACGATCACCACACGCATGCTCACGTACAAGAGATGCCAAGAATGGGTGGTCTAAGACATAAAATGAAATTTACTTGGATTGCAATGTGGTGTTGTACTCTTGCAATTGCAGGTATTCCTTTCTTCTCAGGTTTCGTATCGAAAGATAGAATTCTAGGAGATGCTTTAATTGAGGCACTTCACTCACCAGTAATGATTGCTCCGGCAGTTCTTGGTTTCATGGGTGCACTTCTTACAGCTTTCTATATGTGTCGTATGATGTTCCTTGCTTTCCACGGTAAGCCAAGAGACAAAGAAGTTTACGATCACTGTCATGAAGAAAAGCTTACTTGGAACAGAAACGTACCTCTACTTATCCTAGCGGTATTTACTCTTGGTGTTTGGTTCTCTGGTTCATTAACAGGACAAGGTTTTGTTAAAGTTGCAGATAAAGCAAACGGAAAATATGAGTGGTTCCAAACTTTAATTCAAAAACCTAAGAAAGGTCAGTTTGAAAATTATAAGCGTGAGCAACTTGGACAAATTGATGTACGTGAAAAAGGTACATTTACAACTTCTAAGTACGACTCAACTTACGGACTTTCTGAGGAAGAAGCTCACCACATTCACCAGGTTCACTATATTGGTGCTGGTATGTCGATTGTGATTGCTTTTTCTGGTGTGTTCATCGCGATGATGATGTACCTATGGGGTAAATGGAATCCAGGATTCTGGGTTAATTCGTTTAACCGTTATTACAGAACTCTACAGAATAAATACTTTATGGATGATCTTTATATTGGTGGTTTCATCAAGAAGGGACTACTTCCATTTAACAACCTATTAGCTAAGTTTGACATGGGATTCTATGACAGATACGCCGTTGATGGTTGGGCTTCAGTTACGAAGTTTATTATGAGAGTTTCTGCGTGGTTCGATAACTTATTTGTCGACACAATGATGGTAGATGGTACTGGTGCAAGTGTACGTTTATTTAACGTTATCTTAAGAACTTTCCAAAACGGGAAAATCCAGTTCTACATCGCAATGATTATTTTAGTACTATTTGGTTATATTTTAGCTTTATAAGAGAATTAAGGAGTTACAGTGAACGCACATTCTAATCTATTAAGTTGGATTCTGTGGATGCCTATGATCGGTGTTCTTGGGGTACTTTTATTACCTAAGACGAAAGAGACGGCAATTAGAGTATGGTCTTTGATTAATACTGTGATCACGCTGGTTTTATCAGGTTGTCTATACATGAAATTCGACAACACTGTGCCAGGTATGCAAGAAATGTTTACAATTAAACATTCTTGGATTTCACAGTTTAACATTTTTTATCACCTAGGAATTGATGGTATTTCATTACCAATGGTTCTTTTAACTTCGCTACTTTTTGCGATCTGTATCCTTTCTTCATGGACAGTTAAAAAGCAAGTTAAGGGATACTTTGCATTACTACTAATGCTTCAATCAACTGTTTACGGTGTATTCTTATCAATGGATTTCTTCCTGTTCTATGTTTACTGGGAAGTAATGCTAATCCCAATGTTCTTCCTTATCGGTATTTGGGGTGGTGAGAACAGAGAATATGCAGCTGTTAAATTCTTCTTATATACATTCTTTGGTTCAATCCTAATGCTTGTTGGTATGGTTGCACTATACTTCGTAACAGGACAAGGTGTTGATTCATTCAATATTCTAGCGCTTTCAGGCGGTAAATTTGTAAACGAAACTGTAAATATCTTTGGTATGGCACTTCCATTTGCAAAAGTATTCTTCGTAGCACTTTTCATCGGTTTTGCAATCAAGGTTCCAGTTTTCCCATTCCATACTTGGCTACCACACGCTCACGTACAGGCACCAACAGCGATCTCAGTTATCCTTGCCGGTGTACTACTTAAGATGGGTACTTATGGTTTCCTAAGAATTGCATTCCCAATCTTCCCATCAGCTTCTGTTTACTTTGCAGATGCTATCGCATGGCTAGGTTTAATTAACGTTATTTACGGTGCGTTCTGTGCAATGGCACAAACAGATGTTAAGAAACTTGTTGCATACTCTTCAGTTTCTCACATGGGATTCGTAATGCTAGGTCTTGCTGCTATGACAGTTCAAGGTATGAACGGTGCTGTTCTTCAGATGTTCAACCACGGTACTTCAACAGCTATGATGTTCCTTCTTATTGGTATTCTTTATGAAAGATCTCACCACAGATGGATCGTTAGACCAGACGGAACTAAAGGTTTTGGTGGTCTTTATACACAATTACCAAAATTCTCGATTGTTTTCATCATTGCGATGTTCGCATCAATGGGTCTTCCAGGACTTTCAGGTTTCATCTCTGAAGCTCTAATCTTCCTAGGGATCTACAATAGATTTACAACAATTACTGTACTTGCAGTTGTTGGTCTTCTTCTTGGTGCTGCTTACCTTCTATGGATGTTCAAGAGAATGTTCTTTGGTGAAGTTATTGAAGAAAACAAATCGTATACAGATATGAATGCTAGAGAAATCTTCTACATGGTTCCACTATGTATCGCAGTAATCCTATTTGGTATTTGGCCATCTCCATTACTAGATATGATGAAGGCTTCTGTAGGTAAACTAGTTTCATTATTAGCGACTTTTTAATAGTCAATAGGTGAAGTAATGGCTTTAAATTATTTAGCGAGTATCTCACATTATATTCCGGAGCTTTTAATATGCTTCACGATGGGGGCTTTAATCCTCATCGAAGCTACTTACGGAAATGATGAAAAAGGTAGCTCAAAGAACATGTTTTACTGGGGTTCAATGCTTGGACTACTTTGTGCGCTTATTTATCAAGTCAAAGGACTTGGTGTTGAGCCGACACAAATTTTTACTAAGTCTTTAGTTATTGATCACTTCTCAGGTTTTGCAAAGATCGTAATGATCCTAAGTACAGCTGGTGTTATTTATCTTTCTAAGATTTCAAAAGATCTTTACGAAGGAACTAAAGCTGAATACACAATCCTTGCAATGGGAGTTTTAGTCGGTGGGATGCTTCTAGCTTCTGCAAACAATATGCTTCTATTCTACTTAGGTATTGAAACACTTTCACTACTTTCATATGCAATGGCCGCTCTTAAGAAGAACGATGAACGTTCAACTGAAGCAGGTCTTAAGTATGTTCTATATGGTGGTGTAACAGCTGGTATGATGTTATTTGGTATGAGTCACATCTTTGGTGTGCTTGGAACGATTAACTTCTCTGAACTTATGCCAATGCTAACAACTCTTTCAACTGAGCAAACAGCAATTCTTATTCCTTCATTTCTACTTTTCTTTGTAGGGATTGGTTATAAGATTTCTTGTGTTCCTTTCCACATGTGGTCTCCAGATGTTTACGAAGGTTCACCTCTGCCAGTTACAGCATTCTTCTCACTAGTTCCTAAGTTTGCAGGTATCGTAGCATTTGCTCGTCTTACTCAAGTATTCTTTGGTGGTGATGTTGGTGTTCTTAAGGACTCTTGGTTAGTTCTTCTAAGTATTGTAGCTGCTCTTACAATGACAGTTGGTAACGTATCAGCAATCGGTCAGCGCTCAATTAAGAGAATGCTAGCTTTCTCTTCAATCTCACACGCTGGTGTAATGATGCTTGGTGCGATCGTACTTGGTAAATCAGGATGGACTGCAATTCTTTTCTATTCTGTAACTTACTTATTTATGACACTTGTAGCTTTCTATGTTGCTTCATTTATTCAAGATCACTACGGTAATGATCACATCGATCGTTTCTCTGGTCTTATTAAAAAGCATCCGGCTATGGCAATTGCTATGGCAATTACAATGTTCTCTTTAGCAGGTCTTCCTCCTTTATCTGGATTCGTTGCTAAGTTCAACATTTTAGCTGCAATTATTGATAAGAAATTCTACGTACTAGCGGTAATCACAGCTCTTAACTCTGTAATCTCTCTTTACTACTACATGAAAGTTGTTCGTGTAATGGTTCTTAAAGATGCTGAGTCTGATGAGCAAATTGGTGGCCTAGGATTCGTAAACCAACTAGTAATCGGGGCTTACACGCTTCCAGTTGTACTTCTTGGTATTTTCTGGCAAAAGCTTATCGCTCTTGCTAACGGAGCATTGCTCCTAATTAAGTAGTATGGAATTAGTACTACTAACATCTTTAATTTTCTTTTTAATTCTTGGGGTAGTCTTAGGCTACCCCTTGTTTTTCAAACCTAAAGTGGCCCAGGCTCCATTTAAGAAACTTAATCGCGAGTCTCATCTGGCCAAATCTAATTTAAAATCACTTAAAGCTACTTTTAAACTTCTTATTGTCTTTCAAGTTGTGGCCATGATTACAGTAGTGATTCTAGGTGCTCAAACCCTAGATTTTTACAAAGAAGCGTATTCAATATTGATTGGTCTTGCTACAATTTTAATACTACTAATTTTGTAATTATCTAAAATTAAAGAGGATAGTTCTTGGAACTAATTATTACTTTGCCACTATGGCTTATCGTTATTCAATTAATGGGTTCTCTTCTTAATTCAAAAGAGATACTACCGATCTTAAGTTTAAAGAGGTACTTAGCTTCAACTCACAATATTGAAAGAGTTGATGCTCTAAGTTTTAATTCTTTTATAGTTATTTTGTTTTTAGCTATTTTTGGACAAACACTTAGTGCATATTTCTTATTAACTAATGAAATACGCTACATCTTGCCTTTTTATGCTCTAATTATTGCAACTACAGTTTTTGTAGGTATTTTCAGATTTAGGCTATCACTTATTCGTTCAGAAATAATTGAAAAAACACAAATTGTACTTACTCAGGCAATTATCCTAAGCATATTATTATTAGTTTATTCCCTGATTCAATCAAATATCTTTCTCTTAAAACTCTGTTTCAGCTTACCGTTATTAATTCTTTTTTATACTACTGAAGTTGAAGTTATTAAGGCCGGCACTATTTATTCAGATAAGAAGTATATAAGCATACAGTGTTCTTACGTTAGACTCTTATATCAATGTTTAGTTACTTTATTCTTTATCAATTTAACTTTTACTAATAGTGATTGGTCACATTTATTTAAAGCTAAGTTTGATTCAGTACCACTATATTATTTTGTCTTAACGTTATTTGTACTCTTTTTTCAGGCAGTGTTAATTATTTTAAGTAATACATATTTAAAATTTCAGCCTTTGAAAGATTACTCGACAATACTTCTTAGTGCGAGAAGTAGAACTGTCTATAGCTTAGTGGTTGTTATGATTCTATGTATAACAAAGGTATTCAATGTATTTTAATATCTTAATTATAATATTTTTCTTATTAGCGGCATTCTCTAGAAAGAGATATACAATGATTATCTATCCAATATCTCTTACGATGTTACTTCTAAATTTTCTAGGAGTATCTTCAACGGTATTATTGTATTTCTTATTTATTTTCTTATCACTTTTTATATTAATCTTAAGTGTTATTGAATATTGCTTTCCAACCTCAGAAGTACGCTTTAAGCGTTTTGAATACTTACCGTACTTTTTATTTACGACAATTATACTAGGTGTGTTTTCTGTTAATATTTATCACCTTAAAAGTTCTGGTGGTTTAATTGGGGCCATTAATAACTTTAATGTCGATACACATGTTGATTGGACAATATTACTGAAATTTAGTGTTTTGCTTGTGTTTATAGCATTTTTATCAATTGTAAATTTAGATGGAGATAAGAATGCATAATATCGATCCATTTTCACTTCTTTCAATTTTATTTGTTATAAATATTGGCGTTTATCTTTTTACGAAGAGATTTACTAAGAAGCTGTTTTCTCTTTTTACTATTATCACAATTTTTCTACTACTGATCGATTTAAGAGTACAAGAGTCGATTAGCTTAGGAGATGGTGTGATGATCTTTATTTATTCTGCACCAATCTTCTTAATCATTAATTCTATTTTTAAAGAGTTTAAAGTAAGGCAGGGGTTAAAATGATTTATATAAATATCTCATTATTTATCCTTTCTCTAATAGGATTACACTTTAGTAATCGTATAAATAATTATGGAAAAGCATTTATTAGTATTTTTCCTATTTTATTGAACTTTATTTATTTCTTCTCCGGTGTCGAGTTTGATTTTTTCAATACAATTATACCTTTCGTTCTCTCATATCTAGTTATTGATCAGGGGCAACGTAAGGTTTATGAAGTACTTCCATTTGCAGTTTTACTTCTGCCAGTTGATATAAATCTAAAGATAATTGGTTTTAGTGCATGTAGTTTATTTAATTTTGCCAAGCCTGATTTAAAATATCGCTCTTTGGATATTTTGAAGATTGCAATTATTTGCTTTTTAACTTTGGTTGATAAATCTACATCTTTTAAGTATTTATTTACAGTATATTTACTTTTAAGTTTTATGCATTCAAGCGATGAAGATTTTGCAATTACTGACGGTGTGATCATGTCAGTGTTATTGCTATCTAATATTCAGCATATATCTCCAACGCTTAATGTTTTTCTGATTTCATTGTCGATTTTACTATTTATAACTGTAATCAGTAAGGCAACTATATTTAAAACAGTTTTCTTACTTTCTTCAATCATAGCGGTACTATTAAATTTAGAAACCTTACTTATGTCGATTATAGTTTTTTATTACGTAAGTAAGTCACTTATTACAACAAAGAATCTATTAGTTTTAGAGTCAGAAGTACTAAAAAAGTACTTTTCTTATGAGCTTTTTGATCAGATCTGGATAGTTGGTTTACTCACATTAGCTTTCTCTATTCAAAATTTAACAATTATTATTTTGAGTTTTGTTATTGCCATCATAATCTTATTACTGAATACGGATTCAACAATACACAATAAGTTCGGATTACAATGGTTTGAGTTTCTTTATAGTTTGATAACAATGAGCCTAATTTCATTCGGTTTAATTTTATTTCAAGGGGCCATCGGTGAGGTTGATAAGACTTCTATTTATTATGCGATTAGCTCTTATCTTATATTGAGTCTTATAGTGTTTGGATTTGTATCGAAATTACCGGTTAGTGTTTCTTTAATCGGAACAAAAATTAATTTAGGTAACTTAAAGCGATTTGCGTTTTTAGATGGAGTATTTGCTCTTAAGGATAGCTCTAAGCAGCAGTTTAATATTCAAAAATCGCATTTGGGCGTATTTGCTCTATCATATCGTAGTGTACGAGCATTAAGCATGATAATTATGGCCACTTATTTTCTAGTATTAATTATTCAGGTGGTAACTAAATGAGAATAAATAGAGATCATCTAACATTTGCGACTTCGATCATCCTTTCTACACTTCTGTGCTTCTTCTTAAGTGGCGTAATGTATTACACTGGTTTTTCAGGATTAAGTTTAGGGATAAACTTTGGTTTTCTTCCTGTGGTTGGGGCGCTTTTTACTCTATATTTAATGAGAAAGTCAGATTCATTAAGTTTAACACTGATGGCACCGTTGTCCTTTGTCACATTTGGTGCAGCAAACTTGGCAACATTTGTACTGGCATCAATGTCGCTACTATCAATTGCTAAGTTACATAACTTTAAGTTCTTAGCTTATTTATTTATAAATTTATTAGGACTGTTAATTTTTAAAGATAAGTTTTATTACCTTTTTTACGCGCTTGTCATATCATCTTTGATTTTCATATTTTTCTCTAAAGACGATAGTGTTTTTTTATCACTTTTCATCTTAAAATATTTAACTTTAATTAATTATTCTGATTATGTTGTAAGTACGTCTTTGTTAGTAATACCACTAATTGTAATTTTATTAGTTTTTCTTCACTTCAGAGAAGGCGTTACTAATTCAATTAATATCCTTGCGATATCTATTTTATTATTAAATGAAGTTCATGGCCTACCGTTATTATTAACGGCTTTAAGTTTACTCGGCCTATCTGAATTTATTAAGGGATATAAGGATCGCTTACAATTTATCATTACATCGAATATAGCGATGCTAACGATTATTTTATCCCTTTCATTTCTTACTGGACTAGCGAAGCTAATACCGTTAGTTGTTCTACTCTCAATTTTTGTCGAGTTCTGTAATAAGAGTGTGGAGTTAAACCATGCAAGCTAGTTTTTATTCATTACTACTTTTTTATCCTGTAACATATTTTTTAAATTCAATTTTAGAAAAGTATTCTGGTATTAATGAGAAGCAGAGAACTTCAATACTATCAGTAATATTTCTGGGTGTTTTCTATTTCTTATTTAAAGACTATGTTTTTTCTTCAACAGAAAGAAGCTACTTCGCTGTAATGGCCGTAACTTTCTCTTTTTTCTTTTTTAATAGTAAGGGAGATCTTCGATCTTTATTCAAAGGTTTTACGCTCCTTTGGTTCTCACTTTTTAATATTTGGAATTTTACAGGTGTTACGGATATTGTTCTTCTCTTAGGGGCTTTATGTTTCTTCGATACAGATAAAAAAAGCGAGCATAGTTTATTTTATATACTTGCTTGGATTGTAATTGCTGTTGTTTATTTCTTTGTGAAAGAATTTCAAGGCGTAGAGTTGGGTAACTTCTTTTACGAAATTTTGATTGTCGTAACAACGGCACTACTAATGCCTAAAGAGAAGATTCGTCCTTATCTATCGATTCTACAGTATATTTTCTGTCTTTCAGTATTAGAGAGATTTATTGGTTTAAATATTGAGCTTAGTCCTTATTTCTATCTTCTATTTCTAAGTCTGCAAGTTATCTTTTCTTTTATTAAAGTAGATACTCGCTTTCAAGCGATTCAATTGATGTCGATTTGTTTAGCAAGTGCAATTATCTATTTGCCGACTTTTGGTCTTGATAGTTTTTATCAGTTATTTCTAGTCGTATATTTGTTAGTTTTTGCAAATAAAGTTGATTATTCACCACTAGTTTCTAAGCTCATGAGTATTATTCATGTAGCTTATCTATTTCTTATTGGGCATATCGTTTATTTGCATATTGATTATTTAACGAATTTACAGTTACTTTCAACGATATTCCTGATTATTTCGCTAGCTTACAGGCAAAATATTTTTGGTATTGTGAAAAATAGTCCACGCAAAGCCTATATTTGATTTAATTTCATATACTTAGGATAATAAAGGCATGATAAAGTTTCGTGTCAAAACCAAAGCAAATAAGGTTTTGGGCCCCTTTGTATTTTCCGAATTAATTGAGCTGGGTCATAAAGATGCAATCGATGATTCGTGTCTATTCCAAAAATTTCCAACAGGGGATTGGGCCCCTGTAAATGCTATTCCAGAACTTAGTGATCTTTTCAGAAAAATAGAAGAGCCTACACAAGTTAAAGATAAGACAGAAAAAGAAGTGAAATATGCTCAAACAGATAGTGAGCAAAAACATCATACGTTAATAGGCGAAGATAAAACCGCATTTAATGAATTCAAGTTTTCGAAAGATAAAGATATTGATATCGACTATCAGGAAATTGAAGAAAAATTTAAAGCGAAAAAAGAGCTTGAAGATGAAGCACGAGATGAAGTCGAATTAGAGGAAGAGCCTCCTGCAATTGATAAAACAGTACTTGTTAATATTTCAAGTCTCAAAAAACAAAAGCAGCAAGCAGATGACGATGAGGATATCGCAAAGACGGTTGTCATCAATAATTTCAAAGATGAATTTGATCTTGATGACGAAGATGATGATAATGGTGAATCAGGTGAATCCAAAGAAAAAGAGCCGGAGCCAGAACCTGAAGAAATCGTAGATGCAGATGCTGCAACACAGATGTTTAATCTTGCAGAACTTAAGAGGGAAGAGCTTCCTACAAAAACTGAAGATTATAGTGATATTGAACTTCAGATTATGCAAGAAGAGCGTAGACTCAAAAAGAAGCCTAAAAAGAAAATTATCGAGAAGAAGGCCGAGAAAAAAATAGTAACAAGTAATAAGAAAAGAAACCTTACTGTTGCACTCTTTTTGGTCGTGGCCATTATATTTTTAATGCCGGAAGAAAAGAAGGAAATTGAGACAGTAGTTGTTCCAAAAATCTCCTTTCCTGTTGCAACTGAAATCGCACAGCCTCAAAAGGCTCAGATTGCTTATACAGAAGGTTTGGCTTTTTTTAAAAAAGATGGATTCGTAAACAGAATCAGTGCTGCAAACAAATTTAATCTTTCGCTTCGATATAAGTTCTCAGGTAATCCGGCGATAAGTAAACTAATTCATTCGTATAGTGATTTACTAATTGATACTCAAAATAAGTTTGAAGCGGGACAAGTATTATCGAAGTTGATTAGAATCGAAGACTCTAAGCTCTTATCTGATATTGACGTTGTAATTGGTGCAGCTCAATTCTATGCTTACTTTCAAAAGTATGAAACTGCCATATTTACAATAGAAAGATATAATTATTTAAAATCAAATAAACCATCGATTAAGCTATTTTCAATTTATCTAAATTATCTACTTAAGGCGGGAGAGCTTGAAAAGGCAAAGATTGTCTATGATAAGCTTTTTAACGCAAAAATTAGAACCGTCGAATCTATCGATGCGATGGTTAATTATTTGCTTTTAAATGAAAATAGTACTCAGGCCTTAAAGCTTATTACAGAGAATCAGTCTAAATTTCAAAGTGATTATCGATTTCTAATCATCTATGGTGATTTACTTTTAGAGTTAGAAAAGATGGGGGAGCTTAATAAAATTGCATCAATTTTGATTGCAAAATACGGTGGTGGATCTCCTTATAATTTTGCTCAGGGTTTAAAATTTATGGGCTTTGTTAAAGCTTATAATAAAGACATCCAGGGTGCGACTAAGCTTTTTCAACAATCATTAAAAATATATGATGATGAATCTCTACGCGACACTCTAGCAACTTTGGATGTTGCAGGTAGTGATCTTACACAGAAGGTTATTTCAACGAGTAAGATTAAAGTCTTAATTAGACAATCTAAGGACGAAGTCGCTCTTCTAAACTGGGATAGAGCATTTGAGTTGGCCCTTAGAGCTGTTTCATTAGATGAAACAAGTATTGATGCAAAACTCTACTTAGCAGAGCTGCAAGTTAAAAGAGGGTATTTTGACTTTGCTATCACGACGCTTACAAAGCTAAGAGCATTACATCCAGTTAACCCACGTATCAACTACGCTCTTATTAAGGCCAATATAATGTCTTATAAGAAGGATGAGGCCAAACGCTTATTATCGGCACTTTCAACAAGTGAGAAGTTTAGAGAGACCTTTGAATTTCATATGTTACTTGGTCTTTACTACAATCTTATTTCAAATGATAAAATGGCATTTGATAAATTTAAAGCAGCCATAAGAGTTAATCCATTAAGTGATGTTGCTCAATTTGAAATGGCCAAAATTGCTTTTAAGAATAAGAGATTCAAACAAACTAAGATTTTCCTTAATGAAGCGATGGGACTGAATCCCTCTAATATTGATTATAAGATTTTAAATAGTAAGGTCCTTTATGAAACAGACGGTGTTACAACCGCTATTGGATATCTACGCCAAGAATTATTAGAGCATAGAGATAATCCAAAGTTATATGGCCAAATTGCTGTCTTCTATTATCGTGATCAAAACTATGAAGCTTATCGTGAAATGAAAGAAGTACTAGATCGTCTTAATAAGAAAGATGGTGCACTTTATTCTTACTTAGTAGAAGTTTCAGAAATTGAAAGAAATTATAAAGAACTTGTAGAAAATGCTATTAAGTTACTTGTCTATGAGCCTGGTAATCTTCTTGTAAGAGAGAAGTTGATTATTACTTATATTCATATGAATAATTTTGGCCTTGCTAATCAACATATCGATATTTTAGAAAAGAGATTACCTACATATCCTAGAATAAATTATTATCGTTCTAAAATTTTATTCAGCCAGAGAAAGTTTAAAGAAGCAGAGAAAGCAGCACTTGTTGAAATTGAAAAGCATCCTAACTCTGAATTTGGTTACTATGTACTAGGAGAAATTTATTTAATAGGCAAAAAAGTTCAGGAGGCCAAAAAGAATTTATCTAAGGCAATCCAGATTAATAAGAACTACTTTGATGCGATCTTTTCAATGGGTAAGCTAACGTTTCAAACACGAGAGTTTGTACCCTCGCTACAGTTCTTTCAGCGCGCTAACAGGCTTAATCCGAACGATGCGGACTTAAATAAGATGATGGGATTTCTCTATAAAGAGCTAGGTCAACCTAACCTTGCGATTGATAAATTTCAGAGATATTTGACGCTTAGCCCAGCTGCAAGAGACAGGGAAAATATTCTTGCATTAATAAATGCATTAAAGCGTTGACAAATGTGTGTAAGAATCTTAATAATATATCTCACGAATGCAAAATATTTGTATTTTGCGGAGGATTGGCTGAGTGGTCGAAAGCGGCGGTTTTGAAAACCGTTGAGCGCGAGCTCCGCAGGTTCGAATCCTGTGTCCTCCGCCACTTTTTTTCTTAATGGAGAAGTGGGAGAGTGGCCGAATCCAGCACCTTGCTAAGGTGTCGTACCTCCGGGTACCGCGAGTTCAAATCTCGCCTTCTCCGCCATTTTAAAATTCCCAATTATTATCAGATCGCAAAAGCGATCTTTTTTTGTGCCTAAATTTAAGGTTAGGCCAAATTTACCCCTTCGATACGTTGCCCCTATAGACATGCGATAATAAGCTCATGAAGACTCAACTATTATTAGCAGTACTGACAATTATTATTTCTCTTTCTACTTTTGCTCAAGGGCGAAGTTTTGGTGGCTTTAAAAGTGGCAATCTAGAAATTGAACCAGTTGTAGGATATGAGCGTGTACAAAAAATTCTTCCTACTCCTCATACGTCTAGTCGCCTGTTTTATGGCCTTAGAGCTAATTATGGACCAAAGTACCTATCACTTGAAGCAGAGGTAACTCAGGCCAAGGAAGATGAGTCATTTGATTCAGGTATTGATATTAGTGATTCATCGACAAATTATATGCTTGGGCTTAGAAGTTCATTTAATCTTGGACGTGCACTTAATTGGTATTTGAGAGCTGGTGCTCATGCTAGAGATAGTAAGTACGAAAGAACAGAAGCCGGTGTAACGACGATTGTAGAGCCTGCTACCTATGTTAATCCATACGCTGGTACAGGTCTTGCGATAAATCTAATGAATGTATTTACACTAAATGCAGGTGTAAATGTTATCTTCACTGATGATAAAGAAGAGCTCCAGTCATCATTAGGATTTGGTATCCGAATCTAATATTCGAGTTAAACATTTGATTTGTTAACTCTTTGTTAGATGGGTTTACATCCTTGTTAGTCATTTTTAAAATTTAGAAAGCTAACAAAGGATGTAAAATGAAAATTATAACTACGCTAATTCTAGCGGTGTTTCTTGTATCTTGTTCCACTAATACAAAAAATGAATTGAGCTTTGACGCTGAATTAACTGAATTTAGCTATCCATTTCCTGTAAAGACTTTTGAACTTTCGTCACAAAGGCAAAAGCTAAAAATGCGTTATATGGATATAGGAAGTTCGAAACATAAAGTAGCAGTACTTCTGCACGGTAAAAATTTTGCAGGATTTTATTGGGAGAGAGTCGCAAATGATCTTGTGAAGAAAGGTTACCGAGTTATCATTCCTGATCAAATTGGCTTTGGGAAAAGCTCTAAACCAAAGAGCTATAGCTACAGCTTTCCTCAGTTGGCAAAGAACACTCATGATCTACTAAAATCGATAGGCGTAAAAAAATATACTCTTGTTGGTCACTCTATGGGAGGGATGCTTGCAGTAAATATGGGTTCAATGTATCGAGATATTAAAAAAATTATTCTAGTAAATCCAATCGGTCTTGAAGCCTATCTGGATTATGCTGAATATAAAGATCCTGACTTCTTTTATAATATTGAAAAAAATAAAACAGTTGATGGTGCGAGAAACTATCAAAAGAAAAACTACTATGATGGCACTTGGGCCGATTCTTATGAAGAGCTTCTGACTCCTTTTAAAGGATGGCTAAATGGTCCTGATTATGATGTTGTTGCCTGGAATGCCGCTTTAACTTACGGGCCAATATTCAATGATAATATTGTTGTTAAATTTCCAAAAATTAAAGCAAAAACAGTTTTAATTTTAGGAACTCGTGACCGAACTGGTCCAGGTCGAGGGTGGAAGAAAAAAGGTGTGAAGAGAAAACTTGGTCAATATCAAAAACTTGGTAAAGACATAAAGAAAAATAACCCTAAGCTAAAATTGATTGAATTAGATGGCTTAGGGCATATGCCTCAATTTGAAAATTATTCTCGATTCGCGAAAGTTTTTTATCCCGAATTCTAATTTTGCTTAGGCAGCGAACTTTGTCGTTCGCTGCTTTTTCGCATGATCTGCATATTTAGTATCAATACCCATAATATGTGTAAATAACCAGTTCTTTAAGAAACTTGCTAGCTTATCTTTTTCTAGCGTTCCATTGTGTAGCTGTTGTTCAAAACGTGCTACGGCAGATAGAAGTTTCTCGTGTACCCTTTTATGTGATTCATAAGAAGGGTAGTTAATGCTTAACATGTATTCTTCTTCTTCATCAAAATGGAACACAGTGTATTCTTTAAGCGTCTGGAAAGCTTCTTTCATACCTCTACCAGTATTCATTGAATTAATAAGGCTATTAATTTTACGTAGTAATTCTTGGTGTTCACCATCTACTTTTGAAATTCCAATGTTGTACTTATCTTCCCAAGGGATTAATTCAATGTTTTCATTAATTGTAATATTTTGTGTTTTCTTAGTGTTATTAATAGATCCCGAAAGTTCACCTAAGTACTGACTAATTGTATTTGCTAGATTTAGTGTTTGCGATACAACAAGTGCACTTCTTTGAGTCGAGTTATTAATTGCGTGAATTGCATCACGAAGTTCGATAACACCATTCTCCTGTTCCTTCGCCGCAATTGTTACTTCTTGAATTTGCTCGTTCATCTTCATTGTTTCATCATTAGTTTGATTAAAGCTGTGTCTAAATTCTTGAAGTGTGTTGTCACAAGAGTCAGCTGTTTGATCAAGCCTTTCATTAAGGCTTTTGCTGTTCTCTTGAATATTTGAAATTAGAGTATTAAGTTTTAATTGTGCTTCATGAAGAGTCGCATTGATCGCCTCAGCACTTTCTCCACTAGTTGATGCAAGCTTACCGATTTCTTCCGCTACAACTGAAAACCCTTTTCCGTGTTCTCCTGCACGTGCGGCTTCAACCGAAGCATTGAATGAAAGTAGTTTTGTTTGGAAAACAATATCATTAATAAGCATTGCTTTTGATTCAACGTCAGTAAATGTTGATAGGAATCCATTTAGATTCACAACGATATCACTAAGAGAATTAGTAATATCACGACTTGTTGTTAAACTTGATTGGATATTCTTTTCAAGTTTAGATAGAGAGTGATCACTTCTACTGATTAGTCCATTGATCTCTTTTATATTTGCTTCAAATGAGTCAATTGATCCTGTCGTTTTAGTAATCATGGCACTGATTTCATCACTCGTTGCACTTGTTTGAATAACGGCACTTGCTTGCTCTTCTGTACTTTCGTCTAGTTGCTCACATGATTCAAAAAACTGTGCATTCGTTCCAACGATATTTCGTTGTAAGTAATCTAGCTTTTGTACAAATGATTGAAGATTAATTCGATGCTTTCTTCTTTCTTTAACTGCAAAGATTGTGAAAGGAATAAGTGCGCTAAAGAAAGCAAGTCCTTGAGTTAGACTAATCTGACTATAGTAAACGCTAAGTCCTGTGATAGTGGTCGATAAAAATAATGGAGTGAATACATAGTTTATATTTTTCATGCACTCATTATCGGATGAATATCATGTTTCTAGAGCGAAATTTTACTGATAATAGTCAGGAAAGAAGAATTTTCCACTATAGAGATTATTGAAATCATTGAGTTTTTCAACTTTTTTAATTTAAACCTTCGGGGATTCTACAGATCTTGTTGAATATAAGTTCCAATGTAATTACTACCACCTTTGATTCTTCCAAACATAGATGATGATTCAAAAATTGCTGAGCGATGATGAATCATAAGTCCTAGCCAAGTATGTTTAAGGCCGGCCTTTTCTAAGCTAAAATCGATTGAAAAATCTAAGTAATTCATGAACTTACTACTACGATATCCCTTTCCTGAAATATCGAATTCTTCGATATAGGTAATTTGATCAGCATATGAAATACCTTCGGCCAAACCAAGACGCCAGTCAATCGGCCAGTGAAATGGAATAAAGATCTTTACTGCTAATGCAAATTCATTACTTCTTTCTTGAACTTCACTTTTAAGGTGACCAACATATTGTGGCAGTAGATAAACGGGAATATCTGATCCAAGAAACTTATCGGCCATTGGAATACCATAGGCAAAAGAAACCATGTCATTATTATATTTATCAGTAGCCGTATGAAAAGAAAGGATATCGCTTAGGTTTGATGGAGTGGCCATTGCATAAGCAGCTCTAACAAAAGTTTTAGATTTTAGCTTAGTGCGCTTTGAAATATCATGACCATTCATATGAATTAAGTGAGGGTCCATGAAGCCAATACCTAAAAAGGTTTCAGTATTTACTTGGTTGCGAATAGTTGGAGCATCTGCTGTTTCATTATCCAAAGTACTTACTTTTACATGAGTAAGAATGTTGAAGTCTTTGTGTACTCTAATGGCGGCTTTTACACCTGTTCCAATTTCATAACCTGTCCCAGGTCTTGATACATCTAATCCATAATACTTATTATTAAATTCAGCACTTCTTATTGTTAAAAAAGCATATGGGCGAAAGAATACATTCTTCCATACATAATCCGCTTCAGTTTTTAACGTTAAATAACTTCTAGTTGAATGATCTGCTAGAAGTTGAGCACTTGTTCTCCACATTTTTGAGTGTTCATATTGTGCTTCGAGACCGTAGTCAAAACCGGCATTTCTAATCGTATTTTGACTATCTTTTGGTATGTCAAAAAAGCGATATTGTGACATTAAATTAATATTGAGATTTTTTAATGGCCTATAGAAAGTGAAGTGCGCAGATAGCCCGTCAAGATGAAAGTCACCACGCTTGTAAAAGAATAGTGGAATAATATCAGATACTTTTTTATCTTTTACTTTAAATGGTATGTCCGCATTTCTGTAACCGAAACCTATACCCCAGTACTGTGGTTTATAGTTGCTCGCAAGAGTAAAAGTAGAGAATAAAATTGTAACTAAGATTTTTTTCATCATAACCAATCTGTAAATGCGACCCCAAGTCCAATGCGAGTCATATTGTAATCATAATCAATTAGTGTCTCACCATAGCCAGTAAAAAATTGTACATAACCTTTAAGACGAGTTTCAGGTAATGGAAAAGACCAATCGATTTCTAAGGCACCTTTATTATCTTTTTTTAAGTTATTTCTAACCATCCAAGAAAGTGTATGCCCATCTATTTTATGAATACCTGTAAGCTCAAAGTAGCCAAGATAATCAGTAATGTCTGGATTGTCATCACCTGTATAATCGGTTGGCCCTGATTTTGGCTCTTCATTTATGCGATACCACACCTTAAGCATAAAAAGAGTTTTTTGCCATTCGAAGAATGTTGTAGCAAAGACTCTGTTCCAGCTTCTAGATAGTGGTAAGTCTTTACCATTTGATTGATGAACAAAACCAAAGTGGTAGTAATTTTTAAAAATACGCCAATCTTCTTTAAATGGTTCAAACGATATAAATAGTTCAGGCTCATAATTAGTATCTCTAAAAGCTGCCGAATTTTTCTTATTATAAAGTTGCCAAAAAGATTTTTGAGTATAGGCAAAATCTAAATCAGTTTTCGAACCAAAAATTTGCGAGAGGACCGTAAATTTAAAACTTAGTTGAAACTTTGTTTCAATGTTTTTTAATTCATCATCTGCAGGATAAGGAGCCTCATTTGGATCGTGCATATAGGTGATTGGTAAAATGTAATTTGGCCTATGTGCTGTAACTAGGGAAGACGTATGATTTGAATGCTCATCTTCCTTTATTCTTTTCTCGAGTGATTGTTGAAGTTCACTACTTTCTTGTGCGAATGAAAAAAGTGGAAGTATTAAAAATATAATTAGAAATTTGTTCATGTAAAATAGCTGTAAATAATTAATAAATTGAGGCTATTGTCCAATGATTTGGCCCTCTCTGACAAATTATTTCCCTGAATGCAAGAACGCATTGACAATATGAGCAGTTAGGGGCTATAAATACTTCTACATGCGCACTCGTAGCTCAGCTGGATAGAGTGTCTGACTACGGATCAGAAGGTCGCAGGTTCGACTCCTGCCGAGTGCGCCATGTTCTTAAGCACCTGTTTTTACAAGCCTATGTCAAATCACGAACAAAGATTTAATGGAATAGCCGCCCTACTGGGAACGGAAGCTTTTTCTGTTATTAAAGATTCACACTTTATGATTATTGGCCTTGGCGGAGTGGGGACTTGGTGTGTGGAATCTATCGCACGTCTTGGTGTTAATAAAATCACTTTAGTTGATCTTGATGATATCTGTGTTTCAAATACAAATCGTCAACTACATGCTCATGATGGAAATTATGGAAAGATGAAAGCTGATGCTCTTAAGGAGAGGATCGCTACTATTAATCCAGACTGTGAAGTCGTCTGCCATTATTGCTTTTTCAATGAAAAGAATATGGAAAAGATTTTTGCAGAATCACCATCAATTATTATTGATACAATTGATGCCCCTCGTGAGAAAGCAATTCTTATTAACGAATGCTATAAGCGTGAAGTCAAAATTGTAAGTTCTGGGGCCATTGGTGGCAAAGTTGATCCTACAATGATTACAGTCGCTGAGTTATCTAAAACAAAACAAGACATGCTTTATCGTAAAGTAAGGCAAGAGCTAAAAAAGAAACATCTTTATCCACTAGGCCGCTCAAAAGCAAAAGTTCAATGTGTATATTCACCAGAGCCTTCTAAGAAGATTAAAAAGTGCGAATTAGATAATACTTCAGCTGCACTAAAGCTTGATTGTGATGGTGGTCTAGGTACTGCCACATACATGACAGGAACAGTAGGCTTCTTACTCAGTCACATCGCCGTTAAGGAATTATTAAAATAATTTTTCATTGATTATATCTCAACGTAAAGTAAAATTAGTTGACTTAGAAAAGTCTACTAAGGCTATTTTTTCGGGAGATACCATGACAAAAATTTTATCATTCTTTTTAATATCAATTACTTTATTTTCTTGTTCCTCTGGTAAGAAGGCAAGAGAGTTTGAAATTGATTATAAAATCTTAAATGCTTCAAACAAAATTGAACCTGATTGGTTAGAAAGTACTGACAATTACAAAGGTGATAAAGACTATCATTACTTCTTATCTCAATCAGAAAATAGAAATAGAAGACTTTGTGTAAAGTCAGCAACAGCAAGATCGACAGCAGTAATTGCTTCTGAAATTTCTCAAGAAATTGCAAACGATTATACTGAAGTAACAAATCTTGATGAAGACTCACAAGAGGTGAAAACATTCTCTGAAACTCTTACTCAATCAATTAGAACTAAAGTATCTGGTGTTAGAGTTAAGGAACAGTATTGGGAAAAGAGACAGAAAATGAAAGATGATAAGTTAATTGGTGATCCATACTATGCTTGTTATTCTTTAGTTGGCATTAAGGAAGAAACGCTACAAAGAGCGATTCGTTATGCTCAAGAAAAAGCTATTGCAGTTGCAAAAGATTCACACAAAGAAGAGCTGAGACAGAAATTTGAAGAATAAAATTTTATTACTATCACTTGTTAGTCTATATTCATTTGGACAAATTAAGTCTTGTCCAAAGGATTTCCTATGTGCGAAGACTTGTGGCCTTAGTGAAAAAGAAGCTACGGAAGATGCACGAGTTGAAATAGCAAAAAATTTTCAAGTTAAAGTAAAAGCTAAGTTTACCTCAATAGAAAGTTCTAATGGCAAATTAGATGAAGGTGAATATTCTGATTTTGTAAGTGAAGAAGTTTCAGAGAATCTTTTTGGCGTTGAAATGATAGAATCCTTTGTCGATGAGGATTCATATTATTGTGTCCTGATGGGGTTGAACACGAAGAAGTTTATCTCTAAATTGAGAAGTGATATTTCAGATCTTAAGAAAGAAAATGAAGAGCTATATAATAGTGGTAATAATTTAGTTTTTTCTAAGATTAGGGCCAATAATAGCGTCATTAAAAAATTAGAATTATATATGATGACTTTAGTGGATAAATATAAATCTAATATTAAAAAATATGACTCTCGATCTAAGAAAGACATTACATTACATATTTATTCACAACCTAAGTTTGAAATAGTTGATAAATTGTTAATAAGTGAATTGAATAAGAATAATGTATTTTCTGGAAAAAGTGAGACACGTTTAAATATTGCGATAGCTCTTATCGACGAGTTTTTAAACGTTGATGGTTTTGTAAAGAAAACATTAGAAATTAATTTCAGAAAAGGAAAATTGAATATTACAAAAAGGTATACACAGACAGGCCGTTCTGAAAATGCAATTATCAAACAGGTTGTTGATGAACTTGCAGATGATATACCTGATATTTTTGTAGATTTAAAAATTTAATGGAGGATATATGAAAAAGATTTTAACGCTAACAATGCTTTTCGCACTAGCTTCTTGTGGGGGATTTCAAGCAGAACGTGTTTCAGGTGATACTTCAGATGAGAAGTCATTAGAAATTACAGATGCATGGGTTACTCGAGACACTGAAAACTCAGTTGAAACAGTAATTCAAAAAATGAAACAACATAAAGGTTTTAAAAATTATTTATTAAAGCTAGGTCGTCGTCCAAAGGTGTTTGTTGCTGAATTTAGTAATCAAACTGCTGAGCCATACTTTCCTTCAGATGACATTTCAGATGAATTCTTAACTCAGTTAAGTGAGTCAGGTGAGTATATTTTAATTGATGCGTCTGCGCGTGAAGCTCTTTTAAAAGAAATTCAATATCAAAATGACGGTATGGTAAGTCCTGCAGAAGCTA
Source organism: Halobacteriovorax sp. RT-2-6 (assembly GCF_047085025.1). Classification (NCBI taxonomy): domain Bacteria; kingdom Pseudomonadati; phylum Bdellovibrionota; class Bacteriovoracia; order Bacteriovoracales; family Halobacteriovoraceae; genus Halobacteriovorax; species Halobacteriovorax sp. RT-2-6. The sequence goes on from NZ_JBKIYH010000003.1 coordinate 184,290, forward strand.
AAAAAATTGGTAATGCAGCTGGTGCTGATATTATGATTTTTGGTAATGTAAGAATGCAACCACGCTCTAGAAGCGGAAAAACTCTAAAAGAGTATACGATGAATATTCGAATGACTGATATCTCAAGAGGTGTTGAAGTTATGAGAACAAGAACTCGTGTAAATAAATACTCTGAGAAATCTAAAGTAGGTTGGTAATTAGTTGAAGCAAGCCTATTTTAATAGAATTCTTATTCTTTCATTCCTTATTTTATTTGTCTCATGTGCAGCCAGAAAAGTAAGGGATGAAGGAGATCTAATCTCTTCTTTATATTCTAAGAATGACTACAAGTCAGTTGTTGAAAAAATCAATAAAGGTGAAGTTTATAAAAGAGATGAGGATCGTTTTTTAAAACAGGCCGAGCTTGGAATTGCTTTCTTTAATTTAAAAGATTATGACAATGCTCTTATACATCTGAACAATGCAAAAGAAATTGCAAATGATCTCTATAAAATTAGTATCTCTAATAAAGTAGAATCTCTATTCATTGGTGAAGCTACTGATATTTATTACCCAAATCAATTTGAGCAAGCCAATATTAGATTTTATGAAATCCTTGCTCACTATATGAAAAGCAAAGAAGTTGACTCTGATAATAAAAGAAGATTTCATCAACAGGCGATGGTTTCAACGTTAAGAGATTGGAGTGCCTATATTGAAAATTTCAAGGCACAAAATAGAGGTCGTGCAGTCTATAAAGGATCAACCTTTATCGATCTCATGGGTATTGTTGTTCATGATACTTATGGTAGAGCAAAGGATCGATCAATTGTTAACAATTTCAAAATGATTGGAAAAAAAGATTTAGTACAACAGATGGGTCTTTATCCAAGTTTTAATTCATCTCATAAGAAATATCAGGAAGACTACAAGAAACTTCACTTAGTTTCTCAAGATGAATTATCGAAATATATAACTGAGACGCAAACTTATAAGCGTACACAAGATTTTTTTAATAGTAAGAAATCGTTTAACACTTATCTTATCATTATGAATGGACATGTAATTAAAAAGACTGCCAAGGTATATGATTTTCCTCTTGGTTTACCTGTAGGAGTTTATATTTCTAATAATGAAGGTATGGACGATTTTGTCTCTTTCTCTTTAAAAATGCTTGCTCTTACAAGAGGAGCAGAACCAAAAATTTACTTTGAACTTCCTAAAATAGATTCAAAAGATATATCTACACCTAAAAAGATTAATATTAAAAACTCAAAGGGTGAAGAACTAGATAGTGGTGAATTGATCCTCATGGCAAATACGTCGGAAGTCTTAAGTAGTTCTCTTAAGAATGATGTCGCATTATTAGAGGCCAAGGTTGGTGCAAGGCTTGCCGCCAAACATATTGCGCTTCTTACTTCTGCTTATCAAACATATCGTAGTCTCTATAACAACGGTAGCTTGATTGCTTACTTATCAGCTAGTGCAGCATATGCAGCCGGAAATCGAGCAATACAAGAATCTGAATTGGCAGACCTACGATCTTGGTATGGTATTTATGATCATATTTACATGTATCCTTTGAATTTGGCCCCTGGTGAATATGAACTTCAGATTGATGGCAAAGGCTATAAATTTACTCGTGAAAAAGGAGCTAAGCAAATAGTTCCACTAATTATCAAATAATCCTATTTTGTTAAAATAGAACAATGTTAATAAGTATAAGTAAGCTATCGATCAAAAGTGATTTTAATAAAGTTCAGGCGTTATTTTCGCTACACATGTTTTTATTCTTCTTAGCGAAAGGATATGAATTCTTCAAATTCCAATTTAACTTTATTGCCTTATTTGGAATAATTTTTTCTGTAATTTTATATAGACTCTATTATCGCATGCAAAAAAATGTTCACTATTCTTTTTGGACATTAAGTGTCGTCGTAGGACTATTTATTATTTTTTATATTTTAAGATCCCTATACTACTACAATGATTTTTCACTATTCTTTCTTTATACAATGTCATTGATGCTATTAGGTGTGCTCTGCTTTTCTTTATATACACCTGTTTTCTATCCTGTCATTGGTTGGTGGGAATACGATTTTAGATACCGTAATGACTTAAAGACTAAAGTATATTGCGATGACTTAGATGGGATTGAAGGAAGGTTAGTAGACTTACGACGTAAAGCAGGTGGATTAACTTTATTTGATGATTTGAAAATTGGTCAAAAGCTTGAAATCGAGCCATTCACAACAAGCATTGATGGACGCTTAAGTGTTGAGGTGGTATCTAAGAGACAACATTCAATTGGTAGGCCATATACTTACGGGGTAAGGTTTCACAATACCGATGAAGATTCTCGTCGTCGATACGGCGAATTAGAGAAGTACTGGAACTTTGAGCGAAAAGCTAAGAAAGACAAAAAATTTAAATCATGAATATTAAATCTCACATATGGAATATGAATTTGGCACTTGAAGAAGCGGAAATAGCTTTCAAGGCCGGAGAAGTGCCTGTTGGAGCAATTATTGTTGATGAAAATGATAATGTCATTGCCAGGGCCCATAATCTAAAAGAGCAGCAAAAAGATACAACAGCGCATGCTGAAATAATTGCTATTAAAGAAGCAAGTGAAAAAATGGGGGATTGGAGATTACTTAATTGTACAATCTATATAACTCTTGAACCTTGTCCGATGTGTCTCTATGCGATTTTACAGGCACGTTTCAAAAATGTTGTCTTCGGTGCTTATGATCAAAAAGCTGGTTCTGTATCACTTGGCTATAGCTTTCAAAAAGATAAAAGATTTAATCATAAATTTTCTATCATCGGTGGTGTCGAGCACTTTAAATGCTCGAAAGTATTATCGGATTTCTTTAAATTACGTCGAAAAACTTATCGAAAGCGTCAAAGTTAAATCTCTAGTATTTACATTCTGACGTTATTTATCGAACATATAACATATGTTTAAATTTTTCTTACCTGCAACATTCGCACTTTCGTGCATGGCAAATTCAATGTATTTTGAGGTTGATTCAATCAATCTTAATAGAGCAATTGGAAGTGATTTTCTTGGTGGAAAGGCCCATGCTAGAGATGTTTATATTAAGTATGATGCAGTGGAATTTGATTTAGCTGAAAATGGGGAATTATTTTTAGTTGATACTTTCTTATTTAATAACAGAATCAATTTCAAAAAAGATAATTTGAACCTAACAACACATCTACCTCAGTTTACAGAAATTGATTTTCTTAACATGATCTATGCAAAGGAAGCGAAAATTGAATTTGCACAGTCTGGATTCTTTGCTAATGGACCTCAGTTAAGCATTGGTGCTGATCAATTCCTTTTTGATATCAAAGATGTTGATATTAAATGTCAGAGTGATGAGTTTACATTTAAGCTTGATGAGATTTGTTTGAAAGATATGCATATCAAACCTCTTGAAGGTAAGGAATTTGCAATTGTCGAAATTAAGCAAAATAGTACGAGTCAATCGAATGTAAACATTAGAGGAAAAGAAGTTGCCTTTACTGAAGATAGCATAGTCATTGACGCTCAAAGCGCTACGGGTAATTTATTAAATAGCTCGATCAACTTTAAGAATATAAATATTAACTGTTATAAAGATCCTAATATTAATGCTTTTAATATTGATTTAATTTTTGCTGGCTGCCTAGAAGAGTCACGAATTGCCGGGAAAGAGATTAAGTTATTAAGAGAAGGAATGCCGTTTAATGTTTTTGATGGCCAAGTATATTTTGAGAGAGAACACCTTGGTCTAATTGCTAACCAGCTAGAAGCAAGAACGAAGAAAGGTGAGTTCACTTTCACAAAAATAGAAGCTCGATGTGTGAAGATTGAACCAACAGATAAAGAAGTTGATGCAGTCTCTATTTATGAAGGCTGTCTGAGAAGATCTGATTTCAGTATTCAAAAGATTAGTGAAGATAAGGCCGAGTCAGATAAGAATCGTATCCGTGATTTGAAAATCACTGTTGCAAATGGTCATTTTAGTATGAAGGCCAAGTTGAAATCTGTTTTCACATTTAATTTTAAGGCCGCTGGTAAATTGGATGTCCATCCTGATCAACGAGAAGTACGTATTAAAGTTGATAGGGCCCGTGTTGCTGGTATGACAGCAACAAAATTCGTTTTAAAATTTGTTATGAAGTTCATTAATTCCGACTCAGTGAGTCTGAAAGGTGAGACGATTATCATTAAATACTAGCTTTCATTGACATCGTGCTAAGATAAATATTATATTCAAGGACGGTAGCCGGTCAGACAAATGCAGCGGGGCTAACTCCGCCAGGTCGGGAACGAAGCAACGGTAACCTTTGTTGCATTGTGTTTGTATCGGCTGCCCCTTTCCAATACCTATAATTTTTCCTATAGTTAACAAGTAAAATTTTTAAAATCATATAAAGTGATGGTGCTCAATGTCATATCAGGTCTTGGCCAGAAAATATCGTCCTGCAAAATTTCAAGATTTTGTTGGGCAAGAACATATTGTTAAAACTTTAGTTAATTCTTTAAGAGAAGATCGACTTGGTCATGCGTATATTTTTTCTGGTACTCGTGGAATTGGTAAGACAACAATAGCAAGAATTTTTGCAAAAGCATTAAGATGTGAAGCTCGTGATGAAAACCAAAATCCATGTGGTGAATGTAATGCATGTCATGATTTTGATTCTGCAGCTTCGATGAATGTAATTGAAATCGATGGTGCATCTAATAATAGTGTTGATGATGTAAGAGAGTTAATTAGTAATATTTCTTATCTTCCTTCTAGTGGAAAATATAAAGTTTATATTATTGATGAAGTTCACATGCTTTCTAATAGTGCTTTCAATGCACTTTTAAAAACATTAGAAGAACCACCGGAACATGCCATATTTTTAATGGCAACGACAGAGCCTGAAAAGTTACTTGGAACTGTTCTTTCAAGATGTCAGCGCTTTGATTTTGTTAATGCAACAGTTGAGGAATTAAAGTCTCACATTGTTAATATTGCAAAACTTGAAAATATTACTTTTGCTAATTCAGAGTTAATTGAAACACTTGCAAAATTAGGGAACGGATCTTTTAGAGATACTCTTTCTCTATTTGATCAAGTTTTAAGTTTCTCTTACGGCCAAGATATTAATGAAGATATTTTTGCTCAAGCCTTAGGGATAGCAAAACTTAGCTCTATTAAAACACTAATTGATTCAACTCTTTCTGGTAATGTAGAAGAGTTAACAAATATGTTTAGTGCATTGATCTCACAGAATATCTCACTTCAAAATATTGTGAAATCAATTCTTGAAAACCTTTTTTCAATCGTTATTGCTAAAGATTTCAATGATAGATCACGAGTTTTATCAAAAGTTGATGGTGAAATTTTTGATAAAACGACACGAGCAGAGTTTTACTGGGTTTATGAGACTCTTGCTAAAGATTTTACTTGGACGCTTGAATCAATCATCCCAACAGATGCAACTCTGCTTGCGATGAGAAAAGTAGCATTAAGACATCAAATTATTGCAGATACCCAAGTGGAGGATACTGCGGGAAAGCCTAAGGCCCAAGTTGTGGCCCAAGCTGATGAAGTAAATACTAGTGAAATTCAAACACAGCCACAACCACAACCAGAAAAAATTGAAGTTATAGAATCTGAGGCTGAAATAATAGTTGAGGAGCCTAAAGTTGAAGAAGTTACAAAACCTCATAAGATTATTTTTGATGATCCTATAGAACCAGTAGAACAATCAACTGAAGAAGTCGTTGAAGCCGAAGAAATTAATGAAGTTTCGGCCGTTGAGGAAGTTGTTATTGAAGGACCAAGAACATGGGATGGATTTCTTGCTTACTTGGCAAAGACATCACCAGTAATGGGTGCCAACATGGAACAAGGTAACTTAATTGGCGATCTTGTTGTTCAGCTCGAAAAGGTATCACTTCTTATTGGTTATCCTATTGGCGCAAAAGTTTTTTACGATCATATGAATAATCAGGAAACACTTGAAAAGGTAAGAGAGCATCTTAGAAGTTATTTTCAAGTTCAGGATATCGATCTTTCTATTGAATTAGTTGAAAAGAAAAAAGCAGAAGAGACAGACTTTAAATCAAAGTTTGAAATTAATATAGAAAATGAAAATATTGAAAAGCAAAATCAAAGAAAGGAAATTGAAGGTGATGAAATGCTTCAATTGGCCAGTTCAATATTTAATTCTAAAATTGATAAAATTATCTTAAATGAAGATGAATAAAATCGGAGAATAAAATGGCAAAGGGAATGCAAGGCCTAATGAAACAGGCTCAACAAATGCAGCAAAAAATTAGTACACTTCAAAAAGAACTTGAAAAGCGTGAGCTTGAAGTATCTTCAGGTGGTGGAGCTATTAAAATTACAATTACTGGTAAGCAAGAAATTCAAGCTATCAAAATTGATCCTGAAGCAGTAGATCCGAATGATGTTGAAACTCTTGAAGATCTTGTTTTAACTGCTGTTAACCAGGCTATTAAAGAGTCTCAAGATATGGTTTCGAATGCAATGAGTAAGGTAACTGGCGGTCTAAACATTCCAGGACTTTTCTAAGGCTATAACTTAATGAAACTACCTGAAAGAATTAATAATCTTGTTGATTCATTTTCTAAAGTACCTGGTATCGGTGAGAAGAGTGCTCTAAGACATGTTCTCAGCCTAGCTAAGTGGACTAAAGAAGAGTTAGGCGACTTTGCAATCGCACTAAATGAATTAGCAGAATTAAAAAAATGTAATCAATGTGGCGTTTTTGCGGATGAAGATATCTGTGCAGTTTGTAGTGATATTCATCGTAAAGAATCAACAGAGATTTGTGTTGTTGAGTCTATTACAGATTATATGGCCATTGAAAGAAGTGGCCAATACCGCGGATTGTATCATGTTCTAGGTGGAGTACTTAATCCTCTGCTTGGAGTTGGTCCAGCGGAACTGAATATTGATAAGCTTAAAAAGCGTGTTGATGAGTTAAAAATCAAATCAGTGGTTCTTGCTATTGGTCCTTCTGTTGAAGGGGACGCTACTTGTAGTTACATAAAATCAGTACTTTCAGACGAAGTTAATGTTGATAGAATTGGCTTCGGGATTCCTATGGGAGGGAATCTCGACTACTTAGATACAATGACTATATCTAAGGCATTAGAAAATAAAACCAAAATGTAAGGAAGGTTTATGGATAACATTGAAGTCGTTATTCAAGAGTTTTTTAGAGAATATAGTGGACTAGATTCTCTTGTAAATAGTGGATTGATTGTCTGTCGACAAGATGGAATACCACTTTATTCATTTAAAAGCGTTGAAACTGATTTCGATAGTGATACTGCTGGTGCACTAATTGCTGGTGTATGGCAGGCAAGTTCAGTTCTTTCTCAATTTATCCCTGAAGAAACACAAGATGAATTTAGATTTAATTATGCGACTTCATCAAAAGGGATTTATATAACAAAGCTCTCAGGACTTTTCGATGATATTTATCTAAGCCTTATCTATTTTGATGTCGATAATCCGGCCAAGTTAAAATCAAGAATTAGAAGTATTGAATCGAAGCTTCCAGAATTTATTGAAGCACACTTATCAGGGGATAGTGATCCAAATGAGGTTTTTCTATTTGATGATATTAGTGATAACGAAGTCGATGACCTCTTTGCAGGCGTTTTAGGATAACGGGGGCCAGATGTCTTTTGTAAATTACAATACGAAGGAAATTAATTGTAAGATCGTTTATTACGGGCCAGGTCTTGGCGGTAAGACAACGAATATCCAATACATATATCAGAAAACTGCTGGTGGAAATAAAGGTGAGATGGTTTCTCTCGATTCTGAAAATGAGAGAACAATCTTCTTTGATTTCCTACCACTAGATTTAGGTGAAATAAGAGGATTTAAAACTCGCTTTCACTTATATACAGTTCCTGGTCAAGTTTTCTATGAATCTTCACGTAAGTTAATTCTTCGTGGCGTTGATGGTGTGATCTTTGTAGCAGATTCTCAACTAGAGAGAATGGAAGCTAATATTGAATCATTAAAAAGTCTTGAAGCGAATCTAACTGAACAGGGTTACGATATTGATCAAATTCCAATTGTTTTTCAATGGAATAAGAGAGATCTACCAAACGTAACACCAGTAGAAGATATGAATCAAACACTTAATGCTGATGAGAGGCCAGCATTTGATGCTGTTGCAGTTAAGGGTGTGGGTGTTTTCGAAACCCTAAAAGTAATGTCAAAATTAGTACTAATGAATTTAAAGGGCGGCTTAAAAGAGTAGCCCTTTATATTTTAAAAAGTGAATATGAGCTTCGATTAGTGCCTCTTGGCAGTAGAAAGATGATCTTCTCCCAATGAGGTGGTGGCCATCAAGGATACCTAGCTTAATTCCTCGTTCAAAGTAGTAGGGAAATAAAGAACTTTCCGTATCAACAACTCCGTCATTGTCATTTTTACTTCTAATGAACATTTTCATTAACATCATCCATAGATGACTCTCGTACCACTTTGAAGAAAATCCAATCGATGTATAAAATAAATTTGGATTTAGTTTTTCGTGATTATTTCTCATCCATGGCCTTCGAAAAGTTGAAGAGAGAGATTTTTGCATTTCTTTTGCTAAAATATCTTTTTTACCATCAATGAGTTGATAGAGTTTTGAATCAGAGAAATTATGAATAAGATTCAGCGTTTTAATAAATTTCTTATTAAATGAATTTGATCCCAAGATAGGAGAAGCAATTGTAGAAAGTCCTATAATCGAGTCTTGTTCTTTACTATATTCTGTTAAGTAATGAAGAGAGTCTAGTCCACCTTTAGAAAATGCCACTAACCACAACTTTTCATCTGGATGTTCACTTACATATTGAGAGATTTGATCACGCAGTGACTTAGAGTTTTTTAAGCAATTATCAAAACCGTTAACTTCTGGAGTATAATACTTAATATTATAATTCATTTTCAGGTGCTGACATGCTCTCTCGAATGAAGGAGTAGAGAATAACTCATTGAATACTCCTGGAACTAGAACAATAGTAATATCCGTCTTTGGCTCGTCTAGGTTAGAAATATATGTCGGATGATACTTTGCATATTCTACTTCGTTGTAGATTATTTTAAAGATTTCTTCATCTGTAAGTTCTATTGGTTTACGTGCCTTTAAATCGTTGAAGAAACGATAATTGACCTTATCAAAATCAAATTTATTATCAAAGCTTTTGAAGTTAGTCAGTGAATGAATATAACGAGCAGTTGAAAAGCTAATCCAAGCACTTGAGGTAACAAGATTTCGCATAAGCTTAAGTGCTTCATTAGGTGAGAGATTATTCTTAACTAAATTAAATCTTTCAAGTAGATCTGATTTAGTTAATTCTTTTGCAGAGTTTAAGAAGCTTTTAGAATAATTTTTTCTAGCGTTATATGCGTTAACACGATTCTTAAAATCTAAAACTTTTGATTCAATATATTTATTTAAAATTAAATCAGTATCTCTCATAGTTCTTTTAAATTCCTTGCGCTAGATGTAAAATTTTGGCATTGGTAGTGTATACAAGTCAAATAAATGAAAGATAATAAAAGTTTGTTCACTTTTTTTTCGTGTAAATTGTAACTGCTAACTAGTTGTAAAATAAGGTTATTTAATGGTTGATGAATATAAAGAGCACTATTCGGTCTTAAAAAAAGAATGTCTCGACTATCTTTATTTAGATAGTGAAGAACATGATCAATTACTTTTTGCTGATTGCACATTTGGGGCCGGTGGCCACTCACTAGCAATTGTAAAAAGAGATACTAAGGCCAAGCTAATTTCTTTCGACCAAGATCCTGATGCGTTAAAAAATGGACGTGAATTAATTAAGAAAAACGGTGTTGAGGACAGACTCTTCTTACACGATTCAAATTTTTGTCATTTTGAAAATATTGTCATGGGCAACCATGCTGATCTTGTAAAAGAAAATGGCGGACTCAATGGTGTCCTTCTTGATTTAGGTGTTTCTTCTCACCATTTTGATGAAGGCTCACGTGGTTTTTCTTTTCGTGTTGATGCGCCGCTCGATATGCGAATGGATTACGATAATGACAGTATTCAAACCGCTAAAGATATTATTAATCGATACTCAGCCCAAGACTTAGCAAATCTTTTTAGAGATTATGGTGAGGAAAAATACGCTTGGAGAATCGCTGAGCGAATTGTCCTCGAAAGGGACAAGAATGGCCCGATTAATACAACATTTCAGTTAGCAGAATTGATTAAAGATTGTTATCCGAAGAAATTACAATTTGGTCGTATCCATCCAGCAACAAAATGTTTTCAAGCGTTAAGAATCGAAGTTAATCGCGAGCTTGATGTAATAACCGATGTAATTAATCAGGTGCTACCATTATTAAAGATTGGTGGTAGAATATTAATTATAAGTTTTCATTCATTAGAAGATAGAATAGTGAAGAAACTTTTTAAAGATTATGAAAAAAATGGACTTGGAGAAATGCTTTTTGAAAATGAAGTTAAAAAGCCAATTATCCCAAGTGATGAAGAGATTGCTGAAAACTCTCGATCAAGAAGTGCTAAGCTTAGAATTCTTAAAAGAGTCGTGAGTAAGAAATCGAAGAATAAATACGAAAAGTTTTCAAAGATTGAAAATGAGTAACAATAGGAGATTGTTAAATGGCCTCAAGGATGAGTCGAACAAAATCTAAGAGTGATGGTATTGGATCAAAGCTAAAAGGAATAGTTTTAAGTTCACAAGGTTTACCAATTGTTCTTAGTTTAGTTGTGATTACAGTTTTATTTGTTCTTTTTAGAATGAAAGGGATAGAGCTGAACTATGAAATCGCAACAGTTAAAAAAGAAGTAGAGAGAATTAAAGTTGAGGGCAAAGAGTTGAAAGCTAAAAAAGCTAGACTTCTATCTGTATCGAATTTAAGAAAGATGGCCCGTAACTATAACTTAGCACAGCCGAAGCAGCATCAAATTATTGTTGTTCCAGCTAAGAAGTAAATATAGTGAGTGATAATAATTTAAAGAACAGATTAAAAGTTATATACGTAATTTTCACAATTGCATTTGTTGCTATACTTGTGAAAGCATTTCGTATTCAAGTAGTCGATCGCGGACATTTATTATCACAATCTAAGAAGCAGTTCTTTAGAGAGAGAAAAGTCTTTCCTAGACGTGGCCATATTTATGATCGTAATGGAAATCCTCTTGCTATCAATATTAGAACATATTCTATCTTCACAATTCCTAAGAATATTTCAGATAAGAAAGTTTATGAAAAATTGAAGGCCATTCTACCTGAAATGGAATTAGAGGGCATAGCTGAGAAAGCTCTTGAGAGAAATCGTTTTACTTGGATTACTAGAAAATCTAAGTTAACAGAAGAGCAGGTTGCCGCGATTAAAAAACTTAAGGGTATTTATATTGAAGAGATACCAAAGAGGATTTATCCAAACCATGAGTTAGCTGCTCAAACACTAGGTTTTGTTGGATTAGACAATAATGGGCTTGCTGGTATTGAGCACAGATTTGATAAAGAACTTAGAGGTGAGCCACAAATTATTAAATACTTTAAGGATAATAAAGGTCGTCCAGTAAGATATGTAAGTCAAAATATCCCAACGGAAAGAGCAAACGATGTTTATCTTTCGATCGATAAAGAAGTTCAAGCGGTTGCTGAAAAGGCCATTAAAGAAGCCGTAGAGAATGTTGATGCGAAACGTGGCGGTGTTGGTGTAATGGATGCCGAAACAGGTGAAATCATTGCAATGGCCAATTATCCTACATTTGATCCTAATGATGTTGGTGACTCAAAAAGTAGTGATCGTAAATTGGCGTTTATTAGTGATCCGTTTGAACCTGGTTCAACACTTAAAGTACTAACATTAGCTTCTGCCTTAGAAAATAAGGTTGTTCGTCCCGATACTAATTACTACTGCGAACAAGGCCGTTTAAAAGTTGAAGATCATATTATTAAAGAAGCTGAATCAAGAAAGAAATTTGAATGGCTTTCTGTCGAAGAAATTCTTATGTATTCATCTAATATTGGAACAACTAAAATTGCCTTTGATTTAACATTTCCAAAATTAAAGAAAACTCTAAATGAATTCAAAATAGGTGAGAAGACAGGAATTGAACTTCCTGCTGAGTCACGTGGAATTTTTACAGACGATAAAAATGTATCGCCTCTATCATTAAGTAATATCAGTTTCGGACAAGGCGTTGCTACAACTGGAATTCAAATGCTTGCAGCCTTTGCAGCAATTTCAAATGACGGTGTTTATGTTCAACCTACAATTTTAAAAGTTGATGACCCGAAGAAAGTTAAGTCAAAAAGAGTTCTACCACCAGAGATTGCAAAATCCATAACAGATATGATGGTAAATACTGTTGAGAGAGGAACTGCGAGAAAAGGAAAAATTCCTTATTTTAAAATTGCTGCAAAAACATCAACAGCACAAAGAGCTGATAATAACGGCCGTTATACTGGTTATATTCCTGGATTTCTAGGCTTTCCAGTAGGAGTTAAGAAGAAGTTTGTCGTTTACTCATATGTTGATAAACCAGCGCGTGGTAAATCATATTATGGAAACTCTGTCGCAGGACCGGTCTTTAGAAAAGTAACTGAATACCTACTTTACAAAAATAAAGAATTTGAAGGTCTAGCTGAGAATGAAGCTTATAAGAACGATATTGCATTCGACTCTGTAAAGAGGGTTCAATCAGCTAAGCGCTATACTGGACGTAGCACAGTTCCAAATTTTGTGGGCCTTGATAAAAAGTCTGCAATGGCACTGGCGCAAAAGTTAGAAATCGACTTAAGTCATATCGGAGTTGGTGTTGTTAGGGAACAATCACCTGAAGCCGGAAGTACTCGCGATGGAGAAGTCATTGTAAAGCTTAAGTACGCACCACCAACATATGAATAAATTAATCTCAAAATATAAAATAATATTAAAAGGTCTAAGCGACTTAACTGCCAATCTTGATCAAGCAAAACCTTGTGATATTGCTTTTTATCGTATTCATGACAATGAAAAGGCTATGGCCCTTTTTCGTGAGCGTTATCAAAAAGGAAGTGCAGGACTTGTTATAACAAATAGAGAAGTCTCAGATATTACAACTCTCGTAGTAGATGATAACGATTTTTATAAATTACAAGAAGAGCTAGTAGAAGAGCTATATCCTATAAATCGTGAAGTGAAGTTAATTGGTATTACTGGGACGAATGGAAAATCTTCAGTTGCTCATTTGTGTCAGTTAATTTTGAATGCAAACAATTTAGATGCTTGTTGTATTGGTACTGTAGGTGTCGTTAAAAATGAAAGTGAAATCATGGAGAGCTTATCAGCTACTACACCTTCTTTCATTGACCTACGAAGAATAATTTTCAAGTTAAAAAATATTACTTACTTTTGTTTAGAAGTTAGTTCTCACGCATTAGAGCAAGAGCGTGTTAAGAAAATGAAGTTTAATTCGATAGGTTGGACTAATTTTACTCAAGATCACCTCGACTATCATGGAACAATGGAATCTTACTTTAATGCCAAGGCAAAACTTGCTAAGTATTGTGATACAAGCTTTATCATACCGCGCTCACAAAAAAATGAATTCCAAGATAAGTTAAATTTTGATTTAGCTCCAGAGACTAAGAATTTATATGGAGAAGAATTTAACCTCAGCTATAACATAGATAACTTAGAGCTTGCCTTTGCTCTATGTGAAAGAGCTTGCGGTATTAAGTTAAATAAAAATATAAAGCTATCTTTACCAAAAGGAAGATTTAATCTTTTTAGAAAAGGCGATAGTGTATTTATTGTCGATTACGCACATACTCCAGATGCTATTGTAAATATTTGTCGTGAAACAAAAAAGCATTTTGCCTCTTATGACATTATTACTCTTTTTGGTTGTGGTGGCGATCGCGATCGTACAAAACGTCCAAAGATGCTTGCAGCAGCACTTGAGTTTAGTGACAAGGTTGTCGTTACAAGTGATAACCCAAGAACTGAAGAACCTGCAGATATTATTAATGATATTCTTGAGGGCAATGAAAGCGAAATCGATGTTGTTGTTGATCGAAAAGAAGCAATTCATAAATACGTAAGAGAATATAAACGTCCTACTGCAGTGATTATTGCAGGTAAGGGACATGAAGAGTATCAGGACATTAAAGGTGTAAAACACCACTTTAGTGATATAGAAGAAGTAAAGAGTGCATTAGGTGAATTATGATAATTTCAGATTTTAATAAAATCACTGGTCTAGTGAAGAAGATTGGTAAGGATTTAGATAGTGAAATTCTTCTATCAACTGACTCGCGTATGCCTAATGGAAAAAATACATTTGTAGCTCTAAAAGGTGAGCGCTTTGATGCATATGACTTTATAGAGGATGCCATTAAAAATGGCGCGAAATCGATTGTTCTAACTTATTCGCTTGAGAGAGAAGAACAAATAAAAACTCTTTCGAATCAATACACTGAGACATGTTTCTTTCTTGTTAATGACAGCCTTTCATTTCTCCAAGAAGCTGCAAAATATAGAATTACTGAATGGAAGAGTAATGGAGGTTTTGTTTTTGGACTAACTGGTTCAAATGGAAAGACAACGACAAAGGAATTATTGTTTTCCTTAGCAAAATCTATTCTTCATGATGCAGTTATTTGTACTCAGGGAAATTTAAATAATCATATAGGAGTGCCACTCACAATATTCTCAATTAAAGATGATCACAAATTTGCGATTGTTGAGATGGGAACAAATCATTTTGGTGAGATTGAAGTTCTTTGTGAAATAGCTCAACCTGATTATGGTTATATAACAAATGTTGGCCATGCCCACACAGAATTCCTTATTGATCTTGATGGAGTATTGAAAGAGAAGTCTGCTCTTTATCGTTGGGTAAAAGATCATGGGAAGAAATTCTTCTTAAATATGGAAGATGAGAAACTAGCAACACTTGCAATTACTGATAAGATTATTCCTGTTTCTTCAGATAATGTATGTGAGTTTGAAAGTGAGTTTATTAAGGAATCATACAATCGCTGGAATGTTCAAGCTGCCTGTTTTATTTTAGAAAATATTTTTTCATTAAGTTTATTTCATGAACTTAAAAAACTGAGGCTGCCAGAAAATAAAAGAGCACAGTGGATTAATGTTAATGATTCAAAAATATATTTAGATGCATACAATGCAAATCCAACTTCTATGAAGTTAGCGATCACAGAGTTTGCAAAACAAGTTCCATCTCAAAAAAATGTTATCTTTGTAATTGGTGACATGAATGAGTTGGGGGATAAGACCCAAGAGCATCATGAAGAAATAGCAGAGCTCTTAAATGATTTAAAGATTAAGGATGCTATCTTTATTGGACGATTTTCAGAATTTTATGCAAATAGATATAGCGGCGAGTCTAAAACGTTTAAAAATCTTGATGATTTCATCCCAAATTGGCCATCAGTATTAAATTCGTACGATTATATTTTTTTAAAAGCTTCTCGTTCTTTACAACTAGAGAGGCTAATAGATATAACTATGTAATATAATTTAAAAACCAGGTGATTACATGCTGTATCATTTCCTCTATCCCTTAAGGGATGAATTCTTCGCATTTAATATTTTTAAATACATCACATTTAGAACAGTTGTGGCCTTCTTGCTCGCGACAGTTATCTCAGTTATTTGGGGTAAGTACTTTATCGGATTCATGCAACGAAAGCAGTTTGGACAAGTGATTCGTGATGATGGACCAGAGTCTCACTTAAAAAAGGCCGGAACTCCAACAATGGGTGGTGTTTTTATCTTGGGTACGATTCTATTGACTCTGTTAATAACTGGTAATTTTAATTCTCTTCCAGTTCTTATCACTTGTGGTGTTACAGCATCATATTTCGTTCTTGGCTTTATTGATGATTATGCAAAGATCTCTAAAGGAAATACTAAAGGTGTTTCGGCCAGAGGTAAGCTTATATGGCAATTTGCAACAGCGCTTATTGCAGTATTTGCAATGGTCCATTTTAACGTCATTGATACACAACTATTCGTTCCTTTTGTTAAGGGGCCAGTTTTTAATTTGATGAGTTTCTTTGTCATCTTTGGTGCCATCGTTATTGTCGGCTCGAGTAACGCCGTAAACTTAACAGATGGTCTAGATGGTTTGGCCATCGGTCCAATTATCACATCTGCAGCAACTCTTGGCTTTATTGCTTATGCAACAGGTCACAGAGAGATCGCATCATACCTTTTTGTGCCGTACGTTGAAAATGTTGGTGAATTAGCTGTCATTGGTGCTGCAATCGTCGGTGCAGGCGTTGGATTTTTATGGTATAACACATACCCAGCTCAGATTTTTATGGGTGACGTGGGGTCCCTTGCCTTAGGTGGTACACTAGGGACAATGGCCGTACTGACAAGAAGTGAATTACTTTTTGTTATTATTGGTGGTGTTTTTGTTGCCGAAGCAGTTTCGGTAATTTTACAGGTTGCTTCTTATAAAACTCGCAAGAAGAGAATTTTTAAGATGGCGCCGATACATCATCACTTTGAGCTGCTCGGTTGGGCCGAGCCAAAAGTAATTGTTAGATTTTGGATTATAAGTATATTTTTAGCGATTCTAGCAATCGCAACTTTGAAGATGAGGTAATTAATGGATAGATTTAGAAACAAGAATATTCTAATCGTAGGTATTGGAAAAACTGGTTTCAGACTCATAAACTTCTTTAATCGTCTTGAATGTAATATTCGAGTAACAGATATTAAACCTATCTTCGATCTCAATAAAGCAGTTAAGAAACTTCGTAAGATTAAGCCAGCAGTTGAAATGACTTTTGGTGAACACCTTGACGATGACTTTATTAATGCAGACGTTGTTGTGTACTCTGGATCGGTTGATCCGAATATGCCACAACTTGAGCTTGCAAGACGTGAAGGTAAAGAGGTTTACTCAGAATTCGCTCTTGGTAATAAGCTTTGCCGTAAGCCAATCATCGCTGTTTGTGGATCTCATGGTCGTACAACTGTAGCACACATGATTGGATTTACTCTAAGACAAGATGGAAAGAATGTATTCGTTGGTGGAACAAGTGAAAGTCCATTTATTGAGTATTCAATGCTTCCAAACAAAGATGAAATCGATTACGTAGTTGTTGAAGTTTCAGCAGTACAAATGAGACGTCTAACAGACTTCCACCCTAAGATGGTTGTCTTTACTGATATCGCAGATACTTACCCACAAGGACAATTCACGTCGATGGGTGAGTACATGGAAACAAAACTAAGTATCATTAAGACTTTATCTCCTGATGACACTTTAATTGTTAACTTCGATAAGCTTGCAAATAATAGCTTCTTTAGAAATGCAAATTGCCAAACTTATTGGTACTCGAGAAGGTCATTCGTTAAGCTTGGTGTAATGGAAGAGATTCAAGGAACGCACTTCCACGATCGTCGTATCCATTCAAATATCAATTACCACTCAGAATTTGTTGTTAAGAAAATGAGAATCATTGGTCAAAACAACCGTGAAAACTTACTAGCTGCTATCACTGCATGTAAGGCACTAGACCTTTCTGATGAAGCAATTCAAACATGTGTAACAAAATTCCCAGGAATTCCACACAGAATTGAATTCTTAATGGAAAAGAACGGTGTATCTTTCTATAACGATTCAAAAGCTACTGATATGAGAACACTAGTTGAGACAACTAAGGCGTTTAAAACTCCTGTTATCTTAATTGCTGGTGGGAAAGACATTGAAGAACTTGAGTATGAAGCATTCACTGATGAGCTAATCCAAACGACAAGAATCATTGTTCTAGTTGGTGAGGCAAAAGAAAGAATGAACCGTGCTCTTGGTGAGCACCCACAAACTTTCATTGTTGGATCTTTTGAAGAGTCTGTTCTATTTGCTTATCAAAAGTCGAGAACTGGTGACACGATTATTCTTTCACCAGGTAACCCTGCTACGGATTTCTTTAGAGATTACGAAGAGCGTGGGAACTACTTCAAAAAACTTGTTTATCAATTGTAATTTTTTGAAATAATAATTATAGAAATGCCTGCTTTATGCAGGCATTTTTTTTATGCCTAATACAGAACAAGTTTTAAGTCATATGATCTCGTCATGAAGGTTCTGTTATTTTTTATTTTTGTTTCTATTTTTTCTACTCAAATCAAAGCTAATCCAGATTATGTAAAAGTCTGTGAAAATCTAGTTGATAAGCGCTTAACAAAGTACAATCAATTTCGTTTTAAAAAGCAATGCTCGCAAATTACGACTAAGTATCAGTACCAATGCTTAACAGATATTTTAGATAATCGAAGGGCCTTAAGCCTAGTTGAGTTTAATGCTTGTACATATGTGAAGAGCGCAGAGACTTATGCAAGTATTCGTGAAGTGGCCAAGTATTACCACAGTAGTGTGAATAGTTTTCACGTAACAGTAGCGGCATTAGTTAAAAATAAAAAAGAAAGAGAGTGTGTTTTAAGTATCATTCAAAGAGAAGGTCTGGATCCATTCAACGCCTATACTTGTTTTGATGAGCGTGGATTTGATTCAATAAGACAATTTGCTCAGATGTACATCAAGTAATCTAACGCACGGTTTCTTATATTTATACTGCATCGAATTCAAAATTCATATATTATGAATATATGAACACTCTTGAAAACACGGATCGTTTTGGAAAACTCTTTTTAATTATCACATCAATTATCGTTGGTGTTGGTATTGTCATGGTTTACTCTTCATCTTATATGTTTTCAAAAGAAGTTTACGGTACAAGTCTTCACTTCTTTTCAAGACAAATACTTTTTGCACTAGTAGGCGTAGCAATGGCCTATGTTGTCGCAAAGACGAAGTATCAATTTTGGATTAAGTTTTCATTTCACTTAAATCTTGTGGTCGCTTTTCTATTAGTTCTAACTTTTATTCCTGGATTAGGGGTTGTTGCAAAAGGTGCCAACCGATGGATCAATTTAGGATTTGGATCTCTTCAGCCTGGAGAGCTTGCAAAGTACACAATCCTTATGATGTCTCTTTTCTTTTTTGAAAATTACGAAAAGCTAAATTTAAAGAATCGACTAAAGTACATTGCAAATATAGGCTTAGTCTTATTACTACTTCTTTTACAACCAGATTTTGGTACATTTTTTATTTGTGCTTTAGGAATGGGTTTTTCTTGTTTCATTTCAAACTTCAATAGAAAGTACTTTTATATCATGGGCGTAACAGGCACGATTCTCTCGGCGCTAATTCTCGTTGCTCAGCCTTATCGTGTTAAGCGTCTAATGGCATTTCTTGATCCTTGGGCCAATCCAAGAGGAAGTGGTTTTCAGGTAATTCAATCATGGATTGGGTTTGCTAATGGTGGCTTTTTTGGAAAGGGAATTGGCAATAGTTTGGAAAAATTATTTTTTCTTCCAGAAGCACATAACGACTTTATTTTCTCAGTTATTGGTGAAGAATTTGGTTTCTTAGGGGTTCTAGGTTTTGTCGTACTTTTCATTGCCTTTACTCATATTGGTTTTAAGCTTGCCTTAACTTTAAAAGACGACATCGCTAAGAAAATGGTCATGTCCATTATTTTTATCATTGGTGTTCAAGCATGTTTAAATATGGGTGTGGTTTTAGGACTTCTTCCAACTAAAGGCTTAAACCTTCCTTTTGTTAGTTATGGAGGCTCATCTCTAATGAGTAATCTAATTGCAATCGGTGTAATCTTCTCTTGTGTGTCACGTCAACGATCGATATCAAATGAGAAGCCGTTTTTTTCTCAACAATAGCCATTATATGCGCTAAATTTAGAAGAAGTAATCTTGTGAAAAGGAACAAGTATGAATATTAATATTCAAAATATTAGCGTGCATTTTATTGGAATTGGTGGAATTGGTATGAGCGGTATCGCTGAAATTCTACTAAGCCTTGGCTATAAAGTAACAGGTTCAGATATTAGTGAATCAGCAAATGTTGCAAGACTTAGAAGTCTAGGAGCTGAAGTATTTATCGGACACAAGCGTGAGAATATCACACCGGATACTACTGTGGTGGTTTACTCATCTGCTGTTAACGAAACAAATCCAGAAATGCAGATGGCGCGTGAAAAACAAATTCCTATTATGAGAAGAGCTGAGATGTTAGCTGAACTTATGAGACTTAAAAGAGGAATCGCAATTGCTGGTACTCATGGCAAGACGACGACAACGAGTTTTTTAGCGACGATCTTACAGGCCAGTAACTATGAGCCAACATATATAATTGGTGGTATTGTTTCCAATCTTGCTGGTCATGCAAAAGTTGGTACTGGTGAGTATCTTGTTGCAGAAGCGGACGAATCAGATGGATCATTTCTTATGCTAAATCCAATTATGTCTGTCGTAACAAACATCGATCTTGATCACATGGATCACTATGGAAGTGAAGATGTATTAATGGATAGCTTTGAAGAATTTATTAATAAAGTTCCATTCTATGGCCTTTCTTCTTTAAATGCAGATGACAAGAGACTAATGAGTCTCGTGCCAAAGGTTAAAAAACCTATTGTTACTTTTGGAATTGAAAAAGAAGCAGATTACAGGGCCGTCGATATTAAAATGTCTGATCTTTGCTCTGAGTTTGATCTTATTGTTGACTCGCAAAATCTTGGACGTTTCACAATTAATCTTCCAGGTAAGCACAATGTTCAAAATGCTCTAGGGGCTATCTCTATTGCACATAAAATGGGAGTTCCTGTCGACATGATTAGAAGCTCAATTCGAAGCTTTGAAAATGTAGGGCGTCGTTTCCAGTTACTATATAAAACAGATGAAGTGGAAATCTTAGATGATTATGGTCATCATCCAACAGAAATTGCTAACACTCTAAATACTTTAAAAGAAATTAGATCACATAAGAAGATTGCAATCTTTGAACCGCACCGTTTTTCAAGAACTAAAGACTGTTGGAATGAATTCCTACATTGCTTTAATGATGTTGATGAATTGTATATGTGTCCAATATATCCTGCCAGTGAAAGTCCTATCCCAGGAATTACTTCAGAAAGATTAGTTGAAGATATTAATCGTCTTCACCCTGGACTTGCAAAGAATATTGAGCTTAAAGATTTAGATACAATTATTAAGTCTAATAAGAATTCGACAATTATGACTTTGGGAGCTGGGTCTATTGGCCGTGTGATTAGAGAATGGGTCTTAGATAACGATCGCAATGAATAAGATTGAAGATATCCTAAGTAATATTCAAAATATTGAAGTTGAGATAGATAAAGATTTATCAAAATATTCAACGATGAGACTTCAGTCTAAAGGTGACCTAATTACTGTAAAGGATTTGGTTGCCCTTAAAGAAGTTGTAAAAACACTTACGTCTAAAAATATAACTTATATGCTTTTAGGTCTTGGTGCTAACCAACTTTTAAATGAGAGAATTGAAAATCCAATAATTAATTTAGACTTTGATTATGATCGTGCGATATTTAATCAATATAGAGAAAGTTATATTCTTCCTGCGTCAGTGAGATTATCAAGCTTAACTTCTCATGCCTCAAAATTTGGTAACAAAGGATGGGACGTTATAACAGGGATACCTGCAACTCTTGGTGGGGCCGTATTTATGAATGCTGGCACAGGCCTTGGCTGGATTAGTGAAATCATCGCCTGCGTTTGGTATATTGATAAAGAGGGGAATGAATATCTTCATGAGGTAACGAAAGATAGTTTTTCTTATCGTCAAAACAACTTTCTAAAGCCAGGTGACGTAGTTTATAAAGTCGAGCTAGTTGCTAATGGGCAAGATAAATACCTTGGAGAAAAGATTCGTAACTACTTACTAATGAGAAATAAGTCACAGCCATTAAAGGAAAAAACTTGTGGAAGTGTCTTTAAAAATATCGTTGGAGATAAGCGAACTTGCACTGCAGGACAATTTATTGATATACTTAATTTGAAAGGATTACAGGTTGGTGACGTACGAGTAAGTAATCTCCATGGGAATTTTATGGAGAATTTCGATAAAGCCACGGCCAGCGATGTAAAAGAACTTATTAAAATTGTTCAGGATGAGCTTTACCTCAATTACGGTTTAAAGTTTGAGCCTGAAGTCAGGATAGATATTTAATGAAAAAAGCTATTTCAATTATTTCTTTTCTTCTTTTGAGTGGATCTGCATTAGCAGTCTCTCAACCTACGGAGAAGATTAAATATAAGACAGCTTTTGGTAAATGTCCTTCACGTGCTGCTGGAACACTTACACTGAAACTAGTGAAAGACTTTGAAAAGAATCGTTCTTTAAGAAGTATGAAGAATCTTATTGCAGCAGATAAATTAAAAGAAAAACATTTCTTATCAGATTACGCTATTAAGTATGATCCAATGGAAGGAATGCTAAACTTTATCTACGAATGTCCATCCCCATTAATGAAAGTTCAAATCTATAAAGAGAATGGGATGGAGTCTTATGAAGCAATTCTTGTTGATAATGGTCAACTATTTGATCCTACTTATGAGATACTTCTAAGAACTGAAAAAAAATTAAATTATGCTCTACCATACCTTGCTATCCCAGTAGGGGAAATGGATAAGACTGTTCAGAAAAATATCACTCGTATTATTGCAGATCTTGATCTTGTTTTTAGAAAGTTGATTTCTGAAGTTATCATCAGTGATGATAAAGAGTTAACGATGATTCTTTCAATTAAAGGAAAGCCTTCGAGCGTCTTTATGGGTAAAGATGAATGGCCTCTTAAAGTTGAAAAGTTGACTCAAATCATTGGTTATATGAACAAGAAAAAGAAAATTCCATCTGTGATAAATATTACAAATTCCAAAAAAGTTGTTGTCAAGTTCAACGACTAATTCTAAAATTTCATTATATGCGGTAAAAATTGCCGTTAGATTTCTTTATTAACAGAATGATTCTGTAAGAAAAACTAGAGAAAGGATTCTCAATGAAAGAAAAAAACATCGTTGTCGGTTTAGACGTTGGTACAACTAAAGTCTGCACAATCGTAGGTATCCAAAACATTTCTAATCAAAACACTGGTAAAGCTGAGCTTGAAATCATTGGTATTGGTACACATCCAAGTCATGGTTTAAAGAAAGGCAGTGTTGTAAATATCGATAAAACAGTACGCTCAATTCATAACTCGCTTGAAGAAGCTAGGCTAATGGCAGGAGTTGATATCCATAGCGCAACTATTGGAATCGCTGGAAGTCATATCTACAGCTTCAATAGTTCTGGTGTTGTTGCTGTTAAAGGAAATGAAATTTCTCAAGATGATGTTGATCGCGTACTTGAAGCAGCAAAAGCTGTTGTAATGCCAAGTGATCGCGAAATCATTCACGTAATTGCACAAGAGTATAAAGTTGATAATACAACTGGTATTAAAAATCCAATTGGTATGTGTGGAACTCGTCTAGAGGCACACGTTCATATTGTTACTGGATCAATCTCTTTGATTCAAAATTTAGTGAAGTGTGTTGAGCATACAGGTGTTAAAGTTGAAAACGTTACACTTCAACCAATTGCTTCTTCTGAATCAGTTCTTTCTCCTGAAGAAAAAGAAATGGGGACATTACTAGTTGATATCGGTGGTGGAACAACAGATCTTGCACTATGGAAAGATGGTGCTCTTGTTCATACACAGGTAATTCCAGTTGGTGGAAATCATTTCACAAATGATCTAGCTGTAGCACTTAAGATACCTCATGCAGAAGCTGAAAGAATTAAAATTAATCACGGATCTGTTCTTCCAGAACAAGTTAATCAATCAGCTCATATTACAGTTCAAGGGATTTCTGGAACTAAGCCAAGAGAAGTACAACTGCACACAGTCGCAAATGTACTTGGTGCAAGAGCGGAAGAATTATTTGATCTAATTAAAAATATTATTAAAGAAAAAAATCTTGGTGATGAAATCAGTGGGGGAGTTGTTCTTACTGGTGGTGGTGCCATGATTAAGGGAATGCCTGAGATTGGTGAGTATCTTCTAGAGAGACCACTAAAAATAGGTTTCCCAATAGCTTTTGGTGGCATGACAAATATTATGCAAAATCCAAAATTTTCAACTGTATTAGGTCTTCTACTTGAAGCCTCAAAAGGCAGAGAAGTTGAAGTAGAAGAGGAAGAAGATATTAATCAAATAGATATTGTAAGTAAGTTATCAGGATCTATTAAATCAGTATTCAGAGAAATTTTTTAAATAAGGGGGAACTTATGTTCGAAATTTCTGACAACAACGAATTAAAACTAACTGAAGGCGCGAAGATTCGCGTTGTTGGTGTTGGTGGCGGTGGCTGTAATGCCGTAAACACAATGATTAAGGCCGGTCTAACTGGTGTTGAATATATTGTTGCTAACACTGACTCACAAGCACTTGCTGTAAACTTAGCACCAACAAAAGTACAACTAGGTGTTGAGCTAACTAAAGGTCTTGGCGCTGGGGCCAACCCAGAAGTAGGTCGTAAAGCAGCTCTAGATGAGTATGAAATGCTAAGCCAGGTTCTAGAGGGATCTGACATGGTATTTATCACTGCCGGTATGGGTGGTGGAACAGGGACTGGTGCAGCTCCTGTAATTGCAAAACTTGCACGTGAGCTTGGTGCTCTTACTGTTGGTGTTGTTACAAAACCATTTATCTTCGAAGGTAAGAAGAGAATGAGACAAGCATCAACTGGTATCCAAACTCTAGAGGAAAATGTTGATTCACTAATTACAATTCCTAACCAAAGACTTCTTCAATTAGCAGGTGAAAGCTTATCTTTAGTAGAAACTTTCATGAAAGCTGATGAAGTACTTTTAAATGCAGTTAGAGGTATCTCTGACCTTATCAATACTACTGGTCATATCAATGCTGACTTTGCAGACGTTTCAACTGTTATGTCTAATAAAGGTCTTGCTCTAATGGGTACAGGTCTTTGTGCAGGTCCAGATAGAGCTATTAAGGCAGCTAATGAAGCTATCTCTTCACCACTACTGGAAGATATTTCAATTGATGGTGCAACAGGTATCATCATTAACATCACTGGTGGTTCTTCAATGACTATGCATGAAGTTAATGAAGCAGCTACTTTAATTATGGAAGCAGCTGATGAAGATGCAGAAGTAATCTTTGGTTCTGTAGTTGATGATGAGCTTGAAGATAATATCAAAGTAACAGTAATCGCTACTGGTCTTGGTGGTCGTGAAGCAGCTGTTAATGTAGCTCCTCAACAAGAACTTAGAAGACCAGTTGTTCAAGAGTCTAAGCCAGTATATGTAGCACCTGTAGCTCCAGCTGCTCCAGTTGTTGAAGAAAAGCCAGTTTATGAGCAACCAGTTGCTCAACCTGCTATGCAACAAGCTGCTTACCATGAAGCTCCTGTTCAATCTAACCCACAGGTAGATGCAATGAGAGAGATTCAAATGGAAGCTCAACGTGAACAACTTGTACAAGATACAGTAGTTGAAAGTTCAAGAGCTCACTCATTTGATGGTGATAACTTAGAAACGACTCAAAGACCAAGTCTTACTGATTCAATTAGAGAAGCTGCATCTCAATATGAAGCTTCAAAGTCTGAAGTAGACCCATGGGCCAATGAGAAAGTATTAACTGGGAACAATACTGCTGAGAAATCAGATCGTCCAAAATCAATTGCGGAAAAACTAGGTTTTATCAATTTTGATGAAGATGAATTAGATACTCCTTCATACTTAAGAAAAGAAGAAACACAACAACCTTCTGGAACTGAAACTTTTCGCCAAGTAGAGCGATAGGATTCCCCCCAAAGTATATTTGATGGAAACATCAAAAAAGAGGGCCCGTAAGGGCCCTTTTTTTATAATGAATTTGATTTTAAAATATTTGATTTGAATGATTCTAACAGCTCTGCTGTATCGGCCTTAAAATCTTCTGGAAGCTTAATTAAGAGTTTTGAATTATTATGCGGAATATTTCTTAAGACAAGTCTGTAGTTTCCTTCCCATTCTTGCCAGCTCAATTCATATTGCCAACGACTAAATTGACCACCACCAAATTTCACATCTCTTTTTTCAGGCATTAAAGCATCAATAGTATAAGATACTTTTTGTTTTAAACCAGCTGATGTTAAATCCTTTTCACATTCTCTAATTAAGCGGTCATGTTTAGAATCAAAGACAATATTTGGTTTATTCTCTTTCATGATCTGATTAATTTGGCCTTTTAGTATTTCAAGATCGTTCACTTTTACTTCCTTACTTTTCTATTTTCAATCTCTCCCTCATTTCATCTTCAATTTCTTTTTGAACGTGCAATTGTACATAAGTTTCAATTAAGTCACTTTCAACATCAATTTTGTACTCGCATAAGATGAAAGTTGGGATTTTATGTTTATTCCAAGTATTCTTTTTAAAATTATAAATATAAACACCCTTTTCTGGTGTTTCACTAGTTGTTCTTTCGTTTGTGATAGATACCCACTCGTGTTTTGAGTACAAGTTGAAGTGTTCACGGCATAGGTGAAGAGCATCAACATTGAAGTAATCATTTTCAACAAGTTCTTTTTCACAAATACTACAAAGACCAAGAATTTTTTCTTGAGGCTTGTTTTTTTCTAAGAGATTATTAATTTTATCAGTTAGCTTTCCGTCTTGAGTTTCTTCTTTCTTTATTTCTTTGCGAAAAGCAATGAATGCAAATACCCCAATGAGCATAAATAGCGCAATAGCAATGATTACAAGTAATGCAATGATGATAACTGAATTGTCCATGTTATTAGTTTAATGGACTTAGCAAATATGAACAATGGCCAGAGGCCTATATCCTAGTATATTTTGAAAATATCTTCTTACCGCTACTCTGATGCGTTCTGTTCTCTGATCGATCGTTCCATTTTCGTTAAAGTAATCAAAGCAAATTTCTTGTAGTTGACTAATTTGATCTGAATCCTCAGGGATCCCCATTGTTGTTACGTGAACTCTATGTTTTGAACGTTTTAGACTATTATTTGAAATAGAGACAAAGACTGTACCGAGGGTGGCCATTTTTCTTCTTTCTGAAATCTTTTCGCGCTCAATAACAATTCTATTGCCGTGGATTAAAATTGGAGGAATCTCCTGTGAACGATTAACTTTTAATTTACCATCTTGTGTAAATGAAATGCAGTCGTGATTTTTAATCTCAATAGCTTGTGTATTAGGAAGGATTGATTTTATAAATTCGCAATGCTTTCTTAGAAAATATGTTTCCCCATGAATTGGAATAGCAATCGTTGGTTTATAGTGATCGTATACATCTTTAAGATCTGCTTTACCAGGATGGCCAGATGCGTGAATCATTCCATTGTAATGTGTTATGACTTCACAACCCTTATCTGTAATTTCATTATAAAGAAGAGCTAATTTTTTTTCATTTCCCGGTATAGCTTTTGAACTAAAGATGAAAGTATCGGTTTCATTAAGTTTATAATACTTATCACTTGTACTTGTAATTCTTTTTACTGTTCCTCTGAACTCGCCTTGGCTACCTGAGCAAAGAATAATATGTTTTTTCTTTAAGTCTGCTACTGACTCAACTTCACGCACTAGTCCATGATCATTGAAGATTTCACATTCTCTAGCAATTTGTGTGTATTTAAGTAATGAACGACCATAGGGAACGACTTTCAATTTGAGTTCTTGAGCAATATTGAAAATAGTTTGTAGGCGATGAATGTTAGAAGCAAAGCAAGTTATAAATACTCGTCCCTTAGCGTCTGAAATAAAAGTAGATAAGTCTTTTTTTAGTTCCGACTCTGATGTCGTTCTATCATTGCTGCTTGTAATATTTGTAGAATCTAGCATTGCAATTCTATTACTAAATTTCTTAGACAGAAGATTGATCTTTTCTAATTCAATCGGTTCCTCGTATTCAGAATTAAAATCACACTTGAAATCGGAAATAAAAAGCACTCCAGTATCGATTTCTTTGATACCAAGATGAATCCCTTTAGTATTTGGAATAGAGTGATTAACATGGACGATGTCTATTTCAATTTCATTGAGAATTAATTGACTCTCTAAGCGATTTATTTTTTTTGAAAGATTCAAATACGATAATTTATCTTCGATTAGTTCTTTTGCGAAGGTTGGAGCATATACTTCTGCTTCAGGAAATCTTTCAATATAGTGAGAGATCGCACCAATATGATCTTCGTGGCCGTGAGTAATAATTAAAGCATCAATTTCAACTTCAACATTTTTTAAATCTGGAATCAAGTAGTTGATATCAAAACAGTCTTCGTAAGGAAATAGAATTCCACTATCGATAATCAGATTTGTATTTTTATATGATACTAAAGTCGCGTTAGAACCAATCTGTCCAACTCCGCCGAGAGGTGAAATATTTAAGTTAGACATTAAGATCCTTTTGTCGAATTCAGCAATAATTCGAATTCTTTATTGTGTTCAACTAATTGTAGTAATCTTGCAGCTAATATCTCAGATGCAACATCAGTTTCTTCTCCAACGATGAAGTCTGCATATTGTCTTTGAGGTGCTAAAAACTTTTCATACATTGGACGTACGCTATCGTAGTATTGATTGATAACACTTTCTAAACTTCTACCTCTTTCTGCAACGTCTCGATTAAGTCTTCTTGTGAAGCGAATATCTGCTTCAACATGGAGAAAGCAACGTATATCTAATTTCTCTCTGATTTCTTGATCAAAAAGTGTGAAGATTCCTTCAAAGAGAACAACTGGTGTAGGTTTTAAAGTCGTTGTTGTAGCGGTACGATTACTCGTTTTGAAATCGTAATTTGGAACTTCAATCGACTCGTCATTCTTCAGTGCTGTAATATGTTGTTGAAGAAGAGGCCAGTCAAATGCTTGGGGATGATCGTAATTTGGTCGTCCTGATTTCGTATAATGCTCTTTTGGTTGCTCTGGTAGATAGTAAGAGTCCATTGATAGAACTGACACTTTCTCTTTTGGTAGTTTAGAAATTACCTTTGATGCAAAAGTAGTTTTTCCTGAACCTGAACCACCAGTGATTCCAATTAGCTTCATAGATGACCTTTGTTTGAATGTTTTCAGTAACTTATCACAGATTGAGTTCACATCAAATAAAAGAGGTGATAATCTTATAATAATTACATTTGTGTCATTCGTCAGGGATATTCGATGTCTAGAATTTTATCTATTTTGCTAATTTCTTTCCTAAGTTCAATGGTTTACGGAGCGAGTCTTAATGTCGCAATCTCATCATCACCTAATAGCTTAAGCCCATTTTTTTCAACTGATGCAAATTCGCAAAATATCAATCGTCTTATTAATGCATCACTAATCGACTTTGACAGTAATATGCAACCTATTTGTCAGTTGTGTGAATCGTTCAAGGAATTTCGCACAAAGGATAATTATAAGATTCGCTTTAAACTTAAGCCAGGTCTCAAATTTTCTAACGGTGAAGAATTAACTTCTAAAGATGTTCAAAAGTCTCATTTTTATTTCACAGAAACGGCTAAGATCAAATCAATTTTTAGATTCGCATTTGGAAATATAACAGAAGTTAAGATTATAGATAAATTAACATTCGAATTAATTTATAAGAGTTTTGGCCTTGATCATCTTCCCAACTTAGTTCTATTTAAAATTATTCAAATTCCTAATTACGACGTTATCGATAAGGTTGAAATGGTCGATATTGTAGGTGCAGGTGATTATAAGATTACTAAAATTGCTCCACTACAAATCGACTTGAAGTCACTTAAGAAAGGTCATTATGATTTAAATTTTGTTGTCGTTAAAGATGAAACAACCCTTTCTTTGAAGCTTATTAAAGGTGAGATTGATCTTTCTGTCGCTAATATTTCACCTCGTAAGGTTAACTACTTAGAAAAGAATAGTGATGTGAATGTTCAAAAGGTTTTGGGAACAGATTATAATTTTATAGGACTAAATCAAAAGAAGGGTGTTCTACAAAATGTTAATATTAGAAAGGCGTTAAGCCATCTCGTTCCACGTAACAAAATTATAGAATATAAATTTAAAAATAATGCTGTTGCATCTAATGGACTGTTCGCAAAATCATTTAAGAGTTTCTATATAGACATGCCCGTCGATGAGTTTGATCCTAAACTCGCTTATGATCTTTTTTTAAAAGCGGGCTTTGTAAGGAAGAATGGTGTTTGGTACGACCCAGAAGGTAAGACATTCTCTCTAACTTGGAAGACTAGTAGTAATAAGTTTCAACAAGAACTTGTTACAATTATCAAGAATGAATTCGAAAAATTTGGTCTCGTTGTTAATGTTGTCCCTCAGGAGTGGGGAACATTTCTTAGGGGAGTCAAAAGAGGGGAATATGATCTTTATTTAGGGCGTTGGATCGGCTTTACTGGTCAAGATATGCTTAAGTTCGCTTTTTACTCTGAAAATATGGCCCCAAAAGGTGCAAATCGTGTCTTTTTTGATAATAAAGAATTCGATAATTTAATTGTAAAGGCAGAGCAAACTATTGATAAGAAGAAGGAAGTTGCTCTTTATAAAAAAGCCAATATTGTAGTAAACGAACAATACCCATATATTAGTTTATGGCACCCGCATGTTATTTGGGTGATGAGTAAATGTATAAAACTGAAAGAGATATATCCAAATGGAAACTTTCTAGTTTTAAAGGAAATTGAGAATGTCTGTAAAAACTGAAATCTTTAAAATTGTTACGATCGAGTTTCAAAGTAGCTCACAGTGTGAAGAAGTAAATAAAATCGCCCTTAATGACTTTGAAGTTGATGGGATTGAAGAATTCTCAATGGAAGAAGCTCGTGTTGATGAAATTTTAGGAGAAAGAGCCTATTCTGGTGGAGATGTTCCAGAATCTGTTATTGATGAAGTCGTTGATATATCAGATGACCAAGATGTGAAAAAGTTTAATTACTTTTTCTTCCAAGGTGACATTAATAGGGCCCATGATTTTGTTAAAGCGATTGAAGGTATGGACTTATCTATTGAAGTTAAGGATGAGGAATACTCAGATTGGAATGAAGTTTGGAAAAAGCACTATGCACCTATTGAAGTAACTCCAGAGCTAAGTGTAATTCCTGAATGGTTTAAAGAAGAAGATTACAAATCAAATAATAACAATATCTATATTATTCCTGGAATGGGCTTCGGTACAGGTGAGCATGAAACAACTTATTTATGCTTGAAACATTTTATGGCCGTTAAGGATTCATTTAAGGATAAAGATCTGTGTCTAGACTTTGGATGTGGCTCTGGAATTCTAGGTATCGGTGCAATCAAAAAGAGTAATATGCTCGTAGACTTTGTTGATATTGATCCAGCAGCACTTGATAATTGTCATGAAAACTTAAAACTTAATTTAGATGAAGATCGCTTAAATGGACATCGACTAGTTGCTCGTAAACGCTTTAATCTTGATGATAAGTACAAGTTAGTTTTTGCAAATATACTTATGCATGTTCTTGTTTCAGAAAAGGAAGTACTCCTAGATTCCCTAGATGATAATGGTTATTTAGTTTTATCTGGAATCTTAAATGAACAAGTTAATGATGTAATTGAAGAGTATAAGTCTTTGAAGAAAATTGATGTATTATCTAAAGGTGATTGGTCTGCAATTCTTTTAAGAAAGGAGTAGTTCATGCGTGCTATTTATACTCGAGATGATCTTTCTCCATCGATTGATGGAATATTAAGCTTTTCAGATGATCGAAGCCACCACTTAATTAAAGTCGTAAGAGTTAAAAAAGGCGATGAAGTACTACTACTTGATGGTCAAGGTGGTCGTTATACAAGTGAAGTTATAAATTGCACCAAGAGAGAAGTTTCTCTTAAAATAAAATCCTTTGAGAAAGTAGATAAGTTTTCAAATATCGACTTAGCAATAGGTCTTCCAAAAAGAGAGGCTTTTGAAAACGCACTTAAGAATGCAACTCAAGTCGGTATCTCTGAAGTATTTCCGTTTCAAGCAGATTATTCTAACTGGTCAATAAAGAACTTTGATCGTGTTAGCTCTGTAATTGAAAGCTCGTTAATTCAATCTAATAATCCTTATATGCCGATTGTGCATCATGAAACTGCTAGTTTAGATGCTCTTTTTGAGATCTTCCATCAGTATGATTATATATTCCTAACGACATTATCCCGTGCAAATGGTAATGATATCGAAGACATTAAAAGCATCAAAGATAAACGTATTTTAATTATCATTGGACCGGAGGGTGGTCTCTCTAACCGTGAAGAAGAACTTATGTTTAAAGAGAATAATGTAATTGGCCTTAGGCTAGCGACACCTATTCTCAAAACGGAAAGTGCAGTACTGACAATTGTGGGCTATGTACTTGGAAAATTTGATGTTAAATAAAAAATGTGTCATCCTATTATAAGAGGGCTCAGGGATGAATTTAGATACACAACATAATAAGAAACCAATAAATTTAAATGACTTCGAAGAATTTGAAGACTTTGAAATTGAAGATATACCATTTAAGCCAATTAATGAAGGTCTAGGCTTTCACCATGGAAGAGCAAGTAAAGAAGTATTAAAAAGTGCCAGAGTTGAAGTTACACCAACTCAGTCACATGTTAATAACTTTAATAAAGTTCTTGGCCGTGAAAAAGAAATGAGTGTTCCATCAGAACTTGAAGCTTTCTATCGTAAAGGAACTGAGTCTGAGATTCCTAAAGTAAATCGTGAAATTGAAATTAAGAGTAAAGCTCAAGATGTTTCAATTGCAAGGCGTTTTGCTTCTTACATAATTGATATGAGTGTGTCTTTAGTTGTTTTTGCTGTCACATTAGCTGCAATGTTTTTAGTAAGTGGCCTACCTCAAGAGTCATTTATTGAAATCACACTTCAAAATTCAAATTATAGATTTTTGATTGCTTTATTTGTACTGATTCATATTATCTATCGTATAACATCAGTTTATAGACCTACTTTTGGTCAATACATCTGTGGATTAAAACCAAAGCTTTCTAATGAAGCAGCATTTAATACTATTATTGAAAGAACTTTATTTGAATTCATTTCAATTCCACTTTTAGGTCTTCCATATATTCTAGGACTTGATAAGAAGTTCTTTGGAAATAGTTTAAAAAAGAGTAAGTAATGAAATATCAAGAAGCAAAGGATTATGTTGAAGCTAACTTTAGTGGGCAAAAAATTGTTTTTACTAATGGCTGCTTTGATATTCTCCATCGTGGACATTTAATGTACTTAAATGAAGCGAAGAAGCTCGGTGATGTACTTATCATTGGACTTAATTCAGATAGCAGCGTTAAGCGTTTGAAAGGTGAAGATAGACCTGTTAATCCAGAGAATGATCGCCAATTTATGCTTGAAAATTTAAAAGCCGTTGATAAGGTTTTTATTTTTGATGAAGATACGCCGTATGAATTGATTAATGCTGTTTTACCAAATACTCTAGTTAAAGGTGGTGACTGGGCCATTGAGCAAATTGTTGGACATGATGTTGTAACGGCCAATGGTGGACAAGTGCTAAGTCTAAACTTTGAAGACGGCTATTCTACGACGAATTTAATCGAAAAGATTCAAGGTAGATCGTAAGTGTATATACATTTACATCAAGATTACGCTGTTATTTCTAACGAAGAATCTAGTATTGAAATTCCTTTTTCGCAAATTTTAAAAACAATTAAAGCTACTCTCAAATCTGGATTAGTCGTTGTTGTAAAATTTCAAGATTGTAATTTTAAATTATCAAATTTAAGAAGTAAGCACTATGTTGCTAATAATGATTTTGCATTTATTAATACTTCATTAAAAAATAGATTTCCTATTGATTATAAAATCAAATCACCGAGTGAAATGCTCCAGTATATGCTTGATTTGAACGATTTGTTTCTTAAGTAATTGATTCTCCTGAGCTCCTGTAGTAGTCGGTCGGAGTTGTTCGGTATCATATTGTCATCGTAGCAAATACTGCGTCCAAAAAAGTAAAAAATCTTCCACTTTTCTCTCAAGAATATTTCCGAGTAACCGTTATGGGTATTGCAACCAGATGGGTCTGGTTGTTTGGGATTTAAAATTGTTGAGACAAGGAGTTTCAACGCAAATTACACAAGGAGGTTGCTTATTCGAGGAGAATAGTAATGGGATTAAGAATTAACACGAACACACAGTCAATTTCAGCACAAAGAAGTCTAGGTCAAGTTAAGAGAACACAAGATGAGTCTTTAAACAAGCTTTCATCAGGTTCAAGAATTAACAAGGCAAGTGACGATGCTGCAGGACTTGCGATATCTGAAAAGTTAAGAGCGAATATCAGAGGTACTCAACAAGCGGCAAGAAACGCGGGTGATGGTATCTCAATGATTCAGATCGCTGAAGGTGGGATGAACGAAGTATCAAATATTTTAGTTCGTCTAAGAGAGCTTTCAGTACAATCTGCATCAGATACAATTGGTGATACTGAACGTGAATTTACTGATAAAGAATTCCAACAACTAACTAAAGAAGTTGATAGAATTGCAGAGTCAGTACAGTTTAACGGAACATCACTAATTAATGGTGAAGGTGACGATAAGGAATTCCAAATTGGTTTATATAATGATGAAACTAATGACAGAATTGCTTACAAGCCATCAGCAGTATCAGTTAAGACAGAAGACCTAGGTATTGGTGGGCTTTCTGTTGCAACAAAAGGTGACGCTCAGACTAATCTTGAGGCTATTGATAAGGCGATGACATCAGTGTCTGGTGGACGTGCGGAGCTAGGGGCTTTACAAAATAGACTACAGTCTACAATTAATAACCTAGAAATCTCTAATGAAAATATGAGTGCCGCAAATTCACGAATCAGAGATACAGATGTAGCAGCAGAGTCTGCAAACTTAGCTAAGGCGAATATCCTTACTAACTCTGCAACTTCGGTACTTTCGCAAGCAAACGCTTCGAGCCAATCTGCACTGAGACTGATCGGTTAAGTAAAAATCTAAATCGAAAGCAACATCTAAAAGTAAGGGCCTTCTTCGGAAGGCCCTTATTCATTTATCTTATAGTTTCATTTTGAAAAATTGAGCTTAAATAAATAGACCACGTTTTCACGTGGCCCACTAGAATCTTGAAAGAGCAGAAACTCAGGAGAGAGAATCGCTCATTTCTAATTATATTCATAAATCTTATTTCAAAATATGATCCTAATCATTTATTAGTGGCAAAAAATAATGTCGATTTTCATCCACTTTTTAAGTACTTATTATTGATACCTTAATTCCTAACCTATTGAATTTATATTAATTTGTATACTTTTTTCCAAATATTTGAGGGATTAACTAAAGTATTTAACCGAGTGTAACGAACAGGTATTTGTGAACACTAATTTTGTCTGAAAGCTATTTAAGTAGGACGTGAGGAAAGGAGAAAAAAATGGGTTTACGTATTGCAACTAATACCGCTGCGCAAATGGTGCAGAAAAACATTAAACAAACAGGTAAAGCTTCCGGGGAGGCTTTGGAGAAGTTATCGAGTGGTAAGAGGATTAATAAGTCCGCAGATGATGCTGCCGGTTTAGCGATTGCTAAGAATATGGAAGCACAAGTTAAGGGTTTACGTCAGGCTTCTCGAAACGCAAATGATGGTATTTCAATGGTTCAGACTGCTGAAGGTGCCATGAATGAAACAAGTAATATTTTAGTAAGATTGAGAGAGCTATCAGTTCAGGCCGCATCGGATACGATTGGTGATACTGAACGTGGCTTCCTTGATAAAGAATATCAGCAATTGGTTAAAGAAGTTGATCGTATTGCTGAGTCGACAAAGTATGGATCGATTGAATTATTAAATGGATCAGGTTCCGAGATGGATATTCAGGTTGGTACTTTTGCTGGCGATAGTGGGCAAATCCAATATGACCCTTCTCAAACAAATGCAACTTCATCCGCACTGAATATTTCAGGTTTAAGCGTTTCTTCTAAAGATGATGCAAGATCGTCAATGGAGAACGTGGATGAGGCCATTACGAGTTTATCAGAGCAACGAGCGAATCTCGGTGCGATTCAGTCAAGGCTGCAATCTTCGGTTAATAACCTTGAGATTCAAGCGACTAACTTAGACTCGTCTAGATCTGTAATTGAGGATGCTGACGTGGCCTTCGAGTCATCTCAATTAGCTTCTTCTAATATTGCTAAGCAAGCAGGTATCTCATCGTTAGCACAGGCTAATAATCTGAACTCTGCAGCACTTAGATTAGTAGGTTAATAAATATGGGGGTCCTGCCCCCACTCCTTTCTTAAATAATTAAGCGGCCTTGTGTAGGAGAGACCAAGGCCGCCTTTTTAGGAGAAAGAAGTATGTTAAGGTTGAGAGACAAATGAGCACAAAGAAGTTTGAACAAGATATTATTGAATCAATAAATGAAAACAGTGAAGTTATTGTCTGGGACGTTATTGATCATAATATTGTTAGACTTCCGGCCAAAATAAAAAGTCTTAATGCCTTTGCCAAACAAATCTTTTTAACAATCGAAGATGGTTTAAGAGATAGCTTGGCCCACTTTGTTCGAGGGCCAGGACTGTTAAAGTTCTATATCCCAGATTTACAATTAATATTCATTAGCGAGTTAAATGCATCACATGGTAATAGCTTAGAGATCTCGTATCCAGTAAAGGAGAAGAGACTCGAGAGACGTGAACATGAACGCTTTGAGCCTTTGATTCCACTTTATAGTTGTTTTCAAAATATAAAATATGAAATCTTCGATATAAGTGAAGGAGGGATTTCTTTTGTCTTGGGTGCATCTCAATATGAACAGCTCTTTAGTAATAAGAATGAGGTATTAAATTTTGAGGTAGGATTTGCGAAAGAAAAAATTCATGTGAAAGGCCATGTTGTAAATAAAAAGAAGATTAGACCTTATCAGATTTCAAGATTTCCATACGGTGCTTATCGAATTGCAGTTGCAATTGATAATAACCCAGAATATCGAAAGCATGTGAAAAAGCTTCAAGCGGGTTGTGATAATCTTATTAAAGATCTACTTTGATTATCTGCGCTAATCCTATATGATTACTTTATGAGTTGTTATGTGATTTCTGATGTCCACGTGAAATGGGATCAAAAAAATTCTGAATTTCTTAAAAAATTTCTATCTATTGATTTCAATGAAAATGATCGTATTTATTTACTAGGTGATATTTTTGACTTAATGGTTGGAAGCTACCAAGAGTATGAAAAGCAATACGATTGGTTCTTTAAACGTATCAAGGAAATTAAAGATATAGGTGCGACAATTTTCTATATACAAGGAAATCACGATTTTCATATTGAAGACTTACTAACTGATAATGGAATTATTGTAAAAACTAAACCATTTGTAGAAATTGTGAATGAAAGAAAAGTTTTATTCTGCCATGGTGATGAGATAGAAATTGAAAATTTCAATTACCGAGTATGGCGTGGCTTTATTAGGAGTTACCCTTTAGCGCTTATTTCAAAATATATATTCAATTATAAGATCGTAAAGGCCATTGGGGATTACCTTTCTCATAAAAGTAGACAAAGAAATGAAAAACGATATGGTCAAACACAATTGAATGATGGAATTCGCGATAAGTTTAGAAAGAGTGCTGAAATTGCTTCAAGAGAATACAATGTCGATATAATTATCTGTGGCCATAGTCATTATCAAGATGAATACGTTTCTGAGAATTTTTCATACTATAACTGTGGATACGTACCAGCTTCAAATAAGTTTTTAATTATCAATGATGACTATAGTTTTGAAGAATTAATTTAATCTTATCTTCTTCCGTATTTAAACTTCTCTTTTAACGTTCTAAAGTAATTTCTTTCTTCGTTAATATAGAAGTTTACATGACTACTTCTAGATTTTTTTATTTGAATCTCGTCTTTAGGCTCTAGTTTAAATTCTTTTTGTCCATCAATAGTAAGATAAATGTCTTCTTGCCCACGTGGAATAATAATACTTAATGTTTCATTATCTGGTAGAACCATCGGTCTATGGGTTAGGGCATGTGGACAAATTGGAGTGAGGACAACTCCTTTAACACTAGGGTGTAGAATTGGTCCATTCGCAGCTAGTGAGTATGCTGTTGACCCAATCGGTGTACTCACGATTAATCCATCTCCTGCTAGGTTGTATATACTCTCGCCATTTGCCTCTAGTTCAAGATTAAACATTCTAGAAATACCAGATTTAGTAATAACAGCATCATTCATAAAGTTAAGTTTAATTTTCTTGTGTCCAGGGCGTGTAATCTCAGCTTGGTATATCTGAACTTTGCGAGTTTTTAATTTTCCCTTCAGTGCCATTTCAAGACCTTCATAGAAATCGTGCTTCGCAAACTCAGCGATAAATCCAAGATTACCCATGTTTATTCCAAAGATATTCACCTTTTTAATATCTTTACTTCTTACAGCACCAATTAAGGTCCCATCACCACCAAGCGTAATTAATATTTTGCATTTTTTAGCAATATCATCTCGATTAATGAAATTAAAATTTTCAGGCTGGCTGTTTTTGAATATTTTTAAGATGCGTGATTCTTGAGATTTTTCAAAGTAGACATCGACCTTTCTTCTTATTAGCCAATTTGTTAAGTTTGGTAGAACAGTTGAAAATTCTGTCACTACTTTTGGCTTTAAGATTATTGCTACTTTGTTTGTTATTGCCATTTATTCCTCAATTATAACTTCATTTAAAAAGTTATTTATATCATCAAAAGGTTTCTGTATTACTTTACAACCATAACTTGCAGCCCTTTGAACAATTTGCTCAGAACTGTATGCAGTAATAATATAAAAAATCTTTGATATTTCTGATTCATTATATTTAGTTTTGGATTCTTCTATTATATCAAAACCAGTAATATCTTGAAGCATTAAATCACAAATAATACGCTCATAATTGTGTTCTTTGATAAGTTCTATTGCTTCTTTTCCACTGGCCGTAGACATAACATCTACCCCTTTTCGTTTAAGTAGAGTTACAATAGTTTTCTGTATCAGAAGCTCATCTTCAACAACTAGTATTTTCATGATTTACCTTGGGAATATTTATTTGGAAGTGGGCGCCTTCTTCGGATTCAATGAGATAAATATCTCCATTAATCTTTTTAGTTAAATTTTTACAAATTGCTAAGCCTAGTCCTGTTCCAGTGTCTTTTGTTGTAAAAAACGGATTGAATATATTGTTTTCTATATCTTTAGATATTCCAGGCCCATTATCAATTATATCGATCAAAATCTTATTATTAACTTCACTAACGTTAATATCGATTCTTGAGTTTGCAATATTGTTAACATTAAGTGATTGTGAGCTGTTAATAAGTAGATTAAATATAACCTGACTTAATAATGTTCCGTTAGTCATTATTTCAATATCATTGCTCATGTCAAAATTAACTTTGTGGGATCTCGATTCCGATTTTGTTAAAATGATTGTTTCAGCAATTAAGTTTTTTAATGATGTTGAAGTGAACTCTTCATCATCCTTATATAAATTTGAAAACTCTTGAATAATAGCTTGTGATCTTTTTACGCTGTTTGATATATGCGAAAGTGTATCTTTTACATCGAAGTCTTCAGTTTGTTCTATTAGAAGATTGTGAGAAAGATCAATTCCAAAAAGTGGGTTACTGAGTTCATGCCTTAGCGTGTTTAAGAGTTCTCCCATTAGTAGAATTCTTTCATGATGAAGTGAGCTTGTGTCTTGTTGATGATCTTCAATACCGATTTGATTGATCTTAACTCCGTCATCTTCAATAACAAAAGAATTGATAGGGAAATTAGAGAGAATTTTATCTCTTTCGATTTTTGATTGCCTGCTACTTTCTACAGTTATTATATTAAATAACTTAGGAATAGATTTAATGATCAACTTGTCGAAGTTTGTTCTGTCTATATCTGCAACAGGGAATAGGTCATTACGTGATAGGAGAATAATTAAGTTAAAGTCACGAAACGATAATTCTTTTGCTAAGAAATGTCCGTCTAATTGTATATCCTTATTAAGTAACTCTTTTTGATCAAAAGACTTATTTTTACTTTTTCTAACTTTTGCGAATAAAGTGTTAAAAAAAGTAGGTTCTTGATAAGTCTCATAATATTCATCATTTTTGTAGGTGATAGAGTATATATTAGTAGTACCTTTTTGATGAATGAGCATTTGAGAGGAGCTAAATCCATTTAACTCATCTGCATTTGTAAGTGCCTTTAGGAATGATCGAATACTATCTTTCTTTTTAAATTGAAATTCTTTGTTTGGTAGTAGAGTTAGCTCTTTTGCATCACATATTTTATCAGAAAGAAAATCTGTCGAATTCATTAGAACGAATTTCTTACTATTGATTTTTAATTCAATTTCATCTTTATTATATTTAACGATCTGTAGTTGAGAATTTT
Organism: Halobacteriovorax sp. RT-2-6; assembly: GCF_047085025.1. NCBI lineage: Bacteria > Pseudomonadati > Bdellovibrionota > Bacteriovoracia > Bacteriovoracales > Halobacteriovoraceae > Halobacteriovorax > Halobacteriovorax sp. RT-2-6. The sequence continues at coordinate 224,616 of NZ_JBKIYH010000003.1, forward strand.
TTTTTGAGGTAGTTAAAAATTTGCTGTCTTGAAATAATGAATCCAAGACAGCTTTATCTGCATAAATATTTAAAAATTTATCTTTGACTCTTGAATGAGTGGTATTGCTCTGATTTTCCACTGTTTAAGATTATCTATTAGTTCATATTCTAGCAAGTCAGAAAGCATCACAATATCATTGTTTTCACGTGCTGGGATAAGTGCTTTAATAACTGAAAATAGGTGAATCTCAAGATTCTTAATTACTTCTTTATCTGAGAAGAAATTCTTGTTTGCTTTTCTTGCCGTAGCATGAATTCTCGTAATTAAGTGAACATATAGATCGAGTAACTCAATTAAATCTGCAAAAAATAAGTTCCCTTGATCAATATTTCCTTTATTGAACTCATCTGTAGTAATTAAGATTTTATCAACTAATTCATCAATATATCTTTTACAATCTTCCAATGCTTCAAAAGCCAACTCATAAGAGTTCTTAATTTGTAGACTAGGGTAGCCAAGCTCTTCTAGCGTGTAGTCTAATAATTCTCCAACTTCATCAATTGAAAAAGATTTGCCTTCAATGACAACTGCTGTGATTGATTCATTATCTGATATACCATCTGTTTCAATTGCTGTTATGGCCTGTCTAAGGGAAATCGAATTTCCATCTAAAGAAAAGCTATCGTTTCCTAGTTCTAATGTGATCATATATTTTCCCTTGCCTCTGGTTTGGACTTGTTAATGAGTGAGCATTTTTCGAAAAATTCGTAAAGGACACTACACATAAGAGATATCTCGTTATACGTGTAGAATGCAGCTTCGGATAATTTTACAAGATTATTTCCTTGTAGATTGTTTTTAGCAACTTTCGCAAAGTCTATGACTGGTGCTAATAGTGGATAAGAAGTCGATACAAGATCACTAAGACGATCGATTTCATCTAGTTTTGCTGAAAACTTCTTTATCTCTTCTAAGCTTGGTGTATTCTTACTAATTTCTTCGATTATGTATCGCGAGTACTTTTTACCAAATTCTGACAGCTCATATAATGTTTCAATACCTTTTGACTGTGAACTTAGTTGTGCTTTAGTTTGAATATTAAAAGAAGGGATATCCATGCTAGTGTTAATTTCAGTAAAAATGCTAGTCCACGCAATGTGATAGAAATTTCGCATAACTTCTTTTGCATCTTGATCCTTATGTAGTGATTCTCTAATATATAAGTCTCCATTATCAAGCATGTCAGAATGATAAAGCTTTACTCTACTTAAAGAGAGAGACGAACATGAGCTATTTAATTCCTCGATATTAATTTTGTTATTATTTAATAACTGTCCAATACATTGATGAGTAATGTTGTATGGAACATCGTTGTGACATTTGAACTCAGTGCACTCATCCTTTGGGAAACAAGGAGCACACTCTGTTTTAGGCGCTAGGTTGTAGTTGTCTAGAGCATAAGGAGTTGTTTCATGCGGCCTAACAGTACCTAGGGATATTGTTAAAGTTTTTATGTTTTTGAAACTTAGAAGATTCCCAATCATTGAATCATGGCCCACGAATAAAAAAGAACTATCGACTTTTGAATATAGTTCTTTTAGATCTAAACCAATCCATAGATTAACACGATCCTTAAATGGCCTAATTAGCTCGGAATTTAAAATTTCATCTGCTGATTTTTGATCTTGATTAGAGCCGCAAATATATACTTTTACATTCTCATTCTTTTTTAATGTTTGGTAAATAACTTCAACCCATCGGTTCGCTTTCCACATCTTTTTTTCATTTGATGCAAATGGGTGAATTAATAAATTTGTTTTCTTTTCACTTGAATAATCTTTATTACTTAAATGAGTGAGCTTCTTTGTTGTCCCAATGATTGAAGAGAATAGGTCAACTAGATTAAATGGGTTAAGATCACCTCTCATTACTGTTGAGTAAAGGTATTGTGACCATCTGTCTGTGATCACTCTCTCATGTAAGTCATTGAAGTATGGACCTACTTTATTACTTGATTCAATTAGCGAATGTAGATATGTCGCAGATTTAGAAAAAGCGAGGTTGATTGATACATCGATATTTTGTTCATTAATTTCTTTAAGTTGTTTCTTTAATTTAGAGAGGGCCTCTCTCACATTGTCAGCTCCAAACATTGCTGTTTTGTGCTCAATTGTTACAACTTTATCAAATACCTTTTCTAATAAGAACATGATCGGTGTAGCAAATTTTTTACGCGCTACTAGGACAACTCTATATTCGGGATGATTTTCTTTTAGTAGCTTAACGGCATGAGATGTTTGCAGAAGATCACCAATTCTTGTTGTTTGAATTATTGCAATGGTCTTTTTATTATCTGCTTCGTTTTTTAAGGCGTTCATTGACTTCTCCTATTCTTCTTCTAGGACAGAACATAGATATAAAAAGGCCATGTCGTCTTCGCTCAAGTTTTCTCTTTTGACTTGTTTCTCTTGAATTCTTTCAAGTTCTTTGAAGAATTCAGTCCTTAAATTGTTATGATCTTGATTCATTTAATAATTCCTTTGTAGATTCTTCTCGTAATCTACTACGACTCTTTCTTACTAAATTTGATACTTCTTTAATTTGTTCAAATTGTATTTGTAGATCATTTTTTAAAGCGATTAAAATATGCTCTACTTCTGATAGAGTCGGTGTTTCGATATTATTAATTTTTGCTCTGTAGAATAAAAATGGAAGTGCGCAGTAATCAGATGTATGACCTATATATAAATTAATATCCGCTAACTTTGCTTGTAGTTTTTGCGCGTCTTGTGCAAGTGTTGCCTTAATTGCTGCTAACACATGACGTGAGGATTTAATTAATTCCCCCTGAGCTTGCTCTAGCCAGTTGGACGTAAAGTTTAAGTCACTTTCGACAATACCGTGTCCAGAAAGTGTTTTTCGTTCTATTTTTCGATATAAGAAATCTCTTGATAGATACCTTTCAAGCTCTATTTCTGTATCGATACGTCCTTCTATATTTTTATAGAAACCACCTAATTCGTCGTGTTTGATTTGATAAATCGATATGTCAGTGTTTTGTAGATATTGTTCTTCTTTATTTAGGAAATACTTATTAAGTACATAAATAATATCTTCAGCTTTAATGATTTCATTATTTCTAACTTGTTTTTCCGTGTGTGCACTTGGGCCATAAGCAAAGTCACGATCTTTAATTCGTGGAGTGATAATCATACTTTCTAGATTTGTTGTTCCTTGTTTAAGGAATGGTGAAGGACCCATTGAAAGCTCAATTGTTGGAACATCTAATATATCTGCCATATGCTTTATTGCTGTATCTGGTGTAATTAAAAGATCACAGTTGATTAACACTGATGGAAGAGCACTGAACTGTGCTTCAATTGTTACAGCTTTCTTGTCTAGTTCTGAATTGATTTTATTAGCATAAGATCTTTCGTCTGATGTCGGAGCGATCACTAGCAATGGGATCGTATCTTCTTGTGCATTAAGTTTGTTAATAAGATTGATAAGTTCTTGCCTTTCAATCATTTTATTAATATTTGATGCTGTTAATTGAATAGCTATCAGCTTAGGATCGATTTTTCCTTCGGCCTTTCTCATTTTTAAGAAATTTTGATGGCATACCTTATTGTATTCATTTGAAACGTGTAGGGCATTGAATGAGTTGTTTTCTTCAATTCCAACCATCTTATGATAGCAATCATTGAAATTTAGTGGAGCATATTTTTGTTGTGTAAGTACGTCATTAAATACAACTGCCCATTCATTTGAGTATTTAACATTACAGTTAAGGTCAAATTGAATACCTTTAAATTCTTTGTTTATATATGATGCTAAACTCGTTGAGATTCTATCGTTAGAGTAGTTTATTACTAAATTCCAACTTTTATTAATTTCTTTTATCGTTTTACCAAATTCATCGAGAGCAAAGCCGTTTGAATAGATCTTATTTTTTTTGTAGCTAACAATCTTTTTTCTATCAAGTGTGATGATATTTTTAACACCATTTAGTAACTCAGCAGACTTTTCAAATTCTTTGTTAATTAAAATCGTTATATTTGCTTCAGGGTGTTTGTTCTTTAGTGATGAGACAAGTCGTCCCATTTGAAAAATGTCACCATGTCTTTTGAAGTTGATAATTAGTATATCTTTCATCTATTCCTCTTAACCTTGCTTGATTACGGCATCAAAAGCCAGGAGTAAAAAATCATTTTTATTTTTAAATTGATTTGTTTGATATATTGCTCTGTCGATATGTTGATCAATTGTTAAGTCTTGATCAGCATTATAGAGTAGGGACTTAAGTTCGCTTGATTTAATATGCTCGATACAGTCACCGATTTTGCTACTCGCTTCAAAATCTAAAAAGTCTTTGTAGAACTTATTGTAAAGAGAGAATGAAGGAGCATGAGTAAGTATAGTTGGTTTTTGAGAAAGAAATGATGCGACATTCTTTTCTTTATAGATACTCGCCACATCATCAGTGGCATATACTTCGATGTTTTTATTTGGAAATAAATTGTTCTTTATACATTCTGTGTATGTTTGCTCATTAGGTTCGATGACAATAACTTTATAATCTTGACCATGGTATATCTCAAGAAGCTTACATGCTTCATAGACGTGGTAGGCAAAACCTAAACCTAAAATTAATAAATTCTTATTCTCTTTAAGTTGATGCTCGATATTGGCGATTAGCTTTTTAGCTTCCTTTGCAGGATGGTAATTCGAATGTAGGTGTACGCCGTTAATAACAGGTACCTTTAAATTACTTCGTGATTGTTTAATTTCGTACGAATGTATATCTAAGAAAGAAAGTGATTTTGCAGGAATTGCTTGTACTAATTCTTTTGCTAGTTCCATAATTTCCTCGTCCTAAGGCCCAATGGTCTTTATATAAAGTGAAGCTCTTTCCTAGAGCTCCACCATATTATACTATAATTTCGATTAAGGGGGCAAACTGGTCTAGTATTACCTGTTTTTTACATTGTTCAGGTTGTAGCCCTGAAATTGTTGACGTTTTTTGAAGACAGTTGAGATTTCTTTAGTAGTTGACTCTTTTGCTTGTGATAGTAGGTTTAAGCACTCATCATCAAGCTTTTGATTTTCATGAACAAGTTCCGTGACATCTTGTATCCAAGATTTAAAGATTTCGATATCTTCTTGTGGATAAATCACTTTATTATTCTGAATTTCAGCTTCAATATCATCTTGGAGTAGGCGAATGATATTAATCAGTCGCTCTCTATTTTCAGAGATATTATCAACGAGGTCAAATCTTCCATTGTTACATGAAGTGATCATAGACTTTGTAGAGTTAACGAGAAGTCCCAGTAAATCTAGATGTCTAGTGATCTTATTAAAGATCTCTATTGTGTTCATTATTTAGCCTTTTGCTCAACTCTAAGTTGCTTAACAGCTTCTTGCCAACCTTCATATAGCGTCGTTAAAACTTCAAGGACTCCTTTTAATGGCTCCTTATCAATTTTGATATTTGCCTGTGTACTTGAAAAAAGCATAAAGTCATATAAAGATGAAAGTTCTTTGGCCACATCTCCACCAACTTCAAAGTCTAAACTACTGTTAAGCTCGATGATAATATCTTGTAGCTTTCCAATAAATTGTCCTTTCGCAGATAAGTCCTTCTTTTCAATTGCTTCAATTGCTTTTTTACAATTTTTAATAGCAGCTTGATAAAGCATAAGTAGGATTTGCTCCTTACTTGCTGTTTTTACAGATGTTTGTTTGTAGGCACCTAAACCGTAACTCATTTACTTCTCCTTAATTATCCCATCGGCTGAGGTCCGCCAAGGCCTGCACCTTGTGAACGAATCCTAGACATGGTTCCTTCTAAGCGTGAAAATTTATCTTTTAAGTTCTTTTCTTTTTGTTGAAGCATGTTCTCTCTTTGAGCAATCCTTCTATCAATTGTTTCAATATTATTTTCTAGTGATCTTTTTCTTGAAGAGAGTAGACCATTTGGAAACTGAAGAAGTTGGCCTACAGTTTCTTTGAGGTTATCGATGAATCCATTAGTTTTTGTACCGTCTTCGTAGCGACCAGTTAGAACTTCAGCAATATGATCGTAATCTTTCTCCATTACTGTTTGAAATTTCTTCTGATCAAACTCAAGTAAACCTTCCCTTGAAAATTGGATACCTAGTTCTCCAATACGAGAAGTCCCTCCGTCTTTAAGAGGAATATCTTTAAAGATTGCACTTCTTAATCGAGATTCGATTGATTGTAGAAGAATATCTCCACCTAGAGTTCTAGAGGTATCAGTCGTTTCATCCATTGTGTTTTGTTGTTTAATGAATGAGAATACACCGTTAATTTGATCAATTAGAGATTTTACTTTCTCTCCAATTTTTCCAGCATCTTCACTAATGTTGATAGTGAACTCATCACCAGGCTTTGCCTTTTTAAGATCAAGAGTTACACCAGGTATTAGTTCTGCCGCTTTGTTTTCAGGTAATTCGATTTCAAAACCATCAAGTGCAACGACAGCGTCTTGGGCCTCTCTTTCAAATTCAATATAAAAATCTTGTTCACCATCTACGAAATAGAAGTGTGGGAATTCTGCCTTGTTAATATCACCAGTATCTTTTAGCGATAGGATTAGACGCCAAGGTGTATCTGATTCCGAACCGTCATTGATAACACTGGCCCTTAGTCCTGATTCTTCATCTTTGTTAATTAGTTTTGCTACTGACTTTAATGAAGCGTTGTCAGCATCTACGTATATTTCTTTTGTATCGCCACTTGGTAGTGAGTATTGAATAAACCCAACACCAATATAACTTTCATCTGGATCAGCAAAACCAGATGTCATGGCCGAAGACTTCTGTGCAAGTTGTTTAACTTCGAATTGATATGTTGCTGGTTCCGCAACGTTCTTATCCGCAGTAATTCCTACGATATCATCATTTCCAATAACACTTAATTCTCTTAGAGATCTGGCACTACCGTTTTGGAGGAGGGTTCCACGCATACCTTCAACTAGGGACGTAAGCTCTTGGACAAGTGCTTTCTTGTCAGAGATCTTACCTTTACGCATTTCCATATTTTGAATAGGAATTCGTTCAGCTTTCATAATTTGCTGAACAATATCCTTTGGAAGTCCCGTGTTAATGGAGCCCATTGCTATCGACAAAAATCCTCCTGATTTTAGATGTGAAAATCCTTTTCACACTTGTCTCCAACTCTGATTTTATCACACTTGAGCTTTTTTTTCCGTCGCATCATTAGTGGAAGAATTTTCTAGGCAAGGCCTCTTCGTCATTTGATGTTTTAGGGGCTATAATAGTTAAATCCCTGAAAATAAAAAACCCGCCTTGTGGGCGGGTACTTTTCGAGAAAGTAATTTTTTTTGGGATTGGGATTTTGTACTAAATTTATCGGGTATTACTGTGAAAACTTTAGAGAAAAAGTCGGATATTTACATTGAAAAGACAAAATTCTTGTTATTTCGACTAGTTACATATTTTACATTCTTATTATTGCCAATCTATTTGCAAAAAGAAGTTAATCTCGAGCCAATTTGGCAAATTATCGCAATGATTTTCTTTTCAATGTTTATTGTTTCTCAGTGGTTCTTACTGGGAAAGGAAATTGACCACCGATTAAAGATATATTTCAAAGTGAACTCATCCATCGATAGAGTCGTTTATCGACTTTTTATGGGGATGTTCTTTATGGCCATTTATTTCAACTTGCTAAGCCTTTTGCCTCACAAGTGGAGTTACAATATTTTTTGGCTTACGTGGATTGTGATGGGGCTATTTTATTCATGGCCTACGCGAGGAAAGATCATTAAGGAGTCGGTTTCGACTAACTTCCATGAGTATCGCTATCTTGATAAGTTTGAAAAGACAGTACTATTTTTAACAGTAGTTATGTTCTTTACTTCGCTACCTCAGTTGCCAAATTTATTTTCGACAAGTTCTCTAAGGCTGTTCTTTGATCCAAGTGAACGAGTCTCAGGAGCATTCTGGAACTTTATATCAATTAACTATATTCCATTTAGTAAGTATCCAAAGCTTTTAAATCTATCATGGTCGATTCATTTTTACTTTGTAACGATGTCTCTATTTTTGATGACCTTCTACGCTCTTCTTCGAAATTTTGTTTCAAGGAGACTATCTCTTCTTGGAGTATTCGCGTTAGTTTCTTCTTGGTCATTTTCAAAGATACTTGCAAATAACTACGGATTTACCCTTTTAACGACTTTTTCTGTTGTGTGGGTATGGTCTACACTCTGGTCGACAAAGAGTTCTACGTACCGTTCAGGGCTGTTTATAGGTCTGCTAGGTGCTTGGGGAACAGTTATTGATAAGTCGAATATAATCTTATTAATAGTTCAACTCCTATTAATCCATTTTGTTTTCTTCAAAGAGGAAACTGCATGGTATAAGAGACAATTTTTCAAATATACATTGTTGGGAGTCTTTCTCTCTATTTCTCTGTTCTTTTTATCAACGAGCACCGTTTCAATCGAAATGATTGAAAGTGTAAACATAATTTCTGCAGAGATAATGAGGCTCGTGTCTCGTAAATCATTCTTTATTCTCTCAATTTTTGGCCTAATAGTTTTTATGTATAAAATTTTAGGGCAAACGCGAAGTGAGAAGCACAAAATACTAAATATCTCGCATGATTCTTCCATTAAGGTTGCTATCTCTATTCTGTGCCTCCTTCTAATTGACGTTCTCTTTAGCTCGCGAACATTTCAGGACTTTTCTATACTGTGGTTATTGGCATTTTTTAGTGTCTTACTTATCGAAGTTATCTTCCAGAAAATCAGAGGGCTTAGAAGCTCTAGGAATATGATATACGCGGTTTATATTATTATCTGTCTACTGGACTCACACTTTGAAGGACGAGTTAAAATCCTATTAAGAACGATCGGAGCAATTGACTAAAATCCTAGGACTTAAAATTATTTATTTATATGAGAATTAATTTATAATTTAATTAACGTTAACGATGAAAGGGAGTTTCATCTGTTTAAGTCTCATATAACAAGACAATTGTTTGAAGAGTTTTCTGATTCCTACAAAATGCGTAAAGACGCGGCCACTTCACATCCATTTGTATTTGTCGACCCAGCTGATAGTAGTATCAAGCTGATAGCTAGTTCATTTACTTATGATGATGGTGAAGAGTATGGAGCGATCCTAGCAGGTAGTGAAGAATTAGAATTCATGGTTACTTCCGAGTAACTGCCTCTACCTTACTGAAATAACTATTATTGTGCTTTGAGCATAAGGGAAATCCATCCCTCAAAATCTTACTTCAGATATTCGAAAAATATTATTGACAAGCTTTAAAAGCACTTTGAAATGTGCATATGTGGATAAGTTAGCTTTTTTTGTTGGTAAGTTTACTTGCGACCTGTCAAAACCTGTCATCACATCGCAACATCTAAGGTAAAGTGTTGAAAATAAGGCATTTCATTAGTAAAAGTTAAATTAATGAAAAATAACCAAGCATTATGGTCAAGTGTGGATAACTCTGTTAATAATGTTAGTAAAAAACCTGAGTCAATAAGTTTTTTCACAAAAGAAATTTTTTTTTCGCGCTCAGATGTAAGAAAAATGTCGTGGACTTACAAAAAGCGACTTTTTCAGTTTTTTGAATAATGTTGGTCTAATATCAGATATAAGGTTTAGTTAATGACGTTTAAAGTAAAAGATTATTATTACAACAAGGCTAAGAAAGAGAACTTTTTGGCCCGCTCTATTTATAAGCTAGAAGAAATTGATAAGAAGTATAAGGTTATCGAAAAGGGTAATAATGTACTCGACTTAGGTTATTTTCCAGGCTCTTGGATGCAGTATACGAGCAAGAAGATTGGGCCAGAAGGCTTTGCAGTGGGTATTGATATCAAGCCAGTAAATAAGAAACTTTTAGGAGTTAAGAATGTCAGGCTTTTTGAAAAGTCGATTTTTGATGTAACAACTGTGGAGGAGCTTGATTTTGATCGCAAATTTGATGTTGTTATTTCTGATATGGCCCCAAACACTACTGGTGTACGCTCTGTAGACCAGTTAAGAAGTTTAAATTTAATTGAACAAGTTTTTGCACATCTTGATGTCTTTTTAAAAAAAGATGGAAACTTTGTAATTAAAGTATTTGATGGCCATGAGGCCCAAGTCTTTTTAAAATCACAAAGAAGTATTTTTAAAGAATTCCATTTCCTAAAGCCGAAATCTACACGTTCGGTTAGTAAGGAGTTCTTTGTGATTGGTAAGGGCTATAAAGGTGTTCAAATATAGGTTTTTGTATAAGTATTTATTAGTTTTAGCTCCGCTCGCTTTAATAGGATATTTTTTAGTAGGAAAAGACGAGCAAAAGAAAATAGAAGTTAAGCCAAAGGCGAGTGAAATTGATAATCATCAATTGAAGCACTACCTCTCAAGCCAACTTTTAGATCCTAAAACTCCATTTAAACAAACAATTTCACATAATTCGAAATCTTACAAAGTGAACTATTCAACAGATCCTGAATTAGAGAGCTTTGTAAGAAAACGACTTCGTTATTATCGTCCTGATAAAGCAGCTATTGTTGTTATGGATAATAACAACGGTAATCTATTAGTCAGTATTGGATTTACAAGAGAAGGAAAGGTTTTTGATTACCTTCTTCCTTTTACTGGGACACATCCGGCAGCAAGTGTTTTTAAGATTGTTACAAGTGCAGATCTTATTAATAATGAAGATTTTAATATTCATGATAAGTTTAAATATCGTGGTCGCGGAACGACGCTTTATAAATATCAGTTAAAGAATAAAAAATCGCGTTGGCAGCGAACAACATCTTTTGATAAGGCTTTTGCATATTCTAATAATGTAATTTTTGGAAAGGCTGCAATTAATAATACAACTCCTGAAGAGTTAGAGGAGATGGCAAAGCGCCTTGGCTTTAATGACGAGTTAATGAAAGAAATTGACTTGGCCAAGTCGACATTTGAAATTCCTCAAACAGACTATGCAATGGCCGAAATAGCGTCGGGCTTTAATAAACGTACGCAAATCTCTCCGGTTCATTGTGCTGTACTATCAAGTGTTGTTGCTAATGATGGGGTTTTACAATATCCACGACTGGCAACTGACTTAGTTGATGAACAGAATCAAAAGGTTTGGCAAAACGAAATTCGTAAAGATCAGGTTATTGGCCAAGATACTGCTAAAGAACTATCTGAACTAATGCAAGGAACGATTAAACGCGGTACTGCAAGAAGAACTTTTCGAAGATACATGAGTAGACGTATTGCTAATAAACTCGAGATAGGCGGTAAAACTGGTTCAATTACTGGTGGTTTTCCGTTTGGGAAAAGAGATTGGTTTACATCTTATGCTAAACCGAAAAATAATTTAGACGATAAGGGTATCTCTGTTTGTGTCATGATTATTAACTATAAGAAATGGTATGTGAAATCGACTAAGTTGGCGCAAGAAATTATTTCAAAGTATTATCGAGGAATTAAGTGAGTGATATTTTAGACGAGAAAATTGCTAGTCGTAAGAAAAGTTTTCTAAGGATGAGTCGAGACTCATTTCTAATAATATTATTTCTTTTGGTTTTTAGATCTTCTTTTTATGAGCCATATCGAATTCCCTCTGGTTCAATGATCCCGACACTAGAAATAGGTGATTTTATTTTAGTTGAAAAATTCAGCTATGGCCTAAAGTTACCCTTTTCTGATATTGCCCTAGGTGGGGTTAATTCAAACCCTGTATATCTACTTAGAACTAATGATGTTCAACGTGGAGACATCATTGTTTTTAAATATCCAAACGATCCAAAAATTAATTATATTAAAAGAGTCGTTGGACTACCTGGTGAAACTATTGAGATTAAAAACAAGAAGATTTATATCAATGGTAAACCAATAAACGAAAAATTAATTGCAACAAGATTCAACGATAATTACGATTATCTTGAAACTAAGATGAATGAGAAAACATTTGTTGTTAAAAAAGATATGGATAATATCTATAAGCTAAACTATCCCGCAACAAAAATACCAAAAGACCATTATTTCGTAATGGGAGATAATCGCGACAACTCTTCTGATTCTAGAGCATGGGGATTCGTACCATTTGAAAATATTAGAGGACGCGCCTTCTTCGTTTGGTTCTCAATGATGCAAGATAGCTATACTGGTCAAATGAATATAAAATCAGAGCGTATTTTTAAGTCGATTGAGTAAGATCGATTCTTGTTGCACCATCATTTCCTTCATCTGGTGACCAATTTAGATCTCTCTGTCTTCTAAGCTCATTTCTCAGCCATTTCTTTAATGTACCATCGCCATGGCCATGTACAATGATTAAATAGGGAATATGTCCCATTCTTAGATCATCAATGCATGAAAAAACTTTCTGCTGGAATTCGCTTAAACGCATCCCACGACAATTAACCTCTGTAGTGTAGTTAATGGTCTTAAAGACATTAATTTCAACTTTTTTTGCTTTTTGTGGCTTCTTATTGTTGATACCTTGTTGATCAAAAAGGGAAGCCTTTGGAACAGAAATTTTCTTTCCATTAACCTCAACAACACAATTCTTACCTTTTATTTCAGAAACAATACATGTCGAATTCAGACGGTCGCAAAAATAGCGAGAACCAACTTTTATCTCAGTCGCAATTTGTCTTTCTTCTTTTGGCCTTTCATTTCTATTTGGTTTAAGTCTTTCATATTGCTTGTTTAAGGTAGAAATTTCATTACTTAAGCTTTTAGTCTTAACATCATTAAGACCTTTTATGATCTTTTTAATTTCTTTTTCATATTGATCATAAGCTCTCTGTTTCTCTAAGAAGAGAATACCTTCTTGAGATTTTTTTTGATTCTTAAGTTCATGATTAAGCTGAATATTTTCTTTAAGTGTTTTGCTGATTTTTTCTTGTTTCTTAGATAGATCTTGAAGAAGCCTTTCATAAGTAACGTATTTAGTATCAAGCATTTTTTTAGCATCATCTAAAATAAATTCAGGAATATTGTGTTTCTTACTAAGTCGCTTAAATATCTCTAGTGCCATTGATGAACCAGGTGTTCCAATGATTAGTTTGTATGTAGGAGTATTGTTATCAAAATCATAACCTACATGGGCCGAGATAAATTCTTCACTTTCTTGGATTTTGGTTTTAAGTAATTGGTGGTGTGTCGAAATAAGAACATCACATCCAAGTTCTTTTGTAACATAATTAATAATTGAATAAGCAAGTGATGATGCCTCATCTGAAGATGTCGAATTAAAAATCTCATCTGCAGCAATAAGTGAATCATTTTGAATATTTTCTAGCATTGATAAGATTACCTGAACTTCTCCCGCAAATGAGCTTAGTCCCATTTCTAAATCTTGGTAATCGCTGTCAAAGTAGAATACATCACTTTTATATTGTAGCTTTGCTTTTTGCGCAGGAATGAATAACCCAAGTTTTAGGAATAAATGGGCAATAACAATACTTTTGATGGATACTGTCTTACCACCTGTATTGGGACCAGAGATAATAATACCTCTTTTCTCACTATCAACTTCGATTGTGTTTCTGACACAATTATCAATTAGTGGATGATAAAAATCGACCAAGTTTGTTGAACCATCAATACTAACTTCTGGATAACAAAAACTTTTCGCGTGTGAATAACTAGCTAATGTATATGTATAATCTAATTCTATAAAAAATGAATACACATCATGCATTGTTGAAAGATCGTTATTCACTAGGTCACAAAAATTCTTACATATTTGTGATATGGCATAGTCAATTTTAGAGTTTATTTCGATAAGGTCATTAGACATCTTTCTCGTTGCAACTGGTTCAACAAAAAGTGTGTTACCTGTTGAAGACCTTGCAACGATACTACCTAGATCACTTCTATAAGAGTCACTTCTGATTGGAATGACAAATCTTTCATTAATAATATCAAAAGTATCCATTTGAAGACGCTTGGAAATGTCTTCATCCTTAAGAATAAAATTGATTGTTTCTCGAATTCTTTTTTCTAATCCTAATTGTTCTTGGATAAGTGGTGCGATAATAGGGTGTCTTTCAAGATGAACGCTGCCGTCTGCATCGACAAACTTTCTAAATGGATTGATAAATTTCTGCTTTAGCCTTTGAGTTTTATTCACTAACTCATCTAGATAAATTCGATAGTGGCTAAAATTAAGGACTCTTTTGGTTGAAAAAAGGTTTTCAATTGTATTTGCCAGAAAGTTAAGCTGATCTAATGTCGCAACGCCACCTTTAGAGATGTAATTTAGGGCATTGTGATTTTCTTCACTATCTCTCAAATTACTAAAAAAATAGTCTCCTAAACTACCTGACTCATCAATTTTCTTAATAATCTCATTTAAGTCAAAAAAATGCTCACTTAATTGTTCAGATTCGAATATCTTTGGATTATGTTCTATAATATTTTTATTAACTTGAAATCTTGCGTGGGTGATTATTTCAGAAGCTATCTTGCTCCAGTCAATATTACTCAGTGTTTGTGACAAAATTGTTGGATTATTCATGAATTTAAATTTCTCAGAGCTAGGGCGAAATGTCGATAGAATTAATGATCAATTAATTGAAAATGGCGCTTCAACAAATCCTCGAATACAAAAAATCTTCTCATCGGGAAAGCTCGTATTATTACAGCTTAGACTTAGAGGAAAGAATCTTTGCATTACAATTGGAAGAGGAGGAGAGCATTGTGGTATTTGGGACTCAATTCAATCGATTCCTTCAGAATATCGAATTACACGTGATCAGTTTCTAGAATTTCTAAGATCTAATATTCGAAATAGTCGACTTATTGAAATTGAAACTGATACCAAAGATAAGTGCTTAAATTTCAAGTTTTACGATAAGAGTAACCTTTTGCTTTTCTGGAAAGGACGACAACTATTCTTTAGTTATGTTTATATAAACGAGGGGAAGAAGTTTCACTTTTCTCCATGGCAATCGAATAAGAAGCAAGTTTTTGATTTTGAAAATTATTTCGACATCTTCAATGAATTAGGAAGAAAACAACTTGATACAAAAGATGTTAAGGAAAAAAAGCTTATTCTAGCTGAAGAAGATGTTTTTAATAAAAAAGCAGAGACAACTTATAATAAAAAATTGTTGCGTAAGAAAAATTTTATTCAAAAAGACCTTGAAAACTGTAAGGTTAGACATGAGCTTGAGAAGAAATTAATTAACGATGAATTAGATTTAAATGAACACGTTTTCAAATATAAATCACTCAAAGCTAAGTTTGATTTTGGCCTTAGTTACTATCAAAAGAAGAATATTCTTTTCACGAAGATTAAGAAGTTGCGAAAAGGTGAGGAATTTCTTGAAAAACGTCTTGCTGATGTTATTAAAGAAATTGAATCCAAGAAGGAAGTATTTGTTCGAGAAAAAGTGAATGTACCAGTTTGGAAGAAAGTAGCACCCAAAAATACTGAAGTTAATAAGTCGGATGATCATTCAATTTTTAAATGGAATGAAATATCAATTGCTGTTGGACTAAATACTAAGGGAAATGATTATATCCGAAGTAAATGGTCTAGTAAGGGTGATATTTGGTTTCATATAGATGGAGATAAGAGTGCTCACGTTATTGTTAAGAATTTAGAAGGCTTTGATTTTGATAAATATAGTGTAGTTGCTTCAATTCTAGCTGATTACAGTGAGTTTAGTGCTGATCAAATACCTGTTATATTTACTCAGGTAGAGAATTTAAAAGGTGTTAAAGGCTCTGCAGGTAAAGTTATTTATAAGAAGGAAAAGCATTTGATTTTACCTAAAGTCAATTGGAAGGAAATAATTTCAACTAGTTGGTAAAGGTCTGTGTCCCTTTTAAAATAAGTTAAAAGGACATATTATGCTAAAATTTAACTTATCCCTAATTGTTGTTTTATTACTTTCTGTCACATCTGTATTTTCTAACAATAGTAGTATTTTTAATGATCACAAATTAAGAACCTACACTCCATTAGAAGGGGAGATTCAAGATTTATTTTTCGATATTCGAGAACCTAATCTTGAAAAGTATGTAAGAGCAAATACGGCCCTTGAGCCTGATGATGTTTACTATCGTGTTTATTGGGTATATCCAAACAATATTAGAATTAGAGTTGAAGGGTTACCTGAAAAAGGTTTTGATTTATTAAAGCAAACTTTGATTGCAAAAGTTAAACCTTACGTAGAATTAGTTTTAGCGAAAAATCTAACGACTCCTTTAGAAATGAGTGCATTTAAGAAGGATCCTAAAAATAATAGTCGATTCATACGAGTGAAGGATCAAGCAGAATTATTAGATTTGAGTATTGAATTGTATTCAAGTGGACAAATTAAAGAGATTGAATCAAGTAGTCCACAGTTGCATACAAAAACTTCTTTTTCATATTCAAAAAAATCATGGGCAAAAGGGAAAAGTGTTATTTCACAGATATCAATTTCTGAAGGAAGAGGTGCTTCTTCAATTCTCAAAGAAATTGAAATTGAATATGAAAAATTTGGTACTTTCGGATTACCAAGTAATATCGAAGCAGTATCGTATGCCATAGCTGGCGATAAAAAGGTTGAGCTAGGTAAGTTAGATTTGAAGATTCAAAATTATCAAATTAATACTGGGCAAGCCAAAAAGATTATAGGCCTATAAATGAGACAAATAGAAATTAATAAAAAAGTTAGACTTTACTTTGAAAGTAAAGTTATCCATTTATCTGAAATTGATATTGAGGATTCTCTACGCTCTTTTCGTCCGGGGGAATGGTGTAGTTTCAATCATTTGAAAAATAAGTATATTGGCTTTGTGAATCCAAACTCGACAAGAAAAAAGAATGTCGTTGTCTTGAATTCAACTTTAGGGCCATGGGATTACATCTCTAAAACAATTGAAAAGGCGATTCGTTATCGAAATGAAATTGGTTATGGTAAAAATGCTAGGTTAATTTATGGAGATGAGGATGGACTGCCTGGACTTATTCTTGATGGATATCAGAACTGTGCAATTCTACAAATCAATACAGCTGGAATGGATGGCTTTCGTAACGAGATAAAATCACATATCCAAAGCTTAGTAGATAAAGAAGTGATTCTTCTTGATAATAAGAAATATAGAGATATTGAAGAGCTTCCTGTTTTTGAAAGTGATGAATTACCAGATGTTATTAAAATTGAAGAAACAGAATTTCAATATCAAATCAAGAAAGATCTAATGCAGAAGGTTGGTTATTATTACGACCACCGAGAAAATAGAAGAAAATTTGAAGATCTAATTAAAAGAACAGGACAGAATTATAAGACTGGTTTAGACCTCTTTACCTATGTGGGATCATGGGGATTACACCTTCTCAGAGCTGGTGTTGAAAATGTTGAGTTTGTTGACCAAGCTAATATGAGTGAAGTTGTACATAATCATCTTGAAATTAATAATTTCAGTGGCAGAGGAAACTTTACTCGTAATGATGTATTTAAGTTCTTAGATGAAAAAGTGAGTGAAGGGAAAAGTTACGATGTAATTGTCTGTGACCCTCCTGCTTTTAGTAAGAGTTATAAAGACAAAAAGGCTGCTATAAGTGGCTATGAAAAATTATATACAAAAATATTCAAAATGATAAACAAAGGTGGAATTCTCGCTGCTGCATCTTGTACTCAAAATATTTCAATGAATGAACTAGATCAATGTGTAGCTCGTAGTGCGCAGAAGAATAATTTATCAATCCGCTTAATTGACACAGGAATACAAGGACTAGATCATCCAATTAGCAAATTAGAATCAAAATCAAATTACATAAAATATTTAGCATATAAGGTGGAAAGAAATGACTGATAGTTCAAGACAGAAGGTTAATAGTGTTTTAGATAGGGCCAAACGTATTGTTTATGGTCAAGATGAAATGCTTGATAGTATCATTGCGGCTTTAGTCTGCGAAGGACATCTCTTAATTGAGGGGATGCCTGGACTGGGTAAAACTTTATCTGTTTCTACAATGAGTAAGCTATGTGACTTAACTTTCAAAAGAGTTCAGTTTACGCCTGACCTACTTCCCTCTGACTTAGTTGGAACGATGGTCTACTCTCAACAAAAGGAAGAGTTTTCTACAAAGTTTGGTCCAATCTTTACACAACTTTTACTTGCGGATGAGATCAATCGATCTCCTGCCAAGGTACAATCAGCTTTACTTGAGGCCATGGCCGAAAAACAAGTTACAATTGGTGACTCTACTCATAAGTTATCGAGCCCATTTGTTGTACTAGCAACACAAAACCCAATTGAGCAGGAAGGAACTTATCCGCTTCCAGAAGCGCAGTTAGACCGTTTTATGATGAAAGTTAGTGTAAATTATCCTGACTTCGAAGCGGAAAAATCTATTTTAGATTTAGAAAATGTAAAGCAAGACCTAGGCTCTTTTCTTTCAACCGACGATATCCTATCGATTCGCCAAGAGATCGATAAAGTATACGTCGATGATAAGATGAAAGATTTAATTATTAAAATTGTAAGAGCAACGAGACCTGGAGATAAGCATTTTTCTCCTGATTTTAAAGGACTTGTACAAGCAGGAGCTTCTCCGCGTGCTGCAATCTGGCTACAGAAACTAGGCCGTTTTAATGCCTTTATGGCCCAGCGTGATTTCGTTACACCAGATGATGTAATGAAAGTCGTTGCCTCAGTGTTAGGACATAGAATTATTTTAACTTATGAAGCATCCATTGATGGAATTAATCCGAGAGACTTAGCAGTTAAGATTGCTCAGAAAATGATTTAATATGAAGACACTTGAAGTACATCAAATTGTTCAAAATATGAAAAATAGTTTGTTCAAACGATCAAACTCATTTTCTATTGGTATGCTTAAATCTCACTTCAGAGGAACGGGATTAAAGTTTAAGGAACATCAGGTGTATGTTCATGGTGATGATGTTCGTTTTATTGACTGGAAGATGGTCGCAAAAACAAATACTCCATATATTAAGACTTTTGAAGAAGAGAGAAATGTTGAGATTACAATTCTTTTAGATTGTAGTCCCGGTATGGTTATCGGACACAACGGAAAGTCTAAGCTTGCAGCAGCTTTTGAAATTATATCGTTACTTTATTTACTCTCAGAAAAAACACATGACTATATAGAAACAATTATTTGTTTGAATGATCGAGTCTTAAGAGTTCAAAAAAAGAGAGGAGAGGCAGGGCTCGTTGCGTTTGTTGACGCCTTGAGGAAAACGAATGTTATTAATCAAGCTGGAGAGATTGATGTTGAATATCTGGTTTCTCAAAAAGAAAGAAATTTCGCTAAATTTGATGCCGAACTAGTTCGTGAATTTTATAAGAAAAGAGAAGTCGTTATTCTAAGTGACTTTTATGAATTCTTATCTCCAGAAACCCTAAAGAGACTAACTGCACGTAAACATGTTCATGCTTTTCGTTTGCTCTGTCCCCTCGATACTTCTAATGAGTTTCGATTCTCTATTGTTGGACGTATCGCTGGTAAAGGTAGTGGTAAGGTTGATACTAGATTAAAAGGAAAGGCGGAAGTTTTAGATTTTGGATTTCGTTTAAAAGATATAAATGTAGGGGATCGCTATTTAGAAGACTTTGTTAAGGAGATGTTGTAGTGAAAGCACGTTTCTTTTATGCATTCTTTTCAATTTTATTAATTTGTATGTCATTTAGCTCCTTAGCTTTAGACACCAAAATTGAGATAAGTATTGATAGTGAGAATAATGTTTGGAGTGTTGGTGAAATTAAAGACTTTAAGCTAACTATTTATCCAATAAATGACATAGTAGATGAAGATATAAAGGCTCATTTATTATCACGTGATTTTGCTGATATTATTAAAATATCAAAAGTTAATAAACAGTATTTCCTAGCTGCTAATCCAGAATATTATATTATTGAAGCCAGTGGTGTACTTATTGCTACACCAAAAGATTCGTTTCCAAAAATCTGGGATTATCGAGGAATGGCCCTAGGGGTTACATTTTCAGACATTAGTTTTCAAGATACTACAATTAAACAACAGGATTTTTTTGTATTTAACAAAAAGCTAAACGAAAATAAATCGATTTTAGATTATTCAATTTATCTTCTTATCGTTCTTATGGTTCTTGGATTGGCCATATATGGTTATCTACAATTTTCAAAAAAAAGAAGAGAGCATCAAAATTGGCAAAAAAGAGTTTTAACTTTTAAAAGTGCTGATACACGTGAAAAGCATGAACTTATATATAGTGAGAAGGATTCTTTTTTTGAATTATTTGAAAACCGCGAAGCCTTTAAAAATTATTTGAATAAAGTAAATGAAGTTCAATATAAAAGAGCTTGGACACCTGAAGATGATGTAGCAATTGTAGCTCTCCATGAAAAAGCAAAGGAGAATATCGTTGTTAAGTAACTATATCTTTCATAATAAGTACTTATTCATCTTTGGAGTTATTGGCTTTCTTTTTTGGTGCGCTGATTTTTTTGCCATTTTTAAAAAAGGTGAACTTATCTTACCTCCTAAATATAGCTTAAAGAAAAGGCCGTCATTTCTAAGAGGGTTGCTGTTTCTAATGGCCATCGGTGCTTGGGCATTAATAAGCTTTTCATTAATGGGCCCAAAAACTCCAATGGGTAAAAGCAATGTGAAGAAAGAGATTAATGACATTTATTTTGTAGTCGACGTCTCTAGATCTATGTTGGCAGAGGACTTTCCGCCAAACCGCTTGGAAGCGGCAAAAGGGCAAATAAGAAAGTTCATTGAACTATCTCCTGTTGATCGCATCGGTATTATTATGTTTGGAGATAAAGTTTTTACACTAATTCCTGTGACTACTGATTTGAAATTAGTCGAACAATCGGTAGAACAAATTAATATTGGTTTTCTAGGCTCAGGCACAAATATTGGGGATGCCTTAGGGCTTGCACTAGCACGATCTGAAACTAGTGTTGCTGAAAACAAATCTATAATTTTACTAACTGATGGTAGTGCCAATGCCGGATTAATGTCACCGATGCAGGCAGCAGAAAAAGCTAAAGAGCTTGGCATTAAAATATACACAATTGGTATTGGTGGTGATCCTGATGCTAAACTACCAGTTGGGCGTGATGCATTTGGTAGAATGAGATATCAAAATATGCCTGGTCAAAGTATGGACTTTGAAACTTTGCAAAAAATAGCTGAGATGTCTGGTGGAAAAGATTTTGTTGCCTCTGATAATGAATCTTTGAATGAGGTACTTTCTGAAATTAATAAATTGGAAAGAAAGGGCCTAGAAATTAAAGGGCGAATTATTTATCAAGAGGACTATTACAAGTTCTTACTTGCTGGCGTTTTACTTTTGATATTAATTGAAAGTACTCGTAGATTATATTTAAGGGAAGTAGCATAATGGATTTTGTTAATACAAAGCTATTGATTATATCTATTATAGTAGTCGCTATATTTATATTTTTTCTTACCTTATTAAGAAAGAAATTTTTCAAGATTGTTAAACAAGTATGGAATTTTGATTCGCGTTTTATTTCCAAGCTATCTATGTTCTTATACGCGTTAGCATTTTTAGGTTTTGCCCTATCTTTAGGTGACTTAAGAGGGCCGGAGGAACTTGTTGAATCTAATATACCTAATCAACGTACACTTATTCTAATTGATAACTCGCAAAGTATGTTAGTTGAAGATATCAGACCTAATCGTATAGCTAAAGCTGCAATTATTGCTAAACATCTTGTGAAAAATGCATATGGGCACCAGATTGCATTAAGTGTCTTTTCTGACATACAAAGAAAAATTGTACCCTTTACTGATGATGTTGATATTTTAGAGTCACGTCTAGGAAGTATGCTGAGCGCAACACCAGAAGGTGGATCTAATGTGAGTCTTGCTCTTAAAGAAGCTTTTCAGTTTTTTAAAACGAGTGAAGGTTTTTCTAAAGGAAATATCCTCTTAATCACTGATGGTGAAGAGCATGGAAGTGTTGATGTTGAAATACCAGACGAAATCAGCCTTGCTATTATTGGCGTAGGAACTGAAGAAGGTGGAAAAATTCCAATGCGTGGAAAACGTGGAAACTTCTTCGGATATAAAAAGTTTAATGGTGTTGAAATTATATCAAAAATGAATAAGCAATTTTTTGAAGATTTAGTCGGTAAGTCAAAATATGCAAAAGTATGGTTTGTTGAATCATATAGTTTACCGACGCAAGAAATATTGGCTTTCTTTAAGGATGTACATTTAAATTCTTTTACAAAAGGAACTTTGAGGTCTAGGCCGGTTTTAGGATATTGGCTTATTGTTTCAAGTATCTTGTTGTATGTGTTTTCTGTATTGCTTGGGCGCTTTAGAACTTTTAAACCAGCTGTCTTAGTTTTACTTATGTGTCTTTTTATTTTGCCTGAAGTTAATACTTTTGCTCAGGACGATGAAGAAACTCCAGTTGATCCCTTACAGCAGGAACTTGTAGATAAAATGAGGGCCGGTAAAATTTCTAAAGAAGAGAAGTTGAAACTGGCCGAGCTTTTTCTTAGGCAAAAAGAGGGGCAAAAGCAAGCTGCAGAAATTTATAATGAAACATTAAAAAATTATGAAGATGAAGCACCGGCAGATCTATTTAATTATGCAACTGCACTTTTGAAAGATAATCAGTTCGTAGACTCTATTAATTTGTATAAGTACATATTGGAGAAGAACTCAGACAATAAAGAATTAGAGCAAGTCATTAAGGAGCAAATTAAGTTTGCCCTACAAAAGCAAAAACAAGACAAGCAGAAGAAGAAAGAAGAAGAAAAAAAGAAGCAACAAGAAAAGAAAGATAAAGAAAATAAGGATAATCAGGAAAATAACGAGAATAAAGATAATAATGATGACCAACAGAAAAAAGAAGGTCAACAAGACAATAAAGATCAAAAAGACAAGGGTCAAAAAGGAAAGGACTCTAAAAATAATAAGGACAATAAGAAATCAGATTCTTCAGATAAAAATAAAGATAAACAACAGTCTGAAGGTGATCAAAATAAAAATGAGAAGAAGAAACAAAAAACTCAGCAGCAACAATGGAAAGAACTTGAAGATCAAGCTAAGAAAAAGAAGCGTATGAGAAAGGCAAATGGTGTCTTCAAACAAATCATGAATGATGACTCTCAGTTGCAAAAGAAACTTTTTGATTCAACCTCAGATGGTAATAATCGTAAGGATTGGTAATGTTTAAGTATATAGTTTTATTTTTGTTAACATTTTCTTCGCTAGCACAAACGATAACAGCTAAGGTAAGTTCATCAGAAGTATCGTTAGAAGACTCTTTTAAGTTGATAATAAATTTTGAATATCAAGGAGAGACTGAACCATATGTTAATTTCAAATTGAATAATGCTGAAATCGTATCTGATAATACGAACGATGCAAGCCGTCTTATGATAAAGGGTTACTTTGCTGGCGGTAAGATGGTTCAAAAGAAAGTTTATAACTATGTTTATGAGCTGAGGGCCATTAAAACAGGTTCTGCAGTTATTAGAGATATTAAAGTTGATTTCGGTGCCCAAGTTGTGAAACACAGATCATTAACTGTTAGAGTTCTTAGTCAAAGAGCAAGGTTGCAAGATTATTTTGTACGTGCTGAAGTTGATAAGACACAGGCATATGTAGGTGAAAAGATCGACTTGGTTTATTACATTTACTTTAAAGGGCAGATTTCAAATCCTGAATTTGTAAAATTCCCTGTTCAAAAGAACTTTTTAAAAAGATTTGAATTACCAAGATCTTCGGTTGAAAGTGTAAGTATTCAGGGAGAAATTTATAAACGAGCCGCTTTGTATAAAAGTGTACTGTATCCTGAAAAAGCAGGTGACTTATCGATAGATCCAGTTGAAATACGTTTTCAACATCCCGATTATACAAGTAGACGTGGGAATGCCTTTGGTATGTCCTTTACCTTTAGTACTGGTTCCGAAAAAACTAAAGTGTTAAGGAGTGATCGAGTTAAGATTAAGGCATTGCCTATACCTGTTGAAAATATGCCTAAATCATTTACTGGTCTAGTTGGTAAACATACTTTCAACCTAAGCCTGAATAAAAGTAAGATTGTCGTAAATGACGTACTTGAGGCACGTTTAGAAATTCGTGGTGATGGCGCTTTAGAGAAGTTTGATGCTCCTCGCTTGATAACATCAGATGCGTTTGAAGTTTTCGAAACAAGAGCAGAAATGATTGAACAAACAGCTTTAGTTAAAAATAAAGTTTTTGATTATACGTTTCTAGCGAAGAGGGCAGAGTTCGTATCGGAAAGGAAAATAGAACTATCTACATTTAACCCACTAACAGGGAATTTTGAAACGACAGAATTAACAATTGATCCATTGATTATCATAGGTTCCGGTTCTGCGGCTTCAAATATAGCTTCTGATGAGACTAAAGACGTTGTTAAGAAAGTTCAGCAGACAGCTCCTGCCGAAGTGAAGACTGTTGTTTCTGGAAATATTATGGCCCCTGTTTTTACGAATTCTAAGAAAAGGAATTTGTGGGACATTATTAATTACTCTTTAATCGGGATCGCCGCTTTTGTAATTGCACTAACAGCATTTCCTTACATTCGCTTCTTTGATAGAGACCCATTTAAGAATCTTAAAAGAGAATTTAACTATTCTAATATTTTTCACCATATCACGACATTTACACCAGATGTGCATGGTGATAGTTTAAATGATCGTATTAAGGGGATGAGAGTCTCTCCTGAGGCACGAAAGTACTTTAATGACTTGGTTGATAATGCTGGAAAAAATGAATACAAGGGAGCCAAGTTACCTCTTAAGTATAAAAAAGAATATTGGCAAGAATTAGCTAGAGCAAATAATGAAAATAATTAAAAGTTTAAAAGATATTGAATGTGATAACTTTGCGATAACCATAGGAAACTTTGATGGTGTACATCGAGGACATCAAAGAATTATTAAGCAAATTTATAGTGAGTGTAGCGAAGCTAATTTAAAGCTCGTTGTTATCACTTTCACTCCGCATCCTGTAGAAATTCTTAACCCTAAAGAACACTATCTTATCAATAGTTATGAGGAAAGAAGAGAACTTCTATCTGAATTAAGTATTGATTATCTTCTTGAAATTGAATTTAATCGAGATCTTTCAATGAAAGAACCAGATGATTTTTTAAACGAATATATTTTCAATCACGTTGAACCACAAAGAATATACTTAGGACATGATTTTGCCTTTGGTGCTCAGAAAAAAGGGAACCATGAGTTTGTTAAGAAATTTTGTGCTGATAAAGTAACAGATGTTAATGTTCTATGCTCTTACGATGTTGAAGGGGATAAAGTATCAAGTACGATCGTACGAGATGCACTATCTGTCGGTGATGTTGAAAGCGTTGCTAAATATTTAGGGCGCGAATACTTTATTCGCGGACGAGTAATCAAAGGAGCAGGTCGAGGTCGTCAGATTGGAATTCCAACTGCGAATTTAGCACTTGATCGCTATCGTCGCTATCCTAAAAATGGTGTTTATATAACTAAAACGAAATTTGGTGAATCAACTTGGTTTTCTGTGACAAATATTGGCCACAATCCTACATTTACTAACGGTAATAACGTTTTTGTGGAAACACATATTTTAGATTTCGATAATGATATCTATGGAAATGAATTAGAAGTTTCTTTTGTAAAGAGGCTAAGAGATGAAAAAAAATTCTCTTCAGTTAATGAGCTTATTGAACAAATAAAGCTTGATGTAGAAAAGACTCGAGAATATTTTAATGCTTAAGCTTGGTTTACTGGGAAAAGATATTCAACACTCAAAGTCACCACAAATCTATGATGAATTATATAGTGGTCAGGTAGAATATAGTCTTTTAGATGTCTCTTCTGAAGATAAGATTCCTTGCCTTAAAGATATATTTAAAACGTTACAAGGCCTTTCGATTACAGCACCATACAAGAAACACTTTTTAAATGATGTAATTCTAGAAGAGAGTGTTCGAAAAATAGGGGCGATAAATTGTATTAAATTTGATGGTACACAATTTTATGGCACAAATACGGACTTCTTAGCGGTCAAGGAGATCATATTAAATAATTCATATCATAAGAAAGATATCGTCATGCTTGGTGATGGCGCAATGACGGATATGTTTAAGGTCTTATTTGAAGAGCTAAATATTAGCTATCATCAATTTTCTAGGCGAAAAGATGGTGACCTTAATGCAGTTAAATACGAACAATATGTAGAACTAGATAATCTATTGATTATCAACTGTTGTGCTCGTCAATTTCAATTTAATTTATCGTTATCAACTAAGTCTATTTTCTGGGATATGAACTATTCCCATCCATTTCATCACTCTTTTCTGAGCAATAAACTCACTTATATAGATGGAAGTGAACTTCTTTACCTACAAGCCGTAGCAGCAAAAAAATTTTGGAACTTTACGTTATAATAGTAAATAAATAGTAAATAGTTAGTGTATCTAAGTATTCAATATTTAAAGAAACTAATCTTAGGATAACGTAAGGTGATAAGAAAAGAATTTCTAGAAGTCATTTCAAAAACGGGTATGGTACCAAGAAAAGATTTGGTGCCTTTGGCCGCAAATAAAAACCCAGGTGTTGTTTCAGAACTCGATTTGTTAAAGTTTAATTTCTTCGATGATATTAAATTTGCAAAAGCAATTGCAGAGTTAAGTGGGCTTACATATGTTGATCTCTCTGAAACTCGTGTTCCTGGCTCTACACTTCAGTTGGTAAAAAAAGGTGTCGCAACAAAATTTCGAATCGTACCTTTAAAAAGACAGTCCGGTACTTTATCTTTAGCAATCTTTGATCCCTCTCTTGTGGAAATTAGAGCAGAGATTCAAAAAGAAATTCAATCAAACGTTGAGTTTGTTCTTACTTCATTATCAGCTTGGAAAACTTTATATCAAAATATTCAAGCCTCTATTGATGAAATACTTGAGACGGTTAGAGAAGTTAGAACTGATCAAGCTACTGGTGACGATAATGTTAAAGAAGAAGATATCGGAGAAGATATTATTTCTTACGTAAATAAGGTACTCGCTGAAGCGTATATTAAAAAGGTTTCAGATATTCATGTTGAACCTTATGAAAATAATTTTAGAATTAGGTTTCGTTTAGATGGATCCTTACATGAATATGCAGCACCTCCAAAATCGATGCTTTTACCACTTGTCTCTAGAATGAAAATTCTTTCACAGTTAGATATTTCTGAAAGAAGAATCCCACAAGATGGGCGTATTAAGCTTGAAATTGATGGTAATCCAATTGACTACCGTGTTTCAACACTTCCAACATTGTTTGGAGAAAAGGTTGTAATGCGACTGCTAGATCAATCAAATCTACAGCTTGATATGACTAAGTTAGGTTTTGAAAAGAAACAGCTAGAAGTTTTCTTAGAAGGGATTAAGCAGCCATATGGAATGTGTCTTGTAACTGGACCAACAGGGTCTGGAAAAACGACGACTCTTTATTCAGCACTATCAGAACTTAATAATATAGAAAAAAATATTTCCACTGCAGAAGATCCTTGTGAATTCAACTTGGAAGGTATCAATCAGGTTAACGTTAGAAAAGATATTGGTTTAGACTTTGCAAGGGCCCTTAAGGCCTTTCTTAGACAAGACCCTGATATCATCATGGTTGGGGAGATTAGAGATCAAGAAGTTGGAGAGATTGCTATTGAGGCCGCTCTTACTGGCCACATGGTTCTTTCTACGCTTCACACCAATGATGCGCCTTCAACGGTAACTCGATTGTTAAATATGGGAATTGAACCATTTCTTGTAACTGGTGCGTTGAATGTTGTTGTTGCACAAAGGTTATGTAGAAAGATTTGTGAAAATTGTAAGACTATAGATGAAAGCGTAACTGTTGATCAGATTGTTGCATGTGGAGTTACTCCTAATTCTGCAAAGAACTTAAAAGTCTATCATGGTACAGGTTGTGAGTTTTGTGATGGGTCTGGATATAAGGGCCGTGTCGCAATCTATGAAGTTCTAGAAATGACTCCTGCTGCAAGGGACCTCGTTTTAAAGCATTGTTCTTCTGATGATTTGAAAAAACAGGCTATCGCTGACGGTATGAAAACTCTAAGAATGTCTGCATTAACCAAGGTTGCAGAGGGTGTCACAACTTTAGCGGAAGCAATTAAAAATTCAAGTATTGATAAATTATAAAAATATAAATGGGTGATATAGATGAGTAGCGATAATACGCAAACAAAAACTAAAACCGAAACAAAAACAGGTGCTATCACGAGTGCGGAGTCTTTGAAGATTCAACAGTTATTTAAGCTGATGGTTGATAATGGTGGATCCGATTTGCACTTAACTCCTGGTACAGCTCCTGCAATGAGAGTCAACGGGGATATTGTAAGAGTTAAACTACCGGCCCTTGATGCATCCTCAAGTAAATCACTTATCTATCAAATTCTTTCTGAAGAACAGAGGAATGAGTTTGAAAAGAATTTAGAGCTAGACCTTGCATTTGGGATAAAAGGCCTTGCACGTTTTAGAGCAAATATTTTTTATTCTAAAGGTGGAGTTGCGGCAGTATTTCGTTTGATTCCAAGTGCTGTTCCTGACTTTAAAGCACTTAACTTACCAAATGTTTTAATGGAAATGACTGATGTTTCAAATGGTTTATTTCTAGTTACTGGGCCTACTGGTTCTGGTAAGTCGACGACTCTTGCAGCTCTTATAAATCGATTAAATGAAATGGAGCCTGCGCATATTGTGACACTGGAAGATCCTGTTGAATTCGTCCATCCTCACAAAACGAGTATTGTAAACCAACGTGAAATTGGACGAGATACTCATTCATTTGAAAATGCTTTAAAAGGTCTCTTAAGACAAGATCCGGATATTGTTCTTGTCGGGGAGATGAGAGACGTTGAGACAATTGAAGCCGCTCTAACGATTGCGGAAACAGGACACTTGGTTTTTGGAACACTACACACTAACTCATGTGTGCAAACAATTAACCGTCTCGTTAACGTATTCCCTTCAGATCAACAGGATCAAGTTAGAACGCTTCTTTCATTTGTTTTACAAGGTGTTGTTTCACAACAGCTTTTACCTAAGACATATGAACCAGGACGTGTCGCTTGTTTAGAAATTCTAAGACCTACACCGGCAATTAGAAATCTAATTCGTGAAGATAAGATGCATCAAATTTATTCTCAGATGCAGATTGGTCAAGATAAGACTGGTATGACGACAATGAATCAGTCAATTAAAAAACATGTTGATTCAGGGGCAATTGATGCAGAGACAGCAATGTCGTATTCAACGAATCCGGAAGAACTTGGGCCGCAACTAGGTCTTAAGGAGAGATAGAGTAAGATATGCCAATTTATAAATGGGAAGGACTAGATAAAAACGGAAAGAAGACCAACGGTCAAATACAGGCCAATGATGAGAAGGACGCTAAGAAAAGACTTCGCGCCCAAGGAAATCGTGTACGTAAAATTATTCCACCTTCGATCTTAGAATTTGATATTAACACATGGTTAATTGAAAAAGGTATTGGTTCTGCTTTCGGTGCAGCCGAGCTTATGAACTTTACAAAGCAATTGTCTATTATGATCAATGCAGGTGTACCTATTATTTTGGCGCTTGAGATTATTTATAAATCAGAGAAAAATCCTTCTTTAAAGAATGCTGTTAAAAATATTGCGACTGATGTTTCAGAAGGTAATACGCTAGCCGAAAGTATGCGTAAGCAACAAGGCTTTGATAACCTTTACTGTAACCTTGTTAAGGCCGGAGAGGTTGGAGGGATTCTAGATGAGATTCTTTCTAAACTAACAGAGCACTTAGAAAAGCAAGAGAAGATTAAAAAACAAATTAAATCAGCTATGAGTTATCCATTAATTGTTTCAGGTATTGGTGCTTTAGTAGTTTGGGGACTAATTACTTATGTTGTGCCTCAGTTTACTGGAATGCTTGCGGACACTGGACAAGAGCTCCCTTGGATTACTCAATTTGTAATTGATACTTCAGAATTTTTTGGTGAATACTCTGGCAAGATGATCCTAGGTGGAATAGCTTTATTAATTTTTCTAACTTACTTCATAAAAACACCTCAAGGAAAAATTGTATTTGATAAGTTTTCAATGAGTGTACCAGGCTTTGGTATTGTTATTATTAAGGGGAGTTTAGCACAGTTTTCAAGAACTCTTTCAACACTGCTTGGTTCAGGTGTAGCACTCATCGATGCCTTAGAAATTTGTGTTGAAACAATTGATAATAGTGTTATCTCTGGTGATATCAAAGAAGTAAGAAAGAAAGTTATTGAAGGTAAAACTCTTACTGAACCATTAACTAAGATTGACTACTTTCCAGAAATGGTTGCTCAGATGATTAAGGTTGGTGAGTCAACAGGGGCCATTGATCAAATGCTGGCAAAGATCTCTGTTGTTTTTGAAGATGAAGTTAATGATGCAATTACTGCAGCAACAAAAATGCTAGAACCTTTAGTTCTTGTCGTTCTTGGTGGAATTATTGGTGGTGTTCTTATAGCAATTTACTTACCAATGTTCATGTCAGCGGGGGCATAAATACTTAAATTGACAAAGATTAGAGGCAAAAAAGTAGTTAAAATTATTTATTGTTTTAAGTTAAGGTATTGATATTATTGGGATTTAATTTTTAACTTAAATATGCCGTAAAGTAGTTATAGGGCTGGTTAAATCTTAATTTTAGCTAAGTTCTTAAAGTTATTTAAATTAATCTATCTAAATTAGATTAACGAGGAGAAAAGACATGAAATTTACGAACGAGTTGAAAAACTCAAAAGGGTTTACCCTAGTTGAGTTGATGGTCGTTGTTGCCATCATCGGGATTCTATCTGCGGTAGCAATTCCAAACTTTAAAAAGTATCAAGCGAAAACGAAAACTTCTGAAGCGAAACTTCAGCTAGCTTCAATTTACTCAGCGATGACAGCTATCCAAACTGATTATGATGCCTTCGGTACATGTTTAGGTGATGCTGGTTATGTATCTCCAAATGGTGCATGGGATTCATCTACTCCAACTAGTGGAAGTAACTATTATTCAATCGGATTTAGTGCTGCTAACTCGACACCAAACCAAATTGTTAGAGATAACGGCGGAACTTGTCAGAATATCGAATTTGGGGCACCTGCATTTAAGAAGGTTGGTGGACAGAGAACAACTGTTGCTAACATTTCTACGATCGCTGTTTCAAACATGGGGAATGGTTCACAAACTGCTCCAGGTGTTGATGCTCAAGGTGGTTACTTTGTAGCTGGAGCAATTGGCTATATTGATACAGATAACATTACAACTGCTAAAGCTAGTAAATGGGCAATTGACCAAGACAAAGTACTTAGAGAGATTAATAAAGGTTACTAATCTTTAATTTAATAATCTTGAAAATAGAAGGCCTCATTAATTTGAGGCCTTTTTTATTTCTTCTATTTTCTTAATTAAAACTTCTCGTTCTTTTATATCTTTAGTTCTATTCAATTGTAATTGAAGGAGTTGGAGGTGAGACTGTTTAGACTTACGTTTATTCTTAGCCTCTTCAATTAATCTTGGGAGAATTACAAAGTTTACAGCATAAGGTGTCTTTTGAATCTTTTGATACATTAATAGGGAATTGTCGTAATCTTTGAGTTGAAAGTGATAGTTAAAGGCGGCATTGTACATAAGTCTGTAATCGTTAGGAAAAACCTCTAAACCTCTATTGAATATTATCTCCGCTCCCAAAATATCATCTTTAATGATTGATAAGTAGATACCACCATGAAGATAATTTTCGTAAAACTCTCTATCTAAATCAGCAATTAGTTTAAACCTATAATATAGCCATGACTTCTCTTGGTTCTTTACGTGTTGAATATCAGCGTCAAGAAGCGTTTTTGTCCAATAGTAGCTTGAAATAAAACGGTAGTTTCCAAATGAAACAATTTTTATAAAATCACTATTTAAAGTAGTAAATAACTCAGGATTAACTGGTTTTTTAAATGAGAGATTATAGTTAATACCTATTAAAAGTATGAATAGGATCAAAGGAATCAATTTATTTGTAAGTTGTGTTTTCTTCATGAGCATATCTGATTATACTAATATTAAAAAAAATAAAAAGGCTTCTATGTTAATTTGTGAAAATATATCAAAATCATTTAAGAAAGATTTTTGGAATAAAGATTTTTTAGCATTACAAGATGTAACTTTTGAACTGAATGCTGGACGAATCGTTGGTTTTCTTGGTGCTAATGGTGCAGGAAAAACAACTCTAATCAAAATTATTCTTGGATTCATTAAGCCGAACACTGGTTCGGTTAAAATCTTGAATATTGATTGGACTGAAGATGAGGTAAGAAAGTTAATTGGTTATATGCCAGAGCGACCATACTATTATCAGAATTTAACAGGTTATGAGTTCTTAACCTATTGTGGAGAACTACAAGAAATTGAGAACGAAGAGATTGAGAAAAATATTGAAAAATGGGCGACTAAGTTAGAGATTAAATTCGCTTTAGACAGGAAGATTAAAGGCTATTCTAAAGGGATGTTACAACGACTAGGTTTTGTCTCAGTACTTTTACATAATCCAAGACTTATTATATTAGATGAGCCACTTTCAGGCTTAGATCCAATCGGACGTAAAGAATTTAAAGACGTTATTAAAGAGGTTAATGAAGAGGGTGTTGGTGTATTCTTTTCTTCACATATTGTGAATGATGTCGAAGAAGTTTGCCACGATGTTGTTGTTCTAGAGAGTGGTAAGATCATTTATAACGGGACGATTAAAGAATTAGTATCACAAAATACAAGTAATAAATTTATCATTAAGTACAATGATGGAGATAAGGATCATGAATTAGTGGTAGATGAAGATCTGAAAGATCAAAAAATCTTAGAATTAATTGAAGCTGGATCAAATGTTTTAAAACTAAATAGAGAAAGCTCGTCGTTAGAAGAAATAGTGTATCGGTTAAACAAATGAAGAATATATTAACAATCGCAAAGTTTACATTTAAAGATATTGTTAAGAGTAGAGTGCTCTATCTTACTTTTTGGATTGCTCTTTTTATCTTAACTTTAAGTTATATAACTTCAGAATTCTCTTATGGAAACGTTTTAAGAATTTCAATAGACTTTGGTTTAGGGGGAGCTTCATTGGCAGCAAATATTCTTGCAATTTTTGTTGGTGTAAATGTTTTGTCAGATGAAATTGAATCGCGAACTATATATATAACCTTGTCTCGACCTATTTCGAGAGTTAAGTTTTTACTTGGTAAAATCTTAGGAGTCTCGTCTATTCTTGTTTTAAGCTCATTTGTAATATTTGGAACTTCGTTAATAGTTTACTTATTACGTGGTGGTGCTCTTGATGGAGTTATAATTAATTCACTATTCCTAGGAATATTAGAGTCAATTTTACTTTTCTTGATTGTGCTTTTCTTTAGTTTAATAACTTCACGTGCACTAAGTGTTATCAATACTGTCGTTATTTATTTTGTTGGACATGCAATAACTCATATTTCAAGTTTATCTTTTGTAAAGGATAGAGAAGGACTTGAACTAATACTGCGAATATATAAAGCAGTACTCCCAGATTTAAACTTATTAAATTATAAGCCATTCGTATTTAATTCAAATCTTGTGTCAAATCAAAATATCATGAATAGTTATTTATATGGGCTTGCTTATATTTTAGTGCTTTCTTTTATAAATGCATACGTATTCAAAAATAAAGAGCTTAGCTAATGATATTACTATTTAAAATATATGCGTTTATCTTTGGAGCAATGATAGGAAGTTTTCTAAATGTTCTCATTTTGAGACTACCTACTAATGAAAAGTTTTTTATCGATCGCTCACGTTGTCCAAAATGTGGCTTTCAACTTAAGTGGTTTCACAATATTCCAATTTTAAGCTTCATTGGCTTAAGAGGGAAGTGTGCTAACTGTAAGACGAATATTAGTTTTCAATATCCAGTTATCGAGTTACTTACGGCAACTATATCGTTATTTCTATTTGGAGGCGAAATAAGTCTTCATGGATTAACTTCTTATTTATTCTTTTTTACTGTTGCTTGTTGCCTCCTTGTTCATTTTGTCATTGATGTACGTCATCAAATATTACCAGATGTAATTAATGTATATTTGGGAATAATCTTTTTTATCCATGTCGTATTTTTTTATAATTGGAAGCACTGGGTTCTAGGTGGATTAGTTGGATTTTTAGTACCTTACTTAATTACTTACCTATTTTATAAAATTAAAGGTGTCATCGGCCTGGGTGGAGGTGATATAAAGCTGTTTGGTGTTCTCGGAATTTATCTTGGTCCATTAGGAATTATTCATAATATGCTCTTTTCATGTATACTAGGAAGTTTGCTAATGATGCCTTTATTACTTTTCAAAGTTATTAAAAGAGACCAGGCAATAGCATTTGGGCCATTTATTATTATTGTGGCCGTTATTCAAATCTACTTTCCAAGTACCTTTAAAATGATGCTGGGCGCATTGTTGTTTTAAATAACTTCTTGAAATGACTGGACTGTGCAGAGTATAATAAAATAATACTTTGATAGGTCACGGATGAAGAAGAATATTGATATACAGGATGTTATATTTAAAATTAGGGAAGCTTTAGGTTTAGTTCCTAAAGAACTTATTGGTGTTGACATTGGTCAAAGCTCAGTAAAAGTCTCTAAAATAGTTACTAAGAATGATACTTATAAATTAGTTAAGTATGCATCTGTTCCACTTCCGGAAGCTGCAATCATAGAAGATGAAATTCAAGATGAAGAAGCTCTAAAAGAAGCTTTAAAAGAAGCTTTTAAAGAAGCGAAAGTCACAGAGCCCTATATTTGCCTTGGTCTATCTGGGCCTAATACAGTAATTAAAAAATTACAATTGGCTGGTGGAGATGATGAAGAACTTGAAGATCAAGTAATTTGGGAAGCAGAGCAATACCTCCCATTTCCGGTTGAGGACTGTAATATCGATTGGTATGTCATCGGTGAAAACATGGGTGGTGGTCTTGATGTTATTGTTTGTGCGGTAAAGAAAGATGTCCTTGAATCATTCAAAACAATAATTGAATCCTTAGGTAAGATCGTAAAAGTCGTTGATTTGTGCTCTATTGCGATTACTAATATCTACGAGCTAGCTTCTGAAGAGGATTTATCATCAGATATTGATGATGAGTCAGAAGATGAAATATTTGAAAATACTTCAAGTACAGATATAAATAAAATTCTAATTCCATCGACATTGCTAATTGATATTGGTTCTCAGGCAACTGTTTTTATCGTCCTTAAAAAAGGTATTCCAGTCTTTGTTAAAGAAATCATTATTGGTGGCGCGAGTATTACAGAAGAGATTCAGAGACAATTAGGGGTAACATTTCAAGAAGCGGAAGACTTAAAGAAGATGTCATCTGGTGAAGGTGTTCCTGATGATGTGTTAATGATTATTAATGAGATTAATGGAACTCTTGTTAACGAACTAAAAAAAGCTCATGACTTTTATATTAATGCAACTTCTGATGATTCTTTAAAGAATATTACAGTAACTGGCGGTTCAGTGCGATTACCTAATTTACTTGAGGAAATCCGATCATCTTTTGGTGTTGATGTTAATGTATTGAATCCATTTAATGAAATCGAATTTAATGAAAATGATTTCGATGATGATGAATTAAATGATATGGCCCACGAAGGTGTTGTTTCATTTGGATTGGCCCTTAGGGAGTTTCCAAAATGATAGAAATAAACTTATTAGAAAAAAAGAAACCTTTAGAGCTACCAGTAATTCTTGGTGTTGATTTTAATAAGGTAAATAAGAAATCGCTTCTTATTGGTTATGCTGTTTATTACGGACTTACATCTGTTCTAATTCCAGGTTTTAAAAATAAAAATCAAGATGTACGTGATGAGATTGTTCAGCAAAAGGCAGTCTTTAACAGACTAAAAAAAGAAGTTGATTCATTTGGTTCTTTAACTGAAGTTATGGATGCTTTTACAAAAAGAATTGAAGAGTTAAAAAGTAGAGAAGCACTTGTAGCGCAAGTTATGTCTAATAAATCTAACCCATATAAAGTACTAAGAGGACTTTCGGGATCATTGAATGATGATATTTGGTTTAACTCTCTAACAATTGACGACAAAAAAGTTATCAAGATTGATGGGGAATCAATATCTTTTTCATCGGTCGGGGACTTTATTAACAACGTTAAAGAACTTGAGTATTTCATACCAAGAAATGGCTACTCTTCTGAAACATTTGGTATGAAAGAACTTAAAGAAACTTCAGATCAGCTTTACGGTGAAAGTGTTACATTACAAAGTTTTTCAATTGAAGGGAAAATCCAATCATATGGAGATCTTGAGTAATGCTATCTCTAATTAATAAGCTATATTTAATCTTAATCGTTTGGGGCGCATTCCAGGCTTATGAAGCGTACAACGAAGTTGAAATTGAAAGAGCAAGTCTTCAAGAAGAAGTTAATATTGTAAACGGTAGAATTAGTAAGAAGAAAAAAGAATTAAAAAAACTTAAGGATTACGAAAGAGACGTTGAGCAAAAGAAAGAAGAGATTGAAATAGTTGCTCAAAAACTTGAAGAGACACAAAGACGTCTACCTAAAGATATTAGTGATAATGAAAGTATTAACTTAATCAAAAAGCTCGGGGAAAGCTTAAAGATCAAAGATGTACAAATTAATCCAAGCGGACAAGAAGAAAATGGATTCTATATTACGAAATATTATACATTTTCAGGGAAAGGGACATATCTACAATTCTTACTTTTACTAGAAAACATTTCTAAACAAGAAAGAATTTTAAATGTTAGAGATATTAATTTAAGTAAAATTACAAAAACAAATAAGTCTCGTTACGAAATAATTAATCTATACGCTACGATTGAGAGTTATATTTATAATCAAAACCATAGAGAAAAGCGTGGTATTGAAGAAATTGAGCAGAAACTTAAACAAGAACAATCTAAAAAACCTGCGAGAAAGAAAAGAACTAGGAATAAGAATTGAAAAATCAGAGCAAATTAATATTAGCATGCTTATTTTGTTTCTTAGCAATAGGACAAGCGCCTGTTGAACTAGGTTCCGGAAGAAATATTAGAGACCCGTTTAAAGTTAAATATAAGAAAAAAATGGGAAACAAAAAAGCGAGAAGAGAAAAGTTTACTGGTTTCTCTAATAAGCTTACGACAGATCATCTTCGTATTGATCGATTAAGAGTTACAGGTATCTTTTTAGGTAAAGATCCACGAGCGATTATAAAACAAGTTGAAGAAGAAGGATTATCTCAAGCTGTAATCATAAAAGAAGGTATGAAAATCGGCCCAGATCAAGTTGAGGTTAAAGCAATTCTACCTGGTGGGGTAGTATTAGTTGAGAAAATTATTAATGTATACGATGAAGAAGAGTACTTGGAAACAATACTTCCTTTATCAGAGTAGTTCATAATACTTTTATAAAATTCAATTTGTGATATCATAAAAATATAATAATTTTACTTAGGAAGAGTAAAAATGAAAAAAATAGTTATTGCAGTATCAATTCTATACTCATTTCTTGCACTATCAGCAAATTTAACAAAAATTGATTTTCAACAGAAAGACGATTTAAGTTATTTGAATTTCAATTTTGATAAGAACGATTTCAAAATTAAAAAGTTCCAAGTCGTTAAAGACAAACAAGTCATTATTGATATTGAAAATACAGTATCCACTCAAAGAGTTCTTAGAGCTTTTGATACTTCTGAATTTTCAGGTTCGGTAGTATTTGTTTCTGCTTTTAAGGCTCCAGGGAAGTCTCAAGATATTAGAGTCGTCGTACAATTAAGAGATAATGTTCGCTCTAAACTTCAAACTTCAGGAAACCTTGCAAGTATCATATTTGAAAATCGTTACGGAGCATTTGCTAGTTCTAAAGAGGAAGAAGGTGCTTTAACAACAGCTGAAGAAAAGAAGAGTCAAAGACTTCTAAAGCCAAAATCTAAAAGCATGGAAGATATCTTAGAAAACTTAACTCTTTCAGGGCAAAAAAAGTATGTTGGTAATAAGATTTCCTTGAATGTTAAGGATATGAAGATCAATGACATTCTTGATCTTATTGCGGATGCCTCAGGTTTCAACGTTATTATGACAAATGATGTTGCTGAGTTAAAACCATTATCACTTAACTTAGTAAATGTTCCATGGGATCAGGCACTCGATACAGTTTTATCTATTAATAAGTTAGTAGCAGAAAAAAATGGTGCAATTCTAACGATTAAGACGCTTGCTCAAGCAACAGAAGAGAAAAGAAAAGAAAGAGAAGCTACGCAAATCAAAGAAGTAGCAGAACCTCTCGTAACTAAAGTTCTTCCTATCTCTTATTCTAAAGCTAAAGACTTAACGACTCTTTTAAAGGACTATGTTACTCCTGCAAGAGGTTCTTTAATTGCTGATGAAAGAACTAATAATTTAATCATTAATGATACTCTTGAGACGACAGAAAAAATTGCAAAGATCGTTGATATTCTAGATCGTCAAACTCCACAGGTTCTTATTGAATCAAAAATTGTTGAAGTTAACGAAGGTTATCAAAAACAAATTGGTCTGCAGAATGGACTCAATTTTGGATATGACCCAATTGGACAAATACCAACTTCTACAGATTTAACAGGTTCGGCCAGTTCGACTAGTATTTCTGGTCCAGGGCTAAGCTTTTCAAGTGCTCCAACAACTGGTGAGAACACAAGGAACTTACTTGGTGTTACAATCTCAAGATTTGGACGCTTATTTGATTTAAATTTTCAGTTACAACTTTTAGAAAGTGAATCAAAAGGTAAGATCATTGCTTCTCCTCGAGTTGTAACTAAACATAACGTAAAAGCAGAAATTATTTCGACAGACACAACTTCTTTTGAAGAAAGAGAAGGGACTGGTGAAGATATTACAATTACATTCAAAGAGACAACTGCCGAGCTAAGTTTGGCCGTTACTCCTCAGGTTGCTAATGATGGGGCAATTGATTTAATTGTCGAACTATCTAAAGAGCAATTTGGTACTGCTCCAGCAGCGGGAGCACCACCTGATAAAACTAAAAGACAGGTAAAGACAAATGTACTTGTTGAAAATGGATCAACAATTGTTCTAGGTGGACTTTATAGTTATGCTAAAATTGAATCACATTCTGGTGTTCCTTATTTAAAGGATGTACCTATTGTCGGTTGGCTATTTAGAACTCCGTATAATCCACAGGTAAGTAAAACAGAACTTGTTATTTTCATTACACCGAGAGTTATTAATCAAGAACGTGCAGGTTTAACAAGTAGCTTGTAGATGAAAAATTACAATAATCTAATCACAAAATATAAAAGTCAATTGGAGAAAGACCCTCGATCGAAGGTCTTTGCTCCTTTGGCCGAAATATACAGAAAAGTTGGAATGAATGATGAAGCATTAGCTTTACTTAAAAGAGGACTAATTCATCATCCTAACTTCTCTGCTGCTATTATTGTTTATGGCCAGCTATTATTAGAGAGGGAAGAGATTGAAGAAGCTTACACTGTATTAAAGCCACAACTTTCTATTAATGGCGATAATATTAAGTTTCTTAAACTTTTTGCTCATTCTTGTTTTAAACAGAATTTGATCCTTGAGGCCCTAAATACATATAAAAGAGTTCTTTTTATTTCACCTAAGGATACTGAAGCAACTGAGTTTATTGTAAAATATGATAATTTTGACAGTATTGAAAATGAAGATCTAACTCAAAAAACTTTTGATATATCGAATTTAGATGATGAAATAGAAAGTTGGAGTACCTTAAGTTTAGTTCCACAAGTTAAAGAAGAGCCAGTCGTTGAAGATAAACCTAAGAGTGAACCAGGACAAATCTTTAGCCATACTCTAGTTGACCTTTATCTAAAACAAGGCGCAAAACAAAAGGCGATAGAAGTTCTTAACAGTGCGCTAGCTGAAAATCCTGAAGATCAACGTATCCAAGATAGACTACTTGAGCTTGAGGGACAAGATGAGATCAGTGAGAGTAAGGGCCGTGAAGACTTAATGGCCGCTTTTGAATCGACAGCTAAGAAATTAGAGCAAAAACCAAAAGTAGAACTGGAAAAACTGACAATGGCCTTTGAGCTATTCGAATCATACTTAAAGAAAAGAAGCAGCGAAGTTTTAAATGGATAAATTCTTAGTCATTAATGGTCCTAATTTAAATTTATTAGGAAAAAGAGAACCATCTATCTATGGCACACTTGATCTTGATGCCATTGAAAAGTACACCAATGAAAAACTCGGGCAGTTCGGGCATAAAGTTGATGTTGAATGGTTCCAATCTAATGGTGAGCAAGAGATCATTGAAAAAATACATGCTGCGTCAGAAAGTGATATTAAAGCGCTGATTATCAACCCAGCAGCTTTCTCTCATACTAGTATTGCTATTTTAGACGCCTTGCGCGTGATGAAATGCCCAGTAATTGAAGTACATCTTTCAAACACAAACCTAAGAGAGGAGTTTAGAAAGAATAAAATTACTGCAAAATCTTCAACAGCTGTGATAGAAGGTTTAAAAGAAAAAGGTTACTTCCTAGCAATATTATCGCAATTAATTTAAAGGGTTTTTATGGAAATATCGACAAACGACTTTAGGAAAGGTTTAAAACTAGAAATCGATGGCAAACCATATGTTTGTATTAAATGTGACTTCACTAACCCAGGTAAAGGTTCAGCTTTTTATAAGTTAAGAATCAAAAACCTAGAAACAGGTGCAGTTATTGAAAGAACTTTCAAGTCTGGTGTAGCAACTGGTGCTCTTAAGCCAGATCTAGAAGAAAAAGAAGTAGAGTATTTATACAATGATCCTGATGGATTTAACTTCATGGACCAATCGTCTTTTGAAACAATTCACGTTGCAACTGAATACATTGATGATGCTGCTAACTACCTACAAGAAGGTATTAAAGTAGGACTATTATATTATAAAGGTAAACCAATTTCGATTGAACTTCCTAACTTTGTTGAGTTATCAGTAACTGAAACAGACCCAGGTCTTAAGGGTGATACAGCTCAAGGTGGATTAAAGAAGGCAATTATGGAAACAGGTCTTCAAGTAAACGTTCCACTATTTATCAAAGAAGGGGAAATCCTAAAAATTGATACAAGAACTGGTGATTACGTCGAGCGTGTAAACAAATAATTTCTTAAATATAAAGGCCCTTTTAAAGGGCCTTTTTCTTATCTCTAATCCATGTCTTTCTGTGGTAAAAAGTACGCTTAACATTAATTAAAATAATTATTTGATATAATAATTTTAGATAGTTAGTTGTATTTATATACCAGAGGAAATGTGTCAAATAACACAACCGAAATGACAAAATATGAATTTGAAAAAGTAATGAGTAACACTCAAGAGCTTATTATTTTTTTAGAATCAAATCGTATTGATAATGAAGAGCAATCTTCAATTGATGTTTTTTATCTAGACTCACTCACAAAAATTTTATTTTTTCACTCCACTGGAAAAGTTCAAAAATTATTTTTAGAAATTAGTAGCCTCACTACTTACTTGATAAAAAGAAAAAAAATTAATCGCTTAAATGAATTAACAAAAATATTCACACACTTTGATATTACATATTCAAATGATTTATTATCGTACATTAAATTAATAAGTGGCCAAGAGTTAAAGGAAGATATCTCTAATATCATCACAACAATTACTGCTGTTAAAAACCCTGAAATATATTTTCAAATATCGGCCATTAGAAAAAGGTTAGTGAATGATATTAACTTAATAGATCCTTTGATGTTTATTGAATCCCTATTCAAGATCATTCCTCTATTTTTTGAGTCTGAAGAATTTCAAGATGTTTTATACAACTATGTTAAACGTTCAGACGATAATGATTTGATTAGAGCGATTAATCATTATTTGAAAGATTATACAGGTATAGAAGAATATACTAAGAATACGAAAGAGCACGTATTTAACAGGGATTATGTTGAGGCGTTGTATCTACCTCCAAATAGGAAAGATGAGTTGCTATCGTTAGTAGAATTAAGAGAAAAACTAATTGATGGCTGTGAGTCTAAAACTGAATATGTAAATACTCTATTTGAAATGGCTGCAGCTTATAAGCGACTTGGAAATGATGAACGAGCTTTCTTTATGGCAGTTATTGTTAATCGTTTAAGTCCAGGCTATAGGAATGTTGAGGTAATGTTAAAGAGATGAGATTTGTAAATAAATTTCTGATTATATTTACTCTTGTCTTTGGACTTCTCACGGTAGGAGCCTGGCGTTTTATACAGTCAAAATATGTATCAACATTACTAACAGAGTATATTAATAAAAATGTAATCATTGATTCAAATATGTCTCTTTCTTTCACTAGAGTTTCGGGTGGATTTTTCCCTCCTCGAACTATTTTAGAGGATGTTAATTTCAAAGTAAGAGATGAACTTGAAGTACAGGTAAAGGATGTTTCAGCAGCATTTTCTCTTTTAAGTCTTTTCTCATCAAATATAAGATTTAACTCTGTTGAATTTAGTGATGGTTATGTTGTTCTAGAGAAATTAGAAAAGAGTGAAGATGATAATTCTCAAGTAAGTATTTTTAATACTCTTTCCAATATTACTAACCAATTACCTTTTAAAATTAACAAGATTGAAATTAAAAACTCTGATTTTTATATTGCTGAAAATAAATTAAATATACCGATCAAGTACCTAGCACTTAGTCCATTTGAGTATAGCTATGACATCCTTCTTGATATTGAAAATGTTAAGTGGGAAGGTGCTGTAGTCGATAATCTTTATCTTGACGCTGAAATTGTTGAAAACAATATTCGTGTCAGAAATGGATATATATTCATTAAAGATTCTAAAATTAGCGGATCAGGAAAATATGAATTTAGCAGTAAGAAAGTTCATTCCGATATCGATTACAAAATAAACTTTGATAGTTTTGAGGACATAAAAAGAAAATACAATATAAATATTGATGGCGTAATAGAAGGGAAATCGACTATCACAGGTGCTGTTGATAAGAAGGATATATACGTTAGTGGTTTTACTAATGGTAGTAATATACATTCTGATTATGTAAATCTTGACTCTTTTAAAACGAAACACTCTTTTCATAATAACAAGTTAACGATTAGAAATTTCACTGGTGAAGTGAATAGTGGAAAAGTTAAAGTAGCTGATGAATTAGTGTTAAATTTTAATTCTGATAAAGTTATAGATAATGATGTCGTTGTTGAAACAACTAATCTTCATCTCAATGATATTTTATATTTTCTAGGCGAGGATTTTGTTCTTTTAAAGGGCCGAGCTAATGGAAAGGTTTTATTGAGAATGAATAATTCTGGTGAAGTCTTAGTCGATACCTTTAAGAATAGCCCTATCTCAATCACTAACTTAGCTTTAAGACCAAGTACTGATAACATTATAAATTTTTCTAACATTAGCCTAGAGAACTTAAATATAGTAGCAGGAAGTGATTTTAATATAAGTGTTAATGCTAAAACTAATAATTCATTGTTAATGGGGAAAGGTTCAGTAATAGGTAATCTTGTTGACTTTGATATTAAAGCAAAGAACTTCTCGATATCAGATCTTGGTGGTGAAATTGCTGGGGTTGCAAAAGGACATGGCGACTTTGATATTACAATAAAGGGAACTGATAATGTTGTAATTGATGTGAACTCATCAGATGTTGAGTATGTTGATGTTTTTGGTTTCTTGCTTGAGAAGAAATCCAAAGCAAATCTTAAGTATTCAATTAACGAAAATATCATTTATGTTGATAGTTTAAATAATACAACAAATGGACAGTCTAATATTTATGGTGTTGTAAATTTAGAAAAAGAAAATGTCGATTTAAATATTAAAATGAAGAGTGTTGACCTAAGTCTTCTACATAGAAATATTAAACCTATATGGGAAGATGTTAAGGTATATACCACACCACTTGAAGGTGTTTTTAATGCTGATGTAAATCTATCTGGAAATTTTTCAGATTTAGTAACTAAGTTGAAAATAGATTCAGATAAAGTAAGTGCCTATAAAGAGCCTATTGATAATATATCTTTAGAACTAATTGTCTCGAATAGGGAAGTCGAAGTAAAAGATGCAATAATAAAGAAGAATCGTTCAAGTGCATCCGCTGACTTTGTTTACAATTTCAAAAATGGATTCGA
Organism: Halobacteriovorax sp. RT-2-6; assembly: GCF_047085025.1. Lineage (NCBI taxonomy): Bacteria > Pseudomonadati > Bdellovibrionota > Bacteriovoracia > Bacteriovoracales > Halobacteriovoraceae > Halobacteriovorax > Halobacteriovorax sp. RT-2-6. The sequence continues at coordinate 268,799 of NZ_JBKIYH010000003.1, forward strand.
AAAAATTTCATTTATCACGACTCCAATTAAATTAGGTGATTTATATCGATATCGTGATCTTGGCCTTGGGTATAATGGTTATTTCTCTGCAAGTATTGATGCAAAAAGAAATGGTGTTTTAAAAGGAAAAGGTAACGCATATTTAACGGAAACTAAGATCGGAAACCAAGAAGTTGGAGCTTCTGAGTTAGAATTTGAATTCATTGATAAGATCATTAATTTTAATACTAATATTCTTAATCAAGGAATACATATTGATGGTGAGCTAGATTTTAGTAAATCACAACCTAAAGTTATTTTGAATTATGCAGTTGATATGCCTGATATTAAACCATCTCTTGCATTTATTTCTGAGCACAATTCTTTTAACAACGAGCTTAATGGTTTTGTACAAATGAGCGGTCAACTGTCTTATGACTTCAATCCTGATAAACCCGTCAGCTCTATCATGAATTTAACTCAGTTTCATATAAGTAATTATGGAAGATCCTTAACTTTAAGAAGGCCAACTTCAATAGAGATAGAACAATCTGAAATTAAACAATTAGGTCTCTCTCTCAGTGGATCCGGAGGATACTATCAATTGTCAGGAAGTGGTAATGTCGATACTAACTTTCAATTAGTTCAAGAGTTAGATATTAATCTAAGTTATCTAACATTACTTACTAGTGAGATTGAAAGGATATTAGGATCAATCAAAGGAAAGGGGATTATTGTTGGTAATCGAAAAAAATATGACCTATCACATTCTCTTAGCACTTCTAATTTTGGATTAAAGCTTAAAAGTGTTCCGTTAGAAATATCAAATGCTAATGGAGTTGGTGCATACCGTGATCAAAAAATCCTAATAAATAATTTAAGTGGCGAAATTGGTTCAGGAGATTTTAATCTTTCTGGTTACATTAAGGCTAATTTTCCGTTTCCTGAAGTATATATAACTTCAAATTATACAAATGTAGGTTATCAAGTTGAATCTCGATCTATCGTTAATACAGATGGAAACTTAACTCTGAGTGGAAGAGGTTTTCCTTATTTAATTAAAGGAAGTGTATTTGTTAATGGTGGACTTATTGAAAACGAATTTAATGATTTTAAATCTTCCTCTGAATTCAATAAAAGTTTAAGTAAGTATATCACTCAAAATCAAAGAGGAATTCCAGATCTTATTAATCTCGATATTGATTTAAGTGTAAAGGAAACTGTCCGTTTAAGAAACCGCTTAGCTGATTTACTAATTGCGGGAGACTTACATATTGATGGCCAGTTCACAAACCCGGCTATGCAAGGTCAACTTATCATTGTTCCAGGTCTTAGTAAGTTTAAATTTAGAGGAAATGATTTTATTCTTTCTGAAGGAGTTGTGTACTTTACTAAAGAAGAGAATATGGATCCAATTACATTAAACCTTTTAGCGAATTCAACAATTGGTCAGTATGACATTGAAATGGGAATAACTGGTTCAGTAGATGATATCTCTATTAATCTAGAATCAACCCCTTCTCTTTCAAGAGATAATATCTTCTCATTATTAACTTTAGGTGTAACTTCAGACTTCTCACAGAACTTAGAAGATAGTCAAAGAACAAACTTAACAACAATTGGGATTGGAACCTTTTTAGTTGATCAACTTAATATCAACGAAGGTTTAGATGCTGCACTCGGGTTGAAATTGAGTGTATTACCTGAATTTACTGAAAGTTCGGATAGTCCTATTGAAGAAGCTACAAAATCTGAGCAATCAGTTAAAACTGCTACTAAACTACAGATAACGAAAAAAGTGAATGACAATATTAATTTAAAGTTTTCCAATACTTTTGATAGTGAAAGTAATAAGCAATCAATTAATGTTGATTACAGCATAAGTGACAAACTTTCGATTGAAGGAATTTTTGAAAGTGAAGATGATACAAACAATAAAGAAGGGACAGATGGCTCTGTAGGAGCCGATATAAAATACAAATGGTCATTCTAAGATTGATAGCCACATTCTTTCTTCTAATCACTCCAGTTTTTGGAGCCGAATCAATTAATATCAAAAATGTTGATATTGATTGTACTGGACGTGAGGAGTGTTTATATATTATCGAAAGCTTCAAAAAGTATGAAGGCAAAGATTTAACTCGTGAGGAGTTAAATAGAGTGATTCAATTTGAACTAGCAAAGCCATACTATAAAACATTCTTTTATGAAGTTAAAAAAGGGCGACTTAATATTGTTGTAGAGACTAAGCCTCGAATTTTATCAGTATATGTTAAGGGAACAGACTCTGTTCTTAATCGTCGTATAAAAAATGATTTTAATTTGAAAGAGGGTGACTATTATGATGAGACAACTGCACAAGAGGGACTTAAGGCAATCGGTAAGGAATACTTTAAAAAAGGTTCTAAAGTAGGCACCATTACTAAAGAGTTAAATCAAGAAGGGGTGAAGCTTACTTTAAATCTTTTGAAGAATGAAATTAGAAGATTAGAAGAAATTAGGCTTAATGGTTTATTTGGCGTGAAGCTTAAAGAGTCAGAAAAGTTCTGGCATCGTATAAGAGGTACTTCTCTAGATTTTACTAATTATAAAAAAATGCTGCAGGAGTATCGTACCCTGCTTATTAGGGATGGCTTTTGGTTATCGCGTGTAAAAGAAGAACTTAAAGTTTTGAACAATGGGAATTATGAGTTAATTTTTAATATCGAACTTGGTTCTAGATTTGGTGTTAATTTTCATAATAATTACCGACTCAATCATAATGATCTACTTTCTCATGTTAAGAAGTATATACAAAACAATAAGGGAAGATTTGATGATATTTCTCTCAATCGACATATTGTAAATTTCTATCGTGAAAATGGTTACTATTATGCAAAGTCTAAACTTACGGAAGCGAAGGGATTTGATTTAAATGGAAATAATATTTTAAATCTATACTTCACGATTAATGAAGGTCGAAAGGTTACAGTTTCACAAGTAAACTTTAACGGAAATCACTATAAAGACAATAAACGACTAAGAAATATTTATTATAAAACAGACTCTGACTTACTCAAAGCAGACTATCTTCATGAAAGAGGACTAGAAAATGCTTCTGAAAAAATAAAAGAGTTATACGTTAAAGATGGATATATTTTTGTAAATATAGAAAAACCTAAAGTTGACTTTATAGATGGTGGCGATGCTGCAGTAGTATCTTTTTCAATCTCGGAAGGTGCACAGTATATTTTAAGTAAGATAAATATCGAGGGCATTGAGGATGAAGAGGCTAAATATTTTATAGAAGATGTTTTAAAAAATAAAATAGGTAAGCCATTCAACGTTGTACATATAGATGAAGATTTGAAAAATGCGCTAATCTCTCTAAAGACAAGAGGTTATTATTTTAGTTCTTATAGTGAAAAGCGACCTAAGAAAATTGTAAATGTTAACTCAGCAACTAATGAAATTGAACTTAATCTCAAGTTTGGCCTAGGTGTAAAAACTTACTTAGGGAATGTCATTGTAACAGGTAATTCAGCAACTAAGGACGTCGTAATTAGAAGAGAGCTTCCTCTTGTTCGTGGTGATCTCGTTACACCAAAGGCGATGAATGATTTTATTGCACGATTAAGAGAGTTAGGCTTATTTTCGAACGTAAATATCTCTTCATTTGTTGGAGAGGAAATTTCTCCTACTGAAAAGTATTTGAACTTTGTTATCAAAGTTACTGAAAAGGATTTTGGGCTTGCTGAAATTGCCCCAGGTTTTCGTACTGATCTTGGTCTAAAGTTTTCTTCAACTATTTCGTATAACAACTTTAATGGAATGAACCGTTCTTTTATCTTCAAGGCGCAGACTAACTGGAGAACTGACTTTTCATATCTTGATGACCGTAGAAAACAGGATTCTAGAAAGCTTTTAGAAGGGCTAGTACAGTTTCAATATGTAGAGCCTTATTTATTTTACGATCTATTTAATTCGAAGGTAACTTTTAAGGCCACTGCACGATATGAAAGGAAAAGATATTCTGACTTTGACGCTGATATTATTAGTTTTTCACCTCAACTTATAAAGACATTCTCTGATGTCTTATCGATGAGTCTTACATATGAATTTGATAATATCAGGCAATTTGATGCAACGGATGCTATTGATGAAGATAAGTATATTATTGGTGCAATTAGACCTGAGCTGACTTTAGATTTTAGAGACAATAAAACACTTCCAAAGAAGGGCTCATGGTTTAACTTTTCTTGGGAATTTGCTAATCCTTATTTAGGTTCTCAAGAAAGTGAAGATTTAACGATTGATTACCATAAGGCAGTTGTTAGAAATTTTAACTATATACCTATGGGTGATATTACTTTAGCGACTTCAATAGCACTTGGATATGAACATAACTTTTCTAGTGACATCGTTAAAGATAGTAGCGGTAATGTAATTATTGATTCAGATGGAAAACCAATGACTACAGGCTACATCCCTCCATTAAAGGTATTTCGTTTAATTGGACGTGATTATTTGCGTGGGTATAGCGATCTAGAGAGTGGAAGACTTAATGACGGTAGTTATATTAATGACACAACAGTTAGAGGTGAGGCATATTTTGTAAACTTCAGACTGGAGCCAAGATATTATATTGGTGACTATTCTGCTATTGCTGTATTTTTTGATGCAGGGCGAGTATTTGTTGATAAAATTGATAATTTTGACTTACTGAAATCTGTTGGTATGAGCTTCAAGTTTTTTACACCAATTGGCTCTCTAGATTTTGACTACGGAGTGAAATTAGATCGCATCGGGGGCGACTCTTTTGGCCGTTTTCACATCACAATTGGCCAATTCTAATAAAAAACGTATTTTCAGTGCCTTATGGCCGAAGAAAATATTACGCATGGCCAAAAAAATAACAATTTCCCATTGTTTTATTGGGACAAATTGTTTAATATCTGCCGAAACCCGTTACCCCACAAACAACGGAATTATGGGCCTTTAGGTCCTTAAGTGTTGTAAACAAATCATTTTATTCTGATGATGCGTTTACGTTTTATTGATTTTTAACATTATTAAAGTGGAAGGTTACTATGTACACTGAGAAATCATTTGTGTTGAAGCCAGCAGACGCTGACAAAAAATGGCACTTAATTGATGCTACTGATATGGTAGTTGGACGTTTAGCAACTGAAATCGCTAATGTATTAAGAGGGAAGAACTCACCAAAGTACACTCCTCATACAGATTCTGGTGATTTTGTTGTTGTTATTAACGCAGAAAAAGTTAGATTTACTGGGAATAAGTGGAACGATAAAGTTTACTACAGACACACAGGGTATGCTGGTGGACTTAAAGAAAGAACTGCTAAAGAACAATTAGAAAGAAAGCCAGAAGCGATTCTTATGAGCGCTGTTAAAGGTATGCTTCCTAAGAATTCTCTAGGTAGAAAACAATTAACAAAACTTAAGGTTTTTGCTGGATCTGAGCATGCACATGAAGCTCAAAAACCAGTAGAATACAAATTCTAGTAAGAGGTTATTATTATGGCTAAAGGAAAAACTTGGGATTCACAGGCAGTTGGTAGAAGAAAATCTTCAGTTGCTAGAGTTTACATGGCTGCAGGGACTGGTAAAGTTGTTGTTAATAATAGAGATATCAAAGAGTACTTCACAAAAGGTACAGATAGATACGTTGTTAACCAACCTCTAAACCTACTTAAGCTTGCAGACAAATATGATCTAAAAATCAACGTAACTGGTGGTGGAACTACTGGTCAAGCGGGTGCTGTTCGTCTTGGTGTTGCAAGAGCAATTCTTAAGATTGATGCTGCACTTAGAGGCGAGCTTAAATCAGCTGGATTCCTTACAAGAGATCCAAGAAAAGTTGAAAGACAAAAAGCTGGTCAGAAAGGTGCAAGAGCAAAGTACCAATTCTCGAAGCGTTAAGATTTATCTTACAATATTTTCGAATATATGCGGGGCCCACTTTTGTGGGCCTTGTTTATTCATGGGCCTACCAAAAACTTTTCTTCTATGCTATAAATCCTTATGGCAAAATCCATTCAGCTTAAAGGCGTAAGAACTAATAATTTAAAAAATATTGATGTTGAATTTCCAATTAATAAGATCACTTGTGTTTCAGGTGTATCCGGTTCAGGAAAGTCATCTTTAGTTTTTAATACATTAGCAAATGAGTCTAAGAGAAGATTTTTAAATTCACTTCCTTCTTCAATGAATTTTTTTGAAAGAGTTCCAACAAGTGCAGAAGTCGATAGTATTTCACCAGTTCTTCCTGTTTGGAGTTTGGCACAAAATAATCCAATAGTTGGTTCGCGATTAAATATGGCCGACCAGTTAGAGATTAGTTATGAATTGGCCCAATTATATTTTGAGCCTTTTTCCACAAAATGCTTGATTCATGGTGATGAGTTTGTTGATGGTCTTTCACAAGTTGAGACTGAAATTAATGAATCCGTGAGTGATGACTGTAAAGTCATTCATGTTCTTATTGGTAAAGACCATTATCTTGAGAATATTAATGGTATGCCTGCTAGAAGTTTTGATTCTAAAACTTCAACTATTCGAGAATTTGATAAAGAAGACTCTCAATGGGAAATTTTTAGAATTAAACCGAAGAGTATGAATCAATTTCGTAAAAAGTGGACTGAGCTTATAAAAAATAATGCTGTATCTCAGTTAAGTGTTTTTCTTGCAGGTCAAGATTTGTTAAAACACTTCAATTTAAACACTAGCGCTTATTGCCCTAAATGTTCGCAAGAAGAATTGAGAAGTGCACGTCAGATTAGTGACTTGCTTCCTTACAATGGTGTTGGTGCTTGCTCTGAGTGTAAGGGTTATGGATCGACACTAAGTTATGACATTAATAAAATTGTTAAATATCCAAAGAAAAAAATATCAGATGGTGCAATAACTTTCTTAGAATACTCAAAATATAATGATCATTATAAATATTTTGTAGCAGAAATTAAAAAAGTAGGCATCTCTCCTGACAGTCGTTTTTGCGATGTTAAAGAGGAGATCGAAGATATTTTAATGAAAGGAAGTGGACGCTTTTATGGTGTTTTAAACTTTCTTTATGGCCTTGAAGAAAAAAGATACAAGCGTTCTGCTAGAATCTTTTTGAGATCACTTCAGAGTGAAAAGTGTTGTCACTTATGTGAAGGTAGAAGGGTTTCCCCAAGTGCACTTCATCACCGTGGAAATTTACAGAATATAAATTCATATGGAGAATGTTTATCTCTCACTATTGAAGAGCTATATGAAAATATATTCGTGGATAAGAATGAGACGATCGTAAAAAAAATATTGGCCAAGTTAGAAATTGCAATAGAATTAGGTCTAGGGCAATTCCCTTTGATGACAAAACTTAAATCACTAGAAACTAGTGAATATCAAAAATCACTTCTAGTACGCTATTTAAGTTTTCAAGGTAGTGGTTCATTGTTTGTACTTGATGAGCCTAGTCTTGGAATGAATTCTGAAGAGCAGAAAGTTTTACTGAAGTTTCTAAAAAAACTATCTTCAAATAATACTGTAGTAATGGTTGAACATAGTAGAGTCTTACAACAAGGAAGTGACCATAATATTGTTATTGGACCTGGAGCAGGCCATTTAGGTGGTGAAGTTGTTGCTCATAAACTTCCGAAACTAGAAACAGTTAAAAAGAAAGTTTCTAAAAAATCTCTATCTGATGAGGAGATTATCTTTAAAAATATTGAGTTTGAAGGCTTTAGATATAATGAGATCAAATTTCAAGTCGGTACAATTAATCAAGTGAAAACTCAGATGGATTCATTTGATAAGAGACTTGTTATTAATGCACTCTTTAATGAGTTAAATGAAGATATCTTTAATGAAAAATATGACTTTGAAACTTCTTATGAAATAGATGGTTTAAGTTATCCTGAGGGGATTGAAAATATCTTTATTTATGAAACAAGGATTGAAAAATCAACAAGTCGCTCTACTGTTGGAACGGCTCTCGATTTAAGTGGTCATGTCAGAAACTATTTTTCAAAGCTACCTGTCTCTAAATCACTTGGACTAGAAAAAGGTCACTTTTCTAAAAATAGTAAATTAGGACAATGTGCTGTTTGTGAAGGAAAGGGTATTCAAGAAATAGATATGCAATTTCTTGAAGATGTAACATTCGATTGTGATGAGTGTGGTGGAACTGGTTTAAAAAAATTCTACGCAACTATCACTGATGGAAAATATACAATTATTGATGCATGTAAAACTCCTATATCAACTTTGTTTGAGTCAATTCCAACGACGCCGAAAATTAAGAGAACAATTGAATATTTAAAGTTATTAAATCTCGATTACCTAACTCTTGATCGTATCATTCCGTCGCTATCTGGTGGAGAGCGCTTGCGTGTAAAACTTCTTAAGGCCATTGATAAGAAGGTAAAGAATTCTGTTATTGTTCTAACGAATATCTCTTATGGATTATCAATTAATGAACTGAATTCAATCTGTGAATTACTTGAGGGGTTAACAAGACAGGGGAATACGCTAATTTTACTCGATAACCATGAAATTTTTAGTAATTTCAATACGATAGAGCTTGATTAAAATGCTAAAGTATTAAGAGTATTATCCGATAAGAACAGTATGTTAAAGTTCTTGTTGTGCACTATTTCTTTTCTTTTTTCTGTGAATGTTTCGGCACAAGAGTTATTCCAAATTCCGTTGAGTAAGCAACTCTCAGAATCAAATGCGATTATTATGGGAATTTATCAGGGAAGTTTCCCTAAAAAGTTAAGCAACGGCTCCGTTGTTACGAATGTCTCGTTTAAATTAGAAAAATCTGTAGGTTTAGGAAGTCGACAATTGATGAATAAGAATTCCTTCAGCTTTGTCTACGATGGTGGGACTTGGCAGGGGATTGAGTATCCTAATAAATTACGACCTCGTTTCGTTGAAGGTCGCCGTTATATCGTACTCTTGAGAAAAGGCGAATATGACTTTTATCCTCTAAATGAAAGACTTGGTGTCTATAATGTAATTGGACGAAGTGGTGAAGAAGCAGTCATCTCTCAAGCATTTCCTGATAACCCAAAGTTTGGTTCAAATTCATTCAGTACATTTAATCTGTGGATCAGCAGTATTTATGGCGAAGGATTAAAAGGGATTGGAACTGATAAGGATATTTTTCATAAGAAAAAGGGTGGAAGAAAAATAGCTTCACTCAACGACTCTTCAGAATCAAACGAATATAAAATTCACATCTATTGGTTAGCACTTCTTTTTGGATTACTTGGTGCGGCACAGTTAAGAAAATCAAAAGTCTAATTATCTAAATTTACTATTCATTTTTGACGCGCAATTTAGTAAAATTTAACTAATTATCCCATGGAAGGTAAATATGAATCTATTAAAAGTACTTTTGTTAATCACAGTTTTTTCACTGGGTCACAAGGCCTATTCACAAGATTTATTAAACGAAAGAATTCGCAAAATTCCGGATAAGAAGAGATCAATCTTTTTTAACAAAGGAATCTTTCATTCGACAAATAGTAATACCAATTCTGTCTTGAAATCAATTCGTCATGGAAATGGTAGCTCAAGAGGATTTGAAAGATTGGTATTCGACTTTGAAACAAATGAAGCTCCAAGAGTTTATGGATATAAGTCAGAAAAAGAGAATAAGATCTATGTAGATTTTTTTAAAACAAAACTTAATAAGAAAGTTGGTTCATTTGGAACTTCTAAACTTGTGAAGAAAGTTGATTTTTATCCTGTAGGAGACGATACACTCTCTGCAGAACTTGTTATCGATGGAAAACATTCAATTGATGTTTTTACATTAAAAAATCCAGGTCGATTAGTAATCGATATTAAAAAGTAGGTGTGATTTATTATGAATGAATACGAAGAGTACAACGTGCAAATTAAAGACTCAGCAGGGGATGAAAAATTTCCTGAAGATGTTGTAATCATACCTATTATGAATAGCCCGATTTTTCCGGGAATGATTGCACCAATTATTTTAACTGAAGACAAGTTTACTGCTGAATTAGATGAGTATCTAATCAAGAGTGGTTACCTTGCACTTAACTTGGTTAAAAATGATCTTAAGAATGAAGAAGGAGAGATTGATCCTACGATTCAAGAAGATCTTGATTCAAGAGAAATAACTTCAAAAGATATCTATAAAGTAGGTGTTCTTTGTAAAGTTGTAAAAAGACTAAAGCTGCCAGATGGGTCAGTTAACGTTTTAGTTCACGGTATTAAGAGATATCGTGCATCTAATATCTATGAACAATCACCATTACTACGTGCAAAGTATGAAGTATTTGATGATATTTTAGAGGAAGATGAAGAACTAGATGCATACACTCGTTCTATCATTAATCAGGTTAAAAAGCTTAGTGAAGTAAACGCATACTTCAACGAAGAGATGAAGCTTGCAATGATTAACTCTTCTTCTCCTGGTGCACTTGCTGACTTAGTTGCCTTTGCATTATCACTTGATATTCCAGAAGCTCAAGACTTTTTAGAAACTCTTGTTGTTAAAAAGCGTTTTGGAAAACTACTTGTTTATCTAAAGCGTGAAAAAGATGTTGCAGATATTCAAAAGAAAATCTCAGACGAAGTTAACGATAAAGTAAATAAGTATCAGAGAGAATACTTCTTACGTGAACAGCTTAAAGTAATTAAATCTGAGCTTGGGCTTGAAGAAGATGATAAGGCTCGTGATATTAGCAAGCTTAAAGAGAGAGTTCTTGAAGCAAAGCTTCCTGAAGAAGTTCTTCAGTCTGTAAATGAAGAGTTAGAGAGATTAGAAGTAATTCCAGACTCTTCTCCTGAGTATAACGTAACACGTACATACCTAAATTGGATTGTAGACCTTCCTTGGTCTAAGTCTACTGATGATTATGTAGATATGGATAAGGCGCAAAAGATTCTTGAAAAAGAACACTATGGCCTTGAAAAAGCAAAAGAAAGAATCATGGAGTTCTTAGCTGTTCGTAAGCTTAAGCCACAATTTGATGGAACAATTCTATGTCTTGCAGGTCCTCCAGGTGTTGGTAAGACATCTATGGGGAAATCTATTGCTGAATCTCTAGGACGTAAGTTCTATCGTTTCTCTCTTGGTGGTATGAGAGATGAAGCAGAGATTAAAGGACATAGAAGAACTTATGTTGGAGCGATGCCAGGTCGTTTAATTCAAGCAATGAAACGTGTTGAGGTTAATAACCCAGTAATCATGCTTGATGAGATTGATAAACTTGGACAATCTTTTCAGGGTGATCCAGCTTCAGCATTATTAGAAGTTTTAGATCCAGAACAAAATCATACATTCATCGATCATTATCTAGATGTTCCTTTTGATTTATCAAAAGTACTTTTTATATCTACAGCAAACTACATTGGTGATATTCCAGAACCATTATTAGATCGTATGGAAATCATTGAACTTAGTGGTTATACGATGGAAGAGAAGCTTTCAATTGCCACTAAATGGGTAATTCCAAAGCAAATTAAAAAGCATGGTTTAGAAAAGAAAGACATAAGTCTATCAAAAGCTACTCTTAAGAAGCTTATTGAAGACTACGCTCGTGAGCCTGGTGTTCGTGTTATGGAGCAAATGATTGCTAAAATGTGTCGTCGTGCTGCACTTGAAAAAGTTAAGGCAAAGAGACATAAGGTATTCAATCCTAAACCTACGGAGCTAGAAGATATTCTAGGAACTGCTCGCTACCAAAGTGAAAAGGCCCTTAAGAAGCTTTGTCCTGGTATGACTACTGGTTTAGCTTGGACTGGTTATGGTGGAGATATTCTTTATATCGAAACTCTTTCATTGAATGGTAAAGGGTTTAAGTTAACTGGTCAGCTTGGTGATGTAATGAACGAGTCAGCTAACCTTGCTTATAGTTATGTAAAACAACTTCTTCAAAATGAAATGGATGAGTATTTCAAGATGAAACCAAAGAGAAAGGTTTCTGATGAAAATGAAGAAGATGAGATGGAAGACTTCCTTTCTGAAAGAGAAGTTCACCTTCACCTTCCAGCAGGTGCAACTCCTAAAGATGGTCCTTCAGCAGGTATTACAATGGCATTGGCCCTTTATTCTCTTGCACATAATGTGACAATTAAGAGTAATCTTGCAATGACTGGTGAGTTGTCACTTACAGGTAAGGTACTTCCAGTTGGTGGTATTAAAGAAAAAGTATTAGCAGCTAAGAGAGCTGGTATTACAAATATTATTCTACCAATAGATAATGAGAAGGATTTAAAAGAAGTTCCTGAAAGACATAGAAAGGGAATGAAGTTTTATCCGGTTGCGCATTTTGATGAAGTTCTAAAAATTGCGATTCCAAAATTTAAACCAAAGTTTAAGTAATAAAAAAGGCCCTCATGGAGGGCCTTTCTTATATGAAAAAATTTAAATTCAAATTAGAATTCGACTTAGAATTCGTCTGAGTCGTACTCACTTACTGGAGCATGCTTAACTTTACCAGCTGCAATTTCTCTAAGTGCTGTAACAACATCTTTATTTTTACTTTTAACAAGTTGGTCTGCACCATCTCTTAGTTGCTTAACTCGCTTAGCTGTTAGGTGTACTAACTCATAACGGTTTTCAACTTTTTCTAAACAGTCTTCAATCGTAATTCTTGCCATTTTGTGCACTCCGAAAAATTAAATGTGACTTAAGTTATTTTTATAGGACAAAGCGCTGTTTTTGTCTAGAGATTGGGCCTAAATATTTAAAATATTTAGAAATACAGGAATATGTCTCACGTGATTTAAGTAACTTAGGTAGCAATTGTTGAGCATTTTACTTGCAAATTACATTCTATATGAAGAAGCAATTATTTATATTTATTGAACAACAGGCCGTCTCAAAATCTGTTAAACATTATCAAAGAAAGTTCAGTGGCGTCTGTGCAGGTAATATATTAAGAAAAATTGATTTAATTTTTAAAAATGGTCCATGTGATTTGGCAATTGGTTACTATATTTTTAAGATTGATATTATAAAAATTGAATCAAAGACACTTTTTGGTGAAGTGTTAAGTTATAAATATTTTGGTGAATAATGGATAATTCTACAATAGTCGAACTGGCCTTAGAAGAAAGGAAGTTTCTACACGAAATGTCTAATAAGCTTGCAATCGCGGATGGAATGGCCGCTAAAGTTTTAAAGCTATTAGAAGAGCAAGGTGGAGATGAAGATATAATAAGAAGACAGAAGAAGGCGACAAAGGCGATTAAAGAGCAGATAGAGCTTCTAAAAGAAAGAAGATTTCTGCTCCATGAGCGTTCTAATTAAGGTTTACATTAACCTGGTCACCAACCATAAAGGCAGGAATATCTAGAATTGGCTGTCTATCTTTGTCATTAAAGTTCTTAGTAATCGCAATAGAAGTATCTGAGTCGTGATGAATTACTTCGAGCTGGCCAACCTTCATTTTATGACGGTAGCGCTTCTCTCGGTCATATGGATCATTTAAAATAACGACTCGGTATACATCGAGTAACGTTCCATTTTTTATACCTTGTTTTTCTCCAAGGTTCACATAGTAGTTCTTTTGAATTTCTTGTACGTCATTGGTCATAGGTAATTCATGTTCCACAGAATAGATCATGTAGCCATTCGCGATAACTTGCGTTTGAAATAGGATTCCGATGATGACGAGTATGAAATGTGCAAGAGTTTTCATTCATTACTTCCTTTGTTGCAGTAGTACACTTTGCAAGCATACTGATCTACTATTCGGAAAAATGAGGTAAAAAATGATAGGGGCGTTTTTAACGGAAATTGGGGGAAATATATTCCCCCAAAATAATTAGCTTATTAACTACTTTAGTCTTAAGTATTTAACTTTATTAACAACTAGGTCGTTATATCTGAAGTTTTTTAGTCGGTTATGGTAAACAATATAATCACGAGAGTAGTACAGAAGTACCCAAGGAAGGTCCTCTAGAACAATATCCTCTACCTGTGACATAAGTAGATATTTCTCATCGCTATCGTTCATTACTTTAATACTTTCAAATTTTTTATCAAAATCTGAATTAGAGTAATTTGATACGTTTGGTCCAGGTGCTTGGTTCTTCGTTGTTAAAAGTTGTAGAACATTTTCGCTATCTGGATAATCAAGAGTCCAACCATCTAGCCATATTTGTAATTTACCTTCTTTTGATTTCTTCAAGAACGCAGGAAAAGTATTCAATTGGATTTTCATTTTAATCCCAATTTTCTCAAGATCTTGTTTAAGAAGCTCTGCTCGTTGTCTTTGAGTTGTAGAAGATGCTCTCGTATCGTAAACAAGAGTTGGAAGTCCTTTTCCATCTGGATATCCGGCCTTCCTTAGATATTCCTTGGCCTTCTCTACGTTATAAGAATATGGAAGTTTTCTTGATGGATCATATCCAGGAATTCCTGGAGGATAAATTGAGTTAGCCTTTAATCCAATATTATTTGTAAAAGTTTTAATATACTTCTCAACATTTACAGCATGTGCAATAGCAAGCCTTAGATTCTTATTTGTTCCAACGATTGGATCCTTCATATTGAATGAGAACCACCAGTATGTGAAACTTGAAAAAATATCAAGAGTGATATTCTTATCACGAAAGTCTTCTGTAAGTTCACCGCTAGGGGATACAAGTGAGTGATAATTGTCTTTTGGAACTCTTAGGAAATCTAATTTCCCAGACATAAATTGTAGCCATCTTGTTTGGGCTTCTTTAATGATATGGAATTCAATTTTATCAATGAATGGAATTCTCTTACCTGCATCAGTAAGTAAGTTCTTACTATGAGCGAAGCGGTCACCTTTTCCTGGATAGAATGATTTATGATACTTATCAAAACGGCTCATAAAGAGTTTTGAACCGCGAAACCACTTATCTAGTTTATATGGGCCTGTACCAATGAGCTCATCAAGAAATGTTTCTTTCTTAATAACTTCTGCCGGCATAGGTGAAGTAAAACTCATTGCCAGAGCGTTTAACATTTGTGGATATGGTGCAATTAATTTGATTTGTAATGTTCTTTTATCAATTGCTTTAAGTCCGTCGACATCAGTAGATAGAAGCTTATCAAAATCACTTCCAACTTCTTTTCTAAACTTATTAAGTCCGACAACTCTACCGTCGAAGAGCCACCAACCATTACTTCTATATGGAGTAAAGGCGAGGCGTTTAATTTGGTTGATAAAGTCTTGAGCTTCAACAAAACGTGGCTGACCATTGAAAGCAGGATGGTCATGATACTGCACACCTTCTTTGATTTTAATAGTATATGTAAGTCCATCATCTGAAACTTGTGGCATTTCTTCAGCAAGAAGAGGCACAAGCTTTAATGGTTTTCTTAAATAGTGATATTCGAATAATTGTTCATAACCTTGATAAATAACTGACATAGAAACAGAGTCATAGCCATTTACGGGGTCAATTGTTGAGATCGATTCTGTTAGTGGAAATCGAAGTGTATTCTTATCATCTTTATCAACTCTACAAGATACTAGAGGCAGTAACAGAATAATCAGAATAAAATTAAAAAGGGGAGTTTTGCTCATTACTTTCCTCATCATTTTGGACATTTTTAAGTTCAGTATTAATTTTGTCGTATGAATGTCCTTTTGACAAAAGAAAGCGTATCAACTTTTGCTTAAAATTAAAATCTTCGAGGGCCGAAACGCCTTTAGAACGCAATTTCTTATTAATTAGCTCTCTTAGTTGACCATCTTCAGTATATCGATACTCTTCGTATAATTCATCGATCAGCTCTGTACTAGGTTCGACTCGTTCGGCCCTTAATTTATTGAGAATATTTCTCTTACTTAAGCCTTTATACATAAATGTTTTAATACGTGTACGAATGTATTGTTCTTCTTGAAGATATTTAGATTCTTCTAGAAAATCTAGTAGCTGATCTATGAAAGGAGTGTATTTTTTCTCGTATAATTTTTGAGATAATTTATATCTTGAGTAGTCTCTCTTTGATAGAAGCCAGATGCAGTATTGATAAGCTCTTTTAAACGAGCGAATGTCTTCAGACTTCGTTTCTGAGTCGTCTAGAGGTAGTTTTTCAATGGTTTCTTTGAGAGTCATTAGAAAGGGCGCCCCTTAATATTAATATCTATCATTCGATAGGATAGAAACTTAAGGGGCTATATTTGTTTATTGTACTACTTTTTTAGACTTAGATTTTGCCTTCGTCTTCTTTTCTTCAATTACTGGCTCATCTTCGATAATTTCACCAGTTGTTTGATCAACTACAGTGTTACCTTCGATTAGTCCGTGAAGAGCTAGAATCTTATTTTTGATTTCTAATGCAATCTCTGGATTATCAGCTAAGTATTGTTTTGAGTTCTCACGCCCTTGACCAATTTTTGCATCATTATATGAGAACCATGCACCAGCTTTCCCAACGATATTATTTGCAACAGCAAGATCTAGTAGGTCACCTGTTTGTGAAATACCTTGTCCGTACATAATATCAAATTCTACAACTTTAAATGGAGGAGCTACTTTGTTCTTAACAACTTTAACTTTAGTTCTGTTACCGATTACTTCGTCACCATTTTTAATTGCACCAGTTCTTCTGATATCAAGTCTTACTGAAGAATAGAACTTAAGTGCGTTACCACCTGTTGTTGTCTCTGGGTTTCCGAACATAACACCAATCTTCATACGAAGTTGGTTAATGAAAATTACTGTACAATTTGAACGATTAATTGATCCAGTAAGTTTTCTTAGTGCCTGTGACATTAGTCTTGCTTGAAGACCCATGTGTGAATCACCCATGTCTCCTTCAAGTTCTGCTCTTGGAGTAAGTGCAGCAACAGAGTCAACGATAAGAAGATCAACAGCACCTGAACGTACAAGCATATCTGTAATTTCAAGGGCCTGCTCACCACTATCTGGTTGTGAAATAAGTGTATTTGGAATATCAACACCTAGCTTTTGAGCATAAACTGTATCAAGTGCGTGCTCAGCATCAATAAATGCTACAGTACCACCTTGCTTTTGCGCTTCTGCTGCAATGTGAAGAGTTAGTGTTGTTTTACCTGATGATTCAGGTCCGTAGATTTCAATGATACGACCTTTTGGAACACCACCTACACCAAGTGCAAGATCTAGTCCTAAACAGCTTGTTGGAATCGCTGGAATTCTTTCTGGACCATTTTCAGTATCCAGTTTCATAATTGCACCTTTTCCGAATTGTTTTTCAATTGTTGAAAGTGCTAGGTCTAATGCTTTTTGCTTGTTCTCGTTAGATGTTGTGGCCATAAGCTCTCCGTGTTTTTTTATAAGTTCTATCAAATTTATCTTCTATCAGCTAATGCAAAAAGCGGTATTTTTAACTTCCCTTTAAGTGCGGGGATTTAATGAACACAACAAAACTGAATTCCAGTTTTTTACTTTTCGCTTATTAATATTTTTAGCGTAAGTTTTGCGTAAGTCAAGAGATAAATTCTAACAATTTAAAAGTAAGGATGTAGCTGATTCCGGCCATAAGACCCGCTGCAATATCGTCAAATGTTGTTCCTAGAGCGTCTTTGCGATTGTCGAAGTATTTAACTGGTCCTATTTTCCAGATATCGAAAAATCTAAATAGGGCAAAAATAGCTACGTAACTTACGTAACTTTGATCTTGTAAAAAAAATGACGCAATCCAAATCCCGATTACTTCATCAATTACTATCCAAGAAGGATCGACACAATCATATTCTTTTTCAATAACACCAGTGATAAACACTGCACCTATTGTAAGTATTAAGAGAAATGGAATGAAGAAGAAGAATGGCGCATTAAGTTTTCCGATAAAATAAAGAAGGATAATTGTAACTAAACTTCCAACAGTTCCAGGGGCCTTAGGAGCTAGTCCTGCTCCAAAAAAAGTAAGAAATAGAATTCTTAAGTCAGTTAGTGACTTTAATGTCAGTTTTTTTGTATTTTTTAGCTGATTTTCTGTCTTCATGGGCTTATGGTAGCATTACTCAACGATAGAACAAAGTAACTTTATGAATCGACCTGATTATTTAAAAAATTATATTTTTGACTGGGATGTAATTGATGTTGTTGTTGGTGGTAAATCAGCACTCGACTCAAACTTCTTTGTAGCTAAATTAGATGACATTACAGAAGTAAATAAATTCTTAAAAGGCTACGGACTTGATACTGAAGATCCAGTCTCAAGGGCGGAGTTATTTGGAAATTTTCAAGAGGCCGTCCAATTTATTAAACGTTACTTTTTAAAAGATGGAACACCGGATGGTCTTGATTTAGAGATACCTAATTCTCTTTATACTGTTACTGATATAAGTGGCCTGTTTTTAATGGCAACTGGTAATTCGGATCACACTGTAGAAGAACAATTGTGGGCAGAAATTGTTTTAAAAGTAATGCACACAATTCTGCACGCGGACAAAGACCTACGTTCTAACTACTTTAATCAAATTCAAACTCAAATATTTGATAAATTTTATCGCTACCTTCACCGCGACCAAGAAAATAATCTTTTCTTAAAGTCTGGAGAGATTTCAATTCCTTTAGTGGACTTTGAAACAAAGTCTAAGAAGTCACGTGATAGTGTAATTATTAAGCTACTCCACAAGGCCGAAAACGTAGCGGAAGAATTATTTGATAGAGTAGGAGTACGATTAGTTACGAAGAATAAATTAGATATTTTAAAAGTGATTCAATTTTTGATTCGTAATTATATTATTACTCCTCACAATATTAAGCCATCAAGATCTCTAAATACAATCTTTGATATTAGTCATTTTAGAACTAAGTACTCAAGCTTAGTGAAGATGGCCTTAAGAAACAATCTTTCTGAAGAAAGATTTGTGTCAGCAGTCAATAGAGAGATTGATGAATGTAGCTTTGATAATTTAAAGAATGAGAATAATCTCCATTCTTCTACAAAGTATCGTTCTGTTCAATTCACTTGTCGCCAACTTATAAAATATAAGAATCCTTTTTTGGCAGAGTTCTTTAAGTTAAGAAAGTTAGCCAAAGAGGAAGATTCGGCAGTTGCAAAGGAATTACTAGGTTTAGACTTCTCTTCTCTTGCTAGAGATATTAGATTTTTCTATCCTTTTGAAGTTCAAGTTGTTGATGAAACTTCTTATAGAATTAATTCTGAAGGCGAGGCGTCTCACAGTGAATATAAGAAAGCACAACGAATCTATGCAATGAATCGTGTTTTCAAAAAACTTCTAATTCACAAAGGTTTAGTCCAAGAATAGATCGATTCGTTCATTGATGAATTCAGGAAAATCTACTTGTGGAACATGACTTCCATTCTTGATGATATATAGTTCGGAGTTTTTAAGGCTATCATGTAAGATTTGTTGTAGATAATTTGGAATCACCTTATCTTTATCCCCACCAATAATTAGCGTAGGAATTTTAATTTCTTCAAGTTCTTTAATGATCTTTTGATCTCTCATTTGATCAAGGAGTTGGAAGAAGATATCAGGTGAAAGTTCACCAAGTTTCTTCATATAGTATTCAACAAATTCAATATTTGTTTTCTTTATATTAAATCCGCCATTCCAGACTAATGCACTTGCAAGAGGGTTGCGATAAACATTTTTCCAAATAAATTGAAATTGTGACTTCCATCTATCTTTAAGTTCTTTGATATAAGGCTCAGTCATATCAATTATATTAGAATCAAACATGACATCTTGAGGAGGAAAGATTGTTCCAGAAATTAATACAATTTTTTGTACTTCTTCAGGATATTTATGAGCATAGTCGAGTGTTACATTCACTCCCATTGAGTGGCCAATATGGATACTTGTTTTAATATTTAATGCACGAACTAATGAGTTAATATCATTAATAATATTTTTGAAGGTAATTGATTCAATTCCCTGTGTCGTCTCTGACTTGTAATGTCCTCTGTAGTCATGAAGAAGTATTTTATAGCCAAGCTTTTCGAAGTGATCAATTTGGTAAACAAAGTGTCTTACATTACAAACAAGGCCATAGTTAAAAACAATAACTTGATTATGTTCTTCATCTAAGTTTTCAATATTTGTCCAATATTGAATCTTAGTTGTCTCATCAACTTGGTGATACTTCGCTTTATTTCTCCAAGAGGTCATTGTCATATTTTCCAGTTAAAGTTACGTAATGTTCTTCTAGTGATTGAATAAAGTCGTATTTTGCAGGATCTTCTTCTTTAATACGCTCAAGATATTTATAGTAGTCCTGAAAGTCATTTTCATCACTCTTTTGAAATTCTATTATTTGTATCTGTATACCTTGGCATTCAAGAATATCATTTTGTTCTAATCTTATAATTCCTTCAACTGACTTAGAGTTTACTTTGTAAGCTGAGCTTGTTTCAAAAACTAAGTGATGGCCGATGGATTTTAAAACACCAAGCTCTTTTGATAATGTTTTGTCTTCAATAATTAGATTATTGTGAACCGAGCTTCCAATATAAACTCTTGGTAGTTGAAATTGATATTCTCCAAGAGATAGTAGATCGTTAGTTTTTAATACTTTAAGATGAATCATAGCTTTATTTTATACTCGATCTGAGTTTTTTGCTAAGTTAAATCGTAGTGAAAACTTTTTCATCATGGTTCATAAAATTTATGATGGAATCAAAGTCATTAGGGTATTTTTTGATATCTTCAATCGCTTCATAGAGGATATCTTGGTTGAGTACAATATTGGCCAATCTTTTTTGCGTCACAACTCCGGATTGCTCTTGACCATATAAGTCTCCCTCTCCACGTATTTTTAAATCTTCTTCCGCAATCTTAAAGCCATCAGTATATTTTTCGATTACTTGTAGTCGTTGCATACTGTCAGGAGTTATTTCTCTATCAGTAACAAGAAAGCAGAAGCCTGGTTTATTTCCTCTTCCAACACGTCCTCTCATTTGATGGAGGCTACTTAGTCCAAATCTTTCAGGGCTTAGAATCGCCATTATAGTGGAGTTGATAATATTAATACCTACTTCAATAACAGAGGTCGCAATTAGAATATCAGTTTTATGTTCTTTGAAGTCTGTTATAGCTGCTTGTTTTTCATCTGGAGACATTCTTCCGTGTAAGTAAGCAATTCTAAATTCAGGAAAGTATTGTTTATATAGCTCGTATGTATGTTCAAGGTTTCTGATATCATCATTTTCTGATTCTTCAATGGCCGGAACAACGATATAAGCTTGCTCTTTCATTTCAAGTCTTGTTTTTACAAAACTTAAATAGTTATTTAAGTTGGCATTTGTAACAATCCTTGTTTTCTGCCCCTTCCTACCTCCTGGCATTGTTTTAATTATCGAGATATCGAGATCGCCATACTTTGTTAAACTTAGAGAGCGTGGAATAGGTGTAGCGGACATAATTAAGCAATGAGGATTTTCACCTTTTTTCATTAGCTTGATTCTCTGCTCAACACCAAATTTATGTTGTTCATCAATGATCGCTAATTCAAGATTTTTAAAATTCACGCTATCTTGAAATAAAGAATGTGTGCCGATGACAATATCGCAATCTCCACTCTCTAGTGATTCGTTAATCTTTTTCTTTTCACTGGCTTTCGTGCTTCCAACTAAAAGTTCCACTTTAAATTCATTTCCAAGAATTTCTTCAATTTCACGAAAGTGTTGTAGTGCTAGTGTTTCTGTTGGGCACATGAGTGCTACTTGTCCACCAGTCTTAAGAATTAAGTATGCTGAGGCGACGGCAACTGTTGTTTTTCCGCAACCAACATCTCCTTGAATTAATCGCATAGCTGGCGTTGTTCCTGAAAAGTCAGATACAATATCATCTAAAGCCTTATCTTGATCAATAGTTAACTGATAGGGGTAGAGCGATTTTGCTTTTTGAATCTGATCTAAACTAATCTTTAGGCTTTTCCTCGATAATTCCGTTCTCTTATTTTTTCGTAATTTGATCTTTAGTTGATCATAGATAAATTCTTCATAAATAATTCGACGTTTTGCTTGATCAAACTTGTCTTGACTCCATTCATTAGATGGAACTCTTCCGTGTAGGTATTTAAAGGCCATACTGCGAGAGAGAAGGCCTTTGTCTTCTAGAATATTACTTGGGATTATTTCTGGAATTTTGTCCCAAAATCCATTTGGTAATTTATCGAAAACCTTTTGAATATGATGAGACTTAACACTTTCAATTGTAGGGTAGGTAATACGTAAACCACTTTCGGAATCTGATTTACCAATTTCAAAAAGCTCTGGATTCACAATTTGTAACGAATCATTAAATACAGAAACGACACCTAAGAATTCAAGATGCTTTAGTTGCTCTAGTTTTTTTTGAATCGATTGATAGGCATTAAACCATTTAAGAGTAATATAGTTATCACTAAGATCATCTTTAACTGTAACAGCAATATTTAAAAGAACCGCTCGTCCTTTTCCTCTTGATTTAAAATTAGGCTTGGCCTGCATGGAAACAATCGTTCCACGTCCTCTAAAAAAGTCACCAATATTTGCATATTGAAAATTTGCAATCTCAGGTAACTTAACGATTCGCCTTGGCATCAGCCAAAGCAAATCATTGATTGTATATATATTTTTTTTATTAAGCGCTTCTAAAGTTTTGGTAGGCTTTGAGTAGAGATCAGAAATTTGAGTAGATAGGATATCCTTATTTGAACTCAATGTTCTCCACCTCATATTCAATATCACCTTTTGGTGCACGAACAACAACTTCGTCGCCTTCTTCTTTACCAATTAGTGCTTTACCTAGTGGGCTATTGTAAGAGATTAAGCCTTTTTTCATATCTGATTCAGACTCACCAACAATTTTAATCGTTTGTGATTCGTCTGTTTCGATATTTAAAATAGTGACAGTTGCACCAAAAACAATTTTGTCAGATTTAATCGTACTTGGATCAATTACTTCACAATGTGCAAGGATACCTTGAAGTTGAGAGATTCGACCTTCTACAACACCTTGTTTTTCTTTTGCAGCATGGTACTCAGCATTCTCTTTCAAGTCGCCAAGTTCTCTTGCTTCTGCAATCGTTACCTTAAGCTCTTCTCTTTCTACTTTGATCAAGTGGTCAAGCTCAGTTTGAATAATATCGTAACCTTGTTTTGTTATTGGATTTGCCATTAATAATTCCTTTATTTAAATAATGCGTTTGCAGCGGCAAGAAGATCATTCTTGCTATCGTCACCATCTCCAGCTCCCTTAAGGACGAAGTAGTCACAAAAATTAGCTTTTTCTTTTTCTACAATGCGATCAGCACTTGATTCACGGCATTCATTATATGCTGTAATGTCGTAGAACTTGCACATTTTACAACAATGAACACTAGCGTAGCAATATGGACACTCCTCTTTTAATGAGATTTTTTGTCCAGGTTCAAGATCTAGTGCCTTATGACACGCATGGCAAGTGATTTCATTATTGTCCAACATTAGAAGCTCCAGCTTTTCTCTATATAAACTTCGGGCGTATTAATTTGGTCATCAGACTTCAAGTAAATTTTTGGCTCTTGTCTCTTATTGTACTCATCAATACTCTTATAGAGTAACTCTTCATTACTTGTTTGAATTGTTTTCGTTAATAAGTAATTAAGAATTAAAACGACGGTACCAGAAGCAATAAGACTTCTCCTGGTATTTGAACTTGGGTTTGTTAGAAAAGCCGATAGGATAAGGCCTGATCCAACAGTACCCATTATTGCAGGACGCCAAATATCTTCTTGTAGCGATTGATAATCATTTAGATAACTTAGGGCCACTTTATCTTTTTCAAGATGGTAGCGAAGACCTTCACCTTTTAAAGATGAGCTTGGGTCAATAAGAATTTCTTGTTGATTAATTACTGCAATGCGCGAGCAAGTCTCATCATTTGCATGAGTCACTAGAGAAAATAAAAGCGATGTAATTATAATAAATTCTTTCACTCTTTATTTTTACCATTTTTCTGGCAATAGGGCTATGCACCTTTTGATTCTATCGTGATAAAATAATAGATATTTTCTAAAGGATATTATGTGGGCCTAATAACGACTAGTTTTAAAATAACAAAAACAATTAGAAATATTTCTCGTTTAAGGGAAATCGCTACTGTTTTTGCTAAAAATGGCCTAGATGAGTTTGTTTCTCAAAACGTAATTAATATAATTCCTAATTTTGTTTTTCCTAGAAAGAGTGAAGAATCTCAAAAAGTATCTGTCCATGATAATTCATGGGGAGACGTGATGGGTTATCGCTTAAGACTTTGCTTTGAAGAACTTGGTCCTGCATTTGTAAAATTTGGACAACTTTTAAGTACGAGAGAAGATATTTTTGATGAAGACTTCATTAAGCATATGAAAAAGCTAAGAGATGAAGTTAAACCAATCCCTTTTTCTGGAATAAAGAAAAATGTTGAGTCATCACTTGGAAAAAAAATTGAAGATGTTTTTAGAAGTGTTGAAGATCAACCGATTGGAACGGCTTCTATTGGCTTAGTTTACCGAGCAGAGCTTTTAACAGGTGAGAAAGTTGTTTTAAAAGTTAAGAGGCCAGGTATTGATCGCATTATTGAAACAGACCTTTCAATACTTATCTTTTTAGCGACACAAACGGAAAAAGCAGCAGATGATTTTAAGTTCTTAGGCTTTTCTAAAGTTTTAGAGGATTTCTCATTCTCACTTCAAAGTGAATTGAATTTCAATGTAGAAGCACTTAATTGTGAAAAACTTAAGAAAATAATTGCAAAATATGATCACTCTGAAATTTTTCATTTACCTAAAATATATAAAGAGTTTACTTGCCATGATTTATTAGTCATGGAGCTTATTGAGGGAATTCCATTTAGTGATAGTGAAAAAATCAGTGAGCATATAGAAGAGCTTGATTCAAAGTTAGATGAGTGTGTGAAAATTTTTATGCGATGTTTTCTAAATGAAGGTTTTTTCCATGCAGATCTTCATGGTGGGAATTTCTTCTATCTTCCAAATGGAAAGATTGCTCTGATTGATTTTGGACTAGTTGGAAATCTTTCTAAAAATGCTCGTCAAAATTTTATTGCTATTATTTATGCAATTCTAACTCAAAACTTCGAAAACTTAGTTTATGAGTTCTTGGATGTTGCCATCTATGAAACAGTACCGGATGTCGATAAATTAATTATTGATATTAAGAATGCAATTGGTCCGCAAATTGGACTAACAGTTCAACAAACAAATTTCTCTTTAATTATTAGTTCGATCATCACAACCCTAAGAGAACATCATATTTTCTTACCTAGTGAATGGTTTGTTGTCTTTAGAGCTCTAATAACACTCGATGGAGTAGGTCAATCGTTAGATCTTGATTTTGATATCTTTAGCCTTTTAGAAGGAGATATCAATGATATTATTAGAGATAGTTTCTCTACTGATAGCTTTATTGAAGATGGAATGTGGATTGCTAAGGATGTCTTAAGTGCGTCTCGAATTGTTCCAAGACATCTTAAATGGTTTCTCAAAGAATTTGCGAAGAATAACTATGCAGTAAAAATTAGACACAAAGGAATTTGGAAACCAATTGCATCTCTTGCCAGTAGCGTGAGATTACTTTCATTTTATGTTCTTGGCGGTGTTTTCTTTTTTGCTGGGAAGTCATTTGTTTCTGAACAAGATCTTTATAAGGGTGCATTACTCGATTACCCAACTCTTACTATAATTTTGTGGGTGCTTTCAATATCAGCAATTGGCTATGGGACTTTGAAGCACAGAAATTAAATACTATCTGCTCCAGTAATATAAATTTGAGGAATCAACTCTTGTAGCTCGATGGCTTGTTCTGGTCCAAAAAGTAGTGGTAAAAGTTCTTCTTTTTTAAATAAAAAAGATTCTTCGTTGATAGTAAGTGTTACCTTATCTAAATCTGGCTTAAAGTCTGAAATAGACACGGCATTTTTAGTGATGGCCTTTAAAAAATTCGAAAATTCACAAGTATTAATAATTTTACCCCAGGCTAGATGAATAAAAAAAGACTCTTCATCAAGTGGAGTAGGGTTTAATAGTTGAAGTCCTTTAAATTTCTCAAGTTCTTGCCTATTATTTGAAAAAGAACACTCGTGAATAATTCCTTTTAAGTCTTGTCCTTTCTCAAAGAATAGATAATCGCCATTATCGTTTGTAAAAGTCTTCATTGAAGATATTTGTTTAATATCGTTCCATTCTTTTAGAGATCTCTGAATTGAGATGGTGTCTTTATAAGATTTATTATATTTTTTTTCTAAATTTTCTTTATCAATTTCTTGAATATTAATTGGCCAGTAACCCCTCTGTCGTATTTTCTCTTCTGTTACTGGAGTATCTCCAATTACAGCAGTTAATCCAAACTGAGTGTAGCCAAGCTTCTTATAGACACTCATATTATCACTCCAAAGAATGACGAGAGAGTAGTTATCTTTATAGATGCTCTTTATGTGATTATAGAGTTCTTTAAAATGACCTTGTCCTTGGAACTCTTCCTTAGTAACAATTCCACCCAGTAATAATGTTTTTAACTCATGCCCTTTATAATGTAGTGTTACTGGTCTAACACCAATATGCGCGACGATATTTTCATTATCATCAAGAAGCAGATGACAATTGTGATGATTGCTCTCCTTCATTAGTTGATAGAAGTCAGTATTAAAGCTGTTTTCATCTTTATAATGAAAAGCCTTTTCAATTTCTTTATTGAGAGCATTTTTTAAATGAGAATATTGTTCTAGAGTTGTAAATATCATGTCGATTTATTTTACATTTAATTGCAAATAAAATCTTGAATAAAATTATCCAGAATTCAAAAGCCCCATAAACACTGAGGTTAATTCTTAACTAGGCAAAAAGTTTCGTATAAGAAATATACAATTTTTTTCTAAAGAGTTAAGAAATTGGAGCGATAAGGTGGTGTAACAATTGTACAGCTGTATGGATTTCAGCTGACTGACAGGAAGGAATCTTGTCGGTACCCAGTCAAGGAGGATCGAATGGGACTACGAATTAACACGAACGTTGCATCTCTAAACGCACAGAGAAACCTACGTGGAACACGTCTTGGTATGCAACAATCTCTAGAAAAATTATCATCAGGTCAGAGAATTAACAGAGCGGGTGACGATGCCGCAGGTCTAGCAATCTCTGAAAACCTAAAGGCTCAAATTAGAGGTCTTGGACAAGCTGAAAGAAACGCAGAAGACGGTATTTCACTAGTTCAAATCGCTGAAGGTGCTTTAGGGGAAGTTTCAAATATCCTAATTAGACTTAGAGAACTATCAGTACAAGCAGCTTCGGATACTATTGGAGCAACTGAAAGAAAGTTCCTAAACGTAGAATTCGAACAATTAACTTCTGAAGTTGATCGTATCGCTAACTCAACAGAATTCAACAGAGTACCACTACTAAACGGTACAGGTGCAGTATTTGATATCCAAATCGGTACGCGTAATGACCCTATATCAGATCGTTTAACGTTTGATGCATCATCAGCTGACGTAAACGTAGCAGCTCTTGGTCTTAACTTAGCATCAGTTGCTGATAAGATTTCTGCACAGAACTCTCTATCATCAATTGATCAGGCGATTATCTCTGTATCTGGTATTAGAGCGGACTTTGGTGCCCTTCAAAACAGACTTCAGTCAACGGTAAATAATATTGCAACGTCGATTGAAAACTTAAGTGCGGCAAACTCTCGTGTAAGAGACACTGACGTAGCAGCAGAAACTGCAAACTTAACAAAACAAAACATTTTAATGACTGCCGGTACTTCGGTTCTTGCTCAGGCGAACACTAGTACAAACAGTGCACTAAGCTTAATCCAGGCTGCTGCTCAAGGGTAATAATCCCTGACAGCGCCGGATGGCACTAGCATTGTTTAGAAAATTTTAGAGTAAAGAACACGGAGTCAATAATATGCATACTACTGGATAAGTTATGTACGGCAATTAGAGACTGCAACCTTTGATTGCTTGGCAAATATATATAGAGGAATGATTGGTTTATCCGTAGAAGCATTATTTAATTATTAACGAATTTATTGAGCTGGATGCTCAATTATCAAACAGGAGGTTTATATGATGATTAAAGGAGACTAATCATGGGAATCAGAATTAATACAAACGTGGCATCAATCGCAGCACAAAGAGCAATGTCACTTACAAATAAAAGAGTTGGGGACAACTTAAGAAAACTATCTTCAGGTGAACGTATTACAAAGGCTGGAGATGACGCCGCTGGACTGGCAATTAGTGAAAACTTAAAAGCTCAGATCAGAGGTATGAGGCAAGCAAAGAGAAACGCAAACGATGCAATCTCACTTGTCCAGGTAGCAGAAGGTGGATTAAATGAAGTTTCAAATATCATCATTCGTCTTAGAGAGCTTGCAGTACAGACTGCCTCTGACACGATTGGGGATACTGAAAGAGCATTTTCAGACATCGAGTTCCAACAGCTTAAAGAAGAGATTGATAGAATCGCAAAATCTTCTAACTTTAACGGAACACAGCTACTCGATGGAACAGGTGGCAAGCTCGAGTTTCAAGTTGGGATTCACAATGATCCAATGCTTGATCGACTTACTTACGATGCAGCAGGATCAGATGCTACAATCACAGCACTTGGACTTGCCTCAGATAGTGTGTCCACTAAAGAAGGCTCTCAAGCAGTTCTTCAAAAACTTGACGATGCGTTGGTCGCAGTCAACGGTTATCGTGCCAGTATGGGTGCGTTACAGAATCGACTCACATCAACAGTCAATAACTTGGGGATCAGTGATGAGAACTTGAGTGCGGCAAAATCGCGAATTAGAGATGTTGATGTGGCAAAAGAAACTGCCGACATGACTAAAAACAATATCTTAATTCAGGCGGGAGCCTCTGTTCTTGGACAGGCAAACCAAGTGCCAAATGTGGCGTTAAAACTAATCGGATAAACTAATCATATAGGCGACTATGGTCCTGAATAGGACATAGTTGCCTCCTCTTTTTTTTCTCAAAAAACAAATCTTACCTATATAATAGAATCATGACTGAACAAAGAACCAAGACAATTCTAATCTTTGGTATTTCTTCATTTGTGGGCTCATCACTTGCAAGCTTTTTAAAGAAAGACTACAAAATCATTGGTACTTATCATAAGAACCCTGTTTCTATTGATGGCATAACAACTGTTCCATGTGATGTTCACAGTAAGCAAGAAGTTCAGTTAATCATGTATACATTTAAACCAGACATTACAATATATGCGGTAGGTTTATCTTCAATTGTGGATTGTGCACTAAGTGAGAGAAGGGCGGATGCTCTAAATACAAGTGGACTCTTTACTGTGGCAGATGTTTGTCAGCGATATAAATCACAAATTATTTATTTATCTTCAAGTTTCGTTTTCTCAGGTGAATCATCTGAAAATTTTGAGTTAGATATTCCTGATCCAACTACTACTTATGGCAAGACTCAGGCGGCTGCGGAATTTTATATTCAAAAATCCTCTCTAAATTACTTAGTTTTTAGAGTTTGTCGATTATATGGAAGAGGCGGTGTACACGTTCGTCGTAATCTCTTTGAGAAAATTCAAGCAAAGCTTCATGCACGAGAAGAGATTGAACTTGATGACTATATTAAAACGGGCTTTCTCGATATTGACTACCTTGGAATGGTTATCAAAATTTGCATCGAAAGAGGTCTTAAGAATCGTTTGTTACAAATTAGTTCAAATGATTTTATGTCGACTTATTCTTTTGGAAAACTGTATTGTCAAAAATTTCAAGAACCACAAAAGTTAATTGCATCGGCCAAATGGCCATATCCAATTATGAGTTCAGCAAAGGTTGGAGATAATAGTTCAGGTGTTCTAAATTTTAATATGAATATCACTAATGCTGAGGGCTATCTGCATTTGCGTCTACCAACTGTAGAAGAGTCTTTAGAATATTCAGCTCAAAAGTTACGGGTAGGCCTTGATGCTAAGGAAGCACATGAGTCTAAGGATACAATTAACTATATCTAAATCTTCTTAGCGCGCAGAAAGCTTGATAAATTCGCTTAAGTAGTGTCTTACAAGTGCATCACAATCAACAACTTCATTTTCAAAACGCCATGTGATTTGATTAAATGGCCCGATGTGTGCGCGGATCTCGTGAAGATGTCCACCGCCATGAACTTGAGATTCATTAGTTCTAGCACTAAAGATGTCTTTCCCATTCGCTAAGAAGCCAATTGAAATAAGATCATCTGATTTTCTTGCAAAAATAAGACGAAGTGAATTGCGATAGATCATAAAGTCATTGATTGTATTAGCAATCTTAAAAATTTTGATCGTATTATTATCACCGCGGTATTCATTGAATTTATGGACATAAATCTCAAAAAGATCTCTGAGCTTATTCATGAAGTTAATTGAAGATTCTTCAAGTTGGAATGCTGGATTTAAGTGGTCGTTAAAACTTACAACACCACTCTCGTCCATATTGATCTCTTCGAGAGCAAGATTTTCGATCCATTTTGTTGATACTTCCGTGTTTCTTTCAAATTTTGTAATATCCATAACTTAAATTCTACTAGATATTGATGATTTGAAAAGAATTTTTTGGATTGCGCAATGGAAAGGGCAGTGTGAATGAGCTAGATGAGCGATGAAAGTTTCCGCCCGTCGTACGACAGGGGGATGTAGTGATAATCACTTTAGGCTTCCCACTGATTCATGGGCCTGCTCACCGTGACCAGTGACCACTTCCTTTCTAAGCTTTGTAGGGCGAAACAACTTTATTTGGTGCCCATCTAGCTCACTCATAAATTATACCCGAAAAACGTAAACGGCAACAATAATAGGCATAATTAAAAGCACTTGACGGTAGTATTTACAGATACTTATGAACAAATACACCTTTTTTTTGAACCAAATGCGCGAAGTGTTAAAATATTATTAAGAAAAGTTAAAGCTTTACTCAGTTATTGCCGAAACTTTCAAGTAGTTATTTAAGTTTCAACCCCGCTGAATGGGGGCGATTGAAAGGAGTATGAAATGAAAACCTTGCTAGCGTTTCTAAAAGACGAAGAAGGTCAAACATCAACAGAGTATATCTTACTTGTTGCTGTTGCAGCGATGCTTGTTATGAAGTTTAAGGAAAAGGCATCAGAGGGTATTACAACTCTTACTGATGGTGTTTTCGGGAACACGGATAACCTACTTCGCGAACTACAAGGAAACTAATTCTTCCGCTCTTTAGTTTGATGCGACTATCAAGCACTCTACTCTAGAGAGCGGAGGAAAAACTTTCTCACCAAAACCTTTTGCATACTTAATGTAGAATATTAAGTATGTCACGTCAGTCTCAAAGCGGTCAGGCTTTAATAGAGTATATTTTTATCTTAGCATTCTTTGCTGGTATTTCCATTGCAATGGCAAGGGGAATAGGGGCTTATACTACAGGCTTTTTTAAAAGTTTTGCATTCCATTTATCGCAGGAGCTTGCAACAGGCTCGTGTCCTAATGGCTGTTGGCATTCACCATATGTAAACCAAGATAGGTAGGTTAGAGTGCCCGTAAGTGTCTATGTTTTTATCTTTATTCAATTACTCTATGTTTCTTATATCGATATTCAATCTCGAAAGATTGCAAACGTATGGTCAATTGGAAACATCTTTTTATTTTTAGTTCTCGTATTGTTTTTCCCGAATAACTACATTATTGGAATTGAAACACTTCTTTACCCTCTAGGGATATTTCTCGCAGGTTTTTTACTTTTTATTTTAAAAATTATGGGCGGTGGTGATTCGAAATATTTAGCTAGTTTATTTCTTTTAATTCCAGTCGCTCATCAAGATCAAGCTTTGATCTCCCTTTCTGTTGTGACAGTGATTGTCGGGCTTTCAGTTTTTATTACGAATATTCTTAAAAATCTTGAGTTTATTATTCAGGCTTTTAAAGAAGGTAATATCGTTCAGATTAAAAAGATTTTTGGGAAGAAATTTGCGTTTGCCCCTGTTATACTTATTTCATGGATATTTCTAGGATGGAAAATAAAAAAGCATATATTCTTTTAAATGAAAGGGGACAATCGACAGTAGAGTATATTTTACTTTTTGTTGTTGTGACATCTTTTGCAATGCTAGTCTTCAAAAGTGAAGGTTTCCAAGGCATGATTGGAGAGGGCATGTTTGGTACATTGGCCCGTTCTATGGAATACTCAGCTCGCTATGGTGATAAAGGTAGTGTCGATTCATATGGAAAAACTTATGGAAATCCAGTTCATCCCCTCTATTATAATAATGATGAAGGAAGGTCTCACTTCTTCTCTCCTGTAGGAATTTATGATGAGCAATTATAAGAAGATAAGAAATCAAAATGGGCAATCGACAATTGAGTTCCTATCAACTTTTACTTTTGTGATCGCTTTCTTTTTTGTTTTTGCAAAGATTGCAATTAATTATACAAATACTTATCTTCTTCAATATGCAAATTTTATGGCATCACGAGCGTATCTCGTTGCAGATAATAAAATTCAAAATGACTCTCTTGCACGTCAAAATGCAACGGAAGTTTTCAACTCATATAATGTTGTTAATTGCGGCACTGATTGTCAGATAAAATTTAATTCAAAAACAACAAACCAGTGGTTCTTAAGTGGAACGTATCTAGATTATAAAACAAAATTCTCTGTCATGAAGGTATTAACAGGTGATATTGACTTAGACTTTCGAATTGAATCGTTTCTAGGAAAAGAGCCTACGATAAGAGAGTGTCTTGCTCAGGTTTGTCGAGCTTTTTCTGAGGTTGCCACTGATCTAGGAAATGGGAATTGTTCAAGTACGAACTCAACGATCTATGATAACGGATGTTAACTTGAGTGCAGATCAGAAAAGAACAATATTTAACAATGAAGAAGGACAGGCCTTATTTGAGGCGATGATTTTTATTCCAATTCTTCTTTATATGGTTGTGATGCTCATTACAGTAGGCAACTCAATCAATGCATCGATTAATCAGAATAAAGCAACTCGAACATATACATTTTATATTCTTAAAGGAAACTCTGATGGAATTGGTGGAAATGATATCAGAAGCTTAAGTGGGACGTTCACTGAGGTTGGAGGCTTTATGATTGGTTGGAATAAAACACTACAATCTAATAGTACACCGATTTCATCAAGCTTTAAAATTCCAACTCTTCCTTGGGCCGCAGCTGAAGATGAAAATTGCGAAGAAGCAGGTGATCCAGAGGATACAAATTGTATTAAGGTGTTCACTTTGTTTGGAGTCTGTGGTGAGACCTTCACTAAACCAGGTGATGTTTTATTTAGGGCCAATGATGCCACTATCCTTTCACCGGTCACTTCTTGTAGCTATAAGTAGCCAAAAATGCCTCATTGTAACTAAATGCTTGTTTTTTGTTAAAATATTAAGTGATTACTTAACGAAGTAAAACAGGATGTTTTATGAATACTAGAGCTTTTACGCTGGCCCTTATTATTGCAGGTGTTGCCATGTTTATGGTCCACACTTATATCGAAGATCAACAATCTGCTTTGATTAAAAAGTATGGAACAATGAGTTCTGTTCTTGTTGCTAAAGAAGATATTCGCGAGTTCGATCTACTGGATGAAACGAAGGTTTCAATTATTACAGTTCCACAGAAATTCTTAGCTCCTGGAAGTTTTAAAACAGTAAAAGAAATTGAAAATACAATTGCGACAGTTCCAATTCTAAAAGGCGAGCAAATTACAAAACCACGTGTAACATATCCTGGAGAGAGTACAGGTCTTTCAAGAGAAGTTACAGTGGGGATGCGTGCAATTGCTTTCCAAGTTGATGAAAGAAGTTCAGTAGGAAAGCTTATTCGTCCTGGTGATCGTGTCGATGTTCTAGCACCGATTGATTACACAGGTGGAGCGAGAAAAGATCAAGAAAAAATCGTTACAATCCTTCAAGATGTTCGTGTTCTTTCAACAGGGATGAGTGTTTCAAATAATATTCCTCTAATTGGTGTTAAAACAGAGGAAGTTGTAAGAAAAATGAAACTTAACACTTACTCTAATTATACAACGGTAACGTTAGAGCTTAGTCCATTTCAAGCTCAGAAGATTGCGCATCTTTATGTATTCCAACCAAATAAACCAATTCTGACTTTAAGAAATATTAATGATGGTGAGAAGGCAATGATCGAAGGAACTCGACTCTACGATATTCTTTCGGATACTGATAAGAATGAGGCAAGGGCCTTCTTTAACGAAAAATATAAGAAAAAGAATTAATGAGAATATTAACGTACTTAACTCTATTTATATTTGCATTAACGGCCAGCGCTCAGCAGGCCTCTTCTGGTATTGGGGTATCTGAAGAAAAAGTAGAGGTAGTTCTTGGTATTGATAAAGTTTTACCAATTGATTTCACAATAACATCTCGAAGTGTACAAATTGCAAATCAAAGAATTCTTAAAGTACAACCAGTTAATACTGCGGCGGGAACAAGTGAGCTTGTTTTAAAAGGTGAAGCACCTGGTATTACTTCTGTTACTGTTCGAGATCGCTTAGGTGCTATTAAAAAGCGTTATCTTGTAACTGTTACTGCAACAGAGAAGTCAAAGCTTATTGCAGAAATTAAAGAACAATTAGGACCAATTGAAGGTTTAGAAATAAACTTGAAGGGTGGTAAGGTCTTTGTTGAAGGAAAGATTATTGTTCCTGGAGATATTGGGCGAATTGTAAAAGTTTTAGAAGATTACCCAGATGTTAAGAACCTTGTTGAAGTTTCACCACAGACTTATTTAATTATTTCTCGAGAAATGCAAGAAGGTCTAAGAAGAAATAACTTAAAAGATGTAACAGTTAGATTCTTTAATAATTCATATTTATTAGAAGGAATTGTAAACTCAGAAGAAGAAAGTAACCTTGCTGTTAAAATCGCGGCGACATACTTACCTGATAGAATTCAAAGTTTAGCTAGAAGAACAGATTCTGTTCAGCAACTTGATAAGGGTGAGATTATTAGAAACTTTCTGGCCATCAATAGAAAGCCTCAGCCACCTCAAGCCGCAAAACTTATTAAAATAACTGCTCAATTTGTTGAGCTTTCAAAAGATTATAATCGTGTCTTTGGATTTAAATGGAATCCAAGCGTTGGAACAACAGGTGGACAGATCGTTTTTGGACGTACTGAAAATGGTGGAACAGTAACGACTTCATCTGCTGGTAGTTTTGGTGGAACAATCTCACAACTATTTCCTAAACTGAGTTCTGCTAAAGCAGCTGGTTATGCTCGAATTGTTCAATCTGGGATGGTGA
Source organism: Halobacteriovorax sp. RT-2-6 (assembly GCF_047085025.1). Lineage (NCBI taxonomy): Bacteria > Pseudomonadati > Bdellovibrionota > Bacteriovoracia > Bacteriovoracales > Halobacteriovoraceae > Halobacteriovorax > Halobacteriovorax sp. RT-2-6. The sequence goes on from NZ_JBKIYH010000003.1 coordinate 303,984, forward strand.
TCACTAAAGATGGTGAAAAGGCAAAGTTATCTAAGGGTTCTGAGAGGAACGTTGCGGTTGGTACTGGGGAGTTCCAACAAGCAAAAGTTATCGAAGCGGGATTTAACTTAGATGTAACACCTAAGATTCTACAAGAAGAAAAAATTAATCTTGATATTATTCTTGGTGTTTCTTCTTCTCAAGGAACAGATAAACAAACTAATAATCTCGATACGAAAATTATTGTTAAGTCTCGTGAATCAGCAGTTGTTGGTGGTATTTCAATTAATAAAACTGCTACCGAATATGACAAAGACCCACCTGATGGTGTTTCAACAACTGGTAGTGATGGAAGTGAAGAAGGACAAGTTTTTTCTTTGTTCTCATTTGTACGCTCAAAAGATGTTTCAAAATCTAAAGAGCAATTTGTTGTTTTTATCACTCCTGAGATTATTGAGAGTGCCTCAACTGGTACTGAAGATATTAAAAGAAAATTTAGAAAGAGGGGGCCATAGTGGCCGAAGGTCATATTATTACAGTCATTGGTGGTAAAGGCGGCGTAGGGAAATCCCAAGTTGCTACAAACCTAGCTTTTGCTTTCAGTGGTGAAAAGCGATCTAAGACATTACTTCTTGATTTCGATCAAAGAGCTAGTGGTGACTTAAATTTGTTAACTGGAATTAAAACAAATAAGAACTTAAAAGATCTTTTTAATTTTAATGGAAATATTGATCCACGAACTTTTCAGCCATTCGTAAATATGCACCCAAGTGGTGTTCATTATATTGGTTTACCAAATGATCCTGTAGCGACTGAAGGGATGAGTGTTGATGGAGCTGGTAAGGTACTTAAAGCCGTAAAAAGCATGTATCCACTCACTGTTATTGACGTTGGAACGGAAATCACTGATCTCACTGCAAAGGCTTTAGAGCATTCAACGATGATTTTAGTTGTGATAACTCCAGACCTTCTTGCTCTAAATCAAACTAAGCGCCTTGTTTCAGAATTAATAACAATGATGTTTCCTAAAGAAATGATTCATTTTGTTTTTAATCAGGCGCAAAAAGGTCATCCTGTAACTGCTGATGTGGCCGGGAAATCTGTTGGTCGCCCTGTTTTAGCTCAAATTCAAAAAGATGAACAAACTTGTGCAATGGCCATTAATCAGAAGAAACCAGTTATGCTGGCGGCTAAAAATAGTGCTTTTGCTAAAGGTGTCACAGAGTTAGTTCGTACAATCAATGGAAAGGGAATTCTTAGTCAATTGGCTAAGCTTAATAAACCTAATGATGTTGGTACAAAACAAGAGCGTCCAACTGGAGCTGCTGCAAATGGATGGCGAGATCTAAAACTTAGAATTCATAAAGGTCTTGTTGAAGAAATGGATCTATCTAAAGATGATGATAACGATCCGAAAGCGAAAATTATTCTTAAAGAAAAGACTAAGAAAGTCGTTATTGATTTACTTGGTAAAGAAGATACAAAAGGCATTTTAAACAATCGCGATGATATGAATAGCATTGTTAAAGAAATTCTAGATGAAGCCTTAGGACTAGGGCCTCTAGAGGACTTGCTTGCTGATTCGTCAATCTCTGAAATTATGGTTGTTGGACCTAATAAGATTTACTATGAAGAAGATGGAAAGGTTAAGCTTTCAAAAGTAACTTTTTCAAACGATAGACAGGTTCTTAACGTTATTGAAAGAATTGTTGCTCCAATTGGTCGTCGTATTGATGAAAAGACTCCATACGTTGATGCCCGCTTGCATGATGGTTCTAGGGTTCATGCAATTATTCCTCCTTCTGCAATTGACGGATGCTGTATTACAATTCGTAAATTCCCTGAAGAGAGACTTACTTATAAACACCTTGTTCAATTCGGTTCTTTCACTCAGAATATGGCGGACTTCTTACGTATCGCTGTTGAAGGACATAAGAATATAATTGTTTCTGGTGGTACTGGTTCCGGGAAAACAACACTGGTAAATATTTTGGGAAGTTTTATTCAGGCCAATGAACGTATTATTACTTGTGAAGACTCTGCTGAACTTAGTTTTCCTCAAGAGCACGTTGTTCGTTTAGAAACACGCCCTCCTTCACTTGAAGGCGATGGAGAAATTGATATTCGTTGTCTAGTAAAGCAATGTCTAAGAATGCGTCCTGAGCGTATTGTTGTTGGTGAGTGTCGTGGTGGTGAAACACTGGATATGCTCCAAGCTATGGGGACAGGGCACGATGGTTCTCTAACGACAGTTCACTCAAACAATCCAAGAGAGTGTATTGGACGTATTGAAACCCTTGTCCAATATGCGGGAGCTGGTCTTACTCCAAAAGCAATTCGTGAAATGATTGCCAACGCAGTTCATTTGATCATTCAAGCTTCACGTCTGGATGATGGTTCTCGTAAGATTACACATATTACTGAAATTGGTGGGATTCAGGGAGAGGTTGTTACTCTTCAAGATATTTTTCTATTTCAACAAAAAGATATCGATAAGAACGGGAAAATTATTGGCTCCCATCAGGCGACTGGTTTTATTCCAAAGTTTATCGAAACCCTTGAAAGACAAGGTTACAATATTCCTCGTGGTTTATTTTCGAATGCTCCTGGTGCTAGTGGTGGGGCCACACCTGCTAACGCTGATAAGAAAGCACCACCACCTCCAAATAAGAGACCTCCACAGCAGGGACAACAAAGGCCACGACCGGGTCAGCCTCAAGCTAGACCAAGACCAGGCAATGGTGCACCACCTGTGAAGAAGAAGGCTTAGGATATAGAGGTATAAATGAGTTTTTTTATTGAACAAATAGGACGAAGTGGATTAATTGGACTTATTGGTTTAATCTTCTTTCTATTTTGTTATCGCTATTCAGTTGGTATTTTTGATTTAATTGAAAAACAAACATTTGGTACTCGAACATATATTTTAGAAAAGTTTGAATTACTTTTTATCGACGTTAAGCCAGATCATGTTACGTATGCACTCCTAGCATTGTCATTTGGACTTGGAACTCTAACTCTTATTACTTTTGGTTTATTTGGAAGTTGGGGTGGTGGAGCGTTTCTTGGCCTAATCGTTGGTTTTGTAGGATTTAAGGCGCCTAAACCTGTTGTTGATTACCTCGTTAATCGTCGTATTTTAGCTTATCAAAACCAGATGGTAGATGGCCTAACTCTGCTTTCAAATGGTCTTAGAGCAGGTCTATCAGTACCTCAAGCTCTTGGTATGGTTGTTGATGAGATGCCTCCTCCTATTTCTGAAGAGTTTAATATTATCCTGCAGCAGAACAGAGTTGGGGTAACTTTAGAGGAGTGCTTCGAAAACTTGGCAGAAAGAATTCCTACTCAAGACAATGATATGTTCGTTTCAAGTGTTAATATTTTACGCGAAACCGGTGGTAATCTTGCTGAAGTTTTTGACACTATTGTCACTGTTATTCGTGAACGCATTAGATTGAAGCAAAAAATCGATACCGCCACGGCCCAGGGAAAGTTTCAGGGCTTCACAATTGCGGCCATGCCCTTTGTAATTCTAGCTATTTTCTCTGCAAATGATCCAACTCTGCTACCAAAGATGTTTTCTTCGGCCATTGGGATTGTCTTATTTGTAGTCGCCTGTGTTTTAGACGGTGTTGGAACCTTCTTCATTCTTAAAATAGTGAAAATTAAAGAATAAAGTTATTATATGTTTAAGTTTTAGTTAAAGGCCTCCGATATGCCTATGGAGAGAATGAAGATTCTTTAACTAAATAAGGATACAAGTCATGAGGATCAGTTTAAAACTATTAGTACTATGTTTGTTTTCACTGGCATCGATTGCTGGTGTAAATCTGAAAAACGGAAATTTCTACATTACGTACACGGATATTATCGTACCTGGTGGTGGGAATGACCTAGTTGTTGAAAGAACGTACAACTCTAAATCTCCTGGAAAGGGGTGGTTTGGTTATGGTTGGGGTTCTGATTATGAAACTTTCTTAGTTGTTTCAGCAGATGGTTCTGTAACAGTTCACGAGAATGGTTCAGGTGCTAAGACTCGTTTCACTCCAAGACAGGCTGTAGATCCTAAAGCAGCGGCAGAAAAAATCGTTGATGTGATGAGAAAGAAAACTTCTCTTTCGACGACAGTTGCAAAGACTCTTGTTACGAAGCTTACAAATGATGCTGAACTTAGACAAGCATATGCTAAGAAGTTCAATGTATCTTCAAACCTTGCAGTGGGAACTGAACTATACTCAAATGTTCGCGGGCTTCAAAAAGTCGTAAAGACAGCTAAAGGTTATATTAGAAAGTATAATGATGGAAAAGAGAACCACTTTGATAAAGAAGGTAAGCTTATTCAAGTAAAAGATAAGAACGGATATGTTGTTAATCTTGATTACACGAAAGAAGGTTCACTAAAGTCAATCAAGGACTCAATGGCCAAGCAAATCTTTTTTAAGTGGTATCCAAATGGTCTTGTGAAATCAGTAGAATCTGGTGCTGGTAAAAAGACGACTTATACTTATGACACAAATTATAACTTAGTAGATGCAAAAGATATTTCAGGGAATCATTTCAAGTATGATTACGATGCTAATCATAATATGACTCTTATTACTTATAAAGATGGATCAACTCAAAAGATTGCTTATGAAAAGAAAACTCAATTTGTAAAAGAACTTACAAAGAGAAGTGGTGAAGTAATTAAGTACTCATATGAGAGTAATCCTAAAAACCCTGATTTCCACTACTGGACTTTAGTAGCAAAGAAATCACCAACTAAGAAAGAAGTTGTAAATCGTTATGAGTACGAGATCAAGAAGAAACCAGACGGATCTCACTATACTTACAGAATCCTTACTGTAATTAATGGACTTAAAACAGAGACGATTTATACAGAGTGTTGTTCTCTTCCAAAGCAGATTAAGAGAGGAAATCACGTAACTAATTTTGAATATAATAAAGATGGACTACTTGTTAAAAAGGCTTCTTCAAGAGGTGACTTTGTAGAGCTTGAGTATCACAAGCAATTTAAGAAGATTACTAAAGTAGTTAACCCACGTGGTTGGACAGAGTTTGACTATGATAAGAAGGGTAACCTTAAGAAAGCTAATAACTCTAAAGGTATGTCTGTTGTTTTACTTTACGATTCTAAAGGTCGTATTTCAAAAATGATGGATTTAAATAAAAAGACTAAGCAGAAAAGAGCTCTTGAGTTTCAATACAATGCTCAAGGTAAGCCAGTTGAGATTACTATGAATAAAGTAGGAAAGATCAACGTTAAATACGATAACTACGGTGAGATTCTAAAAGTAGAATCGAAAGCAGGACATAAGATGGCCTTACAAGTTACTCAGGCCTTCCAATCACTCTTAGCAATTGTTAAGCCTGCTGGTGTAAACCTAAATATGTAATTGGAGGGATATATGAAGAAACTACTAACGCTTTTATTGGTTCTTGGATCATTTAGTATTTTTGCTGCAGAAAGTGCGGCTACTGGTGAAAAAGATGGTGAGTGTCCAAAAGTTAACTTAGATAACAGAGATACATCACCTACAACTGCTATACCATCTTCATCTGAAGTGCCGGCAACACCAGGTGGAACTACATCTGATCAACAATAAGATTCTTTTAAATTTATTATCTTATACTAAAGGGCCCGTTATGAAACGGGCCTTTTTTTGTTAAAAATCTAAACACTGTACAAAATATTACACCCTCTATTGCTCTAACTACTTAAAAAGACATTCGAAAAGTTGGCATTTTCCTTGCTTTATAAATAGCAAAGAAACAAAACCATAATGGGGGAAATTATGAAAAAGTTAGCATTAGTATTTTTATTTCTATTAAGTGTAACAAACGTATTTGCATTAGATGAGTCAGGAACTAGCTGTGATGATATGTATGCAAGCTCTGATAGTGTAGCAAGTGTAGAAGCGGAAGCTCCAGCAGCACCAACATCATCAAGTTCATCAACTCAATCGATTGGACAATAAAATTTAACTCAAACAATTATATTCAACTCCTTAAAAAGCCTGGCCACGTAGTCAGGCTTTTTTTTGCCTGAACTCCTCAAATACAGCTATAATACATTTATGGACAATAATATAACGACTGCATATTGTGCTCAGAAAGGGCGTGAAAATTTAAACTACTATGACCGTATCAGTGCCCTTGAAGCTTTAGAAGCTGAAATAAAGGCCCGTGAGAGGGATATTTTAGCTGCACTAAAAGCTGACTTAAGCAAGAGTGCATTTGAGTCTTATCTTTCTGAAATTGATTTTTGTTTACATGAAATTAAGCTCATAAAGAAAAAGTTGAAAAAGTGGATGAAGCCTAAGAAGGTTTTCTCTCCGCTTCCTTTCATGCCTGCTCGAAGTGCTATACATAGTGAACCGTATGGACAAGTTTTAGTCATCGCTCCTTGGAATTACCCATTTCAATTGGCCATGGTTCCTCTAATTGGAGCAATTGCGGCAGGCAATAAAGTTATTGTTAAACCTTCAGAGTTAGCGCCGGCCACTTCTAAAATAATTAATACAATTATAACTAACGCTTTAGATAGTGAGATAGCTGCAGTTATTGAAGGTGGTGTCGCGGAGACAACAGAGCTATTGAGTTTAAAATTTGATTATATCTTCTATACTGGAAATGGTCATGTCGGTCGAATTGTGATGGCGGCAGCGGCCAAGTTTCTAACACCCTTAACTCTCGAGTTAGGTGGTAAATCACCAGCGATTGTTGGAACGAAGAATATCGATTTAGCTGCTAAGAGAATTGTATGGGGGAAATTTTTTAATGCTGGTCAAACTTGCGTTGCTCCAGATTATATTCTAATAAAAAAATCAGATGAAGATGCTTTTCTCAAAGCGACCCAAAAATATTTAAGAAAATTCTATAGTGATGAAATTAAACAAAGTGGTGACTACGGTAGAATTATTAATGAGAGGCATTTTGATAGACTCTCATCTCTGATCAATCAAGACGACATTGTTATTGGTGGAGATGTTGATAAGGGACAATTATATATTTCTCCAACTTATGTAAGGGCCAACAAAGATAGTGCAATTATGAAGGATGAAATATTTGGCCCTATTATGCCTATTATCAACTCTGACAGTTTAGATGAGTCAATTGAGTTTGTTAAAAGCTATGATAAGCCACTTGCTTGTTATGCTTTTCTTGATTCTAATAGCGATAAGAAAAAGGTTATTGAAAGCATTAGCAGTGGTGGAATGGTCATTAATGATACGATTGTACACTTATCAAATGAAAAGCTGCCATTTGGTGGCGTAGGTGAGTCAGGAATGGGGGCATATCACGGTGAGTTCTCATTTAAGCTTTTCTCTCATGAAAAAGCCGTTATGAAGAGAAGCTTTTGTTTAGAAAATGATCTACGTTACCCTCCTTATGAAAAGAAGGTTTCATTTGTCCGTAAAATTATGAATCTACTGTCTTAATAATTTACGGTCACTGAAAGCTTTTCAATACTCAAAAACTTATATTAATTATTAGTATAATAGGGTCATGAAAATGGCCCATTTTTATATTCTTTTAGTAAGCTCACTTATATTTGCTAATTCTTCTTTAGCACTAACTATTTTAGATCGTGCTGATATCCCTGAGGTTTTTCAAAGAGAATATATCTATACATCTTCGCAGAGGCATTCATTTGTACAGACATATGGAGTTACAACTTGTGTTGCTGTCGTTATGAGTAATGCAGATGGAAAATCGATATTGGCCCATCTTGATAGTGGGACTAAGTTGAATGGCGCGATTTCAGATTTCGTGAAGATCTTAGGTGATGTTACTTCTATTCGTTTATATGGAGGACAGCCTCCTTATCGTTTAGAAGAAAATATTATTTCTGAATTATCAAAACATAGTTTATACCCAGAGCTCATTATTCGAAATGAAAATAATGAATCACTAAATATTATTCTAGACCTTAGGACTGGAGATGTTGTTGAATATGACGAAATGCATTCATCCACAGACTATAGAGTTGCTAACGAAAAAGTTAAAAGATTGAAGTTCTCTTCCCGTATAAGTCGTCATGAAGAATCCATAGGTGGAGGAGATATAATCGAAGTTGATCAGTCTAGTAATCAATTTGACTTTAATATGTTTTTACTTCCGTAATCTTTCTAACATGCTAGACTTTTTCTATGAAAAGTCTCAAAACAATTATTTTAATCTTAAGCTGTTTTTTATCAATTACTACCCTAGCTAAAGTAGCTGCAAAAGAAGTCTTTAAAACAAATGACATTATTTGGGGACTTACTTTTATCAATGAAAATGAAATTCTTTTCACTGAAAGAGGTGGAAAGATCAAGTATCATAACTTTGAAACTAAACAAACAAAAGACTTACTCGCTCCTAGTGTGAAGGCCAGTGGCCAAGGTGGAATGCTAGATATTGTCTATAAAAAAATAGGTGATAAGTCCTATGCATATTTCACATATTCTTCTGAAGTTAAAGGGGCCGTTGTTACAACTTTAGCTCGTGCGCAATACTCTAATGCTCAACTGAAAAAGTCTGAAGTTCTTTTAGAAACTAAGATTATAAGTGATACGACTCGCCACTTCGGTTCACGTTTATTATTTAAAGGTAACTTTTTATTTATGACTGTAGGAGATCGCGGAGAAAGAAAATATGCACAAGATCTCTCTTATCATAATGGTAAAATTCTTCGTTTAAATTTTGATGGTAGTGCTGCAAAAGGAAACCCATTTGAGAATAAAAGTGGTGCCCTAAAAGAAATTTGGAGTTATGGACATCGCAATCCACAGGGCATTGGGATGAACCAGAAAGGAGATGTCTTTAGCTGTGAGTTTGGGCCGCGTGGTGGCGATGAACTCAATCTAGTAAAACCTGGGCTTAATTATGGATGGCCAGTAATCACATATGGAAAAGAATATTGGGGCCCAAGCATTGGTGAAGAGAAGAAGAAGGGAATGGAGCAGCCCCTTGTGCACTGGACACCAAGTATCTCGCCATCTGGTATGGTTGTATATGAAGGAAATAAATATAAGGACTGGCAAGGAGATATCTTTTTAGCGGCCTTGGGAAGTGAGCATCTCAGAAGGCTTAAAATGGATGGTAATAAGGTTATTGCACAAGAAAGCTATCTTGAGGAGCTTGAAGAAAGGATGCGCCAGATAGCTATTTCACCGGCCGGAGAGCTCTATTTAACGACTGATTCGGGTAAGATACTAAAGGTTGTAAGGTAAGTGTTAAAAATCTAGACAGCAACGAAAAAACGTATACATCTTATACATTTACTAGTGTTTAAGTTATTGAAAATACGAGCCCTTTTGTTGGCATACATCATGCATTGAATATAGTGACTACAAAAGGAGAAGTATTATGAAAAAGTTATTTTTATTATCTGTACTAACACTACTATCAGCTCAGGTGTTTGCCGGAGTAAAAGAAGCATCGACTAATACATCTGATGATTCTATTTGTGAAACGAGGGGACTAAACCTCAAACAAAAAATGCAAGAAATTGATGAGTTAATTGCGAGTTCTGGTGGGACAGTTGAAAGAGAGACTGAGTCAAAGTCGATCAATCAATAATCTATTCACTTTCTCGTAATACTTTTAAAAGGGCCTCACGTTCTTCAACAGTGTACTCACCATGTTGATAATCATCGAGAGCGTCGAGGTCCTGAGCTTTCTTTGCGACAGGCTTCGCAAACCCAGAAGATTCTCGTTTAACATAATCCACTTTTTTTGCAGTATTATTGAATAGCTTTACAGTTATTTCTTTACCTTCACTAAGGCTAGTACTTAGGTAAAAAGCTATCGTTGAGTAAACTTTTTGAGTATAAGGCTTCAAAGGTTTATTTACACTATCAAATACTGTTGAACTTTTAGAAACTGGAAAAGCTAAAATAAGAAAACTAATTGTGAAATAAATTAAAAACCTAAACATTAAATTAACTCGCTTTTTCTGATGCTATGTCGTGAGTCAACTTGTCAACTGCTCTAAGTAGATCTTCACGCTTAAATGGCTTTACTAAGAAGTCTTGCGCTCCAGATGAAATCGCTTCAATACAAACAGATTCAATATCAAGTGAAGACATCATCATAATTTTTGCATTAGGGAAGTTATTTGCTACTGATTCAGCTAGTTCTAGACCACTAATTTCAGGCATAATAACATCAATGATAAATAGAGTTGGCGAAACGTCAAAAGATAGTTTTAGCGCTTCCTGTGCATTTCCAACACAGCCAACGACCTCATATCCTTCTTGCTCTAAAATATCTTTAACAGAAGTTCTAGAGATCTCTGAGTCATCAACAATCATTACTTTCATTTCTTCTTTTCCCATATACATTCCATTTTAAGTTAATGTTGGATAAAAAAAAAGAGGGCCTTGTTGGCCCTCATTATTTAAGCGGCAACGCCTGCTTTTCTTTTTTCTTGATGTTTTTCGTCCACTTTTTTCATTTGAACTTCTTTCTTGTAACCTGCCCAATCTACTAGAGCGATATCAAGAACTTCATCAATTGTTTTAACAGGAACAAAGTTAATCTGTTCTCTTAGGTTTTCAGGGATATCAACAAGATCTTTCTTGTTGCCCCATGGGATAACAACTGTTGAGATACCCATTCTAAGAGCAGCTAATGCTTTTTCTTTTAGTCCACCAATTGGAAGAACTTTACCTGTTAAAGTAATCTCACCAGTCATTGCAACATCACGGCTTACTGGAACGCCTGTACAATTTGATACTAGGGCAGTTGCTAGCGTGATACCTGCAGAAGGTCCATCTTTTGGAGTGGCACCAGCTGGTAAGTGTACGTGAAACTCGTGGTTTTCAAAAATATCTTCATCAATTCCCATGTAAAGTGCACGTGATCTGATGTAGTTAATTGCTGTTTTTGCAGACTCTTTCATTACGTCACCAAGTTGACCTGTAAGAGTTAGTCCTTGTCCTTTCATCTTTGTTGTTTCGATGTAAAGAACTTCACCACCATGAGATGTCCAAGCTAGACCAGTTGACACTCCAACTTCATCCTCATCTTTGTGATCTTCTTTTACGAAGATTGGTGGACCAAGGTATTTAACAACAGTATCTTTCACGATGTGTGTTTTTCCCATATCGCCTTTTGCAATTTTCATTGCAACTTTACGACATAGTGTACCGATTCTTCTTTCTAGATTACGAAGGCCCGCTTCAGATGTGTAGTGCTCGATAACACTCTCAACACCTTCATCAGTAAATACTACGTGCTCATCATTGATACCATTTTCATCCATTTGCTTTGGAATGATATATCGCTTAGAGATTTCAACTTTTTCTTCTCTTGTGTAACCAGATAGATTGATTACTTCCATACGATCTCTTAATGGACCTGGAATATTTTCAAGCATATTTGAAGTCGCAATAAACATACAGTTTGAAAGATCAAATGGTACGTTTAGGTAGTGATCTCTAAACTCTACATTTTGTTCAGGATCAAGTACTTCAAGTAGAGCTGCAGATGGATCACCTTTGTAGTCACCAGATAGCTTGTCGATTTCGTCAAGTAGAACAACTGGGTTGTTTGTTTTTGCTTGCTTCATCGCTTGAATAAAACGACCTGGCATTGCTCCAACATATGTTCTTCTATGACCTCTAATCTCTGCTTCATCTTTAACACCACCAAGAGAAATTCTTACAAACTCTCTTCCCGTAGCACGAGCAATTGACTTCCCAAGTGAAGTTTTACCAACACCAGGAGGACCTTGAAAACATAGGATTGGTCCTTTCATATCATCACCCTTAAGTTGTCTAACTGCTAGGTGCTCAAGAATTCTTTCTTTGATTTGAGTAAGTTCAAAGTGATCTTCATCAAGAATCTCAAGAGCTGAGTCAAGATCAATATGCTCTTCAGATTTTTTACTCCATGGAAGGTCACACATCCACTCAATATAATTTCTCATGATGCTTGCTTCAGATGAATCTGGGTGCATCTTCTCTAGACGTGCAAGTTGCTTTGTCGTTTCTTTAAGAACTTCTTCTGGCATACCTGCTTCTTCAACTCTTTTCTTGAATTCTGCGAATTCATCTTGCTCTGAAGAACCATCACCAAGTTCTGATTTAATTGCCTTGATCTGTTCCTTAAGGAATACATCTCTTTGATTTGCACTTTCAGTTGAAGAGTTTGTCTTCATCTTCTGTTGCATCATTAGGATTTCTAATTCACGATTTAGAATATCATTGATTGCGTGTAGGCGATCAACTGGATCTAATGTTTCAAGAATTGTTTGTGCTTCAGAAACGTGTAGATTTAAGTTTGATGCAATTAAATCCGCTAGTCTTGAGGCATCTGTAATATCTTCTAGAACCATTAAGATATCTGGAGAAAGAACTTTTCCGAGTTGAATAACTTTTTCAAGTTGTTCTTTAATAGTTCTCATTAGTGCAGTCGTTGCAATATTAGAGCTATCAGTCGTAATATCTTCAACCTTTTCAACTTTAGTAATATAGAAAGGTGATTGTTGTTCAAATGAAGTAATTCTAGCTTTTGATAAACCTTGAACTAGAATTTTGATTCTTCCATCAGGAAGTTTTCTCATTCTCATGATCATGGCAACAGTACCAAGTTCATAAATCTCTTCTGGTGCAGGATGTTCCGCAACAATATCTTTCTGACTCGAAAGTAGAATCAGACGATCTGAATGATTAATAGCGTGGTCAATAGCTTTGATTGATGCTTCTCTACCAACAAATAGAGGTAAAATCATAAATGGATAAATAACTAAGTCTCGGATTGGTAAGAGGGCCAATTCTTCCTTAAACTCAATGTTCTCACCCTCGTAATTTGTAACCATAAATCTTTCCTCCAACAGGTCGGCGCAATATAGGCAATTTGTTCTTAATTAACATCGGGCAATAAAAAAAACTCTTTAATAAAAAGAGCGAAAATGCGTGATTTTTTTGAGTTTTTTAACTGATTTTTTTGCTATGATTTAGTTAATGTGTTGTAATCGCATAGAGTGAAAAGAGACCGATATAGTCGGTTATTAGGAGTTTTTATATGTCACAGAAGACAACGAAGAAAGTTGCGGTAGTTGTATTAGCTGCAGGTAAGGGAACAAGACTTAAAATGGATATTCCAAAACCTCTTGCACCTTTACACCAAAATACTTTAGTCGATTATGTCATCGAAACATTTAAAGATTTTGGAGATATCACTTTAGTTACTGGTCATCAACGTGAACTTGTTGAAGAACATGTTAATGAACGCTTTACAGGTATAAATTACGTTTATCAAAAAGAGCAATTAGGGACAGGGCATGCCGTTCAGACTTATTTGAAGGATTTTGAAAACTCTCGTGGCTATGATTATACAATTGTGACATGTGCAGATACACCATTAATTACAAAAGAAACAATTAACGCTCTCATTGAAGAGATTGAGAAAGGTTCAAATGCAGTTTGTGCAACTTTTTCAGCAAGTAATCCTACAGGTTACGGAAGAATTATTCGTAAGGGGACAGGCTTTCAGATTGTTGAAGAAAAAGATGCAACTGAAGAGCAAAGACTTGTGACAGAAGTTAACTCGGGTCTTTATATTTTTAAAACACTTTATTTAATGGATCATGTATTCAATCTTTCTGATAATAATAAGTCAGGTGAGTTTTACCTTACGGATACCTTTAACCCTGAAGCCAATGTAACTCCACTTCTTTTTGAAGATGCTCGTGAGTTTTTAGGTGTAAATAACCTTATTCAACTTTCAGATGCAGATATTTATCTAAGGCGCTCAATTGCTCGTTTCCTGATGTTAGAAGCGGGAGTGCGTTTCTCAGATCCTTCGCATACTTACTGTTATTCTAAAAATATTGGACAAGGAACACACCTTTATCAAAATGCTTTTATCGATGACAAAACAGTGATTGGAAAAAATGTAGTGATTGAGCAAGGTGTAACAATTAAGAATTCAATCATTGAAGATGGAGCCATTATTAAGGCCAATTCATATATTACAGATTCAAAAGTTTCAAAAGGCGCTTCAATTGGACCGATGGCGCAGCTTCGTCCAGGAAGTGATATTGGTGAAGGTGCAAAAATTGGAAACTTTGTCGAAATAAAAAAATCTAAGATTGGTAAAAAGTCAGCTGTTTCACACTTAAGCTATGCAGGAGATGCTGAAATTGGCGACAATGTAAATATTGGTTGTGGCTTCATTACTTGTAATTACGACGGAGCCAATAAGCACAAAACAATTATTGGTGATGGATCTTTTATTGGATCTGATTCACAAATGATTGCACCTATTGAGATAGGTAAAGAATGTTATGTTGCATCAGGTTCAACAATTAGCAAAAGTATGCCAGATGGATCATTTGCAATTGCCAGAGGGCGTCAAGAGACGAAAGAAGGAATGGCAAGGCGTTTCATTAGGAAAAAAAGCGACAAATAGGCCCGCAAAAATTTTATTTTCGCCCGCATAATGGTATCTTTCTTTAATTAGTATTTTTTAAACATATAAGGAAGTGACTATGTGCGGAATTGTTGGGCATCTTGGGCCATCAAATTCAGTTGACGTTGTTCTAGAAGGACTTAGAAGATTAGAGTATCGTGGGTACGATTCAGCTGGAGTTAGTTTCATCAGCAAAAATGATGAGCTTCTCGTTTATAAAAAAGAAGGAAAAATTGGAAACCTTGAAGCTGAGCTTGAAGGTAAAGATATTCATGCAAGATCTTGTATTGGGCACACTCGTTGGGCCACTCACGGTGGTGTAACAGATTACAATGCGCACCCACACGTTTCAACAAAAGATGGAATTGCGATGGTTCACAATGGAATCATTGAAAATGCCAATGAAATTAGAAACGAACTTAAAGAACAAGGGATTTATTTCGAATCAGAAACTGACTCGGAAACATTTCTTGGGCTTTTAATTTTTCATAAACGCCAAGGTACTCCAATCAAAGAAGCTGTAATTAAATCATTTGAAAGAATTGAAGGATTTTCTGCATTTGTTGTATTAAATCGTGAAACAGATGAAATCTTTGCGATTAAAAAAGGTGCTCCATTAGTATGTGGAAGTAATGAAGTAAATTCTGAAGTATTTGTTTCAAGTGATCCATATGCTCTTGCTGGTATGGCCACTCGAATTTACTTCCCTGAAGATAATGTTCTTTGTCACCTAAGTGTAAAAAATAATCAGCTTTTAAATTTTTATGAGCTTGATGGATCTAAGACTCATCGTTATATGTCAAAAGAGCAAACGATCGATCACGATCCTGCATCTAAAGGTGATTTTGAGCACTATATGCTTAAAGAAATTCACGAACAGCCTGAGTTAATTCGTTCTCTAACTCAATATTACTTTCAAGGTGAAGGAAAAGAGAGTTTAGAGTCAGCAATTAAACTACCAATGGATGCAATTAGTATTACAGCTTGTGGTACTGCTTACTATGCTGGTCTTGTAATTAAAGATTACTTCGAATCAAATAATCGCATTAGATGTTTTACAGAAGTTGCAAGTGAGTTCCGCTACCGCAATCCAATTCTTAGCCAAAATGAACTAGCAATGTTCATCTCTCAGTCTGGTGAAACAGCAGATACTTTAGCTGCGCAAACGATGTGCAAAGAGAAAGGAATGAAATCACTTTCAATTGTAAACACTGAAGGATCTACTCTTTATCGTGATTGTGATGTGAATCTTATGATTCGCGCAGGTGTTGAGATTGGTGTTGCTTCAACAAAGGCATTTACTCAACAAGTATTAACTGGAAAGACTCTTTCAGAAGTTATTTCTAATGGTGGTATGTCTGATGATTTAAGAAACTCTCTTTCTTCACGCTATAGTCTTCTTGCTGAAAGAGTTGAGCAACTTTTAGATAATACAAAACCAATTAAAGATGTTGCTGATGCAATTTATAAGTATAAAGGTTTCTTCTATACTGGTCGTGGAGCATATTTTCCAATTGCCCTAGAAGGAGCACTTAAGCTCAAAGAAATCGCTTACGTTCACGCTGAAGGTTATGCTTCAGGTGAGTTAAAGCATGGTCCAATTGCTCTTATTGATGAAGAGAAAGTTAACGTTGCCCTAGTCGGTGAAGATTTATTTGAAAAAACAGTTTCGAATATTCAAGAAATTAAGGCACGTAAAGGTCTTATTGTTTCAATTGGTCCAAAAGGTAAGGAAGATTTAAGAGAGATCTCTGATCACTATATTGAATTAGACTTTGATGGGCTTGGAGACTTGGCACCACTTTACGTAAACGTAGTAAACCAACTTCTTGCTTATTATATTGCGAAGAATTTAGGGACAGATATTGATAAGCCAAGAAACCTGGCAAAGTCAGTTACTGTTGAATAAAAAGAAAAGAGTAAATAGGAATTTTAATGAAGTTAGACCACCTCAATATTCAACAACGTCAAGCCGTTAAAGAGATTGATGGACCAATGATGATCCTTGCTGGTGCAGGATCTGGAAAAACGAGAACTCTTGTTACAAAGATTGCGTATCTTTTGGAAGAGAAGAATATTTCTCCATTTCAACTATTGGCACTTACTTTCTCAAATAAAGCCGCTAAAGAAATGCGAGATCGTGTCGGACGTGATGTAAGTTGTGATGTTGGTGCTCTTCAAGTTACTACTTTCCACTCTTTTTGTGCAAAGATGCTAAGGTCTGAGGCAAATTACTTAGGCCTTAGTAGAAATTTTACGATTTATGATACTAGTGAGCAAAAAAGTGTTGTTAAAGCGATCTTAAATCGACGTGGAATTTCACAAAAAGAAACTTCTCCATTTGAAGTTTTATATTTTATTGAAGACCTAAAAAATCACGGTCATTATCCTGATCGTGATATTTCAGATAAAGATTATGAAGTAGAAAATGATGATATTTTCTACGATATGTATCTCGAGTACGAAAAAGAGCTGCACAAAGCTAACGCCACTGACTTCGGTGGCCTTATTTCTGGTGTTATTCAATTATTTGAAAAATTTCCAGAAGTACTCGAAAGATATCAAGAGCGTTTTCGTTATATTCTTGTCGACGAGTATCAGGATACGAACCGTGCCCAATTCGACCTAGTCACAAAACTAGCAAAGAAAAGAAGGAATATTTGTGTTGTTGGGGATGAAGATCAATCGATCTATTCTTGGCGTGGAGCGGATATTCGAAACATCTTAGACTTTGAAGAAGTTTATAGTGATGCTCAAATTTTAAAGTTGGAGCAAAATTACCGTTCTTCTAAAAATATTATTGAAGCAGCAGGAGCTGTAATTGCACGAAATACTCAGCGTAAAGGCAAGAGTATGTGGACTGATAATCCAGAAGGTGAATCAATTGAGATTGTTGAATGTTCTAGTGATAGAGAAGAATCTGATTTTGTCGCTGAACAATTAATCCATCATCATAGTGAAGATGGAGTCAATTACGATGAAATGGCCGTCTTCTATCGTACGAATTCTCAGTCGAGACAAATTGAAGATGCGCTTAGAAAATCAAATATCCCATATCGAGTTGTTGGTGGGATTAAGTTTTACGAAAGAAAAGAAATTAAAGATCTAATTGCTTATATTAGACTTCTTGTTAATGACAAGGACTCGCTAGCATTAAGTCGAATTATCAATGTACCAACTCGTGGAATTGGTGCCACAACTTTAAGAAAGATTGAAGAGGAGGCGATTAAGTCAGATAGTTCTCTTTGGGAAGTTGTGAATAGAGTTGTGGATAACCCAGAAGATTTTAAACATATAAGGCTTTCGTCTCGAGTTAAGTCTTCACTGTCTCAATTTGTACATCTCATTACTGAAGCTAAAGTAGCTCATGATGAGGGGGAAGCACTAGAGACCGTTTATGAAAAGCTCCTTTATGAATCTGGCTATTGGGAAATGCTTCGAGCTGCAAAGGACTATGAGTCTCAAGCTCGAATGGAAAACCTTGAAGAGCTTGGAAGTGCATTTACACAATTTGAAGATCAGAACCCCAACGGACGTTTCGGAGCATTTCTAGAAACGATAACTCTTGATAACTCAGCAATTGGACAAGAAGAAGAGAATCAAGGCGAAGTTTCTTTAATGACGATTCACGGAGCAAAAGGGCTTGAGTTTGAATATGTCTTTGTGACAGGAGTTGAAGAGACTGTTTTTCCAAGTTATCAATCGATTGAAAATGGAGAAACAGCAATAGAGGAGGAGCGTCGACTTTTCTACGTTGCTATGACAAGAGCGATGAAGAGACTTTATATTACATTTGCCCAAGGTCGAATGTTATTTGGTCAGCTACGCTTTAATGGCTTCAGTCGATTTATCCAAGAAATACCGAATAAATTTTATATATGGAAAAAGCTAGGTGGTGGACGCCAACAATCAATGGATGATGATTGGGACGATCTATGCGATCCAGTTTACGATGATGAACCAGTTTACCGAGTTGAAAAATCGCCAAGTATAAGTGCAAAAAAAGTAACTTATCCTAAGGGTTCAAGGATTGTTCACTCTCTTTATGGAGAAGGAACGGTTTTAGAATGTATCGGACCTTCAGGAGATGAAAAGGTAACGATTAAATTTAATGACGGTGCACAAAAGAAATTTATGGCAAAGTTTGCGCCACTGACTTTAATCTAAAATACCATTGGAGGGTATGTGAAAACTAAGTCACCATTAAAAATAATTTTTTTATTTTTAGCGTTTCTAATTGTTTTTTCTGCAATTATTTTAATTGTTGCTAAACGAAACTTAAAACCAGATGCAATTAGACAAGCCTTTACAACACAGCTGCAAAAAACATTACCTAATGCGGAAGTTTTAACGCAGTCTCTAGACTATTCCCTAGGCTTTAACTCTAAAGTGAATATTAGAGGAGTTGATATTCTCTATCCTCATGGTGGAAGAAAACTACCTTTATGCTCATTTGAAAATCTTCAAATAGAGATTCCATTTTGGACGATGTTAATGGGTTACGGAACAATTTCTGTTAATATTGATAATCCTAAAGTTAGCTATATAGAATTTAAGAAGGGATCAAATTGGGAAAACTCTTTTGCATCAAAAGCAGTTGTAAGCTTTGTGCAGGAAGAAAAAAAATCAATCAAGAAAAAAGAAGAAAGTGAAGATAATGGCCCTGGTCTGGCCGTCTTAAGTTTTTTCTCTGACGCCTCACTAAACTTTAACGTAACAAATATTAATGCAAATTATGCATTAAGAGATAGTGGTTTTGGTGAAGTAAAAATTGAAAAACTTGCTTTAAGAGATATTGGTTTTAATACAACTTCTGTTTTTGAACTTAAGTCTCACTTCATTCTTTCTAAAGGAAAAACAAATGAAACATCATTTGACCTTCTCATTATTGGAGAGACGGTACTAGATAGATGGTTAGAAGAGAAAAAACTGAACTTTAATGCCGAAGTTGATATTAATAATATAAAGTCGAATTTAATTGTTAAGCCATTAAAAAAATTCTCTGTAAAAATGGACGGTGATGTTGAAAAGAAATTGATGTCTTCAAAGGTTGTGGTTGCTCTGGAAGAACATCAGTTCATGAAATCGAAATTAGACTACGACTTAGAAAAGGGAATATTAAAGTTACATAATATAAATTTAGAAAGTAATCTTGAAAATATTGTTTCTTATTTTGTAAACGTTGCAGATTATGGCGTTAAAATTAAAGATGGCAATCTGAGAGTTGAGGGAAGCATCACTTCGAAAAATGAGAAGCTATTCCCAAGTCTTACAACAACAGTTGATAGCAATCTCGTTGCACTTGGAATTCCTGTAAATGTTAATGTGAAAAATAATCTCAATAGCAAGCAAATTAGATCTGCAATTGAATTGAAGTTATTGGAAGGTATTGTAAAAGTAGGTCAGTCTACACCTTTTGTTTTAGGAGTTGACCGTTTCGATTATTTAAAAACTTCTACAGTGAATTTACATTTACAAGATATTCAAATTCCGACAGAAATTAAAGAAAAGATGCCGGAACATAAAACGGTTCGAGATGTCGAAGTAAAAGATGAGAATACTGATATTGATATTTCTAGTACAAGTGGTGAGGTATTTTCAAACTATCCTGTAAAATCAAAGATTAAATTCTCGAATGTTATTTTAGGTGAATCACCGATTAATGGTCAGTTAGGTATAAGTGTAAATAGAAAGAAATTAAGTATTTCTACAAATAGGCTTAAACTTGGAACTGCTCCTTTGAATCTGAACCTTGAGTCTGAGATTCATAAAAAGGGAAAAACGACTGAGCTAAAAGCTTCATTCACTGACGTTGATATTGTAAGCGCTGCTCTTTTTATTCCAAAAGGTATTGTTAAATCAGTTGAAGGTAAAGCGTCGGGTAATTTAGATGGTAAAATGATTGGTAAAGAGTATGACTTCAATGTCGCTTTAAATATCAAAGAAGCTAAGCTGCATAAAATAAACTTAGGTAAGGTCGTTGGAAACTTATTTCAGAAGCTTGATAAGTTAGCGAGTAAAGATATTACAATTAACGGTGACATTAATGAGGTATCTTTCAATGGACGCCTAGACGATCGCTATCATCAATTTAAAAGTTATAAGGTTATTTTAGATGAAGGAAAATATGCTTTAGAAGGCAATGGGAAAATTGATTTCAAGGCTCCAGGTGAATTACTTGGAGCGGTTGTTGTTAATGAAGAAGAATTAAAGCATGATCTGAATAGAGACTATGGAACAGCTAAAATTCCTTTCCGATTAGAAGGTATTGGGTATGCGCTAAATACTGACTATAAATATACTCTCGAAGAGTTAGCAAAGAGTGCCGCAAAAAATTTATTAAAGAAAGAATCAGATAAAGTCCTTCAAAAAAATAAAGGCAAAATTAAAAAATTATTTAAGGGTATTTTTAAAAATGACTAAAAACTTAATTGCTTCGGTCGATATCGGATCGAACTCTACACTTTTGCTCGTTATTGATCGCGATACAAAGGAAATTGTTCAAGAGTTTTCTACAATTACAGGACTTGGACGAGGTTTAGATAAAGAAGGTGTTTTTCAAGAAAAATCAATGGAAGATACTTTTAAAGCTTTAAAAGAGTATAAAGAGGAATGTCTAAGATTAGGTTGCAAAAATATTATTATTACTGCAACAGAAGCTTCTCGTGTTGCTAAGAATGCACCTGAATTTTTCTCTAGAATTAAGTCTGAACTTGATTTAGATATTGAAATTATATCTGGAGAAGGAGAGGCTTTCTATACTGCTTTTGGTATTAATGAAATGATGAAGAAGAAATCCAAAAAACAACTTATTTTAGATGTTGGTGGAGCTTCTAGTGAATTAATTTTAATAAAGACAAAGCCGTTTGAAATAATTGAAACGGTTTCTTTACCAATTGGTTCAGTTCGAGTTGATGACTGGATTAGAGATGGCCAACTAAGAAATAAAATAGATGAAATTTTTGAAAGCTTTAACCTAGAATCTTATCTTGGACAGGATGTTATTGGTGTTGCTGGAACTCTTACTAGTTTAGCATTAATGTTTTCTGGTGAAGATTCTTATAATGCGGAAGCTATTAATGAATATTCAATTTCATTAGCTGATTTTAATGAAAGTACTGATCGAATACAATTAGTAGATTCGAAAGCTCTTGGAAAACAATTTGCTTTTCTTGGAAAAAGATCAAAAACAATACAGTCTGGAGCGATTTGTGCACAGACTATTCTAAATAAGATTGAAGCGAAGAATATCCATTTTTCAACTTATGGACTTCGTTATGGTACGGCACTTAGAGGAGAGATCGATGACGTTTACCGCGTATGAAACGAGTAAGGTTGAGATTGAAAGCCTACTTTTTAAAGAAAGTGCAAGTGCTGAATTTGTCTTCCTTGTGAAGTCAGGAACGCTTTTAACTGTAAAAGAACAAAGTGGAAGACTTGTACCAACTGGTACTCATAAGAAAGGTGATTTCTTAGGTGTTTCGGGGGGAATCAATCGTAAGGTTTATGATGAGTCTTGTTTTACAATTGAGGATGTTGAAGTCGTCCCAATTCCAATTACAGAAATTTCAAAAATTATCGACTCAAATGAACTGTGGCTTAAAAAAATTGTTAACACAACAATTGATCGTCTTGATAGTGCTATTAATATTTTAGCAGAACATAAAATATTCGATACAACTAAAAGTAGCGACTTTGTTTTTACTGATGAAGTAGAAGCTAAATTTAGGAAGTTAATCAATGAATAGACTATCGTTATTCTTTCTTTGTGCGTTCTTAATAGGATGTAGTGGCAATAATAATGATTGGCATGGTGGAGCTGATGCTAACTCAAATGGAGTTCGCGATGATATTGATAGCTGGATAGAGAAGAAGGCCAATGGAAATGAGAGACTAAAAAATGCTCTTGTTAATCTTGCTAAGATAAATCCTGCCAAGTGTGAATATTCTATTAAGGCAAAATGTCTTGATCAGTTGAGTGAGGATGGAATACTTCTTCAGATAGAGCTATTAGATCTTCAGTTAAATACAAAAGAGTTGAGGGCAGAATTTGAGGGCAATATCAAGAACTGCCCCCAAATCGATGATCGTAAAATTAATTATAAATGTGATTTATAGACTTAGTCGTCCTCTGTTGTTGAGGGCGACAATAGTATCTGTGACACGCTTTCTTGCTCTTTGAATATCGCGTGCTTCATTTGCACCAAGATTTTTTACTAGGTAAGAGTAGGCTTCTTCTGCCGCTTCTCTAGGTAAAATTGTAAGAACTTTCTTTTGAAAAGATTTCTCACATTCTTTAAGTGCAACACCAATCACTGGTGCCTTAATAAATTTAACTACTTGATTTAAGTCGATCTCATCTAGTGCATAGATCGTATCGAAAGTAATACTTTCAGCATAAAGTTCTTTAGCAAGTGTAGGATTTCTCATTTGAATATTTTTCAAAAGAGTCGCCCTTTCATCCGCATTCATAAACTTCAGCATCTCAATAATTTGAGCCTTTCCATTTATAAATACACCACCATTTTGCTTATTAGCTTCCATTTACTTTCCTTTGGGAGATTAAGCCTCTTCCCATTTCATTTTTTCTTTCATGTATTTCTCTCGTGCTTGCTCAAGCGTGTCTTTGTGGGACTCATTCATTTGCGAGATCTGATTATCATGAGTTTCTTTAAGTTCTGCAACTCTGGCCTGATGAGACTTTTTCATATTTTCAAGCTCAAGCTCCATGCGACCATGTTCTTCTTTAACAAGTTCAGTTTGCTTGTCTCTAATTTGCTTTAACTTAAGTTCTGTACTGTTTTCAACACTTTTAATTTCTGTTTCATAGTGTTTGTTGAGTCTTTTTAGGTCTGCAAGATGCTTTTTCTCAGTCTTCTGATACTCCTGAGAGTTCTCAAGCTTTGCCTTCTTTAGTTGATAGGAGTGTCGCTTGTACTCTTGCTGTTTGAATCTCTCTAGCTGTTGGCGATTGATTTCTGTTGACATAAATTACTCTTCTTTGACTAGGACATAAAAGCGTCCTAATATATTTTAGTAAGTATTTAACTGTAAGTGAATGGAGGCAAATATGTCCTTAAATAAAGGCCGTCGCGTATTTTTAGTAGGTGGAAAACGAACACCATTTGGTAAATTTGGTGGTTCTTTAATGGATATTAAGCCAGTTGACTTAGCTGTTGCTGCCACAAATTCACTACTTAGTGAAACAGGTGTTAAGGCCGAGCTAATTGATCAGGTAATCCTGGGCAATGTTGTTCCTTCATCAACAGATACTATGTATGGGGGAAGGCATCTCGCTTTAAAAGCCGGCTGCGCTGAAAATACTCCTGGAATTACTATTAATCGACTATGTGGATCGGGTATTCAGGCAATTCTCGATGCTGTTCGCCTAATTAAATTAGAAGAAGCAAGTTGTGTACTTGCTGGTGGAACTGAGAATATGTCGATGGTTCCTCATTTAACTTATGGTTCACGTTTTGGTACGAAATACGGATCATTGAAGAATGTTGATATGCTCCTTGATGCTCTAACTGATCAACATGCAGGTTGCCCAATGGGGATAACTGCAGAAAATCTTGGTTCAAAATATGAGGTGTCTCGTTCGGACTGTGATGAATTCGCACTTTTATCACACCAACGTGCAACTGCAGCTTACGAGGATGGAAAACTTCAAAAAGAAATATGTGAAGTAGAAATTAGAAAAGGTTCAGTTAATAAAGACGAACATTTAAGAGAGGGTGCTTCTCTTGAAGATATGAATAAACTTCGCTCATCTTTTGTAAAAGATGGACTTGTTACTGCAGGTTCTGCTTCTGGTATTGTTGATGGTGCGGCTGTTGCACTTGTGGCAAGTGAAGACTTTGTTAAAGAGCATGGGTTAAAGCCTATTGCTGAAATTATTGATGGTGCAGTCGTTGGTGTTGACCCTACGATAATGGGAATTGGTCCGGTGCCGGCAATTCGTAAACTTTTAGCAGATAATAAGATGGAACTTGATCAAATTGATCTTGTGGAAATAAATGAAGCATTTGCAGCTCAAGCACTTGCTTGTATGAAAGAGCTTGCCCTAGATATAAATAAGGTTAATATTTGGGGGGGAGCGATTGCATTAGGGCATCCTCTTGCGGCATCTGGAACTCGTATTACGACTACTTTGGCAAATCAACTTGCAAGTGAAGGTAAGGAGTATGGAATTGCGAGTGCTTGTATCGGTGGTGGCCAAGGAATTGGTATTTTAATTAAAAGAGTTTAAATGAAAAATATTAACGATGAATTAAAGTTTTTTCATCATGATTATGCATCTTTTCGCGATTGGCTTTGCCTGGATATCCAAAATGTTACTTGGCAAGGAAAGTACCGTGAAGATTTTGAACGTTTTTGGGATGTATTCTTTGATGAAGACTTAACTCTTTTTGAAATTTCAAAAAGATTTTATTATATCATCGACAATATTCACGTAGGTCCACTTGAGTCTTGGTTTACTTGGCTTAGGGATAAATTTATTTGTTTTGTTTTTATTTCTCGAGATATTTCAATTGAAGAGCTTGCTAAAAATTTACACCAAAGTGAGCGTGATACTTCAATTTTACTGCGTAGTTTTTTTGTCGAGGTTTTTCCTCAGCATGAAGATTATATAAATGAGCATTTCACAATTAACGATATTCTTTCTAGGAATCGTGATTTTAGCGCCAATAAGTTAGTTACTGAACTAGGTGTTGATCTGACATTTTCAGGAAGCCATAATCACGAAATCTTAACTTCGATGGAAGTTACTCTCTATCAAGAGTGGATTTATTTTGTAAAAAAAATGGAGAAGGATTTTCGTGGAACAACTTTTAATATCTCAAGGTTAAAACTTAGAGATAATTTAAGTGCGAAAATGCAGAGCCTTGCTCAAGTCTTTGCCTTCATTGGGATCGCAATTTTTCTTGTGTGGGCCATTGAGTTTGCAAATAGAACTTATGAAAAATACTTATCAGATAAGATCAGTGTTTACGAGCCTCAGTTTCGTTGGGAAAATGAAGGTTTAAAGTTCACTGATGAAACAATTGCTGATCAAGAGCAAATTGCGCAATTTGAATTAGATATTAAAGATATTGAAAATGTTGATGATACTGAAAACTTCCTAGGGGAAACTTTAGAAGATGAAGAACGTGATGAAGTAGAATCGGAAGTTGTACTAACTTCTATTGATACACTTCCGCGTGATATTTCGTCAGCAGATAGAGAGCAGTCTTCATTTGAAGAAGATATTAAAGGTGGTGGGTATCGTGATAGTCGTTACGGTAACACAAAAGTTTATCGTGTTATGATGAACTCCGCTGATACTGATGATACGAGAAAACGTCTTGGTAAACTTCTCGACCTGTATCAAGTAACTCAAGTTGATAATGTAAAGCCTGGGCTAGCGGTACCTGGTGGTTTCTATTACAACCTTTACGTTCCAAGATCTTACTTGAAAGAATTTATGGCCCAAGTTAAAGGGGATGACTCCGTAATTATTTACGAATCAAGAACACGAACACGTCGTAACCCACCTGGAAAAAATAAGGTGTTTATTTGGCTTAAGGCAATTTAGCCCTTCGCGATAGCTACATCTGCCCATCTGGAATACTAAAGCATCCGCAAAATTGATTGGCTAAGGCCAATCTATTGTTTGCGGTGCTAGCCCACTAATCTTTAGCTTTAAAATTATTCGAGAGGAGTGTATTTATACACGACGGTTCGTCTCAAGGGCCGACGATTTGGAAAACAGTCGGAAGGATCTACATCTGCCCATCTGGAATACTAAATAGCGTCTTTACTTCACGAAGTAATTGGTGAGTCTGACCAAGGAACCACCATTGTCTAACAAATCCAATCAGCATTGAAGCGATGAACCCATATGCAACACCAGAGTGAGTTGTCTTTTCAACCATATTCGTATCATGTGCACCACCAAGAAAGAATGCAATCATTCCTAGAATGATCATTAGCATTGTCCAAGGAATAGTTTGTCTCTTTGCAAGATCAGCTTTGTGAACATACCTTTTAACTTTTTCTCTATAAGGAGTTAAATCACCTGGTGCTTCATCAAAAAGCTCATTTAAATT
Source organism: Halobacteriovorax sp. RT-2-6 (assembly GCF_047085025.1). Lineage (NCBI taxonomy): Bacteria > Pseudomonadati > Bdellovibrionota > Bacteriovoracia > Bacteriovoracales > Halobacteriovoraceae > Halobacteriovorax > Halobacteriovorax sp. RT-2-6. Next base: position 330,461 of record NZ_JBKIYH010000003.1, read on the forward strand.
TTGTTCGCTAGTCACTATTAAATTGATGTTATTAACTAGGCGTGAAACACCGATGAAATAAAACATCACAAATGCTTGTGCGAAGATTGTATAAAGATAGGCTGGAATGGCCAATTTAATGTGGCTAATTCCCACATCAATAAATCCTAGTGCTACGCAAGTTGTTAATCCAATTGCAGCAACCATGATAACGATCAGTCCTCTAAGTAGATAGGCCATAATTTCACCTTTTATAATTGTCAACTATACTCTAATTTGCTAATTCTTATCCCATATTTAATAAAACATTTACTATAAGGCAATTTCTTCGTGAGCGAGAAAAATCAGAACACTAAGTTAGATAAAAAACTACTCGAAAGTAATCCGGTAATGGGCTCTTTAATGGTTCCTATTGCTATCGTACTAGTAGGAGCACTGATCATTTTTGGTGTGACTAAGATGCTTTCTAACGATCACTCTTATAAAGACCTTGTTCACGAGATGAAGTCTAAAACCTTTGGTAATAAGTGGATTGCAGCATTAGAGCTTTCTAAAGTTATCTCTGCTGGAGCAGTCAAAGAAGAAGATATCCCTTGGTTAGTAACAAACCTAAGAGATATTTATAAGACGACAGTAGACCCAAGAACACGTGACTTCATTGTCGTGGCCATTGGTGCCCTTGGACATGAAGGGGGACTTCCAGTTCTTGAGCATGCTCTACAAACAAATAATCCAGAAATTAATTTTCATGCGATGGTTGCACTATCTAAAATGCCTAAAGGTATTTCATTTGATTGGAGCATCGTAAAAAGCTTTATTGAGAAGAATGACGCGGCCATGGTTCAGGTAACAATTCTGACTCTAGCTACTCATAATGTTGATGGTACAGAAGATTTATTTATTAAGAGGCTAAATAGCGACCTTGGTTTCTCTGTGAGATATGCCGCAGCAACAGCATTAATCGCTTATAAGAGTGATGAAGCGATCCCTACTGTAAATGAAATTCTTACTCTAAATGATGAGTCTTTAGGTAAGAAGTTAACGGTTCAGGAGATCAGTGGTCTAAAATTTAATGTACTCACTGCATTAAAGAGAGCGAATTGGAAAAAGATGGCGCCAAGCGTCGAGAAAATGATTAATATTGAGAAAGATATAAAAGTAGTTAGTCTTGCAAAGGAAGTTTTAAATTCGTTGAAATAGTGATAACATCCTTCAAAGTATAAAATGAATTTGCAATAACTTATGAATCATAAATTGGGTCATCGTGACTTAAATTTGTGTATTTATGATTAGAAATAGAGGTTTTTTAAAATGTCTGATGATGTAAAAAAACAGTTAAACCGAAGAGAGTTCTTTAGTTTTGTTACTGTTGGTTGGGTAGCCTTCACTTCTGCGGTAGCAGGATTCTTAACTTTAATTTTCCGTTACACGTATCCAAACGTTAACTTTGAACCAGAAATGGATTTCGTCGCTGGTCGTCCTAACGATTATGAAGAAGGTGTAGATGAGCGCTGGAAGAATGGTTACGGTGTTTGGATTGTAAAAATGGAAGGACGTCTTTTCGCTCTTTCAAATATCTGTACACACTTAGGTTGTGTTCCTAACTGGCTTCCTGCCGAGTTAAAATTTAAATGTCCATGTCACGGTTCTGGTTACTATCAAAATGGTATCAACTTCGAAGGTCCAGCTCCAAGACCGTTAGAGAGATATAAAATCTCACTAAATGCTGAAGGAAAAATCATTGTCGATAAAACAAAAATTTATCGTTATGAGAAAGGTCAGTGGGACAATCCACAAAGTTACTTAAAAGTTTAATTTAGATTAATAAATAGGAAGGAATAACAATGGCTAAAAGAGGTGTTGTTGATTACATTAGAGAAACTCAGGTCTGGAAATCGATCTTCAGACACGGGCCTCCAACGAACGCAAGAAACAGAGCAGCTGTCGTAGCTGGTAACGTGTTTTTACACTTACATCCAATCAAACTAAAAAAATCAGGGGTTCAGCTTGGTTATACATGGTGTATGGGTGGACTTACATTTTTCATTTTCTTAGCGCTAACTGTTACTGGTGTACTTTTAATGTTCTATTACAGACCAACTGCAGAGTACGCATATAACGATATTATCGCACTTAAAGAGCACGTGCCTTTAGGGATTATGCGTGAAATTCACCGTTGGGGTGCTCACGCCATGGTTATTACTGTGTGGCTTCACATGTTCCGTGTATTTATGACTGGTTCATACAAACCACCTAGAGAATTTAACTGGGGTGTTGGTGTTATCCTTTTAGTATTAACTCTTCTACTATCATTTACTGGTTACCTACTTCCTTGGGATCAGCTAGCGATTTGGGCGATTGCCGTTGGTTCGAACATGGCAAAAGCAACACCTTTCTTAGGTCATGGTGGTCCAGGTGCAGCTTTAGCTCAAATTGGTGACTTCGTGATGGTTTCTGATAAAAACGACGTTCGTTTCCAGCTTCTTGCAGGACGTTTCGTTGGGGAACCAGCACTACTAAGATTTTATATTCTTCACTGTGTATTCATTCCACTTGTTGTTGGTGTTCTAATTGCAGTTCACTTCTGGCGTGTAAGAAAAGACGGTGGGATTTCAGCTCCACTTTAGAAAATATATTTTGAGAGAAAGGGATATATAAATGAAAGAACTTATAAACTGGCTGGCCGATCCGATTAGATCATTCCCGATTACGACGGTCCTATTCTTCTTCATGATGAAGTACTATCGTGTAGTAGGAAGCAAGAAATTTGCTAAATGGGCACTTATTGCTGCTGCACCTATTACAGTTTGGTTTTGTATGGATGCAAACTTTAGAGCAATTATCCTATGGCCAGATAATATTCCAATTAACATTATTATCGTTCTTATCGCTTGGCTTACTTGGTATGCACTTTATAGAGCAGCAGAGAATGACAAGAGAATTGAAAATGGTGAGTGCCCAATCGAAGCACTTCCAGAAAATAGAGAAAAAGTATGGGTATGGCCTAACTTAGTATTTACTGAGTTAATGTGTATGATCGGTACGACAATCTTCTTAGTAGTATGGGCGATTATCTTTAAAGCTCCTCTAGAAGAACCTGCAAACACTACTTGGGCACCTAACCCGGCGAAAGCTCCTTGGTACTTCCTTGGTCTACAAGAAATGCTTGTATACTTTGACCCTTGGATGGCAGGGGTTGTACTTCCAGGTCTAATTCTTGTTGGTCTTATTGCAATTCCATATATTGACACAAACCCAAAAGGGAATGGTTATTTCACAATTAAAGAAAGACCAATCGCTATGTGGGGATTCTTATATGGTTGGATCGTACTTTGGATGTACCTAATTATCGTTGGTACTTTCTTACGTGGTCCAAACTGGACATTCTATGGACCATTTGAGTTCTGGGACTTTCACAAGGTTGTTTCTGAGTACAACGTAAACCTTTCAGAATTTGTATGGCTTAAGTGGCTAAATACTCCAATGCCTTCAAATATCGTTGTTAGAGAGATTGTGGGTATTATCCTAACTCTTGTTTACTGTTGTGTACTTCCTGTTGCAATTGCTAAGTCAAAGTACGGGAAGAAGATTATCGAAAACACTGGTCAGATTAGATACTATATTTTCATCATTCTTGTACTTGGTATGACTTCATTACCAATTAAGATGGTTCTTAGATGGCTATTTAGCTTAAAGTATATTATCGCTCTACCAGAGTGGGAACTTAACCTATAAGCGAATCTGGATATAGATATATAAAGATACTTAAAGAAGAAGTAATAAAGGGTATATAAAAATGTCAAAGAAACATGAGCCAGGCATGGCCTATGATATGAAAAAACTGAATAAGATCTTCGCGATCTTTTCACTGGTTCTTTTGGTCACGGTAATATGGGTTTTCCTAGATGATTACATGAGACCTTGGAAAGCAATTCAAATCGAAGCAATGAAAATTGAAAAAGAAAAAATTGCTAAAGATATTGCTGAAGAAGAAGCAAAGATCAGTGCTGAAAAAGTTAAAGTTCTTAATGACGAATTAGCGGCAGCTAAGAAATCAGTTGAAGCTAAGAGCAAAGATATTGCTGCTATCGAGAAAGAGCTTAACCAAGTAATTAAAGATATTAAAAAAGAGCAGATCGTTAATGGTCGTCTAAACTCAGACGTTGCTGCACTTGCTTTTAATTACGGTGTTGCTCACGCAGAACATGCATCGAATGCAGGCTCTTTATTTAAAAAACTTCAAGAGAAGAAAGATCTTTTTGCAAAATCGACTGATAAGAAGAAAGCTCTTCAAGATAAAGAAAAGAACCTTAAGAAACAGCTAGCTGACTTTAATACTGATATTGATGCTATTAATAAGCAAGTGAACGGTATTGTTGGTCGTCTAGAGCTACTTAAGGGTGCTGAAAAGAGAAAAGAAGTTACTCCGGTATTTGCACTGAGAAACTTACCATTTATCGATTTCATGGACCCAACTGTTAAGGTTCAACAAGTAGTATTAGAAAATATTACTGACGATAGATTCTTTCAACACGTACCAAAAGTTGATCGTTGTATGACTTGTCACACATTTATTGATAAGCCAGGTTACGAAAATCAACCAAACCCACATAAGACTCACCCTAACTTAGACCTTATGGTTGGAGCTAATGGTAAGCACCCAATGAAGAACTTTGGTTGTACTTCATGTCACGGTGGTGAAGGGCATAGAGTTAATGACTTCAATGCAGCTGCTCACATGCCTGCAACAGAAGAACAAAAACAAGATTGGATTGCTAAGTACAACTGGCACGAGCCACACAAAGTACCTATCGTACAATTAAGACGTGGTGATTACGAAGCTGGATGTGTTAAATGTCACAGTGGTGTTCAGTATATTCCACAAGCGACTACTTTAAATGAAGGTCGTCGTGCTCTTGAAAAATTTGGTTGTTATGCCTGTCACAAGATTGAAGGTTGGGAGCATAAGAGAAAACCAGGTCCTAGTTTAGAGAAAATAGCTGCTAAGCTTGATAAAGATTTCTTTAAGAATTGGGTTTGGGAACCAAAAGCATTTAATAAGCATGCAAAAATGCCTCAGTTCTTTAATAACGATAATAATAACTCACCAGAGTTTGTTAAAAAGAATATCGCTGAAGTAAACGCAATCGCTGAAGTTATTTACGCTCAGTCTGAAAGCTATAAGCCTTTCATGAAATACACTGGTGGTAATAAAGAAAAAGGTAAGCAACTGGTTGGTGAAATCGGATGTCTTGCTTGTCACGGTGTTAAAGACTTTGCACTTGAGTCTCAAAAAGTTGATGCTCATAAAGGTCCTTACCTAGATGGTATTGGTTCTAAAGTTAAAGATGCTAATTGGATGGCTTCATGGCTTAAAAACCCAAGTCACTTCCAAGAAGATACAATTATGCCTTCTTTCAGACTATCTGATAGAGAAGTTAACGATATTACTGCATACCTAATGAGCCTTAAAAATAATCAATTTGAAAAGCTTAAGTTTGCAGATATGGATAAAGGTGCAAGAGATGAGATTCTTGTAACTTACTTCTCTGCTTTTGATACTGTTGAAGTTGCAAAAGCTAAGCTTGCGACAATGAGCGATCACGAAAGAACAATGGAATTAGGACGTCGTTCAATCGGTAAATATGGTTGTTACTCATGTCACAATATTAAAGGTTTTGAAGATCGTGCACCAATTGGTCCAGAACTTTCAAAAATTGGTTCTAAGCCTCTAACTCAATTTGGTTTCTCTCATGAGAAAGTTGAGCACTCAAGAGAAGCTTGGATTAAAGCGCACCTACTTAACCCAAGAAGATGGGACAATGGTGTTGATAAACCATTTAAAGATCTACTAAGAATGCCTCAGTTCCATATGAGCGAGAAAGATGCTGCTCTAATTACAACAGCTCTTATCGGTCAAGTTGATCAGAAGATTCCTCTTAAAGGTGTTAAGAGATATGATGCTGCTGAAACTGTTGCAAATGAAGGTATGAAAGTTGCTGTTAAGTTTAACTGTATTGGATGTCACCAGATCGATGGTGAGTTCGGTGATATGCTGAAAATTTACGATGATGTAAACGAAGCGCCTCCACGTTTAGTTGAACAAGGGCACCGTGTACAAGCTGATTGGTTCCATTACTTCCTTGGTGATGTATATGAGATCCGTCCATGGCTTAAGTTAAGAATGCCTTCTTTCAACATGAGTAAAGAAGAAAAAGAAAAACTTGTTGATATGTTCCGTGTAAAAGCTGACCAACCAATCTTTGATGAAAATGAAAAAGTTGTTTGGGAAAGTAGTGAAGAAAGACGTGCTGCTGTTAAATTATTTAACGATTTAGCATGTGCTTCATGTCACACAACTGGATTCAATAGTGATCCTGCACTTGCTCCAGATCTTCACTTTGCTAAGAGAAGATTAAGAAAGAGTTGGATTAAGAAGTGGCTTGAAGGTCCAGATAAGATTATGCCTGGTACAACAATGCCTTCTTTCTGGCCAGAAGGAGAGGCTGCGGATCCAGAACTTCTTGACGGTGATGCTAAGAGACAAATCGAAGCAGTTACTAAGTATGTACTTGAGTTAGGAAGTGATTTTTACTCACCAAAAGCTAAGAAAGCTGGAAAGAGATAACGGGAGTTTATAAATGGCAGGACATGCTAATACAAAAGATTTAGTTCATGACGGTGTAATTAGTTATCCAAATGACCCTCAATTTGGACACGCGAGTCCAAATAAAATTGGGATGTGGTTATTTCTTGGAACTGATGCCATGTCATTTTCAGGCTTATTAATTGCTTATGCTGTACTTCGTGCAACTAAGCATTGGCCAAACCCTGTAGAAGCTCTTGGTGGAGTACACCTTTCAGGGATTATGACTTTCATTCTAATTTGTTCTTCTGTTTCAATGGTTATGGCGATTGATGCTGTAAAGATGAGACAACCGAAAGCAATTAGAGGTTGGTTACTTGCAACGATTATCGGTGGAGTTATCTTCCTTGGTATTCAAGCATATGAGTATATGCACCTTATGTCAGATATGGGGATGACATTCTCAACATATGAGCATGGTAATAACTTATTTTCTTCGACATTTTTTGCAATTACAGGTTTTCACGGGCTTCACGTACTTTCAGGTGTAATATTCCTTATTTATATGTACGTACTTGCTCTTAAGGGACGTTTTGACAAAGGTGACTATGGACTTCTAGAAGTGTGTGGTCTTTTCTGGCACTTCGTTGACCTTGTTTGGATTCTAGTATTTACATTTATTTACTTAATTTAATTAGTGAACAATATGTTGTAAGAAAGGCCCTACCTATGTAGGGCCTTTTTTGTTTTGACCTAAAATAATGGACTAAGCCTTCCGAAAGGTATATAAGGCAATTATATGAAAAGTTTCTTATTACCAATTGGCATATTAATTCTAGTACTATTTTCAGACTACGTTTTTGCGTGTCCTGGTTGTGCTGGATCTATGGATAATCCAAAGGATGCTAGGTTAGTTTGGATTCTTGTGACTTTCATTGGACTAATCTATATTCCGTTTTTTATTCTTTATAAAACAATTCACAAATATAGAAAAAACTCAGTAGCTTCTAAGATTCATGAAGAAGAACAATAGTAATTTCATCTATACATTACTTTTTATTTTAAGTGGTCTAATTGCACTTTTTCTCGTTTGGTTTATTTACTTCAAACCAGAAGCTGCAGTTAAGTTATGGTGGGTAGATTATCTTCCAATGCTAAACGCTGCTTTAAATACAATTTCTGCGACATTATTATTTGTAGGCTGGAGATTTATTAAAAATAAGAATGTTTCTGCACATATTAAATGTATGTCAGGGGCGACTGCCACTTCCGCTCTCTTTCTTGTTTCATATCTTCTGTATCATCACTTCCATGGGGATACGAAATTTATAGCGCAAGGTTTTGTAAGGCCTGTGTACTTTTCAATTCTAATTTCACACGTTTTATTAAGCATTGTTATGTTGCCAATGATTTTAATTACTCTTTGGAATGCTTTGACTGGTAGTTTTAAGAGCCATAAGAAATGGGCAAAGTGGACTTTACCCATTTGGCTTTATGTTTCAGTAACTGGTGTAATGATTTTTTTCTTTTTAAAATATCTTAATTACTAGATTCTTTTTTTGCTTTCTTTCTATCTTCTGCATTTAGTCTTGATTTTGGAAGTACCGCTTCATGTGGTGAAACAACAACTTTTTCGCCAATAATAACATCTCCCATAATCGAGGCTTTTAATCCAACTGTTGCACCTCTCTTAATAACTGTTGGCGCAATAACTAGAAAACCAGCTTGAGCATAATGAGCAAAAATTGTGGCAGAGCCGCCAATTGTCACATAGTCTTCAAGTGTAATCAGACATGGATCAGAAATATTTGTCGTATTGATTACACAATTTTTTCCAATCTTCATTCCCATCATTTTATAAAAAAGAGTGATTATCGGAGTTGCTTGAAAAAAATCTAAAACTGTATAGCGTACTAGTTGTGTTAAAGCATTGTGATAATACCAAGGAAGAGTTTCTAGAGAAATCCAACTCCCTTTAAATGGTTTCATCTTCAGAGGATAAATCCAATTAAAGAATGGTACGATAAAAATTAGAGTTAAAGCGTAGGCTGCATAAGACATAACAAATGCAAATGACATCGCTAGGGCCTGAATAATGAAGTGTTGTCCTGCTACATTTTCATATGCCGTAGTTAAAAAAATGTATCCAGGAGTCAATCCTAGAGTAATACAAATAATATAAACTATAATTGGAGGTATCATCGCTGCCATATATCCAATGGCCTGATATTTTCTAAAAATATTTTCTAAAACCTTAGCAAGACCCTTCTTATTAGACGCTCCTGATTGAAGTTCTTCCTGTGATTGCTTTTTCTTCTCTTCCATTTTTCCCTAACCAATATCTTTAATAATTTTAATAAGCTTAATTATATCATCACTATCTTGATAAATGCTAAAGCCAAAACGCAAAATATTTCGGCGGTAATCAACATTAACTCTCTTTGTTTTAAGACTTTTGGCATACTCTTCACACTCTAAAGCTGTGGTGAAAATAAAAGCGATAAAGTGTCCTCTATTGGCCGTTGTTACAATTTTATTTTCTAAAGTTGTCCCTTTTATTCCAGACAGAAAGTCAGCTTGGTTTTTTTCAACGTGTAAGTGAATATCATGGACAGTTACCTTTTCATTCTTCCATAGATTTAAAACAGCATTCATACGATAGATTGCCGTGAAATCCATGGTTGATCCAGCAAATCTAAAACCATCATTACTAAATGGAACCTTATCTTCACTAAAATTTGTCAGGTCTCCCATCTGTGCAAACCAACCAGTATTTTTTGGCGTAAGTTTTGTATTTTTTGGTGATATCAGAAAGCAAGATCCTTCTCCTGATCCGCAGTATTTATAACCCCCGGCCATGTAGAAAATTCGATCTTCTATTTCTTTTAGATCTGTTGGGAGGGCCATAAATGCATGGTAGGCATCAATTACAATTTCAGCTTTAGAATTGATTGCTTTTACAAATGAGATGAGATCCTTAATAGCAAAAGAAGAATTAAAAAATACTTGGCTAATAAAGATTAGATCATATTTGTCAGTATTTGCTTCTTGAATAAATCTATCGATAAAGTTTTTATCATTACTATTTTCAATCTTAGTTACATCAAAAATATTTTCTTCTGAAAGACGATTGATTTGACGATCAAAAGAGTAGAACTCACTATCAGTTGTTAAGACTTTTGCTCCATTAGGAAGAGCTGAAAGTATACGATAAGCAAGCTCATGTGTATTCGGTGCAAATGTAATTTGCTCTGGTTTAGAAATATTTAAAACGTTTGCAATATTCTTTTGTAATTCGACAAACTCATTGGAAAAAAATAATCCCCATTTTTCATCAACATATTTAGCGCTATCATCCCAGTACTTGATCTGTGCATCTCTAGTGACATCTGGCCAGTAGTGGTGTGAGTGAGCAGCAAAGTGAAGTTTGCCCTCGTTTGCGTTTAGAAATCTTTTAAAATATTTCTTATACATTCTAATCTCTGTAATTAAAGTTCATAGCTGTTTTTAACTTTTCAGGTAAAATTGGTCTCTGCGATCTTGGAATAATAAAAGTTGATAGATTAAAAAGATCGATGAATGAACGATTGTTATCTGCTGCATCTTTTAAGTATTGATGTCCTGAAGATCCACCTGTTCCAATTTTAGTCCCTAACATTCTATGTGCCATAAGTGCATGCTTATAACGCCAAGTCGTAAAGTTCTCATCGATATCCATAAGGTGTGCAAGAACAGTATATGGAAGTGTTAGGATAGGCTCATCTCGATAAAGAAGAACAAAGAGGGCATTTAGAGTCGCTTTTTGAGAAAGCCTTCTTTTTCCTTCTTTTACTAATTTATTATATTCTACAGAATTAAAAAGTGTTTCAAATGTATCGCGTGTACTTTTAAGGTTTGCCTTTTGTATCTCTAGCGCCTTAGGTGGAAGTGTTGCCATATTATCAAGGACAGTAAGTTCGTCACCACATAACATATCTTCAACACATGCCTGATACTCACTCCAGAAATCAAATTCCTCGTTAAAGGTAAATGGCATTCTTTCTAGCCATTTCTCAAGAGCAGAAAATAATGTTGACTCAGCTTCAATTTTTAAAAGCCTTTCTTTATCTTGATCATTCAGTCTTCCAAGGAAATATTCACGATCAACTTCTTTCCTTTGATTTGTCGAAAGTCCAAGCAGAATTTCAATTTCTCTAAATTGAACACTTTGGAATCCTGAAGCAGGGACAAGTAAATCTCTAAATTCAAGAAAATCCATCGGGGTCATTGTTTCCATCACTTCTAATTGGCCAAGAAGTAGAGTTTGAACTTTTTTAATGCGCTCAAGTCTTGAACAAACAGTTGAAAGCAATGATTCTTCAACTTTATCTACTGAGAAAATGTTTTTTATCGAGTGTAGTTCGTGAAGTATTTGTTTGAACCATAATTCATATACTTGATGCACGACTATAAAAAGTGTTTCATCGTGTGCTTCATCTCCATATTTTTTAGAGAGAGGATTTTGTGTATCGAGTAATTTATTCAGTTCTAAATAGTCACCATAATAGACAGGACCGTGATTTTTGTGCATATTGACTCCTATATAGAAATACTATCCCAACACTTTGAAATTGAAAATTATTCATATTTCTAGTTGGGTTAAGAAAGTTGAAATCAAGCTGAAGTTGAAATGGAAAATTCTAAAAAATTACGATTCAAAAAGTTTTTGCCTGTAGTCATAATCACTGTTTTTGCACTTATTCTCATTGGAGGGATGGTAAGAAGCACCGGAGCTGGAATGGGATGTCCTGATTGGCCAACTTGTTTCGGTAAAATTGTTCCTCCTACAAGTGTTGATCAACTTCCAGCTGATTATCAAACTCGTTTTGCAAAGCCTGGTCGCATTGTTGCTATTTTCAATCCTGTACATACATGGACGGAGTACTTCAACAGAATGGCCGGTGTATGGACTGGTATTGCTTCGATCATTTTAGTAGTACTATCATTTGCTTATAAGAAGGATAATAAGAAGGTTGTATGGCTTTCTGGATTGGCCTTGTTTCTAGTCGTTTTAAATGGTGGTGTAGGAGCAATGGTCGTTAGTTCACATCTGCATCCAGCTGTTATTACAATTCATATGTTACTCGCGATATTTCTTGCATTTGCGCTTGCCCATTTAAAATATGAGGTAACGGAACTCAAATTTCATCGCAAACACTGCGTTGATCGCTACAAAGACTTCTTGTGGGTTCTTGTGGGACTAGTTGTGATTCAAATCGTTTTAGGAACTCAAGTGAGAGAGCAAATTGACTTGATAACTAATACAGAGCCGAATTTAGCTAGGACAAATTGGGTTGAACGACTTGATATGATTTTTTATATTCACCGTTCTTTCTCAATCTTAGTACTTCTTGGATTTTCGTATACTCTTAGAAAAATCATGGAAGAGTTCAAAGACAATTCATTTGTACAAAAGAAGTGTATCTCAATAATGTTAGTGTTAATTGGTGTCATTACAGCAGGAGTAGTCTTAGCTTATTTAGCATTTCCAGCCTTTGCTCAGCCAGTTCACTTATTATTTGCTATTTTACTTTCTTACTTTATTTATGAGTTATTAATCATTCTTAAAAAATCTCAAGAGGTGGAACTGTAATGTATCGTACACTTGCCTTCATCAATATATTATTAACTTTAGGTTTAATTGTCATTGGTGGGTTAGTGAGTGCGGACTTCACTGGCCTAGAGTGTACTTCTTGGCCAATCTGTTATGCAGCTACTGTTGATAAGTCATCAATATATCCAATTCTACATAGAGTTTTTGCTGGAATTATCATTGTTTTAAATACATTTCTTTTTATTAAGCATCCAAAAGAAAAGTCTGTTCGTTTAGGACTATTTCTTTTAATTCTTCAGTCGCTACTGGGTGGAATTAACTTCATTTATAAGCTTCCAACTCTTGTCAGTGTTTTCCACTTAATTTTAAGTTTTGCTTATATCGCAATCTTTTCTCAGCAATTTTATCCTGTTATCAAAAAACAAGAACTGAATTTAAAAGGGTATTCACCTTCGTCGAAAGATCTTGTCTTTATTATGTTACTAATTGCATTTGGACAGTTCTTCTTTGGTGGTATTGTTCATCAAACTGCAACAAAAGATGTGTGTGGAGTAGGGGATAATATTAATATCCTATGCCAAACAGCAGAGGGCCTTCGCTTTTGGCCTACTACTGTAGCAGCACAAATACACTCTCTTCATAAGTATTTAGGAGTCTTGTTTCTAGTAGTTCTACTAGCGTTTCTCTTTAGTATAAGAAAAACAATTACTTTATTACATGGAAGAGCATTTAAACAATTCTCTCTTTTATCTGGAAGTTTAGTTGGACTATTTTTAGTTCACTTATTTAATGCAAAGAGATTGTTCTTACTAACTGATACTACTTACTTCCAAGTACTTCATCTTTTATTAGCAATTATCATTACGCTAAATTTACTTTTCTTATTTCAGTGGTTCAAGCGTTTTGAGGAAGTGTTTTTTGGTGGTTATAAGCATACTGTAGCAAGTGACTTGTTAAGCTTAACTAAGCCACGACTCGGTCTACTCGTCGTTTCGACTATTATTTCAGGAATTTTACTTACTGGACAATATGTTGATTTCTTCTATCTGATTAATGCACTTATTTTTTCAATTTTAATTGTCATGTCTGCAACGACAATTAATTGCTATATGGAAATTGAAGTTGATTCCAATATGGTTCGTACTAAAGATCGCGCCTTACCAGCAGGACGAATAAAACCAATTTATGCTGTTGTTCAAGGATGGCTGCTTTTTATTCTCGGATTTAGTCTAACTTATATTTATGTAAATAAAGTTACTGCGTTACTCGGTGCGTTGGCATTTTTTTCTTATCTTTATGTCTATACTCCGATGAAGAGAACTAGTCCTGCTGCGTTATTTGTTGGTGCACTTCCTGGGGCAATTCCTCCTGTAATGGGGCGCACAATTGTGACAGGTGAAATTGATGGTCTAGCAATTTTATTGTTTGGTATTTTGTTTATTTGGCAAATTCCTCACTTCATGGCCATCTCGATTTACCATAAACAAGATTACGCGGAAGGTGATATTAAGGTTTATCCTCATTACTACTCAATTGCCAAAATGAAGATCTGTATTGCTCTTTGGACATTACTCTTATTTTTATTTAGTAGTGCCGGATATTTCTTTGGTCTCAATTCTTGGAACTTTTTTATCGCTTCATTAGTAGTTAATGGGCTATTTTTTGCGCAGAGTTTGCAAAGTTTTTTTATTCATGATGAGCCGAGTTACGTAGCTTGGGCCCGACAATATTTTTGGGGTTCTATAATCTATTTACCACTCTTGCTATCATTGATGATTTTCCTTAGCTAAATCGTGGAAAATGTTATAAAAAAGGGTTAAAATTTATCAATTCAAATTAATAAAGTATTTCAATAGAAGGAAGGTCTATGGGATTTTTGACACCTGTTTTAGCTACAGTTGTTAGTACAACTTCTAAGCAGATGAGTCTTTGGGAAAGAATGAAACCACCTGAAGATATCTCTGTGCACGGTCACTTGATCGATTGGTTATTTGGCTACACTACTTACATGAACCTCTTTTTCTTTGCATTAGTATGTGCAGGATTATTTGGTTTCTCTTACTTTTATTCAGCTAAGAGACACCCAAAGCCTTATTATACTTATGGGAACAAGAAGATTCATATCATCATTGCGACTGTAATTGGTCTATCGGTATTCCTTGGAATCGATATGAACATTACAAGAATGTCGAATGAGGATTATGTAAATGTTTTTGCTAAGTGGCCAAAAGAGGACGAGAATCCACTTCGTATTCAAGCGCTTGGTCAGCAATGGGCATGGCACTTTAGATATGCTGGTGCAGACAATATCTTCAACACAGAAGATGATGTTGTTCAGTTAAATGACTTAAGACTACCTGTTGGTCGTAAAGTTGTTATTCAAGTACTTTCAAAAGATGTAATTCACTCACTATATTTTCCAAATGCTCGTCGTAAGGTTGATGCAATTCCTGGTCGTTTAACTCGTCTATGGTTTGAACCAACTAAAGCTGGTACTTGGGATATTGCTTGTGCAGAAATGTGTGGAACATATCACTACAGAATGAAAGCTTCTCTAACTACTTATTCAGCTGAGGACTACGCAACTTGGATTGCGGAAGCTCAAGAGAAAGCTATTCATGAGAATGACCCTGAAAACCCTGAATTATTCTGGGGTTGGAAGTGGCAGTACTAATTTTAAGATAACTTTTAGGAGAATATAAAATGGCATTTTTCGAGCAACATATTCACTCAGAGCCAAAGACTTTCATCTCAAAGTATATTTTTTCTTATGATCACAAAGTGATCGGAAAACAATTTCTTTGGTACGGAATCATTGGTCTAGGTTTAGGTGGGATGATGGCCCTTATGATTCGCTGGACACTAGCGTTTCCTGGAGAGGCATTCCCAATTCTAGGTAACTTACTTTTCCCTTCAACAGGAGGAGTTGTTCCACCAGATACGTACGCGATGCTTTTCACTATGCACGGTACGATCATGATTTTCTACGCAATTACACCAATTCTAATTGGGGCGTTCGGAAACTATCTTATCCCATTACAAATTGGGGCAAGAGATATGGTCTTCCCATTACTTAATATGCTTTCTTTTTGGATTGCAGCTGCATCAGCGTTAATCCTTGTTGCTTCTCTGTGTTTACCACTAGGTGCTGCAGCAGGTGGTTGGACTTCGTACCCAACTTTATCAACGCTAATTGGTTCACCAGGGGCCGGGCAAACTCTTTGGACTCTTGCTCTTTTCCTTCTTGGTGTATCTTCAACGATGGGTGCGGTTAACTATATTACAACTGTTATCGTTCTTAGAGCTCCAGGTATGGGATACTTTGATATGCCACTATCTGTTTGGGGTCTATGGCTAACAGCTATTTTAAACGCAATTTTCCTTCCAGTACTTGGTGCAGGTCTTTTACTTCTATTATTTGACCGTGTATTTGGAACAACTTTCTTCCTTGCTGGTGCTGCTGCAACAACAGGAACAGGTGATCCTATCCTTTACCAACACGTATTCTGGATCTTTGGTCACCCTGAAGTTTATATCCTTATTCTTCCTGCGTGGGGGATTGTATCTGACTTACTTTCTTTCTTCGCTAGAAAACCAGCATTTGGTGCGAAAGCAACTGCGCTTTCTATGACTTCGATTACAATTCTTTCAACAATTGTATATGGTCACCACATGTATACGACTCAAATGAGTCCACTTTTAACTCAAACTTTCATGACTCTTACAATGACGATCTCAATTCCATCTGCAATTTTCTTTGCAAACTGGTTAGGGACAATTTGGAAAGGATCAATCAAGTTTGATACGCCAATGATTTTCTCTCTTGGTGTTGTATTCGTTTTTGGTCTTGGTGGTCTAACAGGTCTATATCTAGCAACTGTTACAACTGACCTTTACCTACACGATACATACTTTGTAGTAGGTCACTTCCACTATACGATGGCAGCTTCTGTTCTTCTTGGTGGATACGCAGCAATTTATTTCTGGATGCCAAAAATGTTTGGTAAATTCCTGAATGAATTCTGGGGTAAAGTGCACTTCTGGATCACAATGATTGGTCTAAATGGTGTATTCATGGGAATGATGATTGTTGGATACGCAGGTATGCACAGACGTCTTTATAACCCATTTGTTTACGAATTTATGGAAAGACTAATCCCAATTAATGCATTTGTTACTTACTCTGCACTACTAATGGGTCTTGGACAAATTCCATTCGTAATCAACTTTGTTTACACAATTTTCTTTAAGAAAGAAAAAGAGCCAGTATCTGACAACCCTTGGAATGTTGGTACTCTTGAGTGGACAATACCATCACCAGCACCAGTGTATAACTTTAAAGAGATTCCTGTTGTTAAGTGTGGACCACACGAACTAGGAAACCCAAATCTTCCAGAAGGTAAGGATTTCCAATATCAAACTGAAGAAATAGTTGAGGCATAATTAGAATGAACCAAGTAATGACAAACAAAGATTTTGAAGCAAAACAGCTCACATCATCAATCGCGATGATTGTGCTTCTTGTTTCATTTACAATGCTCTTTGCTACGATGTTACTTGGTTTTTCTGTTTACCGTTTAACTGTTGATGTATGGCCACCAATGGGAATGCCGAGAATTCCTCTAACACTCCCTATGGTCAGTACAATAATAATTGCGTTAAGTTCTGTTGCTTTAGTGCTGTTTGAATCTGCATTCAATAAGCACAATACTAAGGCCATGAGAGTTTATTTCGCATTAACTTATTTATTAGGTCTTGGTTTCATGTTTGTTCAATGGCAACTTTGGAACTCAATGGCAGCGATGGGACTTCAAGCTTCTGGCGGAGTATTCCCATCTTTATTTTATGCACTTACTTGGACTCATGCTGCGCATATTGTTCTAGGTTTAATTGCACTTTTATTTCTTCTTCCTGTTTCAATGAAAGGTTACAGTATGGAGAAAGTAACTTGGGTACAGAATGTATCTAAGTTTTGGCACTTTTTAGGTGTCGTTTGGTTAGTAATGTTTATCGTTATGTTTGTATTTTAAGAGGATAGCTATGAAGAAAATGGCATTAACTTTAACAGCAATGTTTACAATTTTATCTTTGGTTTCTTGCCAGGAAAACCACTTCAAAGAAGATAAAGTATTCGCAGGTGGCCTCTATGTTAAGAAAGATGTTCTTAATAGAGGGAAGCAAATTTACACTGAATACTGTATGCCTTGTCACGGTGTTGACGGTGATGGAAAAGGTGTTGCAGCTAAGGCAATGAAAGTTCCACCACGTGACTTTACTAAAGGTGTCTTCAAGTTTGGAGAAGTTGAAGCGGGAACTCTTCCACACGATAAGCACTTCTACAAAATCTTAGAGAAGGGTCTGCATGGTACGGCAATGCTTCCATGGGATCTAACTGAAGATCAAATGTTTGAAGTTGTTCAATACATTAAAACTTTTGCTCCATCAGTATGGGAAGGTAAAGATAAGGAACTTGGAAAACAAGTTACTCTTGGTAAAAACCCTTACGGTGTAGCTCACGTTAAGTCTGCTATTGAAGAAGGTAAGAAAGTTTATCACGCAGATGCAATGTGCTGGTCATGTCACAGAGCTTACGTTCCTAAGGATGAGCTTGCGAAGCTTACTGGTATGAGCGCGAGTGATTTCTCTGATAGTGATTATCAATCAAAGCTTCAAGAAACTGAGTGGGGATTCAAATCACTTCCACCTGATTTCACTTGGAATACGATTCGTTCGGCAGATACAGTTGAAGAAATTGCTCTTCGTTTAGCTGCAGGTGTTGGTGGAACAGCAATGGCCGCTTGGAAAGGAACACTTACAGATGATCAAATCTGGGCAGTTGCTCACTACGTAGAGTATCTTAAGAACTTAAAAGACACAGAAGCTCGTAAAGAGTTACTTGATCGTATTAAGAATCAATAAGAATCAACAGAGTTAAATAATGACTAGTTTAGGTATAAAAAGATCAAATTCACTAATCGAAACGCTTGTCTCAAAGAAAGCGTTTTGGTTAGTATTTGTTTTATATTTCTTCTCAGTACCTTTTTTCAAATCAGTATTTAGAGAATTACCTCCTGAACTTCCAGTCATGAAACAATTACCAGCTTTCTCACTTACTAATAGTTTTGGAAAAACATTTGGATCAAAAGAATTAGAAGGGCGTGTTTATATAGCAAACTTCATTTTCACTAATTGTCCGTCTAGCTGTCTTAGGTTAACGGAAGAAATGCAAAAGATTCAAAAGAGAGTAAGAGGACTTGGGCAAAAGGTTGCACTTGTATCTTTTACTGTTGATCCTGAAACGGATAATCCTAAAACACTATTTAAGTATGCAAGAAAACATCAAGCAAATCCTTATATTTGGACTTTCTTAACTGGAAAGACTGAAGATATGCAATCTACAATAGTAGATGGCTTCGGTACTCAGATGGGAAAATTACAAGAAGTTGAGGCCAATGTTAACGGTGAAAAGGTAACAATGCTTGATATTGCACACTCTGAAAAACTTGTTCTAGTTGATGGACATGGTAAAATCAGAGGGTATTACGATTCAACAAGTAAAGATATTAATAAGCTAATGATTGATCTTGGTTTATTAGTTAACAAAGAACAGTATTTAAAAAATTAATTAATTATAAATGGAGAATAAAATGGCTGAAGGCGCACATCATTCACACAAGAAATTATATATTTTCATTTTCTTCGTACTGACGTTTTTAACAGCTGTGGAACTAATCATTCCAGGTATGACAAATATTGCAAAGTTTTATCGCGATAGTGCTCTAGTACTTTTAGCTCTTGGAAAAGCTTTCTTAGTTGCTTACTACTTTATGCACTTAAATGAAGAAACTAAATGGACACGTTTTATTGCTGCAATTCCAATTTCAGCAGGTGTTTATGCTACTGTGCTTATTTTAGAATCAATGTTTAGATAATTAGACACAAAGGAGTTTGTATGTCTGAAAACACGAATACGACTACACAACAAGTACCAACTAAAGAGCCATTACCAGTAAAAGATGGACAATTTACTGCGAAAACAAGTTGGATCATTGGATTTTTAATTGTTGGGCTCCTGATTTTAAAAACATTCATTTATACAAAAGATAAAAAAAGACATGGAAAATAAAAAAAGCCTGCAGAATATGCAGGCTTTTTTTTTAGTTTTTTAAATAAGTTGAACAAGAAATCTTTTGCCCTTATTCCTTCTTTCCCCAAAACGAAACAGTTGTTTACAAACACACCGACGCCATAACCCAGACGATTTTCAATCGTAAGAAATTTTTAAAAGCAACTAGAGTGTTTTAATTCTTTATCAGAAAAAAAATCAAAAAATATGTACTGAAATCTTTTGATAGCTCTTCTTGAGTTGCAATTGATAAAGTTAATTTTAATTTTATATATAAAAAGCTTTCTTCTTCTTTCGAATGCATTCCTTTATCTCCATGCCTAAACAGTGGTGGAGAAGTTATTCAGTTCTAACTTTATAAATTATTTAATTTATGAACATATTTAGAAAGTGTGTTTGTTAGTTTTAAATTTTTTCTCTTTCAGTAAAGAAGAAATAAAAAATGTAATGATTGTTTTTGTTAAACTATTATTTGTAAAAGTGGTTACGCTTACACATTATCTTATATTACTTGTAATAGCTTTAAACCCGGTTTTGTCTGCATTATATAAGTGATAAGAGCAATTTAATTTTTCTAAATTTTAGCTATGATTTCTAAGCTAATAAGTAAAAAAAACCTGCAAACTGCAGGTCTTTTAAAATTAAAAAAAGTTTTTCTTATTCTAGGTATTCAATACTGATAATTTTATCACCGGCTTTAATCTTTTTTAAGATGTCTAATCCATCTACTACTTGCCCGAAGACAGTATACTTACCATCTAAGTGAGGAAGTGCTGTTAGTGCTATATAGAATTGAGAATCAGCACTATTTTCATCTGTTAAAGTACGGGCCATGGCCATTGTTCCAGCAACATGACTTATATTATTAAATTCTGCCTGGATTTTTTTGCCTGAACCGCCATTACCAGTGCCTGTAGGATCCCCTGTTTGTACTACAAAGTTAGGAATTACTCGATGAAAGCCCAATCCATCATAAAAACCACTTTGAATTAACTGAATTAGGCGTGCAACCGTATTAGGAGCCTTTTTAGGATAGAATTTAAAGGTAATATTACCGTGTGAAGTCTTAATAATTCCTTCAGATTCAGATAATCCAGTACGATCTACATTTATTTTAAAGACATCAACCTTTTTGTCCGATACTTCTTCCTGTGTTTTTATATCGCTATTCTTGCTACAACTTAAAAAGATGCATAGAAATAGTGAGATTCTTACAAGCTTTACAATAGTCATTATTGAAATTCTCCTTTGCATAATGAAATTATGATAGGAAATTAAAAAAAATGCAAAAAAAGTAAAAAAAAAGAAAAAACAGTGTTGACATATGAAACGAGGTCACATAAATTACGTTTCACCTTGAGAGATGAACGAAACAAATCAACTGCTTAAAACAGATGATGAGTTATCTTGTGGGCGTGTAGCTCAGTTGGGAGAGCACCTGCTTTGCACGCAGGGGGTCGCAGGTTCGACTCCTGTCATGTCCACCATTTATTTCAAGAGGCTCTTTAACATTCAAATAAAGTAATAAGGATTTGCTGCTTAGGTAGCAAACAAGATGAGAAGAAATCCAAAATAAGTTTTAAACGGTTTTTGAAAGATCTGACGTAACTGAATCATTGAAGT
>NZ_JBKIYH010000004.1:0-16170 GCF_047085025.1 Halobacteriovorax sp. RT-2-6
GTCTTACCGTGGTCAACGTGCCCGATCGTACCAATGTTTACGTGGGGCTTACTTCTGTCAAAAGATTCTTTTGCCATCTTTTACTCCTGCGTTATTACTTAGTTTAGTAGTTAAAAAATCTAAAGTGTTTTAGATGTATATTCCTCGTTTTTCAAGTATTTCTTTGGCCATATTCATAGGAATCTCTTCATATCTATCAAAATTCATCGTGAAGCTAGCACGACCCTGAGATTTTGAACGTATATCTGTTGAGTATCCAAACATTTCCGATAGCGGAACTTCTGCATCGATAACTTCTTTATCTTGCTTTACACCCATCGAATGGATCTTTCCGCGTTTCATATTAATGTCTGAAATAATATCACCTGTGTAATCAGAAGGTGTTACGATTTCAAGACTCATTTTAGGCTCTAGTAATGATAGGCCAGCTTTTCGGCATGCAGCTCTAAAAGCATTAGAAGCAGCAATAGCATAAGCTACTTCTGAACCTTCATCATCATTAAATTCAGCGGCAACAAGTTTCGCTTTAATATTAATAAATGGATAACCCGCAAGAGCACCACCCATCGATGTATCCTTAATACTCTTTTCAATAGCATCAATAAATTCTTGTGGTAAATCTCTTTTAGTTAATTCAGTTTCAAATAAGACACCAGCTTGCGAATCAGCTTGCTCAACTTCAATAACAGCGTTTCCAAATACCATTTTACCAGCTTGTTCGCGGTGAAATGTATCTGATTCTTTAGCTGTTGACGTGATACTTTCACGGTATGAAACTTGAGGATCACCAACACGGATACCTACTTTGAACTCTCTTTCTAAACGATCACAAATAATTTCAAGGTGAAGTTCACCCATACCAAAAATTAGAAGTTGACCTGTTTCTTTATTATGTTGAAAAGAGAATGATGGATCTTCTAGCTTAAGTTGACCTAGGGAACTCATTAGCTTCTTTTCATCATTTGCTGTTTTTGGCTCAATCGCTACTGAAATAACCGATTCTGGAAAATCCATTAGATCATAAATTATAGTACGATTTTCGGCACAAAGTGTTTCACCAGTAACAGTTTCCTTTAAACCAGAAATTGCAATGATATCTCCGGCCTTAGCTTCTTGTAATTCAGTTCTTTTGTCAGCATGCATTTGAAGAATTTTATTAACTCTCTCACGCTTACCCTTATGTGGATTATAAACCTGTGCACCAGACTTAATTGTTCCTGAATAAATTCTGAAAAATGTTAAAGATCCAACAAACGGGTCCGTTGCAATCTTGAAAGCAATTCCAGAAAATGCTTCTTCAGTATCAGGTTTTCTAATTTCTTCTTTATCGTGATTCTTACCGTTAACACCTTTGACTTCCCCACGATCAACTGGAGAAGGAAGGTATGCGCAAACCGCATCTAGTAGAGGCTGAACACCTTTGTTCTTGAAAGCTGACCCACAAAGAACAGCAACGAACTCGTGATTAATAACAGCTTCTCTAATTGCTGTAACAATTCTTTCTTCAGTAATTTCTTCACCCGAAAGATAGTCTTCAGCAAGCTGATCATCAAAATCGGCTAATGTTTCAATAAGCTCTTCACGTGCTAACTGAGCATCATCTTCAAGCTCAGAAGGAATATCTTCGATTTGCACAGTTGAACCTAGGTCTTCGTCCTTAAAAAGCACGGCCTTCATTGCAACTAAATCAACAACACCTCTAAATGTATCCTCTGCACCAATTGGTAATTGAATAGCAGCCGCTGTTTTTCCAAGTTTTTCTCTGATCTCATCAAGACACATTTGAAAGTTTGCCCCAACGCGATCCATTTTATTAACAAAAGCAATTCGAGGAACCTTATACTTATCAGCTTGGCCCCATACAGTCTCAGATTGAGGCTCTACACCAGCTACAGCGTCGAATACACCAACTGCACCATCTAAAACTCTAAGAGCTCTCTCAACCTCAATTGTGAAGTCTACGTGACCTGGTGTATCGATGATATTGATATTAGTTTTGTTCCAAGTACAAGTCGTCGCAGCAGAAGTAATAGTAATCCCACGTTCCTGCTCTTGAACCATCCAGTCCATAGTAGCAGCACCATCATGAACCTCACCAATCTTGTGGCTTTTTCCCGTGTAGTAGAGAATACGTTCAGTTGTCGTCGTTTTACCCGCATCAATATGCGCCATAATTCCGATATTACGAATATTTTCTAAACTCATACAAAGTCCTTAAAAATTTAATTTTTGCAGACATATAATTAACATAAATATGGAATTTTAGATAGGAATAAAACTTTGGAGAATAAATGGTTTTAGAAATAAAAAGGCTCCCATTAGGGAGCCTTCTATTAGTTTATTATGGACTTTATTGCTTATTTTCGAACTACCACTTAAGGTGAGCAAAAGCTTTGTTAGCTTCTGCCATTTTGTAAGTGTCTTCACGCTTCTTAACAGCGCCACCTCTACCTTGAGAAGCATCGATGATTTCATCAGATAGTTTCTCAACCATAGTTCTACCACCACGTGATCTAGCATAGTCTCTCAACCATCTTAGAGCTAGTGATTGTCTTCTGTTATTTCTAACTTCAACTGGAATTTGGTAAGTTGCACCACCAATACGACGAGACTTAACCTCTACCGCTGGCTTAATGTTAGAAAGGGCTTTCTTAAATACCTTTAACGGCTCTTCACCAGTTTTTGATTCAACTCTTTGAAGTGCACCATAAAAGATTTTTTCAGCAACAGATTTTTTTCCGTCTTTCATAAGTGCGTTTACACACTTAGCAACTACAACGTCTTGAAAGATCGGATCTGGAAGTACTTCTCTCGTCTGTGCTCTATGTTTTCTACTCATATTTTTTCTCCTTCACCGGAAACAGTTAAAACTGATCGATTACTCACCTCATGCCATGTTGCAATCGGTGTCACAATTAGTTAACTAAAAATTATTTCTTTGGTCTCTTACAACCGTACTTAGATCTTCTCTGTCCTCTTTTATCAACACCTTGGCAGTCTAGTGTACCTCTAATAGTGTGATAACGAACCCCTGGAAGGTCTTTTACTCTACCACCACGAATCATAACGATCGAGTGCTCTTGTAGATTGTGTCCTTCACCACCAATGTATGAAGTAACTTCAAATCCACTTGTTAGTTTTACCCTACAAACCTTTCTCATAGCTGAGTTTGGTTTCTTAGGAGTAGTTGTATATACTCTTGTACATACACCGCGTCTTTGAGGACACGCTTTTAAGGCAGGTGACTTAGTTTTTTCAACTTTATCAGTTCTACCTTTTCTAATTAATTGGTTAATCGTAGGCATTTCCGCTCCTTAACTACAACAATATTTCCACAATAAAAATAGGCTTTTAAGCCCATAATAAACTATAGAGGGATGGTGTAACACACCACCCCTCAATTAAGCAAGTTTTTATAGCATAAGTGTAGAAGTTTCTTCTAGAGAATCATCTTCTTCAACAAATGCTTCGTAATCACGGTACTTCGAGATACCAGAACCAGCTGGAATCAGGCGACCCATAAGTACGTTCTCCTTAAGACCACGTAATAAATCCTTTTTACCTTCAAGCGATGCTTGAGTTAAGATCTTAGTTGTCTCTTGGAAAGATGCAGCTGATAAGAATGAATCAGTAGAAAGAGCTGCTTTAGTAATACCAAGTAGAACTGGTCTTGCTTGAGCTGGCTCATATCCATCAGCAACTAGTTGCTCATTTGTTTCAAGTAATTCTGCTTTAGTTACAGAATCACCAACAACAAATGTAGAGTCACCTGGATCAGTTACTTCAACTTTCTTAAGCATTTGAGAAACGATTACCTCAATGTGCTTATCATCGATATCTACACCTTGTAGACGGTATACAGCTTGAATCTCATCAACGATGTATCCTGCAAGTTCTTTAATACCAAGTACTCTTAGGATATCGTGTGGGTTAGCTGGACCATCCATAATAGCTTCACCTGAACGGATATAGTCACCTTCGTTTACAGTTACATAGCGTCCCTTAGGAATTGTGTAAACTACTGGATCAGATCCATCTTCAGGTCTAATAAGAATTCTTCTAGAACCTCTTACTTCAGCACCAAACTCGATTGTACCAGTTACGTCAGCAATCTGAGATGCTTGAGCAGGTTTTCTAGCTTCGAAAAGCTCGGCTACTCTTGGAAGACCCCCAGTAATATCTTTTGTTTTCGTCGTTTCACGAGAAACTTTAGATACTACGCTACCAACTTCAACTTCATCACCTTCAGTTACAGTTAGAGTTGCACCAACTTGTAGACGGTAAGAAGCTTGTCTGTTTGTTCCAGGAACAATAATTGGGTTTCCATCAGCATCAAGAATCGTAATTCTTGGTTGAAGTGAAGGATCCTTAGTTTCTGTTACAGTTCTTTGAGTTAGACCTGTTACTGCATCTGTTTGCTCAGCAAGAGTTGCACCAACTACTAAGTCTTCAAACTTAACAAAACCAGCTACTTCTGTAAGAAGTGGAATCGAGAACGGGTCCCATTCAATCAGAGTATCCCCTACGTTTACTTCACTACCTTCAGAGAAGTGTAGCTTTGAACCGTAGATTGCTGGATATTTTTCTTTTTCAACACCACGAGCATCTTTAATGATAAGCTCACCAGTCTTGTTCATAACAAGAAGACCAGTTGGTGTTTCAACAGTTACAACATTGTTGTATACAACTTTACCAGATGTACGAACAGTTGTTTTATTTACTTGTGCACCAGCTGTTGCTGTACCACCAACGTGGAATGTACGCATTGTAAGCTGTGTACCAGGTTCACCAATTGACTGAGCAGCGATAACACCAACAGCTTCACCAACTGAAACCATTGTACCTCTTGCAAGGTCGCGTCCGAAACAAGCCGCACAGAAACCGTGTCTTTCGTTACAAGTAAGAACAGATCTAACCTTGATTTGGTCAACTTCTTTCTCTTCTAGTAACACAAGGTCTTTTTCTGTAAGTAGGTGACCTGTTTGAAGAACCTCATTACCTTCTGCAGAGATAACTGGAGCTGCTGTTACACGGCCCATTGCTCTAGAGGCAACGTGCTCTACAACTTCACCAGACTCAATACGAGAAGTTAGTGTAATACCATCAGTTGTTCCACAATCTTCAGCTCTAATGATACCGTCTTGAGCAACGTCTACTAGACGTCTCGTTAGGTAACCAGAGTTTGCAGTCTTCAGGGCAGTATCGGCTAGACCTTTACGAGCACCGTGTGTAGACGTGAAGTATTGTAGTGCCGATAGACCTTCACGGAAGTTTGAAGTAATTGGCGTTTCAATAATCTCACCAGATGGCTTGGCCATTAGACCCCTCATCGCAGCAAGCTGTCTCATCTGCTGTGCAGAACCCCTTGCTCCTGAGTTTGCCATCATATAAAGAGCGTTGAATGAAGGAGCGTAAATTGGCTCTTCACCTTCTTTATCTGAAGTAAATTCATCAGTAGAAATTTTCTCAAGCATAACCTTAACAAGTTTCTCTGTAGTTTGTGACCAAACGTCAACAACCTTGTTATATCTCTCACCATTAGTGATCGAACCTTCGTTATACTCTTCTGTAATTCCGTGAACTTCATCATGAGCTTCTTTAAGAATTCCTTCTTTTTCAGAAGGGATTTCCATATCAACAACGTTAATAGAAATACCAGCTTTTGTAGCATTGCTATAACCAAGTTGCATAAGACCATCAGCAAGTAGAACAGTATCTTTTTCAGATCCTCTTCTGTAAGCAAGGTCAAGAAGCTTAACTAGTTCTTTCTTACCAAGAATGATGTTTACGTCTTCGAAGTTTAGACATGAAGGAACGATATCGAATACGAATGTACGTCCAACAGTAGTCTCATGTACTTCACCACCAATACGTACTTTAATTGGTGCTTGTAGGTGTAGGTTACCTGAGTGGTAAGCAAACTGAGCTTCTTCTTTAGAAGAGAAAGTTTTCCCGTATCCACGAGCATATGGTCTAACACGAGTCATGTAGTAAAGACCAAGTACGATATCCTGAGATGGAGTAATAATTGGTGAACCATCTTTTGGAGAAAGAATATTATTTGTCGACATTGCAAGAACACGACACTCAATTTGAGCTTCAAGTGATAGAGGAACGTGAACGGCCATCTGGTCACCGTCGAAGTCGGCGTTGAATGCAGTACAAACAAGAGGGTGAAGACGGATAGCCTTACCTTCAATAAGTACAGGTTCGAAACCTTGGATACCAAGTCTGTGAAGAGTTGGTGCACGGTTAAGAAGTACTGGGTGCTCTTGTACAACTTCTTCAAGGATATTCCATACTTCTTCTTTTTGTTGCTCAACCATACGCTTAGCAACTTTAATAGTAGTACAGTGTCCTTTTTCAATTAGCTTGTTGTAGATAAATGGCTTGAAAAGTTCAAGTGCCATAAGCTTAGGAAGACCACACTGGTGAAGTCTTAAGCTTGGACCAACAACGATTACAGAACGTCCTGAGTAGTCAACACGCTTACCAAGTAGGTTTTGACGGAAACGTCCTTGCTTCCCCTTAAGCATATCAGAAAGTGATCTTAGTGGACGCTTGTTAGCACCAGTAAATACCTTACCACGACGACCATTATCAAATAGAGCATCTACTGCTTCTTGAAGCATTCTCTTTTCGTTTCTAATGATGATTTCAGGAGCATTAAGTTCTTTAAGTCTTCTAAGACGGTTGTTTCTGTTAATAACACGTCTGTATAGATCGTTAAGATCTGAAGTTGCAAAACGTCCTGCTTCAAGTGGAACAAGAGGTCTTAAGTCTGGTGGAAGGATAGGAATAACATCCATCATGAACCACTCAGGCTTGTTTTCAGACTTCATAAGAGATTCAACAACTCTTAATCTTTTAACAAACTTAGTTCTTGCCATCTCTGTAGTTGCGTTAGCAAGACCACGTCTTAGGTTTTTATTTTCAAGATCGATATCAAGCTTAGAAAGTAGCTCTTGAACAATTTCTCCACCCATACCAGCTTCGAAATCAATACCTTGATCTTTAAGTTCATAATATTGTTGCTCAGAAATTACGCGACCTACATCTAGACCACCTTCAACACCATCAGTTGCTGAAGCAGTTACGATATATGCTTCATAATATAGAACTTTTTCAAGTTCTTTAAGAGAAAGGTTAAGAAGAGCTGCCATTCTTGATGGAAGTGAACGTAGGAACCAAATGTGAGCAACTGGAGTTGCTAGTTCAATGTGTCCACATCTTTCACGACGTACTTTTGAAAGTGTAACTTCAACACCACACTTCTCACATACAACACCTCTGTGCTTCATTCTCTTGTACTTACCACAGATACATTCGTAATCTTTTACTGGTCCGAAAATCTTTGCACAGAATAAACCGTCTCTTTCTGGCTTATAAGTTCTATAGTTAATAGTTTCTGGTTTTTTTACTTCACCAAATGACCACTCTCTGATTGTATCAGGAGAAGCAAGCTTGATAGATACACCTTCAACGCTTACTGGATCTTTTGGCTTATCAAAAAAGTTTAAAAGGTCTTTCATTTTTTTATGCCCTCTTAATATACGGCAGGACTAAGCCTGCCATAAATTAACGAATAGATTCTTCAATTCTGTCTTCTTCAAGTTTAACGTCTAGACAAAGTGCTTGAAGCTCTCTGATTAGAACGTTGAACGATTCAGGAAGACCTGGTTCTAGTACTTGCTCACCTTTAACGATTGACTCATACATTCTTGTTCTACCGATAACGTCATCTGACTTAACAGTTAAGAACTCTTGAAGAGTATAAGCTGCACCGTATGCTTCAAGTGCCCAAACTTCCATTTCCCCAAGTCTCTGACCACCGAACTGAGCCTTACCACCAAGTGGCTGCTGAGTTACAAGTGAGTAAGGACCTGTAGAACGTGCGTGAAGTTTTTCGTCTACAAGGTGGTGTAGCTTAAGCATGTACATAACACCAACAGTAACGTCCTCTGCGAAAGCATCACCAGTCTTACCATCAAATAGAGTTGTTTTACCATTTGACTCAAGATCAGCTAACTCAAGCATTTCTCTGATATCTGCTTCTGAAGCACCATCAAATACTTTAGTAGAGAAACGAACACCGCTTGTAAGTTTCTTAGCAAGGGCCATAACAACATCATCTGCTGCAGACTTTAACCAAGCTTCAACTTCTGGCGTCTTATAAATTTTGTAAATGAAATCCTTAATCTCGTGAACTTTCATTTGCTCTTCAAGCATAACCTTGATTTTTTCACCAAGACCACGTCCGGCCCATCCAAGGTGAAGCTCAAGAAGCTGTCCGATGTTCATACGAGAAGGTACCCCTAGTGGGTTAAGTACGATTTCAACAGGTGTACCATCAGCAAGATAAGGCATATCTTCACGTGGAACTACGTTAGAAATAACACCTTTGTTACCGTGACGACCAGCCATCTTATCACCTGGCTGAAGCTTACGCTTAATCGCAACGTATACAGTAATTTTTTTGATTACACCTGGAGGAAGTTCATCACCTCTATGAAGTTTTGCAATCTCATCAGTTGTCTTAGCTCTAACTCTGTTGATCTTGTTTCTAACATCTGCGAAATACTCAGATAGTTTTTCTTCAAGCTCAGCTTGTAGTGGTAAGTAACCAATTAGCTCAAATGGAATTGATGCAAGAATTTCACCTGTAATCTCTGTTCCTTTAGAAAGTAGTTCAGCTGAACCATCTTCAGAAACAAGTACATCAGTAACTTTTGCACCTTTAAGCATATCTGCAATCTTAAGAATTGCTGAAGTTTGGATTGCCTTAATCTCAATTCTTTCATCTCTTCTTAGAAGAGTTGTCTCTTGCTCGATAATATCCTTAGATCTTGAACAAAGCTCAACACCTTCACGAGTATAAACTCTAGCATCAATTACTGTACCGTAAACAGATGAAGGAACTCTTAGTGAAGTATCTTTTACGTCACCAGCTTTATCACCGAAGATAGCTTTAAGAAGTTTTTCTTCTGGAGAAAGTTGAGTTTCACCTTTTGGTGTAATTTTACCAACTAGGATGTCTCCTGGCTTAATGATAGCACCAACTCTAACGATACCAGCTTCATCAAGATCTTTTAAAGACTCTTCTGAAACGTTTGGAATATCGCGAGTGATTTCTTCTTTACCAAGTTTAGTATCACGAGCTTCAACTTCGAATGCTTCGATGTGAATTGAAGTAAACACGTCTTTTGCAAGAAGGTCTTCAGAAATCAGGATCGAGTCTTCGTAGTTATAACCACCCCATGGCATGAATGCTACAAGTGGGTTTTGCCCTAGTGCTAGGTCACCGTTATCAGTACCAGGTCCGTCAGCAAGAACGTCACCTTTCTTAACGATATCACCTTCTTTTACAAGAGCTTTTTGGTTATTACATGTGTTCTGGTTAGTTCTTTGATATTTTACTAGTTTGTAAATATCTACACCAGACTCACCGTCTTTGAAGCTATCTCTTTGAATAACAATTCTGTTTGAATCAACAAAGATAACTCTTCCGTTGTCGTTTGCTACAAGAACTGCACCAGAATCTCTAGCTACAATTCTTTCAGTACCAGTACCAACGATAGGAGCTTCAGTTTTAACAACAGGCACAGCCTGTCTCATCATGTTCGATCCCATTAGGGCACGGTTGGCATCATCGTGCTCAAGGAAAGGAATTAGTGATGTTGCAACTGAGATCATCTGAGTTGGAGAAACGTCCATCAGGTTAACTTCTGATGCATCAACAAGTGTGAATTCACCAGAAGCACGTGCTGCAACTTGAGCACCAACTAGCTGACCTTCTTTAATGTTATTAGCATCGATCTGAGCGATAACTTTACCTTCCTCTTGGAAAGCAGTGAAATACTCTACATCACCAATCTTTTGATCTTCACCAATAGTTAGGTATGGAGTTTCAATGAAACCGTATTCAGATACTTTTGCAAATGTTGCAAGAGAAGTAATTAGACCAATGTTTGGTCCTTCA
Organism: Halobacteriovorax sp. RT-2-6; assembly: GCF_047085025.1. Taxonomy (NCBI): domain Bacteria; kingdom Pseudomonadati; phylum Bdellovibrionota; class Bacteriovoracia; order Bacteriovoracales; family Halobacteriovoraceae; genus Halobacteriovorax; species Halobacteriovorax sp. RT-2-6. The sequence goes on from NZ_JBKIYH010000004.1 coordinate 9,980, forward strand.
GGAGTCTCAACCGGACACATTCTTCCGTAGTGAGTTACGTGAACGTCACGAACTTCGAAAGATGCTCTTTCTCTCGTTAGACCACCTGGCCCAAGAGCTGAAAGACGACGCTTGTGAGTTACTTCTGAAAGTGGGTTCGTTTGATCCATAAACTGTGAAAGTTGTGATGAACCAAAGAATTCCTTAACGGCAGCAGCAACTGGCTTTTGGTTAACAAGATCGTATGGCATCATTGTATCAATTTCTTGAATTGCCATTCTTTCTTTAACCGCTCTTTCCATACGAACTAGACCAACTCTAAATTGGTTTTCAAGTAGTTCACCTACAGGTCTAACACGTCTGTTACCTAAGTGGTCGATATCATCAACACGTCCCTTACCGTTGTTAAGTTCAACAAGGTACTGGATAGTTGTAATAATATCTTCTTTAGTTAAAACAGTGTTCTCAACAGGAACATCAGTCTTAAACTTATAATTGATTTTCATACGACCAACACGAGATAGGTCATATCTTTCTTCATCAAAGAAAAGTCCTTGGAAAAGAACTTCAGCAGCTTCAACCGCTGGAGGTTCACCTGGTCTTAATCTTTCGAAGATTTTTAGAAGTGCATCTTCTTTAGCATCTGTTTTATCTAGAAGAAGAGTGTTTCTGATCTGATCACCAAAGTTGATCATATCAATGTAAAGACATTCTACTTCAGATACACCAGCAGCAATTAGTTCCTGAATCTTTGCTTCAGAAAGCGCTTCGTTAGCAAGACAGATTACTTCACCAGTAGTTTCATTGAAGATATCTTTAGCTGCAACTTTACCTACAACTTCTTCAAGCTGAGCAGGAATTTCAGTTACACCAGCATCCGCTAATCTCTTAATAGATGCTTTAGAGAATTTCTTCCCTTTTCTAACAATTGCTTTACCAGTTTTTGGATCAAGAACATCATTTGTTGCACGAGTTCCAGTCATTAGAGATAGGTCTAATGATCTTACAAACTCACCATTCTTAGCAAACTTGATTGTTTCAATATTGTAGAACATATCAAGAATTTCTTCAGTACTGAAACCAAGCGCTTTAAGAACTACAGTTGCATGTAATTTTCTTTTTCTATCAATTCTAGCAAATAGAATATTCTTATGATCGAATTCGAAGTCTAGCCAAGAACCTCTGTGAGGAATAATTCTTGCAGAGTAAAGAAGCTTACCACTTGAGTGCTTCTTCCCACCGTCGTGTTCAAAAACGATACCAGGAGATCTGTGAAGCTGAGAAACAATAACTCTCTCAGTTCCGTTATATACAAAAGAACCAGTCTCTGCCATCAGAGGAATGTTTCCTAAGTAAACTTCCTGTTCTTTAATTGAAGAAACAGTTCTTTGTTCATTACCATCTTTGTCAACAGCTACATCATAGAATACTAGACGAACAACTACCTTAAGTGGCGCTTCATATGAAAGGCCTCTTTGACGACACTCTTTTACAGTGTACTTAGGTTGTTCTAGTGAGTAGCTTACGAACTCTAACGATACAGTTTTGTTAAAGTCGTGGATTGGAAATACAGAGTTGAATACAGCCTGTAATCCCATTTCTTCTCTTTGAGAAGGAGGTACGTCCTTTTGAAGGAAATCATCATAGGACTTCTTTTGTAGAAGCATGAGTGGAGGCGTCTCTAACACAGATGGTGTTGAGGCAAAGTTCTTACGAAACCACTCGTTTGGTCTAAAAACCTCAGTCATTATGGTTCTCCCGGGTTTTAATTGTTTTAACGTGCACGTATATTTTTTAGTTACTTAATAACTTTTTTTTTCGGTTTTTACAAACGCAAAAAAGGTGTGAAGATCGCTAAATCTCCACACCTGTATTTTTTAATTTTTTATGCAATGAGCAAGGGGCTTAAATTACTTAAGCTCAACCTTTGCACCAGCAGCTTCAAGTTTTTTCTTGATTTCTTCTGCTTCTTCTTTAGATACTGCTTCTTTAACAGTCTTTGGAGCACCTTCAACCATTTCTTTTGCTTCCTTAAGACCTAGACCAGTGATTCCTCTAACTTCTTTAATAACGTTGATTTTCTTAGCACCTGCGTCAGCAAGAACAACGTCAAATTCAGTTTTTTCTTCAGCAGCAGCACCACCAGCAGCAGCACCAGCAACAGCTACAGGAGCAGCTGATACACCAAATTTTTCTTCAAGTTCTTTAACTAGCTCAGCTACTTCAAGAACAGTCATGTTTGAGATTTTTTCAATTAATTGATCATTTGTAATAGACATATATAACTCCTAAAAATTTAAAATAACTTTAACTCTAACTTTGTTAATTACTATTCTGCAGATTCTTCAGCTGCAACTGGCGCAGCTTCAACGCCTGCTTCTTTTTGCTCTTTAATTGCATTAAGAACTCTAGCAAATGCTGAGATCGGTGCATTAAATGTTGCAAGAAGAGTACCAAGCATCTCATCACGAGATGGTAGGTCTGCAATTGCATTTACTTCTGCTGGTGTTAGTGCTTTACCATCAAGTAAACCACCTCTAAGTTCTACTAGTTCAAACGCTTTTCCACATTCTTTTAGTGCCTTAGCAACAGCTGGTGCTTCTTCAAATGCGAAAGCAACAGCTTGCGTACCTTTAAGACCAGAAAGTAATCCTTCTGCATCTGTTCCGGCCGCTGCCTTAGAAAAAAGTGTGTTACGAGTAACAACTAGCGATCCACCCGCTTCACGGATAGATTTTCTTAGAGCTGTGGCGTCATTAGATGGTAGTCCAATAACGTTTGTTAGAAAGATAGCGTTGGCATCAGTGATCTTCTTTTTTAGACCATCGATGATAACGTCTTTCTCTGCTCTAGTTAACATCGTTTACCTCCTAAACTACTGGAGGGAGATTTCATGCAGGCTTTATGTAGCTTCAAACCTAATCAGCAGCTACACCGACAATCATCAACCCCTTATTATTTTGCTGCGATAGTTGCAGCTTCTAAAGTATCAATTTTAAGACCTGGCCCCATAGTCGTACTTAAAGTAAGTGACTTAAGGTAAGTACCTTTTGCAGAAACAGGCTTAGCTTTAATAATTGCTGTAATCATTGTGTCAATGTTCTTTCTTAAATCTTCATTTGTGAAAGACGACTTACCGATTGGAACGTGAATAATACCGTTCTTCTCAGTTCTATATTCAACCTTACCAGCTTTTTGCTCTTTAACTGCGTTTTCAACATTAGGAGTAACTGTTCCTAATTTTGGGTTAGGCATTAGACCTCTAGGTCCTAGGATTCTAGCAACACGTCCAAGTTTACCCATCATATCTGGAGATGCAATAACTCTATCAAAGTCAAGCCATCCACCTGCGATCTTAGCAACGATATCGTCACCACCAACGTAATCTGCACCAGCTGCTTCAGCTTTAGCTACGTTGTCACCAGATGTAATAACACAAATCTTTACTGTTTTACCTGTACCAGCTGGAAGTGCTAGTGCACCTCTGATCATTTGGTCTGCGTGTCTTGGGTCAACACCAAGTCTGAACGCTAGATCTACAGTTTCATCAAAGTTTGCGAACTTAACTTCTTTAGCAAGGTTAATTGCTTCATCGATAGTGTAAGTCTTAGTTGTATCTACTTTTGCAAGTGCTTCTGTATATTTTTTCGATTTCTTAGCCATTGTAACACCTCTTAGTAATCTAGTTTGATACCAGCTGAACGACATGAACCTTCGATGATTCTTTCCGCTGCTTCTTGAGTAGCTGCTGTTAAGTCTGGTCTTTTCGCTTCAACAATTTCTTCGATAATTTTCTTAGATACTGTTGTTACAACTTCTGTTCCTGGCTTCTGTGCCCCTCTCTTAAGCTTTAGCTTGTCTTTAAGAAGGTATGAAGCTGGAGGTGTCTTAGTAATGAAAGAAAAAGAACGATCTGAGTATACTGTAATGATTGTTGGAAGCATTACACCTGCATCTTTCTGAGTCTTTGCATTGAAAGCCTTACAAAATTCCATAATGTTTACACCTTTTTGACCTAGTGCCGGTCCAACTGGTGGTGATGGGTTTGCTTTCCCACCTGGAATTTGTAGCTTAATGAAACCTGTGATTTTCTTAGCCATAAATTTCTCCTGCGAACTTTTGTTCTACCAACTATTATTAATTTTTTTCAACCTGAGAAGCATCTAATTCTACCGGTGTTGGTCGACCAAAGATAGAAACGTTTACTTTCAGTTTTCCATTTTCATTTACAGATTCAATCGTACCGATGAATGAAGCGAAAGGTCCTTCAATAACCTTAACCTCTTCTCCTTCAGAGAAGTCCACAGTAGTACGTGACTTTTTGAAGCCACCAGTAGATTTACCTGTCATATATGCAGCCTCTTCATCTGATAAAGGCGCTGGTTTGTCAACAGTACCGCCAACAAAACCTGTAATTTTATCTGTATCTTTTACTAGGTGCCAAGTGTTCTCATTCATAAGCATTTGAATTAAGACGTAACCTGGGAAAAGCTTCTTTGTGATAGTTCTTTTTCTTCCACCCGCATGAGAAGTAACTTTTTCTTCAGGAACTACAATTTCACCAAATGAATCAGTTAGCTTATAGTTAACAATTCTTTCACGAAGAGTTTTTTGAACTTTGTTTTCTTGACCAGTAAGAGTCTTTGCAATGTACCAACGAAAATTAGGATTAACTGTAGCTTCACCTTCAGATGATTCTACGGCCATTTCTTCGTTAGTTAGTTCTTTTTCTGTTTCGTTGTTATCAACCATTTCTATCTCACTTAATCAATTAAAGGTATAAATTAAAGAATAATGTCTAGTAGCTGTCTAAATGTATAGTCTACTAATACAAAAATTCCACTTACAATGCTTAGTGCGATTACTAAACCAATTGTTGTCTTTAAAACGTCATCTTTGTTAGGCCAAACAACTTTTACAAGTTCAGCATAAACATCCTCAAGCATAGTAGAAGCATTCTTGTTTTTAGCAATTACTAGGAAGACAATCAGACCTACAACAATTCCAGCAACTTGTACCGTAATAGGAAAGTTTGGAACCTTTGCTTCAAGATCGAACCACTCACTTAATTGTTCGAGGAATCTAATAGTAATAAAACCACAAATCGCACTTACGGCAGCAACAAATGCATTAATCCATTTTTTGCTGTCTTCACTCTTAATGAGGGACATCTCAAATCCTTTTTTACCTAAATTAAACGTATAAGTACCAGATTATATCCCTTAATTAACATGGTTTGGCAAGAGCTAACGCAAAAATAGGATAAATTTGCAGTCAAAATAAATAATATTTGGAAAAAGTGGCGGGCGCATGAGGACTCGAACCTCAAACCTACTGATTTGGAATCAGCCGCTCTACCATTGGAGCTATACACCCGTTTGACTTGGAAACATAAATTACCGAAAAAGGCCTACCTCGTCAATCTCTTATTACTATAAATATTTCCATAATCTTGAATACGGTTCAATCTGAGGGTAGTGTAGCGAATCGCCAACGCGACATTTATTTATTTTGGAGAGAAAACAACATGAAGTATTTAGTACTATTAATGCTTACACTAAACATCAATGCGGCCATCTTTGTATCAGATTCATGTTCTGAAGATCAGAGAGACATGCTTATCAAAGATACTCAGAAATCTCGTGCAGACATGAAAAGCATCATTAAGGATCTTAGAGAGTACAAAAAACAGAACCCGTACATGAGCAAGAATGTTGAAAAGAAAATCAACAAGGCCATCGTAGTAATGAAATGTTCACTGGCAAGAACTTACTGGACTAAACATAAATGTGTTGAGCCATATGGTGGCGCAATCGCTTATACATATGCCGTTATCGGTAAAACTGTATATATCACACCAAGCTACTGGGAATATGATATTGAAGGCCGTCAAGGGATTGTACTTCACGAACTAACTCACAAGTGTGGAACTGGAGATGCTGATTACTTTTGGACACGTAAACCAAAAGATACTAATGGTACACCTTGGTCTGATATTGCTGATACATATAGATATTGGCAACAAAATGGAACTTGTATTCCAGAGATCGATTGTTAAAAAACTAAAATTTAAGCATAAAAAAAGGGGAGCATAGCTCCCCTTCATTATATCTTGAATATATCAAATATTAGTCAAGAATTTCAGATACTGTACCAGCACCGATTGTTCTACCACCCTCACGGATTGCGAACTTAAGACCTTTTTCCATCGC
>NZ_JBKIYH010000005.1:0-3265 GCF_047085025.1 Halobacteriovorax sp. RT-2-6
GATCTGGCTTTTTATATAGAAGGTGCATCTTCCTAGTCTCACACCAAGTGACCCTGGCACTACCTTCGGCGCAAGCGGGCTTAACTGCTGAGTTCGGGATGGTATCAGGTGTTTCCCCGCCGCTATCGACACACCAAAAATTTAATTCTTGGTATATTTAATTCTTTTTTTCGACCTTTGCAAGTCTATTAAGCGATATTTTCACACTTAAAAAACAATATCAAATAGAAGTGAACTTAAAAGTAAAAGTTAAATAAAGCAAAAAGACTAATTAGTATCGCTCAGCTCAACACATTACTGCGCTTACACATGCGACCTATCAAGCTCGTAGTCTACAAGCTGTCTTATAGAAATCTTATCTTATGATGGGCTTCCCACTTAGATGCTTTCAGCGGTTATCCCTTCCGAACTTAGCTACTCGGCAATGCAACTGGCGTCACAACCGATACACCATAGGTTCGTCCAACCCGGTCCTCTCGTACTAAGGTCAGATTCACTCAAATTTCTTACGCCCACGGAGGATAGAGACCGAACTGTCTCACGACGTTCTGAACCCAGCTCGCGTACCGCTTTAATAGACGAACAGTCTAACCCTTGGGACCTGCTCCAGCCCCAGGATGCGATGAGCCGACATCGAGGTGCCAAACCTCCCCGTCGATGTGAACTCTTGGGGGAGATCAGCCTGTTATCCCCGGAGTACCTTTTATCCGTTGAGCGATGGCCCTTCCACTCGGAACCACCGGATCACTAACACCGTCTTTCGACCCTGCTCCACTTGTTTGTGTTGCAGTCAAGCTCCCTTATGCGTTTACACTCTACAGCCGGTTTCCATGCGGCCTGAGGGAACCTTTGTGCGCCTCCGTTACTCTTTAGGAGGCGACCGCCCCAGTCAAACTGCCCACCAGACATTGTCCCCCCACCGGATTACGATGGTAGGTTAGGATTTCAAATAGCAAAGGGTGGTATTTCAAGGATGCCTAATCGTACGCCGGAACGCACGCCTCAACAGCTCCCACCTATCCTACGCATTACTATTCAAAAGCCAATGTCAAGCTACAGTAAAGGTTCACGGGGTCTTTTCGTCCTTCCGCGGGTAGCGCGTATCTTCACGCGCACTCCAATTTCGCTGGGCCTCTTGTTGAGACAGTGGGGAAGTCGTTACGCCATTCGTGCAGGTCGGAACTTACCCGACTAGGAATTTCGCTACCTTAGGACCGTTATAGTTACGGCCGCCGTTTACTCGGGCTTCGATTCAAAGCTTCTCCTAATGGATAACCTCTCCTCTTAACCTTCGAGCACCGGGCAGGCGTCAGACCCTATACGTCCACTTGCGTGTTTGCAGAGTCCTATGTTTTTGATAAACAGTCGCTACCCCCTTTTCACTGCGGCCCCCGTCAGCTACATCGGCAAGCGATGTCACCAGCAGGGGCGAGCCTTATCCCGAAGTTACGGCTCCAATTTGCAGAGTTCCTTAACAAGAGTTCTCCCAAGCGCCTGAGGATTCTCTCCTCATCTACCTGTGTCGGTTTACGGTACGGATTGATTATATTCTTCATACGAAGCTTTTCTGGGAAGCAGAGGATCACAAACTTCGGGCAAGCCCTCGTCATCACGCCTCAGCCTTCACGTGTTGCGGATTTGCCTACAACACAGCCTACACGCTTAAACCCACATCCAACAGTGGGATTTGCTACCTTTCTCCGTCACTCCTCATGTCAAACGAATATAACCAAGTACAGGAATATTAACCTGTTACCCATCGATTACGCCTTTCGGCCTCACCTTAGGATCCGACTAACCCTGGGCGGAGTCACCTGGCCCAGGAACCCTTAGATTTTCGGCGGGAGTGATTCTCACACTCCTTATCGCTACTCATGCCATCATCAGCTCTTGTGGGATCTCCAGCGCTCCTCGCGGTACGCCTTCATCGATAAACACAATGCTCTTCTACCAATGAACAAAGTTCATTCCATAGCTTCGGTACGTATCTTTAGCCCCGTTACATTTTCGGCGCAGAACCACTAGTCCAGTGAGCTATTACGCTTTCTTTAAAGGGTGGCTGCTTCTAAGCCAACCTCCTGGATGTCACAGTAGTTCCACAACCTTTCCCACTTAGACACGATTTAGGGACCTTAGCTGATGGTCAGGGCTCTTACCCTTTCGACTACGGACCTTAGCATCCGCAGTCTCACTGCCTGATATTACTTAACGGTATTCTGAGTTTGATATGGTTTGGTAAGCTGGTGAGCCCCCTAGCCAATTCAGTGCTGTACCCCCGTCAGTATTCGTCAGACGCTGCACCTAAATGCATTTCGAAGAGAACCAGCTATCACGGAATTTGATTGGCCTTTCACCCCTATCCACAAGTCATCCCAACAGTTTTCAACCTATATGGGTTCGGTCCTCCACAAGGTGTTACCCTCGCTTCAACCTGCTCATGGATAGCTCATCCCGTTTCGGGTCTACGACCTGCTACTATTCGCCCTATTAAGACTCGGTTTCCCTACGGCTACACCTTCAACGGCTTAACCTTGCAACAAATCGTAACTCGATGGCTCATAATGCAAAAGGTACGTGGTCATGCCTTACAATAGCACTTCCACCGATTGTAAGTATATGGTTTCAAGTTCTATTTCACTCCCCTCATCGGGGTTCTTTTCATCTTTCCCTCACGGTACTTGTTCACTATCGGTCAGTAAGTAGTATTTAGCCTTGGAAGGTGGTCCTCCCAGATTCAGACAAAATTTCACGTGTTCCGTCCTACTCAGGATACTGCTAGCGCTTTTCAACTTTCGGATACGAGGCTTTCACTCTCTTTGGCGGGACTTCCCAGACCCTTCTCCTAACATCAAAGCTACACGTTGCAGTCCTACAACCCCGCTAAGTAAACTTAACGGTTTGGGCTAGTTCGCGTTCGCTCGCCGCTACTTGCGAAATCTCAATTGATTTCTCTTCCTCGAGGTACTTAGATGTTTCAGTTCCCTCGGTTAACTCCAGAATGGCTACTTTACTCACCAAACGGTTCCTGCTGTTTCCAACAGGAGGGTTCCCCCATTCAGAAATTCCCGGATCAAAGCCTGCTTGACGGCTCCCCGAGACATATCGCTGTCTAACATACGTCTTTCATCGTCTCTTACTGCCAAGATATCCACCATATACCCTTAGTAGCTTTATCTAACCAACTAAAAGTTTGTATAATTAATATACTTGTCTTGTATTACTTTTAAGTTCTCGTCTTCTATCTGATACTGTTATTTAAATGTAA
>NZ_JBKIYH010000006.1:0-791 GCF_047085025.1 Halobacteriovorax sp. RT-2-6
AACATCTCAACACCAGTTACAGTTGTTTTAGTTGTTTCTTTAATACCAACGATTTCGATTTCTTCGTTAACTTTGATAATCCCTCTTTCAACACGTCCTGTACAAACTGTACCACGTCCTGAAATTGAGAATACGTCTTCTACTGGCATTAGGAAGTCAAGGTCTGTTGCTCTAGCTGGAGTTGGGATGTACTCATCAACTTGTGCCATAAGCTCTAGAACTTTATCTTTACCAATTGCATCGTCTCTCATTTCAAGAGCTGCAAGTGCAGAACCAGCTACGATAGGAATATCGTCACCTGGGAAGTCGTATGAAGATAGAAGTTCTCTTACTTCCATCTCTACTAGCTCAAGTAGTTCTTCGTCATCTACTTGGTCTACTTTATTTAAGAATACTACGATCGCTGGTACACCTACCTGACGTGCAAGAAGGATGTGCTCTCTAGTTTGTGGCATTGGCCCATCAGCCGCTGAACATACTAGGATCGCTCCGTCCATTTGTGCTGCACCTGTAATCATGTTCTTTACATAGTCAGCGTGACCTGGACAGTCTACGTGTGCGTAGTGTCTGTTAGCTGTTTCGTATTCAATGTGTGAAGTATTGATTGTAATACCTCTAGCTTTTTCTTCTGGTGCTGAATCGATTTCGTCGAATTTTCTTACGGCACCACCAAGTGCGTTAGCTAATGTGATTGAAATTGCCGCTGTAAGAGTTGTCTTACCGTGGTCAACGTGCCCGATCGTACCAATGTTTACGTGGGGCTTACTTCTGTCAAAAGATTCTTTTGCCAT